>NZ_AZDH01000019.1:0-25146 GCF_001435445.1 Companilactobacillus kimchii DSM 13961 = JCM 10707 | reverse complement strand
AACCAGCGCATGATGGAGTCAAAGTCCATTGCCTTACCGCTTGGCTATAACCCAATGAATGGAGGGGAGTGGATTCGAACCACCGAACCCGAAGGAGCGGATTTACAGTCCGCCGCGTTTAGCCAGACTTCGCTACCCCTCCATGAGTTGCTCTGTCTTCATTCGACTTAATAATATTAACGAAAAACCAAGCGCATTTCAAGGGATTTTTTAAAATAATTGTTATTTAATCTAAAAAATGAAGTTTTTTTAGTGTGGCGTAGTATGCCGTCCTCCACAACAAGACCGATTTAGTTGAAACGTAATGGATAGACTGCCGACACCAACATACAAAAAAAAGCCTCAACTGATTTAAAATCAGCCAAGACTCTATATTAATTTTAATTTAGTTAACACCTTGCATAAGCTTCTTGATCTTTGGCACAAACAAAATCAAGATGACCGCTACAACTAGTGTCACAATACCAGTTACACCGAAGAACATAATTTCATTATGTGGGTCCCCCGGATTGTATAGCTTAACAATTTGAGCATTAGCTGCTTGTCCAGCAGAATCAGCTAAGAACCACATACTCATCATTTGACCCTTGAAGGCCTTAGGAGCAAGTTTAGTTGTAGCTGACAAACCAACTGGAGAAATCAACATTTCACCAATTTCAATAATACCCCAACTTAATACTAACCAAAGTGGACTAACTTTTGCTCCTGGTGCAATTCCCATCAAAGGAATGATCAAGACAAAGTATGAAATAGCTGTTGCAACTAATCCCATCCAGAATTTAGATGGTGATGATGGTTGACGTCTACCCAATTTGATCCATAACCAAGCAAAGAATGGTGTATAGATAATAATAAAGAATGGGTTAAGCATTTGGAACAATGGAGCTGATAACTTAAATCCTGCAAAATTAAGGTTTGTTTGTTCAGCGGCAAATAAGGCTAGAACAACTGAACCCTGTTCCTCAATTGCCCAGAAAATAACGGCAGCTAAGAACAAAGGAATATAAGCAAGTACACGTGATCTTTCGACCTTAGTAACTTTCTTACTTGAAATCATCATAATGAAGTAACCAATTGGTAAAGCAATACCAAGAATACTGATAATTGTGATGATGTTATCGATTGTAAAGGCATGAGCAAAAATCATTACAATTACAATAATAGCCAATACCAATACTACAAGAGCAACACGTTGGAAGAACTTAGTACGTTCTTTATCTGTGATTGGATCTGGAGCATGTAAGCTTTCTTCAGGAAGGTACTTACGACCATCCCACCAGTAAACAATCAAACCAATAAACATACCAATAGCAGCTAGTGAAAAACCAGCGTGGAAATTAAATTGATTACTCATAGCATTTACAGCTGGTGGAGCAAACAATGAACCTAAGTTAATACCCATGACATAAATACTGAATCCTGAATCACGTCTTGGATCGCCTTCACTATATAATCCACCAACCATTTCGGATACGTTTGGCTTCAAAAGTCCGGTACCAATAACGATAAGGGCGATTGATGTAAACAGTCCTGTTTCACCAATAGGAAGTGATAGCACAATATGACCAAGCATAATGGCAACACCACCCCAGAAGACTGTTCTTCTGGCTCCTAAAAGTCTGTCACTGATAAATCCACCCAAAACACTAGACATATAAACTAATGAACCATAGATAGACATAACAGAAGCAGCTGTAGTACGGTCCATTCCTAGACCGCCCTTAGTTACAGCATAGTACATATAGAAAAGTAAAATGGCACGCATACCATAATAACTGAATCTCTCCCAAAATTCAGTTAAGAACAAGGTGCGTAAACCTGTCGGTTGACCGAAAAATCCTCGGTCCTTCTTCTCATCCATTAAAAAATTCTCCTCACATTACACAATGATGTATTAATATTAAACTTTCAAAAACTTCATGTCAAAGTTTTTTTAATAAAATTCATAAGAATCCTTTTATAACAACAATAAAAAATAAGAGTCTTTTAAGATAGACTCTTATTTAAATTAGATATTATGTTTAAAAGCCATCGTTGCTTCAACGGCATCTTTCCATCCATCGTATAGATTTGTGCGTACTGATTCTGACATTTTAGGTTGATAAGTTTTACCAGTTTGATAATTTTTCTTGATATCGTCCAAATCTTTCCAATAACCTACTCCTAGACCTGCCATGAACGCAACACCTAAAGAAGTAGTTTCCAATTCAGACGATCTTTGAAGCGATATACCTAAAATATCGGCTTGAAATTGCATGAGATAGTCATTAGCAGAAGCTGCCCCATCAACTTTTAAGACTTCAATTGGAATCTTTGAGTCAGAACTCATTGTTTCAATAATATCTTTCGTTTGATAAGCAATGGCCTGCAAAGTAGCTTTAATAACATCTTTGTCTGTCGTTCCCCTAGTCAAACCGAAGATAGTTCCATGAGCTTCGTTATCCCAGTACGGCGCACCTAATCCGGCAAAAGCTGGTACTACGTAAACTTCATTGTTATCGATTGAACTCTTTGCCGCATCTGAAGTTGCAGGCGTAGAGTGAATTAATTTCATATCATCTCGTAACCATTGTAAAGCCGCTCCAGCGACGAACACGCTACCTTCCAAGGCATACTTAATTTCACCATTTATACCATAAGCAATTGTCGTCAATAAATTATTATCTGACATGGCAGGTTTATTACCGGTATTCATGACCGCAAAGGCACCCGTACCATAAGTATTCTTTACCATCCCTGGTTCAAAAGCCATTTGACCGAATAATGACGCCTGTTGTGAGCCTGTCATTCCGGCGATAGGAATCTCTGATCCATAAAATTGATAGTTCTTCGTTATACCGAAGACTTCTGAGTTAGATTTAACCTCAGGCAGCATTACTTTAGGAATATTAAAGAGTTTTAATAAATCATCATCCCATTGAAGCGTATTGATATTATAAAGCATCGTTCGACTAGCATTAGCACAATCAGTCATAAAACTTTCGCCATCAGTTAATTTCCACAATAACCAAGTATTGATGGTTCCAAATAAAAGTTCACCCTTTTCAGCACGTTCTTGAGCACCATCAACGTGGTCCAAAATCCAACGAATTTTTGTCGCTGAAAAGTAAGGACCAATGATCAATCCGGTTTTTTGATGAATTTCATCTTTATAACCCGCTTTGATAAAATCATTGGCTAATCTAGAGGTCTGACGGCTCTGCCAAACAATGGCGTTATATATAGGAAGTCCAGTTTTTTTATCCCAAACCACTGTCGTTTCTCTTTGACTAGCAATTCCAATTGCCTTAATTTGTTTTGGTTTAATTCCAGAATCAATTAAAGCTGTAGCAATAGTTGTCTGTACAGCATTCCATATTTCATTTGGCTCATGCTCAACCCAACCTGGATTAGGCAAAATTTGTCTAATTGGATGTCTTGCCATCGCTACTTGTTGACCGTTATGATCAAAAATAATTGCTCGGGTCGTGGTTGTTCCCTCATCAATTGCTAAAATATAATCTTTATCCATCTCTAACTCCTAAACAGCAAAAAAGGCGATATTTCGCCTTTATTTAGTTGTCTTATGCTTAAATTTTCTAGTTGCACTAACTGCTTCACGCCAACCTTCATATAAGTAATCTGCGTGTTCTTGATCCATCTCTGGTTCAAATGTAGCACCAGTAGCATATTGTTTCTTAATATCATCTAGATTATCCCAATAACCTACTGCTAGTCCAGCTAAAAATGCAGCTCCCAAAGCGGTAGTTTCCAAATCTTTGGCTCTTTGAACTGGGGTCTGTAAAATATCAGCTTGGAATTGCATTAAGTAGCGATTATTAGCGGCACCGCCATCTACTTTCAAAGTTGGAATATCAATACCAGTATCCTTCTTCATTGTATCCAGAACATCACGTGATTGATAAGCTAATGATTGCAAAGTGGCCTTAATGAAATCATTCTTAGTTGTTCCTCGAGTTAATCCAAAGACTGCACCACGAGCATCAGCATCCCAGTATGGAGCACCCAAGCCTGTGAAAGCTGGTACTACATACACTTCATCTTGATCAGATGAAGCCAAGGCAGCTTCTTCAGATTGAGATGCAGAGTCAACTAAATTCATTGCATCTCTTAACCATTGAATAGCTGATCCTGCCACGAAAATACTACCTTCAAGCGCATAGTAGACTTTATTATTAATACCATAACCAATAGTAGTTAATAAATTATTATCAGATAATTGAGGTTTCTCACCAGTGTTCATAACGATGAAAGCCCCAGTTCCATAAGTATTTTTAACCATACCTGGTTCAAAGGCCATTTGACCAAACAAAGCAGCTTGTTGATCACCAATCATTCCGGCAATAGGAACTTCTGATCCATAAAAATGGTAGTCCTTTGTCTTAGCATAGACCTCAGAATTAGGATGAACCTCTGGTAACATTGCCTCTGGAATATTTAGAATTCGTAAAATATCTTTATCCCATTCTAAGCTGTGAATATTGAAAAGCATTGTACGACTAGCATTAGAATAATCAGTTATATGAGCTGCCCCGCCAGATAACTTCCAAAGTAACCAACTATCAATCGTTCCAAAGAGAAGCTCACCATCTTCAGCACGCTTTTGAGCACCCTTAACATGATCCAAAATCCAACGAATCTTTGTGGCAGAAAAATATGGATCAATCAGCAATCCTGTTTTTTCATGGATCATTTCACCATAACCACGACCAGCTAATTTTTCAGCAATATCAGTGGTCTGGCGACTTTGCCAAACAATTGCATTATAGATAGGAAGACCTGTCGTCTTATCCCAAACTACTGTCGTTTCACGTTGATTTGTAATACCGATACCCTTAATTTGATCTGGTTTAATTCCTGATTCAATAAAAACATTGGCTATTGTTGACTGCACAGCATTCCAAATCTCATTAGCATCATGTTCAACCCATCCAGGTTCAGGAAAATACTGTGTGAACTCACGTTGAGCATCAGCTATCTTGTTCCCCTTTTGGTCAAAAATGATAGCACGAGTACTAGTTGTACCTTCATCTATCGCCATAATATATTCATTGGACATCAAATTTCACCCCGTTTTTAATGTAAACGTTTCATATCAGAATCTTATAACATCTACAGAATTTTGCAAATATTTCGATATTATTTACAAAAATTAGCTATTATATATTTCGTAATTTATCCTTTGATCGAACTATCAAAATAAAACTTATGAACAGTATAACGGCAATGACAGAAACAAGCCAGCCCAGCTTTAACCCAGGGACTTGATAATTTAAAACTACGTCATGTTGACCTTTTTTAAGATTAATCGCCATCAAATTTGAAACCACTTTATTAATTTTAGTTTTTTTACCATCCACATATGCACTCCATCCACTATCATATGGAATACTTAATAATAATGGCGAGTCTTGATCTACATTGATCGAACCGCGAACTGTATCATGGTTCAGATCCGACTTAATTTGTAGAGATCGGCTCTTTAAATTATCTACCGATAAATCAAATTTAGTTTGATCTAAAGATTGAAAATACCGAGGGTTTAATCCCAAAGATCTATCCGTTAGAATTTTTACTTCTAACTTTTTATTTCGTTTGAAATTACCCAAATATAACGTTGCCGCTTTATAAACATTAATTGACGAAGTCTTGATACGCTTGCCGTTAACATAAATTTTAGACTTATCATAATTAAAGGGCGTTACATAAAAATATAACGGTCCCGTTGCTCTCGTAGTTAACTGATAAGTATAGAGTTTTTGATTGCCGACAACACTTTGCTGCATACTAGTTAAGAGTGAATTTTTGAAATATTCGGCACTACTTCCATTCAAAGCTTGCCATAATCTTTCTTGATTAGACAACGCTTGACCAGACTTCATCTTAAAGTCATAGATATTATTGTCAGTTAAAAATCCTAAAGTGGGAGCATTATAGTTCTCTTCTACATAATAATGATTGCCCCACTGACGTACTCGATAATAAACGCCTAATAAAGCATTGGTTAATTTAGTACCACCATAATAACTAATTCTTCTGACATTAAGACTAAAATAGCCTAAATCTTTCATCATTTCCAAAGTATTCTGATTCAATGTCGAACTATACAAACTCAAGCCATTAATGTTGAACAAAATGGGATCATTATAGTTATTATATTTTTCAGGGAAGGCCTTATTTAATCCCGACTTAGAAACAATTATTCGATGTCCCAAATTACTTCGATCTTTCACTTCCTTTAAAATCGTGTTCTCTCGATCAAATTCATTCTGATAAAGAGCTTGATTTCCAAAGTCGGCTGTTGACATTACTGAATTAAAATTAGCAATCACTTCAAAACTAACCATCAAAAATAAAACCAACAAGAAGTTCTTATTACGATTGAGTAATATGAGTGATAGTCCTGAAAGAATGATACAAGCCAGACTCAACCAGAAATAGCCAATACTGTATTTCAAACTGATACTGTCAAATCCTAATTGCTCAATCACCTTAGGTAGAAGCCACTCAGTTAAATAGCCTAAACAAATCAAGATTCCAGCAACACAAGTAGCCTTCGTTATAACGTCTAATTCATTAACTACTCCTCTTTGCCAGGCCTTGCGTGCTATAAAGATACAAGCAAAGGAAAAGATAAAACTATTCCGAAAAGGAAAGCCAGCCGGATTTTGAAACATATGCCACATCGTGTTGAAAGTCGTCACAAACATACTGATTAACAAAATTCCTAATAGAAAAATCGAATTCTGTTTATCACGATTACTAACACGTGAACTAAGATAATAACTTAATAATAAAATCAAAACCGTTGATGTCATGAAAACAGATGGACCATGTTCCAAACGCTGATCAAAACTATTTCCTCCAATCCCCAATTCAGTTAGAGCTTCCAGGCCAAAACGAGCTGACGGTAAATAATTGAGGATATTAAATGAAGTCTTGGCTGTCTTTAACATTCCTATTAAAGTTGGCAATAAAACTACCGCCGAACTTAATCCTGCTAAAACAGAAGAGATCAGGTAACGTCTGATAACTAACCATTTATCCTGTTGATGAAATAGATTATCCTCTAATCCAATAAAGATAAAGAAACAAAGTGAAAAGATACAAAGCATGTAACCTAAATAATAATTAAAGATAATTGAAAATAGAATAGAGAAATAATACAGGACATATTGATGGTGCTTAACGACATGCATCACACCAACAGCCACCAGCGGCAACATAATTAAGGCATCTAACCACATTAGATCATAAAAATACGACGCTACAAACCCACAAAAACTATAAGCAATCGTAAACATCCAATTAGCAATACCCCGCTCTTGAAAGTACTCTTTTAGAAAGAATGCCATCGTTACACCCATTGTGGATATCTTGAGCATAATTAAAATATCAGCCGCAATTGGAATATTCCGTGCACTAAAGAAAACCAATAATAAATTAAAAGGTGACAACAGATAATAACTCATAACCGGAAAGAAATTATCACCTAAAGACTGACTAAACAAATATAAATGTAAATTTCCCGACACCAATTGCCTTCTGAGTTCCGTCAAGAACGTCAAATATTGAGTTCCCAAGTCACTACTCAAAAAATTATTACTGCCAAAAGGAACCAAACCAGTGCAAGCAAAGATAATTGAAATAATAATCAGATTAATAATAAAAGCTCCGAAATAATAAAACACACGACGTTTTGCCATATTCAACTCCCCTTACTAACTATCAAAATAATATGGGATATTAGGCAAGAAGTAAAATTATTGACGTCGAAAACACAAAAAGGGCTTGCTTACGCAAGCCCATGTTATTATTATCGTTTTTCATATTATTTACCTCAGGTCAGTTAAATAGTTATTTGTTTTGAATGGTTGTATTTTTGATTTGAATGTTAGTACTTTTTAATTAGTTTAAAAACTTTTTTTCATTATGAGTTCTGATCATCTTAGTACAAACAGTTGCTAAGACAGATACACCCGTGAGAACAAGAATCGGATGTTTTTTCATAAGCATTCACCTCGTTTTTTGAATAGCCATATTTGACTATGTATACATAGTAACGTGATTTTATGAAAGTAGTTTTAACAAAATAAGAATAATTTATGAATTTTAGAGAGCAGAGCAAGGGTGCCCAACCCACGAGGATTTGCCTAAGTACTGGAATCGCACGCGCACCATGCGGGCAATTCCAGTACTGTAGCAAACCGGAATGGGTTCCCTTGCGTAGCTCGTTTCCACTATATTGTATAGAACAATGGTTATTCCAAAAAAACATACAAAAAAGGCAGCCCGAAAGCTACCTTCATAATCTTCAATTATTCATTAACAGTTGAATCAGCCTTTTCAACAGCAGCACCTGCTAAGGCACTAACATAATTAACAGGTTTGTCAAAGTTAGGTTGGAATAAGAAATCGACCATTGATAATTCATCAATAGTAACTTTCTTTTGAATAGCAAGTGACAATAAGTTAGCTGATTGTGATACATCATACTTACTTGTCAAAGCACCACCAAGTACCACTCTTGTTTCTGGATCCCAGACTAAATTCATCAAAACAGGAGTCGTTGACAACATGAATTCAGGACGATAGTTGTCCTCAAGTGAAACTTCAGCAACGTTCCTGCCCAATGCATCCGCATGAACTTTAGTCAATCCACTAGCCGCATAAGTTCTGCCAAATAATTCAACAGCTGAACTAGCTTGTGTACCCATATATTCAGCAGTATCTTTCTCAATATTTTTACCAACTAAAATACCTTGACGAACTGAGTTAGTTGCTAAAGGAATATATTGATTGTCGCCAGTTGGATTGTAATGAACAGATGCTGCATCACCAGCTGAATAAACATCTGGAATGCTTGTATGCATATACTTATCCACAACTAATGCACCATTTGGCAAAGTTTCAAATTTATCAGCGAACATCTTTGTATTAGGACGGAAACCAACACACATAACGGCGATGTCTGCTTCATAAGTATTCTTATCAGTTTTAACAATTACACTATGATCTGTTTCTTCAAATGACTCTACTTTTTCACTCAAGCCCAAAGTTACACCATTATCAATATAATCTTTTTCAGCTACGGCTGACATATTTGGATCAAGGTTCTTGGCCAAAACATCTGGTAAAGCATCAATCAAAGTTGTTTCTTTGCCTAAAGTAGCATAACCTTCAGCTAATTCTGCACCAATATAACCAGCACCAATAACAATGGCACTCTTGATATCTTTAGCATTTTCTTTCAATTCATTGGCATTAGTCCAGTTCTTACATAACATAACACGATCTGAATCAATTCCTGGAATTGGAGGAATAATTGGAGCTGAGCCAGTTGTAATTACTAACTTATCGTATGGTTGACTAAAAGTATCACCATTTGCTAAGTTCTTCACTGACAATTTCTTGTTATCAAAGTCAATATCAGTTACATCATGTTGCATGTACATATGTGCACCCATATCAGTCAATGCTTCAGGGCTAGCATAGAACATCTTATTAGGATCTGAGACACGATCACTTACCCAAAGTGCAATCCCACAGGATAGAAAAGATAAATTATCGTTTCTTTCAAAAACAGAAACTTCCCAATCTGGATGTTCCTTCAAAATGTTCATTGCTGAAAAAGTTCCTGCGTGTGTACAACCTACAATACTTACTTTCATAATAGACACCGTCCTTTTTCTTATCATTATAATTTATTCACTAATACATTAAAAGCGTTTACAAGATATTTAAAAAAATATATTCATTCTATATAATATCTTGATATTAACCAATAAATTTATTTTTTTAATTCTCACTTCCTCCATATTTGTTGATTATCTTTTACTAACAAAAAATTTATGATACCGCTATTATCCGTCTTTATATTACTTTTGTGATATTAAAAACAAATAAATATTTTTTTCAAAAATGAATTTAATTGTTTAAACACATGTGGTATATTATAAGTGTGCAAGGGGTTTAGATATGAAAATGCAATTCCTTCCTTTTTTAACTCTTAATGAAGGTTGCGATACACATCCTCATATCGTTAACCTATAAAGTTCATTCGTATCAACAATAAAAATTGCCCCCCTCAATCAATTTTTACTTAACAGATACGTTTGTAATATCCCATTACAATAATTTACTTTGAATGCTTTCATTAATTAATTAACAAATCCCTCTCTATTTGATAAATATGGAAACCTCACAAGCATTCATATCTTCCCCTGACACTACTGGTAATGCCGTTACACCACAGTGTGTAACAAAAAACAAGCCCGTCCCCCCAGATGAGCTGTTTTTTTTGCTCATTTTTATTAATTCGAATATAAAGCAATCATATTTCTCAATAAATATCTAATATTAATTTTAAGACAACTTAATTGTCGGAATTAATCAATCATTATCTCTTACAGAACCTTATCTTATTAATATCTTTCCAATTACTTAAAACAAATATTGTGATATTAAAAACAAACAAATAAATTTACAATAATTGAAAATTTATGTTTAAACACATGTGCTATATTTATAACTGTGAAAGGGGATAAGGTATGAATCAATTATGATTCCTCCTTTATTACTTTTGATACACGGATCACGGTACACATCCTCATACCGAGATCTAAACAAACTAATGAATATGGATTGCCCCCTCAATCAATTCGTATTTATTGCGAGTTATCCCAATTACAAATTCAATTTGAATGCTTTCCATTATTAATACCAAATCCCTCAATTTGGAAATTTTATCGAAATCATTCATACCTTTTTCCCCTGACACTACTGGTAATGTCGTTACATAATCGTAACGAAAAGACAAGCTCATCCCCCTCAGATGAGCTTTTTTGCTGTCCAAAATTATTTAATTATTTTAGAACACAATATCGAATTATTATTACTCAATCAATTCATTATTTTATCCTAAAAACAAAAAAATAATTTGTTCTATTTTGAACTGACATGTTTAAACATATATGCTATATTTATAACTGTGAAAGGGAAAAGATATGAGATGCGATTCCTTCCTTTAACTCTTAAAAAAGTTACGATACATCCTCATATCGTTAACTCACAAATTTAAATTCTTAATTGACCCCCTCAATCAATTAAGAAAAATCCCATTACAATAATTTACTTTGAATGCTTTCATTAATTAATTAACAAATCCCTCTCTATTTAATATTTAAAAGAAATTGGAAACCCTCATAAAGCATTCATATCTTTCCCCCGACACTACTGGTAATGTCGTTGTGCATTCGTACAACAAAAAACGAGCTCATCCCCCCTCAGATGAGCTTTTTTTATGTCTAAAATTTTAGGCGATTTAATTATTTGAGGCATAAAAAAATAGGCCTCCAATATAAGAAAGTCTATTTTTTTACATATTTAGTGTTTTGAAGCGCTACTTGTAGCATCAACTTCAGGTTTAATTTCTTCTGTTTCTTCTTTAGAAGCACTAGCTGTTGCATCGACGGATGCCTCAGGTTTCTTTGAAGCACCAGAAGTAGCGTCAACCTTTGCATTTGGATCTGGAACCAACATTTGACCAGTTTGTTTCAAGTACTCATTAACGATAGGTTTCAAATCAACTGCCCATTCGTTAACACCCTTATAACTGCCTTCTTCATCATGCATGGCTTTATAGTAATGCATAACATGGTGATCACTATCGCCTCCAGGAACCGGCATTGAAACTAAATCAGTCTTACCACTTCTCAACATGTGGATAACTTGCTTAACATGCTTGATAACACGTTCTTTACCGGGATGAACTGCGGTTAATGAATCTCCAACTTGGTCAGGTGTTCTCTTAGCTAACATCTTTTCAGTTGGTAAGAAACGATTGTAATAGATAAATTGATTATTTTCATCAACATAGGTCAATTCAATTGGAGTAGTCTTCAACATGTAGTTCAACTGATTAACAGTCAAAAGACCGCTATCCAATTTAACATATGTATCACCTTCCACAGCATTAACTTTCTCAGCAGCTTTATTTAACCAATCAGGATCATCCATATCAACACCTTCTACAGTTGTATCTGTCTTGCCCGTAGCTGATAAATCTTCCTTTTCATAGTCATCAGCATCAATCATATTAATCACCTTCGCAAACTTAATGAATTTCTGTAAAGTCGTATCAAGAAAATCAATAGTACGTTGATCCTTTAAATCACCATTCTCATCAAAAGCTGTTTTAACGTTGCCCAATAAGAATTCATTACCAGGTAAAACAACAGCATTAACTCCTGGTGCTTCCAAAATTTGTCTCAAGTGTAATTGAGCCCGTGATGAACCTTGAGTATGATATGAAGCTCCCACAATCATAACAGGTTTCCCATCAAAAGGATGAATCTCATATGATAGCCATTCGATAACATTCTTCAAAGCAGCTGGAACGGTATGGTTATGCTCAGGAGTAGCAATGATAACACCGTCAGCTGACTTAATCTTGTTACTTAACTTTTGAATAACAGAACTATTTGTTTGGTCGTCATCTTGACTGAACATTGGCACTTGATTGATATCTAAAACTTCAATATCAACAACACCCTCACAATGCTTAGACATGAAATTCAATAATGTGCGATTGTATGATTGGTCAGCGATTGAACCTGCAATACCTACTAATTTCATATTTACCTCTCCTAGTCCTTATCCCAAGAAAATTCTTTGGCTTTTTGTTTGTTAACTTCGTTAGCATTATTTAATTGTTTAGATATATTTACGAAATCCAAGAAATCTTGGAATAGTCCATCTAATTGCTTAATAATCTTTTCATCCTTCAAATCACCATTCTCATCAAAAGCCTGTAACGAGTGACCCAATAGGAATTCTGAGCTAGGCATAATTCTAGCTTTCAATTCTGGTGAATCCAAAATCTGACGTAATTGAGCTTGTGCCCGTGATGAGCCTAGTGAACCATAAGAAGCCCCCGTAATCATAACTGGCTTATCCACAAATGGATGAATACCGTATGATAACCAAGCTAAAGCACTCGATAAGGCAGCCGGAATAGAATGGTCATATTCAGGTGTCGCAATAATCACACCATCAGCGGCTTCAATTTTAGCAGCAATATCTAATGCTTCTTGAGGAACATACTTATCAGCACTCTTCTTATAAATTGGAAGATTTTTGATCTCAACCAACTCAATTTCAGCAGCTGATTGGAAACGTTTCTTCATATACTTCAATAATTCACGATTAGTTGACTTATTGGAATTAGATCCCACTATTGCAATAAATTTATTCATATTAGCAATCACCTTATTTATAATTATCTTACATGTTCATTGTAAATTCGTTCACAATATAAATCAACACAATTTTGGAATTGTTATGATATATAATTGTTATATTTTAAAAAATTTGTCACGTAAACCACTAGTAGTTTGATATTCCAAATCTTTCGTAATAAAAATAGCTTCGACGCCGGGTTGACTTTCAATCAAAGCCAATCCTTTTTCGATGCCTTGATAGAATCCAACAGTCGACCAAATTTCACCATCAATCGATTTATCACTAACAATCGTCACACTGGCAAGATTATTTTTGATAGGATAACCCGTCTTGGAATCAAACATATGATGATATTCATGACCATCAATAACCAGTTTGCGTTCATAAATACCTGAGGTTCCAATTGACTTGGCTGTCGTATGCAAAACACCTAATGACACATCGCGCTTTTCCACAGGATTCTGGACACCAATATTCCACATTTTATCTTCATGAACACTGGGACCAACTAAAAGCACATTGCCACCTAAATCAATAATGCCCGTTTCAACATTCATGCTTAACCACAAAGCCTTGATTTTATCGGCAATATACCCCTTAGCGATTCCTCCCAGGTCAATTTCCATACCCTTTTCTTCCAAAAAGACAGTCTGCTTTTCATCATCCAATTTAATTCTCTCAGGATCAATAATACGTAAACGTTCCTTAATATCAGTATCACTTGGTTTGTTGGCACCTTTGAAGCCTATTTTCCACAACTTAACTAATGGTCCAATCGCAACATTGAAACCTAAATGCTGACGACTAACTAATACTGCTCGTTTGATTAAGCCATAAGTATCAGTTGGTACCGCTACTGGTTTGATTCCAGCTAAATGATTGATTGACATAACTTCAGATTCGTCACGATTGACAGTTAGCTTATCTTCAAAATTTTTAATCAATTCATAAGCTGCGTCCAATTCTTCCTCTCCAGCTGGAGTCGCAACTGTCAGATTGATCAAGGTTCCTAGGGCATAATATTTCTTATTAACTAAACTCATTTTCATCCTCGATTTCAATTCCAGATTTATAAAACGTTCACAATGTCACAATTTAGAGTTATATTAACCATAACACCTTACGGAAATGGAGTGAATGATATGTTTGAGGATTCAAAACTAAATTGGAATGCTACTTATGATGTAATTGTCCTGGGCTTCGGTGGTGCTGGTGCCACTGCCGCTAGATTTGCGGCCGATAATGATGCCAAGGTCTTAATTACTGATTCAGCTCCCGAGGGTCATGAGGGTGGCAATACTCGCTACGCTGGACAAGTTATTTCTTCAGGTGACAATCTCGACGACTTGAGAAAATATTATCAAGATTTGGCCTACCCATTGGCCTATGATCCAGACTTGATGGAAACTTTCATTCAAGGATTGTACAAGATTCCTGATTATCTAGAAAAATATTTAGGTGTAAAACCCTTTGTTATGGGTCAACATCCTGAATCACCTGTTTCCAAAGCCTTATACTTTATGGCTCACGAATATCCTGAATTCAGAGGTCAAGCTACACATGAATTAGTAGCCGTCCATGAAGGAGTGGCCGATTCAGCTTTGTGGAAGAATTTACGTCAACAAGTTCTCGACCGTGCTGATAAAATTGATGTTCTTTATCAAACACCTGCAAAGCATCTAATTCAAAACCCAGAAACTAAAGCAATCGTTGGGGTTCAAATTGAACGTGATGGTAAATTGTTAAACGTAAAAGCCAACAATGGTGTCGTAATGGCAACTGGTGGTTTTGAAAATAATCCTAAGATGATTGAAAATTACTTAGGTGAAACTAGTTTGAATCCAATTGGTTCTCTCTACAATAAAGGTATCGGAGTCAAAATGGCTAGCGAAGTCGGTGCCCAACTTTACAACATGAACAATTATGAATCATACGGTATTTTCCATGGGTTGACACCTAAACCTGCTAAGGGCCAACGTTCACAATTTTTGCCATTTGATTGGCCTGCTTTCCATCAAGGCAGCTTAATTGTCGTTGGTGATGATGGGACTCGTTACTTTGATGAAAATGAAATTCACAGACACGGTCATATTCAAGATCACGGCAACTGGAGAATCCCTCTAGCTCAACGTCATCCTTACGTTGTTTTTGACCAAAAGAAGTACGATGAATTATCTAACGATAAAAATGCTCCTTACCCAGAATTCTTGAAAGCTGTCGTTAAGGCTGATAATCTTGAAAGTTTGGCGAAAGTTTTGGATGTCAACGTTGATAAGTTGCAAAAGACCATCACAGACTTCAATTACTTTGCTGAACAAAAGCGTGACTATGCTTTCAATCGTGATCCCGAAACTTTAGCTGCTTTTGACGATGGCCCATATTATGCTCTAGCAATGGTTCAAGGTCTATTGAATACTCAAGGTGGTCCGGTTCACAATTCTCATGCTGAAGTGGTCGACAATGATGATCAAATAATCCCTCATCTTTATGCTGCTGGCGAATTAGGTAGTTTGATGGGACGTCAATACAACGGTGGTAGCAATTTAGCTGAAAACTTAATCTTTGGTAAGATTGCCGGTGAAAATGCTGCTAGTGTTAAACCTGAAGTTGACGTCACAAACGTTGATGCCCAAACTTCAGCCAGCATTCATGAAGAAGGACTTGGTTCCGATATTGCTGAAGAACACTTCGAAACAAAAGATAATCAATATATCGGTAAATCCACTGCCGGTATGGGTAACGAAATTGTTGTCCGTGTCACAGTTGATGACGACAAAAATATTCAAGATATCGAAGTTTTGAAACAAAGTGAATCCGACGACTACGGTTTGAAAGCTGTCGAAGAACTTCCAAAGGAAATCGTTGCTAAGAATTCTATCGATGTCGATACTGTTTCTGGTGCTTCAGCTTCAAGTAAAGCCATTAAAGAAGCCGTTCAAAATGCTTTAAATCAAGTTAAATAAAAAAAGCCAACAATATAGGTTTAATTGTCGACTTCAATTTCATGAGCTAACCTCTTCAGGTTAGCTTTTTTGTTTATTTTTTATCAAAAAAATGGAGAAACACGTTTGTGTTTCCCCTGGGAGGTATTTCTCAATTCATTATCTAATACAGTCATTATATAATTAATGCGAGCAAATTTATATAGCTTATGGAAATTTATAACATTTTTTTGATATTCTTTGATTCGTAAAATAATCTTCTTTGAAAAGGCATACATATGAATATTCCTAAATTAAATACAGCGTCTTTTGAATCACCTTCTGCCTACATATTGTAGTATTATTAATAAAAAGGATAGCAATATGTTTGGTTAGAAACTTCGCTATGACCGTAGTAACCAACCTATATATAGAAGAAAAAATCACCTACCAAAAACTTATAAACAGTTAAGATATTGCTACGGAGTACCCTACTTAGGGGATTAAATCATAGGGAGACTAAACAATGATTGTAAAAATAATAGTCATTTTACTTATCGTTTGGTTTACTGGCGTATTTATTCACTGGCTAATATTCGATACTAAATTGGGCAAACATTCTTACACGAATAAGGAAACAAATGATAAGCACATATCACTTACTATTCTGAGTGGTTATCAATTTGGTAAGGGAAATACACTATTTAAAGACAAGAACAATAATTATTATTTCGATTCAAATAAAACAAGGCTCAAATTAGACCATATTGTATGGGACGGATTTAACTCTCAAATATTTGAGGTCAGACCGGAAACACAAACTATTAAATCCAAACACGTACTTGGAAGATCCCTAGTTGGTGGCGCTCTTGCTGGTGTTCCTGGTGCTTTGATAGGCGGGACTACTTCAAAAAAAACAGTTAAAACAAATAAATCATTGACTACAACTACAAGAGAACCCAAACCTGTTAGCCTACTTTTTACAGAGATAGAAAGTGATAAACAAGTTATCACAATTATTAGTATTTCAAAATTCAATAGTAATAGCACTTCAAAACTTGATAAGTTAGAATCCTTTACAGGGTTAAAACATGAATGGAGTTTTGATATTAGTGATTAAAAATAAATCATTATATACGGGGGATTATTATGAGAAGTGAAAGAAATATGAGACGAAGAAAACATAAACCACCTTTCTATAAAAGATGGTGGTTTTGGCTGATAATCGCTATTTTCATAGTTGGTGGAATTGGAAACATTGTCGATCCTACTGATGATAGTGAGCAATCGTCTACAAAAGAATCTCAAGTAAAAAAGGTCAAAAAAAATAAGCAGCCCCCTAAAAAGAAGGCTGCTAATAAAAAAACTTTAAAGAAGAAAAAATCTGCAAAAGTAGAACCTTCTAAACAGGTCAAAAAAGCTACTGTTCCACAAAAGAAATACCCTACAAAAACATCTTGGGACTTCAATGCAATTAGTCTTGGAATGACTAAAGAACAAGTAAAGTCTATTTTGGGCGAACCGTCAGAAACTACTTTTACGGGTAAATTTAAATATGGTAATGACACACTTACCTTCGTTGATAACAAGCTTTATGATGGAACCCCTGAAAATATAAAGCAGGCAGCTATTAATCGTGATAAACCTGAAAAATTAAAGGCATTTGCCAAATCATTTGGTCTTAAAGATGCTGAAACTGTTCAAAAAATGGTTGGTTCAGCATATGCTTCTAAATATATTGATGGTCAAGGAATGACATATGCTTGGTCTACCCAATACGGTACACTAATGCGTGTTGATAATACTGACGATAAAATAACCACAGTTTATTTGTACAACAAAGACACACAAAGTCTTGGAGAAATTTTATATCAAGGTCAAACAATTTTACAAAAGCCTAAAAATTATTATTACTATAATTAAGCCTTAGTTGGCTTTTTATTTTTAGCACCAAAAGAACATATGTGCCCCTATGACTGATATAAAAAACAAAAATAGCAGTTTAAACTTACAAATTTTAAGGAAGTGAATGGCTATGGCTTCAATAACAAAAAAAGACAATGGGCAATGGCTCGCTAGATGTCATTTAGAGATGATGACTCAAACAGTTTCAAAACAAAATCAGGCAGTTTTAAAACCAAATCTCAAGCCAGCGAATGGGCTAGAAAACTCGAACTAGAAAAAAGCAAATCTAACCTTTCAAAAAAAGACATTAGTTTTTATGATTATTATTCAAATTGGTACGACACTTTTAGAATCACTAATGTTTCTATCGGAACCATAAATAGGTACGAAAATACTGGCAATTTAATAGCGGACTTCTTTAAAGATGAGCGCTTAATTGATGTTACAAAAATTGAATATCAGAAATTTATTAATGAGTATGGTAAAGATCATGCCAAAGCCACAGTTACACGTGTAAACTCATATATCAAAGCTATGTGTATGGAAGCAATTGACGAACAATTAATATATAAAGACTTCACTAGAAATATAAATTTGGTGGCCGGCAAACCCACACGTAGCAGCCAAGCCAAATACTTAGAATCAGATGACTTTGAAGCTTTAATAGAATACGCAAAAACTCACTCTAGTCTTAGCAACGTCTCACTTTTTGAAATATACTTTGTCTGTGAAAGTGGTGCTAGATATGAGGAATCTGCCGCCCTGCCGCCCTTACATGGGATTGCGTTGATTTTAAAAATGATACAGTTACCTTTGATAAGGCTTACTCGATTCAAACTAAGAAACTGAAATCAACAAAAACCACAGCTTCATATCGAACCATTAAAATATCTAAGTCGTGCATGAATCGACTAGCCGAATTAAAAAAAAAGCAATCAAAATATTATAGTGATCATGATTTTGTAGATGAAGATCAATTCGTATTTAGAAACTATCGTCTTGAACGCCCTTACCAATACCGCATGTAATAAAAAGCTTAGAGAGTCACTTGACACGCTTGAAATTGATAAAAAAGTTAGATTCCACGATTTAAGACATACTCACGTCTCTTACTTGATTGCTCATGGTTTTAGCATTCTATATATATCTAAACGGATCCGGTCATGCCAATCCTGAAATCATGTTAAAAGTTTATTCTCATCTGATGGAATCAACTGTTAAAAAGGAAAATAACAAAATAGATAAAATATCTAATTAGTGTTCACGATTAGTGAACACTTTTTTTAGCCGTACAAAGTCCGTGCAAACTCTTTTGAAATTATACGGTATTTTAGTAAAACAAAAAAAGACTAAAACCAGTATTATCAATGGTTTCAGCCCTTTTTAACTTTATATGAAATCAACTAAATGCCGTGTGCAGGAGTCGAACCTGTGACCGCCGGTTTACGATACCGATGCTCTACCAACTGAGCTAACACGGCAAGAAAAAGAAATCCTATAAAAAAATACATCTAATTCAAATGAACTAGATGTATTTCTATTGAAGACACCTAGGATTTCCTAAGTATTTATAACTCCGGATGTCAGACTCGAACTGACGACACCCTGATTAACAGTCAGATGCTCTACCAACTGAGCTAATCCGGAATAATTCAATAGCTCTTTAACAGAACTATTAAATCTTATCAATCTATGGCGATTGAGTCAATACTTATTTAGCATTTTCTTTAGTAATTTTTGTAATTCCACCCATGTATGGTACCAATACGTCAGGAATTGTAACTGATCCATCTTCATTTTGGTAGTTTTCAAGGATAGCAGCTACGGTACGACCGGCAGCAAGTCCTGAACCATTCAAAGTATGTGCCAACTTTGTCTTACCATTTTCGTCACGATAACGGATATGAGCACGACGAGCTTGGAAGTCAAGACAGTTTGAACAACTTGAAACTTCACGATACTTGTCTTGAGCAGGCATCCAAACTTCAAGATCATATGTCTTAGCTGAACTGAAACTAGCATCTCCACTTGAAAGTACGATAACGTGATATGGAAGTCCTAATTGTTTCAAAATGTTTTCAGCATTAGCTGTCAATTTTTCCAGTTCATTGTATGATTCTTCTGGTTTTGTAACCTTAACCATTTCAACCTTATTGAATTGGTGCATACGAATCAAACCACGAGTATCACGGCCGGCACTACCTGCTTCTGAACGGAAACAAGGTGTTAGAGCTGTAACGTACTTAGGTAAGTCTTTTTCATTCAAAATCTTGCCGGCAAAGTAGTTTGTCAATGGTACTTCAGCTGTAGGAATCAAAGTCAATGGGTTTTCATCAACCATAACTGTATAAACGTCTTCAGTAAACTTAGGGAATTGACTTGTACCAAACATGGCATCGTTGTTTACCAAGTATGGAGGGATAACTTCTGTATAGCCTTCTTTTTGGTGTTGATCCAACATAAAGTTGTAAACAGCACGTTCAAGTCTAGCACCCATACCAATGTAGTAAACAAAACGTGAGCCAGCAACTTTAGTAGCTTGTTCAAAGTCTAGGATTCCTAGTTCTTCACCGATATCCCAGTGATGACGAGGTTTGAAACCTTCCTTAGGAATAGCACCGACTTTACGGATTTCAACGTTAGTACTTTCATCAGGTCCAACAGGAACTGAATCATCAGGAATATTAGGTAGACGAACCAAGATATAATTCATCTTTCCTTCCGTTTCTTCAAGTTCAGCATCCAAGTTCTTAATATCTGAACCAACTTGCTTCATAGCAGCAATTTCATCACTGGCATCTTCTTTGTTACGTTTCTTAGTAGCGATACCTTGAGAAACTGTGTTTCTCTTTTCTTTAAGTGTTTCACTCTTAACTAAGAGTTCACGACGTTTGCTGTCATAGCCAAGCAATTCATCGATTTCATCACTAGTTACTCCACGTGATGCTAACTTGTTTTTGATCCATTCTGGATCTTTTCTAATCAATTTGATATCTAACATTGAGATTCTCCTTTTTGATTTTTGGCTTGAGAGAGTTTGTACTCTTTTTTGGTTTGGGGTGAAATTCTTTTGTTTGATAACCATTGTTCTATTTTTTATAGTGGAAACGAGTTACACAAGCCAGATTCCTGTGCTTTGCCTGACTTCACAAATCGCCTGCTTCGCAGTCAATTCGCAAAGTCCTGCAAATGGAATCTAAGCAGCTTGTTCCACTCTCTATTCCGAAACGAGCTTCGCAGGCCAATTTCTTCCGGTTTGCTACAGTACTGGAATTGCACGCATGGTGCGCGTGCGATTCCAATACTTAGGCAAATCCTCGGAAATTCCCGGGCCTGCTCCGCTCTCTACAAAAAAAGGCCGATTCATCCCAATAAAGGGACGAATCGACCATTCGCGGTACCACCCAGTTTCAGCGTACGCAAATACACTGCACTTTCAGACTTTATCGGATCAACCCGAACGGCATTACCCGTTGCCAGAATGCTGGAATAAAAGCCTTTGCGATTTTCACCAACCATCGCTTCTCTGAAAGGTTTATGAGTAGGCACTCTCTTAGCGTTATATTCATTTCTAATAATAATTTAAACTAACTTAAATATCAATAGCGGTTGTGTTTTTGTTCATGTTTTACGTCAATATCCTCTAGTTTCAAGAACTTAGTCTTGTATCTGAGCTTGTAGTAAAGCCAACATACGAACAAAATAATCAATCCACTATAACTGATCAATAATCTTCCGATATTAAAATCTACCATTGATCTTACATCCTGTCCCAAGATAATAATAATTCCTAAGACAATGGCCAAAATTGGTCCAAATGGGAACCACTTTGCTTTATAACGGAGATCGTCTAAATCGTATCCTTTATACAAATAAGCTTTTCTGAAACGATAATGTGAAAAGGCTATTCCTAACCATGCAATAAATCCTGTTAGTCCTGATGCTGCAACTAACAATTCATAGAATGAATCACCATATAAACTTGTAAATAGAGCGATGGCTCCAACTAAAGCTGTTAATAATAGTGAAAAGACTGGAACTCCTCGACCATTTGTCCTTTGAAAGGCTTTTGGTGCCATGCCTTGCTTACTCATTGACCAAAGCATACGACTGGCAGCATATAATCCTGAGTTAGCAGCGGAAATAACTGATGTCAAGATAACGGCGTTCATTACCCCAGCAGCCAGTGGAATACCAACTTTTTTAAAGACAATAGTAAATGGACTGATAGCAATATCACCAGCTCCTGAACCTAACAAGTTAGGACTTGTATAAGGAATCAAGGCGCCAATAACAGCGATTGACAATATGTAGAATAACAAGATTCTCCAGAAGACTTGTTTAATAGCCTTGGGTATACTCTTCTCGGGTGTAGCAGATTCACCTGCAGTAATTCCGATCAACTCGGTACCTTGGAACGAGAATCCAGCTACAACGAATACACTTAGAATTGCCGGTATTCCACCAACAAATGGTGCTTTCTTGTAAGTATAATTAGTTAAACCGACAAAATTTTGATTGCCTAGAACACCTAAAATACTCAAGATACCAACAATCAAAAAGATAATTACAGCGGTAACTTTAACTGATGATAACCAATATTCAGTTTCACCAAATGACCCAACTGAAATAAAGTTAATTACTAATAAAAGAATCATAAAAGTTAAACTTATTTTCCATGACGTCCAACTTGGGAACCAATACTTAACAACTAAAGAAATAGTTGATAAGTCTACCGCTAAGGTAATAGCCCAGTTAAACCAATAATTCCAACCTAAAGCAAAGCCAAAGGCTGGATCAATAAATTTGGTTGCGTAAGTTGCAAAAGAACCAGAGACCGGCATATAAGTAGCCATCTCTCCTAAACTTGTCATCAAAAAGTAGACCATGATACCGATAGCCACATAAGCTATCAGAGCTCCTCCAGGTCCTGCAGTTGAGATCGAAGAACCACTGGCAACAAACAATCCAGTTCCAATCGAACCTCCTAACGCAATCATTGATAGATGACGAGTCTTTAACGAACGACTCACATCATTATTTTCCATCTTTCATTCCCCTTTTATCTGGACATAAAAAAAGTCCCTATTATCAGAGGAACTACTGACAATAAGGATTATAATTAATTATCCCAATAATCAATAGCTCAACGTCTTTCAAAAAATAAGAATCTCATTCTCTGAACGTACGACAGTCTACCACCTATTAAGTAATAGCCCAATCAACTTTATCAAGTAGGGATAAAATGATTTCGGCAACTTTTCCTTTAATGTTTTTTCAAGGTACCCTATCGTACTCCAAAACACGACTAATAAAAATTGCGCCTCTATCTGATTACAAAATATTATAAATAAATGTTAAGATAGTAGCAAGTAGTGTTTCTTATATTTATTAATCTTTTTAAATTAACAATTTAACATTGCCGGGGGAAACAAACATGTTGGAGCAAATTTTCTTAGTTAAGCAAGACGTAGAGAAATATCGAATGCTAACTGTTATTAAGTCGCTACCTCCTCGTGAAGTAAACTTGAGTAATATTAGTAGTAGATTACAATTTACGTACCAAAAAACATATAACATTTTCCAAGCACTGCTAGAAGATTTTGCCGATGTCGCCCCTGATATCGATCCTAGTGACACTAAGATTGAGTCAATCGACTTTAGTAAAATTTCCATTGATACTTACCGCCTATACTTAGTTAAGAACTCGGTAGTTTTTCAAGCCTTTAATTATGGCTTGACCAGTGCTAATCCATCCTTTGAGAGTTTCAGTAATGAACACTTCACTAGTAAATCCACTCTCAATCGTCGAATGTCTAAATTCAGAGCCTTCCTCAAGAACTTTGGGCTTAAAATCTCCAATTCAACCCTAGAGATTAAGGGTAATGAAAAGAATATCCGATGGATGGCTTATTATGTCTATTGGTACACTTACCATGCCCAAGAATGGCCTTTTAGCCTCATTCAAGAGAACTCGATTGACCAAATTATTACCAAAGCAGGAATAACTTTTGATAATCCCATTGTGCATTTTCAACTGAAATATTTCTTGGCAATATCCAGAATCCGTTTGATCAAACGTAATTATATTGAGGATTTACCATATTACAACGTTGTCTTTGATAATCAACAACTAGGTGAGGAAATTTTAACTCACGATGATTATCCAATTGTGCCATTAGATGCTTTACATAATGAAAACAAGCTGATCAATCTCTTTAGAAAGACAGCCTTTCAACCCAGTGACACCGCCTTTGAACAACCAATCAATGCCAATGCTCGTATCAATCCGAAATTCTATGCGCTCGTTTATCACTTTATAGATTTCCTTAAAGAGCATTATCATGATGATATGGCTGTTTACCATAACCAAAAAACTTTGAAACATATTATGACTTATGTCACCCGAGATATTGTTTTTTATTACATCATGGCACCATATTCTTTAATGCATCTCGATACAATGTACGCTGAGGGCAATGAACAGTCATACACGGACTTATACAAGGACGTCTATACCTTCTTCTCAAATGTTGATCAAAATGAATTTCCGGGCATTTATAACGCAGCTGAGCTGATTTCAAAAGATCTATATCAGATTTTACCAAGTTATATTTCAACTATCCGTGAAGAAGATTTCATTCGAGTTAAAGTCCTAATTGATCCTGGTAACCAAGCCGCTGAAGTCGTTTTAAGAACAGTTCGTAATCTCGAATTCGTCGAAGTAGTTCCAAGTAACGTTTACGATGATGTCGATGTCTTAATTACTTCACTAGATGTCTTACCACTAGATATCGAAAGAAAGAAGTATCCCGAAAATCTAAAAGTTATTTCCTGGGATATTTCCTCCACACGACCAGACTATATCTGACTGTTGATTCAATTGAATCAAATCTACGTCAAAAAACTTAAAAATAAAATTATTACAAATAAGAAGAAAAAAGTTTTATAAAGAAATAGACGAACTCATCATCGAGTCCGTCTATTTTTTTACAACAAATTAATTTAAATCGAATTATTCAGGGTCTAAGTCAAATCGTATTGGTAAGACCTTTTACTAAGAATCATACCTTAATTG
>NZ_AZDH01000018.1 GCF_001435445.1 Companilactobacillus kimchii DSM 13961 = JCM 10707 | reverse complement strand
ACCTTGATGGGTTTTTCTGTCCACTTAAATGTTCAACTTAAATTTTACAATCTGCCATTAACATTCAATACAATTGAAAATGTTGTGGCTAAAACAGTAGCGGTAACTGGTTCGGCTGATAAAGCACCACCGATATCAACAGCTCCCATGAAGATAGCTTCCAGTGAAGCCCCCATGATAATTCCGGCGCGCATATCTCCAAAAATAATACCAGCAATACATCCAACAACTAGTGGACGTTCAATCATTGTTTGACCGAATAACCAATTTCCACCGTAACAAACGAAAACGGTCAAAGCGGCTAGAAACGCTTCTTTATACATAATTATTTCCCCCTCAGGCCTTATTTATTTTTAAGCATTGAAGCAATGGAAGACTTAGGATTACTTGGAACAACTTGTTGAAAGACTGGAATATCTAGTTTAGTTAATTCTTTCAAAGCTGCCAATTCCTTGTCACTCAACATCAACGTACTACCAACTTGATGAGTTTCACCTTCTGATTTATCAGCAAAACGACCAACGTTTGCTACATTAATACCATCAATATCAGAAACATTTTGAGCAATCTTCAAAGCATCAGTTACGTTGTTAGTTAAAGCAAACATACGCATTCCTTTACCCTTAGGATTGTTGAAAACTTTAATGGCATCATCAACTGATCTGATCAAAAGTTTTTTACCTGTTGGTGTAGCCATCTTCAAAGTCATCTGAACCATTTCGTTACTGGCTGCATTGTCGTTAGCAACGACGATTCCTGGTGTATCCAATTCCTTAGTCCAAACTAGGGCTACCTGTCCGTGAATTAAACGATCATCTACTCTTAATTGTGCAATCATAATTTTTTCCTCCAATTATTCTAAAAAACTGTCATCCGACAAATCTGTATCATCTTTGGGTTCTTCAACTAACTGTACTTGGCTAGCCGCAATCAATTCTTCCAGTTTTGCTTTGGTTATTTCTTCTCCTTCCAAAACAACTGACAAAACAATTGGTAAATTCGTGCCAGTAATCACAAAAACATTTTCGTGGTCAGCAACTTCAAGCATGACCTTTTGATTTACACTTCCTCCAAATAAATCAGTGAAAATAATTCCCGTTTGACCATCTAGCTCGTCAATAAACTTTTTAATATCTGGCACATAGTCGTGATCATCAACATAAGCATCGATTACTGTGACCTTATTCCCCATACCTGTTAATATTTCCAATGAGCTCTGAACGCCACTGGCTAAATGACCATGACTTGCGATTAAAATTTTATTCATATCCCCTTACTCCTTGTTTTGTCTTCACCTTTATATAAGCAAGTTTCATGCCAACTTTTTAAAAGCCTGTTCTAACGACAAAAAGAGAGCTAGTGTTTAATCTTAAACACTAGCTCTCTTTGATTTTGAACACTAAAACAGTTGCTTGAACACTTCATACATCAGTGATAATTCATAGTCGTTAACTTCCACATTGTACTTTAATTCCAAAGGTTGGAAGATACTCTTGGAAATTGAAATGAATTCTTGTTCATCTTCAGTTGGCTTAATTTCCGGCATCTTCTGCGATTTACGAACCATCAAACGTTCGATCATTAAGGCAATATGCATATAAAGATTAAGCTTAACTTTTCCGTCCAACTTGAGATTATAGTAACTCTCATACTTATAAATGACCGTTTCAACCTCTTTGATGATGATCTTTGGATTCAAGAAACTCAAACGTTCACTGACCCCTTCAATCGAGAAGAAACGTAATAATTCCTGATTCAAATCATCAATCGCATCAGCTTTCAAATAAGGCGTTAATAATTTGGTCAACTTCTGTTCACCCTTAGCATCCAGCAAGTCATAAATATTGATATTAGGAATATTAAAATCATCCGGTAAACTAGTCGTCGTCAAAACAAACAAAGTTGTATCAAAATAATGATTGTCATTCTGATGGATATTCTTCTTTAAATCATAGTAATCAAGCGTATTGATTTGAATATCCTTAGGAAAATATGGCAACATTGTCTCTTTGATTTTCTCCGATATTCCCAAACCAGAGATACAAGAAATGATAATGTTCTTCTTATTTGAATAGCCCGAATAATACTGACTATGAATTTCATATTCACTTTCGGCCGCGGCTGCGATTGCTTTAAATTTTTCCTTACTTTGAATTTTTAAGGCCACATCCAAAGCCGTCGCCGTGGTTAGATTATCAACAACCAATAAATCACCATTAAGATGATTCTTGATTTCCGAATAAAGCTGATTGAGCGATCCCATATCAACGATCATCACTGTACCGTTCGAAGTATCGTAAGAGTCAAACAGTGTCTTAGTTTTCTGAACAATATCAGCCAATCCCGTATCAATCGGCATATCGATCGCATCAAAAATATAATTTCCACAAAGTTGATTGACTACTGCTTGAATACTAGTAGCAGTATATTCCCCATGTGCCAATAACAGGCCTCTTAGTTTTATTGACTCATCAACGTGATCACTCAATAAAATTGCTAATACAATTCCTAATGAATGATACTTTGCCGTTAACTGATAATGGAAGCTTCTAAAGAAACAATCAGCCACATGAACCGATCGTGGACAAAGGCTCTGTAATTTTTTATCAAGTTTATCCAAGCTTTCCACAGGCAGAGTGAAATTAGAACGATAAAGTTTAAAAATAATTGAACTAATATCAGCAATATCTTTAATACCAAAACGACGTTCAACTACTTTTTCCATTTGTTTTTGAAATTTCAGAAAAGTTGGTTGATCTAGTTCATTAATTTTCACTGATTTCTCTAGCTTTTCAATATCGTGAATAGCCTTCTTATTTTGAAATTGGAATGAATTAACCTCCGAAGAACTTAAATCATTGATAATCTTCTCTATTTTCTTCTGGTATGAATCTCCAATTGAGACTTCAGAAAAATTATATTCGTGTGTCGGGTCTATATCTACGAAATTACCTGTATCGGAGGATTTCTGTTTGAGAATAACTGCATCAGATTGAATTTTGATTTCATCATTAAGCCCTTGATCTTTATAAGCATTAGCACAACTGACTTTGATGATATTTTTCAAACGACCGATATTTCCATCCGACTTCAAATTGATCAATGATTCAATTACACCATCGTCAATTCTTAGTGGTTTTTGCATCTTTTGCGCTTCATGATAAAAAATCGAATAGATTAAGCTTAAACGTTCATTCCTTGGTCGATTATGGTAATCCGGTAAGTGAACCGCAATTGAAATTCGTCGACGGAAAGTTTCCAACAAAACGTCGTCCGTTTTTTCCGTAGTGGCAAACAAGAAACGAACTTTCGAAGTCTTAGTTTGCTTATTTTCACCCATCCGCATGAAAGAACCGCTATCGATGAAACTGAAAAGTTTCTCCTGGTTCTCACTTGATAATCGATGGACTTCATCAAGGAAGAGATAACCACCATCAGCTTGTTCCAGCAAACCACTCTTATCATCATTAGCACCTGTGAAGGCTCCTCGGACATATCCAAATAGAATACTCGAAAGTAATTCCGGATTATTAGCATAGTCAGCACAATTCAAAGTTAGAAATGGTGCATTGCTAGAGATTGATTTTGAAGTAACTGCATAATTGTAGATCTGTTTAGCTAAAAAACTCTTTCCAACGCCACTATTTCCCGTAATGATAATACTCAACCCATTAGGTGGATAATTTACCGCCGCCTCACATTGGGAAACAACATTTTTCAGACTACCATTCGATCCGATAAAATCATTGAATGGTAAAACCTCTTTATTAGT
Organism: Companilactobacillus kimchii DSM 13961 = JCM 10707; assembly: GCF_001435445.1. Lineage (GTDB taxonomy): Bacteria > Bacillota > Bacilli > Lactobacillales > Lactobacillaceae > Companilactobacillus > Companilactobacillus kimchii. Next base: position 166,973 of record NZ_AZDH01000018.1, on the reverse strand, counting down.
TTTCGATTCAGTCAGATTCCATAGAACCGGCCGACCTTCTAGTTTAACAACCAATCCATCCTCTAGTAGTTGATTCAAGTAGTGACTAGTGACTGAACGACTAAGATTAACCTGTTGGGATAAATCACTAGTATTAATTGGCAACGAGTGACTGTAATTCAAATCATTTAACTTCGTTAATACCTCATATTTCGATTCCACAATTATGCCCCCATTGTCGGTGAAATTGTTAATATATTAATTTTATAATACTGAGGAGTACATGCAACCGCTTTCCAAAAATGGCATAAAAAAAGAACTCGCACACGCGAGTTCTCTTAATATTCAATAATTAAAAATTATTTGAATGAAACGCCTTCACCGGCTTGTAGCCATTCGCTAGTAGCAACACGGTAGTAAGTATTACCATCGGCACCCTTAGCAGTTCTGTCTACTCTCCATGCTGAAGGTGAGCCAAGATATTTGTTATCATAAGCCTTTCCTTCATCGTTGAACAATGCCATGTAGTAACCCTTGGCCTTTGTCAAAGTAGCAACACCTGAAACAGTCTTGATATCTGTCAAGCCTGAACCATTGTTACTGTTGTTGTTACCATTTGAGTAAACAACATTGTCAGCATCGATCCATTCGCCAGTAGCAACACGGTATTGTTTTACACCGTCTTGGTTTGTACGAACTTTGTCAGTTCTCCAAGGTGTGTTTGCACCTAAAGCACGGTTAGCAATTGTTTGGTTGCTATCATTCTTTAGTGTGTAGTAGTTGCTTGCAGTCTTTGTTGTAACAACACCTGTAGTATCTGTTGTTGTCCATTGATCAGTTGTGTTTGAAACATTAATAGCACGAACAAACTTAAGTGTTGTGTTAGCAGCATCTGTTGTATCAGCAACAAAGTCGTAACCAGCTGAAGCTTGTGAACCATTTACATAAACTGAGTATGTTGATGGGTCAAGGTTGTAATTCTTAACGAATTGGTTCAAAGCTGTACCAGTAGCACCAGTAAATGTAATTACTTGATAATATGTACCGGCCTTTGTAAATACCTTTGTACCGTTTGGTTCAACGTTAGTATCAGCCTTTACACTAGAAGCAACGCCAGCAGCATCACTGTCTTCGTTACCAGCTTTAGCAGCTTCGATAGCATTGCTGTATGTTGTGAAGAAGCTTGTACCAGCTTTAACTTTACTACCATCTGTCAATACAGAGTTACCATTTTGGTCAACAATCTTAGCATCGTTACTTGCATCAAGAGTTGAACTTGTAACTGTTGTGTTCAAAGCAACTGATAATGGTGTTGTAAATGTTGCCTTTGCTGAAGTCATATCGTCTTTAGCAACAGTTGACTTCTTTGTAGCTTTAACAGTAGCAGTTCTTGAATCAGCTTTACCATTAGTATTTGTGAAGCTCAATGTAACTGTGAATTCAACTTCTGGTTGAGTTGAATCAGCAAGGATCTTACCAAGATCATAATCAGTGTTAATAGCAGCACCCTTAACAGTCTTAGCTGAAACAGTAACCTTAGCTGAATCACCAATATTGTTGATATCAGTAGTACCAATAGCAGCCTTAACTAGGCCAGCTTCTGCAGTATTAAAGGCATCAATTTTCATTGAACCTTGTTCAACTGAAACACCCTTAACAGATGTACCACTAACTAAGTTTGAAGCAGCAGTTTCTGTATTTAATGATGCTTTAAAAGCGTCAGCTGAGTTTTGTTGCTTGTTATAATCTGGTGTTGTAGCAACAGTACTATCAGCAGCTTGTGAAACTACAGGAGCAGCAACTGGTGCAACAGCTAGAAGTGTGGCAGCAGCGATTCCTGCGTATTTAATAGATTTTTTCAATGTTAATCCTCCCCTGGACTACAAGAATTTATTATTTTAATTGTCGTGGGCTATCCCACTGACAACCATTATATGAAACTCTGGCTTGTGAATCAACTGAAATTTAAAAAGTCACTGTTTTTGTAACATTTCTGTATTAAATATCACGATTTTGTAACATTTCATACACATTTACAATCAAAATTGAATTTTTTCAAAGAAAAAAACTCTAATTGTCATGTAATCAACGCTTAAACAATGACTAGATTAATTTTGTTAACCCAAAAGAGCCTACTCTTATTCTATTCTAAATAAGACGTAGGCTCAAGGTTTATACCTTAAATATTTTAATAATTTTTACTAGAATCTGAAAAGGCTTAGAATACCTTGTTCTCAACACGTTCAACATACTTGGCACCAGTGATTTCTCGATAAAGTTGAATAGCACCTTTTTCAAATAGCTTACTGGCACTAATTTTGTCCATCGCTGTCTTGACTGTCTCCGGATCTAAATCAGCTTTAACATAACTCAAAACTAAATTCTTGCTGTGGCCATCTGCTGTTTTAAACTTCAATTGTAATCTTTTCATAATTTACGCCCCTATTCTGCATCCATTGTATTGTGTTTAATTACTTCTGTTCCGTAAAGTGCATCGCCATCTGATAGTAGAACTAGTCCTTGCGTGAAGAGATCAATTTGCCCTTGAGTTGGGTTTTCTACTATATTATTGAAGTTAATTGCTCTCTTACCTTTGGGATACTTTCCGTTTGCCATTGTTACGACGATTGCTGTTTTCTTCCACATTATTAATTACCTCTTTTTTATATTTTGTAAGAACTAACCGGCCGGTTTAAGTAACTTACACAGATAATAACGTTTGAAAGTATCCAAAACGGAAATCTTTTTTGAAATTTTTCCCAACATGTTATAATTCAACCAGCACTTATATGGAGGAATTTCAAAAATGAAAAAAGCTTTATTACTAGCAACAACAGGGGTAGCACTATTGCTAGCCGGCTGCAGTAACGGCAACTCTTCAGCATCTAAGTCTAATAATAGTAGTGATACTTACAAGACAGAAATGACTAAAGGTAACGATGCCGTAGACGATAAAGAATATTCAAAGGCCGCTGATCACTTTGATTCAGCAATTAAGGCGAAAAAAACTGACAAAGCACATGACTCAAAGATCCAAGCTCAAAACTTGGTCAAGGCGAAGAGATTTATGAGCCAACGTAAATTTGACTCTGCCAGATCAGCTTTGAATAAAGTTACAGATCAAGATAACGGAAACAAGAAGATGATTTCCAGAGCCAAGAAATTAACTAAACAAGTAAAGAAGATTCAATTCAATCGTAGTAACTTCAAGGCTGATATCAAAAATGCTAAAGAATTAATCAAACAAGGCGCTAATGATCAAGCTAAAGCATTACTAGAACAAATCACAACATTCAAGGGTATTAAGGGTAAGTATTATTCAGATCTTTACACACAAGCCAATACCCTACTCAAGTCATTACCTACTGACACTAAAGACAGTACCGATACTGACAGTAATACTAATAATGATAGTTCTACAACAACTACAACTGACAACAACAATTCTACTGATAATAGTAGTGCTGACTCATCAGCCGACCAAAGCAACAATCCAGCTGCTAAAGGTGGCGACTTCGATGTTGAAAAGAAAGAGGTCGATGGTAAAACCATTACTGATTCCGACATCGCCAAAGCTAGACAACAATTAACTGATTCTGGTGTTAAGAACATTGATGCTTGGAGTGACAATGATATTGTTCGTGCTATTAAGAACGCTGCTAAAGACGGACGTTCAACCGTTAGAGAATCTGATGGTAAGATTCAATAGGAGTTCTATATTGTCCAGAAATATGGTTACTAAAAAAGGGGGCTTAGAAATCAATCGATTTCTGAGCTCCCTTTTCTGTATTTTTATTCATCCAAGATCAGCTTAATGATTCTTTTTCAAGAGGATGATATTTTATAATTATGTCATCTGTTATCGCATTGTTTTTACCTGGTTCATAGACATTACTCCAAGGGGTGCCATCCCGATGTGTTAACTCTTTTAAAAAGAATGGATCTCCTAAGACCTTCTCATTTTTTATTAAAGAATCAAATATATGTTTAATGTGTCCATATTCCCCTGACTTGATAAGCTTACTTATTACAGGTGAAATGGAATCTTTATTTTTAAAAACGGGAACTATTTTCTTCTCGTCCATATATCTGTACTCTTTCCAAAGTTCTTTATCAACAGGCCCATATTTAAATGCAACAAAGTTATTTTTGAATAGCGGTTTTTTATACGTCGTAAGAAAATCAGAATATATATAATAAACAATTTTCATCGTTGGTAATGTTGTAAGTGAGAAACGTTCGGAAACATATTCCGCAATATCCTTTGAGGTTATCCTGTCTTTAGAATATTCAATAAACTCATCTATATCGTCCAACGTCAGAATATCCTTAAAGAAGGGATCGGAATCAATTATCGATTTCCAAGAAGGCTTATCGGTCTCAATTAAGTGAGTTGAATAAGAAGCAATGTCATTCTCCTTTAAATTATCCTTAATTTCCAAAATCTTATGCAATAAACTTCTGTCTGTACTTATTTCTGTTTCTTTATATCCAATTCTGGATCCTTTTTGGTAACTATCAGAAATAATTATAAAGTGTTTGTACATAAACCCTCACCTCCTCATTTCATATTTTAACATCTGGAACTACATTTTAGTAAAGTAACGTCTGGGGATATTAGTATATTTTGTCATTTCTTTGTGTAGTTCATGGGCATTCATGTTTGATTCAAATTTTGATTTATCCCATAACTGCAATTCCCATGGGAATCTCAAATTATCATTACCATTTAAAGTAATATGAATACCACTATACGCACCATCATTACGAATATAATATTTTCTTATGATGCCACTTTTTTTAAGCTCTTCCAATGTTTTTAAAATATTTTGTTCATTTTCTATCAAATCTGTAAAAATCATTCTAATTCCAAAAAAATCATTAAGACATTTATTAAGAGAAATATCTCCCTTTTCTTTTTTATCACAATACCTACGAAGCTTCTCATATATAGAATTTGCTGCTTTAATTCTTTCATTGATTTTGTATAAATCATTGGCATCGAACATATTCTCTAAGTCAAAATTCAAAGTATACAGTGATAATTGGTTATCTATTAAAAATTGCCTATAATTGTCAAAAATATTCTGATATGTATCTTTAATGATTGAATCATCGTCAATAACATTTTTCACTTTTTCTTTTCTAAAATTAAATATTTCGCCAGTATATTCTGTTGATAATTTGTTGTAAAACACATTTATCTTAAGAATTGCTGATTCTAAATCATTTTCTAAAGACACATTATAAAAATCCCTTCTAAGAATTAACAGTGCTACCATTTTATTATAAATATGAAGGTAGTACAACAATGTATACAAAAGCCTCCATCATAAAAATTTTCTGATTAAAGTTTATATTCATTTAATGAGTTATCGTATATTAATTCATTTATTACAAATATATTACAAAAATATTGAGCTAATTCTAAAGAAAACGTAACGTTTCCCTTAACAGTTTTTTAAACGTATTGATTAAAATCTGATTGCATTATAGGTTTACTATGAACCGCAAAATAAGACGAGGAGGTTTAAAAGATGAAAAAGAATAAAGTTCTACTCGGCTCAGCACTGGCATTATTAATTGCCCCAACTGTTCTGTCTAATTTGTCGCCTCAAGACGTGAGTGCGGCAGAAACATCAACAGAAAGCGGATTGATTGGTACTGTTCGTCGTGGTAGCGGTATTCTGGTTAACAATCAGGGTCAAACTATTACAAGTACTTACCTTCCTAACTTCAGCTCTTGGAAACTTGGTCCTTCAACTCAAATCAATGGCATTACTTATTATCAAGTTGCTACTAACGAGTGGATCGCTGCTGATAGTATTGATATCAGTAATTCATCCAATCAAGTAACTAATCTTAGTTCAGACACTAGCAATCAAATTGATGTTAACGCCACTAAAGTTGGAACGACAAAGTGGGCTTCTGCTGTAGTTAACAGTCAAGGCCAAGCTATTACTGGGGTAACTTTACCAGCTGGAACTAATTGGAAACTTGGTGCATCCATAAATGTTAATGGAAATGTTTATTTGCAAGTTGCTACTAATGAATGGGTCGCTGCTAATGACTTGAACATTCAAGTAACTGAACCTAATCAAAGTTACACTACAAATAACGCTACAACCAATGCTGCTTCAACTACCACACAGCAACAGCAACCAGTAGTTGGTACTGTTGTTAATGGTCCCGCTGATTTATACGATACTTCAATGGACTCTTTCTCAGACCGTCAATTGCCTGAGGGAACTAATTGGAAAATTGGTCAAATGGTTCAAAATAAATATGGCCATACCTTCTATCAAGTATCAACTAATGAATGGGCACAAAGTTCAAACATGCATTTAAATCAAAATGACGCTGGAAATAATGTAAGTAGTGAACCTGAGTTTGCAACATCTGTTACACAATAATCAGGACAATTATATTAATATTTGTATATTTCACACTTTCTTCACATTTATAATCTAATATAGTAGTTGGTAAACAAGAATATTGAATACTAACTTATAATATATATAAATAAACAAACTAATATAATCACCTCCCTGATATAGTGGGCCTCCAAAAGAATGGAGGCCCTTTTTTTACGTCCAAAATTAACTAAACCAATATTTTTTATATTTGATATTGCTAATTATTACGTAAATGCTACAATAATGTTACAGAATTATTACAAATATAATACAAACATCATTTAAAACTATATATGGACGGTCTCCTGACAAAGAACTTTCGTCTAAGAGACTTTTTATTAAATTCATATTGTAGCAATAAAACTATTTATAAATATAATTTGTTGCTAATATTCTGTATCAGCCATAAAATAATAACTTGTACGAGTTAAGGTGGTGATCAATGGAACCGGTATTAAGATTTATTTCAAAATTTAGATATAGGGAGAAATAGCAGCATGAAGCATACTACCTTCAAAATATTGAGTAGTCTTTTATTGGTAACATCCGTATTAGTACTTGGAGGCTGTTCTAACAACAGTCAAAGTTCTTCTAGCTCAAGGGATTCAACTGTTAAAACAGAATCACACAAAAAAGCTAAGAAGAGTTCTTCTAAGAAAAAAGTTTCGAAAAAAAAGGCCTCATCAAAAGCGGAAGCATCCACTTCCAACAATGATGAGACACAACAAAATCAACAAGCAAATTCATCCACTAACAACCAAAATACAATATCAAATTCAAATAACCAGCAGAGTTCCAAACAAACTCAAAATACTAATCAGGGTCAAAGCCAAAGCACAGCTGCTTCTAACAACAATCAACAAGCAACTACAAATCAGCAGGCAGCCACAGTTATCACTACTGCAGACCAAGCTAGAAGTTTAGTTGCACACGCTAATGGTGGAGCTTCTCCTGCATCATTTAGTGTTGAAGCTAAGCCAGATGGTTATCACGTCTATTTGAATAATCTAAATAACCCAATCGTAACAGTAGTTAAACCCAACGGTGACTTTTACGATGTGAATGGAAATCTTACTGGTAAATATTCAAATATGGCTGCTCCTGATGGTGGCGATAATTCCCAATGGACTCCATAGCCAATGGATTAAAATATAAAAAAAAGACTTGAATCAACTATTCAAGTCTATAATCTCCATAAAAACTTTTGCGTACTGCTTTTTCTTTTCACTATCCATTAAATAAAAAGCCTGTACAAATTGGTTACTCTGCTCATCTAGTTCAGTTTGATCAAAGACATCACCTAATTTCAGATTCAAAGCATCTAAAATACTCTCTAAACGAGAAAGAGACACGTCATCTCTATTCCCCCGTTCCAAGCGTGATATTAAATCTGGAGATACATGAGCCCGGTCAGCCAATTGTTCTATGGTTAACCCCATTTCATTACGTTTATCACGAATAAACTTAAAGCGCTTAACCATAGGCATCACCTCTTAATTCAAATTATTCTAACTACTCACTGTTTATATGGCTATACGGCTAAAAATTGATACATACTATAAAAATATTGCGAATATTCTGTACTAGTATTATCATAAAAAAGTACGTGATTATTATATTTCGAATTGAATGCACATAATAATCCTCACTTGCTAAAAAATTACATTATTAATATATTTCTAGGGTGGAATCAGTTGAATATTAAAAAGTAATTTAAACAGTCTTCATGAATTCATGTATTTGTCACAGATGGACTCTTTTATACACTTAATAAATGCGGTAGTTTATTAAGTAAGTTATTCCCTCAAATAACTAAACGTTGGTACACCTGACAAATCAATCCTATGATAATTGCGTACCGGGCTACGTTAATCCGTAGCCTTTTTATATAAAATCAAGACTCAAAATTATTAGCATTAATCTACATCAAAGAATTGCTAACGCATGTGCCTGCGAGCCAAACTTTGCAACTAACATTTCTAATTAGTTATTACTAATAATAATGGAAGAAGCATTTCTTAGTCATGTGGGCTATGGAAATGCTTTTTTTCTGTACTTTAATAAAATAATACTATTAATAATATTAGATATTAACTAATTGTACATTATATTATATACCACTTTATTATCCTTTTGTACATTAGTTGTACTAATAATAGTCCAAATTAAAAATGATTGGTGATGTTAATTATATGAATATTTCAAAATCCGATTTTGGTGTTCGCCTGATGAAATTACGAAAAAGTAAAAATCTAAGCATGCAAGGTTTAGCCGACATTATCGGTGTCAGTGGTAAGAGCACTATTAATGAATGGGAAAAAGGTCGTGGACTTCCTAAGAAAGCGACAATGGACCGTTTATCGACAGTACTTAATACCAGCAGTGACTACCTATACTATGGTGATCTTAAGGATGTTTTAGAAAATAAGGTTTTAAAGATCATCAATAACTATGGTTACAAATCAAATGTCACCTTCAAAAAATTAATCGATGTAACCAATGGCGATTTTCATCCTGATGACGTCATCGTCAGACATATCACTAAATTAAAGGATCATGTTTTAAGAGATGATGAATCTAGCGTTGAAGACCGCATATTTAAAGAGATTTACCCAGGCTTATTTCAGATATTCACTTCTAAAGGTGTCAATTACGAAACCAATTTAGAAGAAATCGACCGCATCTCTAATCCATATTTTCAAAAAATCTATGTTGATCAAGTATTATCCTTTGAAGGACAGGCAATGGATGTACTACATGAATTAGAAAAAAGGTCGACTCATACCAAAAATACTAAATGGACTCAAAAATCTTTTGATGAAGTTGCAAAAAAATTCGTAAAAGATGGTACATTAAATTGGGACGGTACTGACTACCAAATTGATTCTATGAAACAATTGGTACAACAATACTATCGCGATAAGTTAAATGATAAACTAGTTGAAACTCGACTTAGTATAAAAAGTTTATTATCCGAAGAAAATCAAATTGAGAAACGTTATTTAAAATAGACTTTTGATTTTGTACATTTAATGTACTAGGAATTCAGTATAGGGGGAAGATAACATAGTTAAAGCTAAAAAACATAATTTTCTGGATAAGGTTGTTCTATTCTTTTGTCTAATTTTACTTTTGGCAGCCTTCATTATTCCCCAGGTTCATCGCAGTTATTATTCAGCTCCCTACTTCTATTTCTCTGGCAAACAGATTGTTTTGGAAAATAACAAAACGCATCATTTGAATGATTACCAAAAGAAACAGTTCACTAAGTTAGCGCGAAAAGCCATTGACCAAAAAGATGGCCCTTTTGATTGGGATAATTACCAAACGGTTTCCATTGATGTTTATAAAATGAAGAATCTACATGAATATGCTTTGATATACCGAATTAAACCCTGTATTCGTACTGATAATCATATTATCAATAACACAATAGTTCTTACCTTAAAACATCGTAGTCTAGACAAGTATAAACAATTTACAATAAACAAATATTCATCCGATTTTTCCAATGTTTTCACATCTAGTAAATAAATTTCAAATAATTATAGATAGGATCTAATCAACCTCATGTCCAAAAAAATAAGTGGTAATAGTACACTCAAAAAAATATTTACGATAATAATGTTTGGAGTCTCCTTTATATACTTCTGTGCCTTTCGATTCTTAGTGATTCCATCTGGCGATGATTACTTTTGGTTAGGTAAAATGGGGAAATACTTAATGAATCACATGTTCTACGGTCCCCAAGCCACGTATGGCGGTAGTAGTAATGGTCGCTACCTAGGTAATCTTTTGGAAATCGTCACCATGCACAAATTGCCAGTAGCCATTTTAGCTTACGGAATTTTTTGGACCCTGCTCTTGTGGTGTATCTGGTACTTATCTAAAAAGACCATCACATCACTTCTATTATCGTTTCTCTTTATTTTCACTATGCAAGATGCCTTTATTAATAACATTCTGGGTTGGAATGCCGGCTTTGTAAATTACGTCCCTCCTGTAGTTATGGGATTAATCTATATCATCGTAGTCGACAAAGGTGTTGCAAATAAATTTGTTCCAATCGTTTCTATTTTGTTGCTACTATTAGGTTTGGCAGGCGGTCTATTTAATGAAGTTTGGAACATCACCCAATTAGCCCTGGGATTATTAGTTTTGGGGTATTCTTATTGGAAAAAAGACCTCAAAAGTTACCATATCACCTATTTTTTAGGAACAATTGGTTCAGCACTTATCATGTTTACCCATAAGGGATATCACGAGGTTAGTACTTACCGTAAAACTTCTTATACTCTAAGTACCATTTGGGATACTTATTCTAAAGTCACTCACTTCTGGCTGATTACTTTCAATCTTATTCTTTTGATAGCTATTCTCTTAGCCATCTTTGTCTTAGCAATCAAAACTAAGATTTCATCAGAAAATAAATTGGCCGTTTCTATCTTTGCAGTTGTCTTTTTAATTTATTACATTGTTATCAATAATTTCTTCAGAAATAATTTTCATTTAAATCCGATGTATGGCTACAAAACGGTTCGTGCAAGCATCGCTGTACCGGAGAGTTTAGTCAGTATCGCATTAATGATTTTCATCGGTTATTGCATTTGGGTCTTCTTCAGAGATGATCCTAAAATGTGGCTCTATTACTTATTGACCGGTGTTATTGCTGGACAATTGTTATTCGTTTCTTCACCCGTGAACAGCCGTGGTTATTTCTTATCTTATATTTTGATGTATTTAATTGGAATGAAATTCGTCCTATCTGCTCTAGATCAATTACCAATAAAAAATTATTTGGTCAATCTTGTATTGATAGTGACATTAATTGTCTGTGGTTATACTTATCAGTCAATAATGTACGCTAATTACCATGCTAACCTAATCCGTGTCAGTGATCCTGATTACTACAATGGTAAGAAAGAGTTAACCAAACATGTGCCTTACGTAAAATTTGTTTGGTTCAACGATCTAATGAATCAGCAGAATGCTCCTTACTGGAAAAATCATATTGATACTTACAAACACTTTTTGAAATAACACAAATCCCACTTCTGAAATCAGAGGTGGGATTTTATATATATCGTGATAATTTTTGCATAAAAAAATCCTTTAGAGAACGCTTCTCGTACTCTAAAGGAAGGTTGGTACTATTTAAATTTAAAGACTAGCTTATTTCTTGAGATTCTTCTCAATCCAGTCACGGACATCTGCATCTTTCATATCCAAGAATGGTTTTTCAGCTTCTTCAGCTTTAACTGTGTCGTGATCGTTGTTTTCCATGAAATAATCCCAAATAGCGTCACGAACAACTGTCTTATCGTCACTCCAGTCGAAAGCCTCGCTCATCTTTAGGTTTAATACTTCTGGTTCTTTTGCAATGGCTGCATCAGCCATCTTTGATGGATCTACTTCTGCCATAATTCAACAACCTCCTTAGTTACGAGTTCATTATAGTTCTAATCTGAAAAAGTGACACACTAAATGTTTATTATTTTTGATAATTATTGCAATTGGCATGATTTTTTAAATTATAGGCATTGATAACCACACGTTTCAAAAGATATTCTTATAATTATACATTTTGTATAATAAATTCGATTGAAATTTGACTTTATTTTTGTCCGATCACTTGTTATACTAAGTATACAAAATTATTACTCGGGCCCATCCGATAGGTTGGATGATCAACAGTCGTTCGGGACGAGAAACAAAAAGAAGTTGCCATTTACTTGGCAGCTTCTTTTTGTTTTTCTTGAGATTTTTTGCCTAATGTTGAATGTCTCATTCCATAAGCAAAATAAATAACTAAACCAATAGCAAACCAACCACCTGCATAAAGTTTTGCTTGAATATCTAGTCCCCAGAAAACAATCAATGAACCTAGAAAACCTAAAGCCGGCAAAATTGGATAAAATGGCATTTTGAAATCAGGATTTTGAATATCCTTACCCTCTCTTTTTCTCAAGGGATAGATTCCCAAAGAAACAAACATGAAGGCTATCAATGTACCAGCTGAAATCAATTGTGCTAAGAAAGCAAAGGGACAGACAGCACCTAAAACAATAGCGACAATCGATAAAACTAATAACGCATTATTCGGAAGTTTCTTTTGATTAAGTTTTCCTAACCACTTAGGCAACATCCCATCACGACCAAAGGAATAAATCAGACGTGAGCCTGCTAACATCATACCAATCAACGCCGTAAACATCCCGACAACTGCAATGGCTTGAATTACACTAGCTACCAATGGATGTCCAGCTTGACGTAAAGCCCAACCAACAGGTTCTGCATTATTAACGTATGAAGAGTATTTAAACATTCCTACTAAAACTAACGCTACAGCGATAAACAAGGTCACTGCAATCAACAACGAACCTAAGATTCCACGTGGCATCGTCTTCCCTGGATCTTTAGCTTCAGCTGAATTAGCCGCAATCGAATCAAAGCCAATATAGGACAAGAAGATCATCGAAACACCAGCATAAATTCCTTGCCAACCACCAAAAGCGGTTCCGTCACTGTTCAAATGGTACTTAGGAATGAATGGTACATAATTTTCAATATGAATTGCCGTTAATCCAACAACAATAAAAGCCAAAATTGCTAAAACTTTTAAAACTACTAAAATATTTTCAACTCGAGCAGCACCACTAACTCCATGAGAAAGTAACCATGCCACGGCCGCAATTACAATAACAGCGACTAAATCCAAAACACCACCATTACTGCCAAGAGTATTGGCAATCGCATTGGGAAAATGTATTCCAATCGGTTCCAGCAGTCCCCGGAAATTAGCCGAGAGTCCCGAACCAACGAATGCTAAAGCAATAAAATACTCCGCTAACAGTGCCCAACCGGCAATCCAGCCGAAAAATTCTCCAAACATAACATTGATCCATGAATAAGCTGAACCAGCAAATGGCATTGCTGCCGCCATTTCCGCATAAGCAAAGGCTACTAACCCAGCTACAATGGCCGCAATAATAAAAGAAAAGACAACTGACGGACCCGTATGTTGAGCCGCTACAACCCCTGGCAAAGTAAAGATAGAAGTTGAAACGATTGTCCCCACTCCCAAAGCCAAAAAGTCCTTAACAGTTAAAACTCTCACTAGATGTGAATCTTTATCTTCATAGATACTTGGATCTTCTTTTAGGGTTAAACGCCTAAAAAGGTTTCTCATATAAACATCCCTTCTTACAAGAAATCTTGTATTAAATAATTCAAATTACTATTTTATATAATTCGTCTTATTTTAATGTTTTTTTAATTTACTTGCAAGATTTTTATAAAAGCTGAAAGCAGTATCAAAACTAGGAAGATTGAATTTTCAGTATATAACCTAGCCATATGTTTTTTAGATAAATTAGATTCATCTTAATTTCGTATATACCATTACATACAAATGATTTATTTTTATCATAAATATAATTTTTTCTTTAATACTTTTGTTAGCATTAAATATTCCATTTTTATTAAGAATTGTTTGTCATATCTGGGATTCTATAAAAATAGTAGAGAACTATAATCAATACCGTGATATTTTATATTCTTTATAGAATAAAGGGGTAATAATTATGAGATTTCAACAATTAAAGCATGATCCAAATACTATCGAGAAAAAACGCCTCGTTAAATCAAAGAAAAATTGGGTTGTCCTTAGTAGCCTTTCAATCGCAGGGGGATTGTTCCTACTAAGTGCACCAAGTGTTTTGGTCAAGGCCGATACTACCGATGACCAAGTACAAACAACTTTGACTGCTAAGGTCCCTTCGACGGAAACTCAATCAGCCACAGATAAACTTGCCGCAGTTGCCAGCACTACTACTGACAACACAGCCAAGGAAACAACATTAGACCAGACTACTGACACAGCCAAATCAACTAGTACTCCGGTAAGTTCAACCACTGATACAAAAAAATCGGGAGCTGTTGAAACACAAACAGTTACTCCTGAAGCAAGTACAACTTCAACTGATGGTACACAGGCAGATACTACAAAAGCCGACACTACACAAACTGGTACTACTGAAACTGCTAATTCTAAATTAGCCGTAACTGATCAAAAAGATTCAGCAACTCCAGTTGCTGAATCCACTACAGTTTCTAAATTACCTGATTCCGGAGACAATTGGACTATTGATACCGAAGGTAATCTAAGTATTAACGGTGGTACCATTGCCGAAAGTACTGGCAAACCAGATACTACTCTTTGGGGTGGACATGCTAGTGACGTCACAACAATCGACTTCACAGCACCTACCACCGCTCCAAAAGATGCTTCTTACATATTCTCTAATATGAACAATTTAACTACTATTAAAAACCTTTCTAATTTGAATACTTCAGAGACTACAAACGCTGAAGGATTGTTTAAAAATGATTCTAAGCTAACTGACGTTGATTGGTCTGGTAACGACTTAAGTTCCATGACAAATATTAGTCATATGTACGAAAATGACACCAATTTACAATCTACTGAATATTCTTCCGTATCAGACAAAAATGTTAAAAACGTATCCGATGCTAGCTATACCTATGCTAATTGTACTAACCTAACCACACCAAATATTGGTGCCTGGCAAGGAAGTAGTATGAGACATACAGACGGAATGTTTAAAAATGATAGTAAACTTCAAACCCTAGATCTATCAAAAGTAATATTCACTCAATATATAAATACTGGAGACTCATCCAAGGGAGAAGGTATGTTTGATGGAACTAATCTTTCTAGTATTATTCTCTATAATAACGATTACTTCAGTAAAGAAACTGCCCTCACTTCCTCAAGTGGTAATATTTGGGAGAATTCTGATAATTCATTTTCGTTTAACGGTATTCCTACTTTTGATGCCAATAATAATGCAACCGGTGGAATTGGTAGCCTCTTCGACGGGACTCAAAAAGTTCACTATCCTAGTTCATTAATATATAAGACTACTTTTACAGCAAGCGGTGTAGCATCAAAGGGAACTACTGTAAAAAACTTAGTTACTATTCACACTAACCTCGGTGATAAACAATTTATTGCTGAAGGTATTGTTGGCGAAACTAGTTCCGTTGACATTCCAAGTACCTTTGAAGTCGACGGTCAAACATATACAACAACCACTAAAACAGTTAACGCTACATTTGGGCAAACCACAGCAACGACTAATGCCGATGAGATAATTAACTATTATGGGGCACCGATTGCCGGAAGCACAATATCTGTAGCTACTTCTTTGGGGGATAAAGATGTTAACGTACCTGCCGGTAACGTCGGCAATACTTCTAATGATGTCGCTCTTCCAAATGTCGAAGGTTATAACACTCCTAAAATCAAAGTTTCCTATACATCTACTGGTGCTGTTATTACCGATGAAGATGGTAATAACATAACCTCTAATAATCCAATTCAGTATACTGGGAAACCTGTCGATAAATCTCAAATATCAGTGGCTACTTCTCAAGGTACCCAAACTGTAGATGTTCCTGCTGGTATTATTGGCACTACATCAGACAATGTTAAATTAACCGACGTTAATGGCTACAACACTCCTAAAATCAAAATTTCTTACACTCCTAGTGGTATTGTCATTACTGATATTGATGGCAAAAAAATTACTCCTGATAATCCCATTCAATATACTGGGAAACCTGTCGACAAATCTCAAGTATCAGTAGCTACTTCTCAAGGTACCCAAACTATAGATATTCCTGCTGGTATTATTGGCACTATATCAGACAACGTTAAATTAACCGACGTTGATGGGTACAATACTCCTAAAATCAAAGTTTCTTACACTCCTAGTGGTATTGTCATTACTGATGCTGATGGTAAAGAAATCAATTCTAACAACCCTATTCAATACACCGGAAAATCTGTCAACAGATCTCAAGTGTCAGTAGCTACTTCTCAAGGTACCCAAACTGTAGATGTTCCTGCTGGCATTATTGGCACTACGTCAGACAATGTCAAATTAACCGACGTTGATGGGTACAACACTCCTAAAATCAAAGCTTCTTACACTCCTAGCGGTGTTGTCATTACTGATACTGATGGCAAAAAAATCACTCCTGATAATCCTATTCAATATATTGGAAAACCAGTTAATGAATCTAAGGTATCTGTGGCTACTTCTCAAGGTATCCAAACTGTAGACGTTCCTGCTGGTACTATTGGTACTACTTCTGATAAGGTCAAATTAACCGACGTCAATGGCTACAACACTCCTAAAATCAAGGTTTCTTACACTCCTAGCGGTGTTGTCATTACTGATATTGATGGTAAAGAAATCAATTCTAACAATCCTATTCAATACATTGGAAAACCAGTTAATGAATCTAAAGTATCAGTGGCTACTTCTCAAGGTACCCAAACTATAGATATTCCTGCTGGTACTATTGGTACTACTTCTAATCCTATTGATTTACCAACCGTTGATGGGTACACTGCTCCTCAAGTCAAAGTTAACTACACTCCTCAGGGAAATGTTGTTACTGATTTAGATGGCAACCCTATTACCGCCAAAAATCCTATTAAATATTTTGGTAATCACGTTGATTCATCTACATTCTCAGTTACAACACCTGATGGAAGTAAATCTGTAGACATCCCTGCTGGTACCATTGGTACTACTTCTAATCCTATTGATTTACCAACCGTTGATGGGTACACTGCTCCTCAAGTCAAAGTTAACTACACTCCTCAAGGAAATGTTGTTACCGATTTAGATGGCAACCCTATTAACAGCAATAATCCTATCAAATATGTTGGTACTCCAAATCCTGCCCAAAAGGTTACTGTTACTAATCTTGATGGTAGTACCACTACTTTGAATATTCCTGCAGGACACTACGGAGATCCAGAAACTAAAGTAAGTGCCACTGAACAAGCAGGATATCAAACTCCTAGCGTTACTGTTGATTACGGTAAAGATGGTACTCCAATTCTGAAGGATCAAAACGGTAATGTTATTACAGATTCAAGCAAACCATTGACTTATACTGGTAACCCTGTTGCGTCTTCCCAAACTTCAGTAATTACTTCAAAAGGTAGTCAAGATATTACTATCCCTGCTGGTACTGTTGGTACCACACAACTTGTTGATTTGAATCCTATCGATGGTTACAAGACACCTCAAGTCAAAGTTACTTATAAAACGGATGGAACAGCTTCTATTACTGATGTGAATGGCAATTCTATAACTAACGAAAATCCTATCAAATACGTCGGTACTCCTAATCCCGCTCAAAAAGTTAACATTACTAATCCTGATGGCAGCACTACTACCTTGAATATTCCTGCCGGAAACTTTGGCGATAAAGACATTACCGTAGCTGCTCCTAAAGAAGATGGTTACACCTCCCCTAGTGTCACTATTACTTATGGTAAAAACGGTACCCCTGTTTTGAAAGATGGTAATGGTAAAGTTATCACTGATACTAACCAACCTCTTGAATATACTGGTAATCACGTTGATTCATCCACATTCCCAGTTACAACACCAGAGGGTGAAAAATCCGTAACTATACCTGCCGGTACTGTTGGTACTACTTCTGATCCAATCACTTTACCAACTGTTAATGGTTACACAGATCCACAAGTTAAGGTTAACTACACTCCTCAGGGAAACGTCGTTACTGATTTAAATGGCAATCCTATTACTAGTGAAAATCCTATCAAATACGTCGGTACTCCAAACCCCGCCCAAAAAGTTAACGTTACTAACCCTGATGGCAGCACTACTACTTTGGATATTCCTGCAGGAAACTTTGGTGATAAAGATGTTACTGTAACTGCTCCTAACAAAGATGGTTACCAAGCTCCTAGTGTTATTGTTACTTACGGACCAAATGGTACTCCTACTTTGAAAGACTCTAAGGGTAAAGATATACCTTCTACAGGAATTTCTTATAATGGTGATCCAGTTCCTGAGAGTAAAGTTAACATCAATACTTCGAAAGGAAGTCAAGAAATAACAGTACCTGCTGGCACTGTTGGTACTACTTCCAATAAAATTTCATTAAATCCTATTAATGGATACGAAACGCCAGAAGTTGAAGTAACTTATACTTCAAAAGGTATTGTTGTTAAACAGAATGATAAGGAAATTTCCAAAGATAATCCGGTTCAATATCTCGGTGTTGAAAATCCTGCTCAACAATTAAATGTTAAGAATCCCGATGGTTCTGTTTCTACAGTAACTGTTCCTGCCGGTCGTTTTGGGGATGCGCAAAGAACTATTAATGTTCCTGAAAAATCTGGTTATAAAGCTCCTAACTTAGCTGTCAAATATAATGCCGACGGCAAATCAACTATTATTGACATTAATAATGACAATAAATCAGTTGACCTTTCAACTCCTATCATTTATACCCCAATCAATTCTGGTAATGTTAACCAAGAAACGGATGTCGAAGACATCAAAGCAACACTAGCAACCTTTGCTGACAAACCTGCTGTTGATATTTACAATTTCGATAACATTCAAATGTCAATTGCTGCTAACCGTAAACTAGGTACTGATACTGGTTGGTTAACTGATCAAAAACTTAGCTTCCATGGTGAAACTTATTACCGTGTCGCTACTGACGAATGGGTCAAAGCCAGTCAAGTTTATCTATACAAGGCCGATCTTTTGAACCTCAAAGCTCATACAGATTCTGACAAAGAACTAATCAGAGCCGAAGGTAATTCACTTAACCATAACTTGGATAAAGGTACACAGTTTACTAGTGATCGTATTGCTTATATCAATGGTCAAGAATATTATCGTGTCAGTGCTAATGAATTTATTAAAGTTAGTGATGCTGATGTCATCAATGGTAATCCTGATAGTTCCGCTGTTAAGTTAGTTGTTGCTACTTATAGTGATCAACCAGCGGTTCAACTATATTCATTCAACGGGAATCAGCCAAACGTGATTTCTAATCAAAGGCTTGCACCTAAAACTGATTGGCTCGTTGATCAAAAGACTACCGTCGATGGTGAAATCTACTATCGTGTTGCTACTGACAAATGGGTTAAAGCTAGTCAAGTTTATGTATTTGAATACGCTAAAACCGTGGCTACTGTAACTGGAGATGCTGCTAAACCACTTTATACTGCTGAAGGCAATCTTTCCAACCGTAAATTAGCTACTAATACAAGTTGGAAAGCTGATCGTACTATTCAATTAAACGGTCAAACCTTCTATCGTCTCGCAACTAACGAATTTATTAATGCTAAAGATATTTCAATCAATTAAATGAACGGACACAAAAAGTTCCACAAATTCTAAGAGAATTTGTGGAACTTTTTTATTTTATATTATAAGAATGAACGTAAAATTTCTTTCATTGGTGGTAATTCTGGCAAGCTCTTCTTATCAACAACGTGACCAAAGCCAAATTTAGCGTAGCCTTGGGCTTCATCCATCATAATTTTACCAGGAAGTGGAGCCTCATCATTAACTGCTACATCCAAAAGAACTGGTTTTTCAGGATTACGATACTTAGCAATTGCTTCAGAGAACTGTTCATCAGTTGTAATTCTTTCACCAATACCACCACAGGCTTCGGCAAATTTAGCAAAATCAATATTTGGCAAACTGATACCGTAATTCTGTTGTCCAGCTGACTGTTGTTCATATTCGATAAAGGCTAGTAGTTTGTTATTCAAGACCACAAATAACATTGGCAAATTATATCTCACTGCTGTTGCGAAGTCCTGCATTACCATTGAGAAAGCACCATCACCGGCGATCGCATAAACTGGTCGATCAGGCATATCCATTTTGGCAGCAATTGCACCTGGCAAAGCACAGCCCATAGTTCCTAACCAAGCGGAAATAGTATACATTTGACTAGATTTAGCGGTTAAGAATCTAGCACCAAAAGCCGTCGAAGTACCGACATCAATTGACCACACAGTATCTCGAGGGGCACTCTTACTGAGATTGTGGAACATCAATGATGGTAAGACCCCATCATGTTTCTTAGAATATACGTCATGCATCCAACTATGCCACTGACCAATCTTTGATACAGCTAAATCTAAGAAGTGACGTTCTTTGACTGGTTCACCCAATTCATTCCAACGACTTAAGACCTCTTTGGTATCACCTTGAATAGCCAAATTGACGTGACGACGTTTTCCTAAACGATCAGCATTAATATCGACTTGAATGGCATCGACTTTCTTATTCAAATATGGGGCATAAGGATAGTCCGTACCTAACATAATTACCAAATCGGCCTTTTGCATCATTTCAAAAGCTGGTTTAGTCCCCAATTTACCTAACTGTCCTAAATTATAAGGATGATCATCATCTACCATCCCTTTGGCGGGCATTGTCAAAATAATTGGCAATTTATATTTTTCAATAAATTCTTTTGTTTCAGCTTTAGCATCCTTAATTCCGACACCGGCTAAAACAATCGGATTAGAGTGAATTTTCATCAATTCCACAGCCTGCTTGATCTGGTCGTCGTTAACCTTGTAGTCATCTAACTTGAAGTTATCAACGTTAGGAGTGAAATTATCTTTGATCATGTGGGACGGAATATCATCTGGAATTGTCAAAACAGCAACACCCTTTTTAGCAATAGCTGTTCTAATGGCTTCATCCATGATTCTTGGTAGTGATTGTGGATCCATGATAATTTTGTTATAAACAGCAACATCTTCAAACAAGACGTGCGTATCGACTTCTTGGAAAAAATCAGTATTCAATAGTTTCGATTGGACTTGTCCTAAAATTGCTAGAACAGGCGCATGATCCATTTTAGCGTCATACAGACCATTTAATAGATGAATTGCTCCTGGTCCACCGATTGACAAACACACCCCTAACTTACCAGTCAATTTAGCATGAGCTGCGGCTGACAAAGCGGCTACTTCCTCATGTAAAACATGTGTAAATTTAATCTTATCTTGTGAACGATACAAAGCATCAATTGTCGTATCAACAGAATCACCAGGTATTCCGTAAATATTATCGACACCCCATTTTTCTAAAACTTCAACCATTTTATCAGATGCACGAACACTCATAATTGTCCCTCCTAGTATCAGTTACTTATACCGTACCATAAAGGTTTCACAATAAAAGTAATATGCTCACGTCCTGATGTATCAATTTATTTATATTTTGATAACTCAGTTTGTGAATATACTTTCTATGAGTAATTCTATTTTTTTCATTTTCTGTTATCATATATTTAGACATTTTTAGGGGGAATCACAATATGGTTAAGCAGTTCCAGCTTTATCGCTGGTTGCGTTTCATTTTTTTATTGGTAGCCGGCATTCTAATTGTCATTGCACCAATCAAAAGTTTTGATATCATCATCTACATCGTTTCTACTTAC
Source organism: Companilactobacillus kimchii DSM 13961 = JCM 10707 (assembly GCF_001435445.1). Classification (GTDB taxonomy): domain Bacteria; phylum Bacillota; class Bacilli; order Lactobacillales; family Lactobacillaceae; genus Companilactobacillus; species Companilactobacillus kimchii. Next base: position 145,236 of record NZ_AZDH01000018.1, on the reverse strand, counting down.
ATTGCCATCTATGGCGTTCTGTCAATTATCGATGGTTTAAGTATTCGCAAGAGCACTGGGGAAAACAATATTGCTATCGGATTAGGAGTCGGCGCTTTATTCTTGGCCTTAGGGGTTTTGCTATTTGCACGCTTCTTTGTTAATCTAGTGCCACCAGTTTTAGGCATCATTTTATTAGTTAACGGAATCAATCAATTTCGAGACTCTCATGAGATGACAAAAAGGGTTCGGATAACACCCTACTTGGACTATTTTTATTCAGCCCTTCTAATGCTTGCAGGTATTGTGTTTATTCTGAACCCTTCTAAAACTATTATTTTCATCTATCAATTATTCGGATTAAGCTTAGTCATTCTGGCCTTCTTCGAAATTATAAATTCCAGAATCTATCGTCATTAAGTTAGATCTGGATTTTTTTTAACGTAATGGTACTCAAACTATTGGTAATAGCACTATTGTCGTAATGAATCGTAGCTTGCCATGTTTGGATATTACTACCATTTCTAATTGAGATTGCTTCTACTTGAATTTTACCAATTTTCAATGAATTGAGGTTATGAAGCGACACACTCAAAATGGCGGCTGTATCATTGTTTTCCATATTTAAATTGGCCCCAATACTTGCAGCTGTTTCCGACAGCATAGCATTGATACTACCAGCTTTTTTTTCTTCCATTTGTAGATGCTCGTCGTTAATATCCATCTGCAAAACTACTTTATGTTTTCCTTCTTCGACTACTTCAATTCCTAAATCATTTAGCAAACTCATTTTTTACCTCAATTTTTTTCATAATTAGTTAAAATTTTATTCTTCAAATGTTTTACAATCAAGTTATAGCAATTTTAATAATATCAAATTACTAAAGGAAAAGAGGTCACATTTTGGAAAATTGGTTAGTCAAACGTGCAAAATTAGATCCAGATAAGGTGGCTTTAATCCTAGAACATGCGGATTTCACCTTTAAAGAACTAAATGTGTGTGTTCAGCTATTTGCTAGCAAATTATTTACCAGCGGAATTCGTAAAAATGATCCCGTAGCATTATTTTCCGATAATTGTTTCAACGGTTACGTTGCCATTCTAGCACTTCAGCAATTAGGTGCACGGACAATCATACTTGATACCGAGCTTTCCTTTGATTCATTGAACTATCAAATCCACGATTGCAAGCCCAAAACTATCTTGATCAGCGACTCCGCTTCTACAAAAGAGATCATCAAAATTGACTGGTCACAGACCTTAATATCTGATGTTTTGAGTCTTAACAAGAGTGCTGACTATACGCCGGTTTCCGAATTCGACAATAATCAGGTTGCTGCTATTCTCTATACCCCTAATGATAACAATGATATCGGTGTTATGCTGACTTATGGCAACTTTTTCTTCTCTGCTATGGGAACTTCTTTGAATTTAGGCATTAGTAAACAAGATATTTGGGTTTTAACAATGCCACTTTTCAACGCTCTCGGTTTCTCGGTCATCATGCGTTCACTAATTTATGGTATTGGTGTTTACTTAATTGATGGCTTCGATATTAATCAAATAAACAAGGTTCTTATCAATGAACGAGCCACAATAATTTCACTCACACCACCAATGTTGCGCGACTTATTAAATACTCTACCTAAGGGCAAAAGTTACAATCCTAAATTCCGTTGTGTTTTCTTAGGTTACGGTTCAGTCGATAATTGGACTATCTTACGTTGTAATATGCTCGATATCCCCGTCTTACAATCATACGGTATGACCGATACTACTTCTAACATTGCTGCTTTAAACTTCAATGATGCTGAAGCCAAAGCTGGATCCTGTGGTCAACCATTCTTCACGGAACAAATAAGAATTACCGATATCAATCAAGATAATATTGGCTGTATTGAGGTTAAGTCACCTACCATCGCTATTGGTTATTTGAACAAACGTCAATTGTACCAATCACGATTTACTAAAGACGGTTTCTTCAAAACTGGTGACATGGGCTATTTAGACGAAGACAACTTTCTATACCTCAAAGGTCGTAAGTCTGAATTGATCTACCGTGGTAACAAAATTATTTATCCTCGTGAAATTGAAAATATTTACCGCAGTATTAACGGTATTGTCGATATCTGTATCGCTGGTATTGACAACAATTTAGAAAAACAAGTCCCAGTGGCCTACATTGAATTAAAGCAAAATGCTTACCTTAGTGGTGCCACTCTTGAAGAATTTGGCCGGCACAATTTGATAGATTATCAGGTTCCCACTGAATTCCGTTTAGTTGAGAAAATCCCTAAAACTACTAGCGGCAAAATTTTACATACTAAATTATTTGAAATGAAATATAAAATTCTATAGAAATTAAGAATCCTGTTAAGGCTAGTTACATATAAGTCCAACAGGATTTTTTTAATTATGATTAGTGCAGACTTCGTCTCTAACAATCAGAAAACATTTCGTATTGCATTCAAAAAAACAAGAGAGTAAGATATATAATCGTTAGACATCTAACAATTATTTTAAAGAGGTTGCTTATGATATCGAAAAATACCAATACATTATTAAAGATTGCATCCACCCAACTAACTCGCCGCTTTGATGCCTTCGCTAAAAAGTACGATACCACTTGGGTTCAGATGTCGATCATTGATTTTTTAAGTCATCATGAAGATCATGAATTATTCCAACGTGATATTGAACAAGAATTCTATATTCAACGTTCAACTGCTACTATCACTTTGCAAAGAATGGAAAAAAAAGGTCTAATTCTTCGCACACCGTCAACTTTAGATGCTCGTCAAAAATCAGTCTACTTAACTGACAATGCACGTGCACTTGAAGAAAAAATCAGTATATATATGTTGCATCAACAACAAGCAATAGAAGAAAACTTTACTACTGAGGAACTAACTATTGTTGAAAAGTTTCTCAAATTCCAAGCTTTTCAGGAGGAGAAATAATGGACAAACAGGAAAAAATACCATTAAAAGTTCTACTGGCAGTTATTGCAGCAGGACTAATGTCATTTTGTGGGGTCATTGTTGAAACCTCAATGAATATTGCCTTTCCCACTTTAATGAAAGAATTCAATATCACTACTTCAACTGTTCAATGGATGACTACAATCTATTTATTAGCCGTTGCTATCGTTGTTCCTTTATCATCTTTTTTTAAACGTAATTTTAAAACTAAAACCTTATTTATTTACGCAAATCTCTTTTTCATCCTTGGAGTTCTAATTGATGCTATAGCTCCTATTTTTCCCGCACTTCTTTTAGGACGAATTATCCAAGGCTTAGGAACCGGAATTGCTCTACCTTTGATGTTCAATATTATTTTGGAAAATGTTCCTGAAAGCAAGATTGGTTTGATGATGGGACTAGGAACATTGATTACGGCCGTGGCTCCTGCAGTTGGACCCACTTTTGGCGGTTTAGTCGTCAGTTCCCTTGGTTGGCGTTATATTTTTGTCATCCTACTACCTATCTTGATCATTTCTTTCTTCCTAGGAATCAAGAATATCAATCAAAAGAGTCCCTTACAAAAATCAAAATTTGATCTATTAAGCTTAATTGCTCTAATTTTAACTTTCTCTGGTCTTATCTTTGGTTTCAGTAACATGAGTCAAATGAATATAACTGTTGTTCTATCTTTTGCAGTCGGAATTATTGGTTTGATATGTCTCATTCTCCGTTCCAACAGCTTAGCTGAACCACTACTAAACTTAGGTGTCCTCAAGAATCATATTTTCAGTGGTCATCTATTCAGTTTCTTCCTATTTCAAATTTTATCCTTGGGCTTTGCCTTTATTTTGCCTAATTATATTCAATTAGTTAATGGAAATAACGCCACGATTGCTGGTCTGGCTGTTCTTCCTGCTGGTGTCGTTGGTGCTATTCTAGCTCCTTTAGGCGGAAAAATTTTGGATGAAGTTGGTGCCAGAATTCCTATTCTATCCGGTGTAACCTTAGCCAACATTTCACTGATCATCTTCACGATTTTCAGTCTAAAATTGAGTAACACAATGATTATTTGGTTCTACATTATCTATATGTTAGGTATGGGCATGTCCTTTGGTAACATTATGACTGATGGTCTTAAATACCTTTCAAATAACGACCAAGCCGATGGTAATGCTTTATTCAATACTCTTCAACAATTTGCTGGAGCCACTGGTACCTCAGTCGTATCTGCCATTATTGCTCAAAGCCAAAACAACTCCCACTTGAGTACTGCTACATCAACTGCCATTGGTACCCAACATGCTTTTATTGTTTTAGTAATCTTAGGACTGATCAACTTTTTCATTTTGTTTATATTTGTTCCTAAAATTAATCATTCTAAATAATACTCAAAGAAGTTAGCAATCTTATCCATTAATCTTGGTTCCACCAAATGTCCTGCTCTGTAACCAGTGATAAAAGCTACTTGTTCGCCATAAGTTTTTCCTTGCAAATTATCAAAGAAGTCTTTTGACATGCGATAAGGAATCCGTGGATCCTTAGTCCCATGCCAAAATAAAACAGGACGACGATTAATTTTTTCAGGTTGACTGTTGAGATCGTAATTATCGATCCAAGCTACCAATTTATCAAAATCAGCCGGCATATATAAATTACGTTTTTTTGCATCATCAATAACCAATTGAGCGTAACCTATTAGATCAGGTGTCCCCATAATTATTGTTGCGGCGGTGATCTCTGGATGCTGAGTCAATAGAGCAGCAGTCGTGATACCCCCCATTGAGTAACCACCAACACCGATTTTTTGATCCTTGATTAATTTATTTTTTTGATAAAACTGACAAATAAGAGAGAATTCACCAATATTGCCTTGGATACTGTTCCAGAAAGTCACTGAAGGCACTGAAGAAACATCCGCATGACGTTCCCCATGATTAGGCGCATCAGGTAAAACAACTCGAATATTCTTCTGTGCTAATTTTCTGGCCTGTGTTAAAACTTGTTCTTTAGCTGAACGCCAACCATGATAAAAAACCACTAATGGTAAAGGTTCATTAATTAGTTCTTCTTGTATAACTTCTAACGTTGGCACATCTTGGATTGATCTAGGGATTATCTTTAACATTTTTGCACCTCATGATCATAATATTATCTCATCAGACACAAAAAAAGTAGGAATATAAAATATTCCTACAGTATGTTATATATATGGTAAATTGCGATTTTTAATTTTAAACAATAATTCTTCTACATCACGATTGTGACGATGACCCGTGTTGATATCATATTCAATCAAATCACGTCGAAAGTTATTTAACTCGTCTTCTAAACTGTCATTATATTCTAGTAGCTCCAAGTGCTTGAATACTAGATTTATTAGTGATCCTTCACAACCCAAGTTAAAAGATCCAACGGACTCCTCTACTGATCGAATAAAGTTATCACGTTCAACACTAGAAATGCGTACTTCTTTCAAAGTCATACCACCCTTCTCTATAAAATATCCTCAATATGCAATAATCTCTCTTTATCACTGTCCATTATGTATCAGAATGGCAGCAATATGCTTCCATTTTTATATAAAATACTTATACTTTTCTGAACAACTTATATAATATCAGTATTCTACACGTACTTAGATTATGACATTCAATGTATCCCCTGTCATTGATGTCATCAAATACAACAAAATAGTGTATTTAATTTATGATTCTTTTTAAAATCTTGTTTTTTTGCTCAAATTATTTTCCTGAATTGTAGAAATAAAATTATATCAGACTTATAATTAATTTGGTTATATAGGCGAGATGTATTAACCTAACAATGTTTCATTGTTATCCTTTTAGAGTAGTACTCCTTCTCAACTGCTTAGGAATCAGGGTTAGTGGTAGGCTCTGGTTTAAATTTCTCGCAAAATAAAGGCTAGTGGTAGGCCTTTATTTTTTTTGCTCTAAAACGCATGAACATTGGATAATACCAATTCTCGAAAATAAAGTTTACAAATATAGACTTACTATTTTATATTTAAAACTAAAGTGGCAAAATTGCAAGCCTACATTTGTAAATTACGTTTTTCTTATTATTTTTAGGGTTAAATATGCCGTCCTCCGCAGAAACTGAAAATGCTGGTGGAACGCTGTGGGCCGACTTGGAGCTAAAAATTTCACACTTTATGTGGAATTTTGGATCTTCAAGATCGACCTACTTGTAAACGGCACAGCCGTTAACAAGGACTTCACAGCTGACCGCATTTTCAATTTTTGCTCCAGACTAGTAAACTATTCTATTTACTATCGCTCTTCTAAACTTTTGAAATAAAGATAATTTCTATTTTATTACTATTTTACTTTCTAACTTTTAATAAAGTAGATACTGCTTTTAATCTAAAAAAAACTAACAGATAACTTTAATTTACCTCAATGTAAACAATAAAAAATAAGAACAACTTCTATTGAGAATCATTCAAGTATATAACGTCTTGAATACTTAATAAAAGCTGTTCTTTTGATTTAGAATTCCAAACTACTGCAGTTTCACTGGCCAATATTAGACTCAGGGAACCAGTCGGTAGTAAAAAATCTGCGAGCCCTCAGTGGTGAAGTTATACTTAGCTTGCGTAGCAAGGTTAGTATAAGACCGAACTTGGAGATCCATGATTTCGCACAAAGTGCGGAATTATTAGCTCCAAGTCGTGTCCACCACGTTCCAGCGGCTCACAGATTTTTTGCGGACGACGGCATATTTTAACTACATTAGTTGGCATTCAGTTACGACTTGATTTGAGCAAAAGCCGCGCCCATAGCGTTCCAATGCATTCCCGATTTTTGTGGAGGGCGGCAATTTAAGCACATCCCACCTCAAAATACTATTTAGTTTTTATTATATTCAGGATCATCTAAATCCCGTTCAATATCTACACCATATAACTTATTAACAGCTGAATCTTTAGGAGCTGGATGAACAACTACTATTGCAATGGCCCCTTTGCTACTTACATAACCGACAAAAGTGGTTACTTCTTCTACATAATAAGCTAAACCATCTGTATGAATAATGTATTGTCCAGCCACGGGCATACTTTCAATGTAAACTTTATTCATTCTAATATAGTCGTCGCCTTCGTGAAGCACGATTAATACTTTATACAATTTAAATACACCCTTTTCTTATTTCACTTCTTGCCTTAGCATAATAATATTAGTGTTAAATAGTCAACAATCTTAATCAATTATTTTTAGAGGATGGAAAAATGCAAAATAAGCGCCAGATTTATGGTGACCGAATCGTAGTCAAAGTTGGTACTAGCACTCTGATTCGTCAAAATAGCAAAATTAACTTAGAAGTTATTAAAGAACTAGCTCATGTACTTAGCACTTTAAAAAAGGATGGTAAAGATGTCGTTCTTGTTTCATCTGGGGCTATTGGTGTCGGTATGGGGGTACTGGGAATTGACAAGCGTCCGATCAAAATTTCCAAGCAACAAGCTGTTGCTGCTGTCGGACAAGCAGAATTGATGCAGATTTACAATGAAGCTTTTCATGAATATGGAATGTCAGTCGCCCAAATGTTGATCACTCGTGATATAATCGATTATCCCGAAAGTCATACTAACGTGATGAATAGTTTCCAAGAATTGATGTCAATGGACAACGCTATTCCTATCGTTAACGAAAATGATACTGTGACTGTCTCCGAATTGGATCATCACACTAAATTTGGTGATAACGATCAATTGTCGGCTATTGTAACTAATTTAGTCGATGCCGATTTGTTGATCATGTTATCAGATATTGATGGTTTTTATTCAGCTAATCCACTCAAGGTCCCTGATGCCCATCTAATCGACAGTATCAATAAGATCAATCCTGATATCATTGCCGCTGCTGGTGGTCACGGAACTAAATACGGAACTGGTGGTATGACGACTAAACTAAAAGCTGCAGAACTGATTTTGAAACATAACCAACAGATGGTCCTTACAAATGGTAAAAATCCTGATGTTATTTTCAATATTCTTTCCGGCGATGCAGTTGGGACCCTCTTCTCCAAAAACATTCAATGATCCCATAGGAGGAAAATATGAATAACGAATATCCAATTGCCAAAGCTATCGTTACTTTGATTACTAGCTATAAGAATCTCGTTACTAAAAAGATTCGTCCCCTAGGACTCTACCCTGGTCAAGATATGATCTTACTGGAATTATTCAAAAACAATAATATTTCGCAAAATAAATTAGTCACCACTTTATGTGTTGATCACTCAACTATTGCCAAATCAATCAGTCGCATGACTAAAACTGGTTTAGTAACGACTTCCAAATCTAAAAAAGACAAACGTATAACACTTGTCAGTTTGACTGATAGTGGCGTTCAAATGGCTCAAAAGCTTCATGCCATTCTATTAGAAGCTGAAAAGACTACTACTAAGGGTTTGAGTACTGAAGAACAACGTCTCTTTTTAGAAATGATTGGTAAAATCAGTCAAAATATCAGTAATAGCTAAATATGTTGACAGCCACATAAAATGGAGTAGAATACTAATTACGTTGACAGCAACACAACGCAAATAAATTAAAATTACTTAGACAAGAAAATAGTGGACATCGGTCCACTATTTTTTTGCTATAACCACTTTTTTCAATAACTGATATACTTAAAACATTAGAAAGCGTTTTAGGAGGATACAATGACTAATCTCGAAGAAATGGGCCAAAAAGCCCAAGATGCTGCCTTTGAATTAGGACAACTAGGTTCCAAAGAAAAAAATACAGCCCTTTTGACTATGGCTGACAGCTTAGTATTGAATACTAAGGAAATTGTTGCTGCTAATAAAGAGGACTATGACAAAGCTAAGGAGAACGGTACTAAAAAAGCCATGCTCGATCGTTTATTGCTTACACCCGATCGTATCAATGATATGGCTAACGGTTTGCGTCAAGTCGTCGAACTACCTGACCCCATTGGTAAAGTTGATCGTGGTTGGCAAACAACTAGTGGACTCGATATTACTCAGGAACGTGTGCCTTTAGGCGTTATTGGGATGATCTACGAAGCTCGTCCTAATGTTACCGTTGATGCTGCTGGCTTGTGCTTCAAGGCTGGTAACGCCGTTATTCTACGTGGTGGTAAGGAAGCCATTAATTCTAACATTGCCCTCTCAGAAACTTTACGCCATGCTCTTCAAAAAGTTGGTATTAATCAAGATGCCGTCCAATTGATCGATGATGTTAGTCATGAAACAGCTCAAAAGATGATGGAGTTGAATCAATACATTGATGTTTTAATCCCTCGTGGTAGTGGCAAATTTATTAAGATGGTCGTCGACAAAGCTAAAGTTCCTATTATTGAAACTGGAGCTGGTAATTGTCACATCTATGTTGATAGGGATGCTGATTTAGACAAGGCCCTTAAGATCATCATTAATGCAAAAGTACAGCGTCCTTCTGTTTGCAACGCTGCTGAAAAAGTAATTTTGCATCGTGATATCGCTAATCAATTCTTGCCTGAGCTCTATGATGCCTTACAAGCTAATAGTGTCGAAGTCCGAGGTGATACTTTATCTAAGGCTATCGTACCTGATATTGTACCCGCTACTGAAGAAGATTGGGGTACTGAATACGACGACTATATTATTGCTGTTAAAATCGTCGACTCAATTGACGATGCCATCAAGCACATCAATAAATACAACACTAAACATAGTGAATCCATTATTACCGAAAACTATAGCAGCAGTCGCCAATTCATGAAACAAATTGATGCCGCAGTTGTTTACACTAATGCCTCAACTCGTTTCACTGATGGACAACAATTTGGCTTCGGTGCTGAAATTGGTATCAGTACCCAAAAACTTCACGCTAGAGGTCCTATGGGTGCCAATGAATTAACAACAACAAAGTACCTGGTACAAGGCGATGGACAAATCAGAAAATAAAATTCAACCTATCAATCAAATTACCGATAAACACATGCAACTATTTTTAGAAGCCGATCCATCTCGGGAAATAATTGAAAGTTATTTACCACGAGCCTATAAATTCGAATTAGTCTGTGGAAAAGATTTGTTGGGTGTTATTTTATTGCTAGATACTCACCCACGAACAGTGGAAATTGTGAATATTTCTGTGGATGAAAAATATCGTAATCACGGCCTAGGCGAAGATTTAATTAACTTTACCTGTGATTGGGCTAAGAAACACCGTTACAAGACAATTGAAATTGGAACTGGCAGCACTAGTTTTTCACAACTCTACCTGTACCAAAAATGCGGCTTTCGAGTTATTAACATTGATACCAACTTTTTTGTTGATAACTACTCCGAACCAATTATTGAAAACAAACTAGTTTTAAAAGATATGATTAGACTCAAAAAGGTACTTCCGTGAACGGAAGTACCTTTTTTTAATTGGAATTTTTTCTAGACAAGGCTTCGGAATGCTTAATAAATTTATAGATATGTAAATCCTTAGCAATCAAAAGTATATCACCCACCATTACAGCTACAACAATGACAGATAAAAAGATGATCTGTCCAAATGATGATGCATCTAATTGAAAACCTTGGAATCTCAAATCGGTCAACACCGCATAAACGATATAACCGATAATCAAAAATTCAATAAATTCAAAGAGTCCTTGAAATCGGGCTCCAAAGCGCTGATCTAGTTTTCTATCTAACGTACTTAATTTTTCATCAGAAAAGAAAGATAATTCTATTATCGTGTTCCTCATGTTTAAAATTATTTCCAAAAGTAAAAGTAAGAGCCAAAACAAGAAAATCGACATGAATCCTATAAAATAGTCACTAGATAACATTATTTTTCCTTTCATATATCTAATTCAATTCTAAATACTTCTGTCGGATTTCTCAAGTTACTTTCATTCTGTAAACGGAAACATTTTAATAACCTAGTGAGTAATTAACCACATTTTCAACAACTTCACCATTTTCAACATACGACTTAAGATTACGTTTGAAAATATCAAAGGCACGTTCTTCATAATGAACGCTCATCCCTGCATCATGCGGTGTGATAATAACGTTCTTCATATCCCAAAGTGGACTGTCACTTGGTAATGGCTCTGGTGTAGTTACATCCAAAGCAGCACCAGCGATAGCTTCACCGTTCAAAGCTTCAACTAAATCATCCATATTAGTTGTTTTTCCACGACCAATATTAATGTAATAAGCTTTCTTAGACATAGCATCGAATAAATCTTTATTGAAGATACCTAAAGTTTCGTCTGTATCTGGCAAGGCATTGATTACGAAATGAACTTCATTGATTCTGTTAGAAAGTTCTGACATAGGAATCATTTCATCGATGTATTCAGCCGGTTTATCACTATGGCGAACACCGATTGTTTTCATACCTAGAGCTTTGGCATATTTAGCGATCAAAGTACCGATATGTCCAACACCGACGATCATGACAGTCTTGTTATAAACTTCATCATAACCCTCATCATGCTTCCACTCTCTTGCATCTTGATGTCTGGCTGTCAAATTCATACGACGAACAAACATTAACATATAAGCCAAAGTTTGTTCTGCAATGTTAATCGCATTAGCGCCTGAGCCATTAGTTAAAATAACACCTTTACTATTCAATTCAGGCAATGGTAGTGCATCAACGCCTGCACGGACAACTTGAATCCAATTTAGAGTTTCACTTTTAACTACAGCGTCTTTCAAAGTATTGGACCAGTCATAAAGTACTTCCACACCATCAAGATCTTCTGGTGTCACCTGTTTAGGAGATACAACTTGTAAATCAATATTAGAAATTGATTCGATCTTCTCTCGTTGTTTTTTGGTTAAATTAACTAAACTAAGAACTTTCATCTTTCTACCTCATTTTTAATTTTAGGTTATGCTCCTACTATATAGCAAAAACTGCTCAATATTTAATTGTTTGCCAAAAAATATTCGGAATGTATGATACAATATTACACGTTGCTCATTATTTGATTTATTTTACTATTTATGTTAGTGATGGTTGCCCCGTATTGGTGGGACAATTTTTTTATGTTAATTTGCACTCTTGAAAGACAAATTAGAGCGAATTACAAACGATTGACCCATTTTTGAGTGAATTTTAATATTCGTGTTTTACTAACTATAATATAAATCTAATGAGAAAATTTAAATATATTTAGGGGTAGTATCTATTATGCACTATACGTTGTTAGTACGTTGTGTCGCCGAATTTATCGGAACAGCCATCATGGTTGCCCTCGGTAATGGTTCTGTTGCCAACGTTGAATTAAAAGGAACAAAAGGTTTCCACGGTGGGTGGATCTTGATTGGATTTGGTTATGGTATCGGTGTTATGATTCCAGCCATGATGTTTGGACCCATTTCTGGTGGACAAATTAATCCAGCCATGACATTGGCACTTGCCTTCAATGGTGAATTTCCATGGGCTGAAGTTGGTCCATATATCATCTCTCAATTCTTAGGTGCCATCTTCGGTCAACTGATGATCGTCGCCGCCTACAAACCTTATTACAATAAGACCGAAAACGTCGAAAGTATTTTGGGAACATTCTCAACTATCGATGCTGAAAACAGTCGTATCAACGGATTTATTAACGAATTTATTGGAACATTTATTTTAGTCTTTGGTGCCGTTGCTTTGACATCAGATCACATCGATCCACGTGCCGACTTTATTGGTCTAGGATTCTTAGTTATGTGTTTAGTTGTTTCATTTGGTGGACCAACAGGCCCAGCCTTGAATCCAGCCCGTGATTTAGGACCACGTCTATTGCATGCCTTATTACCTTTAAATCCAAAAGGTTCTTCACAATGGAAATACAGTTGGGTTCCAGTTGTTGCTCCAATCTTAGGTGCAGTTTGTGCCGTTAAATTATACGGTGCATTCTTCTAAAGAGCGTGGAACGCATTTCCGCTATAAAGCATAGAACCATGGTTATTAATATAAAAGCAAAAATAAGAGCTATAACTTCACAACAGAAGTTATAGCTCTTTTTCTATTTATATGACAATCCCCGTTTGAATCTCTTCCAAAAACTAGAATCATCCGTCTGCAACATCAAGCCTTGATAAATTTTACCAATATACATTGCTAACAAAATGATACTTGCCAAGAGAATCAATAGTGAAATCATTATTTCCATGGTACTAGCGTTGTTATTAATCAAACGTAACGGCATGAAATATGATGAAAAGAATGGAACGTAAGACAAAATTTTTACAACGATTGAGTCCACGTTATTTTGGAATGGAAATGTGACGAAAAATGCCACCAGATTCAACATAATGACCGGTTGAGCTGCTTTTGACGCGTCTTCTACTTTCGCAACTAAAGCTCCACAAAAGGCCGCCAAGATAGTGTAAATGACTACTCCCAATAACAGATAAACCAAGTTAACACTTAACAAATTATGCATGACCGAATTGATCAAGGATTGATACTGGTTAACAAATGACTTAGTCAATGATGAATTCTCGGCAAAAATGTACGCACCCCAACCACCTACTAAGTAAACTAAGATTTGTGTCAGAATGACTAACAAAACGCCGAAAATTTTACCTAAGAAATACTTCAAAGCAGTCGTGCTGGAGAAAATAATTTCTATGACTTTGGTACCTTTTTCCGAGGCAATTTCTTGGGCCGTAATGCTAGTATATGTGATCAAAACCATGTAAACCATAATAACTGTGATCCAGAAGGAAATAATTTTTCCCAGATTAGCAGTTCCAGCCTTCTCTTGAATATGCTCTGTTAATTTAGGCTGCTGTTGTAAAGCTTGCAACTGTTGAGTCGATAATTTAGCCTGTGACATATTTAATTGTTGTTGCGTCTGAGCTAAGAAAGAATTCACTTTTGTTTTCATTGATGAACTCAACGAAGTCGTTCCTACATATTTAGCCGTCACACGTTTATTGTCAGCCTTTAAAACAATATAACCTGCTAAATTATCCTTCTTCATCTTCTTAGTAGCTACCTTTTCATCAGTAACTTTTTTGTCAATGTCAGCTGAATTCTCTTTTAAGAAATTCTTTCGCAACGTTGACTGCGAACTGATGACCGCTACATTAGAACTATTAGCCCCACTGGCAGCTCCTACATATCCTGCACCAATCGTAATACCTAACATTAAAAATGGTCCCAGAATCAACATAACAAAGCTCCACGACTTAACTTGTCGCAAAAAGGTTTCAAAAGTTACAATCCACAACTTATTCATCTTTCTCACCGGCCTTTCTTCTAAAGATTTCATTCAGAGTTGGCGCCTGTTGACTGAATTCTTCGATATATTGACCTTGAGTTAATTCGTCAAAAATAGCTTTACCTGATGATTCTTCATCCAAATAAAGAACAAAGCGTCTTTTTTCCAATGGTTTAGCGGCGACCACATGCGGCAACATAGCTAATTCATCGATAGTCTTATCGGTTGTAACGTAAATTCTAGTTTTTCCAAAGGAATCACGCACTTCTTGAACGGTTCCATGCAAAACGACTTTTCCATTACGTAACATTACTAACTTATCACACAGCTCTTCAACATTTTCCATATCATGACTGGAAAAGATAATCGCAGCTCCACGTTTTTTAGCATCCAGAATAGCTTGTTTTAATAAATCAGAATTAACGGGATCAAGTCCGCTGAATGGCTCATCTAGAATAATTAGCTTAGGATCATGAATCAAAGTACAGATTAATTGTACTTTTTGTTGATTACCTTTAGATAAATCCTTAATTTTATCTTTCTTGGTCCCTTTAACCGCAAATTTTTTCAACCAGTCATCGATTACTGGTCTAATCTCCTTAGCTGGCTTATTTTTCAATCGAGCCAAGTAAATTATTTGCTGTTCAATCGTCAACTTTGGCATTAGACTGCGTTCTTCTGGAAGATAACCAATTTCATCGAAAACACTCTCGGTGATTGGTTTCTCATTCCAAGAAATAGTACCTTGATAATTCAGAAAGTTCAAAATACTGTGAAAAGTAGTTGATTTTCCAGCTCCATTTTGACCGATCAGTCCTAAAATTTCACCATCGGCCACATCAAACGTTACTTGCTTTAAAGCTTGTAGTTCACCGAATTGTTTACTAATATGATCTATCTTTAGCATTGGCTTTCCCCCTTATGCTGTTACTAATCTAAATTATACAGACTTTTATTCACATCGTGTTTGAGCAAGCCCTTTTTTATAAAAATAGTTATGTTACAGTAGGGATTAACATGAGTCTTGGGGGATTTTATATGACTGACAAACAAAAAGGATTTTTCTACGCAATTATGGGGCCAGTTCTATGGGGATTTTCTGGCAGTATTGCTCAATATCTCTTCACTGAAGAAAGTATCCCCACGCAGTGGATCGTTGGAATTCGTTTAATTTTTGCTGGCTTAATGCTTGTCATATGGTGTTATTTTGCTGATTCTAAGGAATTATTTGCTATCTTGAAAAAGCCACGCTACGTTATTCAATTATTGGCTTTTGGCTTATTAGGTATGCTTCCAGCTCAATATACTTATTTCATGGCCATCAAATATGGTAATGCGCCGACTGCTACAGTCCTGCAATTCTTAGGGCCACTTTTCATTATTCTCTATTTATCTTTACGAAAATTACAATGGCCGCGAAGAATCGACATTATTTCTATTGCTTTAGCTTTATTAGGAACTTTCCTTCTAGTAACACATGGTCACATTGGTCAATTGATGTTATCACCAGCAGCAATCTTTTGGGGAGTTTGCGCTGGATTAAGTCAAGCTTCCTATACTCTTTTACCAAGAGAATTGCTAAAACGCTTTGACGCTCGAATTGTGACTGGTTGGTCTATGTTGTTAGGTGGTATCGTCTTTGCACCTTTCGCCGACTTAACTAACGTTCCTACTTTGACTGGTACCGCTTGGATTTCTATAATTTTTATTGTTACCGGGGGAACTATGTTCTCATATTTATTCTACTTACAGAGTCTCAATTATTTAACGCCTTCAACTACAGGAATGTTAAGTGCGTTTGAACCTTTGACAGCAACTGTTTTAGCTGTAACATTATTGAATACCAAAGTAAGTGGAGCTGAACTGATTGGTGCTTTATTAATTCTAGGAATCACTTTCTTACAAGCTTTACCTCCCAATCTTTTCAATTTAAAATTTCGTTATAAAAATCATGATTAAGACAAAAACACGTCATCAATTCTATTTTGAATTGACGACGTGTTTTCTTTTATTCTTTAGTTAATCCATTCGCACGATTTTGACTATAAACCAGATCATTAATAGCTCTTTCATTATTTTTTAGAATCTGTTTAATGTCGCCACCACGATAAATCTTTTCCATCGCATCCTCTTCCAACTTACGAATCGTCTGCATTCCTTCTAACAAAATTCCAGAGTTATCGTAATTAGGAACTGTGCTATTTAATTGTTGCCCCGGAATTTTACCTTCTGGATGCTTAGCATAGAATTTTTGCAAAATTGATGTTTTTTGCGAATCTCTATTCAAAGCCATATATCCAGTTGATTTTTGCCATTCGGCTTGAACTTCTGGTCTAACTGTATATTTGATAAACTCGTAAGCGCCTTTTTGGATTGCTTCAGACTTATCATTAGAAACCCAAAGCGCAGCTCCACCGATGGAAACACCATTAGCTTTTTTCCCATCTGGATGTGGGAAATAAGTGATACCTAATTTATTTTTATTTTTCTTATTCAACTGACTCATACTGGCGGATGATTGAATATACATCCCTACCTTATTGGTTAAGAAACCAGAGGTTTGGTTTGTACTTGCCATTGAACCAGAACCATAATCCATAAAGTTACCATTCTTAATATTCTCGCGAATCCATTTAAAGAATTCAACAGATTCAGGAGTATCGATACTGACTTTAGTTGGTATCCCAGTATGTCCATCATTTTCGTTAGCAAACATTCCACCAGAATTAGCAATTGCCTCTTCTAACAACCAACCATAAATTTGAACCGTCATCCCTTTAACTTTATGATTGGATTTTTCATAAAGTTCTTTAGCAATCTTAGTAATTTCACTATATGAAGGCGAAACTGATGGTGGTGTAATTCCATACTTCTCTAATAATGAAGCATTATAGTAAAGTACCGGTTGAGATGTGTTGAAGGGCATTGCCTGTTGTTTACCACCCTGAGCATGAAAAGCTCGAGCAACCGGTGAAATTTTACTTAGATCATAATGATCTTGATCAACAAATTTTTGAATCGGCGTAGTGTAACCACTATGAAGGACTTGTGCCGTAGAAATATTTGAAGATTGGAAAACTGCTGGAGATGTATTCGTTCCATGAGTTTGAAATATTTTTTGAATTGCAGTGTCATATGAGCCTTGATACTTAGGTATTACTTGATACTTACTCTGTGATTTATTAAAATCATTAACTAATTTCAATAAAGTCTTCTCGGCAGGACCACCCATTTCGTGCCAGAAAACAATTTGTGTACGATTGTCTTGCGGTTTTGATTGTGCAAAGACATTCTTTCCAAAGAAAGTTATCAAGACAACACCCAGAATGACTCCCACAGACACAATTAGTTTTTTATACTTAGACATTAGACTATCCCATCCCTATTAAACTAAGTATCTAGTGATAACCATTAGCTCGATTAGTAGTTGTTAAATTATCGTCGATTTTCTTATCAGCATCTTTCAAGGCATTGGTAATGTCGCCACCGTTATAGATACTTTCCATTGCAAATTGTTCAATTTGACGAGTCTTTTGCATTCCTTCCATCAAAATACCTGAGTTGAAGTGATTAGGAACAGCTTCTTGTAATTGTTGACTAGGTACTTTGGATTCTGGGTGTTGCTTGTAAAGTCCCTTAAGAATTGATGTTTGTTGTGAATCCTTATTTAAAGCTAGGTATCCTGTATCCTTTTGCCATTGAGCTTGTACTTCTGGTTTTAGAGAATACTTGATAAACTCAAAGGCACCATTTTGAACCGCTTTAGATTTGTCATTTGAGATCCAAAGAGCAGCACCACCGATAGCAACACCATTAGCTTTCTTGCCATCTGGGTGGGGGAAGTATGTGATTCCCAATTTGTTCTTATTCTTCTTGTTCAATTGACTAATACTTGCTGATGATTGAATGTAAATACCAATCTTACCATTTAGGAAACCTGTTGTTTGGTTAGTTCCGGCCATTGCACCCGAACCATAGTTCATGAAATCACCGGCTTTTTGATTTTCACGAATCCATTCAAAGAATTCCTTTGAAGCACCATTGTTAATTGTTGCCTTAGTTGGAATACCTGTATGACCATCATTATTATTAGTAAGTCCTACACCAGCATTGGCCATAGCCTGTTCTAACAACCAACCATAGATTTGTACTGTCATACCTTTAACTTGATGATGTGATCTTTCATAAAGTTGTTTTGCCACACGTGTAATATCACTGTATGAAGGTGATACTGGCGGTGGTGTTATTCCATACTTTTCTAATAATGAAGCATTATAGTAAAGTACCGGTTGTGATGTGTTGAAAGGCATTGCTTGTTGTTTACCGTCATTAGAATAGAATGAACGAGCAACTGGTGAAATCTTACTTGCATCAAATCCATCTTTATCAATGAAATCTTGAACTGGCACCGTGAATTTGCTATGCATCATTTGAGCAGCTGAAATATCGAAAGCTTGAAAAACTGCTGGAGATGTTCCAGTACCATGAGTTTGTAAAATCTTCTGAATTGCAGCATCGTATGAACCTTGATACTTAGGGACAACACGATATTTAGTTTGTGACTTATTGAAACCATCAACGATTTTCATTAATGATTTTTCAGCAGGTCCACCCATTTCATGCCAAAAGACGACTTCTGTACGATTATCCTTCACTGCTGCTGACTTAGTTGATAATGTTTTACCAAAAACTGCTACTACGGCAACTGCTAAAACCAGAATCAAAGGCAGAACTAATTTTTTATATTTCGACATTATTTGACAGCTCCTTCATTCAATCCTGACTTGAAGTAATGTTGTCCAATGAAAAGAACAAGAATTGTTGGAATAACAATAATTGCAGCACTAGCTTGAATCATACCCCAGTTATTAAATGTTTCTTCCGATTGCAATTGTTTCAAACCATTTTGAATAACACGTGAATTATTACTGAATGTAACTAAAATTGGCCATAGATATGAATTCCAAGCACCTAGAAAACTGTAAGCACCTAAAGTAATCAAACTGATACGATTATATGGTAGTACGACTTTCCAGAAAATTTGGAAATGATTCAAGCCTTCAATATCAGCAGCTTCTTTCAATTCTTTAGGAGTTTGCATGAAAGATTGACGCAACATGAATGTACCGAAAGCAGATGTCAAAGATGGAACGATCATTGCTGAATAATGATCCAATAATCCTAAAGCTTTTACTGTTTGAAAGTTAGGAATAATAGCAGCTTCAGACGGTAGCATCATTGTAATCATAAATAGAGCAAAGAAGAATTTTTTATATTTGAAATCTAAGAAAACAAAGGCATATGCACTCATTGAACAGAAAAGTAAATGTGCAAACATCGTAATTGTTGCTACAACAATTGTGTTGCCTAGATAACGCAAAATTGGTGTATTCGTAAAGGCATCGATATAGTTAGTAAGTGAAATATTAGTACTGAAATAATTACCTTTTAAAATATCAGCTGTTGGTAAGAAACTTGTCCAAATACCAATGAAGAATGGCACTAAAATAACTACAGCCAATAAGATTAAAAGAAAATAACTAAAAATATTTTTCAAAACGTTACGTTCATCAATATTGGCCATTAGTAATTTACCTTCTTTTCTAGGAATTTGAATTGCAAGTAAGTAAAGAAGGCAATAATTACAGTTAAGATAATTGCTTCCGCACTTGATTTAGCATAGTTTCCGCCAAAGAAAGCATCATTATAAATACGGTAAACTAGCATGTTCGTTGCATTAGTTGGACCACCTTTAGTGATAAGATCAATCAAACCAAAACTCTTAAATGAGCCAATAATTGTAATTGTTGAGATAAAGAACAATGTTGGAGAAATCATTGGCAAAGTAATATGGAAAAACTGGTAATGTTTAGAAACACCTTCAACATCGGCCGCTTCATAAAGCGTTGTTGGTACTGATTCAATAGCACCAAGAAAAACTAAGAAAACAAAACCTAAATGCATCCAAACGGTTGTAATGATAATTGCCCACATCGCATTAGTTGGATTAGCCAACCAATTGATTGTTGGTAGATTCAACATTTTAGTTAACAGTGTGAAGAATCCCGCAGATGGATTAAAAATAAATAGCCAGAAAATAGCGGCAACTGAAACAGAAACTCCCATTGTCACTGAGTAAAGTGTTCTAAAAATAGCGATTCCTGGTAACTTTTGACTAGCCAAATTAGCTAACAATAGACCCATGGCAATTGTGAAGAACGTTACTCCAACAACATAGACGAGTGTTACCCACATGCTAGAAACAAAATCAGGCGAAGAAATTAATTTTACATAATTTTCTAAACCTACAAAGAGTGTTGTGTTACCAAAAGTATTAGTTAAGAACAAACTGATATAAAGAGTTCGAAACATTGGATAAAAGACGAAAAGACCTAAAAGAAATAGTGATGGACCAGCGAAAATAGAAGCATAGTACTTATCATTGGCAGTTAATTTGAACTTGCTCTTTTGTTTTGCTTCAACTTTCTTTTCAGGTATGACATCAGTTGCTGAAGTCTTAAGCATTGATTAGATCCTCCCTATTTGCAGTTACATTGATTCCATCTTGATTGAATAATAAGACATTATTTGTTGAGGTAATTTTGATATTCTCAAACATATCGAAATGAGCATCACTTGGAACAATAGCTGATACTTCATTACCATTACTGAATGTTGCATAAACGATTTTTTCGTCCCCTAGGAATTCCACGTTTTGTACCGTTGCATTAGCAGATAATTCATCAGCTTTTTCCACAATTAATTCATTTGGTCTGATACCAACCTTTAATTCCTTTTCAGTAACGGTTTGATCAAGATCAACTTGGAAATCATTGTTAACTCGGATAGCCTTGTCTGAAATCTTTGTTGCATAAAGAATATTGATTGGTGGAACTCCGAAGAATCCAGCGACAAACTCATTAGCTGGTGTCTTGTAGATTTCAGCCGGTGTACCGATTTGTTGAACTTTTGAGTCATGTAAAACCATAATGTGATCAGCCATTGTCATTGCTTCAACTTGATCATGAGTAACATAGATTAAAGTAATACCTAATTTTCTTTGTAGAGCATAAATTTCTTGACGCATCTTAATTCTTAATTGAGCATCCAAGTTTGATAATGGTTCATCCATCAAACAGATCTTAGCATCGCTGGCTACAGCACGAGCTAGAGCCACACGTTGTCTTTGACCACCAGATAATTCACGAGGTTTTCTATCTTTTAAATCTTCCAAGTTAACCATCTTCAAAGCATTGTTAACACGTTCTTCAACCTCAGATTGGTCATGCTTTCTAGCTTTTAAACCAAAAGCAACATTATCCCAAACACTTAAAAATGGGAACAAAGCGTAACTTTGGAAAACCATTGTTAAGTTACGATCCTTAGGTGGTAAGTTATTAACTACTTGACCATCAATACTGATTTCACCGTCACTAATTTGAGTTAGTCCAGCAATCATACGTAGTAAAGTACTCTTACCACAACCAGATGGTCCAACGATTACGAAAAATTCACCCGTTTCGATTTCGGCGGTAACATTCTTTAAAACCGTCTTTCCTTGATCGTATTGTTTACAAACATTTGTTAATAATGTAGACATATTTAACCCTCCATATAAGTCATTAGCTATAGTATGTTGGAGTTATGTATATATATAATCTATTTAATGTAAATTATGTGTAAAAAAAGAGGACTGTTTCAGTCCTCTTTTTCAATCAATCATTTTAACTTTTATAATTTGTTATATTCTTCGTCAGTAACTTTCTCAAGCCATTCTGATTTTCCTTTAGTAATAGCAACATGACTAAACCAACTATCCTTAGTTGCACCATGCCAATGCTTAACGCCTTCCTTAATAACAACGACGTCACCTTGTTTTAGTAGTTGAGCAGGCTTGCCCCATTCTTGGTACCAACCTTCGCCACCAGTAACAAGTAAAATTTGGAAACCATCATGATGAATATGCCAATCATTACGACAACCTGGTTCAAAAGTTACATTTCCAACTCCAAAATCAATATTGTCTTCTGGTTTTACTAAACTGTTCAAATAACTTTGACCAATAAAATATTTAGCATAAGCTTCATTTTTGGCTCCAACAGGAAACACTCCATCTGTCTTTAATTCTTCATTTCTTGCCATAATTAATCTTCCTTCCAAATTTCTTTTGCACGATTGAAAGCACTCCAAGCCTTGGGCCATCCAGCATAAAATGCTAAATGAGTGATTTCAGCAACAATTTCATCTTTTGTAATACCATTTTTCTTACCAATTTTTAAATGTGCATCTAATTGTTCAATATTTCCAGCAGAAATAATACTTGCAATAGTAATTAATGAACGATCATGGGCAGAAAGTTCATTTTCTTTACTCCAAACTTCTCCGAATAATACATCGTCATTCAATGCTGCAAATTGTGGGGCAAAATCTCCCAACATGTCACGTCCAGCAGTTTGTTTCTTTGCCATAATCAATTCCTCCTCGTATCAAGTTGATAAGTACATTAAACAACTTGAAGTTAACTTTAAGTCAAGGAATAAATTGAAAAATTTTGTCCCAAACAAAAAAATAGTACCCATTCAGAATTCTGAACAGATACTATTTTTTAATTGAATATACGACAAAACTACAACTTAATATCGACATTAATCTATCCCATTTCTGATAGTCTGAACTTGTCGTAATTGTTTTTTCAATTCTTCACGTTCACTATCGGTTATCTTTTTAAAATCCTTTTGTAGATGAGTCGATATTAATGCAATCTTATCAGGCACTTCGGATAAAATTTTTTTATCATCAGCTTCTTTTATCACATTATCTAAAACATTTTCCGTTGCTCGAACTAAATTCACGTAATCTGGTAAATCTTGATAAAGAAAATCGGATGCCGATAATAATTGAACTGGGGCATTTAATAATTCTCGAAAAATTCCATCCATAACTTTCATATCTTCAGAATAAGTCGGTAACATAAGTTTAATTTCTGAATCAACGTTACAAAGATACTCATATTTCTTATGGTATTTCTTCATTTCAGAACGAAAGAATTCTTGTTCCGATTCAGTCATCTGGGAATCTTGTAAAGCTGCTTCATTGAAAACCAATGGACCTGTTTGAAGTTTTGCTTCTGATACTTCTTTAAAAAATGGTTTCGTACCCTTAAGCCGCTTTTTATAAAACACAAATTCAGTAACTACATAAACTGCTAAGGCCGCAATAATTACAACCATCAAAACAGTTCCCAATTGCTGAAGATCCTTATTTAAAAACATATTTTTCAAAGCTGAGTAAAAAAACAAATCTGTTACTGGCCCTAAAAATAACCAACTAATACGGAATGGAAGGAATGCCGAATATCCTAAAGGTGGCAACAGCATCATTAAAATCATCTGAATAGTATTATTCTCTACAAAAAATATTGCTGTCAGTACTATGGCAAGTACAACCCAAATAAACGTTTTAAAAATCGGATTAGATCTTTTTTCTATCATTCTTCCCCCTAATCTGCAACGATGCCGTTACTGGAAACTGTTTTTTTGAGAGAAATATTCTCAAGTGTTCCGTTCAATCCATTGACAGTAATATTTAAATCGTCATCTGGATAAACAATATAGAAAAATGCAAAAGTTTTAGATTCTCCTGGTACTATCTTGGTTGAATCCTTTTCATCACTAGAATCAGCATCCAAAGTTATTACTCCTTCTGGATTCTTATATTTTTCAGGTTTCTTAGTAGCATATATATCGTTGGGACCCGACCATCCCATAAAATCATAAGCCAGAACTTCTGTGGAAGTTGCTTTTTTATTAGTTAGCTTTACCGTACAAACTAAATATCTTTGTAATCGGCTATAATCTTCATTATCTGGGGATGGCAAAGGATCATCCAAAATTTTATAATTCAAAATTTCATAGTGTAGATTCCCTTGTTCAAAATCTAGTGTTTTCCCATTATAGTTACGATTGCTTATCTCCTCTTTAACTGCCACAACATTGGTAGTGTCAAAACCTAAGAATAGGCAGCCTAAGAATAAAGTTATCAACAATTTATATTTCATTATAATTTCTCCAGATCTTCAGGTTGAACCTTCAAAACAAAGGATGTATCTTGATTTTTGCTCTTACTCAAACTAGCATCAAAGCCCGCGTAAACAACATCAGTTTGCTTTGGTGCTTTGGCTAAAACGACATTGAAGATATGAACATCTCCACCTTCATCACTATCCCAACCGCTTCTGATATTATCGATAATGCTTTTCTTTTTACCATGTTCTTTAATAAGAAAATCTACATTATTGGTGGCATCATCAATCGAATTACCCTCTTTTTCAGCCTCAATACTCCAATTATCGAATGACATAAAGTTGCTGGCTCCAATTGAAGGATAATTTGAAGAGGCCTTAGCACGAATATTCAAGACAATATAATCATCTCCTGAATCTGCCTGCTGAACTTCATATGCATGTAAGAGCGTAAATTTGTAAAAATTAGTCGAGATTGTCATACCTTTCGAATATTTATAAATTTTGTGATAGTCTGGCGCATTTATACTAGCTGCCATCTCAGGCGTGTATACACTTGGCGCAAAGAAGTTATCACTAATAATTGATGTCAAAATAACTATTGGTAAACTAGCTCCTAATACCAACCATGGAAAAATTTTAGCTGTCTGCCATTTATGAGCTGCAATGTCTTTTTCGGCTAGATTCAACTGACTGTAATTAATAATCGTATTAGGGTCTTTTTTTAATTTTTCTATAACATCGAATAATTCTGACATTTCTTCAAAAACAAAATACTTCTCACTGAAAACCACCGAACTACCTGACAACAACAAGGCTTTTCCACGTTCAAATTGAATTGCTCTATCATAATTCAAAATAAAATTATTCTTTTCATCATCTTGTCTAATGTTCAACCATTTAAACGGTACGTAAATTGGCTGCCAATAGTTTTTTAAGTATAAATTTACTCCCCTACGTGTTTCTACTATTTCAACTGCTTTATACTCCGAATCAACGACTAATTTAACTTTAATGGCTTTCAAGCAGCCTATTATTAACATTACAAACCAGAAAAATAAGTAAAGTGGATTCCGATCATCCAGCAATAAAGGTAATCTATTAATTAATATTGTTCCCACAACGGCTAAGACAAAGTACAGTTCAAACCAAATTCGAACCGACTTATCAAATGTTGCATTTTTCATTTTTAACGTCATTATTTAATCCCACTAACTTACACAATAGAAAAAAGCCACAATCTAGCATAGTTAGACAGTGACTTCTACTATCTTATTTTATTTTTCATCCCCAGGTGTTACATCTTTTGGAGTATCTTGAGCCTTACCACTTAGTTTTACCTGTAAGTCTGTCTCCATCTGTTTCAATTGATCTTCAACATCTCGACGCTTGGCACTTCCATCTTGTTGAATCTTAATTGTTTCTTCCACGGCACCAATCAAATTGTTTTGAGTTTCCTTCAAAGTATCAATATCGACTACACCACGTTCACTGGCCTTGGCAGTATCAATCGTTGATTGTTTTAACATTGCACTATTTTTCTTCAATAAGTCATTCGTTGCATCTGTAATTGCCATCTGTGTAGACACGGCATCTTTTTGACGCAATAGAGTTAACGCAATCGTAACTTGGTTTTTCCAAAGTGGAATAGCAGTATTAATAGATGATTGAATCTTTTCAGCCAAAACTTCATTAGTATTTTGAATTAGACGAATTTGTGGAGCCTGTTGAATAGAGATTTGACGTGTCAAAGCTAGGTCGTTAACTCGCTTATCTAATCTACTTTGCATTGCCATCAAATCCTGAATACGTTGAACACCCATTTGATCGCTAGCACTAGTATTAGTTTGCGCATCAGCAATCTCTTGGTCCAATTCCTTTAATCTGATTTTTCCACCAGCAATTAAAACATTTAAAGATTGATAATAATCAAAATTGGCTTTATACATTTCATCCAACGTTTTATTGTCATTGATCAAAGATTCTTCTTGAGCCTTCAACTGTGCTGCCGAGCGATCGATTTGAACACTAACCTGTTGATACTTAGCCGTCATTTCAAAGATAGATGATTTAACACGATTAAAGAAACGCATAATTTTGGATTGATTAGTTAATCCCAATTTATCAGGATCAGTTTCATTCAAATTAGTAACTAGTTCCCGCAAACTATCACCAATTTCACCCAAATCCTTATTTTGAACTTTTACCAATACTCCATCTGAAAAAGAACTCAACTTATCTTCAACATCTTTTCCATAATCGAGAACTGAAGTTTGATTATCAACTGTTAATTGTTTTGATAATGTTTTTGCCTGTTCCAATTCCTCATCAGTCAGTTTTGGTTCATTATCGTCAGTAATACTTACTGCTGATTCATTAATTTCACCCATAAAATCCACCCTAAAAATATATTTATAGTATATATACTAACGGAAATTCGATCCTAATTCATTACTATAGGTAATAAATATTCTTTGTTGCTATAAATAATAAATGAAATTTAAATATATTGATACTATAAAGAAAAAAATAGCAGCATCCATTTAGAAACGTAATCATACGTTTATTCTAAATAGATGCTGCTTTTAATTTGAAGTAAAAACAATAAAAGATATTATCTATCTTCTAAATAACCATGATTCAAATTCTGTAAGTACTCAGAAAAGCTTTCACTATCTTCGATGTGGCCGCCTTCCTTACCCTTGTACCAATCTAACTTATCGTTGAGAATCGTCCAACCATCTTGGAGTCTTTGATATTCGACTTCAAAATTACGACGAACTTCTTCTAATAACTCGATTCGTTGATTGATGGTTG
This sequence comes from Companilactobacillus kimchii DSM 13961 = JCM 10707, assembly GCF_001435445.1. Taxonomy (GTDB): domain Bacteria; phylum Bacillota; class Bacilli; order Lactobacillales; family Lactobacillaceae; genus Companilactobacillus; species Companilactobacillus kimchii. The sequence goes on along the minus strand of NZ_AZDH01000018.1, from coordinate 118,255 downwards.
AATCGCCTTGCGCACGTAATCTAACATAGCGCTTCAATTGTTCAATTGACATCCCAGTACTCTTGAGATGTAGGAGAAAATTGACCCAGCGAATATCCTGATCGGTATAGTAACGAATGCCACTATCAGTTCGATGAGGATTGATCAGACCTTCTTTCTCATAGTAACGCAACGTAGGGCTGTTCAATCCCACCATTTCGGCAAAATCACTAATCCGATATTTAGCTGTCTCTTCTACTTCGTTTGCTGGCATTATTTCACCTTCTACTTAAAGTTGACTTCAAGTATAGCATCATCTACAAATCAACTCCACCATCAACTCTTAGAATCTGACCTGTAATAAAATCATTTTCCATCAAGTAAATATAAGCTGAAGCTACTTCTTCAACTGTAGCGACACGATTTAATGGCACTGTTTCCACAAAACTATGTTTTTGCTTAGCCAATTGTTTTGAACTCAGATCACGCCACAATCCTGTAGGTGTCCAAGTCGGCGACACGGCATTTACTCGATAGTCTGGCGCCATTTCAACGGCTAGACCATCAACCATCGTATTAATGGCCTGATTTCCTACAATAGCACCTGAAGCATCATAAGGATGACCACCTGAACCCGAAGTCAAAATGATTGATCCATTCTTATTTAGATGTTTACTAGCAATTTGTACCAGTTGCAAGTTAGCGAAAAATTTATCATCGATTGCCTTTTTAATAGTAGCGACTGAACTATCTAGAAAACCACCGCTCATAGCACCACCTAACATAGGTACTACATGGTCAAAGGAACCATACTTTTCAAAGAATCGCTTCAACTGTTTCTCATCCTGTGCGTCTAATGAACTACCTTGAATATTTTCTTCGTAACGTAACTGATTTACACGTTCTTGATCACGGCCAATGACATATACGTCAGCGTCCTTATGTTGAGCCATGATAGCTACTTCTTTACCAAACCCCGAAGTTCCTCCAATAACAAGAACTTTATCATTTTCTAAAGACATAAATTTACCTTCAATCATTCATTAGATTTCAATGCACCGATCATATCGATGTGTTTTAATTTCCGATGTGTAACTAGCATAACAATTGCTGTGAAAATTATCATCAACAATGTGGCGACGATATAACCGAACCAATGAATTGTTAATGGGAAAATAACCTGTTCTGTCGCGGCTTGATTCAAGATATAAGCGGTCAATAAATTACCCACTCCATATCCAATAATAATACCAACTATCGTTAAAATTATATTTTCCCGAACAACATACATTGTAACTTCATTATTATAGAACCCTAAAACTTTAATAGTAGAAAGCTCTCTGATTCGTTCTGAAACATTGATATTCGTTAAATTATAAAGTACAACAAATGACAATATTCCTGATAAGAGAATCAAAATTAAAATAATTGGGCGTAACAGGCTCGACATCTTAGAAACCGTATCAAAGACATCATGAGTATAACTAGTTCCCATTACTTCTTTAGAATCCAATAATTGGTTAGCCAAATGTTTTCTCTGTGCACTAGTTTGTCTCTTTAAACCAAGTAATAATGTATTAGGTTTCAAAGTACCAATTTTATCTTGATAAAGTTCTGGACTCAAATATAAAAAGTGACCCACATAATTTTCGGTAATAGCACCAACTTTTAAATTGAGCTTCTTACCATTGGTCATCGTTACATGAATTCGATCACCCTTTTGCACATTAAGCAGTTTTGCTGTCTTCTTAGTCAAAACGACTTTATTTTTATTCAAATTGGCAGTCAAATGAACATACTTCTTAAAGTTTTTCACCGACTGTGGTGTATAGACATTAACATCATTAACCTGTTTCGTTCCAGCCTTCAACTTAGCCGTTGTCGAATTGATCTTAGTGTTATTCTGATAAGTTTTATCCTTATTCAAAATTTCATTAACTTTATTATAATTAGCATCGTCATTCATTTTGACAACTGCTTGATAACTGAAAATATTCTTATACTGCAAGTTACCACTAGCTGTAATTGAATTTTGAATTCCAAAGCCAGTTAAAATTAAAGCCGTTCCACCAGCAATTCCGATAATTGTCATAAACATTCTAGATTTGAAACGGAAAAGATTTCGATAGCTAACTTTCCGGTTGAAACTTAGATGATTCCAAAGTGGTTTGATTCTTTCTAGTAGTATCTTTTTAGCTGATTTAGGAGATTTCGGTAACATCAATGAAGCTGGACCTTCACCTAATTCTCTTCTAACCACGATTACAGCAGCACCAACGGTTGCCAATAGTGAGAAGATCAAAGCTATCAATAACGTTTGCCAGGTTGAACCAATAACCCAATCTAAAGCAATATATTGTTTATACATTGACAATACAATTCGTGGTAAAGTCTGCGTTCCAATTACAGCCCCTAATACCGCCCCAATTAGACCAGCTGACAAAGCATAGTAAATATAGTTTCGTGCAATCGACCACTTACTATAACCCAAAGCTTTGAAGGTTCCGATTTCTCCACGTGCTTCTTCGACCATTCTTGTGATTGTTGTAAAAGTGATCAATGCCGCAATTAAGAAGAAGAATACCGGGAAGACATTGGCAATCGCAGCGATTCGATCAGAACTCTCGCCGTACGCCGAAAAGCCAGTCAAATCCTGACGAGTCTGCCAAGTATAAGTCGTCTTAGATTGCTTCATAATCTTCTTTTTAGCAGCATCTAACTTCTGTTGTTGTACAGCTGCTGCGGTGGGATTAACCATCTTTAATTGATCTAGAGCTGTTTGTTGTTGATTCAAAGTGGCTAGATAACTCCCAGCTACTTCTTTTGTTCTTTGCTGAGGGCGTGACTTGAATTCATGTTTTAAAGACTTAACCTTTTCGTCCACAGCATCTTTATAGCTACTACTAAAAGTATTCTTATCCTTCAAAGAATTAAAATGAATGTTCAACAAAGTAGCTGTCGAAAGGTTCATTTGACTCTTGGGAATGTAGGCGAATAAACTAACTTGTCCGTCAGCAATATTAGTTACACCACGAGATTGATTATCAATATACTGTGGTGAATCGACGAAACCAACGATTTTATAAGAACTTCGCTTCAAATCAGCACTCTTAGAAAATTTGAAAGTATCGCCTATTTTATAATCATATTTATTACGAGCATTCTTATCTAAAACAATCTCATGGTCATTTTTAGGCAAGCGTCCATTTCGAATAATCAGTTGATTCTGCTTAGCATTTTTATCATAGCCATACAAGGCAATCGCAACTTTAGATTTACCACCCATGACATATTTGAATTTAGTTGTTTCAGCTTTGGCTCCCGCAACCTTTTCAGCCAACTGGATATCTTTTTTTCCAAAACCAGTCGTCGACAAGACTTGTACATCTGATAAATTCTTATCGGCAACTGTCTTATTCAGTGAATCATTCAAACTAGGTCCTGTTGCTTTGACACCGACAAAGATCAATACACCTAGCATGATGATTAGGATAATCGCAATAAATCGCCCTTTGGCCTTGTTGATACTGCGCATCATATTTTTCGTTAAAGGTTTCATGATTTACCACTCAATATCTTTCACTGGTGTCGGTGTCTTATTATCTTCAACTGATTGAACTTTAGCATCATGAATCCGAATCACGCGATCAGCCATCTTGGCCAATGCTGAATTGTGGGTAATGACGATCACTGTCTTATTGTCCTTATGACTCGCATCCTGTAAGAGTGTCAAAACTTGCTTACCTGTCTCATAATCCAAAGCTCCGGTTGGTTCGTCACATAGCAGTAATTTTGGATTCTTGGCTAAAGCACGGGCTATCGCAACACGCTGCTGCTCTCCACCAGATAATTGAGAGGGAAAATTGTCAATTCGATTACCCAAACCAACAGCCTTCAAAGTATCGGTCGCATCCAGTGCATCTTTAACAATTGCTGAAGCCAGTTCAACATTTTCCTTTGTTGTCAGATTAGGTATCAAGTTATAAAACTGAAAAATAAAACCAACATCATTGCGACGATAAGTGGTCAATTCACGTTCAGAAAACTTAGCGATATCAGTACCGTCAATTACAACCTGACCATCAGTCGGCGTATCCATTCCACCTAAAATGTTTAAAACCGTCGATTTACCGGCACCACTAGGTCCCAGAATAACTGTCAATTTACCTTTATCGACATCAAACGTCAATTTGTCATTGGCGACAATCGTTGTTTCTCCCATTTGGTACTTTTTCGATTCATTCCTCACTTCGATATATGCCATTACGCTCTCACCTTTCTTAATATATCTATTATAGTGGAAAGCGAATACATCTTTAAGGTAAAAATCTACAATTTATTTTATAAAAAAAGCTTATTAAATCTGAATCTTATTCTGTTTTTTAAAATGAAGATTATTTAATTTTAATTGTAGGAATGCAATTAAAGAACAAATGCCAAAGATTACTAATGTTATCAAGAGAAACTGGACAATATGTTGTATTGGAAACAATGATTCGGCTGTTGCTGTATTTTTAGAAAAGAGCATTGGTAAATCATCAAAAATATGAAACATGATTGCTAATGATAAATTATGTGTCTGATTGTAGAGCACTCCGTACAACATTCCTGAAGCTGCCGCCACTATCATTTGAGCTACTACGACCCATTTATTGGTTACATTGAACATATTTCCTATATGAATTAATCCAAAGCTGACTGAACTTATCAAGATAACCAGAAATGGTTTTGAATGTAAAATTTTTTCTAGTTGTGCCATCAATAAACCACGATAGACATATTCTTCACCAATTCCGATTAACAATACCGTCAAAAACACACTCCAACCTGCTTTGGGAAAACCTAAATTATTGAATTTTCCAAAAAACAACATAAAAGCTAATAATGGAATCATATTCAAAATTTGTTTGAAGATATGGTTGGCGTTAAAGAATGTAACCTTCAATTTCCAAAACTTAAGGTTGCAAGTTATTGCAATCAAAATGAGCAATGTATCCAAAACTATTTGGGCATACTTCTGATCAAACTTTACAATCGGATATATTGCATCAACAATTAAAATTGTAACTGGCACTAACAAAATAATTAAAATAACTGATAACCAATCTGCTTTATGACTCATTTTTCCTACCTCCGACTTTGTTACCTTTAAGATAAGCTCCTGCTGGATTGGTGGAAAATTATATCTTGAGTGTGCGGATTTTTGGTCTTGAATATGAAAAAAGCGATAAAACTTTTATTTGTTTTATCGTTCTTTTTAGTTGGTTGGATGTTCTATTTTAAATAACCATAGTTCTATGTTTTATAGTGAAAACGAGCTTCGCAGGGGTAACTCCTTCCGGTTAAGTCAACTTTCTCTGCCGGCACTTCGTTGTCGACTGAGAAAGTAGTCTTAATCCTTGGGAGCTGACCGCCCCTACTTCGCTTTCTACCAAATATTTATTCTCTTATCTTCATCTAACCACATGCCATCTCCTGGTTTAACATCGAATGCATCATAGAATTCATCTAAATCCTGTGACATGACATTGGCACGTAATGGTTGTGGTGCGTGGACGTCTGTTGCTAACAATCTTTCATTGTATTCTGGTGTAGCTTTGAATCTCCATGATTTAGCCCATGTGATGAAGAATTCCTTAGGACTATAATCGTTATCCATTTTAGCTGCTTCAATTGCACAACGTAAACCTCCAACATCAGCAATATTTTCACTGACGACTAATTTACCGTTAACCTTACCTCCGGAGAATGGTATGCCGTTGAATTGATCAATCATCTGTTGTGTTAACTTTTCAAATTTGGCGTAATCTTCTTTAGTCCACCAATTCTTCATATTGCCATACTCGTCAAATTTGGCACCATCGTTATCGAAAGCATGTGAAATTTCATGAGCAAAAGTTGCTCCGATTCCACCAAAATTCTCACTGCTTGTTTGTTGCAAACTGTAGAATGGTGCTTGCAAAATTCCAGCTGGGAAGGTGATGTCGTTTCTTGAAGGATCATAACAAGCGTTGACCATCTCTCCGGGCATCAACCAAACTGTACGATCCACAGGTTTACTAAATTTATCTAACCCCTTTTGACGAACAGTCCGATCAATTTGCGTAATGTTGTTATATAAGGATTGTGATTCATCAATCTTTAATTGCTTGAACACTTCTTGAATCTTGTCGGGATAACCAACTTTGATCACAATTTTGTTTAATTTTAAAATGGCTTTCTCTTTCGTTGCTTGACTGAGCCAAGTATTATCGGTCAATCTTTGCTTATAGATACCAATCATTCGTTCAACCATGCCACGAACGTCAGCTTTAGCTTTTTCACCAAAGTACTTTTTACCGTAATAAATACCAATAACTTCGTCAAAATTATTTTCGGATAAATGGTAAGCAAATTTAGTTCTATTTTGTAACTCCTTAGCTCCACTCATAGCTAATTCGTATTCACCAGTTACTTGACGAAAATCCTCATCCAAATATTCACTATTGGCAACTAAATATCTAACCAACATCCAGGCTTTCACATTTTCAAAGGTATCGTCGTTCACTAATTTATCAAGGTTCTTTAAAAATCTAGGTTGTACAATAATTACTTTTTCTGGTGTGGCATTGATTTGGCCAACTACCAATTGTTTCAAATCTACATTTTCAGATTTAGTAACAAACTCTGTAAATGGCATTGGATTATAAATTTTGGAATATTCAGCCCATTCTTCAGAAGTTTTAACGACTGGAACCAAGGACTTGTCGAAGGTCAAAGCTTTATCAACTGTTTCTTTAGCTGACTCCTCTGAATAGCCTACCATGGTCAAAAGTTTATTAGCCACCTTAGCATACTTAGCCAATAGCTTCTTACCTGATTGATTGTCCTCTGCATAATAAGTATTATCAGGCAAAATCAAATCTATCCCATCAACGTAAGCAGCATTATGCTTTGTATCTTTCATATCAGCGTCGATCCAAATATTAGTTGGCAAAAAGAAATTATTCTTTCCGAAATCGGCTAATTGTTGATTCAAATCTTGCAAGCTCTTTAAGTCTTCAATTTTTTGAAGATCCTTTAAAATAGGTTTTTCATGAAATTTCTTCAAAAATTCAGTGTTTTTAGCGAGGCGATACAATTTGATAGCTTGTAAAAATTCGTTTCCCTCAACCTCAGATTCATTTTCAGCTAATTGTTGAAAGTCATCCATTAATTCCTTTTCAATTTTTATATCTAGATCCATTGAGGCACCGGCACTAGATTTATCTGCTGGAACTTCGGCCTTTTCTTGCCAAGCACCATTAACGGCTAAGTATAAATTATCCTTATAACTAGTCTCTTTACCATCAGTTAAATCTCCGGCTCCACCCATAATCTTACTTGTTAACATACTTTCACCCCGCATTTTGATTTAGTAAATACTATAGCACTTATTTTAATGTTATTAAAATTAATTTAATAATCAAAAAAGCCGACAAATGAAATTTTTAATTTCACTCCTCGACTTTTATAACATAATTTTTACCAAATATTAACTCGTTTATCTTTATCTAACCACATACCATCTTTTTCAGTGACATCGAAGGCATCATAGAATTCATCCATATTTTGTGCTTGAACATTGGCGCGTAATGAATCTGGCGCATGGACATCCAAAGCTAACAACATCTCATCTAATTGCTTTGTTGACTTACTTCTCCATACACGAGCCCAGTTTGTAAAGAATTCCTTGGCGTTATAATCAGTTTCACCTTTAGCAGCTTCCAAAGCACAACGTAAGCCACCAACATCGGCAATATTCTCACTAACAATCAATGTTCCATCAACTTTTTTCCCAATATAAGGAATATCGTTAAATTCATCGATCATTTTTTGAGTTAATTTCTTAAAGGTTGCATAATCTTCTTTTTTCCACCAGTTATTGATATTTCCTAACTCATCGAATTGAGCTCCATTATTGTCAAAAGCATGAGAAATTTCATGAGCAATAACAGCACCGATACCACCAAAATTTTCACTACTTGTTTGTTGCAAACTATAGAATGGTGCTTGCAGGATTGCGGCTGGGAAGGTAATGTCATTTCTCAATGGATCATAACAAGCGTTAACCATATGTCCAGGCATTACCCACTTGTCACGGTCAACTGGCTGATTAATTTTACTCAATTCATCCTCATTCTTAATCTTATTGATTTGAGCCAAGTTGTCATACAAAGAAGCATTTTCATCGACTTTGAATTTACTGAAGATAGCTTCAACTTTGTCTGGATAACCAATTTTTAGAACCATCTTCTTAAGTTTCAAAACGGCCTTTTTCTTAGTATCTTCACTCAACCAATCATTGTTAGAAAGACGTTGTTCATAAACTCCAATCATCTTTTCGACCATTTGATGAACATCAGCTTTAGCTTTTTCACCAAAGTATTTCTTACCGTAGTAACTGCCGACTACTTGGTCAAGATTTCTTTCAGCCACATGATAAGCAAATTTATCACGGCTCAACAACTCCTTAGTACCACGCAAAGCCAATTGATATTTGCCAGCTGTTTGACGGAATTCTTCATCCAAGTCGTTAGCTTTGGCAAATAGGAATCTCACTAACATCCATGATTTAACATTTTCAAACGTATCAGCATTAACTAACTTATCAAAATTTTCCAAATATCTAGGTTCACGATTAATTACTTTTTGAGGTGCCACTCCTACTGAATCGACAACCAATTTCTTCAAATCCAAACTAGATGACTTAGTAACGAATTCAGCAAAATCCATTGGGTTATAAGTTTTAATATCATCAGCCCATTCTTCGGGTGTTTTAACGATTGGAACTAATGTCTTATCAAAAACTAAAGCTTGCTTAACAATCTTTTGCGAATCTTCAAGACTGTAGCCAACCATTGCTAATAGATGGTTAGCAACTTGAGCATACTTTTCTAATAATTTTTGCCCTGATTTATTACCGTCGGCATAGTAAGATTGATCAGGCAAAATAAGATTAGCACCTGTTAGATAAACTGCGTTCTTTACAGTATTCTTCATATCCATATCAACGCTTAGTTGTAATGGCAAGACAAAGTTATTCTTCAATAAATCAACAAAATTATCACTTAAATCTTCTAGATTATTTAATTTAGCGATCTTACGTAGATCATTCATGATGGGACTTTGATGATACTTGTGTAATTTCTCTGTGTCGTTTGCGACTTGATAAAGTTTAACAGCTTGTAGTAACTCACTGTCATCAATCTTGGTTTCATCTTTAACTAATTCATGAAAATCTTTGATCAGTGTTTCTTCAACACCCTTAATCAAATCGTAAAATCCACCTGTACTAGGACGATCATTAGGAATAACAGCCTTAGCCTGCCAAGCGCCATTAATAGCCAAATACAAATTATCCTTAATATCTGTTTCTTTAGGGGCCAAAATATCTCCAGCTCCACCAACGATTGTTTTATTTAGCAATTCATTCACCTCACCAATTGATTTTGGTAATCACTATAGCACTTATTAGATATCATTAAAATATTTTTAATTATAAAAAATAGGCATAAGCCGCAGCCTATACCTATTTATCAATAATTATATTTTATTTAGACAAATTGTCTTGATGTTTTTCTAATTTTACCAGATGTTAACACGTTTGTTGGCATCTAACCACATACCATCTTTTTCAGTAACATCGAAAGCATCATAGAATTCATCCATATTTTGTGCTTGTACATTGGCACGTAATGGAGCTGGAGCATGAACATCGATTGAAAGGAACATTTCTGTCAATTGCTGTGTTGACTTGTTTCTCCAAACACGAGCCCAGTTGATAAAGAAGGCTTTAACATCAAAGTCACTTTCACCTTTAGCAGCTTCCAAGGCACAACGAAGTCCACCGACGTCAGCAACGTTTTCACTAACGACCAACTTACCATTAACCTTGTGACCAGCATATGGAATACCTTCGAACTCATCGATCATACTTTGTGTAAGCTTCTTGAACTTAGCAAAGTCTTCATCAGTCCACCAGTTATTCATATTACCGTATTCATCGAATTGAGCACCATTGTTATCGAAAGCATGTGAAATTTCATGAGCAATAACAGCACCGATACCACCAAAGTTTTGGCTACTTGTTTGATCCAAACTATAGAATGGAGCTTGCAAAATAGCGGCTGGGAAAGTAATGTCATTTCTTGATGGATCATAACATGCATTAACCATATGTCCTGGCATCAACCATTTTGTACGATCAACTGGTTCATGATATTGATCCAAATTGTGTTGAGCAATTGCTTTTCTAATTTTAGAAACATTGTCATACAAGGAATCATTTTCGTCGATTTCAAATTTATTGTACAAATCATCAATCTTATCTGGATAACCAACTTTGATAACGATCTTATCTAGTTTGACAACGGCTTTCTTCTTAGTATCTTCACTCAACCAAGTATTTTCAGAAAGTCTTTGTTCGTATACAGCAATCATTTTCTTAACCATACTGCGAACATCTTCTTTAGCCTTTTCGCCAAAGTATTTCTTACCGTAATATGCACCAACTACTTCACTGAAAATACTTGCAGCAAAGTTATAAGCATACTTAGTTCTGTTCTTTAATTCTTTAGCACCACTGAGGGCCAAATTGTATTCACCGATTACTTGACGGAATTCTTCATCAAGGATTGAGGCATTACCAGTAAGGAATTTAACCATCATCCAAGCTTTAATATTCTCAAAAGTATCAGCGTTAACAAGTTTGTTCAAGTTTTCCAAGTATCTTGGTTCAGTCACAATAACCTTTTTAGGTGTGTCGTTAACTGAATCAACTACTAAACTCTTTAGATCTAAAACATCAGATTTAGTAACGAATTCGTCAAAATTCATTGGGTTATAAACTTTTGTATAGTCAGCCCATTCCTCAGAACTCTTAACGATAGGAACTAATGACTTATCGAATTCCAAAGCTTTTTCAACGATTTCTTTAGCTTCATCCAACTTGTAGCCGATCATTGAGAGCAAACGTCCTGCAACGTCAGCGTATTTAGCCAACAACTGCTTACCTGATTCATTCTTTTCATCATAGTAAGTCTTATCAGGCAAGATCAAACCAGCACCATCGATATAAACAACATTCTTAGCTGTATCTTTCATATCAGCGTCGATACTAATATCGATTGGCAAAGCGAAACCATCTTTTGATAATTGAGCTAAGTTATCCCCTAAAGCTTTAACGTTGCTCAAATCAGTAATACGTTGCATGTCTTTCAAAATTGGTTGTTGATGGAACTTGCTTAAATGATCCACATTATTAGCAAGGCGATATAATTTCACAGCTTGAAGCAATCGAGGGTCGTCGACTTCACTTTCATTATTTGCAAACTCATGAAAATCTTTCATAAGAGTCTTTTCAACACCCTCATCAAGATCTGTAAAACCACCAGTACGAGATTTATCAGGTGGAATAGTTGCTGTTTCCTGCCAAGCACCATTGACAGCTAAGTATAAATTATCTTTATAATCGGCGGGTTTAGCATTAATTAAATCCCCTGCACCACCGATAACTTTATTCATTAACAAATTTGTTCACCGCCTATTATTTTTAAAGACTACTATATCACTAATTACTTTTTATTAGAATAATTTTCATTTTTATCATTTTGAATAGAACATAAATATGATGCAAAGTATAATTCTTTTCATCTAAAAAAGCTCAATGTTACGGTTACCTGTTTGATAACTGTTGCACTGAGCTTTTTGATGTTTACTATTTTTTATATTCTATTCTTATAAACCATTGTTCTATTACGAATAGTGGAAACGAGCTACGCAAGGGCAACCTCTTCCGGTTTGCTACAGTACTGGAATCGCCCGCATAATACGCGTGCAATTTCAGTACTTAGGCAAATCCTCGGAGGCTAGCCGCCCTTGCTTCGCTCTCTACTTTTTATCTAATAACACTAACAGAAACTCCAGCGCTATTCACAATCTTGGAAGCTTGTGAACCGATTGTATTACGGTTACGGTTCTTCTTTTCAACACCGACAATTACTAGGTCAGGTTGGAATTTAGGAATAACCTTATCTACAATAACTGTTCCGGGTCCACCCTCAGTTACCATCATGTGAACGTTCTTTACGCCATATTCTTTGGCCTTTTGACCATAAACTTCAAGAAGCTCTTTAATCTCTTCTCGACGTTCTGCTAGTACTTCTGGGTCTAGCGATTGAAAAATATTCAAGTCACCTGTTTCCAATACGGAAACAATACCTAGCTCGGAGTTATAGTGTTTAGCTAACGAACAAGCATAATTAAAGGCATTTTTTGATGACTCGAAATCATCTGAATCGACACAGATTAAAATTTTGGAATACTCAATTTTTCTAACTTTGTATTCTTTTAATTCATCCATATATTAAGCCCCCTCGGTTATTTAAAGTCGCGTCCTTTATTCTCTTGGAAGTATTTATCAAATCTCTTAACATAATTGTGGAACATATATGTCAAAAGTAACCAACGTCTAAAGGAGTTGTCTTTGTTATAGAAAACAGTTGTTCCAACGCGGTCTTGCTTGATTAATTCATCAGCATATTTAGTAGCATCATTATCAGCTGCATACTTATTGAAGACCTTGACTGGTACACCTAACCACAATTTATGTTGCGCTTTGTTCTTGTTGGCATAAACTGTTGGCTCGTTTTCTAAACTACCCTCAATATAATCTTCCACTACATATTTAGCAAGATTATAGCCATTGAGCGTAACAAAGAAACTACTTCTTCCTTGACGTAAGTTGATTTCAAAGAATTTGAAAGTATTATCACGAGAATCAAATTTCATATCAAAGTTGGCATAGCCTGTAAATTCAATATCCTCAAGGAATTTTTGAACTTGATCATAGACATCCTGATTAAATTCGGGAATGATGGCTACGTAATTACCGATTGATTGTGGTGTTGGATCTTCCAAAATTGGATGTCCTAAACACATCATCTTAACATGGTGATTTTGATCAACGTAGGCGTTAAGCACACGCATATTAGAATCATCCCCAGGAATAAAGTCTTGGAGAATCAAATCTGATGTATAACCATTATCATAAATCTTGCCAACGATAGTCATATATTCTTCTTGAGAGTGAATTATGAAAGCCTTTTTACGACCTTCAAAATGAATATCCAACCATTCCACACTATTTGCTGGTTTCAAAGCTACTGGGAAATCAAACGGAACATCGAGATCATCCTTGTTCTCATACATATCTTTTGTAATGATTTTTGTTAGTGGATGAGGCAAATTATGTTCATCGGCTACATGGTAGAAACTTTCTTTATTATTCAATGATTTTAATAAATCATAATCGACATAAGGGCATACAAATGTCTTAGACAATTCTTCCTTGTGCTTACTGATAAGTTCGGCATAACCATCCCCACAGCCAATTAAAATAACTGGTTCTTCATGGTTTTGGTAAACTTTAGCAATTTCACGCATTTTTTCAATGAAAACAGGGTCTTCAGAAAAGCCTGAGTAAAGAGTCAAATCTAAGATTTTTGTATATCTTGTTGGTGCCAATTGGATTTCGGCATAGGCTTTAACAGTGCCCCCATAGAGTTCATGGAAAGCACGTGCCATTCCGTAAACATTCATATCACTACCCAAGAGAATGGGCGTGAATTTTTTTCCTGATTCAGTTTCGATAGGGATCAACCTCTTACTATATTATTAATTCAATTTTAAAACTACACACTTTATTATTAATTCAAATTTAAAACTACACACTTTATTATTAATTCTATTTTTAAAATTACACACACTTCACACAGAATTATACCATACTCAATTTAGCACAACGAGGATGTCATTTATACTAAATCCGAGAGGCTTATTATTTTCTTAAATTATTATACTAATTTTTTGATTATCGAAATGAAAGACCGCAAACTCATCAATCTGAATTTGCGGTCTTTTTGTTCATGTTGCTGTGATAATTAGATCACATTATTTTTATTTTCAAATATTAATTTACTAAAACTTTAGGATCAACATCGGGCTTCTTACCATCATCAATAAAGAATACTTTATACCAAATCAAGAATGTATAAATTGTCCAAACTTTACGACGATCATCGTTTTCACCACGGTAACAACCATCAAGCATCTTCAAAATAGCATCTTGATCGAAGAACTCTGCGGCAAAGTCAGCACTGAATAAATCACGGAATTGTTCATAAACTTCCTTAGTCTTGATCCAGTCACGGATTGGCACTGGGAATCCAAGTTTCTCACGTTTAGCCCATTCCTTAGGTAAAGCACGTTCAGCGGCTACACGTAAAGCATACTTACTATCTTTACTATTCAGAAGATACTTAGTAGGAATACCGGCAGCAACTTTAGCAACTTCTTTGTCTAAGAATGGTACACGTAATTCCATGGAATTGGCCATACTCATACGATCGGCCTTTAGTAAAATATCATTTGACATGAATTGGTGAAGATCAAGATATTGCATCTTCTTAACTTCATCGCTATAACCACTAACCTTGCTATAACTTCTCATAACGATATCTTTAACAGAACGTGACTTCTCAAATTCAGGTTTAACCAAGTCGGCAGCTTCTTTTTCATTAAAGATCTTAGCTTGTCCAATGAAGAATTCTTCTGCTTTAGCAGTTGATTCATACAAATGCAAACGACCTGGGAAATTAGGTAATTTCTTCAAACCATGAGCTAACTTGTACTTAACACCTTTTGGTAAGTGTTTCAAATCTTCCGCTACGACACGGATAACTTTGGAATGTGAATGGAATCCATAATTTGCATAACCAGCAAATAGTTCATCGGCTCCTTCACCAGAAAGAATAACCGTTACATCCTTACTTGCTAATTTAGTTAAGAAGTAAAGTGGTATACATGAAGGATTTGAGTCTGGTTCATCCATGTAGTACTGAATTAGAGGAATTGATTTGACCGCTTCCTCTTTTGTAACGATACCACGTGTATTTTCAAGGCCTAATTTGTCAGCTAACATCTTAGCTGCAGTACCCTCTTCATATGTACTTGTATCAAAATCAATTGAGTATGTATGTTGTGGTTTCAAAACAGCTGTAACGTAACTTGAATCAACACCACTAGATAGTAATGAACCTACTGGCACATCACTGATAGAGTGTTCATTAACTGATTCACGAATAGACTTATCAATTCTCTTAACAGTTTCTTCAAATGACAAATTGTTCTCTTTGAAGGACATATCCCAATACTTCTTGATACTTAACTTGCCATTCTTGTATGTAAAGTAATGACCTTCAGGAATTCTGAAGACATTCTTGAAGAATGTTTCGTTCAAAGCTGAATATTGGAAAGTCAAATATGGCTTCAAAGCAGCTTTATTCAATTCTTTTTTGAAGTTTGGTTCTTTCAAGAAGGACTTGATTTCTGAACCGAAAATAAATGTGCCTTCACGGTTGTAGTAATAAAGTGGCTTGATACCAAAGAAATCTCTAGCACCAGTAATATCACCAGTTTTTAAATCATAAATTACGAAAGCAAACATTCCACGAATCTTCTTAAGTAAACCTTCAATACCCCATTCTTCAAAACCATGTAGAAGAACTTCAGTATCTGTGTCAGTTGTAAAGACGTGTCCTGCTTTTTTCAAATCTTTTCTAACATCTTTGTAATTGTAAATTTCACCGTTAAAAATAACAGCTTTTGATCTATCTTCGTTGTAAATAGGTTGCATACCACTACTAATATCAATAATACTCAAGCGGCGGAAACCTAAAGCAGCGTCGCCATCCAATAATTCACCAGAACTATTTGGACCACGATGCTTGATCGTATCCATCATAGCCTCAATTACAGGCTTCTTGTCTGTAATATTTTTATCTACGAATCCGACAATTCCACACATAAAAATTCTCCCTTATATTTCAAAACTTACATATCTTGTAGCGGCTCCGTAACCGAAAATTTGTAAGCGCAATTTGTTCGGGTCGATATTAATGAAATAGCCCGCTAATTCTGAGATTTCATTATAACGCCTGTCCCACTTCTTGTTATAGTCAGTTGTTAAACCATGTTTCTTACCCATTAAGGCCGAACAATTTAATATTATATGATTAATTTCAGAAACTTTGTAGTTTTTTTCATAATGCATATGACCACAAATATAAGTTGTTACCTTGGAAATGCCTGTAGACGAGAAATCATAGCGTAAATTTACACCAAAATCTCCTGTCAATTCATTTTTTAATTGACCAGAAGTTTTGTTGTTGAAGCTTACTAATAGTTGTTGAACCAAGTCACCATTAAAATTCAAAGCACTCCGGCCACTTGGACTCACAATATTAGCATGCCCCATTACAATAACATGTTTATCAATGGTATTTTCTAAGATTTTAACCAAATCTTCTAGCTGTTGTTCTCTGACGCCACGAACTTTCTTAAAATCATATTTCTTAGAACCATTACTAAGTATATAAGGAATATCGCTAGTATCGATAAAGACAATTCGTATATCGCCCTTATCGTACCAACCAACTTTAGACACTGGATTCAATCTAAAAATATCTGGTTGTGCAAAATTATACTTTGTTACTAATGAGTCATAATCATCCCGTTGAAATGATGCTGAACCAAAAAACTTATGTTCATCGTACTTATCATTCTCATCGTGATTACCCTCAAGAAGATAAAATGGTGCCTTGCTCTTTTGATAATTTTCAACAGCAAACTGCAATAACCCTCGACTGATCTCAGGTTTATCACTTCCATCAATTAAATCTCCCAGATGGACATTCAAGTCTAAGTTGACAGCATCACTAACATTATTGGCCTCAATAATATGACGTGCGCCATTGATACCGTAATAAGACGCACTGGCAATTGCTTTAGCGTGTGTGTCGGTTAATACGGACAGAGTTACTGTATCACCAGTAACATTTGGTTTTACATTATTGTCATAAACGCCCTTTATATAATCAACAACGAAAGGACGTGGCTTTAGCCGCTTCAAAAACATATCAGTGTGTGCTGATATGAATTCTGATGGCTTTGGCGTCAACATTCTGCTTGCAATATTTTTGATTTTCAATTTTATGATCTCCAATATCCCATACTCTGGAAACAATTATAGTAAAAAAACCATCTCACGATGGTCTCATTATGGCTCAATTATATATCAAAGATATGAAAAATAATCCTTTGACGCTTACTTTAGAAGAATTTGATAAGCTTTTCTAATACCATGATCTTCATCCATCGTAATAGTTCCCTTTTCAACGAATCCATTACTTGTAATAACATGTTGCATTACCAAATTGTCAGGATGAGTGTCGATTCTGACATCACTGTAACCCAGGTAATGCGAGATTGTTAATAGTTGTTGAATCAAAGCGGCTGAAAGGTGTTGCCCTTGATGACCTGGTTCAACAGCTATGCGGTGAATAATGGAGTAAGTCACGTCAGAATCTTTCGCCCATGACCCTGAAGTCATATCTTGATAATTCTTATCGTAACCTTGCTGCAAAGCAGCTACTCCAACTACCTCACCATCTAGTATTAAAACATAACTTATATCTTCTTGAATATCTTGTTCTAGGATTTTCTCATCGGGATAACCTACTTGCCATTGATCAACGCCACGGTCCCGTAAGGTTCTTTTAGCGCCACCGATGATATCAATAATTCTTGGCAAATCGTCAAGTGTTGATTGACGTAAATAAATATTGCTCATAAAATTTTGCCTCCTCACTTCATCAGGATATTAAAACAAAAAAGAATACCTCATTGCAATAGTTTTATTCAACTTTTCTTATTTTTTTTATAAATAAACCAGCTAATAACAAATAGTATTAAGGCATATAAAAAAGTTTGTCCTGCTAAGGGCAATAATTTAATAATAGAAGAATTGCTATGCAAGCTAACAATCATTCTTGAAAGAGGCGGAAAAATCATTTCAATATTCTTAAAGATGCTGACGACACTACCTGATAAGGCCAAATAAACAAAAACTAGAGTTCCAATTTGTCCCAAACTAGAATGTTTCTGCCATTGCGTCTTGAAAAGAGTCGCAATTGAACTACCCAAGAATCCCACAGAAATTAATGAAACTATTCCGACAACATCTAAAAATATATTTTTACAGAGAATTAAGCTAAATATAAAAATCAATATTCCTGAAATTATATTTAAAATTAATACCGTCAAAAATTGACTGATGACCTCTGACCAGTAGCTATTCACTTTTTGTCTTAAATAATAATTATAAACTTTATCATTATGATACAGATTCATCGTTGAAAATAACGATAAAAAAAACATCCCTATTAATAATAGGCTATATTTCTCATGATAATCAATACTTAATAGGTGATCCGCTGTTAAACCAAAAACAATGATAGAGAATAATAATGTTAGATAAAGAAAATCTTGAAAAACGAACTGTAAATAATTTTTTAACAATACTTTAATTTTCAATATCGTGTGCCTCCTCAAATTGATAATTGAGGGCAATCATTTTACCGATAATGGCATCTTTTCGTTCTAAAGGAACCTTCATTTCCACTACTCCATTAGCATTTCTTGTCATATAGTTGACTAAATCATGTGTTAAAGCGATGGAATTATGGTGAACACTGAAAAACAACTGACTATCTTTAGTTTTTAAACTCTGTAACTGTTGTAATCTACCATTTTCAAAATGATAACTACTGTCTAATATTTCAGATATTTCATCATTTTGCTCAGTGCCTACCAATAATATTCCTGAACCATTATCCTTTAAATCCTGCAACATGCTTAACATATTCTGAATTGTCTCATCACTTTGAAAAGCAAAAGGCTCGTCTAGCAACAAGACATTGGGATGTCCAACTACGGCCGCCAAGAAACTAATTCGACGCTTTAGACCTAATGAAAGTTGATCAACCGTTCTATCTAAATAAGGTGCCAACTTCATATAAGTAACCATCGCATCTAGTTGATCCTTCCGGACAGCTAAATCTTTAGACAAACATCTGATATCTTCAAGATATTTTCTAACAGTCTGTTCGATAATTTGAGGATCATTTTGAGGCATATAACCAATTCTGACGCCAGGAGTGTATTCAATTTTGCCACTATCGGCTTGTTCATAATTTGCTATCGTTTCTAAAAGCTGTGTTTTGCCGCTACCATTTTCGCCACTAATACCAACTATCTCATTTTGAGATAAAGAAAAAGCTACATGCTTAAATGCAAAGTAGCCCTCTCGCTGCAATGATAAATCATTGACTGATATTAATTTCATTATTGCCATTCCTCAATAGCATGTGCTGCTAGTCCGATTGAAAGGATTGCATCTTTAGAAACTGAATTTCTAACATCAGCGACAATGGTATTGTCATAAACTGCTCCGATAACGGTAAATGCAAAACTGACCAAGTTGATATCGGTCTTAACTTTATAATCACCACTTGCATATGGATCTTCATGGTTATATGTAAAGTTGATCTTGTGACCAGCCAAAGAACCATCAACATGGTTAACTTGTACTCGATCATGTAATTCACTAAGTTTATGATCTGGATTTTGCAAAGTTAAACGGTGGTCAGATTCATTTTGGTAATAATCGTCTTCAGTCATATCAAAGTATTCTTTAATCGGTTTTCTCAAAACCTCAAGTGAATCTAAAATGTCATACACTGCTTGTGCGTCAAATTTTTGTGATTTATCTTCAATATTTTTTCTATCTTCATAAAGCTTTTCGGCTAATTTACTAATAGTCTCAGAATTCATAATCATCCTCCGTCTTTAATGGTTCTTTCTTTATTGTATGGTTTGTTTAGGATTCCGTCTCCCGCTTGCTCCCAACTAGATAACGTTTTTTATTGCTTACCTCAAATGATTCAGAAAAAGGACAACAAATAGAAACATTTACCAGTCCGAAACCAAAAACCAATTGGCTCCAAGTCGTGCCCACTACGTTCCAGCCAAATCAGATTCTTGCGGAGAACGGCATAAACCAAATAAAAAAAGAATACTTTAACATCATTATACTAATTTCTACTTGTAATTACAGGAGTCCATGTGATCATTAATAACTCCCACTGCTTGTAAAAACGAATAGATAATCGTTGGTCCTACAAATCGAAAGCCACGTTTTTTCAGATCTTTACTGATTTGTTGTGACAATTTTGTTTGAGCAGGCATTTCACTCATATCACTATAATGATTAATTATTGGTTTATTATCAACAAAATTCCAAATATAATTGGAAAATTTTTCACCTTTTTGATGCATTTCTTGAATCACACGAGCATTGTTGATCGAAGAATCGACTTTCAAGCGGTTACGGATAATACCTTTATCCTGCAACATTGCGTCTCGCTTTTCTTGATCGTAAGCCGCCACTTTGTCTATTTCAAAATCATCATATGCCTGACGATATGTCGCACGTCGCTTAATAATTGTTGCCCAAGATAATCCCGCTTGGGCTCCTTCTAACGTCAACATTTCAAAAAAATATTGCTCATCGTGGCTTGGTTTCCCCCACTCATTATCATGGTACGCCTGCATTGCTTCGGAACTGTTAGCCCACTCACATCTCATCTTTTTCTCCAAACTAAAAAAGCTGGCATACGCCAGCCTAATATGAATTATTTTTTCTTTTTATCAGTAAATCTTTTATTATCAATATCTGTTCTGACGATAATAACATCAGTTCTAGCATTTCTTGTGACATATTCAGAAACTGAACCGACCAACAAACGTGTTACGGCATTCATACCCGTTGAACCAATCATAATCAGATCATTCTTATATTCTTCAACAAATTCTTGAGAAATAACGGTTTTAGGTTCACCGAAACGAACGTGGATATCAATATCTTCTTCTTTGAAACCATCTTTAATGGCACCATCTTTTAATTCTGTAAGATACTTTTGCGCATCTTCGGAAAGTTGATAGATAACATCACCGTTCAACATACCGCCATGTAAACCAATGAATTGCTTTGTATCTAAGACTGTCAAAACATCGATGTGTCCACCGTTCATTTGTGCAACTGTTACAGCTTTTTTAAAAGCCATTTCTGCTTCTTTTGATCCATCTACAGGAACCAAAATCTTCTTATAGTCTTGTTCCATAATTCAATCCTCCAATGCACTTATTGAATACCTTCTAATGTAAGATTAATGCATTCATATATTTTATTCAATATTTTACAAAATTATTTGAAAGCCATTAATGTCCGTACTAACTGATTTGAAACGGATTCGTAATTCTCGAACATCGTCATTTCATCATCATACTCCGTCATTTGAGTTGAAAATATTCCGGTGAAAAGTTGTTCATAACTTTGAAAGTCATCAACAAAATTATTACACAAAGCAAAGGTCGGAACTTTTTGAGCTCCAGCGAGTCGACTCAAGTGATACAACATGTCATCATGCATTGCTTCACGGGAAATTTTATCGGTAGCGGTAATTAAAATATTAGTGGAACGAATCGTTTCTTCCATCCCTGTAACTTTTGCCACCCATTCAAATGACGATCTAGAAATTCGTGCATTAATCATTGCAAAAGCCCCAGCCAAAGTCTTAATCGAATCAGAATGAGGCATTGGGTGTATATCTAAATTATACTTCTGATTCATTTTTTCAGTGATAAAAACTAAATTATCTTCCAAAAAACTTTCTTGTGCTTCATTCAAATATTCAACGTTATCCGATAATTTTCGACCCGAATAATTCAATAGAACGGTCAAACGAGTTCTTCCACCTAATAATTGATAAACATCTTCCATATCGACACGAAAGGCATTAATCAAAGGGTTCTCACCCTCAGGAATCAGCTGACCATTTTCATCATAGATTTTAGCCCCTAAAGCTTGCAAGGCCCCTAGCCCACCGTCAGCCACAGCCGTCTTACCTAAGCAGAGCACAATATTTTTAATTCCATTAGTAACTGCATCTATGATAAATTCACCCAAACCATAACTTGTTGCATGAAACAAGTCATTTCGGTTTTTATTTTTTGCTAAATCAACTCCAACTACTTGCTCTGAATCCATAATAGCGGTAAGTTGACTACCGATCTGGGTAACAAGATAACGTCCCGTTCGATTTTCCCAAAAAGCATCAAAATAAGAAACCTCATCCCAATGCCCTCCAATAGTATGTTCTATTAATGCTGGCATCCCATCTTTACTATCAGTGACGGGCATGGTAATTATTTTTGCATCCGGCATAGCACGCGAGATGCCACTATAAATAGCTTGACCAATCTTAGTCGAGCTAATGTTATTACTATATTTTCCAGGTGCAATAATAAACTTCATGATAGGATGACTCTTCCTTTTTGATATAATGATTATTAGAAAAATATGCAGAGGTAGTTAAAGGTATGGTTGAAAATAATAAGCGTGTTCTAAACCTTGAAAAAGGTGTCAATTTTCGTGAATTAGGTGGTTACGAAACCGTTGAGGGCAAGACACTTAAGTTCCATAAAGTCCTCAGATCAGCTGGTTTAAGTGACCTATCAGACAATGATCTTAGTTTTTTAAGTAACTATGGCTTAAAGTACGATGTCGATTTTCGCTCACACGAGGAAGTAAACGATAAACCTGATCGTATTCCCGATGGTGCAGAGTATGTCTTCGATCCAGTTTTTGAAGCCGACGAAACTGAAGCTTCCAAAGTTCAAAATGATAATTTCATTCCCGAAATCGGTGGTGATCCTACTAATGGCTTCCACCATATGAAAGACGTTTATCGTGATATTATCACAGGTGACCAAGCTAAAGGCGCATATCGAACATTTTTTGATAAATTATTAACTAATGACCAAGATGATGATGTTTTACTTTTCCACTGTAGTGCCGGTAAAGATAGAACTGGTATGGGAGCCGTCTACCTATTAACCGTCCTTGGTGTTCCTATGGAAGAAATCAAGAAAGATTACCTATTAACCAATAAAGCCAACAAGGGCTTTGTTGACAACTTAATCTTGGATCTTGAAAACAAGGGTTACACTGACAAAAGTGTTTTAAGCTCTGTACGTGATTTAATGACGGTTCACTCTGATTATTTAGCTACCGCCGAAGATGAAATCGCCAAAATGTCTGGTAATATAAACAATTATATCAAAGATGAATTACAGGTAACTCCTTCTGAAATAAGAGATTTGAAGAAAATTTACTTAAATTAAGATATAATCTTCTAATTTTCAGAATATTGTTATCACATTTTCTTCACATTTAATGTTTATCATATAGTTTGTAAGTTAAAGGAAAGCAATTGATCTTAACTTACACCCCCCTTTTTAAACATATAGAAAACTATAATAGATAAAAATCTCATAATAAAAAATATAATTCACTTTTCCTCCCTGATTTGTGAATTTCCCTTAAAACTAAAAACAACTACTGTTCCCCTGCAGTGGTTGTTTTTTTGTTTGGTTATAACTAAATACCAACTAATATAATTGAAATATGTCGTCGTCCGCAAAAAATCTGTGGGCCACTGGAACGTGGTGGACACGACTTGGAGCTAATAATTCCGCACTTTGTGCGAAATCATGGATCTCCAAGCTCGGTCTTATACTAACCTTGCTACGCAAGCTAAGTATAACTTCACCACTGAGGGCCCACAGATTTTTTACTACCGACTGTATCCTTGGTTCTAATATTATCAAGCAAAATTGCAGTATTTTGATAACTTCAACTCTACACAAATCCAAATAAAACTTTTAAATCAAAAGAACGGCCTCTATTAATTATTCAAGTTATATATGTTTGAATACCTCATGAAGGTCGTTCTTATTTACTATTTAAATTTTCCAATAATTAGGATTTAATCCCCAGTAACAAAAAAGTTTTACGTCACAGTCAAACTTGAGTAAGAACCCTAACTGGTTGCCATTATTTATTTCAAAAATTTAGAAAGAAGATAATAAATAGAATCGTTTACCAGTCTAGAGTAAAAATTGAAAATGCGGTCAGCTGTGAAATAATTAGCTTCAAGCCGTGCCCACAGCGTTCCACCGCATTTTCAATTTTTGCGGAAGACGACATATTTATGTTCTCATCTTTTTATTCAAAAGCCTGTAATAATTCTGACTTATCCAAATTATCCTTTTGAGCACCGCTGACATCTAGCTTGATTTGGCCATCCTGAACCATAATCAAACGATTGCCATACTTCAAAGCGTCTGACATTTTATGTGTGATCATCATTGTAGTTAACTGCTGCTCTTTGACGATATTATCTGTGATTGACATTACTTCTTGGCTTGTCTTGGGATCTAATGCCGCTGTATGTTCATCTAGTAATAACAATTTGGGTTTACTTAAGGTTGCCATTAAGAGTGACAATGCTTGGCGTTGTCCTCCAGATAGGTACTTTACTTGTGTATTCAAAAAATTTTCTAGACCCATATTGAGTGTTTTCAATAAAGCTAAGTACTTTTCTTCTTCTGCTTTTTTCTGATACCACTTTAGACTGATTGTTTTCGTGTGACTTTGGGCCAAAACTAAGTTTTGCATCACGGTCAAATCTCCCGCGGTTCCCATTTTAGGATCCTGGAAAACTCGTGACATCCATTGTGATCGATAAGCCACTGACTTCTTAGAAACATTATGTTTTACCAAATCAATTTCCCCGGCATCAGCACTTAAAGTTCCAGCAATAGCATTCATCAGAGTGGACTTTCCGGCACCATTATTTCCAATGACGGAAATAAAGTCACCTTCGTAAACATTTAAATTAATATTTTTCAAAACGTGACGCTCGTTTCTAGTCCCGGGAAAGAATACTTTTTGCAGATGTTTTACTTGTAATACTTCCATCATCTTCGGCCTCCATTTGTGCTAAATACTTTTTCAATTGGCGTTTAGTTCTGATTCGATTTTGAATAATTGGTACGCAAATGACGATAATCAAAATTATCGCTGATAAAATTTTCAAGTCGTCAGCTGGGAATCCTAAACTCATGGCAACTGTCAAAAGGAAACGATAAACAATAGCACCTAGAACCATGGCTGACAATCTGATTAAAATATTATTACCACGTAAGAAAATTTCTCCGACTAAAACAGATGCTAGTCCAATAACAATAGTTCCAATTCCCATGCCAATATCAGCGTAACCATTATTTTGTGCAATCAAGGCACCCGACAAGGCAATCAATCCATTGGAAATCATGTAACCAAAAATAATCATCCCATCAGTATTAATACCATTGGCAGCGGACATATTTTTATTATCACCAGTTGCCATCAGCGATAAGCCCAAACGGGTTTTAAAGAGCCAGTAAAGTACTGCCATCACAATAATAACTACGATGATTCCTAACATGATAGTTTGCATATCAACCGTTAAATCAGCTGGTAAATAGCCTGTTAAAACTTTTTGAGTCAAAAGTGGCACATTGGATTTTCCCATGATATGCATGTTGATAGAATACAAGCCTGTCATCGTTAAAATTCCGGCTAATAGTGAGGGAATCTTCAATTTAGTATCGAGAATTCCTGTAATCAATCCAGCCACACAACCTGCTAAGAAACCAGCAATTGTTGCAGTAATAGCTGATTGTCCTTTGATCATCAAACTGACTGTGATAGCTGCTCCAAAAGGAAAACTACCTTCAGTTGTCAGATCTGGTATATCTAAAATTCTAAATGTAATAAAGACACCAATTGCTAAAGGAGCCCACAGTAGACCTTGTCCTAAACTAGATATAATCATTTTTATCACCTATGGTTTCGTAATTTTACTTGGATCGATGCCGATAGCCTTAGCGTTAGCCTTATTAATGTAAAGTCTCAAAGTATGTGAAGTTTCAACTGGCATATCTTGAGGTTTCTTCTTTTCAATCAAAATTCTATAAGCCATCTTAGCAGTCTGTTTACCTAAATCACGATAGTTAATGCCATATGTAGCAACACCACCATCTTCAGCCATTTCAATTGAACCTGTAACAACTGGTAACTTGGCTTCGCGAGCTTTTTTACCAATTGTTTTCATAGAACTAGCCATTAAGTTGTCAGTTGGCAAGTAAATTCCAGAAACTTTATCAGCCATTCCCGATAATGCACTGGCAACATCATTAGTACTTGTAACACTAACCACGTTCAATTTAAGATGATGATTCTTAGCGTATTCCCTGACCATTTTGACCTGCAAAACTGAGTTCTCTTCGGATGAATTGTACATGACACCAATAGGTTTAGAACTCTTAGTCAAAGTTGTTAACAGTTTGACTTGTTTATCCACGGGACCCAAATCTTTGGTACCAGTAACATTGGTTGCTGGTTTACGATCATCCTTCACTAGTCCAGCACTCTTCAAATTAGTTACCGCTGTAACAACGATTGGTGTTGATTTAGTTTTCTTAGCCAGTGCTTGTGCTGAAGGAGTTGCGATTCCTAAGATCAAATCGTTCTTCTTTTGTGTTAATTGTTGAGCCATTGAATTTAAATTGGCTTGATCCCCTTGTGCATTTTGGTAATTGTAATTAATTTTTATTGATTTATCGTGCTGTTTAATTTTTTTATTTAATTCTTCTTTAAAACCTTTACGTGCCTCATCCAATGAACCGTGAGGTACCACTTGCAAAATTCCCACATTGATTGTTTTCTTGTCTGCAGCTGAATTATTAGCACACCCTGCTAGAATAACTGCCGCCATAATTGTCATTAATCCGATTAAATATTTTTTCATGAAAAACCCTCCTGAGAATATAAAAAAACCAGCTAGATTCGTATTGAATCTAACTGGTTTGCCCGGGCGCAATTTATCTCCAGATAGATTCAACCCGTATCTATCTGGCTTCAAAGACATGTTTAATAGCTTTAGCCAATCAATAGATACGAACACGTACGCGTTCGCATCCAGAGACTGAATACAAACGCTATCTAAAGAAAAAGCTAAAGGCAAATTGATTATTCAAATGTGACAACTGTTTACTAATTTTCATAATAAAGTTCTCCTCGTTTGCAATTTACAGTCTCTAGTTAAACATTCAAAAATTAATATGTCAATAATTTTATTAAAATAATCTAATTTAACTTTTACAGGTACTTTTTAGTACCTACTGTACTTTAAAGTACGTAATTGTTTATTTCTCCCAACCACATATAATGATTCACATACTCATTATTCGCTGTAGGAGGGAAATAATTATGAATAAAAAAGTTTCATCAACTTGGATCCTTTTATCATTGGCTATCAGTGCCTTTGCTATCGGATCTACTGAATTTATCAGTGTAGGAATCATGCCACTATTAACTAAAACATTTGGCATCTCACTTGCACAAGGAGGCCTAACCGTTTCTATCTATGCTACCGGAATCATGTTTGGCGCTCCCATCTTAGCTTTAATCACTAATCGCTGGGACCGTAAAAAATTATTGATTGGTATCATGATCAGTTTCATCATCGGAAATACTCTGGCCGCTCTCGCACCTAGTTTTGCTATTCTTTTAGCCGGTCGTGTTATTGCAGCACTTTCTCATGGAATCTTCATGACGATTGCATCTCTGATTGCAGCCGACGTCGTGGCACCTAATAAACGTGCTTCAGCGATTGCCGTCATGTTCACCGGTCTAACTGTTGCTACAATTACCGGCGTTCCATTAGGAACTTTTATCGGTCAAACTTTTAACTGGAGAATGTCCTTTTTCTTCCTAGTTGCTTTGGGACTGATCGGTTTGATTACAAATATCATCCTAGTACCAAGAGAACTACCACTACCAAAACCAACTAGTGTTAAAGGTATCTGGAAGATTCTTAAACAACCGCAATTACTCTTGATTTTACTTATTACAGCTTTAGGCTACGGAGCAACATTCCCCGTTTACACTTACCTAACAACCATTTTGAATAAAAATATGGGCTGGTCAGAAAGTGCCATTGTCATTATTCTAATTTTTTACGGAGTGGCTGTTGCTATTGGTAACACTCTCGGTGGAAAATGGGCTAACAAACGACCTCTAACCGCTCTTTTAAAAATGTTTCTTGGTTTAGGAATTGCTCTATTGATTACCCGCCTAGTCATTAACTTTCACTTCTTAGGTTTACTAGCTATTCTCTTATTGGGCTTATTTGCCTTTATGAACGTTCCTGGCCTGCAGTTATACATTGTTCAACTAGCCGAGAAATATACGCCTAATGAAGTCCCATTGGCTTCTGCACTAAATATTTCCGCCTTCAACGTAGGAATCACTTTAGGTTCAACAATTGGTGGACAAGCCGTAGCTCACAATCAACTTATCAATACACCTTGGTTAGGCATTGTGATGCTAGTAATTGGAATTATTTTAATCGCCGTTCTTATCAAAATGGAGAATAGTCCTGAAGTCGAACCAGAAGTAGAAAATTGCTAAGACCAAATAGTGATGTTAATATACAAATACTAAGGAGGATGGCTTTTATGAAACAAGCAATTTATAACATTGGCGTTGAAGATACAATGAGAATTATCGGTGGCAAATGGAAACCAATTATTCTTTGCCATCTTAAGCATGGCATCATGCGAACTGGAGAATTGCGTCGAGCCATCCCCAATATCACTCAAAAAATGTTAACTCAACAATTAAGAGAATTAGAAGATGACGGTATTATCAATCGTAAAGTTTACAGTCAAATTCCACCGAAAGTCGAGTATTCTTTAACTGATTACGGTGAGTCTCTTAACAAAATTCTCGAAGATCTTTGTGTTTGGGGTGAAAAGGATATTGAACGTCGCAAACAAAAAGGTGAAAATATCATCTTACTAAACAAAGAGGATGTATCCGCGGATCCACTTCCCTATGCAGATTAAGTATGCCGGTCTCCACAACAAGAAAATTTGGCTGGAACGCCATGGGCCAACTGGAAGCTAATAAATTTGCACTTTGTGCAAATTCATGGATCTTCAAGTTCGGCCTTTATCTAAGCAATAAATTGCTAAGATAAATTTCATGGCTGAGCCAATTTTCTTGTTGCTCCGGCCTAAATACCAATTCTATCTAAATTTTTATTTCAAAATAATAGCATCTATTCTGAATTTCAATCCCTACTAAAAAGTAAAGATTGCTGTTCTAGAATAGATGCTATTTTTGTTTTTTGAGCTGATTGAGATAAAGAATAAAACACGTTCCAGTGGTCTACAGAAGATTTTGCGGACGACGTCAGTTTAACACTAATTTATTTTACAATCGTAACATCTGTTGTAGGGACAAATTCATTTGTTGCTACTCGATAATAAGTTTTTCCATCTAAATACGCTAAACGATCCACTTGCCAATTTGTTTGAGCGGAAAGATTTCTTTGAGGTACGGTCTGTCCTTGTGCATCGACTAGTTCATTATTTTGGTTACCTGTTTGCACAATAAATGTCTGCGGTTGATAAACATAAACTTCATCGTCTTTAACCCATTTATTAGTTGCCACGCGATAATATGTGGAACCATCTTTCATGCTTTTATCACTCAACCAATTCGTTTGTGGAGCTAATTTATCAGTCGTCTTCTCAACATCATCATTATAAATTCCAATTTTTTTATCAGGCAATGTCGTCACTAGATGGCTTACAGAGCTTACCTGGCCCTTTGAATCATTTTTCTTATAAGTTACTCTCTCCGGTGAAGAAACGATGTAACGTCCCCTAGTAGCCTGTAATTTAGCCACATTGACCGTGAATGTAATTAAATTTTTATCAACCTTATAACCATTTTTTTGCGGAATTTTAATTGTTAGGGTCGCAGTTCCGTTTTTGAGTGTTCCTTTAACATTCTTATTAACCAAATGCTGATTGAGATTATTAGGAATATTAACATCGAATACAGCTAAATTTTTAGCACTGCTAGCAATTCCTACGTACCTCGCTTTAATTAATTGCCTACTCTTAACAACGTGCTTATTGCCGTTTTTATCGGTAATCAACCATGTCTGTAAGGTATCGTTACCATTTTGATCTTGCCCCAAATATGAATGTTTAAGTGAAAAATTAGGTGACAGAACCATTCGTTTCAAATTAGTTCCTGATAAAAGGCCTGTTGTCTTAACTCGCTTATTATCCCAATGACTAAAATCTAATTCTTTTAAATCCTTGGCACCACTGAACATATGATTCATTTTTTCGACATTAACGATATTCCAATTAGAAATATTCAAAATTTTTAATTGATCAGTTCGCATAAACATAGCTGACATATTTTTTACATTAATAACATTCCAGTTAGAAACATTCAAAGATTCTAATTCAGGATTAGAACTGAACATATTTTTCATATCCAAGACATTACCGGTATCCCAATTTGTAACGTTAATTATTGATAAACCTGTGTTATTGAACATATAACTCATATCCATAACTCCAGAAACATCCCAAGTTGAAACATCAACTGATTTCAGACTGCTCAAACCATCAAACATATGACTCATATCTTTTACATTGCTAGTATTTAATCTATCAGCATTCTTAATTTCAATTAAACCAGAAGTTCCATCTAGATTATTTCCTAAACCCGTAAAAAGCCAAGACGAATCTTGTGGCAAATAAACATTTCCATCAAAAACGATTCTCTTTATATCCTGCTTTTCATCAGCAAATTTAACTTTAGAATATTTAGTTTCATCAACTGTCAAACTTTTCCCCAAAGAACCACTAGCGAGGGTTCCTGATTTGATATGTAAAACATCATCATTGGAAATATACCACTGACTTGTTCCATCGGTACCAGCATACTTGATACTGCTGAGTGTCACATTCGTATCATCCAAATTAGTCGGATCAGACTGTGCTTGAACTTCAGTACCATTGGCAAATAATCCCAGAGCCATAAACAACCCCAGTGAACTAATCAAAATACTTAATTTATGTCCCCTATTCAAATCATTCCAGCCCCCTCTTTTAATTAAAGTAATTATAGCACCATATAATTTATACAATAGTGAGTTTTTTCAAGACAACAAAAAAGGAAGCCCATTGGACTTCCTTAACTTACTAGTACTATTTGATTAAATAGTATATTTGAATGTGTGATGTTTTGAAATTCTATCTTCTGAGTATACTGCTAAAGCAATTAGTGCTAAACCAGCAACTGGAATGGAGTATCGGCTTTGTAAAACGAATAAAATCATTAATAACATGGCCACTACCGCCATTAGTGCAACTTTCATGAATTTTACGTTTCTTGTTGTCATAATATCCACCCCTTAAGTGTTCTTTCTCTTTTTTCCATAGATGATAGTATCATGGTAAAAAGTGATTTACAACCCATTAAATCAGTACTTACAGCCGTTTTCAAAGTTCTGCTTTTCTTTCTAATAAACCATATTATTATCTTAGAAAAAATTAAGGCTAGACCTCTACTCCAGCTAGGATTTCAGAAAACAATCAAAGTTTTCTAAGATATTTTCTTTCGAATATTAAAATTAAACTTATTCAATTATTTTTAAATTTATTTATCCTATAAGTGTTGGTGTGACGGTCTTTACAAACAGTTGTTAATTATTAGTGAACACTTACTTATTATGATTAACTTATAGCTTTTTTAATTTCATTCATAATTCTTCAAAAAAAAATAGAACTAGGCAATCAAAATACGATTACCTAGTTCTATTTTTCTTAATACTCAAGAATTAAATATTTTATTCCCAAGTCCAGTTTTGTACTTCTGGTAAATCATCACCGTATTCACGGATGTACTTGTTGTGTTTATCAACAATAGCTTCCATTTCATCAGCAAAGTCGCTAGCACCGTCGCCTTGTACAGCAACAGCAGCTTCTTCAGCTAAGTGGAATCTATCCATCTCATTAACAACACGCATGTCGAATGGTGTCGTGATATCACCATTTTCACGGTAGCCATGAACGTATAGATTATGATTTGCACGGTCAAAGAAGATATCTTTAATGATGTCTTCGAAACCATGGAAGGCAAACAAGACTGGCTTGTCAACTGTGAAGATTGAATTGAATTGTTCATCAGTTAAACCACGAGGGTCTACTCTTGGTGATCTCAACTTCAATAGATCAACAACGTTGACATATCTGATCTTAATTTCTGGTTTTTCTTTTCTTAGAATACTGATAGCAGCTAATGATTCAAGGTTAGGTTCTGTACCAGCAGAAGCGATAACGATATCAGGATCACCGTTGTCATTTGATGCCCAGTCAATAACCTTCAGTCCCTTATCAGCCAACTCTTCACCTTCCTCAATTGAGTAGAATTGAGGTCTTGGTTGTTTTGAAGTTACCAATAAGTTGATCTTTTCTTGATCATCCAAAATCTTAGGCATAACAGCAAGCAATGAGTTTGTGTCAGCTGGGAAGTATTCACGGATGTATTCTGGTTTCTTTTCAGCCAAGTGAGTAATGATACCTGGGTCTTGGTGAGTGTAACCATTATGGTCTTGTTGGAAAGCAGTTGATGTAGCAATAACGTTTAGTGAAGGATATTTATTTCTCCAACTCAATTCGTTAGCTTTTCTTAACCACTTGAAGTGTTGTGTCAACATTGAGTCGACAACTCTTAAGAAGGCTTCGTAACTTGCGAACATACCATGACGACCTGTCAAAGTATAACCTTCATTAAATCCTTCAGCTTGATGTTCTGAAAGTTGTGAATCAATAATACGACCAGCTGGTGCTTCGTATTGATCGTTAGGTTCATGAACAGGTTCCATCCATTGACGAGGACTTGCTTCGAATGCACCATACAAACGGTTAGACATTGTTTCATCAGGTCCAAATAGTCTGAAGTTATCAGGGTTATTCTTGATAACGCCATTCAAGTATTTACCTAATTCAATCATATCTTGAGCATTTGTTGCACCACGCTTGTCAAAGTTCAAAGCGTAATTCTTGTAGTCTGGTAGTTTAAGAGGTTTTGGATCAACCCCACCATTAACGATTGGGTTCATAGCCATTCTGCTTTGACCCTTAGGAGTAATAGCGGCGATGTCTGACTTCAAAGTACCATTTTCATCAAATAGTTCATCTGGTTTGTATGATTCCAACCATTCAACCAATTTGTCTGCATGTTGCATATCATTTTGGTCAACAGGAATTGGAATTTGGTGAGCTCTGAATGAACCTTCAATAGGTTCGCCATCCCATGTCTTTGGACCAGTCCAGCCCTTAGGTGCACGGAAGATGATAACAGGCCACTTAGGCATCTTAGCTTCTGAAGCTGGATGTTTTCTAGCTTCTTCTTGGATGCTCTTGATCTTTTCGATAGCAGCATCAACAGTCTTAGCCATCTCTGGATGCATCTTTTGAGGATCTGTTCCTTCAACGAACATTGGATCCCAACCCATACCTTCAAAGTACTTAGTTAGATCTTCATCACTCTTACGTGACAAGATTGTTGGGTTAGAAATCTTGAAACCATTTAGATTCAAGATTGGTAAAACAGCACCATCATCAACAGGGTTAATGAAGACATTTGAGAACCATGAAGCAGCCAATGGGCCAGTTTCAGATTCACCATCACCAATAACTACTGCAGCGATTTCGTCAGGGTTATCAAGAATTGCACCAACACCGTGTGATAGAGAATAACCTAATTCTCCACCTTCATGCATTGATCCTGGTGTCTCAGGAGCAGCATGAGATGCAACACCACCTGGGAATGAGAATTGCTTGAAGAGCTTTTGCATACCCTTAGTATCTTCTGTGATTTCAGGATAAGTTTCAGTATAGCTTCCATCCAAATATGAGTTGGAAACCATAACTTGCCCACCATGGCCTGGGCCTTCAATATAAAACATTTTTAGTCCGTACTTGTTAATAGCACGGTTCAAATGAGCATAAATAAAGTTTTGACCAGCAATAGTTCCCCAATGTCCAATTGGATGAACCTTAACATCACTAGCTTTTAATTCACGTCTTAATAAAGGATTATCTTTTAAATATAATTGTCCAACAGAAACATAGTTGGCTGCACGCCAATATTTATCAACTAAACTTAAATATTCTTTTGATGAGTAATCAGTCATTACCAGCACACTCCTTAAGTTTTTACAATGTAATCATAACTAGTTTTTGAACAAAAGTCAACCACTTTTATAATTGGTTCGACCCAATTATTGAAAATGCTTACTTATTACCTAGATCAACAAATGAATCATACTTAAAATATTTATAATGAAGCTTCATTGTTGAGAATTCGAATGGAGTTCCATCATCTAGGAAGAAAATACCTTCCATGAGCCCCACGGGTTCATTAGCGGATAAATTCAACAATTCCTTCCCTTCTTCATCAGATGGTTGCGCCGAAATTGTTAAGTAAGTTTTATTAACTTCTTTTCCCAACTCAGACTCTACATAATTAAAGATAGATTCGGAAGCAATTTGCTCAGATAATTCAGGAGCTAATTTAATAGGGATATAACCCGTTTCGATCATGAATGGAACATCGTCTAGGAAACGTAAACGTTCGAATGAATAAACAAATTCACTTGGCTTTAAAAACAAATTGTCTTGTAAGTCCTTATCAGGATGAACAACATCGAATTTTAGTACCTTTACCCCTGGCTTTTGTCCGTTTGCATTGAAACTATCAGTGATACCCAAATTCTTACCACTATAGCTGAACGACGAACCTTGTTTCAAATATAAGGGATTAACAAAAGTACCAGAGCCACGCTTTTTAAAAATAATTCCTTGATCAGCCATTAATCCTAAAGCACGTTTGATAGAACTTCGACTGACGCTATAGCTTTCTGCAAGAGAACGTTCATCTGGTAGGCGCATATCGGAGTATTCACCGTCATCAATTGACTTCTTTAAAGATGTAATAATTTTTTGATAAACTAAATCTGCCATAATTTTCCTCGTTTCATAAATTGGAGCGGCCCAATTTTATACATGGTAACTATCTTTCGGGTTCAGTATACCTTATAATCAGTTTCATTTACATACCAGAAAAATATTGGTCTCTTATTTTCTTTCTTACTTTCCGATATTGCTAGAATATGATTGTTAATATTAATAAAAAGAGTGTTCATATCAATCAATATAATATCGATTGATATGAACACTCTTTTAGTTAGGAGTATATTCTCAACTTTATAATCTATCTACTAATTCAATACTTCAAATTCTTGATCTAAGTTAACTGGAAATTCTTTTGGTTCTTTTTGATTTTTAATCAAGTCATCAGTCATCTTAGTAGCATAAACCTTTCGATTACCATAGGGAACAAAGTACATGATCTTGTTAGTTAAGTCTAATGCTGTTTGATATTGAGTATAACTTGATTCACCATTGGCCTTGATATTAACGCCACGAGGAATTGTTACACTATCAAGCATATGCAAGATGGTATTAACAGCTTGATGACTGTCCTTAGGTGTTTCCGTATTTTGACGCATGAAAGCTGTTCTAACAAATCTATCAACAGCAGTATAGCCACCAGGCAATCTGAAAGTACCATTTTGACCTAATGGAATAACTTCTTGGTCACCAAATGTCTTAGCAGAAAAGTTAGTTGTTTGAGCGCCTAAATAATTAGCCAAGTTAGTCTTATGCCAATTGTAGTCTGGTGTATTAGTCATAACTCCAACTTTATCTTCTTGAAGAATTAGACCATTCCCTTCTGGTTCAAGGATGTAAGTAGCACCTGTGGCGTCACTAAAAATCCAGTGCAATGGTTGATTCTGTTTCATAACACCACGATCTGATTCGATTAAATGAACTTGTTTGAGATTCTCTTTCAAATCTTCAATTGATTTATTATTACCCAAAGCCCAGAGGATAAATTCTTCAGCAACCAGATTCATTTCACCTTCAACAGGTTCTTTGTCATATTTAGCAGCATTGGCAAAATACAATTCAGCGGCTGACAAACCGTATTCATTGAAACCATCAGCCACCATGTAATTAGCGCCATACTTAGCACCTGTTCCCATGACAGCGTATTTACTGTTATATTCCTTCTTATCATATGAAGAAACCCATTGATAATTTTCCGGTAAAAATGTTGGACGACCATTTAATTCAAAGGCAAAATCCATTGTTCTGGCTAAAAATTTTGAGCCATCTAAAGCTTCAAGACTGAGACTAGTACACATATATTGTTCTTCCTTTCAAAGACCTTATTAAAATTATTATTATCTTAATTTTTAACATTATCAAGAATTTTATTTTATGAATTTTAATAATAACCACTTTTTGAATAATATGATA
This sequence comes from Companilactobacillus kimchii DSM 13961 = JCM 10707, assembly GCF_001435445.1. Taxonomy (GTDB): domain Bacteria; phylum Bacillota; class Bacilli; order Lactobacillales; family Lactobacillaceae; genus Companilactobacillus; species Companilactobacillus kimchii. Next base: position 82,144 of record NZ_AZDH01000018.1, on the reverse strand, counting down.
AGCTGACTGTATAAACAGATTTTCTGGAGGTAGATTCATGACTGTAGATATTAAAAAAGCCCAAGACGTGTACAAAGACGCCGGGGAAAGTGTTATTTTTACAACATTGATGTTGAAGCGTGACGATTTAGAGGCTAGCCGTGATGCTATTGCTGAATTCTCCGATATGTCTAATTCAATTATCAACAGTATGCGAATTCGTGACCCCGAAGCTCAAGCACATATTGCTTGGGGATTTGGATCAGATGCATGGGATTATCTTTTCCCAAATGCTCCAAAGCCAAAAGAATTAGAAAACTTTAAAGAAATCAAAGGACCTAAATATACAGCTGTTTCAACACCTGGTGATTTATTCATTCATATCCGCTCTAAAAAAATGGCCGTATGTTATGAATTAATGGACCAATTCATGGAAATCTTACGTCCTATTACAACTGTCGAAGATGAAACTCATGGTTTTAGATATATGGAAGGTCGTTCGATTGTTGGTTTTATTGATGGAACCGAAAACCCTGCTGGTATCGAATCAATGGATTACACTTTAATTGATGAAGAACAAGATTCTGAATTTGTTAACGGTTCATACGCTTTTGCTCAAAAATATATCCACAATATGGATGCTTGGAAAAAGTTAAAGACTGAAGATCAAGAAAAGGCTATTGGTCGTCACAAATTCTCTGATCGTGAACTAACTGATGAAGAAAAGTTACCTAATGCTCACAACGTCGTTTCTAAAGATGAAGAAGGTGGCGTCGAACATAAGATTGTCAGAATGAATGTACCATTCTCAGATCCAGCTAAAGATGTAACTGGTACCTACTTCATTGGCTATTCCAAAGATTTTGCAATTACTAATCGTATGTTAACTAATATGTTTACTAAGAGTGACCGTTTATTAGATTTCAGTACTCCGATCACTGGTAATTTATTCTTCATCCCATCTAAGACTACTTTAGAAAAAATTGCTGACGGGGATTATTAGTGTTCCCTGTGAAACATTTATGAAACAAAAAAGGAATCATTTCCATCCATTTGGAAATGATTCCTTTTTTGACCTCATTTAGTTTGTATACTTCCACAAACGTCTAACAAATAGCAATGATAGTAAAAACATCAACGATCCCGAAAATACTAAGGATACTCTACCCAAAATAAATGCTGGATCAACGGTCATTTCAATCACACTAAGCATAATTGAAACTAAAACCAGAAGTGCTGTCTTTTTTAGTATCATGGAAATTGCCTCCCCTATTTGATACGACTAGATTATATCAGTCTCATGTCCACTTGGCATTATTTATTTTGGAAAGATAACATGAATGCCGGCGAAGAACAAAATCAGGCCAACAGCAAGGAGTGCATAATAAACTACTTCTTTTTTTGCCTTGAAAGAAACTGCCATAACAGCAATCCCCACAATGAATAGTAAGATTGATAAAATTATTTGCATATATTAACACTCCTTATAATTGATATTTAGTATACTTAGGTTATGATATATTATGCTTTTCATGTGAATAATTTTTATATTATTTAACTTTTCAAAAATATTTCGCCGAATTTTACATAATTATCTTTTTTAACTCTACTTTTATCTTTATACTAGATAGGGTACTTCTTTTTTGTAGGGGAAAACATAAATGGCTGTATTAAAACGTGTATTTTCAGATAAGGTGCTATGGATAGCTGGGGCAGCAGCAATTCTAACATCGATCTTTATTAGTCCACCACAATTGATGGATATTAATTGGAAGACACTTGCTTCACTATTATCTATGATGATTATAATCCAAATTTATGACTATTTGGACTTTCTAAAATATTATGCCGCGTATATGACGCATAAAGCGAAAACTACACGTCAGATGATATTCATGTTAGCCTCTTTAGCATTCTTTGGAGCTATGTTCTTAACTAATGATGTTACAATTTTAACCTTAGTTCCTTTATTTTACCAACTATCTAAGCATATCAAAGTAAATCCAATTTTCCCGGTTATAATTATTACTATGGCCGCTAATCTTGGTAGTATGTTTACACCATTTGGTAACACTCATAATTTATTCCTGCTGACACATTTTAACCTAGGAATTAAACAATTCTTTATCATGTCCACACCGATAACGATTGTCACTTTCCTAGCAATTTTTCTTTCAACTCGTTTCTTTGCCAAAGATCCAATCGAATTAACCGAGTTGCCTGCTGTTGAATTAAACATTCCAAGTTTAACTTTGACGGTCGCTGTCACAGTGATTATTTTTTTGGGAATTTTTTCAGTAATTCCTATGTGGGGTTCTTTGATTGCCGCAATATTGTTAGTCATCTTTATCAACCCTCATATTCTTGAATCGGTTGATTACTCGATTGTCTTGATCTTCATGTGTTTCTTTATTGCCGTTGGTAATATCAACCGTGAGCCAGCAATTGTTAATAATTTGCATCAATTTTTGCAAACAAGAACAAGCACATATTTAACTTCAATCATTACTAGTCAATTCATTAGTAACGTGCCAACCACAATCTTAGTTTCCAAGTTCTCCAAATTCGTCCATGCTATCTTCTTGGGTACGAATATTGGTGGCCTTGGTACTGTCGTCGGTTCATTGGCTAACTTGTTGGCTTTCAAACAATATCGATTTTTCTTTAAGAAAAATCCAGGAAAGTACTTAATGTATTTCACAATTATCAACTTTGCTATGTTAATAATTATTGGAACAATTGGTTATTTCCTAATAGATTTCGGATTGTAAAAGTCATTCAAGTGGATGGCTTTTTTATTATCTTTACTTGCTATTGAGAACGAAATACTTAGCAAAAAAAGTCCATATCAACTATACAAAAACTAGTCAATATGGACTTTTTCTAATTATGAATTAACAGTACTCTTATCTCTTAAATTAAAGTTCTTCCATTTTCTAACTTGGCGACTGTAATTATTGAATGGCGAAACAGCATTGATTCTGATCCACTTAGCAACAGGCCACATTGCTTTAGTCGTAGCCCACTTGCGTTCGCCTGGTTTGAACAATTCATCATGTGACATCTTATCGACCCATGAAATAAGTTCATCTACAGTGCTGCTTAATTCTTCTTTCTCATTAGCTATGCCATCTGAACCATACTTGATATTAAAATCATGGTAAAGCTCACGCATTTGATCCCACTTGTATCCAGGAGTTGGAGTAGTGATCTTTTCCCCACCAGCTTCAGTTTTTTCCCATGACAAAATCATATTAATCCATCCGACTTGATATGAGAGCATTTCACGTGGAGTCTTGTCCACTTGCTCAATTCTTTCATCGGCAACATCATCTGTTATACCCTCATATTCATCAATGAACTTATGATAACTCTCTTTAATTTGGTCTATTAGTTCTGCGGAATTTTTATATACCTGCATACCTTCGCTACCTTTCATTGATCTTGATTCTCAAACGAAAACATCCCAACTTCTATTATAGGCCTGAAATTGTCACTTTGGGTAAAAAAAGCTCATGATGTAGCAAAAAAATAGTGAGAAAGCGTTTTAATTGTGTTATATTAATAAGTTATACAAAAATTTCATGATTATTCTCATAATTGAAAGCGCTTGACATTTTAATTTTTTCTGTTAAATTAATACATGGAATCGATTCCATTAAACGAAGGATAGATATAAATGGCAACTATTAAAGAAATCGCAAAAAAAGCTGGTGTCGGTGTAGGAACAGTTTCTCGTTACCTCAACGATCACCCTTATGTTTCTGAAGATAAACGTAAAAAAATTCAGGCCGCAATTGACGAACTAGATTACACGCCCAGTGCTATCGCTACTCAATTACGTTCTCAATCAACCAAAAATATTGGTGTACTTGTTTCAAGATTGGCTAATCCTTTCTTTGCTGAACTATTTGATGCGATTGAAAGAAAACTCAATCTGTACGGTTATCAAGTTTTGGTCTCACAAACACATGACGATTCAGCTGCCGAACAACGTTTTTTGGATCAATTAAAAAACCATCAAGTTGATGGTGTCATCCTTGCCTCTGTGGAAAATCATGAGCTGGTTCGTTCTTTTGCACAGGCCTATCCACAGAAAGTGATTTTATTAAATGAAGAAAATAAATACCAGGATATTCAATCTGTTACCCTTAACCATTATCAGGCAACATTTGATGCTCTGAACTACCTCTTCAATCAAGGAAATCACCATTTTGTTTACATCACTGGTGGTAACTATGACGTTAAGAGCCATGGATATTCTCGAACTAAAGCTTTTCAAGACTTTGCTAAGCAACATCAACTCTCTATCAATCCCGATTGGATTTTTTCTCAAAAGCATACTGCTGCCGATGGACAAGAAATCGCACGTAATCTCATTAAGAATTCTAAAAATACTTTACCAGATGCCATCTTTACTAATTCAGATGAAGTTGCAATCGGTTTAATTGATGAACTACAAAAAAATAATATCTCGGTCCCAAAAGATATTGCAGTTATGGGTTATGATGATCAACCGTTTGCTCGTTTCGCGGCCGTTCCCCTAACAACTATTAGACAGCCAATCAGCGCCATGGCTAATAAAGCCGTTAATATTCTCTTGAGAAGTTTAACTGGTCAAGATGTTCCTGAAAATATTACTAATGAAGATTTAAAATTGAAATTGATAATTCGGAAAAGTGCCTAGGCATTTTTTTATAACTAATGTGGAATCGATTCCACTAAAAAATGGAGAAATTATTTATGTTATCAACAAATGATAATTGGTGGAAGAAAGAAATTTTTTACCAAATTTATCCTGCCTCATTCAAAGATTCAAATAACGATGGCATCGGGGATATTCGTGGTATCATTCAAGAATTACCCAAAATTCACTCTCTGGGAATAACAACCATTTGGTTATCGCCTGTTTATCAGTCACCGATGGTCGATAATGGTTATGATATTTCAGATTACAGAGCCGTCAATCCAATGTTTGGAACTATGAAGGATTTAGATGAACTAATTCAAAAAGCTAAAGATTTGAACATCAAAATCATTATGGATTTAGTGCTCAACCATACTTCTGACCAACATTATTGGTTTCAGAATGCCATTAAGAATCCTGATAGTCCCTACCGTAAGTTTTATATTTTCAAAGAAAGTAAAAATAATTTACCACCTAATAACTGGCGTTCCAATTTTGGAAAAGGTTCCTCTTGGACATTGGTTCCTGGTGAAACTAATCTTTACTACCATCACGTTTTTTCAAAACAACAGCCTGACTTAAACTGGGAAAATAAAGAATTACGTTTTGCGCTTTACGACATGATCAATTGGTGGCTAAAAAAAGGCATCGCCGGTTTTAGAATTGATGCCATCACCTTCATCAAAAAGGATCAAGATTTTGCTTCAATTACACCCGATGGTAATGATGGACTAGGTAAAGTTAAGCGTAAGGCCGAAAACCGTCCCGGTATTGATGTTTTTCTAAATGAGTTGAATCAACATACCTTTAAGCCAGCTAATGCCGTAACAATTGGTGAAGCTAGTGGTGTTCAATATAATCAATTAGATAAGTTTATTGGTAAAAAAGGTTATTTTTCAATGATCTTTGATTTTCATTATGCTGACATTGATGTCCGTTCCGGCTCAGAGTGGTATCACCAAACTAACTGGACTACTCAGGAATTAAATAACGCAATTATTAAGAGTCAGTTAGCCATTCAAAAGTACGGCTGGGGTGCTAATTTCTTAGAGAACCATGACCAACCGCGTAGTATCAGTAAATATATTAAGGATCCCAACTATCGTAATAAGATTGGTGCCAAAGCTCTAGCAATGCTTTTCTTCTTTCTCAGAGGTTGTCCTTTCATCTACCAAGGACAAGAATTAGGCGTTCAAAATGCACGAAGAACTTCCATTGAACAATTCAACGACATCTCTAGTCCTGATAACTATTATCGGGCCATTGAGGAAGGCTTCAGTACCAAGGAAGCACTCAAATTTGTCAATGATCGTTCTCGTGACAATGCCCGTCTGCCATATCCTTGGAGTAATGAAATCAATGATGGCTTCAATACCAGTCACAAAACTTGGATTGGTTTAAGCAAACATGATCCACAAATAAATTGGCAAACTGAAGATAAAGATGAAGATTCAATTTTAAATTTTTATCGTGAAATGATCAAAATCAGACAGACCTCATCACTTAAAGATGACCTATTGAATGGTGACTTCCTTCCAATCAAGAACTCCACTTCAACTGTTATTGCCTATCAACGTGGTCAACATGCACAAGTATTCGTCAATCTTAGTTCTCAAGTTACGCAAATTCAGCTTCCCCAAGGTAAAGTTCTCTTAAACAATTATTCAGATTCAAAATCAGAGGAATTGCTTCCTTATCAAGCAATTCTCATTGAGGTGAAAAACCATGGCTAAAGATTATAGTAAACTAGCACAACAAATTGTTAATCTCGTCGGCGTTGACAACATTGAGTCCGTGACACATTGCCAAACAAGATTACGCTTTGTGGTTAAAAATCGTAAACAAATTGATGATAAAAAAATTGAAAATCTCGATCTCGTCAAAGGTGTCTTCTTTGGCTCAGGTCAATATCAAGTTATTATCGGTACTGGTCTAGTTAACGATGTTTATGCTGCAATTGATAAATTAGGTACTGTTAATGCTATTTATGGAAAAGATGACGTCAATACTACGGAAAATGACGATAATTCCAATAAAACTAAATTGCAAAGATTCATGGCAATGTTATCTGGTATCTTCATCCCTATCATTCCAGTTATTGCCGCAACTGGTCTTTTCTTAGGTCTTCAAAGTGCCTTCACTAATGCACAAGTTCTAAAATTATTCGGTGCTGTTCCGTCTGATATTCCCACTAATGTCAACACTGTAATATCAGTTTTAACCGGAACTGTTTTCTCATTTTTACCAGCTTTAATTGTTTGGTCCACTTTTAGATATTTCAAGGGAACCCCCATCATTGGTATCGTTATTGGATTAATGCTTGTTTCACCTAGTCTACCTAATGCCTATGATGTTGCTGGTGGTTCTGCTAAAGCTATCATGCTTTTTGGTCATATTCCCGTTATCGGTAGTCAAGGATCTGTTCTAACGGCTTTAGTTGCTGGTTTCATTGGTGCTAAAATGGAAAATTATTTCCACAAACATGTTCCTAATGTATTAGATCAGATTATCACGCCCTTCTTAACCATGCTTTTAACTTTCGGTATCATGATTCTTGGCGTTGGACCTATTGTTCATTGGATTGAAAATCTTATGGTTGCCGGTGTCGAAGGTGTCATCAATTTACCATTCGGTATTGGTGGTTTCTTAATTGGTGCCGCTTATCCACTAATGGTTTTAGTTGGTATTCATCAAATGATGATTGCTATCGAAACATCACTTCTAGCCGCCACTCATTTGAATCCACTAATCGTTTTGGAAGCTATGTACGGTTTTGCCAACGTGGGTGTCGCTTTGGCTATGATTATGAGAACCAAATCTAAAAAAGCTAAGGCAACCTTTGTTGGAGCTTTCTCATCACAACTATTCGGTGTTTCTGAACCAACGCTTTTTGGTATTCTTATTAGATACAACTTCAGACCATTGATTGTCACGGTCCTTACTAGTGGTTTTGGTGCGGCCATTCTTAGTATATTCAAAGTAGCTGCCAACTCTTATGGATTAGCTGTTGTACCTTCTTATCTAATGTACATTTACAATGCTCGTGACTTAATTATTTATACAATCGTTTCTCTATTGACTGTTGTAGTGGCCTTCGTTGCTACCAACATGTTTGCCATTCCAAAAGAAATCTTAGTAGCCGATACTAAAGACAAAGATCCTATTCAAGACAATACCGTTTATGCACCTATTGATGGTCAAACTGCTGATTTAAAGACTGTTAATGATCCTGTTTTCTCATCCAAAATGATGGGTGAAGGAATTGCCATCAAACCAAGTACAACTGGAAAAGTTAATATTTACGCTCCTCAATCAGGTAAATTAAATGTTGTAGCCGATACTGGTCACGCTTATGGATTAACAACCGACAATGGTATTGAAATATTAGTTCACATTGGTATTGATACAGTCTCCTTAAACGGTAAAGGTTTCACTACTGCCGTTAAAATGAATCAAGAAGTCGCTAAAGGTGATCTACTAGGTACCTTCGATCCTAAGGTTATTCAAGATAACGGTCTTGATGATACTGTCATGGTCATTATTACCAATAGTAAAGACTACTTCCGTATCGAATCCGAACCAGACGAAACTATCAGTAGCGGTTCTGCTTTGATTGCCCTACAGCAACAAACAGAAACCTCAAAAGCACCATTGGCTACTCAAGGATAAAAGTATAAAATACAGTTTAAACAGTACTCCGGAGGCTATCCTGTCATGAAATACGAGTGGCGCAAACAAGAAAAAGAATTATATTCAACCAAAAGAAATCCTCAAATTTTATCAATTCAAAGTCAGAAGTTCACTTCTCTTCACGGTATAGGTGATCCCAACGGCTCTGAATTCAGTAAGAAAATTCAGACATTATATCCCGTAGCTTATGGAATCAAATCCGCCTATAGAAAATATGCTGTCGATAAAAATTTAGAGTTTGATGATTACGTAGTTTTCCCACTGGAAGGTGTTTGGTCCTTAACCGCTAAAGGACAGCAATTAGACCACTTAGACAAAAATGAATTCAGTTATGACATTATGATTCGTATTCCCAATTTTGTACCGGACGACGTGATTTCTGTTGCTTTACAAAACGTTAAAGAAAAGAAGAATCCTTCAGAGATAGATAAATTGGAAATCAAAACCTATCCTGCATTAGAAATAGCTCAAATTTTACATGTAGGTAGCTATGATGATGAACCTGCTAGTTTTGAAAAAATTGATCAGTTCGTTTCTGAACAAAATAAGCAACGTGCATCTAAAATTCACCGTGAAATCTATTTGTCAGATGCTCGACGTGTAGCACCTGACAAACGAAAAACTATTTTACGTTATCAAGTCAAATAAGATTTTCATTCAAAAACAGCCCAGTACGCTGACCATTAATATGGTTTATCGCACTGGACTGTTTTGTTGTTATTGCCAATTTCTATTGTAGAAACGAGCTACACAAGGGTAACCCATTCCGGTTCCGCTCTCTAAAGATTTGGATCCATCTTAAATGTTAACTTACTTAACTCTGTCCCTCGTGTAACTAAATCGGCCAAATGGGCTCTAGTAACCTCATTAAAGTGTTTAGCAATGACTTTATTCTGGTCGGTCAGATAGTCGTTTAAAGCTGTTCCTGAAAGTTTCTGAGATTCCTTATCTACTTCTGCTATCTTTTGACGCGCCCATTGAGCTAATTCTTTTTGATAATCCAAATTTGGTTCAACAAATTCTTGATAGTGACTTTCCACAACAAACTCCAAGGCTGTGTACAACCAATAAGCACTATCCAAGTTCATTTTTTCTGGTACAAAACTGTATGATTCATCGATTGCATTGGCATTAGTAAAGAATGGTACATAAGCACTGAAGCAAGGCATCCCTAAACCCTTCCATTCAATTGCCTGATTACCATTATCGGTATCACGCATTTGTAAAACATGTGAATTCATAGTTCTTGATAAACAAATGGCACGATAACGTTTCTTGTCCTCTTCACTACCACTGCCCAAAGGATCAAATTTTGTTTCATTATAATGTGATGCCAAGATAGCTTGAATATCTTCAACAGCAATTTTTTTCTCTGGTTTTCTCAAGAATGGTAAATCAGATGATTCTGGATTTTGTTCGATAGATGGATTCAACATCTTTTGACCATACCAAACACGCGGTGTGTTGTAATGACGATCCTTTTTAGTATCAGTTCCAAAAATATGTCTGAAATTCCAACTGTCAAAATCAGGATTCAAATTATTCTTTTCGACAAACTCTTGAATACCTTCAGACCACATATAATTCTCTGGATCGGAAAAATCAATTTTTTCAATTCCAATTTGATTAGCGGCTACGGCATAAGAATCATCAGGAATACGAATAGCAACCCAATGATGACCTGTAGCAATTTCCATATACCAAATATCATCTTTATCAAAGAATTCAACACCATTACTCTCGGTAGAGCCATACTTTGCAATCAAATTGCCCAAATATTGAACACCTTCACGTGCAGAATCAATGTAAGGCAAAACTAAAGTAGTCATGGAATCCTCAGCTACTCCATTTTCAATCAAAGGATCATAGGCCAAAACTTTTTCGTTGGCAGTGACACTTTCAGTTGCGCTCATTCCCACATTCTTTTCGTTGATACCATCTTCTTCGTAATAGCCCTCATCCTGATTTGCATCTGGAGAAGTCGTATAACGATATCCAGTTTCTGGCAATTCAACTGTCAACTTATTGTAGGGTGAAACGTAAGTCTCATGGCGATTCTGAACCGCCTTTTGTACATAAAATTTCTTAGGCCAATTAGCTACAAAATTATCTTCATTACGAGCTATATAATTAGAACCATCAATCGAGGCTTTTTTGCCGACCATAATTGAAGTACAAGCCGCATGTGTATGTCTTTTCATTAATAAATTTCCTTCCATTAAAAAATTTTCTTATATAATAGTTTACTTCTGAATAACTAAAAAAGCTGAAAGATTTGCTCTTTCAACTTTAAAAATCTATTTAAGCGCCATTATTTGGGACTTATCTTCCCACGAAATTAATTTTAAATCATATCGTTGAGCTATATTAATGCTTTTATGACTAGGACGTGATACTTGAGAATTGTATATAATAACAAATTCTGAATTGTTTAAATTATACTCCGAGCCAGTGGCAATATCTCCATACATGGCACCGGCCATGGCTATTGTAGAAAATGAGGAAGTATTAGTAAAATTGATAAATCTAAACGGACGATTACCTTTTAGTGGAATAGTATAATCCACTACGTAGTTATTTCCACTTTCACCATAAGGCCTATAGGTTTTCAATCCACCAAAATCATTTTTTTCAAAGAATTGATAGACATCTGATTTAAAAAAATTTGTATAACTCTCTTTACGGGTCATCAACAAATCATCAATCCGAATTATTGCTTGAATTAAACGTTGTTTCATTTCAGGAAATTCTATTTTATCCCCTATAACAAAAAGTTCTTTATTAACACATTGCACACTATAAGTATTTAATATGCTATTTAAATACTTCTTTCTAACAATCGTATCAAAATTTATTCCCATCATTTCCAAATCGCCAATCGTATCAAAATCATCCGTCAAAGTTATTTTTCCATCGGAGTTTGAAGAAACATAAATGGTTATATTATCTCCTATCGAATTGGTAAACGGCGTAACTATTTCCTGACTACCATTTAACTGTTCAATAGAATATTGTCCCTTTAACCAATTCAAATAGTCGTCTACTAGTGAAGAATCCATTATTATTTCCCCTCCTTTACAAAAACAACATTGTCTAATTTGATTTTATTATAAATGAAAAACACTTCTAAGTCCTTCTGAAAGTCCAAGGAATTATTTATAATCTCATTGAGCGGAAATGAAAGTTCGGTTCCTTTAACAAACTCGCACTCAAAAATATTTTCAGCATTAAATATATGTAGGTGAGGCGTTGGGTATCCATGGTGAGGTTTACCTATAATATCAAATCTCATCATATTCCCATCGCTAGAATTTATCATTAAGGATAATTTTCTTTTCTTATGTCCTTTACAGTTCATAACAATAGTAAATTTTTTTCTTATATCAAATAAGCCATGAGCAAGATAGCGTTTTTGCTCATTAACGCTTGCTAATCTCACTTTAGGCTTATTTAACACTTTATCTAGATTAAATAATTTATTATATGTATTTCTATCCACAAGTAAACTCCTAAAATATAGTAGATTTTTGTACACTCTTAATAAATTACGTTTTTTTATTCACCAAAAATTTCTTTTTTCAACTTCAAAGCTGTTGGTGTTGTTGCTAGACCACCTTCAGCGGTTTCTTTAAAAATTGAAGGCATCCTTTGTCCAACTTGATGCATAGCTTCAACTACTTCATCAGTTGGAATAACACTTGTGATTCCTGCTAAAGCCATATCAGCTGAAATCATTGCTTGAGATGCTCCTAAGGCATTACGTTTAACGCAGGGTACTTCTACTAATCCGGCCACAGGGTCACAAACCAAGCCCATCATATTTTGTAAAGTAATGGAAATAGCTTCGGCTGCCATTTGGGCTGTCCCACCTTTAGCACAGACTAGAGCTGCTGAAGCCATTGCGGCAGCGGACCCTACTTCAGCTTGACAACCACCTTCGGCACCAGCAATTGATGAATTATTTGCAATCACTAAGCCAAAAGCTCCAGCAGTAAATAGGAAGTCAACTTGTTGGTCACGAGTTAAATGAAGTCGATCTCTAGTCGCTACTAGAACACCGGCTAAAACGCCAGCACTACCAGCAGTGGGTGTCGCACAGATCAAGCCCATTTTGGCATTAACCTCATTGACAGCTACTGCATTTCGAACAGCTTCCAGAATCGGTTCACCACTCAAAAAGTCTCCTTTTTCAATATAGGCGTTCATCTTTTTAGCATCGCCACCAGTTAGTCCAGTTACTGATTTAACACCAGTAATGCCTTCTTTAATGGAATTTTCCATAACTTCCAAATTACGTTCCATCGTTGAACGGATGAACTCTTTACTACGATCAGTATTTTCCATTTCTGTTTGTACCATTAGGTCAGCGACAGAATCGTAATCAGCACTTTGTTTGACTAATTCTTTAATTGTATAAAACATCAGTGTTACCCCTATTCAAAATATGTAGCATTATCAACATTTGGCAATGCACATAATTTCTGTAAAATTTCATCACGTTGACGACGTTCATCAACTTCAATAATCATGATTGCTTTTTCACCTTTGGAAGCACGAGTAACCGTCATGGTTCCGATATTAATATCAAAGTTCGAAAAAATATCCGTAACTTTAGCAATCATCCCTGCAACATCTTGATGCACTGTAATATAAGTCGGTGTTCCCAAACTAAGTGACATCTTAAAGCCGTTGATTTCTGAAATTTGAATATTCCCTCCACCAATAGAAACACCTGTCACGGTCAAATCGTGATCACCTTTAACCAATTTAATTTTGGCAGTGTTAGGATGATCGACTTTTTCACTCTTTGGTACGAAAGCAACTTTGATTCCTTGTTCATAAGCTATTTTCAAGGAATCAGCTAATCTTTTGTCATCTGGTTCCATACCTAGAAGTCCACCAACTAAAGCAACATCAGTTCCATGACCTCGATAAGTTTTGGCAAAGGATTCATATAAGTAGATAGTTACTTTATCAGGCTTTTCACCAAAAATATCATGGACAACTTTCCCAATTCTAGCAGCACCTGCAGTATGTGAGCTACTTGGTCCTACCATAACTGGTCCAATTATGTCGAAAACACTTTTAAAACGTAATTCTTTCATATAAATTACTCCCGATTAACTATATTATTTATAAGTTTACATTTTTTATTTGTTAAATACATCACTATTTTTTTACGATTTGTATTTTCTGAAAAAAAGCGACAAATGTTTGGTTCAACATTTGCCGTTTTTTTGTTATTTAGTATAGAATGACTATTCTTTTACAGAGCCTTTTTTATATTTACGATTTGTTTTTTATTTTGGATTGAAGGATTTTGATATGTTATGAATTTTTTGGTTCTGTCCGGGATTGTTGGCTTTGTTGGGAATAACCATTGTTCTATGTTTTTATAGATTTGGTTCTTTCTTTTATAACCATTGTTCTATGTTTGATAGTGGAAACGAGCTCCACAAGGGCAACCCATTCCGGTTTGCTACAGTCCTGAAATTGCCCGCACAACTCGCGGGCGATTCCAGGACTTAGGCAAATCCTCGTGGGCTAAACGCCCTTGTTCCGCTCTCTAAAGATTTGGATCCATCTTGAATGTTAACTTACTTAACTCTGTTCCTTGTGTTACCAAATCTGCTAGGTGTTTCATTGTCTCTTCATTGTAATGTTTTACAATTTCATGGTTTTGCTCTGTTAGATAATCTGTCAATGCCTGTCCTGTCATCTTGACTGCTTTTTCATCTACTGCAGCAATCTTTCTTCTTGCCCATTCTGACAAAGCTTTTTGATAATCTAAGTTTGGTTCCACAAATTCTTTATAGTGACTTTCTACTACCATTGCTAAGGCTTCGTACATCCAGTATGCACTCTTTAGATCCATCTTTTCTGGTGTGTAGCTGTATGATTCATCAATGTCATTGGCATTTGTGAAGAATGGTACCTGTGGGCAGAAGCTTGGAATTCCAAAGCCTGTCCATTCTACTCCGGCTGCTCCGTTCTTGTCTGAATCTCTCATTTGAAGAATGTGGGAGTTTGCTGTTCTTGATAGTGAAATAGCACGATATGTCTTCTTGTCATGTTCACTACCACTGCCTAGTGGATCGTATTTTGTTTCGTTGTAATGTGACTTCAATAGATATTGAATATCTTCAACAGCAATCTTCTTTTCGGCTTTTCTGATAAATGGTAACTCAGCTGACTCTGGATCTTGTTCAATTGATGGATTCAAATAACGTTGTGCAAACCATACTCTTGGTGTGTTGTAATGATGATCCTTCTCGGTATCTGTTCCAAAGATATGTCTGAAGTCCCAACGATCGAAGTCTGGGTTCAAATTATGTTCTGAAACAAATTCTTGGATTCCGTCGGCCCACATGTAATTGTCAGGATCGTTGAAGTCGATATCTTGAATGGCTACTTGGTTAGCGGCTACGGCATAGCAGTCATCAGGAATACGTACGGCAACCCATTGATGTCCTGTTACTACTTCCATGTACCAAACTTCATCTTTATCGTTGAATTGAAGTCCATTACCTTCAGCAGAACCATATTTAGCAACTAATCTACCAAGATATTTAACTCCATCACGTGCTGAGTTAATGTATGGCAAAACTAAGGTTGCTAGTGAATCTTCAGCTAGTCCATTTTTTACATATGGATCGAAAGCTAAAACTTTTTCATTAGCATAAACACTCTCAGTAGCACTCATACCAACGTTCTTTTCGTTGAAACCATCCTCTTCGTTAGGGCCTGTACTTTGGTCAGCATCAAGTGTTGATGTATAACGATAGCCACTTGTAGGATATGGTGCAGTCATCTTGTTGTATGGTGAAACATAAGTTTCGTCACGTCCAGAAACAGCTGGTTGAACAATGATACGTTTTCTATAAATAGCATTCAATCGGTCTTCATTTCTTGAAATATAAGTTGCTCCATCCATTGAAGCTTTCTTACCAACCATGATTGACGTACATGCTGATAATTCAATACGATCTGTCATTTTAATATCCCCCATTAATAAAAATTATGATTATTTAATTATTATGATACTCGTTCTATTAGGTGATCGACACTCTCAATTTGCTGTAAGAATAAAACCAATCTTGTGTAACGATACTTATCGGTATCTGGAAACCTTTCAGCGAGTTCTTTACCAATTTCATAGGCGTTACGACGTCCATTAACCTTAGTGAAAACATAGCTGCCATACTCATCCATTTCTAGATAAGACTCTTCAGGAATATGCATGTGTAATTTGCGGAAAAATTTTTGAATCGGATGATTCTGTTCCCGAACAATTGTTATAATCCCTGCTTTTCTCTTATAGGTTACTTCAGGATTTTTCTGAAATACCATGTGTTTCAAATCTTCTTCAGTTAACTCTGGACGTTTAGACATTTTCATCGCCCCTTACTTATTTTGTTTCCTTTTTGATATTTAACAATGGAATGATAATAGCAACAACTAGGACTGCCAACAAAATCAATCCCATTTCATTACTACCAGCAAATCCAGCTGGAGCCTTGTCTCCAAGTACTCCTGTAACGTGTAGGATAATTCCAATCAATCCAATAATTGAACCACCGGCAATTAATCCTGATGATAAACTGACACCACTTTGGATACGTCTGTCCTTCAACTCTTTGTCCTTTGTTACCTTATCGATTAATAGTTTAATCAAGGCACCAACTAGGATAATTGAAGTTGTTGAAATTGGTAGATAGAATCCTAAAGCAACTGTCATGATTGATAAACCTAACATCCAACAAACAATAGCCATGACAACTCCGATAATGATCATGATCCAAGGAAGATTTCCTGACATGATTCCTGTTGTCAAAGTGGCAATCAAGTTAGCTTGTGGCATACCAAATGGTGGATTTGAACCTGTAATCTTTAATTGAGGTTCAAGAATTACAGTAGTACCAACAACCACGATGACACCAATCATAGCGGCAATCATGAAGTATTTCATCATTTCATTCTTATTGCCACCAATGACGAAACTAACTTTTTGAGTCTGCATATAAGCACCACCAACAGAAATGGCCGTAACAATGAAGACACCAAATAGTAAAAGAATCTGGTTATCTGCATTACTCTTCCACCCGAAGATAACGAAGACTAATGTCATGATAACTAACGAAGCAATTGTCATTCCTGAAACTGGTGCATTTGAACAACCAATCGTTCCGGCTAATCTGGCAGATACAATAACGAATAGTAATGCCAAAATAATAGAAAGAATTCCACCAACAATAGCCATAGCGATGTTACCTGAAATAAAGAAACCAACGACAAGAATTGCAACAACAGCAATTACTAATGACCAAATACCTAACATGTTACGATCATCATTACCACTGTTTCTAGCATTTAAGGTTTTCTTGATAGATGTAACGATAACTGGAATTAATTTAACAGCTCCGACAATACCACCACAGAGCATCATACCTGCACCGATATATTTCGAATAAGAACCAGCAACTTGATCGACACCCATTTGATTTACGGCAAGTGTCACATCGTTCCAATCTTTGGCATTGTTAGTTGCCATTTGAGTAAAGTTCGCAATTAACGGCGTTATAGCAAAATTAGATAAAATTGAACCAGCAAACATCGTTAAAGCAACATCTAGTCCTACAACAAAACCAATACCGGCTAGCATCGGATTTACTTCAGTTGACATCTTCCAACGATAGAAAGAATTACCAACATAAGTGATCACACTGTTAACCCAACCGAAGACTTGAGTTGTCAAAAGTGTCAATAGACCACCAATTCCAAAGCCAATTCCCATAAATTTCAAGGAATCCCCACCGGCTTCGGAAGCAACCAAAGCTTCAGAAATAGCCATAGATTCTGGATAAACTAATTTTCCGTGTTCTTCAACTACCAAATAGTTTTCAACTAATGAAGCTGTACCAATTGCAAACAATACAGCTAAAGCTCCAACCAAAACTCCTGCGATGAAGTTGACACGACCACCAATAATAATGATGGCAGGTAGAACATAAATCATCCCACTAGCGATTGATTCGCCACCACTAGACATTCCTTGGAGTAAATTCTTACCCAGCATGCCTTTCTTTTTAGCAAAAGCTGCAATAAGTCCTGATCCAATAATTGATCCAGGAATACCCGCTGCAACGGTTAGTCCAGCTTTCATACCTGAATATGCTGTTGAAGCGGCAAAAATAACTGCTAGTATGGCACCCATGATCATAACAACTGAGCTGCCACCGTGATTATTTTTATCAGTCACATACGGTACATACTTTTCACCTGATATGCCACCGTAAGCAGACTGAGATAAACTCTTTTTCATCTCGATACCTCCCCTTAAGTCAACTTATGCTATCCCAAAACTACTGGGGAAAAACACCTTGACTCTTTTGCGATAATTCAAATATTTATAGAAGGTTCTTCATAGCCCTTATTTATTAACAACGTCTATAATCATTAACCTCCTTCTTTTTCCATCGATTCATTTTCATGATAACGGTTACATTTACAAAAATCAATAGAATTTTGTGACATAACTCACATTGATATTTTAAACACAATCAACCCTTTTTGGTAGTGTTCACAATTAGTAAACACCTGTCTTTCCTATCTAGAACAAGGTTTGTTGCTTATTATTTATTAATTAGAGTCTAAGAATTTTAATTTTTAATATACATATATTAGTCTTTTACTAATATATACATATTTATCACAAACTTTTTTCATAAATTTCAGGCCTATCGTTTTCATGTTTATTTCCTCAAAGAATATGAGTAAAGTACCTCTATGCTTTAATTAACCATTAATTAGTTTGAGGATTTCATTATATATACAAAACTTTGTTCAAATTTTAAAGCGTACTTTCTTTAATAATTAGTATCATGAAAATAACTTTTTACGTATCTATTATTTGATATCTACTACAGATGGCATATTAATTTCACACATTGTCCACCAAACTAATTAACTTTTTTAAACAAAAAAATACTCTATGAATTAAAAATTCATAGAGTATAAGTTAAGTGATTAAAACATCTAATTAAGCTTCTTTGACATCCATACCTTGGTTTTCTTTTGAAAGAACCTTATCGTTGATCATAACGAATGGGATGTATACTAGAACACCTAATACAAAGGTAATCAATTGAATAACAACAGCACGCCAGTCACCAGCTGTAGCTAGGAAAGCACTGAATCCAATTGGTGTAGTCCATGGAACTTGGATAACACATGGGCTCATCCAACCTAAAACAGTTGTTACATAACTAATTACAAGACCCATAACAGGTACAAGTACAAATGGGATAGCTAGTGAAATGTTATAAACGATTGGGTAACCGAAGATAACAGGTTCGTTGATGTTAAAGAATCCAGGTGCAATTGATAATTTAGCAACGTTCTTAGTTACGGCACTGTGTCCAACTAGGAATGTAGCAACTAGTAAACAAAGTGTTGAACCAGAACCACCCATCAAACCGTAAGTTTGAACTTGGGAAACGTTGATAATATTAGGAATTGCTTTACCGGCATTATATGCGGCAATGTTTTGTGTAATATTGATGATCAAAAGTGGTTCTAGAATTGAACTGTAAATAACTGATTGGTGAATACCGAATAACCAGAGTAAGTTACCTAGTGAGTAAAGAATAATAACTCCCCAGATACCTGTTCCGATATGACGGAGTGGTTCTTGAATGAATGTTGTGATCAAGTTGATCAAATTCATTCCTGACAAATTGTAAAGTAGTGCTGAAATAATAGCTGAACATGATAAGACGATGATCATAGGAATCAAAACATCAAATGATTTACCAACAGCTGGTGGTACATTTTCACCTAAGTGAACTTGTAATTTTTTAATTCTAGAAATTCTGACAAAGGCTTCAGTAGCAATCAAACCAACGATAACACCGGCAAACATTGCTCCTGTACCTAGGTTAGTAAATGGCAAAACAGCTGAAACATCGACTGCTTTTTTAGCACCATCTGGAATTAATTTAACTGTATTTGGCATCATAGTTACTAAAGCAGACATTGATACCAATGCAGCAGAAATTGGATTATCGAAACGTCTGTTTTTAGCTAAACAGTAACCAATCATAGCTGCAATTAAAATACCTGAAATATTTAATGTCGCATTACTCAATAAGGTTCCCCAATATTGAACATGCAATAATGTCTTACCTTTAAAGATCCAAGTAAAGACTGTGTTATTTAATAGAACCGCTAATCCAGCAAGGATATAAAGCGGCATGATAGTGGCAAACGCATCACGTAATGAACGTAAATGAATTTGGGCACCCATTTTGGCTGCAAAGGTCGCAAACTTATCTGCAGCTTTGGAATTCTGTAATGACATACTTTCGCCCCCGAAAAAGTTTTTTTAAATCAGTTACTTACTTCAAATCTGATAAATCACCCCCATTAGTCTCAATCACGTGTTTCAACCACCAATAACTCTTCTTTGGCACACGTTTCATATCTTTGAGATCGTGATTTGTACGGTTGACGTAAACAGTTCCGTAACGCTTGTCCATATTTCCACTTGAACTAGGGATATCAATTAGCCCCCAACCCAAATATCCTAAAACTTCAACGCCGTCTTCAAAGATTGCGTCTTCCATAGCTTGAATATGGTCACGGTGATATTTGATACGATAATCATCCTCAATTTCACTGCCATCGAATTCTTCACGAACACCGATTCCATTTTCAATTGGGAACATTGGTACACCATATTCGTTGTAGACTTTTGTCAAAATATCTCTGAACCCTAATGGATCAATTTGCCAACCAAATTCTGAGGTCTCCAAGAATGGATTCTTCTTAACACCTTTATCAAGGTAATAATTGGGAATAGTTCCTTCAGGAACCATTTCAGAACTGATCGTATCGCTACGGTAATAACTGAAAGCGATAAAATCAGATGTTACCTTGATCAAAACCTTGTCATCATCTGGTTGATAATCCATATCAATATGGTGATTTTTAACAAAGGTCAAAACTTCATTTGAATAACGTCCATAAACGAATACGTCCAACAAATTACGGTTAAGAAATTCATTGATTTGGCGAGCGTATAAAATATCTTTAGGATTTGGTGATGCTGGATAAACCTCACTATATGCCAGCATCCCACCAATTTGACAATCTGTATTCTCATGAATGTAATTAGCAACACCAGCATGAGCCAACATAACGTGATGACTGATTTGATACAACTCATCATCAGTTTCATCACCCTTTAAATAGCCAGCAATTCTGAATGCCTCACCCATGGAATAAAGATTTTGTTCATTAAATGTAATCCAATATTTCACACGATCACCAAAACGTTTAACCATTTCAGTACTATAACGAACAAATGCATCCACAACATGACGTGACAAAAATCCATTATATTTCTCAGCCAAATTCAATGGCATATCAAAATGATACAAACAAATCATCGGTGTAATATTCTTGGCTAACAAGGCATCAATCAACTTGTTGTAAAATTCAATGCCCTCTTCATTGAAATCACCATCGCCAGTAGGATTTACACGACTCCAAGAAATTTGGAAACGGTAGCAGTTCATTCCCTGCTTAGCCATCAAATCAAAGTCTTCATTGTAACGATGGTACTCATCAATAGCATCGTGCCAATCAGAAGAATTCTCTGTAGCTGGCCTTACATCATAAACAGATTTACCTTTACCACCGACATTCCAAGCACCCTCAGTTTGCATACTTGAAGTTGAATTACCCCAGAAGAAATTATCCGGTAATTTATTTGTCATTTTTTTCACCCCACGTTTTTTGAATACGTTTACAGTATACAATATTTTTTAGACATGTAAACACTTTCTTTTAGAAAAGTATATACTTTTAAAATAAAGCGAAAAACTTTTACTTTAATGCTAAACTTAGGTCGAAGAGTGAGTTTTAGGAGAAAAATATCATGGCGTACAAATATAAGGAAGTTGCTGACGGTTTAAGAAAAGAGATCAATTCCGGAAAATACGCACCTGGAGAATTGATGCCCGACCAAAATCAAATTGCAGCAGATTACAATACAACAAGAATCACGGTCCACAAGGCTCTACAACTTTTAATCGTTGAGGGTATGGTTTATTCAAAAAGAGGTTCTGGAACTTTTGTCCGGAAGGATTACAATCCTGAAATTAATTCTAGTAAATTCGGTAAGGTTTCCCCTATTGATAAACCCTTTGGTGCCACTTTAACTAATCAGGGTAAAAAGGTTACTAGTAAAGTCTTAGAACTATCGGCTCGCATCCCTACTGCTAAAGAGGCGGACCAATTGATCATTGCACCAACTGAACCAGTTTATGTCATCCGTCGTGTACGGTTCGTTAATGGTGAAGTTTTTGCATATGAACATACTATTATGCCTACTTCTATTACAACTTTGACTAAAGCAGTTCTAGAAGGTTCAATTTATGCACACCTTCAAAAGGATGGTCTAAGTATCGAAGGCACACACAGAATTATCAGTGCCGGAGCCGCCACCCCAGAGGATGTTGAAACTGGTATTGCTACTAAAGTCGAACAACCTGTTTTGGTGATCCGTCAGTTGAGTTATCTCGACGATGGTCAACCATTCGAAATTTCTGAATCACGTTTCCCTTACAAAACCAGTTCAATTACTGCCGATATAACGTTATAAATATTTTATAAATTAAAAAACGACATCCATTATAAGAATTTATTCTTCCCGTATTAATGTACGTAGAAGATTACATTCTGAATAGATGTCGTTATTTTTATATTTAAACTTCTCTTATTTCCTAGTATGTACTATCGGTATAATGCGTTGTATCCAACCCAAACGTATCATAGTCAATATCATCTTCGCTCGCGAAGAATTTTTTATTTTTAGCATTCAACTTAGTTTCAGTATTACTCAATGTTTGAGGATCCAAACCTAAATTGTCTCTTAAATTATTAGAAGCATTTTGCATAGTTGAAGTTGGCAAAATTTGATAAGAACTCTGATTGATCCAAGCTGTTTTCCCTTGAATCTGATTGAAGTCCATATTGTCAGCACTATTATGATATTTCAAAATGATCTCATCAATTTCTTTTGAAGTTAAATCTGTACTTATATCTTTGCCTAAATCCTTAATTAAATCTGGAATTTTCACTAAATATTTTGGTGATTCCAATTTAGCAACAACGGCCTTTAAAACTTGTTGTTGTCGTACTTGACGACCATAGTCGCCACGTGGATCTTGATAACGCATTCGAGCATAAGTTAATGCTTGTTTACCATTTAAATGATGCGTACCCTTAGGAATCGTTACACCATCAAAAGAAACTTTCAAATCACTCTTAACCGTTACACCGCCGACAAAATCAACAGTCTTCTTCAATGCGTCCATGTTGATAGCAACGTGATAATCAACTGGCACACCTAATAGACTACCAACTGTATTTTTGGCCATATCAGATAAACCAATATTATATGCTGCATTTATTTTTTGAACGTTCTTTTGCTTATCACCGACCATTTCAGCCAAAGCATCACGCGGAATCGAATAGGCAACAGTATTCTTTTTCTTTGGATTCAAGGTCAATAACATCATTGTATCCGAATTACCACGATCGACACGACCATCAGCACCCGTATCAGCGCCTAAAAGTAAGATAGAAAAAGGTTTACCCTGACTGATCTTTTGTGAAACACTAGTCTTATTCGTATCCAAGGAATTCAATGCCTGCTGGGTTCGATAAGCGAAAACTCCCCCTACCGCCAAAACGACGACAAGAATTACACCTATAATAATAGAAACTATTTTTAATTTTTTCATTTTTTTACCTTAAAATTTATTATTCCCCATTATAAAACGAATTAATCACAGTCGCCAATTTTTTAATACGACGAAAAGCAACGGATATCGCTTCCATATCGATTACGTTAATGTTAATCTCAAGTTATAAAAAAACTTTAAGGGAAGTGGTCTTATGCCAAAAATGGCGGAAGCACTTTTAGTTATAGATATGCAGAAAGCTCTCCAATACAGTTATAATTTCAATGATTTGATTAATAATATTAATCATCGTATCGATGAATATCGACAAGCCAACCTACCCATTATTTTTATTCAGCATCACGACCAAGACTTAGAACGTGATAGCGACCTTTGGCAACTATCCGATAAATTAGACCGAAAAGATGACGATAGAATTGTTGAGAAAACACATCCCAATGCTTTTTACAAAACTGATTTGGAAAAGGTACTCAAGGATAACGGCATCAAAACTATTGAAATCTGTGGTGCTCAAACAGAGTATTGTTGTAATGCCACAATTATCATGGCTCATGGATTAGGATACAAAATCATCATGGAACACGATATGACAACTACTTTTGACAACAACTATATGATTGCTGAAAATACAATTTCATTTTTTGAAAATATCTGGGACCAAAAGTACGTAACTTTCCAATAATAAATAGGAGCAGGTAATCAATTATGATTGCCTACTCCTATTTATTTTAGCCTTATGCGTATGTAGCGTTACTGTGAATCAATTCATAACCATTCAAATTCAATCTACCTAAAACTTGATTGATAATATCATCTGGAAAGACTGCTTCAGCCTTTTTAACTAAATAAAACTTTGATAGATCATCAGCATCTATCCAACGCCCCAAGTTAGTTAATTCCGAATACTGTTTTGGATCGAAATTAACTGATCGACCAAAATCAATCGTAACAATTTCTCCCTCAAACCAACTTATTTGTCCAACCGTTTTTGGTACATCATCCATTATTCATCATCCCTTTGAATAAATTGTGTAACCGCTTTTCTATATGACAATATACCACGTTTTACCGATAATAGACGGTCAGATTCAAAGTATTCATGATGATTTGAAAAATCTTATGCACTCTTCAAGCTTGAAAAATCACCCATAAAACTATTAATTTCTTTAACTGCTTTTTCTTTATCATAAGCATAATCTCTAGCAGCGTTCAAATAAATTTTCTTATCGTCAGTAGTTGTAATCTCAATACCTACAGGATTCTTCATCATTGATAAACGTGAATAGAAAATACTATAAGCATTAGAAAATGGAACCATTGAAGGAAGTTCTGCTTGATTTTTCACATTTCCCATTAATTTAACCGATTTTATTTGAGATTTTTTGATTGTATCCATTTTGATAAAACTTGGGAAAAACATCATAGCTAATCTCTTTTTAGGACTAGTCATATTATTGTATTTAAGAGTTTCCCCATCGAATTGCCAATAACTGAATAATTCAGGTAATTCAGGATAATAGTGAGCAAAAAATATAATACTAAAGAAACAAAGCCCAACAAAGAAACCTACCCAACCATTTTGAGAGAACACGTAAGCAATATTTCCGGGTATAAAGCCAATAAACAAACTAATCAATAATGGTCTGAGACTAACTTTTTTTCCAAACTGCATCATAATAATCGCCTCTATATATTTTTCGAGATTATTATAGCACCAATATTTGTAACCATTTACAATTAACTTTTTATTTATTTTAACGTGCCAAGAGTATCTTTTTAGGACAAAAAAATGGGCAAACCCGCCTACTGATTTACCCATACTTTGTTGCTTATATTCGTCTAATTTTTAGTGTTTTTCTTATATTTATATTTAAGTAGTTTTTATATTTATTGGTTTAACAATTTCTTTGGAGAAACTTTTTAATCTTGGAGTAAAATGGTTACCGTTTGTTAATAACCATGGTTTATAGTGGAAACGAGCTATGCAAGCCAAATTCCTGTGCTTTGCCTGACTTCACAAACTGCCTGCTGCGCAGTCAATTTACAAAGTCTTGCAAATGCTCAGAATCTAACCAGGCTTGCTCTACTCTCTGATTTAAACGAGGTTATGTAGGGGCAACCCATTGTGGTTTGCTACAATCCTCGTGGGCTGACTGCCCTTGCCTCGCTCTCTACATATACTTCTCTAATTCTAAACGGAACTTCTCTTCTGGTTGATATCCAACCATACGTCCAACTACGTTACCATCTTTCTTGATGATAAATGTAGGGATTCCTTGAATTCCAAAGTTATTTGGTGTGTCTGGATTATGATCTACATTCATTGATGTGAACTTAATCTTATTGCCTAACTCATCTGTTGATGATAACTTTTCAAGAATTGGGTTCATCATTTTACATGGAGGACACCAGTCTGCATTAAAATCTGTAATGACTAGACCTTTGCTTGTCTCGTCATTGAATGTCTTATCTGATAATTCTGTAATATTAGCCATCATTCAATCTCCTTCTCATATCTATGTAAAACAATATACCCCCTAGGGTAATTTTTAGCAACTATTTTGTTTTATCAACAATTAAAGAAAAAATAAAGCAATTATTTGCTACCCGGTACCCACATAGGTATAATTGGAACATGAAATCAGTTTGGGAGGTTACTTATGACACAAACGCCCGAAGAAGTTGCTAGTAAAAAAATTATTAGTCGTCTTAAACGTTCTCGTGGTCAACTTGATGCTGTACTTAGAATGATGGATGAAGGTAAGGCTTGTAATGAAGTCCTTATGCAATTGTCCGCCGTTAAGTCTAGTGTTGATAAGGCCATGAAACTAGTTATCGCACAAAATATTCGTCGTAATTCTAATTGTACTGACGAAAAACAATTGGCTGAATTACAAAAATCTTTAGATCTTATGTTGAAGACAAAATAATAGGATGCTTTCCCTTTGTTTGATTGGGTGCATCCTATTTTTTATTCTATTCTAGAATAACCAATGTACTTGGCAATATAGTGGAAACGAGCTACACAAGCCAATTTCTTCCGGTTTGCTACAGTACTGGAATTGCCCGCATAGTTCGCGGGAAATTTCAGTACTTAGGCAAATCCTCGGAAATTCCCAGGCTTGCTTCGCTCTCTGTTTTATAGCATTAATCCGACTGAATAGTGTATTGCCATGGTAATTATTCCTACAATAACATTTCTAATAATAGCGGTCTTAACTAATCCGTCTCCTAATTTGGCACTCAAATATCCGGTTAAAGCAACTGATAATGTCACGGCCAAAATTGTTCCTGGCCATTTTATTGCTGCGGGCAACAACGTCATTGCTACTAGTGGGAAAATGCCACCTGATGCAGCTGATACTAGTGATGAAAATGCTGCATCCCATGGACTCATGTAATGTCCTAATTGTAAATCATACTTAACTCTAACTACTGTTCCTAAAGCATCCTTTTCCATTAACTCTTTAGCAATGCTGTTAGCAGTATTCTCCTTAACACCACGTTCTACATAGTAATTAGCTACTACGTCCAGTTCATCTTGATAATTGGTTTTGATCAATTCACGTTCTTTTTCAATTGCAGCTCTTTCAGTATCCTTTTGAGAGCTAACTGAGGCGTACTCCCCAGAAGCCATTGAAAAAGCACATGCTAAAAGATCTGACAAACCCGCGATGAAAATTGTAAAGGTATTGGTTGTGGCAACGGCGACTGAAAATAGTACTCCGACAACGGTCAAAATACCATCATTGGAGCCTAATACACCAGCACGAAGGGTATTCGAACGTTCGGCCATTGTTTTCTTTTGTTTCTTTGGTTTTGAAACTGACATAGTTTTCATTTTTCTTCTCTCCTACTAATGTGCAAATAGTGATCCAATCGCATAAGTTACAAACATGGTTAACAATCCTGAAACAACATTTCTAATAACAGCTTTGCTACGTTTAGCTCCACCAAGAGTTGCAGCAGCGTATCCAGTAATTACTAAAGCGATAATAACAGCAATCACGGTCGCAAATAATTTAATACTTTGAGGAAACATCGTAATTGATACTAAGGGTAAAATTGATCCCGTTGGGAACGAAATCATTGAAGCCAATGCTGCTGCGATGGCACTTGTTTGTTCCTTGGGATTGAAGCCATATCTTTCACGAACTGCTACATCTAAGGGATCATCGCTCAACATTTCCGTTGTAGCTTGAGTAGCTAATTCTTTTGAAATACCAGTAGCTTGGTATTTATCACGAATATAGCCAAATTCTTCGTCATAATGACCATCTAATTGAGCAGATTCTTTTTCAATCGCACGTTTTTCAGTATCACGTTGCGTACTTACAGAAACCCACTCACCCATTGCCATTGAAATAGTTCCGGCTAACATACCGGCAATTCCAGATAGGAAAATAGCGTGATTATTGCTTTGCGCACTTGCAACACCGATAACAATACCAGCAACGGAAATAATTCCATCATTAGCTCCCATTACACTGGCACGCATTACGTTGATCTTTTCAGCTAAACTTTGTTTCTTCTTTGTCTTAGGCATGGTGCTCACCCCTTAATTTTTCATTACATTGGAATGGTTCTCATCTATTAACGAATACATAGTACCGCTTATTTTCTGAAAAGTAAACCATTCACGTCATTAAAATGATTTCAGTAATCAAACTCAAATCATTGTCATTCGGCGAACTTTAGTAATATAATTACTCTGTAATGATTCTCAAGTAGAAAGGAAGATTGCTCATGGCTAGTAATGCCGTAATGGAAGAAACGTTACAAATCCTAAAGGATCACAAGCTTCGGGTTACTCCCCAACGTCACATTATCTTGGCCTACTTAGTCAGCCATCATAATCATCCTACTGTTGAAATAATTCGTGATGCCTTAGGTAAGGAACTACCTAATATGGGTGCATCTACGATTTATAATACCCTCAATACTTTTGTTGACCATCATTTAGTCGTGGAACTTCAGAATGGTGATGGAAGTACTCATTACGATTACTTCGGAACTCCCCATTACCACGCTATTTGTACTAATTGTGGACGCATAGTAGACGTTACGTATCCAGGTTTCAGTGACACTGAAAAAGGGCTCGAAGAGAAGACTGCTGAAATTTCTGGATATATGATTTCTGGTAATCACATGGAAGTTTATGGTCTTTGCCCTGAATGTCAAATTAAATTAGGAATAAAAAATAATGAATAAAAAATTATATTTTCTTTGTTCCGGAAACTCCTGTCGGAGTCAAATGGCTGAAGGTTATGCCAAGAAATACTTACCCACTTGGGACGTTAGAAGTGCAGGTATCCGTATCGGCGGACTCAACCCATTAGCTGTTAAGGTTATGGCTGAGGATGGCGTTGACATTTCACAACAAACATCCAAACTAATCGATAATGACTTTATGAATCAAGCTGATCTTGTTATAACACTTTGTGGTGAAGCACGTGATAAATGTATTATTCCCCAGTCAACTCGTTGGTTACATTGGCCTATCAACGATCCTGCTGAAAGTACTGGTGATGAAGCAGAGATCATGGAAGATTTTCGTGACGCTCGTGATGACATCAAAAGTAGAATAATTAAATTAGCTAAAAATATCCAAAAATATTCTGAATAAATCAAAGAGGTCTGTCAGTTCAATTACGAATTGGCAGGCTTTTTTAATGCACATTGTTGGGATTACATCTTTTTTTGTGCTATAAGAGGTTATACTTATTTTTTGTCAGTGAGGTAAATGATAAATATTATCATTTACATTTAAAGATACTTAATTTATGATTGAATAGTAATATTTATCATTAAGGAGTTTAAAAATGCATTTAAAAAAATATCGCCTATTAAGTTTCTTCCTTTTCATCTTTTTACTTGTTCTAGCTGGTTGTTCAAATAAAACAGCTAATAAATCTAATGATTCCAAAATCAAAATTGTTACTACGACTGATTTTTACGCTGAAGTTGCTAAAGCAGTCGTTGGTGATAAGGGAACCGTTACTTCTATTATTAATAATCCTGCTATTGATCCCCACGATTATGAACCAACCACTAATGTAGCCAAGCAAGTCAGCAAAGCAGATATCACTGTTGCTAACGGTTTAGGATATGACTCTTGGATGAACAAATTGAATCAGGATGACAATAGTACTTACATCAAGATTGGTGAAAACGTCATGAACAAAAAAGTCGGTGACAATCCTCATATTTGGTACGAGCCACAGACTATGCCTAAGTATGCTAAATATTTAGCTAAAGAATTAGCCAAAAAATATCCTGACAACAAAACATATTTTGAAAATAACGCTCAAAAATATATTAATTCTCTTCAACCTGTTCAAAACGAATTAACTAAATTACGTCAAAAGTCACAAAGTTCCAAGAATAAAAGTGTTTATGTCAGCGAACCGGTTTTCGACTATTCATTGAAATCAACTGGATTTAAAGTCGCTAACAAATCCTTCGAAAAGGCTATTGAAAACGGTACGGACCCTACTCCAGCCAACATTAAACAGATGAATCAAGGTATCAAAAATAAGAAAATTGCTTTCTTCGTCCTTAACACACAGACTGACAGTAAAATTATCAATAACTTCGTCAAAAAAGCTCAAGCTAATAACATCCCTGTTCTAAAAGTTACAGAAACTCTTCCTAAGGGAAAAACTTATAAACAATGGATGTTATCACAATATAAGGATCTCAACAAAATTTTACAAAGTGAGAAATAACTATGATCAAAGTAGAAAATTTATCAAAAAGATTCGGTAATCAATTAGTCTTTGAGAACCTTAATTTTCAAATCAACGACGGCGACTTCATCAGTCTTGTTGGCCCAAATGGTTCAGGTAAAACCACTTTGGTTAAAATAATTATTGGCTTAGAAAAATCGTCTAGTGGGACCATCAAGACTTCCGGTCAAACAATTGGTTACGTTCCACAGTTCCGAAATATCGATTCCGATTACCCACTCAGTATCGAACAATTCATCCGTTTGAATCTAAAGATAACGTTAAATCCTGAAAAACGTCGTCAAAATAATGATTTGATCAACACGATTCTTCAAAGAACTGGCCTAACAGAGATCAAAGATCGACCATTAGGTTTAGTCTCTGGTGGTGAAAAGCAAAAGGCCTATCTGGCTCAAGCATTACTGAATGACCCTAAAACTTTAATTTTGGATGAATCAACAGCCAGTTTAGATGTAGAAGTCAAAAACCAACTGATGGATTTAGTTCAAGAATTGAATCACAAGTATCAGCTAACCGTTATTTTCATCACCCACGATTACGATTTAACTAAAAAATACACCAAACGTGCTCTCCTCTTTAAAAATAAGACCATTGAGCCTATCGATGTACAAAAAGTTTCTAAAGATATGTTCGAGATGGAGGGATAATTTTATGTTTGGATATGAATTTATGCGTGAGGCCTTTATTGCTAGTACCTTTATCGCAATAACTGCCGGATTAGTGGGCGTTTTCGTAGTTTCAAGAAATATGTCATTTCTTTCTCACACACTATCAGAAATTGGATTTGCTGGAGCTTCATTTGGTATCTTAATTGGAATTTCTCCCTTAGTTGGAATGATTCTCTTCACCCTAATCAGTTCAATTGCTGTCGGTAGTTTAAGTACCGAATCGTCACGACGTGAGGCTTCAATCAGTGCTATTTCTTCGTTATTCATAGGTTTAGGAATCCTATTCTTATCGTTATCCTCTGAATCAAGTAGTTATGCCACAAATATTTTATTCGGAAGTATCGTCGGTATCAGCGCTAAAGAAGTTCATCAACTAATGATCTTGGCTATCTTTGTTATCTTGATTTTTATCATCTTTTACAAACCACTATCCTTTGATTCCTTCGACCACATTGGTGCCCAAGCAGCTGGACTCAAGACTAGACTACTCTCAATTACGTTCTTAGTTACCCTAGCTTTAAGTGTCAGCATCGGTGCTCAAATCGTTGGTTCATTACTAGTTTTCGTACTATTAACATTACCAGCCGCTACCGCTAAATATATCGTTCACTCCGTTCCAAAGATGATCATCGTTTCAGTGGGTCTATCGTTGATTGGAGTTTGGTTAGGATTGTACTTAGCCTTTATAACAAATTGGCCCGTAACCTTCTTTATTTCAACCTTTGAAGTAATTGCTTACTTCCTAGGGCTAAGTTATAAAAACTGGCGCTTAAATCACTAAAAAAACAAAAAGAACGGTCTCCGTTAAACATTCAAGACATATCTTGTACTTGAATCGCTTAATAGAGACCGTTCTTATTTATTATTTAGATTTTATGATGATTAGGATTTAGTCCGGAGCAGTTAGAAAATTAACTCTATGCTTCCTTTTTCTCCAATTTCTTAGTACAGTCAGCACACAATCCATAAACTTCTATGGCATGTCCTTCAACTGTATAGCCTGGTAATTGATCGGTAAAAAACTCAATTGGGCAGGCTTTTAACTCTGTCACTCGACCACAGTTTTTGCAGACAAAGTGATGATGATGACGATGTTCAAAATCACATTGATACTTTACCAACGTTTTATTTTTTTCCTGATACTCAACCAATCCAATATCCGCAAACTCTTTTAGATTACGATAAATTGTATTATTGCTCATTCCAGGATAAAGATTGCGCATATAGTTGGCAATATCATTGATAGCAACGTAATGAATTGTAAAATTTTTGAGATAACTAATTAAGTCTGTTCTCTGTTTAGTCACCTTGTAATTGTTCTTTTTGAGAATCTCAATTGCTTTTTCCATTTAAGTCATCCTTTTTAACTGATCAATTGGTAGTGTAACATAAACCGATTCAAAAAAATGCTATATTCTCTTACCTCGCAATTTTCTCCAGACAACCATGATTAATGAAAAAGCCGAAATGGCCACAGCTACATAAAAGACTCGATCGAAGGCATGTAAGAATGACATTCCCAACTTTGGCGTAATATTTTGTACTTTTGGTAACTGCACGAACAAAAGAATCGATGCCATACTGATACCAATAGTGACACCCAATGTTCTAGCAAATGAATTGATTGACCCAGCCACTCCTGAGAGACTATCATCTACCGAACTCATCGTAATAGTATTATTTGGTGGTAAGAACAGTCCCAGTCCTATTCCGTTGATAACAATTGGTATGATTATCAAAACCATATTCATAGTACGTGGATACATCGCATATCCGATTTGTGATATCAGCAAAATCATTAAACCGATAATCGACAAGTTTGCCCTGTCCCAATGATCGGTTATGTAGCCAGCAATTGGTGTTATCAATAACATGGTTAACGACTGTTCCATCAACAATAATCCACTGATAAAAGGCGATATTTGCCCATAACTTTGTAAATAGAATGGTAACAAAATATTAGACATAGCGTTGACTAGCATGGCTAAAAACAAAATGAAAATTGATAATAAATAATCCCAATTCTTAACCAATTCTGGTGCAATCAAAGATTCGTGAAATTTCTGATCCTGGTAGAAGGCTAACAAAGCGATGACACTTCCTACTACTAAGAAGA
This sequence comes from Companilactobacillus kimchii DSM 13961 = JCM 10707, assembly GCF_001435445.1. Classification (GTDB taxonomy): domain Bacteria; phylum Bacillota; class Bacilli; order Lactobacillales; family Lactobacillaceae; genus Companilactobacillus; species Companilactobacillus kimchii. The sequence continues at coordinate 49,484 of NZ_AZDH01000018.1, read as the reverse complement.
TGATTCCCGTTACTAAGGAATTCAGGCCATTTTGAAAATAAACACCACTTAGAAAAAATAGTGTTAATCCAATAGAAAATATAAATTGTCCTAGCCAGTTAAAACGTTTAAGTATCGTTGTCATTTGTTCTAAGGGAACTTTTGGTGTTGGTAGTAACTTACGACTGAAAAAGATGATGATAATTCCTAGGGGCACATTAAATAGATAAATCCAACGCCATGACGAAACTGACAAAATAATTCCACCTATTGCTGGTCCAGAAATAGCACCGACAGAAATAAACATCGAAATAATAGAAAGTGCTTCACCACGAGTTTCATCAGGAAAATATTGGCTAACAATTCCTAGTGAGTTTGCCATGATCATCGCTACCCCAATAGCCTGAATGACTCTACCAAACATAATCATTGGAAAATTAATCGATATTCCTGTTAATAGCGAACCCACAATAAAAACTTTACCACCATTAGAAAAGACAAAATTTTTCGAAATCATGTCTCCTAAATGACCAAACAGTACAAACGTTATTGTGGCAACAATCAAACCAATCTGAATGATCCAAGTCGATTGACCATTACTGATTTTTAAATCTTCAGATATTTTGGGCAAAGCTAAATTGGTACTTGATCCAGAAATAGACGTCAACAATGAAAAAAAGCCTAAAACTAAAATTACCGGTAACTGACTAATTATTTTTTGTGAATGCATCATAACATCCCCATTCAACAAAGTTTTTACATATAACCCTGTCAAAATGATAATTCCTTTTAAATCAGATACAATTATCTTGATTGAATGATTTCCATCTAACAAAGTTAAGGACTGGTAACTAGGACTTTTCCAAACAAATATCGTACACAATGGAATTTTTAGCTTTCTTTAATAAAAGGTGTTTATAATAAACTAAATAATTATTTGGGAGATTTGTTAATGAAAAACACGATTTTAATTGTTGAAGATGAACGTAGTCTTTCGAGTTACGTTAGTAAGGAATTACAATTTGAGGATTTCAAAACAGTTATTGCTAACGACGGTGCCGAAGCTATGGACTTATATGAAAAGCATCAAAATGATCTGTTGCTGATTCTCTTAGATTGGATGTTGCCTAAACTTGACGGTATGGAAGTCTTACGCCGGATTAGAAAACATGATCAAGTCCCTGTTATTGTTATGACAGCTCGTGATTACATTGGTGATAAAGTTGCTGGTTTAGATAATGGGGCTGACGATTACATCACTAAGCCTTTTGAAATCGAAGAATTATTGGCAAGGGTCCGTGTCATTCAAAGACGGGATGAACATCTATCGGAACCTGACCAAACTTATCAGATTGCTGATTTAATTTTGAATACTAAGTCACATCAAGTGACTCGAAATGACGAGATTATTCAACTAACTAGACGTGAATACGATCTTTTGCTATTCTTCCTACAACATGTTGGCAAAGTTTTCACTCGTGATGAACTACTTGATAACGTCTGGGGTGAGGATTTCTTGGGTCAACAAAATGTTGTTGATGTTTACGTTGGTTACTTACGTAGTAAAATTGACGGTAAAAAAAATAAACCTCTCATTCAAACTATCAGAGGCGTCGGTTACTCACTTGAGGATGTGACAGAATGAATGACAAGCAACTCACTTATCAAGAATTAATTAACAACGGTATCAAAAAATTAGTCATTATTATCACTTTATCAATCAGTGCTTTAATTTTAATCATTGTCGGTGTGCAGCAGTCCTTAATGACAGTGCATGAAGCTCAAGGGCAAATGATGAGTTTAAATCGGGCTAATATTGACGATATTCCCAGTTTTATCCATTGGAATAACCAAAATAATCGCCATTCCAAACAAAATACTGTTATTAGAGTCAAAACTAATAAATCATCTATTACCGCAACATCAGGTCGTGAAGGACAAGTTATTATGACCTCCTCAGCTTCCAAAAAATTTATTGCCCAAAAGAAATTCAGTATTTTTAGTAAAAACGTTGTTTACGTTAATAGTTTTGGATTCTTCTTATTTTTTTCGCAAAAGGATACTAATACAATTTATCAAATTTGGGTTAGTTTGAATCGACTAATCAATAGTTTGATTCTTTTAATAATAATCATCAGTATTGTTGTCTTCATTACGTTAGGTTTTGGAACTTGGTGGGCTCAACAATTGGCTGCTAAACTTAGTGCCCCCACGATTCAATTAGTCAATGAAACTAGAAACACTATTAAGGACTCTGAAGTCGACCAACCAACTTTAAAAGTACCACAAAGTCCACGAGAAATTCACGAGTTAGGTAATGCTTTTAATGAACTACTGACTGCCCAAAATCAGCGATTACAGCGTGAAAAAGATTTTGTTTCCAACGCTTCACATGAACTGCGTACTCCAATTGCGGCAGTTCGAGGAAATATTAATTTAATCAAACGTCACGGTGACAAGCATCCCGAAGTCATTCCTGAATCACTTGATTTTATCGACGAAGAATCTTTACGGATGCAAAATTTAATTGAGAATCTCTTACATCTATCTCGAGCTGATCGAGCTAAAGTTATTTTACAGGATGAAAACTTATCTGAGATCACAGAACAAATTGGGCAACACTACGAACCTTCGATTCCTCATAAAATGATTTTAAACATTGATTCTGATTTACATATCTTGGGAAATTCTGATACTTTGAAGCAGATTATTGTAGCCCTCTTAGACAATGCTAATAAATATTCTGAAGACAATACTCCTATTAACTTAAGTTTAAAAAATATTGATAATAAAATTGAATTATCAGTTGCTGACTTAGGATTGGGTATTCCTGATGATCAGAAAAAGCTTATTTTCCAAAGATTCTACCGTGTTGATACCTCTCATTCTTCCGAAATCAAAGGTAGTGGCTTGGGGTTATCTATCGTCGCTCAATTAGTTAAGTTGAATAACGGTGCTATTGAGGTTTTGAATAATCAACCTCGTGGCAGTATTTTTAAAATTACTTTCGATAAAATCTAATCCTTTCTTGGGATTGGATTTTTTTATTGCTTAAATTTTACAATAACTGCTTTGCTACAGTCCTGAAATTACCAGGTCTGTGGAACTCTCTCCTCTTTCTAAGATTTTCTTATAAAAACCTTATCGAACCTAAGTAGTTACTTCATCATCTTCCTTGTAAACTATGTTTATTCAATCGAACAATTAAACAAGTGAAAGGACTTGGTATTACTTATGTCAGAACTTACAGAAAGATTAAAACAACAATTGATTGCTGGCTCTTCTCGCCCTTTGATGCAAGATGCCGGTCAACACTGGTACACAGGTAGTCAACTTAACTTAGAAGAAAACGTTTGGAAAAACTATTGGCAAAACAAGGGTATTGGTCATAACGATATCGTCTTAGTTGCCTTATCTAATTCCGTTTCTTACTCTATCGTTATTCAAAGTCTCTGGGATATTGGCGCTATTGTGCAACCTATCAACCCAGTTTCTACTGAAATTCAAATCAGTGAACTGGAAGATCAATATCATTATTCCGCAATTATTTTAAATGAAAATGTTAAAGAACTTCCTATCTTAAAAGATACTTTTACTAATCAACCTCGTTTAACTACTTTACATGAACCCGAGGTTCAAATTTTTATCCGTAACAAACATATTGCTCATCTCAATGAAGCCCCTGATGACGATCAATTGGCAGTTATCATGCATACTTCTGGCACAACCGGAAGACCTAAACGGGTCGGTTTGACACATCATCAACTCTTAGCTGGTGCTTTCCATGTTATTGACAGCGAGTTACTCACTAGTCACGATAGTACTTTTATCTTGATGCCAATGTTCCATATCAATGCCTTAGTAATCTCTAACCTAGCTACTCGTTTATCTCATGGACAATTACTCTTCCGTCCGAAATTCAGCGCCCATCTCTTCTGGAAGGAAGTCAGTAGTGAGAAAGTAACTTGGGTCTCACTCACACCGGCAATTATCGCTATTTTGTTACAGCGTAATGAACAACCCACTGATAACAATTTGAGATTTCTCAGAACTGCTTCAGCACCACTTTTACCTAGCACCCATGAAGAATTCAATCGCCGATTCAATGTTCCATTAATTGAAAGTTACGGTATGACCGAGGCTGCTAGTCAGATAGCACAAAATCCATTGAAGAAACCTCTTCAAAATAGTGTCGGCTTACCTGTCGGCACCAAATTAAAAATTTTCGATGATAACTATCAGGAAGTACCTATCGGTCAAGTCGGAGAAATTGCTATTAAGGGTGAAAGTATCATTACACATTATCTTGACCCACAGCCGGAAGCTTTTCATGATGGCTGGCTTTTAACTGGTGATTTGGGTTCCTTAAATGAAGATGGTTATTTGCAAATTTCCGGTCGTAGTAAAGAGATGATTATTCGTGGCGGTGAAAATGTTAATCCACTTGCTGTTGAAGATTGTCTTAACGTTTTGAAATTTGTCCGTGAAATGGCCGTAATTGGTGTTCCTGACAAAATTTATGGCGAGACCGTCACTGCTGTTATTGTCCCAAACGAAATCAGTCAAGATCATCGACACCAACTCGCATTGTTGAATGAATTAGCAAATGAGCAGTTATTACCTGTTGAACGTCCAACAAAGTACATCTTTAGTAGTCAATTACCAAAGAATGCTACTGGAAAAATTCAACGTACACTTCTAGCTCAAGAAGTGACTCAACAATTAAAGGAGGCTTAGTCAATGCAAGATTCTCTGACCATAGCACGCAAAAAAAGGAAGTTTGATCTTCCTGTAACTAAACTATTACCATTTCTCTTGCCGATTATTCTGATTCTATTTTGGCAAGTCAGTTCTACCCTTGGTTGGCTGTCGAGTTCCGTTTTACCATCACCTCTAGCAGTGCTTCAAGATGGAATCAAGTTAACTCAAAGTGGTGAACTACCTAAAAATCTTAGTATCAGTCTATATCGTGCAACTGTCGGTCTCTTGATTGGTGGTGGAGTTGGTTTTATCCTCGGATTTATCAATGGAATGTCAAAGACTTGTCGCTTACTATTCGACTCCTCTATTCAGATGTTTCGTAATATTCCTCATTTGGCACTTATCCCATTAATTATTTTATGGCTTGGTATCAATGAATCAGCCAAGATATCCCTAGTAGCTATCGGAACAATGTTCCCAGTCTATATCAATACATTCCACGGTATCAGTTCCGTCGATCCCGATTTGATCGAAATGGGAAAATCTTATGAACTTTCTAAAAGCCAAATGTTCTTCAAAATTATTTTTCCAGCTGCCTTACCACAAATTCTCGTTGGTATCCGTTATGCCTTAGGTGTGATGTGGACTACCTTGATTGTTGCTGAAACTATCTCAGCTAGTTCTGGTATTGGTTATATGGCTAATAACGCGGAAGATTTCATGGACATGGAAACTGTTATTTTATGTATTGTCGTTTATGCTATTTTAGGTAAAATTTCTGATTTAGTTGCCAAAAGTTTTGAAAGTTTACTACTTGAATGGCAAACAACTGGAAGGAGCAACGTTTAAATGAATAAAAATTCAATGATTGAAATTAAAAATGTTAATAAAATGTATCAAAATCTAACTGCTTTGGAAAATGTGAATCTCAATATTAATCAAGGCGAATTCATCGCTCTGGTCGGTATGAGTGGTGGTGGTAAAAGTACCCTTCTAAGACTGATTGCCGGTTTAGAAAAACCTACTAGTGGTGAAATTACTGTTGGTAAAGATAATTCCCGCTCCGTTATGAGAATGATGTTCCAAGAAGATCGTTTACTTCCCTGGATGAATGTTTTAGACAATTTATCATTTGGTTCTAAAGATAAAAATACTAAAGCACATGCCAAAGAATTATTAGATCTTGTTGAATTGGGCGACTATGCTAATCACTTTCCCAATCAATTATCTGGTGGTCAAAAACAACGAATTGCCTTAGCTAGAGCTTTAATGACTAATCCTAAAGTCTTATTATTAGACGAACCACTTGGGGCATTAGATGCCTTAACTAGAAGAAAAATGCAAGATTTAATCCTTGATGTTTGTCAAAAACAACATCTTACAACAATCCTTGTAACTCATGATGTCGATGAAGCAGCTCGTATGGCCGACCGTATCGTCGTTATGAAAGAATCAACCAATTACTATGAAGAAGATTGTCCTAAGAATCGTAATGCTGGTCAAATCGGTATTGTAGCCGATCGAGTCCTCAACGAAATACTAGGTGAAAAAGAAATTCAAAAACAAACCGCCTAAAAAAATCGACCCTTCAAAGGTCGATTTTTTTATTGAAATGGCAGATAAATATCGATTTTTTCGGCAACGTGCTAAACTTACGAAAAATGAATGGAGGAAAGTCATGAATAAAATTGATCGATATTTAGAATTTGATGATCCCACTGTCTCGGAATTCGATCTCAAAGTTAACGAACAGTTCGACATCGTCGACGGCCTCGAACAATTAGATATTAAAACAGTGATCGAAATGCCTCCGGAATTAGAAATAGACTGGAGTTCGGCTGTTCCAGTTTACTTAAGTCTCTTTGTTAATCTAGATCGAGACCAAGTGCCATATCAAATATCCAGTAAAATATCTTCATATTTCAAGGTCAATGATGAAATATCCAATGTTGACGCCTTACAAATTTTACAAACAGATGCCGCAACAATTTTACTATCCTATTTAAGACCACTAGTCTCAATGATGACTGCAGCAAGTGGTTTCCCAGCTATGACACTTCCCATGATTGACTTTAATTCTGAAGATTAACGATAATAGCCCCAATAGCTCGATTTTGAGCTATTGAGGCTATTTATTTAAACATTTTTCTGTAATCTAATCGATTCCTGTAAGAAACCACTAAAGATTCCCATAATAAATGGCACTACAATCGTGATTAATAATAGAATCCCAAAAATCACAGCCTTCTTATTAAGACTTTCATTAAACTTCTTTCGATTAATGCTATTGGCAAAGAGAATAAAAAATATTAAAGAGAACCCTGACATCCAATCACTCACGTCACCCATAGACATTCCTGTCCCATAAATAATTGCCAGAGTAATAGCTACGAATACGAATCCTGTAATGACTATTGTTTCTAGCTTAGTCAGCCTAATCTTTCCATCATCTTTAAATTTATCCATTAGAGCAACATCTCCCTTGATTAACTCATCCAAAGAAACACCAAACAATTCACTAATGGCAATTACGTTAGCAAAACTAGGCAATGTTGTTCCATTTTCCCACTTCGAAATCGATTGTCTGGTTAAATAAAGTTTCTCTGCCAACTCATTCTGTGACATATGATGCGATTTCCGCTGTTTTTGTAACTGATCACCGATTTTCATTTTTGGTGCCCCCTTACTCAATTAGACGAGCGTTTAAATATCACCCTTACTATTTGTACAGATTATCGTAATAACCTTGTCTTTTGACAGCTTCTCCTAAAACTCCACTAACGGTTCCCATAATAAACGGCACCAAAATTGTAACTAATAATAATATTCCAAAAATCACAGCCTTCTTATTAAGACTTTCATTAAACTTCTTTCGATTAATGCTATTGGCAAAGAGAATAAAAAATATTAAAGAGAATCCTGACATCCAATCATTCACATCATCCATGGATATTCCCGTCCCATAAATAATTGCCAGAGTAATAGCTATGAATACGAATCCAATAATGACTATTGTTTCCACCTTAGTCAGCCTAATCCTTCCATCATCCTTAAGTTTATCCATTAGAGCAGCATCTCCTTTGATTAACTCATCCAAAGAGACACCAAACAATTCACTAATGGCAATTACGTTAGCAAAACTAGGCAATGTCGTTCCATTTTCCCACTTCGATATCGATTGCCTGGTTAAATGGAGTTTTTCTGCCAATTCATTCTGTGACATATGATGTAATTTCCGTTGTTTTTGTAACTGATCACCAATCTTCATTTTGGTGTCCCCCTTTATTTAGTTACAATTCTAGATGTAATTATCTATTCAGACGAGAACCTAGAGGTTGCTTTTACCTTGTCACCTAAATATACAAAAGGAATCGACCTAAAGTCGACTCCTCTTTAAAAATATACCGTTATGAATACGTTATTAATTACCGTAAGAAATTCCTTGATCTATTCCCTTAATAATTTCAGGAATAGCATGCATAATCTGAGGTATCAAGAATAAAGCTAATAGTAATATGCCAAAAATAACTGCTCTTTTGTTGAGTGATTTATTGAATAATTTCCATTTAATATTAGTTAAAAAGCCAATACCAGCAACTAACTCAAACAATGAAATCCAGTCCATCATCTGATGTGAAGTAACTCCATAAAAATAACAAACTCCTAAGACTATAAACGCCAGCACAAATCCAACCATGACAATTGTTTCTACTTTGGTTAATCCTATCTTTTCATGCTCAAATTTATTGATTAATGCCGGATCCTCTTTAATAAGCTTGTCCAAAGAAATATCAAACAAATCACTTATAGCAATCACATTAGTAAAGCTAGGTAAAGAAGTTCCATTTTCCCATTTAGAAATCGCCTGACGAGAAATATTTAATTTAGCTGCTAAATCCTCTTGTGACATATTATGTTGCTTACGTTGATCTTGCAATTGTTTGCCTATTTTCATTAAGTCCACCTCATTTAATATTTAAAAGTTTATCTTAAGTGAATCTCATTGAACAGAAACCCTCGGTTGCAATTACAGTAAAGCTCATTTTTATCGTTATGCTATAGTTATAAGTACGATTAAATTGTCTTTAACATCATAACAAAAAAGCCGACTATTTAGTCGACTTCCTTAATTCAATATTATTTTACTTATAATCACCTGAATCACTAATAGTTACCTTGTTATCGATCAATCCTGCATCATAGAAAGTATCTGCAATTTTTTGTTCTTCCTTAGCGTAAGTTGCGTTCATAGTGTAAATGCCATAAGTACGACGTTCCACCATTCTCTTAACTACCGCTTTAGAAACTTTCAAGGACTTACTCATCATCGTTATGAGCTCGTTATGATTATTATTAGCCCATTGCATATCTTCTTCAAGATATTTAATTAAGTACTTAGATACTTCTTTATTTTCTTTAGCATAACTTTGCGTTGATAAGACATAATCACGATTATTAGTAATTCCAGAACCATCAACTATAACTTTAGCGTTTTGATTAGTTTCAGCTTGTGAAGTGTAAGGATCCCAAGTTGCCCAAGCATCTACTTTGCCTTTAGAAAAGGCTACACTGGCACTTGATTGATCCATATTGACCCAAGTAACGTCACTAGCACTCATTCCAGCCTTCTTTAAAGCCGCCAATAACATGTACTGTGAACTCGTTCCTTTAGTATAAGCAACTTTCTTACCTTTCAGATCTTTTACTGAAGAAATACTTGAAGATCTCTTTACCAGGATTCCTGATCCTTTGGCTTTAGAAGATCCGGCTGCTACATAAGTTAGTTTTGTTCCCGTTGATAAAGCGGATACTGGTGGCGTATCACCAGTCCTGGCATAATCGACACTACCCGCTTTCAAAGCTTGCATTAGGGAATTACCATCTTGGAATTCTTTGAAGACTACTTTGTAACCTTTGGCCTTCATCTTCTTAACAAACTCACCACGTTGTTTGGCAATATCGAAAGGATCGCCCTTTTGATAACCGACGGTCACCGTTTGTAAGCCTGAACTGGAACTACTTGTATCAGTCTGTTTAAAACCATACAAAGCAACTACAGCCCAGAAAATAAGAACGACACTGATTAAAAATTTTTTTAGAGTCCGTTTTCTTTTGCTCATGCACGCTTACCTACTAACGCTGACATCACCTGTTCACGTAACTTCAAACGAATTACTTTGCCAGTGGCATTACGAGGATAATCTTTTACAAAAAAGATCCGGGTTGGTTGTTCGTAGTTAGCCAAACTAGCCTTGGCGTGTGCCATAATCTTACGACGTTCCAATTCTTCATCTTGGTCTCCACGAGTAATGACAACTGCTGTAACAGCTTCACCGTATAGAGTATCAGGAGTTCCAATAACTGAAACCTCTCTGACAAAATTTAATTGGCTCAGAATATTTTCAACCTGTGCAGGCGCAACTTTTTCGCCGCCATGATTGATAATATCTTTCTTACGACCTTTAACAAAAAGATAACCGTCATTGTCTAGATAACCTAAATCACCAGTCAAGAACCAACCATCTTTAAATGAATCTGGATGTGAATCTAAATAATCACTAATAACGTGATCACCTTTAACTACAATTTCACCCAACTGATTGCTCTCAGTTACCACATTGCCATCAATCATAATGGCAACGTCTGTTTTAAATGCCTTACCAGCCGAACCAACTTTAGGAGCATCAAAAGGATTAATCGTACATTGACTTGCAGTCTCGGTCATACCATATCCTTCTAAAATTCTCGTATGAAATTTAGTTTGAAATTCAGTTAATTTATCAAGTGGTAAAGCAAATGATGAACATCTCACAAAACGTAATTTTATATCATTGGCATATGATGCTAATGAATTCTTATTTATCAACAAGATATTCACAATTGTTGGTACAACAGAAACCCATGTAACACCGTTATTACGTATTTGATTCCAAAACTTTGAAGCACTGAATTTCTCGGTTACAACTATCTTGCCACCAGAAAGTCTAGTTGAAAGAATTGAAATAGCTTGAGCGTTAATGTGAAACATTGGCATTACTATCATCGTAGTATCTTGAGCGTTCATTTTATGGCTTTCAATATCATGTTCGGCTGCATTCTTCAAAATACGATGTGTTAACCCAACTCGCTTAGGTTTACCGGTAGTACCAGAAGTATTGAGAATTAAGGCCAAATCATCTTCCTTTGGAAGTGCCGGTTCCTGCCCCATCAATTGTCGATCACGGATGATGTGCAAAATTGAGTAGGTTTGTAAATGTAACGCCGTTACAATAGCCATTCTTTCATCCAAAACGGCATTAACTAAATCTTCACCTACAATTGAAGCTACATAATCGTGATCACTTAATTCTTGTTGTAATTCTCTTTCGGGTGTTGTAGCTGAAATAGGATGCATGATTGCTCCCACTTCCCAAAGAGCCTGAGTCAAGACCGGATAAGCCGCTGTATTTGGTAAACATACCAAAACAACATCGCCTAAACCAATGTGTAAATCTATCAGCTCCTTTTTTAAATCATTAACATCTTCTGCAAATTCAAATCCTGTGAACCACTTATCTGTAGTCTCATCCTTAATGATTCGTTCATTTTTATTATTCTTTAACTGTTTGTTTAATAGATTCGTTATTTCTGACATATTTTTTAACTCCTTTTGTTAAATGCCATTGTGGACGTCCAATTAATACTCCAAATGGGGGAACTTTGTAGCAGAACCATGAAATAAGAAAGGCTCCACCTAATACAAATGCATATCCTAATGGTAGTAACAGCAACATGACAATTGATGGAACTTTAATCATGCTGAGAATGCCATATAACAATGTAATTGGAATTGTTTGTACTAAATAAATCCCAAAGGATACTTTTGCCATATTACTTACCATACGATCAATTATTTTTGGTAATCCATTATTTCGAGCATGAGCATATTGCCGCCCAATCCAGAAGACAAAGGCAATCATGAATGTATCGTAAATAAAAATAAATGGTTGATGAATTGACTCCGTTGCACTCATACTTAGTTTTAGAATGTTCTGATTACCAAAGAATAGGAACACAGTTCCAATAGCCATAACTAAAGTTGACCAACCAATCACGCGATGATTTTTTTCAATAAATTTATCTACTTGATCATAGTGAATTGCCACGAAAGCTCCAGCTATGAAGTAGAATTGGTAAACTAAAACATTCATTCCATAGGCTCTAAATAAATACCACCAACTGTCACGATCAACACCAGGTAACCAATACTTAATTCCTATTACTAACAATAGTTGTATGATTGCACTGGTTGCTAGAATAGCAGTGTGATGCTTTGGCAATTTTTTAAACATATAAACTATCAATGGAAAAATTAGATATAACTGAAAAGTCACTAAAATGTAGTACATGTAATATTTGTTACCATGAATGATGGCATCAATTAAATTTTTATAATAATCCGGCCAACTTATCGCTACACCAGCCGTAACGGTGGCAAACCACATTAGGATTGCATTCCAACCAATGTAAGGTATACCAACACTGATATAGCGCTTCTTCCAAAAATTTAGCCAATGATTATCACGATTGTAATAGTTTAGAACCAAAACAAGTCCGGTCATAAACATAAAACCCATTCTGGTAAAGTGAAGCATCAAGTGAGTTGCTTCAATAAATAATTGACTACCTGAACCATTACCAACATTATTCTTAAATGCTGTCGTCGTATGATTAAGTAGAACTCCGCCGATAAAGAGAACTCGCATTAGATCGACTTCATATAGGTATTTCTTTTTCTTCTTCGTTGCCAAGAGTTCACCTCTATTGCGATTATTTACTTGCTGTTAAAAAGCATAGTTAAGTTATAGCATCGCAACGGTGGTATGGTCTTGATGATTCATTAAGGTTAAAATAAGAAATTCTTAGATAAGAGATTTGCTTAAGATGCCGTCCTCCACAACAAGCTCGATTGGTCTGGACTGATGAGTTGTTCTATTGTTTGTACATTTAATTACCCAAAATAATAAAAGAGTGTTCATATCAACCAATATTTGCATTGGTGATCTGAACACTCTTTTATTTTTATTAAAAATCACTCTTATGTGAAAGAAGGACTCTGTAACCACCAGTGTCATAAGATCTATCTGTCGAAGACTTTTCAAACGGAGTTCCATCATCTAAATAAACTATTTGGCTTACGTTCAAAATTGGATCCGTCTTATCTATCTTTAAATACTTAATATCTTCGTTATTCGGTTTCTTTGCCATGATTGTTCTATCCGCCGCACCAATTGTTAATTTCAAATCCTTTTGAATATAACCATAAATTGACTTATGTAGAACATCATCGTTAACTCCTGGAATGACATTTACTGGCATCTTGGTGAACTCCAATGCATATGGTTCTCCATCTACTATTCGCAATCTTTTTATATCATAAATCGCATCAGTAGCTGAAATCTTCAAATCCTTTTGTTCATCTTCACTGGGATATCTCAAATTAAATTCAATTATTTTACTAACCACTTTGTGATCTTTTCCTAAAAGACTAGAAGTACCAACGTACTGATCCACACCAATATCCATATTAGCGATACTGTCAGCATTATTCTTCACATAGGTTGCTGAACCTTGTTGACTATAAACGTAACCCTTAGCTTTTAATATTGCCAATGATTTTTGTAGTGTCATTCGGCTCGTTGAATATTCCGTTGCCATCGTCTTTTGATCAGGAAGTGGATTGCCTGATTTATAAATACCAGATCTAATTTTTTCTATGATATCGTTAGCTATTTCCTCATATTTCGACATAGTTTTCTAACCTCAATATTATCTTTAACTATATAATACCCGTGTTTATCTGGTTTGAAAACGTGATAACTCAATTTAATAATTTGGGTTTACAAGTCAACTGTAAGCGTGTACAATTCGTGTTGTAAAAGGAGGATAATTTTTATGAATGAATTAAGAAAAGACTTTTTATGGGGCAACTCGACTTCTAGTATGCAAACAGAGGGTGCCTATAACGAAGGTGGTAAAGGTAAATCAGTTTACGATATTCGAAAAGCCACTGATGATGCTTCAGATTGGAAAGTAGCTATCGATGAATATCACCGTTATCCAGAAGACATCAAATTGATGAAAGATATGGGTATGAACTGTTATAGATTCCAAATTTCATGGAGTCGTGTTAACCCTGAAGGTGATGGTGATTTTAACGAGGAAGGTATCAAATTTTACAACGATTTAATTGACGAATTATTGGCTAACGATATTCAACCAATGATCTGCTTGTACCATTTTGACATGCCACTACACTTGGCTGAAAAATATAATGGTTTTGTTAGTCAACACGTAGTCGACGCTTTTATCCGTTATGGAAAAGAAATGCTTAAACGTTTTGGTAACAAAGTTAAATACTGGATCACTTTCAACGAACAAAATCTTTATAGTGTTCCCGAAGCTTTCAAAATTAGTGGTTACAAAGGCGACAATTCAATTAGAGATCTATATCAAATTCAACAACATGTATTCCTTTGCCACGCTGCCATTGCTAATGAAGTTCATGAAAATTATCCAAATACACAAATTGGTGGCATGCTAGCTTATCAAGAAGTTTATCCTGCAACAGCATTACCTACAGATGTTGCCGCTACGCGTAAATTCCTAGAGTTTGCAGATAACAACTTAATTCGTCTATTTACTGAAGGAAAGTATTCCGACGAAGTTGTTCACTATATGAAATTAAATCAACTTGACGATATTTTAGATCCTAAAGAAATGGAAATTATTTCTCATACTAAGAGTGATTTTATTAGTTTCAGCTATTATTCAACTTCAACTATCGACAGTACTTTGATTCCAATAAATACCTGCCCTAATTTCTACAGTATCGAAGGTCATAAACCTAATCCTTACCTTTTGACTAACGAATGGGATTGGCAAATTGATCCATTAGGCTTCAGAACAGTCTTAACTACTATTTCTAATGAAACCCACCTTCCACTCTTCCCAATTGAAAACGGAATTGGCGTTAGTGAAAAATGGGACGGTCAAAATCCTATCAACGATGATTATCGTATTAAATATCACAGAGATCATATTCAAGCTATGAAAGATGCTGTAAGTATTGATGGCGTGAATGTTATGGGTTATCTCGGTTGGGGCTTAATTGATATTCCTAGCTCACAAGGTAATATGGAAAAACGTTATGGAATGGTTTACGTAAATCGTGGCAATCATGACCTTAGAGACATGAAACGAGTTCCTAAAAAGAGTTTCAATTGGTTTAAAGAAGTTATCAAATCAAATGGAAATATTCTATAGAATGGAGTGATCAAAATGGATGCTAGTAAAAGCAAAGGTCAAAAGTTCTTTGATAAATTTGCAGCTGTATCCGCACGTATTGGATCTGAAGTTCACTTAAGATCATTACGTGATGCTTTCGCCGTTATCATGCCCCTATTCATCCTAGCTGGTGTTGGGGTTTTGATTAACAACGTAGTCTTTCCTAAATTAGCAAGTGGCACCACTTTAACCAATTTACAAGTTTGGGGAAATTTAATTTCTAACGGTACTTTAAATATTGCCGGTCTAATGTTGGCTCCCGCAATTGGATTCTGTTTGGCACGTAACAAAAGCTATAGTAACCCTATCGCAGCTGCAATTATTTCATTAGCCAGTTTAATCATGACAATGCCAATTTCATTAAGTGTAATTCCTACTGGTGCCAAAAAGGCTGTCGACGTATCTGGCATGCTTTCATTCAGTAATTTAGGAACAACCGGTATGTTCAGTGGTATTATCGTTGGTTTATTGGCTACCGAAGTATTTATTAAACTATCAAATATTAAACATTTACAAATCAATTTAGGTGATAACATCCCACCTGCCGTATCTGCATCATTTAACTCTTTAATTCCCGCTATTTTAACGGCCAGTTTATTTGCTTTAATTGCTGCACTTCTAGCCGTTTTTGGAAACACAGATCTTGTTACATTGATTACTAATGTTATTCAAGAACCTCTTAGAAAAGTTAATACCAGTCTATTTGGAATGTTATTTATCTACTCAATTGGTAATTTTCTATTCACACTTGGTATTCACCAAACAGTTATCAATGGTACCTTACTTGATCCCGTCCTATTAATTAATATGAACAAAAACACAGCTGCTTTTGCTGCTGGACATCAAGCACCATACATCTTAACTAATACTTTCCGTGATACCTTCGGAATGATGGGTGGAACCGGATCAACAATTTGTTTATTGATTGCTATTTTCCTATTCTCCAAACAAAAATCAGGTAGAGAATTAGGCAAATTAGCCATTGCTCCTGGACTATTCAACATTAATGAACCAGTTATCTTTGGATATCCAATCGTCTTCAACATCCCTATGATGATTCCATTTGTATTAACTCCAGTTATCGGCATTTTAATTGCCTACTTCTGTACTGCAATTGGATTTATGAATCGAGTTGTCGTAATGGTTCCTTGGACTACTCCACCACTATTATCAGCCTATCTAGCAACCGCTGGTGATTGGCGAGCCGTCTTAGTTCAAATAGTTACTATCATAATTGGCGTGTTCTTCTACTTACCATTTATGAAGATAAGTGAACGTGTCCAAGCAAAACAAGCTGAACAAGCATTAGATTAAAAAAATCGTATCAGTAGAATCCATCTACTGATACGATTTTTTGCGTAATAGACAATTAAACATTTTCTAAATTTATTGTCTGGGTAAAATACTTTCCATTTCCTTATTTATTCTCCCAGCGCTTCTTTAACAAGAATGCTGCATCCTTGGGTTGACGCTCCCTTGTGAATATTCCTTTTCGATTACCATCAACTCTACGAATGCCTTGACTCGTTTGAAAATCAGCAAAATTCCAAACAAGTTCACCTTGAACAAAAGAATACTTGTCAAAAATTTCAAAGTACATCTTCAAATATTCATTTTGATACTCCTGACTCCACATTATACTTGGTAATTTGTGTTCACTTACCAAATTATCTGTCCCAAATTCTGTAAAAATAAATGGCTTATTTAAACTCTTATCTTTCCATTTTTCCATTTCATCAATGAATTTATCTTCGGCATCTTCAACTGCTTCTCCACCATCGATATACCAACCATAATATCTATTCAAACAAATGAAATCACACAATGGATAAACTTTACATGTGTCAGGTTGACTATTCTTTTCCAAGGCACCCGTACATGGTCTACTTTGAGGATCAGTATTTCTAGCTACTTCAAAAATATCCTTAAAATAACTAAATGCTGCATCACTCGTCGTTTCAGATTCATTAAACATACTCCAAGCAAAAACTGATGGATGATTTTTATCACGATTTATCATTTCTCTTACTTGTTCAATATGGTTTTCCTTAAGTTGTGGAATAGTACTCGTTTCAAAGAAACGTGTATATTTTCCTTTCCCAGCATCTACAAAGTTTTGAAATGATCTCATCATACCAACGGCAGGAACCTCATCTATAATCAGGAATCCTTCTTCGTCTGCCATTTGATACCACTCTTCTGCATAAGGATAATGACTAGTTCTAAAACAATTTGCATTCGTCCATTTCATACATTCAAAATCGCGCTTAACGATACTCCAATTAAAAGACTTCCCTAGAATGTCGAAATCCTCATGTTTACCGAAGCCCTTCAAATAAACAGGTTCTCCATTAATTAGTATTTGGCTATCCTTAACTTGTACTGTTCTAATACCCAATTTATTTTCATACTGATCAACTACTTCATTATCCTTAACAAGAGAAATTCTTATAGTATATAAATATGCATTTCTGACCTTCCATAAATTTGGATTATGAACTTTTAGAACGCCATTATTCCCCTTTGTTGATGAAACCTTATGACCTCTCTCATCAAATAATTCAACATTAATATCACCTATATCAGATTCTACTTTATAGTCAATATTTGCGTAATCTTCGTACAATTTTATATTAGTTGAATAATTCTGAATAGAATTAACTGGTATTGATAATAACCACACATTACGTTGAATTCCAGAATAATTATAGAAATCAAAGTATGGTAAAGATATTTTCCTACCACTTTTTAGTGTTCTAGTAGTTCCAACAGGCAAAGTCTCTTCACTAAGTTCATTATTAAGCTTAACAACCAACCTATTCTTTTCATTTGGTTTAATGGCACCACTAATATCGGCTACTACTGGTAAAAATCCACCTTCATGAGAAGTGATTTTTATACCATTGCAATAAACAACAGCGCGATGAGTTAAACTTCCAAAACGAATTAAAAGATTTTGTCCGTCCCACCCTTTTGGCATATAGAAGTCACGCTCATACCAAAAATCTCCTACATAATCGCGTTCTTTACTCGTTGTAAAGAGATCTGAAAAGCTTCCTGGAACCGGCATATCAATTGTATCCGTTAGTCCTAATTGCCAATTCTCACTCTCACCTACACTATTTGGATCAAACTTGAATTTCCATATTCCATTTAATAATTTGCTACTACGAAATCGATTATCACATGGATACAAAACTGAATTAGTCATTTATCAATACCCTCAACTCTATTAATTTACGGCGGCCACCTTTAACGCCTTACCTTTTTCCAAATTCTTATTAGTTTGATGATCTTTATATTCTATATATGTGAAAACAAATGAACCAACAAAGGAAATTGCAATTGCCAAAACGGCCATTTGACCATATACCGACCATATTGCAGGTGTCGTTAAAATATTAACCGGCATTTGCACATTACGTGTCACATGGAATACGGCACATAGTGCTCCTCCAATACCATTAAGTAAACAAACTATTCCGAATGATTTTTTATGCTTCAATAAAACACCATAAATTGCTGGTTCAGTAACACCACCAACAATTGCTGAAACAAATGCTGGTCCGGCGATTTCTCTTAACTTGATATTTTTAGACTTTAAGAAGATTGCTAAACAGGCACCCGCTATACCAAAATTACAACCAACCGTTAGTGGAAGGATATATTGGTATCCTAAAACAGACAAATTACTCATTTCCAATGCAATAAATCCCCAATGAACACCGAATACAATCATAATTGGCCATGCTGCTGCAAACACAAATCCAGCTAATAATGGGACTGTCGTTAATCCTTGCTTAATTACAAAAGCTAATCCGTTAGCAATAAGGTTTGTTACAGGACCAATTACAATGAATGCTAATGGCAGAATGATAACTAAATCAAATAATGACGTTACTAATCCCAACAATATTTTAGGTACAAACTTTTCAAGCAATCTTTCAAAATTAGCTTGTAAGTATACAGTAACCAAAATTGGTAATACTGAACTCGTATAACTAATCATTTGTACTGGTATACCTAGAAAAGTAACATTAGCAACATGATTAGAGAATAATGCTACAACTGTTGGATATACCATTGCACTTGCTATTGCCATACTCATAAAAGGTTTCGCACCAAATTTTTTACCTGCACAATATGCTAGGAAAATGGGTAAGAAATAAAATATTCCGTCAGCTCCCGCATATAACAAAGTATATGTCGTACTTTTAGTACTCAACCATCCCAAAGTCGTAAACATAACTAGGAAACCTTTTAAAAGACCTGCACCAGTAAATGCACCAAGAAATGGCATGAAGACTCCCGAAATTATATCTATCAGTTTGTCACCTATATTCTTTTTACTCTTTTCTTCAGTAGATACATCATCATTTCTTTCACTTGAAACTGTGGATTCGACTAAACCATGTATATTGCTGTTCTCTAAAACTGCATCGTATACATCTCCGACCGCATTACCTATGACAACTTGATATTGCCCGCCAGACTTTACAACCGTGAGCACCCCTTCAAGATTCTTTAACTCTTCAGTTTGAGCTAATTCATCATCTTTTAAGTCAAAGCGTAACCGAGTAATACAATGTGTTAAAGAATTTACATTATCTTCTCCACCGACGCCTTGAATAATTTTTTTAGCTAAATCATTGTAGTCTTTCTTCATATTCGATGTGCTCCATTTCTAAACATAAGATATCAGAACATCTTTGTAATCGATTACATTTATATGCTATCATGGCTATGCCATATTAAATAGAACAAAGTAATGCTATATAGCATTAAATACATATACTATAAAAAAGGACTAAAATGTTATTAAATGACGCCTTAAATTTAATGAGTGAATTACTGGACATTACTATCTTTTATAGTGAATCCTTCAATGATTTTCACAAAAATATGTTAAAAGTAATTAAGAGTAATACTCTAGACGATTTCAATTCTTTTGGAAATCTTGAAAGAATCGAATCTTATATGAAATCAATATCAACAAATTGTGCTATTCAGATTAACAGTACACTTCAATTAAAAGTTTTACTTATTAAACTCGAGAATAATAAATTTGTAATTATTGGGCCATATATAGACGATCTTCTCACTAAGCTGGATTGCTCAATAATTTTACGTAGAGTTGGCATAAATACACGCAAAAATGAATCTTTGATGTTACTACGCAATAAATTTACAGTTTTAAATGTCGATAAATTAATTCAAAAGTTGCAAAGTGTACTGTCTTTTTCCATAGATAAAAGTATTACTATTAACCTGAAAAAAATAAATTTGACACCTGCTAATCAATCTTCCATATCCCTTAATGAAAATAATAGGTTTTATAACGAATCAATTATTCAACGTTACACTCACGAACAAAAATTCATGCGGTCCATTCAAAATGGCGATTTTAAAACTGCAATAGATCAATGGCACCTTTTACATGATTCAGTAAGGCCACTTAAACAAACCGGGAATGTTTTAACAATGGCTCAAATTAGTGCCGCGGTTAATCGAACTACCATCAGAATTGCGGCTTCTAACGCTGGAATACCTCCAGTATTAAACGATCAAATATCAAAAGAAAGCGCAAAAAAAGTTCGTGCTTCCTCTTCACTTAAACAAATATACGAAGAACACGAACACCTAATTCGAACATATTGTGATGTAATACAAAGGCAAAGAAAGAATAATTACAGTGTTTTAACAATCAGTATTCTATATTTTCTAGATAAACATTTTACAGACAGCTTTCAGATAAAATACTTAGCAGCTGAATTAAATATTTCGACTAACTATTTAATTCGATCATTTAAGGCGGATGTTCATACTACTCCTAAGAATTATGTTTTAAATAAGAGATTAAATTTATCTAAAAGATTACTATCAGAAACCGCAGATCCTATCAATGTAATTGGTGAATCCTGCGGATTTATTGACGCTAATTATTTCACACGCGTTTTTAAAAAAATTGTTAACATGACACCCTCTGAATACCGTCAAATGTATAAATTTCCTGATTAAAACTAAAAAAGATTCCCTCAAATAGTGGGAATCTTTTTTAGTTTCTATTTCAATTCAAATGAATCATATTGATCAGTATCACTATTCGGTCCAACAAACACGTTGAATTCTCCAGGCTCAACTGTCAACTTGTTATCAGTTCCATAGAATCTAAGCATATCTGAGGTTATATCAAATGAAACATTTTTTTGTTCATTTGCCTTTAAACTAACTCTCTTGAAACTCTTCAATTCCTTAATTGGTTGAACTACCGAAGCAAATTTATCTTGTAAATAGAGCTGAACTATTTCGGTAGTATCAACATTACTTTTATTTTGTAAATCTATCGTAGCCACAATTTTATCTGACTCACCATTCATTTCTTTGGATGATAATTTTAAGTTATCGTAACAAACTTTGCTATAAGAAAGTCCATAACCAAATGGATACAATGGATCATTAGGAATATCCAGATATTTAGACATAAATCTACTACTGTGAGTAGATGTTCTTACTGATCTACCTGTACTGAATTGACTATAATAAACTGGCAATTGTCCCACTGCATAAGGGAAACTCATCGATAATCTTCCTGAAGGGTTGGCCTTACCAAAAATAATATCGGAAATGGCATTACCACCCTCTGTTCCTGGGAACCATGCTTGAATAATTGCCTCTAACTTAGGTTCAATATCGGTTAAAATCATAGGACGACCACTAATATTTACTAAAATGATTGGTTTATTCAATTCAAATAATTTATTCAGCAAATGCAATTGATTATCGGGTAATGTCAAATTCCCCCTGCTACCAGCTTCACCACTTTCAATAGTATGTTCTCCACCAGCAAATACAATAATGTCAGCCTCTTTAGCGACTTCTATTGCTTTATCGTTATTTTCTTTTTCAACTGAATCTGATGAAACTATTTTTTCAATTTGTTCTTCACTCAAACCAATACCTTTAAACATTGACTTATCACGTAAAATATCAGTTCCTTTAGCAGTCAACAATTTGTCTGAATTTAAGTATGTTTTGAATCCATCCTCAATTGTCACTGTTTCTTTTCTATCACCATGTACCGCCCATAGTCCAAGTAATTCATGTTCATTTTCGTATGGACCAATGAGCGCAATCTTTTTATTATCCTCAGGATTTAATGGCAAGACGTTATTCTTGTTTTTAAGTAGCACCATTGCCTCAGTAGAAACTTTTCGAGCCAATTGTCTCTTCTCTGGAGTTAAAACAGATTTCTTTTCAAGTTCTTCAGATGAGCCACGATATGGATCCTCAAATAACCCTAATTCATTCTTGAGCTTTAATACTCTCCAAACAGCATCGTCAATTTTCTTTTCATCTAATTCTCCTTCAGTAACTAATGGCTTTAATTCGTTAGCATAACAGGGAGACTTCATATCAATATCAACAGTTGCATTCATTGCTAATTTTGAAGCTTGCTTATTATCTTGCGCAAAACCATGTGCTACTAATTCGGAAATAGCTGCATAATCACTGATAATAATTCCATCAAAATTCCATTCTTTGCGGAGTATATCTTTTAAAATCCATTTATTTCCTGTTACTGGGACGCCATTTAGAGTATTAAATGATGACATGACCATCTTGGCACCCGCGTCGACAGCAGCCTTATATGATGGCAAATAATATTGTCTCAATCTATTTTCAGACATATCTGTGGCATTATATTCTCTACCTGATTCAACGGCACCATATGCTGCAAAGTGCTTTATACAAGAGGCTATCCCATACTTAGGTAAATCCTCTTGAAATCCCTTTACCATAGATTCTGCAAATCTAGAATTCAAGTATGGATCTTCTCCAGTAGACTCTAGAACTCTTCCCCATCTTGCATCACGTGCCAAATCTATCATTGGAGCAAATGTTACCTGATTGCCACTCGCATAAGCTTCCTCAGCCGTATTGCGATATGCCTTTTGAATCAAATCCGGATCCCATGTAGCGCCTAATCCTAATGGAATTGGATAAACAGTCTTTAATCCATAAATAATATCTGACATAAATATCAAAGGAATTGGATGCTTCTTATTTTTCAAATTAGCATCTTGAATTCTATGTGTTTCCTTGGCACCAACGACGTTCATAACCGACCCACATAAATCAACCATTTCTTTTGTGATACCTAACTTCTTCTGTGGACCAAGCGAAACATCTTTAGCACTGAAAAATTCACCTGATAATTGAATTAATTGTCCAATCTTTTCATCTAAGCTTAAACTATTTAGTAATTCTCGTAATTTTCTTTCTTCCATGAATCACAAATCCTTTACTAATTATTTACTTTCCTGTTCCAATTTATATGCTTTATTATCTAGATGTTTGAACCATGGATACCATAGCAATGGTGAAAGAACTAATTGTAAAAGAACCTGTAAGATAATAATTGAAACATGTCCTTCAACTGCAGCATGGAAGCCTAATGGTAATCCAAAGACAGCTTGTGCACCAATAAATCTAGAAACAATTCCTACTTTTGTTAGCAGATATGAAATAACTAAAGCGATTGTATTATTCGTAATGAATGGCACTGCTAAATCAAAATTCAATACTAATGGTGTTCCGAAGATAACTGGTTCTGTAATACCGAATAGTGCTGGAACTATCGAAAGACGTCCTAATTCTTTGTATTGTTTACTCTTAGAGGCAAACATCATCAATAGAACCAAACCAAATGCCAAACCACTCCAAGTAATAACATTGAAAAATGCTAAACCAATAATATTTGGAGGTGTCTGTCCTTTAGCGACCGCACTCAAATTCTCCATATCCATTGAAAGCCAAATAGGTGTAACTAATGGCAAGATAACATTTGTACCATGAATTCCAAAGAACCATAGAATTTGCATCAATAAACTGACCAAAATCATCGCCCAGATAGAGCCACCTACGTTACGTAATGGTTGTTGAATAAGTGAGAAGATCATTTGATGAACGCTGCCCCAACTTGTTAAAGCAAATAGATAACTTATGACACCAAAGACAGCACCTATTACAACTGCGGGAATTAGGGCACTAAACGCATCTGAAACCATTGGTGGAACACTAGATGGCATTTTAATTGTCCATCCGTGTTGTTTAATATAAACGTAAAATCTTCCTACAATTAAACCAACAATCATTGCTGAGAACACACCTTGTGCTGATAACCATGTTGTTGGAATGGCAGCAATATCGCCACCTTTATGGGTTATTTGACCTAATGGAGTCAAAATCAAAAATGACATTATTGAAATAATTCCGGCCATTGAGCCATCATCATTTTTCAAGAAATGTGGTACTAAAAATTTAGCCATTAAAAAGGCAATATATAAAGCCAAAGACCCAATTGTGAACGTATTGATTGCTGTCAAAATATTTGCTAAAGGAGCAATCTTTAATTTACCAGTGAAAATAGATAATAATACCGCTATAGAACCTAAAATTACTGGACCAAGGGTTGCCATCATTGCACCCATTATGGTCTGCAAATATTTATTAGTACTAAACTTATCAAGCGCCGGAGTTATCCTATTGAAAAACGCTTGTATTTTATCTTTCATTATTTTGTCCCCCTAAATAATATTTCTTTATTACATTCCTTATATTAAGCGCTTTCATATGTTGAATCTTGCTCTATATTTACCAAAAACATGTAATATATCTACTTTTTTTGATATAGGTTTCGATATTCTCTAGGGGACACTTGATACATTTTTTTAAATAGATTATAAAAATTTCTATAATTAACAAATCCAACATCTAAGGAAATCTCTAATAAATTTTGATCTGAATTTATTAGTCTCTTAAAAGCATCATCCAATCTAATTGCATTAACATAATCTGTAAAATTAATTCCTAAATACTTTTTGAAGTAACGTGAGAAATATTCTTTAGAATAATTAAATTCTGCCGATACATCATCTAAGTTGATTTCCCTTTTATAATTCTCATTTATGTATGTAACAACTTTAGATAAGTGATTCAAATTTTTATCGTTCTTTTTAATGGTCGCATCGTCTACCTCAATTATTGAAGTGGCAACCAATTGTGCTAATAAATTATAAATATTAGCCATTTTTTTCAAGTTATTTTTTATATTATTTGATGACTCATAATTAACTTCTTCTACGAGATTATTTAAATATTCAAATATCGATTTGTTCTTTAAAGGGTTTTTAAGTGTATTAACGTCAAAAAGCCATAATCGATTATATTCACCCGTAGAAATCATCTTCATAAAATCCAATGGAAATTGAATGACTAAAATCAAATTTTTTTCTGGACTTTGCGTAGCATGTATTTGATTAGGGTTAATCACTATGACGTCATTGCTTTTCAATAAATACTCCGAACTCCCCTCCCATACTCTTAAACTACCATCAATACAAAATAATAACTCCGTATTTTGATGCCAATGTTTTGGAATATATCTATCCAAATTTTGAGCAGAAAAAGAGAATATATTAACGGGTAAATTATTTTTATTAGTTATAATTTCATGATTTATGGACATTATTTTATCCTTTCCTTTAATTTTTCACTTAATCAATATAACGATTAATAAAAGTAATGTATACATACTCTAATAAATTGCAGTAAATAAAAAAACTCATGAGCTTACTAACGTTCACGAGTCTTCATTAATCTAATAAGTTAAGCTTTAGCACCAGCTTCAGCTTGTTCTTGTTTATAAAGAATTGCATCCTGTTTATGTACAAATGGATAGTAAACAAAAAATGATGCAATAATGATAATAGCTTGCCAAATCATGACTTTCCAACCGCCAATCAAGAAACCAGAAATCACTGGTGGTGTTGTCCATGGTACCTGTACACCATTCAGATATGGTAAGATACCGATTTTTATTAAAAAGTATGTTGAAAGCATGGAGAATGTTGGCATGAACATAAATGGCAACAACATGATTGGATTCAAAACAACTGGTAAACCAAAGAGAATTGGTTCATTGATATTGAATATTGCTGGAATAAATGCCAATTTACCAATACTTCTCAATTGTACTGACTTAGCGAAGAACAAAAGATAGACAGCTAAACCAAACGTCATTCCGGCACCCGTAACGGTACCAAATTGATCCATCAATGATTGTGTAAAGATATGTCCACCTAAGGCTTGGGTTACAACACCGTGAGCTTTAAAAATTTGAGCATTTTGAAGTGCATTAGCTTGTAGTAATGGTCCCATAATTCCGCCAACAATGATGGAACCATGAACACCAAAGAACCACAGAAATGGTACCAAAATACCAACTAAGAAGACACCTCCGGCTGTATCAGTCATTCCTTGTAATGGTGTTTGAATCGTTGTATAGATCCATTGTGTTACAGTTTCGTGTACTACTAAATCAAAGAAAATATAAACTAGCAAGAACCCAGTCACGATTACAAAAGCTGGAATCAAAGCAATGAATGATTCAGCAACTGCAGGCGGTACGGCATCAGGTAACTTAATTGTTATATGATGTTTTAAAAACCAAGAGTAGATCCATCCTGTCAACAATCCAACTAAGATTGCAGCAATCATCCCTTGACCACCTAGCCAAGTTCTATCAATGAATCCACCAAGCATTATTGGTGCTTGTTTTGCAGCTACAACTGTTTTAGTACCATCCATAACTGCTGTAGTTGGACGCATAATCAATAGAAAACTGACTAGAGCTGTCATTCCAGCTGGGAGTGGTTCAAAGCCCGCATCTTTTGCCCAATTATATGCAATACCAACAACAGCAAAGATTGCCATAACACCAAATGAAGCATTATAAGCCTGTGTCCAATATGGCGTTAATCCCACTTTGTTCATCCAATTAGCAATGGCTGGAACTGGGAATGAACTCAATAGCAGGAAAACAGATCCTACCATGATGAATGGTAAAGAAACCAACATACCATTTTTGATTGCGGTTATGACACGGGTATTAACAAATTTCATCATCCCTGGCATAATCCTTTTATTGAACCAATTATTCATATTCTCACCCCCGTCAGATAAAAATATTTAATATTTAAAATTCTTTTGGTTCGCTACAAATCCTATCATCTTTATTTATTATTGATAGTTATTATGACAAGGGGGAAATATACGAATTGAACAAAAAATCAGCGACTTCAAAATACAGAGTCGCTGATTTTATTTCACGTTTTATAAAAACCTAACGGGGGCAAGCCATTCTGTTTCTATGCGTGAATCAATTGATAAACTGCACCAATCATCCCAGCATCATTCTTTAATTTTGCTGCTTTGACAAGTGGTAAATCTATATCCTTAATACTATTATGTGTAGCCTTAACTTCCTCAATCGTCTTATTCAGATTATCGATGAATTCAGTATTGGCGCTAATTCCACCACCAATAATTACTACTGCTGGATCAAAGGAAACTTCCAAATTAATAATTCCCTTCGCCAAACTATGGTAGTAACTCTTCAAAACATTCTGAGCTAAAACTTCTCCATCGTCAGCACGTTTGAAAATTAGGCGAGCGTCTTCAACTGGTTGATCACTGAACTGATTATATCGTCTGATCAAGCCAATGACAGTCGCACCACGGAAATTTAGACTGCCCATCTCAACATCAATATCATCATCTTCAACAATCATCCAACCAAATTCACCAGAACGGGCATGGGCTCCACGATAAATTTGATCATTAATAATCAACGCACCACCAACACCAGTTCCCAGAACTAAACCAATATAGTCATGAATTCCTTGAGCTGAACCAATCCATTTTTCAGCAATCGCTGCAGCGTTGGCATCATTTTCGATTTTGGCAGGTAGCCCCGTCTTTTCCTCTAATAATTGAGCCAAATTGATACCTGTAAAACATTTCACAGCTCCAGAAGTTGTTAGAAAACCATCCGCTTGGACCACGCCAGGCATACTGACTCCGATACCTAAAACATCCTTATCAACTGATTGAATTTCTTTAACGGCTGTTACCAAGTCATTCAATAATCCAGCTTGATCATCGACGTTAGTCTTAAAATGTCCTTTATTAGATACAACTCCATTTTCGTCAACTAAACCATATTTGACTGAAGTTCCCCCAATATCTAAACCTACATAATTTTTCATTTTAATTTATCTCCGCACCATTGGTTTTAATGACATTTTGGAACCAGTAGAACGAGTCTTTCTTGTAACGATTCAAGCTACCTGTTCCGTCATCGTTTTCATCAACATAGATCATACCATAGCGTTTAGACATCTGACCGGTACTTGCAGCTACCAAATCAATACATCCCCAAGGCGTGTAACCAATCAAGTTAACACCATCTTTCAAAACAGCTTGCTTCATTGCGTGAATATGGTCAGTCATATAATCGATTCGATAATCATCGTGAACCTTGTTGTCACTAGTCTTTTTATCGATAGCGCCAAGTCCGTTCTCAACGATAAACAATGGTAAGTGATAACGATCATTAAACCAGTTTAGAGCATATCTCAAGCCAACAGGATCAACTTGCCAGCCCCATTCACTAGCTTTAACATAAGGATTCTTAACACGGTCATGACTTTCATTGTATTCAAGCTTGCCAGTATCCTTAACTGCAAAGGACATATAATAACTGAATCCTATATAATCAACTTTACCTTGGCTTAACACTTGCAAATCATCGTCAGTCATATCCAAATCAAAATTACGTTCTTGGAAATGATTCAACAACCATTGTGGATAGAACCCATTTACATGAACATCAGCGAACCAGAATCTTGTTTGCATCGCACGTTGAGCAAATAGGATATCTTCTGGTTTAGATGTAAGTGGATAGATTGGAGTCATCGCAATCATGCAACCAATTTGAAAATCAGGATTGATCTCGTGACCAATTTTGACAGCTTTAGCACTAGCAACTAGCTCGTAATGAGCGGCTTGATACATCAATTTTTCATTATTTTCATCTGGTTTAGGAACAATTCCTGAATCAGTGAACAAAGCGTGAGTTGATTCATAATCAGTTTGATTATTGATCTCATTGAAAGTCATCCAATATTTAACTTTATTCTTATAACGTTTGAAGACAACTGTGGCAAATTTAACAAAGAAGTCGATTACCTTACGACTGCGCCACCCACCATATTTTTTAACCAAATGATATGGCATTTCAAAATGAGACAACGTAATTACAGGTTCAATATTGTATTTGTGTAGTTCATCAAACATATCGTCATAAAACTTTAATCCAGCCTCATTAGGTTGTTCATCGTCACCATTGGGGAAAATTCTTGTCCAGGCAATTGATGTTCTAAAACACTTGAAGCCCATCTCAGCAAACAACTTAATATCTTCGGGATAACGATGATAAAAATCAATTGCATTGTGATTAGGATAAAATTCATTAGGATCAATTCCATCAGTAATTTTTCTTGGCACACCGTTGGCTCCGATAGTCATTACATCAGCTGTACTGATACCTTTGCCACCTTGATCAAATCCGCCTTCTAATTGATGAGCGGCTACAGCGCCACCCCATAAAAATCCGTCTGGAAATGATTTTCCTTCTAAAGTCATAAATTTGTCCTCCTCAAATACGTTACATCATCGTTATATATTTATAATTAAGCTTCTACAGTACCGTTGATATCTTCATCCTTGGCACCTTTTTCAATCTTTTCAGTTGTATCCTTATCTTCTTCAGTATCGTCAGGAACAGCCATCTTATTAGCTGCCAATACGAATGGGAAGTACATGGCTACGGAAATTGCTAAACATACAAATCCAATTACTAGTCCTAATAAATTACCACCAGTTCCTATAAACGGCATCAATGGTCCTGGAGTGGTCCAAGACATACTAATCGCCGGCGATGGTATCCAGTTAAAGACAACTGTTACAAAGTAACCAACCAAGATATTAACAACAGGTGTTAATACAAATGGAATAGCCATAATTGGGTTCAAAACAATTGGTAGACCAAACATCAAAGGTTCATTGATATTGAATAGTCCTGGAACAAATGCCAATTTAGCAATAGCACGGTAATCTTTTCTTCTTGATACTAAGAAAATTGCAATGATAAGACCTAAAGTCATACCAGAACCACCCATGTTAGCAAAAACATCGTTTAATATTCCCCATGTAACACGATGTGGAACACCTACAACACCATGAAGGTTGATATATGTTTGATTGCTCATATCAGCCTCAGTAAAGATAATTGATCTTAGAGCATTTAAAGTATTTGGACCATGAATACCTACAAGCCATAGCAAATTTTGAACAATGGCAATAATAATAACACCGTAGATATTTACACCAATATGAGTAAGTGGTGTTTGAATGGACTTATAAATCACATCATTGATACCTTGTGGTGCAACCAATTGAATAAGGAAATTTAAAATTGAAGCAGCCATAATAACAAAAACAATTGGTATTAAACCATTAAACGAACGAGCAACAGCTGGCGGAACCATATCAGGCATCTTAATTTGTAGTTTCTTAATTCTAGTAAGTTTAGGTAAGAACTCACCAACTAAACCACCACAGAGCATAGCAACAAACAAACCTTGGGCACCAAGATATGTTGTTGGTAGATATGTAACTCCACCCTTCATAATTGAAGGTGTATACATAATCATAAAGACAGCAATTCCTGTCAATCCAACTAACATATCATCAGCTTTAAAATACTTAGCCAAATTTCTAGCAACCAGATAAGCAATGAAAATCGAAAGAATATTCATTGTTCCGTTAGTTACAGAATTTAGAAGCCTTTGAGCATCTTCCAAATGTGGGAAAAATTTCGGTAAAAATAAAATCTGTGCAATAAAACCTTGTTTTGAAAAGACAAGATTATTAATCAAAATAACAATTGAAGCAGCCATTGTGATTGGAAATGTGTACATGAAAGCATCACGGATAGCAGCGATGTGACGTTGTTCGTTTAACTTAGTAGCAAACGGAACAATGTGTTTTTCCATGAACGCATTAAAACTGTTCATCATAATATGAATCCCCCTTTATTTGATTACAAATACCAGTATAGAAAAACGCTTACAAATTGTGAATACTTTGTAAGCGTTTTGAATTGCTGTACCTAAGCTTTGAATAATATTCCATCCGTGGTACAACATGTTCCTTATCATATTTTCCGACTAATGTCCTGATTATGTAATTCCATTAATAAACCATCAACAATATAAACACATGGTACCTGACTTGTTAAATCGTAGTATTTATGAATTCTAGTTTCTGGAATATTGTAACTAAGTGCATAGCGGCCAATTCTAGCAATAGGACTTTCAATATTTCCCGTCACACTAACTAAAATAGTATCTGGACTATTAACAAAGTTATTTAAAGTCTCCAAAATTTCACTAGTCCGCCCTGAAACTGACAGCGTAACGATGACATTATTAGAAGTATTGTGTAATTGTTGGATCAAAGGATAAAAAGGATCTTTAACCGCATATGAATTGAATCCTAGTGATGCCGCCTGTCTTGAAGCATATTCAGCAATTGCGCCAGATCCTCCCATTCCAAAGAAAACAATATTATCAGCATCTAACATCAAATGAGCTACCAACTTAATTGTCTTTTCAATATCATTGGGAAAAGCATTTCGATCAATAATATTCAAAACATCACTTTTGGAACGCATTAAGTCCTGATTTTCACTTTTAAATGAAACCTTGAACTCAGGAAAACTACTATAACCAATCTTATGAATAAAGCGCATGACTGAAGAATTTGAAACATGCGCCCCCTGAGATAAATCACGAACTCTCATTAAAGGTACTTGCTCATCATGATCAACAATGTAGCGATAAATCGCCATATCAACTTCTGATAATTTATCAATATCTTTGAATCCAAAAAATGCCATATTAAATCCCCTTCATCATTTTGGATAAAACTGCTCGATAAGTATTAGGCATCGTTCTAGCTACGAGGACCATCCCATGGTCAACAACTGAATGATAATAACGACGTTTTGGCCTAATATCAGTCGCTGCTCTGTAGAATACTTTCGCCAAATCTTCAGCTGTTGCCTCACTGAAAGTAATCTTCGAGAAAAGTTCCTCTGTTTTATCAAGCATGTTCTCATATGGTGAATTCTCAGCTAAATTCTTTTTGGCATTTTCAAAAGCAATCGTACTCCATTCAGACTTAGTCAACCCTGGCTGCACGATAACTGAACGAATTCCAAATTGTTTAACCTCTTGATCCAAGACATCGCTCCACATATTCAAACTAGCTTTAGTTGTGTAATACCAACCACCAAGAGGACTATAAATATTAGAACCAACTGAAGAAATATTGACGATACGGCCTGAACCTTGCTGTCTCATCTGTGGCAAAACATATTTTGTTATTTGCGCAGCTCCAAAAACATTGACATCAAATTGCTTTTTGGCATTCTCAATCGGTACCTCTTCAATCGGACCAAACTCACCATAACCAGCATTATTTACTAAGACGTCAATCTGGCCTTGTTCACTAATGGCACGATCCACTAGCGCACGTACTGAAATTGCATCCGTCACATCTAGGCTCTGTGTATGAATACCTTGCTCCTTTAGATCAGCCAATCTCTCAATTCGACGTGCACCACCATAAACTTCAAATCCTTGTTCTTTAAAATATAAAGCCGCCGCTTTTCCCATCCCTGAAGAAATACCCGTGATTATTGCTACCTTTTTCATAATTTACCCTCCTATACTATTACGTCAATTCTATTATAGAAAGCGGTTTAATTATTCAAAAATATAAAATTAATTAGTTTATCAACAAAAAAGTATTACCAACTCCTCAACGAAATTGGTAATACTTTTCTTTAATCCTCTACGTTCACTTCAATCGATATAGGGATTTCTATTTTTGAATTAGCAGCAACGTGATAAATCTCATTGTGGTTAATAAAAGTAATGGCGTCTCCTAAAACAGATACTTGGAAGGTATCCTTGTACACATCAATCTTCAACAGACTGCCATGCCAATTAATTTCAAAATGCAAACTATTCCATTTACTTGGGAGATGTGGTTCGATTCTCAATTGACCATCAAGAACTCTGATACCACCGAATCCTTCAACAATCATATTCCAAATACCACCAATTGAGGCCATATGTAACCCTTGAGCTGATTTACCGACGCCAGTCCCTAAATCGACCTCACATGCTCTCTCAAAATAATCATAAGCCGTATCAGCCAAATTTAAATCACTGGCCAAAATACTATGAGTTGAGAAAGATAGTGATGAATCGTGTGTAGTCTTGGGTTCATAGTAATTCCAATTGGCAAGTTTAATATCGTCGCTAAATAAATCTTCAAATAAGAAGACTAACAATAAGACATCAGCCTGCTTAGTAACTTGTAAATCATTGATCTGTTGTAAATTATAATCTTTGAAGATCTTCGCATGACCTCCATCGGATTGATACTGAGCTGTTTCAATTATTTTCTTTTGTAAATATGTGTCGTCTTCTGGAATAACATCAAATTCATTAGGCTTAGGTAGAAAAATTAAATTAACCTTAGATATCCAATCCTGATAAGCCTCATCAAGTTTTAATTTCAAATTCAATCCGTTATATATTTCTGGATTAGAGTTTCTCAACAGGTCAATCACTGCAATTGCCTTTTGAATACACCAGAAAGCAGTGTAATTGGTAAATGCACTGTTATCAATATGTTCCTTGTATTCATCCGGTCCAATCACATTATCGATAACAAACTTCTTACGTGCAGGGTCCCATTCTAGCCGGCTAGCCCAAAATTTGGCAGCGTCTAGAATAATTTCATAACCCATTTCTTCAGCAAATCTCTCATCTTTAGTAATCGACAAATATTGCATTACAGCAATAACCACATCACTAGTAATGTGTTGTTCCAAAGAACCAGAAAGAATTCGCATCGGTTTTCCAGTTACAATATCAACTGAACCCCAAGGTGGTGTCATTTCACCATCAGTCGACCAGGCTGACTCCCAAGGAAATTGAGCTCCCCAGTAGCCATTGGCCTTAGCTTTCTTCCTAGCACCATCTAGTCCTAAATAACGATATTTCAAAAGATTACGTGCCATCTCCGGCATCGTAAAAGTAAAGTATGGCAACATATAGATTTCTGTATCCCAGAATGTATGGCCTTTGTACCCCTCACCAGTCAAACCTTTAGCTCCAATATTCATTCTTGAATCTTTAGGAGTATTAGCCGCCAATTGATAACGAGCAAAATTAATCGCTACTTGTGGTTTGACATCGTCCGAATCAATACTGATCAAACTACGTTGCCAAACATTGATATTCCAAGCATTAGCTGATTTATTCAATAACTCATCATAATTAAGTAGACTGGAGCGCTTAATTGCATCTATGGATATATCTGAAATAGTGTCACTGCCCACATCGCTATCAATAGTCGTATAGACATTAGCATATTTAACAAAAGTGAATCTCTCACCTTTAGTCATATCAACATTATATTCGTCAAAAATCTGGCGGCGATCCATTCTAATACTGGGTTTAACCTTTAACAACACCTCATCGACATAAGCTTTCTGTGTCACATTAAAAGTAAAACCAATATTCGTTTGTTGCGTCTTTTACTGCAATTGCAGAATTTTACCATCAAACAGGCGTTTGTCACCTTCAACTAAGTGTTGAGTTCCACTATTGGAATATTGACCATCAATCCCTGAATTGAGTTTAATGTTTAGGTCACTCTGATCAGAAGTGATTTCCAATTTAGAGACAAATAAATGAACATCATTCATTGAAACAAAACGTGAAAACTTAAAACTGATTCTATTACCATCAATTAGCCAATCAAATGACCGAATTAATTCACCATTCCTTAAATTAAGATGCTTATGATAGTTCTCTATCAATCCCGTACTTAATGAAAATGCTCGTTGATTGATTATGATCTCCATATTTAATAGATCAGGTAAATTAGGAAGTTCTGTGACTTCATCATTGAACGCATCAAACGTTCCAGCTACGAACATATCACGTCTTTCGTTCAAGTTTCTTTCTTCAGCAGTTGCTCTTATGCCTAGATAACCGTTGCCTTGAAACATTATTGCTTCGGTCTTATCCGCCTTGAAGAGGTCGAAATCGTTGGTACCAATATACCAACTGTCATTATTTTTGGTGGTTACACAATATTCCATAAGTCATCATCCGTTCATTAAAGATATTTTGCCCTCAATATCAGTAATGTCGTTCACATAAATCGAATCCTCTGCCCTCATTGTACCTATTTTTTTGTAGATGTGAACTATTTCACTTGTGATTTATCGTTCAAACTTTTGGCTAATAAAAAATCCCACTTGTTTTTTGAGTATCTTTACAAGTGAGTGAATACAAAATGCTTATTTATTTTATTTTTGACCATATTTAATATAATTATTAAACAGCATAGATTTATTTATATAGAAGTATCTGCTAATACAATTAAATTTTGAAGATAATTTTTTTACTTATTTAATTTGCAGATTTTTTAGAATCAATGTTTGTAATTCTTGTAAATCGATCTCATAAAAATCCGATAATACAAATAAGAGTTCACCATCAATGATCTTATTTTTATCTGTTTCAATTGCACTCAGAACCGAGGTCGATGTAGTGCAGCCATATTCTGTTTTTGTAGTGTCAACCACCTGCTGGAGTGTCAAATTCTTCAAAAGTCTTTTTTTACGCAAATACTTTCCAATCGTTATCATGTGTCAAATACAACCTATACCTTTCATATATGATATTTTAACTTAAAATATGGTTTTTTCAAAAAAAGTTATTGAAAAAAAAGAATTTCTAGTTTACCATGTTCTTGTCCTTGATTAAGGAAAACTTAAAAAAAGGGAATTTATTATGTATAGCAATCAATATTTAAAAGCATATTTTACATTAAAGAACATCAAACAAAATGATATTGCCAAACTTCTCGACAAATCAACATCTACCATTCGTAGAAAGAATGATGACTTAGGGTTCACTCAAAAAGAGATATTACTAATTCATAATAAATACAACATCCCTCTTCAAGCATTCTTCTATGATGCAGATAACGATAATACGGATAATTCCACATTTCCAGAGAATTCCTAAAAATATTCATTTGAAATATGCCATCACTAAATAGTCTATTTCAAATCATTAAAAAAAGTGCAAATTTTGATTTGCACTTTTTTGTTATCTTCATTTTTGATTTATATCTTGCTGCAATTGATTCAATTCTCCATTATTAGAAAGTTTCTGATATTGTTGATAGGCCTGATACCAATTTCCATTATTAATAGCAGTTCTCAAACCCGAGTACTCATCATTAGAAAAAATTTCTTGAGCAGCTTTTTGTGATTGTTCCTTTGTTAATGCAGATGAATCTTCAATAAGAGTCGCTGTTTTATCCTGACTGTCCGCAGCCGACATGATTTCAGACATTTTCTTCTTACCTAAAACGGAAGCTGCTCGGTCAATCTTCTCATCTTTCTTAGGATCACCAGTTTTACGTGCCTTAACCTTTTTAACTAATTCCGATTTCACGGCCTTATCGCTAGGGGTATCATTACCTGTCGCACTGCGTAACATATTATTCAATGGAAAAAAGAAGACAACGCATAAAACTATTAAAACTAGTAATGAAATGATGATTGTTAAAACCAATGGTTTCTTAGTTTTCTTTTGATGACGCATTTGTTGACGCATAAGATCACCTTTCTTCACGGATATATTACCACCATTTTCATTCAGAATTCAGTTTTTTTAATAACGTATTTTCATATTCTGACACGTCAATGACAGCGTTTCAACTTATTTTGCTAACTAATTTTTCATGAAAATAATAAAAAAATTCTTTAAAGGAGTTTCAGAAATTAATTTTTCTGGAACTCCTTTTTATTTCTAAGATAATTGGTTCAAACCACTGGCGTTATAACGTCAATTAATTAGTCTACTCTATCTTCTCCTATATTCTAGGAATCTCTTTGGTACCAATAATTAGACCAGTAACCTGAAAATATACGTATCGTCATTTATAAGTTAACTTTTTTCTAATCTTTCTAATTTAATTGTATAGTCTGTTCATAAAGATAAAACAATGTTTATAGCCCAATTATGAATAATTAATAAAGTTTTTTAATATTATTTTAATTTTAGGGGTTGTAAATTAGAAAATGATTAACTATAATCGAACTCAATTATTAAAAAAGTTCAACGGAGCACTGGTACGAATGTATCTTTGCATCTTAGAGTTTAAATAAGAAGATTATTAGAATCAGGAGGGGATATCTTGGAAACTACATCAGATTTTCTAAATATTAAAGATGTTAACACTGCTTTTAAGATTAATGGAAAATACTACGATGCCATTTCTCATATTAATCTCACAGTTCACCATGATGAGATTCTCGCCATTGTTGGTGAGTCTGGATGTGGAAAGAGTACTTTAGCCACAACCATTATGGGATTGCATGATCCATCCGAAACAAAAATTTCAGGTGAAATTGATTTTGAAGGCACTGACCTTTTAAAACTTGATGAAGCTGGATACAACAAATTCCGAGGAGCCAAAATCGGAATGATCTTCCAAGATCCACTATCTGCTTTAAATCCTCTAAAAAGGATTGAAGATCAAATTAGTGAAGTGATGACCTACCACACTAAATTAACCGCTGAGCAAAAACATAATAGAGTTTTGGAGCTCTTAAAGGAAGTAGGAATTGTTGATCCTAAAAGAACAGCTCATCAATTTCCTCATCAGCTTTCCGGTGGTATGCGTCAACGTGTTATTATCGCGATTGCCATTGCTTGCAAACCCGATTTAATCATCGCTGACGAACCAACAACTGCTCTTGATGTAACAATTCAAGCTCAAATCTTGGATGTTCTAAGAAAGATTCAAGCTGAAAATCATGCCGGTATTATCCTGATCACCCATGATTTAGGAGTTGTTGCTGAAACTGCCGATCGTGTAGCAGTTATGTATGCCGGACAAATTGTTGAAGAAGGTAGCGTTGAACAAATCTTCAATACTCCAAAGCATCCTTATACACGTTCTCTATTAAGATCAATGCCTCAACGTGATAATCAAAACGATGACTTATATGTCATTCAAGGTAATGTCCCTTCATTACAAAAAATGCCTCAAATTGGTGATCGATTTGCTCCACGTATTCCTTGGGTCAAGCCTGAAGAACACGAAAAAAATCCAACAATGCATGAAATAGAACCTGGACACGAAGTTCGTTGTACTTGTTACAAGAGCTTCTCATTTCCAGATCAGGTTGGGAGTGTGAAAGCATGAGTTTAGTTGAAATTAAAAATTTAAAAGTTCACTACCCTATCCGTTCTGGATTTTGGAATCGAATTACTGATTCTGTAAAGGCTGTCGATGGTATCAGTTTCAATATTGAAGCTGGTGAAACCTACGGGTTGGTTGGTGAATCTGGTTCAGGTAAATCAACCACTGGTAAATCAGTCGTCGGTTTAGAAAAAATCACAAGCGGTTCAATCATGTATCAAGGTAAAGATATTACCAAGAAGAACAACCGTAAAGAACTCGATTATAACCATGACGTCCAAATGATTTTTCAAGATTCCCTTTCTAGTTTGAATCCTAGAAAAAGAATTGAAGATATTATCGCAGAACCATTAAGAAATTTCGAGCATTTAAGTAAAGATGAAGAGAAATTAAGAGTTTTACAACTACTAGATATCGTTGGTTTGGATCCTGATGCTTTATACAAGTACCCTCATCAATTCTCTGGTGGTCAAAGACAACGTATCGGAGTCGCTCGTGCTGTTGCTACCAATCCTAAATTGATCATCGCCGATGAACCGGTTTCCGCTTTGGACCTTTCCGTTCAAGCTCAAGTTCTAAATTTCATGAAGAAAATTCAACGTGAATTTGGAATTTCTTACCTATTCATCTCCCATGACTTGGGTGTTGTCAGACATATGTGTAATAACATCGCCATCATGAACCGTGGTCGTCTAGTTGAAATTGGAACTCGTGATGATATTTATAATCATCCGGTTCATATCTACACTAAGCGTTTACTAGCTGCCATCCCCGAAACAAATGTCAATGATAGAAAAGAACACCGTGCCAATCGTTTAGCCGTTGAAGAAATCTATCGTCAACAACAAGACAAGTACTACGACAAGGATGGTAAAGCTTTCCCACTAGTTCCAATTAGTCCAACTCATTCAGTTGC
The DNA here is from genome assembly GCF_001435445.1 of Companilactobacillus kimchii DSM 13961 = JCM 10707. Taxonomy (GTDB): domain Bacteria; phylum Bacillota; class Bacilli; order Lactobacillales; family Lactobacillaceae; genus Companilactobacillus; species Companilactobacillus kimchii. Next base: position 10,285 of record NZ_AZDH01000018.1, on the reverse strand, counting down.
TTTACCAAAAGAAGTCGCAGAACAGATCATCAAACAAGAAGGAGAGGTGAAGGCATAATGTGGAAAACAATTCTCCGTCGTATCATGATTATGATTCCTGAAGTTATTATTCTTTCTCTTTTAGTTTTCTTATTAGCTAAAGCAATGCCTGGTGATCCTTTCACCGGCTCCATTAATCCCAAAGCCGATCCTGCTCAACTTCATCATTTGATGAAATTAAATGGTTTGTATGATCCTTGGTATCAACAATATTGGAATTGGGTTGTACATTTATTCCACGGTAATTTGGGAAATAGTTATCAATATCAAGAACCAGTTACTCGTTTGATTGGTAGTCGTGCTGTAAATACCCTTTGGTTAGCTTTATTCACAACAATCCTTACTTATTGTTTTGCTTTACCAATGGGTATGTACGCTGCTAAGCACGAAGGTAAACTTCCTGATAGCATCATCAGAGTATACACATACGTTACATACTGTATTCCCTTCTTTGTTATCTTGGTTATCGGTATCTGGATCTTTGGTTACGTACTGGGTTGGTTCCCAACAACTGGTTCAATCTCCTCTACGGCTACACCTGGAATAGGTTCTATTGGATCAAGATTCTATCACATCTTATTACCAGGTATTTTAGGAGCATTATTTGGAACAGTTAACGTTGTTCAATATCTTCGTTCAGAAGTTATCGATGCCAAACGTTCCGATTATGTCAGAACTGCTCGTTCTAAAGGTGTTCCCGAAAAAGATATTTACAAACATCATATTTTTAGAAATTCATTATTACCTATCGCCGCATTTGCCGGTTATTCAATTACTGGATTGTTGAATGGTTCCCTATTTACTGAAACTGTCTTCTCTTACCCAGGTATGGGATTACTGTTCATCAATTCAATCAGTTACCGTGATTACACTGTAATCACTGCTTTAGTTTTAATCTACGGAATTTTAAATCTATTAGGAACTTTGCTTTCAGATATCATCCTAAGCATTGTTGATCCTAGAATCAGAATTGAATAAGGGGGCCGTTAGATTATGGAAGAAAATTTAAATAAACATTCAAACATTTCAGCGGCAGACCTTAAACGTCTAACTAAAGAAGCCGATGACGAAGCCACACCATCTTCGGCTAAAATCATTTGGAATGAATTTAGGGCTGACAAACCTGCTATGGTTGCTTTATTCATTGTTATTGCTTTCATTTTATTTGTAATGATTGCTTCATTATTCATTAACACTTCACAAATTATGCAAACCAATATTATGAATTATAATGCTAGTCCTGGAACGAGTGGTTTTGTTTTAGGTGCTGATTCCGGTGGTCGTCCTATTGCCCAACAACTAATCGTTGGAGCTAGAAACTCAATTGGAATTGCTATTGGTTTAACTATTATTTCTTCAACATTTGGTATTTGTTGGGGACTAATTTCTGGATACTTCAATGGCTATATTGATTGGGGTATGCAACGTGTGTATGACTTCATGATGATGCTACCAATGACAATGATGATTATTGTTTTGGTAACTATTATTAAAAATTATAATGCTGTTACCTTAACGTTGATTTTTTCAATTTTTTACTGGGAAGGTACATCGCGTTTGATTCGATCACGTACTCTTTCAGAATCTGAAAAAGATTACGTTGCTGCTTCTAAGACTTCTGGTACTAACAGTTTCAAAATTATTTTCCGAGAAATCATGCCTAACATTTCATCATTGATTATCGTTGATACAACTTTATCATTTGCTGAAAATATTGGTGTTGAAACAGGTCTTTCCTACTTAGGATTTGGTCTTCCAATTCAAACTCCATCACTTGGTACTTTAATTGCCAACGCTAATGATCCTAATAATATCACTCAATACTGGTGGACATGGTTACCAGCTGCATTGTTGATTATCGTTCTTTGTTTATCAATTAGTTATATTGGTCAAGTTATTCGTCGTTCAGCCGACGCTTCTCAACGTCAAGGAACTGAAAATTAATTTCTTTAGACCTTCACCAAATTTAAGGGGATGGTGCCTACCAAATATTAAGCGCACATTCATTAGCTTCACTCATAAATTCACCATAATAAATCGGAAAACGATATAGGGTTATTTTATTTCCAAGGGGGAAATACATATGGTTAAAACTAAGAATAAAGTTATTCTTTCTGCAGCAGTTACACTTTTAGCTGCTGTAACACTTGCTGGTTGTTCTAACAACAGCAGTTCATCAAGTTCGAATAGCGCTGTTAAATTCTCAACTGCCTATAAGAACTCAGCTGCGACTGATAAAAACGCTACTAAAAATGGTACTTTGAAATTGGCTATGCCAAGTAACTCACCATTCCAGGGTATTACCGATCCAGTTTTAGCTCCAAATGCTACTGATGCTGAAGCTTTTGCTCCCGGTGGTGAAAATTCCCTATTCAACGTTGATAAGAACTATAAAATCGTTGATGGTGGCCTTGCTAACCAAAAACTTGATCGTAAAGCTAAAACAGCTACAATCACTATTCGTAGCAATGCTAAATGGTCCAATGGTTCACCTGTAATTGCTAAAGATGTTGAGTACGCTTATGAAGTTCTTGGTAATAAGGAATCAACTTCAAGTCAATATTCATCTGACTTTGAAAATATCGAAGGTATGGCTGCATACCATAAAGGAACTGCAAGCACTATCTCTGGTATTGAAATGCCAAACGGCGAAAAAGGTAAAAAAGTTGTTATTCACTTTAAACAAATGACTCCAAGTATGAAATTCTCTGGTAATTCATACATCTGGGGTTCCATCGAGCCTTATGAATATATCAAAGATGTTCCTATCGCTAAACTTGCCTCTTCAGAACAAATCCGTAAGAATCCTATCTTTGTTGGTCCTTACAAGTTGGATAAAGTTGTCGAAGGTGAATCAACAAGTTGGTCACCAAACAAGTACTACTACGGTAAGAAAGCTCAAATTGGACACATCACTATCAACGTTGTTTCTCTAAATAACATTGATAAAGCTCTTCAATCAAAGAAGTACGATTCTGTTGTTCCAGAAGTAGCTGGATCACTTGGTGGTACTGATTACAAGAACTTAAAGAATTTAAAGGGTTACGCCAAAGTTGGTCAACCTGCTTTAGGATACAGTTACTTTGCCTTTAACTTAGGTCATTTTGATACTAAGACTGGTAAGAACGTTGAAGATTCAAGTAAGAAAATGTCTAATAAGAGCCTACGTCAAGCTATGATGTATGCTGTCAATGTCGATCAAGTTTCTAAGAAATTTGGTAATGGTATTAAATGGCGTGCTAATACTCTAATTCCACCTGTATTTAGTAAATACTACGATAAGAGTGCTAAGGGTTACCCACTAGACATCAAGAAAGCCAATAAGTTACTTGATGACGCTGGTTACAAGAAGCGTAACGGTAGCAAATGGCGTTCAGATCCAAATGGTAAGAAGTTAGTTATTCACTTCGGTGCTATGTCAAGTAGTGCTACTACTGAAGCTACTTACCAAAATTATCTACAACAATGGCATAAGATTGGCCTAAATGTTAAATATGCTAATGGTAAACCAATGGAAGTTAATAGCTTCTACGATACTCTACAAAAGCCAAATCAAAACTCAATTGATCTTTGGTTAGGTGCATGGTCACTATCATCAGAACCTACACAAACACAACTTTATGGTGAAACTGCTCCATTCAATATGGGTCACTTTGCTACAAAGAAGAACACTGAGTTAATCAATAAGATGAATGATTCATCTGCTTGGAATGATGAAACACGTACTAAGACATTCAAAGAATGGCAAGAATACATGAACGATCAAGCCGGTGTCGTTGGTGACCAATTCAACTATGCATGGCAACCAGTTAACAAACGTGTTAAAGGATTCGATATTAGTCCTGCTAACGATGAATTCTACAGTAATCTAACATTGACTTCTTCCAAATTGAAGTAGTCAATGCAACTCTATTAATTAACTCTTCTCCCACATTACACACATAATCAGTTAATTAATCGAAGAATCCCGACAAAAAAAGCTTCTCAAGACTAGAAATAGTTTTGAGAAGCTTTTTGATTTGCCTAAAAAATTGGTGCATCACGTTTAATTCCGCCACTAACACCTACATTTTGTTTCGATAAGTATGCTGGATCGTCGATTATTTTTAAAATAAGTTCAGCTACACTCTTACGTGAAATACTATTACCCTGAACCGACTTATTAGGCTGTGTAACCTGATAACGTACCTCATTAACATTATTCAACCAAGCCAATCTTAAAATCGTGTAATCCAACCCTGATTGCTCATACAGATGTGCAACCTGCGTTCCAATTTGACTAGTTGTCTTACTATGAGTTCCTAATCCACAGATAGAAACCACTCTCATAACACCATTAGCCTGCATAGCCCTAATAATATTTTGTGTAGGAACAATTGATTTCGTAGCTCCCGTTAAGTCAAAAACAATATCTTGATCCTCCACCGCAGCTTCCACAACTGAGTTGTCCCTGACATCCCCTTCAATAGCAATTGATCGATTGACTATTAAATCATCAACTCGAATTTCATTGCGTAAGAACAACGTTAATTTAACATCTGAGAAAGCTTTATCACTTAACAACTGCTCTTCAACTAAACGAGCAATTTTACCATTAGCTCCTAAAATCAAAATATTCATAGGACTACCTCCTAATCAAATTATTCAATGAACTCTTTCAATTGGGTATCGTTATTATTGTATCTAAAACCGTCTGTTACCTTACTCGTAGCGGCTAATTTCTTAATATAAGGCATCGATTCATTAACACTTGAACCACCAGTTGTCGTAAAAGGAACTATTGTCTTATTTGAGAAATCATATTTATCAAAAAGACTGTAAAAAATCATTGGCACACGACCACTCCAAGTCGGATATCCTAAATAGATTGTATCGTATTTATTCAAGTCCGGAAGCGTCGTTTTTATCTCTGGGTGAATCTGTTGTTCAAATTCATTTTGAGCCACCGGTACATAATTACTATAACCCTCCGGATAAGGAGTTTTAGGCTCTACATTGACAATGTCAGCGCCAGTCAACGCTTGAATCTTTTGAGCCGCCCTCTTAGTGTTACCTGAGAGTGAAAAATAAATGATTAATTTTGCCATAATTACACCTCTTATTTAGTATCCTATACCCTAAAGTCAGGTTGAGGTCAAGAGATCAGAGAGCGGAACAAGGGCGTTTAGCCCACGAGGATTTGCCTAAGTACTGAAATTGCACGCGTACTTGGCGGGCAATTTCAGTACTGTAGCAAACCGGAATGGGTTGCCCTTGTGGAGCTCGTTTCCACTATTAAACATAGAACAATAGTTATTTAAAGCAAAAAAAGTGAAGCCAGAAAAAATCCAGCTCCACTTAAATTCAAACAGTCGTTACTTAGCAGCAACAGCTCTACGGCTAATCTCTACATTCTTATGAGATTCCAATTTACCATTGTTAACTAATCTAACCGCGTAATCAACAACACTATCATAAGAAACATCCTCACTAGTTGGTGCCTCACCCTTATCAACTAGATCATAATTAATATCTTTACCAGCGTCTAAACGAGTTGCTCGAAGAATCGTATAATTCAATTCAGAATCCTCAATCAAGCTAACAGCTGTGCGATATGGCTGTAAAAGAGCATCCTGTGCTAAATTACCTGAAGCACCATCAGTAACAGGCATCTCATTGTAAAGACCCATTGATGTAATGAAGATCAGACGCTTAATTTTTTTCATCTTCATCCCATCAATAATTCTTTGAACCGACAAGCCCAGATTGCTATCCGTTGCCATTAGAACAATATCATTGCCATCTAAAGCTTCGTTCAAAACCTTATCGTCCAAGACATCCCCATGAACCTCACGTTCACGTTTTTCATCAATTGATAAGATATTAGTGTTACGAGCCAACAATGTTAAATAATCATCCGTTTTATCCAAAAGTTGTTTTGTAACCTTTTGACCAATTATCCCAGTTGCACCAACTACCAATACATTTGTCATACCAAATTACCCCCGACTTCCAAATTTTGTTCCAGCTCTATCCTAACTCTTTTAAAGAAATCTAGCTAAATTCTTCACTGTTCCTTTTCATTTTCTTACATTAATCAATCCACTTTCATTCATATTTCAGTGTTTTCAAAAATTATGCTATGCTTAATGTACACTTTTATTTAAAAGAGGAGAGATTTGAGAATGGAAATTGAACAAGACCCTGCGTATCAGCAGATGATAAATGGAGAACTTTACTTAGAATCAAAACCTTTGGTTAACTTGCGTAACGATGTACGAACAAAATTAATGGAATATAATTTGATTGCTGACAACGATCAAAGAAATACTAAAATTAAAAGTTTAATGAAATCAGTTGGTAATAGATTTTTCGTTGAACCAACAATCTACTTTAGTTATGGTGTTAATATCACTATCGGTGATCACTTCTACGCCAATCACGATGTCATGCTTTGTGATGAAGGTAAAATCACTATCGGTAATGATGTTAAATTTGGTCCCAAAGTCGGTTTATATACACCAAAACATCCCATGGACCCAGCTGTTCGTCGTACTGAAGCCGAAAGAACTGCCCCAATTACAATCGGAAACGATGTTTGGGTCGGAGGCAGCGCAAGTATTCTTCCAGGAGTAACTCTAGGAAACAATGTCATCGTTGGTGCAGGATCAGTTGTTACAAAATCCTTCCCTGATAACGTTATTGTTGTCGGAAATCCTGCTCGTATCTTAAGAAAAAATGAGCCTACAGATTAATTAGTCATTAAAAAGGAACCTCAAGGATAACTTGAGATTCCTTTTTTTAGTACACAATAGCACTCATACTTGGTACTGCTGCATCTTGTGAATAAACCACCTGCGAATTGGTTTTATTCAAAATAGATTGAACTAACATTTTATTGTGCTCTACAGAATAAGAAGTACCGTCATTGAATGAAATCAGTGATTTAATATCTCGATTCATTAAAGCAAAATTAATTGTATCTAAATCACTGATCAGACGCTCTTGATTGTCTGCTCGATGCAAATCATGTTTGATTTTTTCTATCAATGCGACAGTTTCAAAATTCTTGTATTCATTAACTTTTTCCAACATTTCTCTGTGTGATAAGTTAAGCATTGAACTGTGGATCACACCATCGATATATTTGCTATTCCCATAATTATTTAAGTAAACATCTAACACTTCTGGTAAGCCCGTCAAAAGAAAAGTCGTACCCTCACGTTGATACATTGATCCCAATTTACGATCTAAATATTGGTAATAGATCAATTGATCTTTCTGTTGCTCTTCTGATTTTGTCCGATGACCGTGATAAATGGCATTCTTCCCACCATATGAGCCAGAATTCAGATTAGCATTAGCATCAAAATCTGGATAGTAATCCACAAAATTACCGTGAACTCCCTCAAGTTCAACTTCTTTAAGATTATCCATATTAAATACATTGATCCGATCACGACTGAGGTTAATCAAATACTCTGGATCAGCACCACTCTCTTCCGGTAAAAGTAAATCCTGAACTAAGAACGTTGTACCAACATGTGCCTTAGGTAAAACTTGATGTTCCATACGTGAAATTTCCATAGCTTCATTATTAGCAAAAATAATCAGTGCCTTCTTAGAAGTGCTAAACAATTGGCGATCGAGTAATAAATTTTCCAACTGTTCAACTGCTTGGTCCCACTGACGTCTTGGATAATTCAATTCCAAATCTTTTTTAACGTCTTTCAATAAGTTTTTATAATTAAGAATGTTTTCTTCAATTTGAGGAGTTTCTGGATGAATTGGTAAGATAATACTGATCTTTGGTTCCACATCTGAAGCTAAAAGTCTCATTAAGTTATCATTATTTATTTTCATAGTCCATCTCCTACTATTTAGAATCTTATCGATAATATAAGTATATTTTTATATTATCATGATGTAGGAATTTTTGTCTATTTATTAAATCATTGCTATTGTTTGAAATAAATAAAAGCAGGTAATCATACTACGATTACCTGCTTTTATTGCTCTTTATCCTTGAGTAGGATTATGGAAATGTGATGGTGCTGTATCAGACATGTTATTCAAAGTTTCCATATCTTCAGCACTGATTTCAAAGCTTAACTTAGCATTGTCTTCAATATGAGCCTTGTGAACTGCCTTTGGTAAAGGCAATACTCCATTTTGGATAACAAATTGAATAGCTAATTGTGGAACGCTGACATTGTATTTTTCAGCAATCTTGAGAACATCTTGATTGTGAATCAAGCCACCAGTTGCTAATGGTGAATATGCTTCAACCAAAATATCATGTGCTTGAGCAAATTTTGTGATCTTAGGTTCCGTGAAACCAACATAATATTGGATTTGATCAACCATAGGCTTAACCTTAGCTGTTTGTAAGACATTTTCCAAATCGTGTACATTAAAGTTAGATACACCAATTGCTTTAACACGACCTGAAGCATAAATTTTCTCCATTGCACGCCATACATCTTGATTCTCCTTGTCGTAGTTAGCGCCAATTTGCCCCCATGGCCATGGAGCATGAATCAAATAAAGATCCAAGTAATCTAAATCAAGGTTCTTCATTGTAGTTTCAAAGTCATTTAAAGCATCATCATAATTTTTAGTTTCGGCCGGTAATTTAGAAGTTACGAACAAATCCTCACGCTTAACGCCTGAATCCTTAATACCTTGTCCAACTTCTTTTTCATTTCGATAAACCAAAGCTGTATCGATATGTCTATAGCCAGTGTCAATAGCATCATGAACAGCTTGTCGAGCATCCTCAGCAGGAATTTGCCATGTACCAAAAGCGACTTTAGGAATTTCCACACCGTTATAAATCTTAAATGTATCTGTTAATTTCGTCATAAAAATGCTCCTTCCATTTGAACAAGCTCATGATACTCCTTAAAGTCAACTCTAGGTCAAATATTTAGTCCAACTTTTTCCAAGGAATAATTGGTGACATTTCTTGGGGACAATCGTTCAAATCCTTTTGTAACCAAGTTACATCTAACCAGCGATTGAATTTAAAACCGACCTTATGAAAAGTTCCAACTTCCTTGTACCCTCTCTTTTCATGGAATTTGATACTATTAGCGTTTTCTTCAGTAATACAAGCCATCAGATTAACGACACCCTGTTTTTTCAAAATATCCTCAAGCTTTTGATAAAGTCTTGTACCTAAACCGTGACCTTTATAGTTCTTATCGATATAAATACTAGCTTCCACAGTCCATGCGTAGGCAGCTCTAGGCCCGTATAGATGAGCATAAGCATATCCTAATATCTTATTATCATCATCCACAGCGACCAAATAAGGGAAATTTTCAGAAATATCACGAATACGTTGTTTAAAGTTTTCAACAGATGGAATAACATCTTCAAAGGTTATTGTTGTATCGGTAATATAGGGTGCATAAATATTTAATAACGCTGGGGCATCATCCTCTGTAACGCGTCTGATTCTTGTCATTCAATCTGCCTCTTTTTAATAGATTTAATAGTTTAATATTATAGTACTTTTTGGCACAAAAAAACTTGCTGATTTACATATATGTAATCAACAAGTTTTATTTCAATCCCAAATACTGGATTGTTTCTTTTGTTTAAAAATGTGGGTTCTGATCCAAGGAATGACCCAGTAATCTAATCCAATCTTACCAGCATTAAAACCAGCAATAATAATGAAGTATTCTAGAAAAATATATTCGGGGTTAACTGAAATAGCTCCAGCTAACATGTATGAAAAGTTCATCATTAGTCCAAAGAATACGGCTGCAGTTGTTAAACAACCAAAAATCAAACCTAAACCAACGAGGAATTCACCCCAAGAAACCATCATGCTCATACCTTTATAATGAGGTAATATAGCACTTAACATGTTATTGAACCAAGGGTAAAGAACTTTACCTGTAGGTCCTTTAACAGGATTCTTAACGGCATTGCCGAGCAAACCTTTAACAGCCCCAGCAGCACCACCAGTGATTTTTTCCCATCCAGCCATTGTCCATAGAACACCTAGGTACACTCTAATAATAGCTAAAATAATTGAAGCAATTTTATTAGTACGTAAAAACTTTACCATAGTAATGTTTTCCCCCTTTTTACTAATAATTCCTTACCTCTATATTATAAGTCTAATTTGGCGTAATGAGGATTTTTTAGACTATACTTGTAGACTAATTATTAACAAAAAGAGGGCACAAAAAAAAGAATCAACCTAAGTTGATTCCTTTACCATTAGCGTGGCAGCTACCTATCCTCGCGG
>NZ_AZDH01000017.1:164935-389712 GCF_001435445.1 Companilactobacillus kimchii DSM 13961 = JCM 10707 | reverse complement strand
CAATCCATGATTTTTTAAAACCTATAAAAATGTCTAACTTTTTTATTGCACTTCATATGTTGTGGACTCTAGTAAGTGTCTTTTTTTATTTTTAGGACAAAAAAATTGTTTTATGTGGGAAAATTAGGTAGCGTAGCATTAAGAAGAGGTTATGAAAATAATCTTTAGACATATTGAGGTGTAATAAAAATGTTTGATTATAATACACGAGCAGCAAAGTTTAAATTTCAAGGTGAAGTTATCGTTCCAGGTGATAAAAGCATTGCTCATCGGGCGATTACTTTTGGTGCATTAGCAGACGGAGTTACACAGATTAGCAATTTTTCCTACTCTGATGATTTGGCCGTAACAACAAAAGTTTTTAAAGAACTTGGAGCCAAAATTCATACGGAGATGAGTAACAATGACATGATTATTAAAGGTGTCAATCACCAACTCAAGTCATTGGATCATCCATTAAATATTGAGAATGTTGGAACTCTGGAAAGTCTTTTATTGGGTGTTCTAACGACGAGTAATAATGAATATACAATTAATGGTGGCAACTATTTAAAGCAGCGTTCGATCGATAGACTGGTTGTTTTATTGCAACAGATGGGGGCCGACTTTCAAAAATTATCAGATGATTATTTACCAATCAAAATGCAGGGCAGTGATAAGTTGCAGGGAATTACTTATCAACAAGATATTTCCAGTGCTCAAATCAAAAGTGGTTTGGTAATGGCAGGTATTTATGCTAAAACGCCTACCACAATTATTCGAAAATTGCCTACAAGAGATCATACAGAAGTTTTGGCAAATTATTTTGGTGCGGATGTTGATGCTAAACCAGATATTATTACGATTGATCCCCAAAAAACTCATTTGACTGGACAAAGCTTGATGATACCGGGTGATTTCTCTTCAGCAGCACCATACATTGCTGGTGCTTTGCTATCTAAGGGTAGTGAGGTCAGACTACCTAAAGTGGGACTAAATTCTACAAGAATTGGTTTGTTGAACGTTGCTCAAGAAATGGGTGCCAATATTATGTTAGAGAGTCATTCGATAAATGTTGTAGAACCATATGGAGATTTAGTGATTAAATCTAAGAAATTACATGGAACGACAGTTACTGCTAAACAGGTTCCGTTTATTGTTGATGAAATCCCTTTGATTGCCTTGTTAGCCTCTCAGGCGGAAGGGCAAACCGTAATAGAGGGGATTCACGATGTGCATTTGCAACTAAGTGATCGTATTCGAAATATGCGAGTGGAATTAGCTAAATTGGGAATAATTATGCAGGTCAATGATGATTCAATTGTAATTAATGGTGGTCAATCAATTAAGGTTAAAGATGATGTTGATAGTCACAATGATCATCGGATAGCTATGATGCTTTGTGTAGCTTCGATCCTCACTGCAACTTCTTTTAAAATAAAAAATATTGAATCAATTGATATTTCGTATCCTAATTTTCTAGCCGATTTCAAAAAAGTATTAGTCGCATGTAATTAGTTTAGCTGGTTCTTATGTTTTGGGATTCTTAACCCTACAATAAGGCTGATTTTGAAGATCCATAAATTTGCTGAAAGTAAAATTATTAGCTTCAAGTCATGCTCATGGCGTTTCAACGCCTTTCCAAAAGGACTGTTTAGTGAGAAAGAGGCTTCTTTTTTATTAACTAGTGTCGTATGATTAGTGTAATTGAGATTTGTGTAAGGGGTTACTTAATTAATGATTAAATTTATTGGAACTGACTTAGACGGAACACTGTTGAATAGTTACAGTAAAATATCTACCCAAAATGTGCAGGCTATTCGCGATGCGGTCAATTCCGGAATTGTATTCGCAATCTGTTCGGGGAGAACTCTGCATTCCGTTAATAAATTTTTTGAAAGGGATTTAAAAATACCTGGTTATCGCGTAGTTTTGAATGGAGCGGTCGTAGTTAATTCTAAGGGGGAAAAAATTATTGATCAGCCTTTGGATCATAACGTGATTGCAGAGATTTTAAAACGTGCGGAGTTTAGTAAATTCAAGATTGTTTTAGATGGGCTCAATGATACTTATATCTATGATCCCAATCATCATTGGAATACTTACTTTGAGGGGATGGGACGACATCATTTTAAAGCCCATTCTGTAAATGAGTTGATGAAGTTGAATGATCAGAAGAATTTGGATATTTATAAAGTTTGTTTCAGTTGTCCACCCAAAAGACTGCATGAATTACAAAAGAAATTAGAGTCATTTACAGCACTACCGATAACAATCAGCCGTTCTGGTAGCGATTATTTTGAAATTAATGGTCAAGATGTAACAAAATTGTCGGCTCTGCAACATATTTCAGAATATGAAACAATTCCCATGACTAGTTTTATGTGTTTCGGCGATTATGGAAATGATTTGGACATGATCAAGGAAGCCGGGTATGGCGTAGCTATGGCTAATGCGATTGATAAAGTAAAAGATGTGGCTTGGAATGTTACCGATACTAATAATCAAGATGGCGTAGCGACAATGATTAGACGAGTCTTAAATAAAGAATTTAAATAATAATAGCGACTATTTTGGGAAAATATTTCTCAAGTAGTCGCTGTTTTATTTTTTGAAAAATTGATTATAGGGGGGTTCTATAAATGATTTGAGAGTATTTTTATAAATTCAAAATGTTTTTTGATAAAAACATCTTGATAAATGTTGAAACTAGTTATACAATCTAATTGTTCTATGAAAGCGTTTTAAGTAAACGTTTTAAATAAAAAACAAATAAATATTTTATTCAAAGGGGTATTTTATTATGGCTGAAAAAACAATTATGCTTTGCTGTGCTGCAGGTATGTCAACAAGTTTACTAGTATCAAAGATGCAAAAGGCTGCTGAAAGTGATGGTGTTGACGCTGAAATCTTCGCTACTGCCGCTGCTGATGCTGATGCAAAACTAGAAGAAAAACATCCTGATGTTTTGATGCTTGGACCTCAAGTTAGATATCTAGAGGGTCAATTCAAAGAGAAGTTGACAATTCCTGTTGAAGTTATCAACATGCAAGATTACGGAATGATGAACGGTGAAAAGGTTCTAAGAGAAGCTCTAAGCTTGATCAAATAATCATTCATTTATAAAACACAAAAAAGGGCGCATGTTAGCACCCTTTTCGTTTTTTAAAAATAAAGTAAGCGCTTAATAAAAATATAGAATTAAATAATGAGGAGAACAGAATAATGGCAGAAGAACAACATGATGAACAATTACAAACAGTTATGGGACTAATTATTAACGGGGGAAATGCTAAGAGTTCATCTTTTGAAGCTATCAATGCTGCTAAAAAAGGTCACTTTACAGTTGCTGATCAAAAATTGAAGGAAGCCGACAAGTTCTTAGTTGATGCGCACAATTCTCAAACAGATATGTTAACTAAAGAAGCAAATGGTGATCACGCTAAAGTTACTTTACTAATGGTACATTCACAAGATCATATCATGAATGCTATTACATTTAGAGATCTAGCCGGAGAAATTGTTGATCTATATAAGAAACTTGCTAAAGAAGGAGAATAATCTCAAATGAGTGAGGGAATTCAAATGCCCAAAGGTTTCCTTTGGGGAGGCGCTGTTGCAGCACACCAATTAGAAGGTGGCTGGAATGAGGGTGGCAAAGGCGTAAGTATCGCCGATGTTATGACAGCTGGTGCTAAAGGTGTTGCAAGAAGAGTTACAGATGGTGTCGAGGATGGAGAAATTTATCCTAATCATTGGGGTAATGATTTCTATCACAAGTATCCAGAAGATATTAAATTATTTGCTGAATTAGGTTTGAAATGTTTTAGAACATCGATTGCTTGGACAAGAATTTTCCCTAATGGTGATGAAACAGAGCCTAACGAAGCAGGCTTAAAGTTTTATGATGACATGTTTGATGAATGTTTAAAGTATGGTATTGAGCCAGTTATTACTTTGTCACATTTTGAAATGCCATATCATCTTGTTAAAGAGTATGGTGGTTGGAGCAATCGTAAGATGATTGAATTTTTCGATCGTTTTGCTGAAGTTTGTTTCAAACGTTACAAAGATAAAGTTAAATATTGGATGACGTTCAATGAAATCAATAATCAAACTGATTGGCAAGATCCACATCCATTGCTTCAGAATTCTGGCCTACAATTAGATAAGAATGACAATTGGGAAAAAGAAATGTTCCAAGCTGCTCATTACGAATTTGTTGCCAGTGCTGATGCGGTTCAAATTGCTCATCGAATTGATCCAAGTTTACAAGTTGGTTCCATGATTGCTATGTGTCCAATCTATCCATTGACATCTAAACCAGCTGATATTATGAAAGCTGAACGTGCTATGCAATATCGTTATTACTTTGGTGACGTTCAAGCTTTGGGATTCTATCCTGAATGGATTCAAAAATATTGGGCCCGTAAAGGTTATAACCTAGATATTACAGCTAGCGATTTGGCGACAATTAAGGCTGGAACAGTAGATTATGTCGGCTTCAGTTACTACATGTCCTTTGCAACAAAGGCACATGAAGGAGAAACCCACTTCGACTATGACGAACATGATGATTTGGTTTCAAATCCATACGTTGAAAAGTCAGATTGGGGTTGGCAAATTGATCCAATTGGATTGAGATATGCCATGAACTGGATGACAACACGCTGGCACAAACCTTTGTTCATCGTTGAAAATGGTTTTGGAGCTTACGATAAGGTTGAAGATGATGGTAGTATTCATGATCCTTACCGTATTCAATACTTCCATGATCATATTTTGCAAATGGAAAAGGCTGTTAAAGAAGATGGTGTTCAATTACTTGGTTACACTCCATGGGGTCATATTGACCTTGTGTCAGCAAGTACTGGTGAAATGAAGAAACGTTACGGAATGATTTATGTTGATGAAGATGACGAAGGTCACGGTAGCTTAAAACGTTCTAAGAAGGATTCCTTCTACTGGTATAAGAAAGTAATTGAATCAAATGGTAAAGATTTAGACATATAGTTGAGAGGGGCTTTTATATGACTGAAACAACAAAAAGTGGACTAAGAAAAGATTTTCTATGGGGAGGAGCCGTTGCAGCAAACCAACTTGAGGGAGCTTGGGATGTTGACGGTAAAGGTGTCAGTGTGTCAGATATTATGACAGCTGGTGCTTACCAAAAACCCCGTGAAATTACTGATGGCATAATTGCCGGTAAAAATTATCCTAATCATGAGGCTATTGATTTTTATCATCATTACAAAGATGATATTAAAATGTTTGCTGAAATGGGCTTTAAGTGTTTTAGAACATCTATCGCTTGGACAAGAATTTTTCCTAATGGTGATGAAGCTGAACCTAATGAAGCAGGTTTAAAATTTTATGATGATATGTTTGATGAATGTTTGAAGTATGGTATTGAACCAGTTATTACATTGTCACATTTTGAAATGCCATATCACTTAGTTACGGAATATGGTGGTTGGAGAAATCGTAAGGTAATTGATTTCTTTGTTAAGTTTGCGACTGTTTGTTTCAAACGTTACAAGGATAAAGTTAAGTATTGGATGACTTTCAATGAAATTAACAACCAAACAACTTTTACAAATGATTTCTCTATTGCAACTGATTCCGGTCTGATCTTTAGAAATAATGAATCAGAAGCAGAACGTGAAGCTTTGATGTATCAAGCATCACATTATGAAGTTGTTGCTAGTGCTTTGGCAGTAAAGATCGGTCATAAGATCAATCCTAATTTTGAAATTGGTAATATGGTTAACTTTACTCCAGTTTATCCAGCATCATCAGATCCTAAGGATATCTTATTAGCTGAAAAGGCTATGCAAAGACGTTACTGGTGGGCTGATGTTCAAGCCTTGGGTGAATATCCAGTTGGTATGGAAGCGTACTTCAAGAATCATGACTTGAGACCAGATATAACAGCTGAGGATCGCGTTGTTTTACGTGAAGGAACAGTCGATTATGTTGGTTTTAGTTATTATAATTCTATGACTGTTAAGTATAGTGATGATAATCCTGAATTTAAGTTTGTTGGTGATCGTGAAGCAGTTAAGAATCCTAACCTTAAGTATAATGATTGGGGTTGGCCTGTCGATCCTGTTGGTTTGAGATATTCAATGAACTGGTTGACGGAACATTATCACAAGCCAGTGATGATCGTTGAAAATGGTTTTGGTGCATATGATAAAGTCGAATCAGATGGCAGTATCCATGATGATTATCGTGTTGACTACTTGCGTGCCCACGTCAAACAAATGATTACAGCAGTTAATGAAGATGGCGTAGATCTTATGGGTTACACTCCATGGGGCTGCATTGATTTAGTTTCTGCTGGAACAGGTCAAATGTCCAAACGTTACGGATTCATTTATGTCGACAAAGACGATGAAGGTAACGGAACACTTGCACGTTCAAAGAAAGATTCATTCTACTGGTATCAAAAGGTAATCCGTTCAAACGGATCAGACTTAGACTGAATCTAACAAAAAAGCTGAGACAACGACTAAATCACTTGTCTCGGCTTTTTTTATCGCTAGAAAATGTAACTTGTTACATGTATACTGAAACTAGTTTAGTAAAAATGATATATACCAATAAGAAGGAGGGTGAAAAAACATGTTTCCTTATCAGAAAGTTCATGAGTTGAATCGATTAGAATTAATCGTCTATAAGTACATCATTGGGCATACCAGAGAAGTGCAAGATATGACTATTCGTGAGATGGCTAATGCCGCCCATGTTTCAACGACAACCATTTTGAGATTTCTTAAGAAAATGGATTACAGTGGTTTTTCAGAGTTCAAATTTGCTTTAAAACAGAGCTTAAAACAACCCTCTAAAGCTCAACAAGATCCTAGCATGGAGCCAATTAAGAACTTCTTTCAATTAGTTGCTGACGAAGAACCATTTGATAATAAGATCGAGCAGGCCGCCGATATGATCAACGCTGCTGACTTAGTATTGTTCTTTGGAGTAGGTAACAGTGGTCGTATCGCCCAGTATGGGGCTAGTATCTTATCTAGCTACGGCATTTATTCATTGCCGATCATTGACCCATTCCAGCCGGAACCATTTTCTAACCGTGATTTCAGTAAGACCTTACTAGTCTTAGTATCTATCTCAGGTGAAACCGATGAAGTATTGGAACAGGCTCGTTATTACAAGAAGAATGGAGCAGAAACAATAGCTTTAACAGCTAACTCATATTCTGTTTTAAATCAGGTAACAGACTTTGCAATTTCCTACGATACGCCTCAAAATCGTAAGGGACATATCAATGTTACGACTCAGGTACCTATCGTTTATACCCTAGAACAGATCTCTAATTGTGCTTACCATAAGATGGTAGACCAAGTAGACAATAGATTTTCGGAACATGTCACAGATTAGTGACATGTTTTTTAGATCAAAACATATTATTTTACTTATAAAAACATATACATTTTGATGAAAAGGTTTACAATGGTATTTGTAAGCGGATAACAGTGTTTCTGCTTAGTAACAAATTTTATTTTTGAGGGGGTTTTGCTCATGGCTGAAAAGAAACCAAACAGTTTTATCACCGACAAGGTTATTCCACTCGCTGGTAAACTTGCTTCTTCTCGTCATTTGATTGCATTGCGTGATGGTATGACATTAGCTGTTCCTATGATTATCATCGGATCAGTCTTCATGATCATCGCACAATTTCCAATTCAAGCCTATTTGGACTTTATGGCTAGTGTCTTTGGTAAGAATTGGGCAACTGTTTTACAATATCCAACTAACGCATCATTCCATATTATGGGTCTGATTGCTGTTATTGGTATTTCTTATAACTTGGCAAAGAGTTATAAGGTTGATCCAATTTCTGCTTCAATCGTTTCAATGGGTGCTTTCGTACTTACTATTCCTTTGAAGACAGATAAAGCTGGCGCATTGTGGATTCCATTGACACAATTTGATTCAGCTGGTCTATTTACAGCTATTATTGTTGGTTTATTCATTACCGACTTTTATGTATGGATGGTTCACAAGAACTGGACAATTAAGATGCCTGATACAGTTCCACCTGCAGTAAGTAACTCATTTGCTGCTTTGTTCCCAGGTTTCATCGTTTTAGCTCTTGTTTGGGTAATTCGTTTAGGTGTTGAAGCAACACCAATGCAAAGTATTCCAAATATCATTTCATTCTTCTTGGCTACACCACTAAGTCACTTGAGTAACACATTACCTGGTGCTCTAGTAGCTGAATTCCTTGTTTCATTCCTATGGGTATTCGGTATTCACGGTGCTAACGTTGTTTCTGGTGTTATGATGCCTATTTGGTTGACAGCTTTGAACCAAAACCACGCAGCCTTCACTGCTGGTAAAGCTCTACCAAACATCGTTACAACATCATTCTTTGATAACTTCGTTCACATGGGTGGTTCTGGTGCCACAATCGGTTTGGCTATGTTGCTAGCCTTCGCCGCAAAGAGTAAAGAACTTAAGACTTTAGGTAAGTTGGTTGCTGGACCTGCTTTGTTCAATATTAATGAACCTATTCTCTTCGGTCTACCAATTGTTATGAACTATAGAATGCTAGTTCCATTCATTCTTACACCTTTAATTAACGTAACAACAACATATATTGGTATGGCTACTAATTTGGTTGCAAGACCAATGGGTGTTTACATTCCTTGGACAACTCCACCAATTCTATCAGGATTTATTGCAACTGGACATATTTCTGGTTCTGTAATGCAAATTATCAATATCATTCTTGATACTTTGATGTACTGGTTCTTCTTCAAGTCAATGGATAAAGAAAAATTGGCTGAAGAATTAGATCCAAAGAGTGCTAAAGCTTAATACTAATTTTTGGAGGTTTCGTTTTGAGAAGACTTGGATTGTCACTATATCCTGAACATTCAACCCTAGAGGAAGATAAAAAATATCTCGATACAGCTAGTAAACTAGGTTATTCAAGAATATTTGCTTCATTATTAGAGTTGGGCGATGACAAGGATAAGACTATCAATCGTTTCAAAGAAACAATTGCTTATGGAAATAAGCTGGGATTTGTCACGATTGTAGATATGAATCCTAGGTTGTTCAAGGAATTGAACATCAGCTACGATGATTTATCATTTTTCCACGATCTTGGGGCTTATGGAATCAGACTAGACGAGGGCTTTTCCGGTATGGAAGAGGCTAAGATGACTCGTAATCCTTATAGATTGAAAATTGAAATAAATATGAGTTCTGGTACTCATTACTTGGACAATATCATTTCATATCATCCAGATACAAACAACTTACTTGGTTGTCATAATTTCTATCCTCAAAGATATACTGGTTTGGGAGAAGATTTCTTCATTAAGTGGTCAAACTTCTTTAAGGACCGTAACATCCATTCTGCTGCCTTTGTGAGTTCACACCACGCAACTTTTGGACCATGGCCAGTGCAGGATGGTTTACCAACTTTGGAAGATGATCGTGATTTGCCAATCGCAACTCAAGTTAAACACTTACTATTAAGTGGTGTAGTTGATGATGTGATTATTGGTAATACTTATGCATCTGATGAAGAATTAGAGGAAGCTTCAAAGGCTTTCTATGCACCATATCCAGTTTTGAAAGTGGATTTTTCTCAAAATGCTACTGAATTAGAAAAAGAAGTTATCTTGAAGTCTACTCACGTCTATCGTGGCGATGCATCAGATTACTTATTACGTAGTACGATGACTAGAGTGCATTATCGAGATCGTGACTTTCCTGCTCATGATACTGATGATATTAAACGAGGCGACATCATTATTGTTAACGAGAAATATGGACAATATAAAGGTGAAACTCAAATAGCACTGCGTGATATTAAGAATGATGGACGACGTAATGTTATCGGACATTTGAATTCTGATGAGGCCTTTTTGTTGAAATACATAGAGCCTTGGAGTAGTTTTAAGTTAACTGAATAAGACAAAGAATACTATTCTCAAAAGAATAGTATTTTTTTATAGGGAGAAAGTTATGAATAAATATTTGCTTGGAGAAAATGAATTCGATAAGTTTTATGATTTATATTTGTATTCCTTTAATCGTCAAGACTCGTTACAACGTAAGCGTGTCTTTAAAGAACGATATGATCATTCATTAGTCTATGGGATTATGAATGATTCGAAATTAGGTAGTGGCCTGTTTAGTATTCCGTTTGAAGTTAACTTTCATGGTATTGATTATAAGATGAATGGTATCGGAGACGTAATGAGTGCTCCTGAATTTGGTGGTCAAGGTGGTGCCGGTAAATTAATGAATGAGGCTCTGTTTGATATGTATAAAAATCATGTTACTTTGTCTTATTTGGCTCCATTTTCTTTTGGATACTATCGCCGTTTTGGATTTGAGCAGGTCTTTGACCATACACAAATTGAAATCAAGAGTGAAAATTTGCCTCGAATCAAGAATGCTGAGCATGGTTATGTTCAGAGGATTTCTATTAAAGATATTCCTGACGAATTAAAGAAGATGTATCTAGATCAGAATGATTTAGGTGGAGTAAATCGTGCAAAGTGGTGGTGGGACCATATGTTAGATAAACACTCTGACTACCAAGCTGCTTTAGCATATGACGACGATGATGTCTTGATTGGTTATTTGATTTATTACAATCAGGACCAAACCTTTCATATTCATGAGTGGATCAACCTCAATCCCTTAAGTCGTCAATTATTAGCAAAATTTGTTATTAAGCATCAATCAATTTTTTCAAAATTTGTCTATGAATCATCAGATCCAGATTTTAAATCAGATATTTTAGAGGATCCTTATGTAGCGAGATTAACAGTAACTCCTTATATGATGGCAAGAATTGTTAACCTAGAAGACTTTTTAAAACGTTATCCAATTCAAGTAAATTCTTTGGAAAAAATATATTTCAGAGTTAAAGATACTTTGGAATGGAATGACCATACTTGGGCTCTAGCTATCAATAATGGTGAAGTAGAATTAAGTGATGCTGACGGTGAAGGAGCCGATCTAGAATTAACAATTCAAACATTGACTAAAGCAATGTTTGGTTATCGTAAATTAAATTCTTTGGCTGATTACGGAATGGTTAAAGGAGATTTGAGCAAAATAAATAGTTTGTCACAAGTATTTGTTTCCGAAAAACCTCAGTTAATCGACTATTTCTAAAATTGGTAAGGACCAAAATATAATAAAATATATAGAATAAAATTCATAAAAAATATGTAATAAATAATGAAAAAACAAAAAAAGTATAGTACGCTTGTCATGGGGTTATAAGTTAATAGAAGGAAAATACTATTGGGAGGTTACATTCTTTGACATGGCATGTATGGCAAGTATCACCATTTATTACCAGCATCTTTTTCATTCTGGGTGTATTCACATTGTATCAAGTCCTATACGACTGGCTTAAGTCTATTTCTCACTATAAGAATCTGAGGATGACCGATGATCAGTTGAAAGATGTTTTTGGCATTCTCTACATGCTGATTTTTATTTTCAGTATGCAAGCTACAATTGTAGGAAAGTCTATTTCATGGGAATTCATGAATTTTCAAATAATGGCGATAATCTTCTGCGCTTATTTTTTAAATATTCGTATTCCGTACCGTTACTTTATTCCTATTATACTGGTCTACATGATCTTCAATTCTTCAATAGGCTATTGGGAATCGTGGTGCCATGCGTGGACCTTGATTATGAGTTATGAATCATTCAATCATATCAGACGAATGCAAGAGGAAGATCATCGTTTTGCAAGGTATATGATGGTCGGTGTTGTATATGGTGGTTTAATGTGGTTCTTCGTTATGGTTAAATTCAACCTGACGTTAGCAACGTTTTATGAAGAATGGTTCTACTTGGTTATTTTTGAAATTTTACTCTATAGTTATGTGAATATGATTTTACGTGATAGCAAATTAAAGATGCATTTGTTAGAATTTGCTAATCACGATGCTTTAACTAAAGCTGAAAATTATGCTGCTTATATGACTGAAATTCAATATGAATTTGAAGTTTGTCAACGAAATAAATTACATCTATCTATGATGATGTTTGATATCGATCATTTTAAAAAGGTGAATGATACCTATGGTCACCTAGCAGGAGATAAGGTTTTGCAGCACGTTGCGGATGTTGCACAGACAGTAATTAATGCAAACGATCCAAAAGTAAAATTTTATCGAACTGGTGGGGAGGAATTCAATGTTGTCTTTCCAGGATATGATATGGATTCGACTAAGGATATTGTAAATGAGATCTTCATGGCTTTAAATCATCTAGAAATTGATATTAATGGTAAAAAGATTTATATTACTATTTCGATGGGAGTTTCTACTGTTACAGCAAAAGATGTTCAACCTAACGATTTATACAGTCGAGTAGATGACAATCTTTATCACTCTAAGAACAACGGTCGTATGCAAATCACGGCTTTCTAAAAAAATCCGCTATTTCTATCTTTGTAATGAAATAACGGTTTTTTTTATGCTAAAATTAACTAGCATGAATATATATATTTTTAAAATTAAATAAATTATTGAATAAAATTGAATTTGAGGAGGGTTATGCGTCTTTGACATGGTCTGTGTGGCACGTATCACCATTTATAACAAGTGTTTTTTTTATTTTAGGGATCTTTACGTTATATCAAGTTCTCTACGATGGACTAAAAACGTTGCTACATTCTAAAAATATTAAGATAGATGACGATTCACTAAATTCCATATTTGGGGTTTTGTATATGTTGATCTTTATTTTTAGTATGCAGGCCACCTTAGTGGGAACTCCCATATCGTGGCAATTTATGAATTTTCAATTAATAGGATTAATTTTCTGTGCCTATTTCTTGAATATAAAAGTTCCAACGTATTACTTCTTCCCAATTATGGTGTTGTATATGATTTTCAATGGTTCAATCGGTTATTGGGAATCGTGGCTTCACGGAATTATTTTAATGATTTTCTATATTTCGTTGAATAAATTACGTCGTCGTCAGAAATATCGTCACCCATTTGTGTGTTATATGTTAATGGGAACTGTTTTTGGAGGGATGTTGTGGTTATGTATGAAGATCAAGTTTGCATTGCCAATGGCAACATTCTTTGAAGAATGGTTTTACTTAGTTATTTTTGAAGCACTGCTCTTTAGTTATGTAGGAATGATCTTGCGTGATAGTCAATTAAAAATAAAGCTATTACAATTTGCTAATCATGATGCGTTAACTAAAACTGAAAATTATGCCGCTTATACGGCAGAAATTAATAATCTATTTGACAGTAGTTCAAGAAATAAGCTGGATTTATCAATGATGATGTTTGATATTGATCATTTTAAACAAGTAAATGATACCTATGGTCATTTAGCTGGTGATAAGGTGTTGCAACACGTTGCTGACGTAGTTCACACAGTTATCAATGCTAATGATCCTAAGGTTAAGTTGTATCGTACTGGTGGCGAAGAGTTCAATGTGATTTTTCCAGGATATGACTTAGATTCTACGGAACCGATCGTTAAGGAAATTTTTGCAGCTTTGAATCACTTAGACGTCAATATTGATGGTGAGGATATTTCAATAACAATTTCTGTTGGTGTTTCAATGATATCGAAAAAAGATACAGAACCTAATGATTTCTATACACGGGTTGATAGTAACTTGTATCGTTCTAAAAGAAATGGTCGTATGAGAATTACGGTAGCTTAAAATTAAATTAAAAAATGGCATCTATATTGGATTTTTTATAAATCTAACATAGATGCCATTTATTTTTTACGCAGCAGTTTCTACTTTTGAAACTTTATTACTTTTAGGCATAACCAGATTTAAGATAATAGCGGCAATAGCTGCTACAGCGATTGGTGATCCTAGTAAGTATTGAAGAATTTGTGGAGCATTCTTAGTTACATTAGCGGGTAAGAGTACTAAAGCCAATGTTAAAACAATTGGTAAACCGATAATGTAAAGATCACGGTCAGTTGTTTCAAGACCACGGATAACGTTTAAACCATTTAACATAATAGTAACGGTAATAATAGCGAAGACACCACCGATAACTGGTGCAGGGATAGCGGCTAGGAAAGCAGATAACTTACTGAAGAATCCTAGAATGGAGAACCAAATTCCGGCGAAAAGGAAAACTCGTTTACTAGCAACACCGGTAATGGAGATCACCCCAGCGTTAGTTGAGTAACCTGTAACAGGCGTTGTACCGAGAAGAGCAGCAACTAAACAACTTAACCCTTCACCGATAATACCGTGGTTCCATTGTTTGTCAGTGATTTCATGATTAGTAACGGCACCCATAGCGAACCAAGTACCAGTTGTTTCAGTAGTAATTACAGCATAGATGATAATGAAGGTAATGATAGCTGAAGGTGAGAAGTTGATACCCCAGTGGAAAATAGTTCTTTGAGGAAGGCCAAACCAAGCAGCATCAGCAACAGTTTTCCAATCGAACATGCCCATCATACTTGATACTAAAGTACCAACACCTAGTGCCAAAATAATTGAGCTAGTTCTGAAGAAGCGACGAACTTTAGGAAATTTTAAGCTAATTCCCACAGAGACGACTAAAGTCAAAGCGGTAATAGAAGCTAAGATAATATTTTTATCAATATTTCCGGGAGCATTGAAGATATTACTGTTTAAAGCTGTAGGAATCAATGAAAGACCAACACAGGTGATGATAGTACCACCAACCATAGCTGGCACTAATTTATTAATAATTTTTTGAAAAACACCTGTAGCTCCTAAGATAATTAAAATAATGGAACCTATCAATAAAGCACCAATTAAGGTTCCCATTCCGTTTCCTTTAAGACCACCAGAGGCTAAAACAACTCCGGCTGCGGCACCTAGTGGAACAAATGAAGGACCCTGAGAAACAGGCATTTTCATGAAGACAAAGGTTTGTAAGATTGTACCAATACCAGCGGCTAAGAAAGTTGACTGTAAAAGTCCCATTTGGTCTCCTAAGCCCATAGCCATCATTCCTGCAAGAATGATAGGGGGTACGTAAATATCCATCGCTAGGACGTGTTGAAGTCCTAAGAATCCAGCTTCACCTAGACCAATTTTATCGTCTGGGCCAACTAATAAATTACTCTTATTATTTTCCATTTTCTTCTCCTAGATTATCGTGAACTAATTTTCCGGATACATAAACCTGCTTGATGTTCTCTTTGTTAGTGTGATAAATCAGTCTTTCAAAGATTTCTTGCGGTTGATTGGATGATAGTTCGTAGTATTGATCTTCAACAATTTGTAAGTCAGCTTTGAAACCAGGCTTGATTTGCCCAGTTTGGAGATGGAGAGCTAAAGCACCGCCAACAGTTGCTAAATAAAAGACATTTGCAGCTGTTAAACGACTATTCTGTTTAGTTTCATCTTGTAAGGTTTGAGATGACATAATTGCTTGTTGCATATTTCGATAAAGGCTTGGAGAGAACCCTCCAGAGATGTCAGTTCCTAAACCAATTTTTACTTTCTGTTGGTAAGCTTCTTTGACACGCATAATGTTATTGCCAAAATAAACGTTAGAAATTGGACAATGAGCTAAAGCAGTTTGTTTATTGCGAAGCAGTTGTAAGTCACTGTCACTTAGTTGAGTGCCATGTGCTAAAACTGTTTTGTCAGTTAGTAAACCAAATTGATCCAGTACTTCAGCATCTCTTTTGTGAAAACGATTGATAGCATACTGATCTTCCCAGATGCTTTCACTACAATGAGTTTGGATAGGGAGGTTGTATTCAGCTGCTAATCTTCCTAGACCAGCCAGAGTATTGTCAGTACAACTAGGAACGAAACGAGGTGTGATAACAGGAGTTACTTCAGCTTTAGTTTGTTTTTGTAGTTGAAGAACTTCCTCAATGAAACGTTTAATTTCGTTAAGTGCTTCCTGAGAAGAATTATCACGGTAAAAATCAGGTGTTTGTTCTGGATTGTCCATTGCAACTTTCCCAATAAAGGCTCTCTGTCCCAATTGAGCAGATATTTTTGCAAGGATTATATTAGCATCAGTATCAACTGAACCGAAGAAAAGACCAGTTGTTGTTCCGTTCGCTAATAGTTCAGAAATGAGGTTTCGGTATACTTTTTCAGCATAAGCCAAGTCTTTAAACTTAGCTTCTAGAGGAAAAGTGTACGTATTGAGCCATTCTTGAAGCGGCCGATCCAAAGCCAAACCAGCTTGAGGCCATTGTGGTGCATGAATATGTAAATCAGTGAATCCTGGTAGTAAATAATTACCAGGCGGTAAGATACGGAGAATCTTTTGTTGCTCAGCAAGTTGTTTGACAGATTGGTAATCAGAATCTTCAACGGAAATTACACGGTCAATAATGCCTGACTGGTCTACACATATAAGTACTTTTGGTGTAAAATCCGCCTTGTCAAACGTTGCTGAAGAAATAATAGGTCCTTCAAAAACAATTTGATAGGTGATAATCTAACACTTCCTTAAAATTTATTGTTCTTAGAATAACATGAATGATTGTGTAAATAAATAGTAAAATGTTCGTGTTTTACTTAAATAAGGAAATAGCACGCTTCCATCTTTTTGGAAACGCGCTATTTTTGAATATAAAAATAATTTTGAAATAGGTTGTAGTTACTTTTAGATTAGGATATTTAGGCTTAATAAAGATTTCTTTTGAAAATTATTTTTATTAAAAGTATGTGGAATTTATTTTATAAAAATATTTTATTTTAATTAAATGGACTGATTGTAATTATTTCTTTACAAAGTTAGTAAAAAAAAATCTTGATTGTATATACAATCCTGACTATACTAAAAAATGAAATCGATTACAAAAAGGAGCGATAAAATGACTTATGCAATGATTGGTACTTGGAGAATGGCCTATGAAGGTTTATGTAAAGGAATGAATCTTTTAAAGACTAATGGGAAAAGTTCAGATGCTGTAGAAGAAGCTATTAAAGAAGTTGAAGATTATCCTTTTTTTAAATCAGTTGGATATGGTGGATTGCCTAATGCTAATGGCTTGGTAGAAATGGATTCTGCTTTTATGAATGGTGATACTTTTGAAGTCGGAGCCGTGATGGGAATCAGTGATATTAAAAATCCAATTTCAGTAGCCAAGAAATTAAGTCATGAGCATTTTAATAGCGTCATGGTAGGAGAGGGTGCTACTCAATATGCAGCACAGAATGGCTTTGAACGAAAAAATATGTTAACTGACAGGGCTAAAAAAATTTGGGAAAAAAGAAAAAGAGAGATAGCCGAAAAAAATCTATCACCTTATGATGGTCACGATACTGTAGGAATGGTAAGCCTTGATCAAAACGGATCAGTTTCGGTGGGTACCTCTACATCAGGATTATTTATGAAGAAGCCTGGTAGGACTGGAGATTCAGCTTTAGTGGGAGATGGTTTTTACGCTGATAGTGAAATTGGCGGTGCAGCTGCAACTGGATTAGGAGAGGATATCATGAAAGGGTGTCTCTGCTATGAAATTGTTAGTTTGATGGGAAGCGGATTAAGTCCACAGGATGCATGTGATCAAGCAGTTTATCCTTTTGTTGAGAAATTAAAGAAGCGCTATGGCAAAGCAGGTGAGTTCTCGTTGGTTGCTCTTAATAAAGAAGGCCAATGGGGTGTAGCGACAAATGTTGAATTTACTTTTGCTGTAGGAACAGAAACTAAGGAGCCTAAGATTTATATTGCCTATCCAGAAGACGGTAATAATACTAAGGTTAATCCAATTACTCAAGAGTGGTTAGATGCTTATGAGAAAAGAATTAAGGCTCCAATAGATTAAGAGGAAGTTTTTTATGAAGTATTTATATAGTGAAATAGCCGATAAGTTAGAACAGGATATCAAGGATGGTGAATTTGGAATTCATCAAAAATTACCAGCAGAAAATGAGTTATCGTTTCGTTTTGAAACCTCACGTTTAACAATTAGAAAGGCTATAGAAGAGTTACAAAGACGTGATTTGGTTGTAAAGGATCGAAATCGTGGAACCTTTATTTTGCCACCAGAAACAAAGAAAATTTCCAGTGGATTAAATGGTCTATATAGTTTTAGTGAAGTAGCCAAAAGACAGCATATGAAACCAGAAACCATTGTTTTGAATTTAGAGACAGCTCAGGAAGTGCCGTCTTTGATAAAAAAGCAACTTCAATTACAAGGTGATGAACCACTTTGGAAATTAGAACGGTTAAGACTGGGTAATGGTGAACCATTGACACATGAGGAAATATATTTACAAAAACGTTTTGTACCTGATTTAACAAAGGAGATGGCGTCTGCTTCGTTGTTCAAGATGATTGAAAGAAATGTTTCAATTGCTTATGCCAGTCAAGAGTTAGAGGCAGTCATTCTTGAAGGCAGGATTAGTAAACTTTTACAAAATAGATCAGGAGAACCTACCTTTTTAGTTCATACGACATCATATTCAGCTGATGGATATCCAATTTTACATGATGAATCGTACTATCGATCTGATAAATACAGTTTTCATAATATTTTGTATCGTCATCATTAGTTAGGAGGCTAGGAAAATGAAAGTAATTATATTGTTAGATCAAATTCAAGCTGGTCTAGGTGGCAAGGAAAAGGCCAGTACTGAATTAGGCGGTAAAAAATTGGCGATGGGTGCAGCTGATACGATTGATAAAACTTTAAAAAAGAAGGATTCTTCAATTATGGCTACTTTCTTCTGTGGGACAGAGTTTTATGAAGCTAATAAGGATATTGTTCAAGGAAAGATCACTCGTATGTGCCAAAAGATGCAGCCAGATGTTTTGTTAGTTGGACCAACTTATGATTATAGTGACTTTGCAAGAATGGCCTGCGAGGTAGGATATGCAGTAGAAAGTAACTCCGAGATCCCGGTCGTAGCAATGGTGGCCCAAGAAAAAAACGCCGATATTATTTCTGAGTATAAAGATAAATTGAATATCGTTAAAATGCCTAAAAAAGGTGGCACTGGTTTATCAGACTCGATTGATAGAGGGATTGAATTGTGTGCTAAAAAAGTGAAGAAAGAAGATACAACTGAGTTTGTGACTAAATATTGTTTTTAGAAGGGAATGATCTTCATGCAAAAGAAATTTGAGCAAATATTAATGCCTGTGGCGACAAAGTTAGCCAACAACGTAGTTCTACGTTCCTTACGTGATGGTTTTCTAATTATTACTCCTTTAATTATTGTTACTTCAATTTTCTTACTGATTGGTAACTTTCCAATTCCAGGCTGGGCAGATTTTTGGACGGGGATTCTTGGTCCTCAATGGACAGAATGGTTTAGTGCCGTTTCTGATTCTGTGTTCAGTTTTACTGGTCTTTTAGCATGTTTTGGTATTTCTTATGCATATGGTAAAAACCGTGGTTTGCGCGCGGTCCACGCCAGTGCTGTAGCAATTGTTTCATTCTTGATTATGACTCCAACCACAGTTGAAGTTGGTAAAAAGACCGTTGGTGCTGTACAAACGATTTATTTAGGTCCTAATGGTATTTTCTTAGGATTATTTACAGCTTTGGTCAGTGTTGAATTGTTCCGTTTTGCTATTAAACGTAATTGGACTATAAAAATGCCCGATGGTGTTCCACCAGCAGTAAGCGAATCTTTTGATGCTTTGTTACCAAGTGGCTTTGTGATTTTGGCATTCTTTTTAGTTAGAATTATTTTTAGCTTGACTGATTTTGGTACAGCTTATAACTTTATTTATACAATGTTACAAGCACCATTAAAGAACGTTGGTAATTCATTGCCATCAGTACTGCTTTACAATTTCTTAGCATCATTACTTTGGTGCTTTGGTATCAATGGACCAACTATTACAAATAGCGTTTGGTCACCAATTTTCTTTGTTTTGACTCAAGATAATCTTAAAGCCTTCCAAAGTGGGCATGCCTTACCTCATATCTATACACAACAATTTATTGATATTTTCACAACTTACGGTGGCGGTGGTAGTACATTGTCACTTCTGATTGTAATGTTATTCGTTTGCAGGTCAAAACGAATTAAAGAACTTGGTAAGTTAGCTATTGTACCGGGAATATTTGGTATTAATGAACCTTTGATCTTTGGTTTACCAGTTGTTTTAAATCCTATTATTGCTATTCCATTTATTATTGTGCCTGTTGTTAATACATTAATTTCCGGGATTGTCTTTAGTTTACATTGGATTCCTTATACTAATGGAGTTATGTTGCCATGGACAACACCACCATTGATTTCTGGATGGCTTTCGACAGGAAGCTGGCTGGCTTCTTTATTGCAATTATTTGAATTAGTACTTGGGGTTCTAATTTACTATC
Source organism: Companilactobacillus kimchii DSM 13961 = JCM 10707 (assembly GCF_001435445.1). Lineage (GTDB taxonomy): Bacteria > Bacillota > Bacilli > Lactobacillales > Lactobacillaceae > Companilactobacillus > Companilactobacillus kimchii. The sequence goes on along the minus strand of NZ_AZDH01000017.1, from coordinate 369,438 downwards.
CATTTGTTAAAATGCTGGATAAGCAGTATTTGAACGAAGAAGCTGCTGCTGAAGAGGCAGAAGATGTGGATATTGATTTTAGTAATATTTAAGGAGAATAGAATTGAAAGAGATTAGAACAGATTTTCAAAAATTATTTGAAGAATCCAAAGATGAATTTCTAACTTATTTCAAGGACCTGATTAGAATTCCTAGTGTGAATGGTCATAGAACTTATCAAGCCCCATTTGGAATAGGACCCAAACGTGCTTTGGAATATATGTTGAGTTTATCCCAAGAATTAGGCTTTAGAACTGGTCAAGTCGGTGATTGTGTAGGCTGGGCTGAGTATGGACCAGAAACTGAAGATTATTTCGGAGTTCTGGGTCATCTTGATGTGGTTGACGTTGTAGATGATTGGAATTACCTTCCCTTTGACCTTACCTTGAAAGATGGATACTTCTATGGTCGTGGGGTGTTAGATAATAAAGGACCATTGTTATCAACTTTATTTGCATTATATTTAATTAAAAAGCAACAAATGCCTCTAAATAAAAGGATTCGGGTTATGTTTGGAACTGATGAAGAGATGGGAAGTCGTGATATCCCTTACTTTTTAAAGGAACAGAAGCCACCATATGCCGGTTTTACGCCTGATTGCAAATTCCCAATTGTTTATGGAGAAAGAGGTATCGTTGATTTAACCATTACTTTGCCAATTACGGATGGATCGTTGGAACAAATTGATTCACTTGAAGGTGTGTTTGATCATAGTTTTTTACCTGATTATGCGGCCATTACTGTTAATGGTAAAAAGAGTGAATATCATGGCGAAAAAGCACCTAGTAATGCCCCAGATATGGCTAAAAATGTTTTACCAGAATTGATTGAGAGCAATCAGGATTTGGTTGGACAGACCGGCGATTTATTTCAATGGCTTAATGAGAAAATAGGTAACCAGTATAATGGTGAGAGTCTAGGCTTAAATTACCGGGATGAAGATTCGGGAGAGCTTCAATTATCATTTTATGATTTAGAAAAGGGTACTGATGAATTGAATTTTAGTATTTCAATGCGTTATCCCGTTACTATTGCCGAAGAAAAGATTTTGAGTCAACTTAAGAGTCAATTTTTAAAGGGGATGGAGTTGAAAATTAATCGAAGTTTTCCATCTACCGTAAAGGATAAGAATTTATCCTATATGCAAGAGTTTTCAAGAATTTATGAGAAAGATACTGGTTTAAATGGTGAACCAGTGACAACTACTGGTGCAACTTATGCACGAGAGATGCCTAATATTATTGCTTTTGGGCCTTCCTTTCCTGGTCAAAAAGGAATTGCGCATAAGGGTGACGAATGGTTGAAATATAGTGATTGGTTAATGATGATGCAAATTTATTATGATTGCTTTATTAATGAATTGGTTGATGAATAAAGATAAAAGCAGATATTTATTAGAGATAGTAATTTTTCTTTAAATAAGTATCTGCTTTTTTAAATCATTTTATTCGTGTAAAGGGTTACAATGATAGATAGATATTATTGCAAGGAGAACATCATGGACTATAAATTAATTGCACTTGATATGGATGGTACATTATTAAATAGTAAAAAGGAAATTACGGAACAAAATAAAGTAGCCATTTCAAAGGCCATGGCTCAAGGAGTTAAAATAGTTCTCAATTCTGGAAGAGCTTATGATGGCATTGCGTATGCCTATAAAGAACTGGGTATTTCTGGAGCTGACCAATATATGATTAATTCTGGCGGGAATATTATCGAGAGTTTGGATAAAAAGGTTATTTATAAAAAAGTAATGGAGAATAATGCTTGTGAGGCCATTGCTCGTAATTTGAAGTTCGAAAAGATTAATTATGTATTGATTGATACTGAAGGCAATAGTTATGACTCCTATCAAGAATGGATGGAGAAACGTATGCTGAATACGGATTTGGCAATCACCAAGTTCATGGTTCACACTCATAAACGTAATTTAGAAGAGACAGCAGAAAAGCTTCATCAAGAGTATGATGCCAAATTTTTTGTCGTCATCACAAGTAAACGTGATATTGAGATTTTTCCTAAAGAAGTTAATAAGGGTAAGGCTCTGGAAAAACTCGCTAAGCGTTTAAAAATAAAACCTGAGCAAGTTATGGCTATTGGAGATTTAGACAATGATATTCCAATGATCAAATTTGCTGGATTAGGAATTGCTATGGATAATTCGCCAGAAAATGTAAAGGCCATTAGTAATGAGATTACAGCTGATGATAATCATAGCGGTGTTGGTCAAGCGATTGAGAAATATGTTTTAAAATAAGGAGGCTTTTGATGAATTACAAACTGATTGCTTTGGATATGGATGATACACTATTAACCACTGAAAAAACGATATCTGCCAAGAATCAAGAAACAATTAAACAAGCTCTAGAGCAAGGTATCAAGGTTGTCTTATGTTCCGGCAGAACACATAACGCGATTACAGGATACGCTAAAACATTAGGTATTAGTGGTGAGAATCAGTATATGATCACTAATGGTGGTGGAATGATTGAGAATATGGCTGGGAAAGTTATTTTTTCAAGAACGATGAGTAACCAATTCTATCGTGAGTTTGTCGATTTCATTAAGAGAAATCAATTACATTACAACGTAGTTGACGATAAGGGAAATACTTATACTAGTCATGTCGAGAAACTTGATAAATATACTATTACACAAGCTTTCGAAAATGATAATGGTCTCTATATTCGTGAACCAGAAGAATTACCAGATGATTTCGAAATTGTTAAAGCAATTATCAATGGACCTGAGCAACAATTGGATGAAATTTCAGAAATGGTTCATCAACATTTTGATCAAGACTATTTTGTTGTACGGACGGGTGTTGGTTTCTTAGAGATTTTTCCTCAGGACGTCAATAAAGGTGAAGCTGTTAAACAGTTAGCTGCTCAGTTGAAAATTGATTTAAGTCAGGTCATGGCTATGGGAGATCGTGATAATGATATCTCTATGTTAAAAGTGGCTGGCAAGGGAGTTGCTATGGAAAACGCTACTAGTGGTGCCAAGGCCGTTAGTGATTATGTGACTGCTGATAATAATCATGATGGTGTTGGATTAGCCATTGAAAAATTTGCTTTGTAGAGGAGTCTGGAATTAATTTCTAGGCTCCTTTGTTTTTGCCAGGATTTACGGAAAAGTAATATAATGAAGAAGTATTGAAAACGCTAACGGGAGGCAATTATGAAAAAAATCATTAATAAAACTGAGGACATTGTACCTGAAATGATCTCAGGACTTGTAAAAGCTAATAGTGATTTAGTGAAACAGATTGAAGGTACAACTGCGGTTGTGAGAAATGATTCCAAATTTGCTGAAGAAAAACAAGTCGGTGTTGTATCTGGCGGTGGTAGTGGTCACGAACCTTTACATGCTGGATACGTCGGTGATGGGATGTTGAGTGCCGCCGTTGCTGGTGAGGTCTTTACTTCACCAACTCCTGATCAAATTTATGAGGCTATTAAGGCTGTTGATCAGGGTTTAGGTGTTTTGTTGATTGTGAAGAATTATTCCGGTGATGTCATGAATTTTGATATGGCTAAAGAAATGGCTGAAGCCGATGATATCAAGATTAAGTCAATCGTTGTGGATGATGATATTTCAGTAGAAAATAGTGAATTCACTCAAGGAAAACGTGGAGTAGCAGGAACAGTTTTAGTTGAAAAGATTGTCGGTGCCGCTGCCCGTTCAGGCATGAATTTAGATGATTTGGCTGCCTTGGGACAAAAGGTGATCGACAGTACTAAAACAGTTGGAATTGCCTTACATGCTGCTACAGTACCAGCTGTCGGTCATCCTGGTTTTGAATTGGGTGATGATGAAATTGAATATGGTATTGGTATTCATAATGAACGTGGTTATTCAGTTGAGAAGATTCAACCGTCAAAGGAGTTGGCTCATGAATTAATTAAAAAAATTATGAGTGAATTTTCTGAACAAACAGGTCACTATGCCGTGTTAATTAATGGTATGGGTGCTACACCATTGATGGAACAATATATTTTTGCTAATGATGTTTTAAATGAATTAGCAGCTGATAATATTTCTGTTGATTTCAGTAAAGTTGGCAATCAAGTGACATCTTTAGATATGCAAGGTATTTCCTTGACAATAATGAGGGCTGACGATGATTGGATCAAAATGTTAAAAGAGCCTGTAACAACAATTGGTTGGTAGAAAGGAAGCAAACTAATGGAATTAAATTTAGCAGATACAAAAAAATGGATCGAATTATTTGTTGAAAAAGTTGAGGATAATACATCTGAGCTAAATGAACTCGATACAGCTATTGGTGATGGTGATCATGGTAGCAATATGGCTCGAGGGATGGCAGCAGTTACTGATGCACTTGCTAAGAAAGAACCGTCTGATTTAGCTGAGCTATATAAAACCGTTGCATTTGCAATGATTCAAAAAGTTGGTGGAGCTTCTGGTCCCTTGTATGGAACAGCTTTCTTGGATATGTCGAAGAAGGTTAAGGAAACGACTGATTTAGCTGAATTGGTTCAGGTAGGTTGTGATGGTCTGAAACGTCGTGGGCAATCTGACGTTGGTATGAAAACTATGATTGATGTTTGGCAACCGGTTGCAGAGTCATTGAAATCTGACAATTTTTCTAAGAGCATAGTAGAGAATGCCTTAAATGCTACAAAGGATATGGTTGCAACTAAAGGTCGTGCTAGTTACTTGGAAGAAAAATCTAAAGGCCATTTGGATCCTGGTTCACAATCAAGTGCCTATCTATTTGAAGCCTTACTCGAAGTGTTAGGAGAATAAAAATGAAATACGGAATAGTGATTGTATCGCATTCATTTGAAATTGCTGAGGGTGTAAAAAAATTAATTTCTCAGGCCGCACCAGATTTATCAATTACTACAGCCGGGGGAACTGATGATAATGAGATAGGTTCATCTTTAGAAAAAATTCAAAAAGCAGTTGATGATAATACTGGTGATGAAATTTTGGCATTTTATGATTTAGGAAGTTCAAAGATGAATCTTGAAATGTTGATGGAAATGACTGATAAAAAGATTCATAAGTATGATGTTGCCTTGGTAGAAGGCGCCTATACAGCTGCCACCTTAGCTGAAGTTGAATCACCATTAGCTACAATTGAGACTAATTTGGAACCATTAAAAATAAAATAAATTCGATAAAAGTCTGATAATTTAATTTTAAATTGTTGGATTTTTATTTTTTTATCGATTTTCATTAGAAAATAGTAGTAATTCTGTCCAAAATGTCTATAAGATTAGAGAGTCTTTAATATTGATTGTATGAATCAGCTTTATTATACTAAATAATAGATGAGATTATTAGACTTTTATTAGTATTTATTTAATATTATTAATAAAATATTTGACAGATTAATTTAGAGTGCTAATCTTACAATTAAAATTATAAAAAGGGGGTTCAACTCTATGGGTAAATTAATTGGTATTACTGCAGATGTTTATTTAGGGGCGACTGACGTAATAAACCAAAAATTGATGGATTTCATACCACGACCAATTGTTGATGGGGTGTTAATGGCAGGTGGTATTCCTGTGGGATTACCGATTCTACCAGTTGATAAAGTAAACCAATTAATTGAGAGAATGGATGGAATTATTTTTTCCGGTGGACCAGATATTGACCCCAGTTTCATGGGAGAAGAACCTATTCCTAAGTTAGGCGTGACTAATCGGAATCGTGATCGTTTCGAAATTGCGATGATTAGGACTGCTGTCGCTAAAAAAATCCCCATTTTTGGAATCTGCCGTGGTGCACAAATGATCGATGTAGCATTAGGTGGAACGATTTATCAAGATTTGGGAACTCAGTACTCAGGTAAACTGATTAAACATAAGCAACAAGCTCCGGGAGATCAACCCACTCATTTTGTAAGAGTAGACTATAACTCTAAACTGTATAAAACTATTGGTGATAATGTCTTTGTTAATTCTCGACATCATCAAGCTATTAAAGAAGTACCTGATTTTTTAAAGGTTGTGGCGACAGCTTCTGATGGGGTAATTGAAGCTATTGAAAATGATGATGCTAGTATTCAGGCAGTCCAGTGGCATCCGGAAAATTTGTGGCGTCATGATTCACAAGAATTGGCCTTATTTAGTGATTTCATTTCCCGCATTGGTAATCCGAACAGGATAGAAAACGGTTCGATTTGATTAATCTCAGTAATCTTATTTTTAATTTATTAAATAAAATATAATAAAACTATATTTGTCAAAATAATTTTTTTATAGTATTATCATTTTTGAAAACTGAATAGATTTCTTCGGGGCAGGGTGTAATTCCCGACCGACGGTAACAATTCTTAGGAATTGAAGTCCGTGACCCGCGTAAGCGGTGGATCTAGTGAAAGTCTAGAACCGACTGTAAAGTCAGGATGGTAGAAGAAAATAATATTTCATGCTATTGATAAGTCTTTTTTGGACTGCTCTCGTATGAGGTCTTATTTAGCTTATCTTGAAAGCCTCGCAAACATAATTGCGGGGCTTTTTTTGTGGGGTGAATAAGAATTGAAAGATTTTATGAAATTGGCTTTTTTAGAAGCTAGAAAGGGACAAAACACGTGGACAAATCCACAAGTTGGTGCTGTCTTGGTCAAGAATAACCAAGTATTGAGTCAAAGCCATCATGAGACTTTTGGTGAGGCTCACGCTGAAGTTAATGCTTTAAAAAATTTGAGCGATATAACTAAGGCTAGAGGAGCGACATTATACGTTACTTTGGAGCCATGTTCACATTTTGGCAAGACGCCACCTTGCGTTCAAAAAATTGTGGAGGTGGGAATTAAAAAAGTGGTGGTTGGTCAAGTTGATCCTAATCCGATTGTTAGTGGAAGAGGAATCAAATACTTGCGGGACCATGGTGTCATAGTTGAAAATCTTGAAGCTTCGACAAATTTGAATACTGCTTACAATTTTTTTTACAAAAATAAGCGACCACTGATTACAGTAAAGTATGCGATGACCTTGGATGGAAAAATTAATCAAGATAAAAAAGTTAGATCTTTGATTTCTAATCAAAAGGCATATGAAGACTCTCAACAATTACGTAGCCAGAATCAAGTGATTTTAATTGGTGAAAATACATTAAAAATTGACAATCCAAGACTAACCGTTCGCAGTCAAAACTTAATGTTTCCTCCGATTCGGGCGGTGATGGTACGAGATGTCAATATAGTTGATTTAAATAGTCGGCTATTTAAATCTCAGGAACCAATTTGGTTTTTCAGTGCAACTAAAAATCAGCACAAACTGCCTAAGAACGTGCAAGTGTTTGTTGGTGAATGGAATCCACAGAAAGTTATCAAACTGTTTGCTAAGAAAGGTTTGGAGTCAGTATTGATTGAAGGTGGAAGTCATCTTCAGGCTGATTTTGTAGAGCAAGGTCTGGTGGATAAAGTTGTAGTTTATTTGGCTAATAAGATCTTTGGTCGTGGATTACCAGCTATATGGGATAAAAAAATACCCTCCATGCAATTTAGTGATTTAGACGTGGAAAAATTGGATTCAAATCTAAAAATAACAACGTGGAGGATAGGTTGATGTTTACAGGCATAGTAAAAGATATTGGTCGAGTGATAGCGATAAAGGAATCTAAGGATAACTTTATTTTGACAATTGAACATCACTTGGATTCAGTTCATTTGGGAGACAGTATTTCGATAGACGGTATCTGTTTAACGGTTACGAATCGAGAAGCACAGCAATTTCAAGTTGAAGTTATGCCAGAGACGGTTAAAAGAACCAATATTGCGGACTTCACTCCTGATGAGAAGGTCAATTTGGAGCCAGCATTGAAGCCTGCTGACGAAATGGGTGGTCATTTTGTCTTAGGACATGTTGATACAACAGGTAAATTAATTCAGAAAGAAATTGCTGGAAATTCAACTTTACTAACTTTTTCGATCGCACCAGAATACATACCAGATTTAGTTGAAAAGGGTTCAATTGCCATCAACGGTGTCAGTTTGACTTTGATAAAAGTAACTGAACATGATTTCCAAGTTGGTATTATTCCTTATACCAGTAAAGAAACTGTCCTAGGTGCTTTAAGTATTGGACAAACGGTCAATTTGGAAACGGATATTTTAGGAAAATACATTAATCAAGCATTTCAACGGGGGTATCAAAATGACAATTAAAGCAACCATTCAAAAAGTAGAACATGCTATTGAGGAATTAAAGCAAGGCAAGTTGATTATTGTAGCAGATTCAACAGAACGTGAAGCCGAGGGTGATATGATCGGTTTAGCCGATTTTGTAACTCCTGAAACAGTTAATTTTATGATTAAACATGCTAGAGGTTTGCTGTGCGCGCCAATGAGTGCTGATCGTGCTAAAAAGTTAGGTCTACATTTGATGACTAATTCGCATGATGCTTTTAATACAGCCTTTACAATCAGTACAGATGCCAAAACAACGACGACTGGTATTTCAGCTTTTGATCGTGCGAAGACCCTTAAAGAGTTGGCGACTTCCAATGATCCTGAAGATTTCTATCATCCAGGGCATATTTTCCCCTTAATTGCGAAAGACGATGGTGTATTAGAACGTGATGGACATACTGAAGCGGCAGTGGATTTGGCTAAATTAGCTCAAGGGTCGCCAGTTGCTTATATCTGTGAAGTTGTTAAAGAAGACGGCAAAATGGCTCGTAGACCAGAATTAAAGACTTTTGCCCAGGAGCATGAGATGTCTCTAATCACGATTGCGGATATTGTTAATTATCGTTTTGCATGTGATGACAATGTTTTGACTGAAGTTTCAGATGTTGATTTGCCAACTAAGTATGGTCATTTTCGTTTGAAGTCATTTACTTTCAAAGATGAACCGGTATTAGTAATTTATAAAGGTCAAATTACACAGCAGAAGTCTGTTTTGATGAGAATTCATTCAGAGTGTTTCACTGGTGATGTCTTAGGTTCAGAACGCTGTGATTGTGGTGAACAGTTAGCAAGTGCTTTGCGAAGAATTGAAGAGAACGGTTCTGGAGCATTGATTTATTTGAATCAAGAGGGCCGAGGAATCGGGTTAATAAATAAATTACGAGCTTATCAACTGCAGGATCAAGGGTTAGATACAGTTGAAGCCAATGAAAAATTAGGTTTTCCAGCTGATCAACGAAATTATCGGATTGCAGCGGCTGTGTTGGGAAAGTTGAAAATCAAGTCCGTTTCACTGTTAACTAATAATCCCGATAAAATTGAGCAACTACAACAAATGGGAATTGATGTTAATCGCGTGCCGTTGGAAATGATACCTAATGTTCATGATCAACATTATCTAGAAACTAAGAAACAAAAATTTCATCATTTATTAAGTGAGGTTAAATAAAATGCCAGAAATTACAGGACAATTAAATGGCGAGAAGCTAAAGATAGCTATCGTGGTTGCCAAATTCAATGAAATTGTGACAAGCAAGTTATTAAAAGGAGCTCAGGAAAAATTATGGCAATTGAATGTTGCTAAACAGAATATTACCGTAATCAAAGTTCCTGGAGCAATGGAAATTCCTCGAATTGTTAAGTTACTATCTGAAAGTGGTCGATTTGATGGAATTATTGCTTTAGGAGCAGTTGTGAAGGGCGAAACGGCACACTTTGATTATGTTTGTGCTGAATCGGCTGCAGGTGTCAGTCAGGTTTCCCTAAATGGTTCAGTACCAGTAATGTACGGTATTTTGACCACTGAAAATATGGCTCAAGCACTGAACCGAGCTGGAGGTAAAGCTGGGAATAAAGGTTCTGAGTGTGCCGTTGATGTTGTAGAAATGGCTAACTTAGAGTTAGAAATAAAAAATAACGTGAGAAGATGATTTTCTCACGTTAAGGATTTAAATAGTTTCAAGCGATGGTTCTTGAGTAGGTTTAGGATAATTTTTGTCTAAAAGTTTTAATTCATCTGCTGTGAATTGAACATCTATCGCAGCTAGATTACTTTGCATATGTGTTACTGATCCGGTTTTAGGGATGCTGAGAAGGTCGTGATTTCGAATAACCCAAGCTAAAAGTAATTGGTGAACAGAAATATTTTTAGATTGAGCCATTTCTTTGATAACTGGTTTGATGTTTAAGTATTCACTACCATCAGAGCCAAATGGTGAATATCCAATAAAAGACATATTGTGCTTTTGTTGCCAAGGTAAAATTGAATATTCGATTCCACGACTGCCAATGTTATAGAGGTCTTCGTTGATACGACAATTTTGACCATTTTCCAGACTAGTCAGCTCTTTTAAGTCATTCAAGTCAAAGTTAGAAACACCCCAGTTTTTAATAAGACCAGTCTGAACCATTTGCTCTAATCCAAAAATTGTTTCAGAAAGTGGGGTGTCACCACGCCAGTGAAGCAGGTAGAGATCTAAGTAATCAGTTTGTAGCCGTTTAAGACTTGCCTTGAGACTTGCTTCAATTAATTTTGGCGTAGCATGGAAAGGATAGAATTTAGAAATTAATTGTAGATCTTCGCGGTGATAATCTTTCATAACGTTACCAACTAAGGATTCAGATAGACCTTCACCATACATTTCGGCGGTATCAATTAGGTTAATACCATGATCTAAACCGTATCTGATGGCCTGCATTTCTGCTTCAGTTTGAGCCTGATTGCCTTCGCCAAGATGCCAAGTGCCAATACCGATAGCGGAAGTGTTTTGATGATTAAACGTAATGTATTTCATAAAAAAGCCTCACTTTCTAATAGCCTTTATTATATTAATTATAGAACAATAGTTGCATATTATATAAAAATACCAACCAATAATTAGGCAAATTGGTTGGTATTTTGTTATCAATTATTTTAAGAATTTTAATGTTATCTTGTTCTACTATGATAACCAGTCAAAAATATTTTGAATATTTTTACTCCAAACCTTCCAAGAGTGATCACCCTCAACTGGCATCCAAGTATAATGACCTTTGGCATGAATAAATAGGAAGTTTTTAAACATGACATTATCTTCATGCATAAAATCAATATCGCCACAGAGAGTTAAAATAGGTAATTTGGGTTGACGATTGTTATAGATATTGATCAGTTGATTTTTAGCGATATTTTCGGAACTATCAAAAATTGCGTTAAAAGTATCTTTTGCCATAGGACACTTAGGATTATCCCGGAAATGTTCAATATCGGTAATAGGAGATAGAGCGGCGACTTTACCAAATTTATCTGGATTTCTAAAAGCAAATTTTAAAGCACCATAGCCACCCATACTCGAACCGACTATATAATTTTTAGCTGGATCTTTAGAAATAGGTAGAATACTCTGCATTTTAGGCATAAATTCATCCATAAAGAAAGAATAATAAGGAATAAATTTAGAATCAGAGTAAAAAGAATTTAAACCATCAGGCATGATGATAGCCATATTATATTTACGAGCAATTTCTTCGATGTAAACATGTTTACTCCAGGCTGTACTGTCACCAGTATAGCCATGTAGTAACCAGACAGTTGTGTAATCTTGTTCATTAGTATCAGGAATAACCACAGAAGTCTTAAAGTATGTATGTAAGTAATTTGTACGATAACTAAGGTTCATTAACACCATTATCAAGCCTCTCAATATTAATTATTAGTATTCGTGAAAATGGTAAGCATAATCCTTGAAAAAGTCTAGTTATGGGATAAATAGTAAGAAAATTTAATGCTCATAAAGGTATTTTTTAAAATGTAAGTAGTTAGTATACAGTTCAAGCATGTCAGTGATATCGTGCAAATCAAGATTGAAGTAGTCGGAGATCTTGTTTAACCGATAATTGGTCGTGTTTCGATGAACATTTAATCTAGTTGAAGTGTCGGTCACATTACCATTTGATCTGAAATAACAATCGAGGGTATCAATTAATTCATTACCAGCTCTTGTTTTAAGTAAATTTTTAAAAGTGTTAATAATTTTATCTGAGTAGAGTTGGCTTTGAAGTAATTTATTTAGAAAGCTGATTTGGTGATAATAATAAATATCGGTTAGTTGTAATTCATAAACGACTTTAATAGTATCAATTGCTTGTTGAACGGCCCTTTTCAAATTGGTACTTTGATTACTGATACCGATCACGATTTGATTTAACTGACTGAATTCTAAGTACTTTTCTAAATTTTCAGTATTACGAGTGATGATCAATTGTTGATGTGGCGTCTTACTGAAGTAGAAGTCGCCTTCAAAAATCGTTGGTTGATTATTTGTTTCGAGGATAACAGCGTAGCGCTTTAATTCTAGGTTAATGTTCAAGGCTTGAGCCCGAGACTTTAATTCAGTATTTTCAGAAATGTTGTCGATTGTGGTCCATTGATAGAGAAAATGATTCAGCGATTCTTTACGTTGATTCTCAGCCTTGGAGCTATTGATTTGAGTAATTAATAATTCCGTTGATACTTTGAGTAGAGAAGCTAAAGGAGTAACCTTTTCGGGATCACCAGTGATACCGATAACGCCGATTGTTTTGCCTTGAAATTCAACTGGGATGTTCACGCCAGGTTGACCAAATTTACCAAATGATTCAACCATGGGTTTGGTCTTGCCGCTTTCAATGGTTTCAATGGCACCGATATGGAGAGTGTTGATACGATCTTTATTACCACTAGCAATGATATAACCTTTTTCGTTCATCATATTTATATTATAAGGGATGCTTTCCATCATTCGATCAACAATGGATTGAGCTAATTTGGGGTCTAATTTCATAATTTTGTCCTTGTTAAAGATTAAGCAAAGTTGCATAAAAGCTTAAATTCGTTATTTGTGCATATAAATATTTTACATTATTTTAAATTTTAAAAACATTGATTTATCAAGAAAATACATTATTTTTTAATATATTATCCAATTATTTTTGTGCAAATGTACATTGATTTAGAAAATTTATCAAGGTATTATACAAAAGTTAATAATTGTTCAGTATTTAACAATTACCGTGTTTTTGAGGAGGATATTTAAAAATGGTTATTGCTTGGTGGGCAGCCTTGTTAGGCTTGCTTTTAGCAATTGGGTTGATCTTATTCAGAGTTAATCCTATTTATGCGTTAATTTTGGGGGCAATTGTTGGTTGTTTAATTGGAGGAATGAATCTTTCACAGACAACTGATGTGATTGTCAAAGGTAGTTCTGGCGTTATGGGAACAATTATCCGTGTTATTGCGGCGGGTGTTCTAGCTGGAGTAATGATGGAATCAGGTGCAGCAAATGTAATTGCATCTAATATTGTCAATCATTTCAGTGATAAGCTGGCTATTTTAGCGCTGGCGTTATCGACAATGGTTTTAACAGGTGTGGGAATTTTTATTCCTGTGGCTGTGTTGATAGTAGCACCGATTGCTCTAGAAGTAGGGCAGAAGATGCATTACAGTAAACTTTCATTATTAGTAGCTCTTTCTGGTGGTGGTAAGGCTGGAAATATCATTTCACCTAATCCCAATACGATTGCAGCCGCTAAAGGTTTTAACGTTGAGCTTTCACAAGTCATGATTGCAGATTTTGTACCGGCAATTGTTGGTTTAATCGTAACAGTGCTTTTAGCAACATTGATCAAGAATAGAGGAACCTTCGTGTCTGCGGATCACAAGTTTGAGACTAAAGAGGATAAAGATTTACCAAGTTTGAAGGCAGCAATTGTGACGCCTTTGGTGGCTGTCATTCTACTTTTGATCACTCCTGTAGGTGATATCTTGGGAATCAAAGCTTTAGCTTCATTCAATTTAGATGCAATGTATATTTTACCAATCGCCGGTTTAATTGGAACTTTAGCAATGGGACAACGTAAAAAGTTTTTGAAATATATGACTGGTGGATTGGCACGAATGACCGATGTAGTGTTGATTTTGATTGGTGCCGGTGCGATTGCCGGATTAGTTTCAGCATCTGATTTACCACAAAAGGTAGTTGAGATCGTAAAAGTCTCTGGAATCTCCGGAACCTTCTTAGCCCCAATTGCAGGTATCTTAATGGCCGCAGCGATGGTTCATACTGGGGCAACAGTTATCGATCAATTGCCACATGGTAACTATTTCCACGTGACAGCCAAGGCCGTTGATATGCACTTTAAAGAAAGAATGAGTGTTGTTTTGTGGGAAATGCTAGTTGGACTTTCAATGACGATTGTAGCAACATTAATGTATGGAAATTTGTTCTAGAGGTGGATTATGATGAAAATAGTTTTGGCTCCAGATTCATATAAAAATTCATTAACAGCTAAGGAAGTCGCTACTGCGATGCACAAAGGATTCGCTAAAGTTTATCCAGAGGCAGATTTTGTTGATGTGCCAATGGCCGATGGCGGTGAGGGAACCGTTCAATCTTTAGTAGATGCTAAAAATGGACAAATCATTACTGAAAAGGTGACTAATCCTTTGGGGTATAAGACAGAAGCTCACTATGGTTTGATTGATGATGGCAAAGTAGCCGTGATTGAAATGGCTGAAGCTAGTGGAATCCAATATATTAACCAATTTACTCAAAATCCCTATATTACAACGACTTTTGGAACTGGTGAATTGATTAAATCAGCCATTAAAAAAGGTGCTAAAACCATTATTATTGGAATTGGTGGTTCCGCTACTAATGATGGTGGAGCTGGTATGGCTCAGGCATTGGGTGCTCATTTATTGGATGAAAAAGGTCAAGAACTTCAATATGGTGGAGCCATGTTGGAAAAATTAGATAAGATTGATACATCAGCTATGCTACCGGAACTATCTGATGTGAAAGTTATTATTGCATCCGACGTAACAAATCCGTTAACTGGTCCTAATGGTGCTAGTCATGTCTTTGGCCCACAAAAGGGCGCTAATGAAGAAATGGTCGAATTCTTGGATAAAGCTTTGTCGCATTATGCTGAAATTTTAAAGAGAGATCTTGGAAAAGATTTAGAACAGGTCCCGGGTGCTGGCGCTGCTGGTGGATTAGGAGCTGGACTATTAGCCTTCACCCATTCAGAAATGCGTTCGGGAGTTGATATAGTAGTCGACTATACAGGTTTAAAAGATAAAGTAAAAGATGCTGATGTGGTAGTGACTGGTGAAGGTCAAATTGATTTTCAAACTAAATTTGGTAAAACACCAATTGGTGTCGCTAAGGCAACTAAGGCTATTAATCCTCAAGCCACCGTTATTGCAATTGCCGGTTCTGTCGGTGAAAAAATATCGGAGCTTTATCCTCTAGGAATCGATGCGATTTTTACTTGCGTACCTGGTGTAGAGGAATTGTCAAAGGCTATTCAGGATACTGATAAGAATTTGCAACAAGTTTCGGAAAATATTGCTCGCTTAATTAAGAATTTTAAATAAAAATTAAAACGGCATCTGTCTAGAATGAACGTAATTACGTCCTTCTAAACGGGTGCCGTTTTTGGTTGCAAATTATTTTCTATTTCTTCATATACAGAATAGGGTAGGGATTGCCCATATCGTCAGTCTCAGTTCTCCGGTAAGTTTCAAATCCAAGATGTTGGTAGAAACCAATAGCCTGTGGATTCTGTTCGTTAACTGTCAATTTATTTACATCAAAATTTTTAATACCATAGTTGATTAATTGCTTACCTAAACCGTGTCCACGAAATTCCGGAGCAACGAAAAGCATTTCGAGTTCTTGATGAGAGATTCCCATAAAGGCTACAGGTTTTTCGTCCTCTACGATGATTAAATTAGGGATTTGTTGTAGAATTTTTGGTAAAGATGTTTTGATTTCTTGAATTGATGATTCGGACAAAAAGGAATGAGTGGCTCTAACAGATGCCTCCCAGATATTTGTCAGTTGATTTATTAAATCGTCGGATCTTTTAGAAATGATTTTTATTTTCAAAAACGTACCTCGTAATGAATTTTCTTATTAATACAGTAATTGATTATCATTATATCAGAAGCTAAAAGAATAAGAGGGATATTAATGCTGATAGATGAAAGTTGGTATAAAGAACTAGATTTGGGCAAAATTGAGGATGTCCAAGCTGTTTCTGGGGGCGATATAAATTTAGCTTTTAAGATAATTGCTGATACGGGTGAGTATTTTTTAAAAGTTCAGCCTGATAATAACGAGAGCTTCTTTGATCATGAAGTTGAGAGTCTTAACTTGATCAATTCGGTTGCCAATGCTCCTAAGGTTGTTCGAAGTGGAACTTTCCGTGATAGCGGTTATCTTGTTTTGAACTATATTCATTTTGGAACTGGTTCACAATATAATTTGGGCCAGTTAGTGGCTAAGATGCATCAACGTCATTCGCTACGTTTTGGCTTGGGACATGACGTTTTGAATGCTAAGAATCCTAAAATTAATACTTGGCGCGCTAACTGGGGAGATTTCTATATTCAGCAACGATTAAACGTTTTGATAAATGAAGTGCAAAAAAAAGGCCTGTGGAACGATCAACGGGATAAAATGATGCGTCGATTTGAGGAAAAATTAATGGAGTATTACCAAGTTCATCCGATTGTACCGAGTTTGATGCATGGAGATTTGTGGAATGGTAATGTCGGTTTCCAACAGAATCAGCAACCGATTTTATTTGATCCGGATGTTTTCTTTGGTAATCGCGAAATGGATATTGCCATGACTCTTTTGTTTGGAGGATTTGATGAGGAGTTTTATCGGGGTTATCAGGAGCTATATCCGTTAGATAAAGGGTGGCAGAAAAGGATGCCTTGGCATCAGACTTATTACTTATTGGCTCACTTAAATCTTTTTGGTGAAACTTATGGAGCTAGTTTTGATAATATTTTGAAACAAAGTGTTGAGAATTAAGCCTAACATCCTTGTCAATTTATGGAAATAAGAGAGATACTATAAGTAAAGACAGTTTCATTTTAATGGGAGTGGATTAAGTATGAATAATGAAATCAAATATATCTTGGATGAATTAACGGTTATTTATGGTTTCTATCAAGATAAATTTAGTTTAAAGAGAATTAAGAGCTATATCTTGAGCATGCCAGAGGGTTCAAAGATAGTTAAAGTCGAAGAAGGGCTTATTCCAATGTATGATCATAATGTGAACCTACCAATTGGACAATTTAATGATGATACTGATTCGGTCAGTTTATTGTTAGTAACACATACTATGGTCAAAGAAAGAGATATGGCAGCGATTGCTAGTGATTCCAAGCGAGTTGTGGATTTAGTTAATCGTTTGATTAGTTTGATATCACCTAAAAAATAGTATATTTTACCGATATTTTGGTCGATGATTGTCGAAATTTTATGACAATCATTGGCTTTTTTTGTTGGTTTAAAGCGGTTTTGGAGTAATTAAATAATTAAAGGTAAATTTGACTTTTATTTTTGACTTCTTTAAATTGAATAATTGTATTAAATAAATCAATTAATTAAGGAGAAATTATGAGTTTAAAAGTGTTATTGGTTTGTGGTACCGGTGCATCTTCAGGTTTTATGGCCGTTAGTATGCGTAAAGCTGCTAAAAAGCAGGGCTTAGATTATCAGATTCAAGCGCGTAGTGAGGCTGAATTAGAAAATTATTTAGATGAGACCGACGTTATCATGATTGGACCACACTTAGCCTTTATGGAGGCAGAGATTAAACAAACAGTGTCCGGTACAAATAAAAAGGTAATTTTAATGAATCCTGATTATTATGCAATGTTAGATGGAAAGCAGGCTTTGGAGCATCTTCAGAGTGTACTCAACTAAAAACAGAGAAAAGGATTTGGAATAATAATGAATAGTTTTATGGCAATCTTTAAAGGAAAAGTAGCACCCAAAATGGATCGAATCAGTCGTAATATTTGGATCAATGTTCTAAAAGATTCAATCCTTCAAACTTTACCATTTATTTTGGTTAGTTCAGTAATTACCTTTTTAGGTTTATTCGCTAATATTTGGAAATGGTGGCCTGATTTATCGGGTATTAGTAATTTTACTTTTGGTATTATTTCGATTTTTGTGGCATTTCTAATTCCATTCAATATGATGGAGAAAAAGAGATTGCCTAAGCAAAGAATTATTTCCGGATTAACATCATTAGGTTTGTTCTTATTATTAATCAATCCAGTGATGTCTAAAGATGGTGGCGCTACTTTTGAATTCAGTCACTTTGGGGCTGGTGGAATGTTTGTCGCTATTATCTGTGGTGTTTTTACAGCCTTAATTATGGAATTCTTTGGTAAATTTAGTTTTTTCGCAGAAGATACGGTGATTCCTGATTTTGTAACAGCTTGGTTTGATTCAATGCTACCAATAGGTATTGTGATTACTGTTGGTTTCGTATTAGTTAATGTTTTAAAAATAAATATCTATCAATTGATTATTCAAATGTTTTCGCCATTGGCTAGTATTGTAGAGACTTTGCCTGGTTTTGTTTTAGTCATGTTGATCAATTGTTTGATCTATTCGATGGGAATTTCTACTTGGATTTTGACACCAATTACAACACCGGTTTATTTAGCTGCTATTCAAGCCAATCAGATTCACGGGGCACAGAATATTGTTACCGGGGAGACAATGTTTTCAACATACTTATGGATTGGTGGGGTCGGATGTACGATGCCATTAGTATTAATGATGTTGTTCTTAGCCAAATCCCAGCGTCTAAAAGTTTTGGGTAAAGCTTTTATTGTTCCCAGTATTTTTAACATCAATGAACCGGTAGTCTTTGGATCAATTGTTTGGAATCCTTATTTGATGATCCCAATGTGGATTCAAGGAGTTATTTTACCAATTATCGTTTGGTTAGGATTGAAAACGGGCATAGGTAGAATTCCTGATGCTGTCTTCCAAATGTGGTATGTGCCATTTCCAATCAATACCTGGATCAACGGACATACGATTGGTTCAATCATTTTAGTAGTAATTATCTTCTTAGTAGCAGCTTTGATTTGGTATCCCTTTTTCAAAGCATACGATCGTGAATTAGTAAAAAAGGAAACAGGTAAATAAAATGATAGATGAAACAGAGAACAATAGTGATTTACGCCAAACAATGCAGATGATAATTTTTTCTGGTGATGCTAGAAAATTTATTATGCAAGCTCTAGATTTAGTTGGAGAGGCAAAATATGATGAGTCTGAGCAATTATTAAAGCAGGCTCATGAAAAGCTCTTGACGGCACATGCATTGCAAACAGATAAGATTCAGAAAGAAGCTGAAGGCGAGCAATTAGAATATTCAGTTTTATTTACTCATGCTCAAGATACGATGATGTCAGTTAATACCGAATATAATTTGGTAAAACATTTAATTGAAGTATTTAAAAAACGTGGGTAGCAAAAAAGCTTCTTAACTCGGATTATTCCAGGTTAAGAAGCTTTTTTTGTTATGTGTTAGATATAAAAATCAGTTGAAAGAGTGAACACGGAAAGTTCAATCTTTAAATGAATGTGAAAAGGTATTTATAGGAGGTTTTAAATGTGTGAATGGTTCTTAATTAGATCAAGTTTGCTACTTGCATCAAGATTGGAACAACGATAACGAATAGAACGGTTGAAGTTGTAACAAGGTTTGTTGCATAGTCGACATCACCATGTGATTGGTCAACCAAGATAGGTAGAACAGCAAGTCCAGGAGCAGCAGATTGAATGATGAATGAGCTACTTTCTAGAGCAGGTAAGTTAGTACCCATCATTGATTTACCTAACAAGATGATACTGATCATCAAAGCAGGAGCAACGATAAATCTACCAACTAAGGCAAGAATTGTATCACGGTCGAATTTGATAGATTTCAAACCGGCATCAGCTAAGATAATACCAATGTAGATAAGAGACATTGGTGTAACGATACCACCGACCATGTCCAAAGTCTTATTGATCCATTCTGGAACAGGAATAGCTAGTAGTAAGAAGACTAATGAAACTAAGAAACCAACAAGTGGAGCAGGTAGAAGTTTCTTCCAGTTAAAGTCTTTCTTAGCACCTTTTTCAACTGTTGGATCATCACTTGAGATGAAGAAGATACCAACGGCCCAAGTAGAAATTGTGTTCATAACATAGTAAACAAGGAAGTAAGGTAAACTCTTTGTACCAAATAGCGCCATGTTCAATGGTAAGCCAATGAAGATAGTATTAGCATTAACGAACATGTTAATAAAAGTACCACGACGACCTTTTCTGATACGGAATACTTTAGTTAAGATCCAAGCTACGATGTAGCCTAAAGTAAAACTAGCAAAGGTAAAGATCAAACCACCAGATAAACTGGCTAATTTATCTCTGTTTAAGTATTTAAGAACAGAAACAAAGATAGAAGCAGGTAAGGCAATCTTCATGATAATGAATGAAATATTACCCTTGAATTCATCACCTAGTCGACCTGATCCTCTTAACCAGTATCCTAAGGCGATAACAATAACGATTTCAGCAACACTTTCTAGTGAAGTGATAAATGCAGCCATAAAAATAATTCCCCTTTATTGATAAATTTATATATTAATATTTAGGTTCCCACTTAAGATCAGCAACAGCCTTCTTAGCATCAGAAGCAGATGATAATTTTTCATCAATAGCTTCTTGTGCAACACCCTCAGCAACTGTAATACTGAATTTATCTAATTTTGAAACAGGAGGCAATACTGCAGCACCTGGTTCTGTAGGATCAACGATACCACCCAATGAGTGAGCAGCTTTATTGATCATACCATCGCTAAGCAATTTAGCGTTAACAGCCATTGAACCAAGACCAAGACCAGGATATACCAAGGCATTGTTAGCTTGTCCAATATTGTAAGTTACGCCATTGTATTCGATTGGATCAACAGGAATACCTGTAGCAATAAGAGCCTTACCATCAGTCCACTTCAAAAGATCTTCAGCCTTAGCTTCAGCAAGTTTTGTAGGATTTGATAATGGGAAGATAATTGGACGTTCAGTATGAGCAGCCATTTCTTTAATAACTGCTTCAGTGAAAGTACCAGGTTGTGTTGATGTACCAACAAGAATTGTAGGATGAACAGCCTTAACAACTGCTTCCAAGTTTGTTAGTTCATCAGCGTTAGCAAATTCGCTACGTTTTCTAGTAAATGGTTTTTGTTCTGGTGTTAGATCTTCAGTATCATCGAACAATAGACCTTGCTTATCAACTAAGTAGAAATGTTTCTTAGCTTCTTCTTCAGATAGGCCTTCTTCAACCATTGAATCAAAGATTCTCTTTGTAATACCAGCACCAGCAGTACCAGCACCAAATGATAGGTAAACTTGATCAGTCAGCTTTTGTTTAGAAATATTCAAAGCACCAAGGATACCAGCAAGGGTGATAATACCTGTACCCTGAATATCATCATTAAATGTAAGAATTTGATCTTTGTATTTGTTTAAGATATTGGCAGCATTGCTACGACCAAAGTCTTCAAAGTGAAGATACATGTTAGGGAAAAGATTCTCAGCAGTTTCAACAAATTGGTCAACAAAGTTGTAATACTTATCGCCAGTAACACGTTCGTGACGGTTACCCATGTATAGATCATCATCAAGCAATTCTTTTCTGTTTGTACCTACATCAAGAACAACAGGAAGAACTGATTTAGGATCAACACCAGCAGCAGCTGTATAAACCATCAATTTACCAACAGAGATGTCAACACCTTGGACACCCCAGTCACCAATACCAAGGATACCCTCACCATCAGTAACAACGATAAGTTTGATGTCACGACCCTTAGCAGCATTCTTTAATGATGCTTCGATGTCATCAGGATCATCGATTGATAGGAAAGCGGCATTTTGTGGATCTAAGAAGAAATGACTGTAGTTTTCAATTGTGTCAGCAATTGTTGGATCATAAACAACAGGCATGAATTCGTAAACGTGTTTGCTAAATAGTTTGTAGAACAAAGTAATGTTTTCATTGAATAAATCCATCAAATACATTCTCTTATCAAGAAATGTGCTCTTATTTGAATAGTTTTCGTAAGCTTGTTCAACTTGTTGATCCAAAGTTTGAACGAATGGTGGAAGCAAGCCTTCAAGATGATTTTCTTTTCTTTCTTCTTTAGTAAAGGCAGTACCTTTATTTAAGAAGTGATTATTTAATAAATCTAAACCCTCATATTTCATAGAATTAATTCCTCCTAATTAATTTTTTGTACAAGTAAACACTATAATAATTGATATACGTTTATATATCGGATTATATAAAATAAATTTACGGATAATGAAATTTATATATAGCCCACATGGCATATTTATTATTGGTGTTCGTAAATAACTTTCGTATGGTACTATAAAACATAATAAAAAATATAGTCAAATATATCATCTTTGATAAATAAAATTTATAGGTATGAACATGAATATAAAAGATTACCAATACTTCAAAAAATTGTCAGAATCGAAGAGCTTTTCAGATACAGCCAATTTCTTTGGCGTTAGTCAACCAACTATTACTTATTCTCTAAAAAGATTGGAGGATACTTATGGGATTTCTCTAGTAAAGCGAAAGAGTTATGCTAATTCGTTGTCGCTGACCTATGCTGGAGAACAATTATTAGCTCATATAAATAAGATCTTGTTAGAAAATGATTTGATTAGTGATGATATGAATAGAATCAAACGAAAAAAAATTATTATGGGATGGCCACCAATTATCAGCAATTATGTTATTCCTAAAGTATTTGATCAGTTACGGGATGCTGATTTATTGAATAGCATCATGCCTGAGGGGGCTAGTTCTCGTCAATTATTGTCGGAATTAAAAAGTGGCAAAATTGATTTATCCTTGTTAGGATCTACCATTCTGCCACAAGAGAAACAGTTAGATTATCAGTTAATTAAGGAACATCATTTTAAATTTATTGCTTCATCCAATCGGGACGTGTCTAATATTACTTCAGTTAAAAAATTATTTGACGAAGATTTTATTTCACTAGATGAAAAATCTGTTCACAGTCAAGTACTGGAAAGAATTATTGAACGATATAACGTTAAACCTCATACGATGTTCAAAACGAACGATTATCGTTTAATGTTGAGCTTAGTTAAACAGGATAAGGGTTTTAGCTTTGTTACTGAAACGGCCATTCAGGATGTTCCCGGAATTCAAGAAATTCATATTGACGATTTAGATTTGCCGTCTTTCTATATTTTGTTTGTTTATCGGCACAATATGATTAGCAGTACGGTCCTAAATCAATTGATGAAAATTTTTAAGAATATTTAGATAATAATTTTTAGTTATGAATAAAGTATGGTATACAGGTCTAGCCCATTCTAGTAAAATATAATTGCCAATTGATATTAATGAATTGGTTATTGGGGAAGTGGATTAATTATATTAAGGAATTAAGATACTATACTTCATCAATATAGTGTTTAATTTTGTGAATATATTGTGTAATTATCACTTTTTATAATTAAAATGGATTAGAATCTTGTGGGATAGTCATGTTTAAATAATCCACTTATAAAAAAGGGCTGTGTAGAGAGCTCTTTTTTTAGTGAGAAACTGATTTATAAAAAGTTGTCGACTTTTGTAAACTTACTTATTATTATGTATAATTATGTTAGTATTATTTGTGAGCAAAGGTTCGTGCTAAATCTTTGTTAGATGATTTTATGATTACATAAGAATATAAGATTGATGGTAGTTCCTCCCTGAGCTGCCATTTTTTTGTGGTCTCAATTTGCTAAACTTTGTTCTATCAATAATGGTGTTGCGTTCTATGGTATAATTTTTTGTAATAAGCTATTTAGGAGTTTTTAGTATGAATTACAATGTTAGTCAACAAAAAGAAATTGCCCAATATGCAGTAGAGCATGATAACAACTACAAAGCTACTGGTGAAAAGTACGGAATTTCATACCAACAAGTAGCTGCATGGGTAAGAAAGTATAAGAAATCACAGACAAAGCCAGTGAAAAAGGCTGAAAAGACTTCTCAAGCACAACAAGGGTCACGACCCAACATGCTAGATGTCTTGAGCCGTAAGGATCCTGTTTTAGAAGCTCAACTACATGAAGTTAAGAAGAGATTAGGACTGTTATAATTATGAAGAAAATCATTTTTGTCTGTTTAGGAAATATCTGTCGTTCGCCGATGGCAGAAATGATGATGAAACAATTAGTTGACGAACAGAATTTGAATTCATCAATTAAAGTTGAATCACGGTCTACATCAACTTATGAAATTGGTAATGCGCCTCATCCTGGTGCTATTGCTGAACTGAAGAAAAGAAATGTTCCTATTATTAAGCATGTTGCTAAGCAAATAACTGCTCAGGATTTTGATGAGGCTGATTTAATTATCGGTATGGATGACCAGAATATTATTGATTTGAAACAAATGGCGCCTATCTCTGATAAAGATAAAATCCATATGGCCTATGAGGCTTTAAATAGTAACGCGGTAATTGAAGATCCTTGGTATGATCACAAGTTTAATCGGACTTATCATCAGTTAGCAGAAGTTTTGCCTGTTTGGCTAGAAGAATTAAGTTCCTAAAAGTCAAACTCTATTTGAGATTTTGACTTTTTTGTTATGGAGGTTGTATGATGCATCAATCATTGTGGAACCAGTTAAGAAATGCTTTTACCAAGAAAGAAAAAGATAATAATACTATTTTAACTAATGATATTAATGATCCTCAAAATAAGGCACGAAGTAAGGACGAAGAGACGAGTGATTTTTCACAGATCTTAAAGCCACAAAATGTCAGAGTGGATGTCTCTGTTTCTTCGAAAAATGAGTTATTACACTATTTGGCCAAATTTTCCTGTGAACAACAGTCAGGTTTGGATGAAGAAGAGATATATGGTCGGTTCTTACTGCGTGAACAACAGGCATCAACTAATTTAGGCGATGGTATTGTTTTACCCCATGTTATTGATGATTCAATTAAAGACCTGACCATGTTGGTTATAAAACTTAATAATCCAATTATGTGGGATGATGAAAAAATTGATATGGCTATCAGTTTGTTAATTCCTAAGAGCGAGCCTGATTTTTTGCATGTAAAATATTTGGCCAGTATTTCAATTTTGTTACTAAAACCAAATTTCCGTTATGCATTAAGTGAAACTACGAGTCCCGAACAAATAGTCAATATGTTTATTAATAGTAATAATCAAAATTAAAAAAACAGATAATAATGTTATAATAATTGAGTTATTTATTGAGAATATTGGAGGGATTATTTTTGAGCCAGTTAAGTGTGTTAAATGTTGTAATTCGACTCCTATTGGCCGTGATATTTTCAGGTGTTATTGGATTGGATCGGGCGTATAAACATCGTCCTGCCGGTTTAAGAACACATATTTTAGTCTGTTTAGGTGCCTGTATTATTGCGATGATTCAAAAAAATATTGGTTTTGATGCTTTGGAAATGGCACGCCAGTATCCACAATATAAAGGTGTTTTACGGGCCGATGATGCTCGTTTAATAGCTCAGGTAGTTAGTGGTATCGGATTTTTAGGTGCTGGAACAATTATTGTAGAACATCACTCGATTCGTGGTTTAACAACTGCCGCCAGTCTTTGGGTAGTTGCTTGTCTAGGAATTGCTATTGGTATGGGTGATTACATTATTGCTATAGTTGGTTTCTTAGTTGTTTATGCAGTATTGGGCTTCTTGAAAAAGATTATCAAAATCAGTCCAGTGCGAAAACTGAAGATTGAGTATAAACACAAATTAGATACTAAGAAGTTTATTGATGAGTATTTTCAAAGACATGATATAACAGTTGAAGGTGTAAGATTTAGCGTATCTAACTTTAATGATACAAAGATTTATACTAATGTTTATTCAATTGATTTCGGAAAAAATATCGATTATGTTGACATCGTTGAAGGATTGTCAATGAATGAAAATGTTATTAAGGTAGAAACGATTAATGTTTAAAGTAAGAATATCCCTAAATTAACTTAGAGATATTTTTTTATGCTTATTTTTAATGATGACTTATTTAAATATTTTAGTCTGGATAATTCGTTGTAATTTGTCTAGACCTTTGCTATCTTTTGTAGTTGGGGGAATTAAATGATAAGAATTTTACGATCCAAATTGTTAATTGCTTTTTTATGTACGCTATTGATACTAATAGGTTATTTGTTGTTATCAAAAAATAAAGTAATTGGCAGTAACCGTGAAAATATTATTTTAGTAGGTGAATCGAAGCAAAAGCAGCAGAGTATTTCGGAATTTAGTGATGAGAGTAAGAAATACTCTTATGTTTCTTTTGACAATTTATATGAGAATACAACTTTATATTTTGGATCGAAGATTTTTCAATTTGGACATATTAAAAAATTAGATCCAGAAGATAAGTATATGTTAGTCGCGTTAGATGGCAACGACGCTTCAAGGGTTTGCAAAGTGAGATACACTGATTCAAATTTTGCTAGAAATATTAGCAGTTTGCAGGAAGATGATGCCGTGAAATTTTATGGTGAAGTTCTTTCAGTCGACAATTATATCAATGAAAAGGGTCGTCAAATTAGACGTCCGGTGATAAGTGCTAATTTCATACAACTAAAAATAAATGAATAAGGGGAAATTATGAAATTATATAATAGTATCTTAGATGATAATTTTGAATATTTGATGTTTCAAGAGTTAATTGATTTAAGAAAAATGGAATCAGAAGTTCTACCAGACTAGTTCAAAATCTAAATTGTCAGGAAACAGTTAATGCAAACCGAAATAAAACAATAGCCTCAATGAACCCAAAGTCGGGTTTGTTGAGGCTATTATTTTTAGAATACAAAAACCCTCCAAACTTTGGATGGCAAATATCCAAAATGGAGGGCACACATTTATGTCAAAAGGGTTCTTAAAGAAATAGTAAAAATTAAATGGCATTTCACTTATGAGAAGTGACATCAAACAAGAGAAGTTTTAATTACTACTTTTTAGATTCCTTTTTATTCTTAGCAGATTTTTTATCTGCGGAATCTACGCGTTTTTCGTTTTCTTTTACATCATCGGGAAGAGAGGCAAACTTATCAAACAAACTGCCAAAATCACTTTCGCGTTTCACTGTTAAGCCCATCGGTATCAGCCCCTTTCAAGTTTCTTTATATCTACTGCTATTATATAGCCTTTCAAAAAGAATAACAATTATTTAGATAAATTAAATTAGTTAACTTTTTTAATTTTTCCCGTAGCAATTGGTAAAGTAGTGTGAGCATCATATTCGCCGACAGCTCCTGCAACACTAGTAGGTAATTCTAGACTATCAGGAACACCATGAATATAAATAACACGCTTATCTAATTCTAGATCATCAGTGCCAAAGACTTCTTTGAACTTCTTTTGTAAGTCTCTTAATGGAACGTCAATTTCGTAAGCAAAATGTCCGTTTTTATCAGAGGTAGGGTAATTGTCATTAGGAACGTTCATGTTTTGAGGAGCATCGTCGAAAGGAAC
Organism: Companilactobacillus kimchii DSM 13961 = JCM 10707; assembly: GCF_001435445.1. Classification (GTDB taxonomy): domain Bacteria; phylum Bacillota; class Bacilli; order Lactobacillales; family Lactobacillaceae; genus Companilactobacillus; species Companilactobacillus kimchii. The sequence continues at coordinate 342,091 of NZ_AZDH01000017.1, read as the reverse complement.
CATCGTCGTACCAGAAACGGCTTCGGTTTCAGGTAAATCAACTAGACCATCGTGATTGGAATCTTGATCCATAGTGGCAATTTGAGCTGCTTTACCGTCTGGGAAACCATGAAAGTGTTCCCAATGTTGAGTATTCTTTGGTGTATCAAACATTTCTATTTTAATATGTAAGTTATCTTCGGTTTCGGTAAAAAAAGCATTTCCGTGAGCTTTCGTACCAATGAAATCATCGTTAAGTGGAACAATTTCTGCTTTATATTCTTTGATCATAATATTATCTCCTAACTAAATTGTGCACAAATCTATTTTACAAAATTTATTTTATTCTTAAATTATATAAATGCAAATAAAAGCAATTGGAATTGGAAAATGTAACACTTCATTTGACAATTATTCAGATTAACTTAAGATTAAATAAGTTCGGACTATAAGAGGGAGGGATATTTATTGGCAACTGAATATCTTGAACATAAATTAAGCCTCTTACCACCACGTCCTGGATGTTATTTAATGAAGGACATTAATTCTAAAATTATTTATGTGGGTAAGGCTAAAAATTTACGTAATCGGGTACGTTCTTATTTTAAAAGTTCACACGAAGGTAAGACTGCTCGTCTAGTATCAGAGATTCGTGATTTTGAAACAATTATTACTTCCAATGATAAGGAAGCTTTTTTGTTAGAAATTACTTTAATTCAAAAGCATCAACCATATTACAATATTAAATTGAAACGTGGTACAGGTTATCCGTACATTAAAATTACTAATGAGCGCGATCCTAAGATGGAGATTACGGGTTTAGTTAAAAAGGATGGTGCTTACTATTTTGGGCCTTATCCAAATGTTTGGGCCGCCTCTAATACCCTAAACTTTTTACAAAAGGTCTATCCATTACGCAGATGTCAGGGAAATTTAGGACGGCCTTGTTTGTACTATCATATGGGTCAGTGTTTAGGAGCTTGTTTCCAAACAGTTCCTAAGGAAAAGTATGATCAGCAAATTGAAAAAATTAAAAAGTTTTTAGGTGGTAACGTTGGTGAAATCAAGCATCAATTGGAAGATCGCATGGAAACAGCTTCAGAAAAATTGGAATTTGAAAGAGCTGCTGAATTAAGAGACCAAATCAAATATATTGAAACTACAGTTGAGAAACAAAAAATTATTTCCAATGATAGTACGCCTAGGGATATCTTTAATTATTATGTTGAAAAAGGTTGGATTTCAATTCAAATATTCTTTATTCGTCAAGCTCGTTTAATGAAGCGCGAGAAAAAAGTTTTTGCTTGTATCAACACACCAGAAGAGGAACTATCAACTTTTATCCTGCAATTCTATAATCGTCGAAATCAGGTTCTACCTAAAGAAATTTTGGTACCTGATAATTTGGATAAAGATACCTTGTCTCAGGTTTTAAATATTCCATTTAGAACACCACAACGTGGGCAGAAGCGAGATTTGATGGATATGGCGGCTGAAAACTCCAAATTAGTTTTACAAGAGAAGTTCCGATTAATGGAGTTGGATAATCGTCAAACCTATGGAGCTCAGAAACAAATTTTTGAGGCACTTGATTTGCCATATGGTCATATCATTGAATCATTTGACCACTCACATATACAGGGAACCAGCCCAGTTTCAGCAATGATTATGTTTAAAGATGGTCGTCCAGAAAAGAGTGGCTATCGTAAATATAAAATTAAAGGTGAGGTTGAACATCAGTCAGGTGCTGACGAAGCAGCTAATACACGTGAAGTTATTTATCGTCGTTATTCAAGATTGATTAAAGAAGATGATCCATTACCTGATTTGATTTTGATGGATGGTGGTATCATTGAATTGCGTGCTGTAATGGATGTTCTTACTAATGAGTTGGGAATTAACATACCTGTAGCAGGAATGGTCAAGGATGATCACCATAACACCTCACATTTAATTGTTGGTGAAGAGGGAATTGAGGTACCATTGGACCGTAAGAGCCAAGGGTTCTACTTGTTACAAAGAATTCAAGATGAAGTGCACCGTTTTGCAATTACTTTCCATCGGAAGACTCGAAGTAAGAATGCTTTATCCTCACAGCTTGATAATATTCAAGGTGTAGGTCCGAAGACGAGAACTAAACTATTGAAAAAGTTTGGGTCAGTTAAAAAGATGAAGGAAGCCTCAGTTGAACAGTTAACTGACTTGGGAATTCCTAAAACAACGGCACAAACAATTAAAATAACGTTAGCAAGTACAGATTTTCATAAGAAGTATCATAAAGGTTAAAAGGGAGAGATTTGATGATTACATTGAAGTCAGAACGAGAAATTGAAGGTATGCGTGAATCAGGTAAAATATTAGCCGGAGTCCATTTAGGCTTACGTGATATGATCAAACCTGGTATTTCAGCATACTCAATTGAGGAATTTGCTAATGATTATATTGTTAGTCATGGTGCTGTTCCTTCTGAAAAGGGATTTGAAGGTTATAAATATGCTACTTGTGTGGATGTAAATGATGAAGTTGCACATGGTACGCCACGTAAGGATTTGATTTTAAAAGAGGGCGACCTAGTTAAAGTAGATATGACTGTTAGTTATAAAGGTTATCAAAGTGACTCTTGCTGGAGTTATGCCGTTGGTTCAGTTAGTCAAGAAACATCTGATTTGATGGAAGTTACTAAGAAATCATTATATTTAGGAATTGCTCAAAGTATTGAGGGCAATCGCTTAGGTGATATTGGATATGCTATTCAACATTACACTGAGGATGAACATGGCTATGGAGATGTCAGAGAACTCTGTGGACATGGTATTCAACCAACAATGCATGAACAACCTGATGTTTTACATTATGGTGAACCAGGCAAGGGATTACGCCTTAAGAACGGTATGACAATTACAATTGAACCTATGATCAATGAAGGAACATGGGAAATTGTTGATCGTTCGTTGGATGACCCTAATGATGATTGGATCTATTACGCTAGTGCTGATGGTTCATGGTCTGCACAATATGAACATACTTTGGCTATTACAGAGGATGGTCCCAAAATTTTAACTTCACAAGATGCTGCTGAAGATGCAAAATATATGAAATGGGCTCAAGAGTATTTAAAAGAACATAAGCAAACAAAATAATTAATAAACATAAGAATTGCCGTCTAATATTGGATTGAAATATACCAATATGGACGGCATTTTTTTATTTAAGACATTTCTTTACATGTTAACTTTTTAACAATATAATTGCTTTACTTTTAAATGAACACAAGGAGTGAGGGAAATGTCATATTATCGTGTAACTTCCAATGGAGTAGAACCAAGTGATAAAGTTGAGGGCAATTGGTTGGTCTTAGAAGAAGATAAATTTTCTAAAGCTACTTTGTTAAAAATGGTTGATGAGTTTTCGCTACCAAAAGAATTGTTCAGTGCTCGTAATGCTGCGGAGGAAGTTTCTAGATTGGAATATCTACGTGATACTAGGTTGAATGATCCAATTTCATTAGTACTAGTAGATTTAAAAGCTGATACAAAGAGAACAATTGAAGAACGATTGGAGCCCGTTACCATTGTGAAATCAAACGAGTTATTAATAACACATGTATGTCAAGGTTCTTCTTTAATTGATCACCTGTTACAAAGGGAACAAAATAATATCAAAAATTTTGAGCAAGTCATCGCGCATTTGGCCTATACAACTTATAATCATTTCATCGCTGAATTGGCGAATATTAAAAGGACTATTGATGATTTAGATCAAGCGGCTCGAGGAAAATCTGGTAAAGATGAATTAGTTCGTTTGACTGATACGCAGAGGAAAATAGTCTATATTGATCAGACACTTCAAGATCAAAGGGAAACATTAGATGAATTGATGAAAAATGAAACTTTTCTACGAAAATTGGCAGACGAGAAAATTAGTTATGATATTAAATTACGTCAACGTCATGCAGAAAAAATGATAGGGGTCTATCGTGACCTTTTAGATAGTATTAGTGATTTATTTGTTAGCATAATGGATCGCAGTTTGAATAACTTGATGAAATATTTAGATTCAGCTGCTTTGATTATTTCCATACCATCACTCTTTGCGGGTATTTGGGGGATGAACGTAGGAGGATTACCCGGAACCAAATCTAAACTGGCCTTTTTACTAGTAATGCTTATTTCCGTATTAGTTTCGATAGTATTTGGTATTTATTTAAGGAATAAGGATTACTCTTGAACAATTAACTATAAATGTAAAGGTGAAGTGTTCTAAAGCTGTTAGATATAATCTAACAACTTTAGAACACTTTTTTTATGATTAAATATTCTTCAGATTTATCGTTGGGTCCATGAAGCAGAGAAAAAGGATTATATATCCGCCGTGTTGGATCGGACCAGTGGCTAAATATTATCCTGTGCAATTGAACAAAAGCATGTCTTGAAAAAGACAATTGTCACGACAATGCCCCAATTAAGGTTTTTAATTTGCTCAAAAGAGAAATGTCTTTACGGGTATAATATCGATGACCTAGCTGAATTAAAGAATTTGGTCGTTAAATATATTAATTGGTACAACAATAAACGTATTTCTTTAAAGAAAAATGGATTGTCCCCGTAGAATACAGGGAACAATCCATGATTTCTTGAAACTTATAAAAATGTCTAACTTTTTTTATTGTATTTCATAAGGAATTGCTTTTTCTTTGAGTTTTATCTTTGAATGACCTCATTTAAAGCAATGAACTCATCAGTGGCGACACGATAGTATTTCTCTTCATTATCTCCTAAGTAGGCGATGCGGTCGTATTTCCAAGCTGAATGAGCTCCTAAGCCACGATTAGAGATTAATTTGGCATCAGAACTAACCAGAGTAGTGAATTCTTTATCTTTAGTTTCAACAATACCGGATTCAACTTGGTAACGATAAACGGTTTTAGCATCAACCCATTCATTCGTAGCAACGCGGTAGTAAATCTTACCATCTATCTTAATAGTTTGATCAAATTTCCAATCGGAATGCTTACCCAATTCTTTATTAGTAATAGGCTTCATTTGGCCTTTTTCTAATTGATACAATTTAACGTATTGTTTCATAGTACCAACGAATCCATTCATTTTGTCTGGATTAGGGTTTGGAGTTGGATTAGGGTTTGGAGCTGGATTAGGGTTTGGAGCTGGATTAGGGTTTGGAGCTGGATTAGGGTTTGGAGTTGGATTAGGGTTTGGGGCTGGATTAGGATCTGGAGTCGTTACTGGGGGTTTAGTATTATTACCATTACCCTCATCATCCGTAATCAGTTCATATTTAACTTCTTCATCAGTAGTGATAGTCCCATCTTCATTTACTTTAGCAGTTACGGTTTCTTTATCAGGTTTGTACCCATTAATTTGAGGAACGTTAACAGTGATAGTTTTCCCCTTTTTACCAGTAACATTTAGAACTGTTTGTAATCCAAGATTGGAATTGATGTGTACGTTAGCAGTTACGGTAGAATTAGCTTCTTCTTCAGAGTAACCATCTGATTCATAGTAAATAGAGATGGTTTGTTTACGGCCAGCAAATAAATGGTGTATATCCATGTCGCGAATATAATAATGTAGAGCTTGATTAAAAAAATCTTCAGTTGTGGGTTCATCTATCCCGTTATTTCCAACGTCAAAAATAGTTTGATGGAAGGCCTTACCAGACATCGTAGTTACACCCAATTGTGGGAAATAAGAGTAATACACGTCAGTACGTGTCTTATTATTATTTAGCTTAGCTGTTGATGGATCTGGTAATATTTCACCAGTCTGCTTAGAAAGCTTTGTATAAATATCAGCCGTAAGGCTCTGTTTGGAGAAAATTTTACCGTCCAAATAGACATTTAAATTAAAAATAGTCGGTTCAGCTTTTTCTAATTTAACAGTAAATTCGGCATTGTCCTTGTTAATCTTGTCAGGATCATATTCTTTAACAATTGGCTCTTCTTTAAAACTTATTTCAGTCGGATTTGAAGGGTTCACGACATTAGCAATATTATCAAAATCAATAGAAACAGCGTCAAAATGTCCCTTTAATAAATAGTCTTTTTGGAGAGAGACTAAATCTTCAATTGTGAAATCTTGTTCACCAGATCCAAGAGTATCATCATGAATCTTTTGATAAATTTCTTCACCAGTATCTTTGAAGATATAATGAACATTGGCATCACCATGCATTAATTCGTAGGTAATATGATCAACTTTTTTAGAATCATCTAGTAGGGAAAGCGTCTGAGTACTGTCGTCATATTGTAGTTGCATGTCAGAACTAACGCTTTCGTAGCTAAGAGAACCTCCCCAACTAGTAGTAATTTCTAAGCCATCGACTTGAAAATTAGTTTCTTTATTATCCTTTAATTCAGCAATTTCTTCATCAGTAAGATTAACGTAAATGTCATCTAATTTAGTATTAACATCTTTATTTGTGGAAGGGATCACGATGCTGGTGTCAGTATTTAACTGATCCAATGAGATTTTATCGCTTAATTTAATCTTGTTAGTACGTGGTTCTTGATTATTAGTACTTTTACCTTCTTGTGTTTTTGTATTCTGAACGACTTCAGTTTGGATATTTTGTGCACTAGCAACTGTTTGTTGCACAATAGGAGCCGTAAAACCTCCTAAAATAATAGCTGATAGTAAGATTGTTTTCTTTTTCATAATAAACTCCTTGCGTTTTGTGGTAGGGAATTTTCAAACCATTTGGTTTGTAAGTGGTTTCAGTATAACAGAGAAAATAGCACTGTAAGCGTTAAATAACGTGTTATATCAACAAACAATTGCAATCTAAAAATTACTTTATGGAAAATTATTTCAGATAATGAGAAAAGAATTATAAAAGCTAATGAGAATAAAAAAAGGATAAGAATTCAGTAATCGAGTTGGACTACTAAATTATTATCCCTTATGTCCTAAGATTAGATTTTTTTAAAATTTTTGTTTTATCTGAAATAAAGGATAAAAATAATATTAATTAAGATAAAGAAGGTAAGTATGATGTTATCTTGCAAAGTGTCAGATGAAATTAAATTAACAGTACCAAGACCTAAAATTGACGGTCCTAAGTTGTTCAAATTGTTGGATGGGCAACGAGAATATTTTGAATATTATTTACCATGGTTAAAGTTAACTAAAGTGGCGAATGATGAAGTGGAGTTTTTACAGATGACTAACCGCCATATGGGGATGAATGATTCATTAAACCTTGTAATTTGGTATCAAAATGAAATTGCCGGAATGATTAGTTTTAATCATTTTGATCATTTACGAGCTAGTGCCGATATTGGTTATTGGTTAGGTAAGAAGTTTCAGGGGAGAGGTATTGTGACAAGAGCAGTACAATGTTTTGCTAACTTGGGTTTTGAAGATTATGGTTTAAATCGCGTCATAATCCAAGCAGCAGTTGATAATGAAGCTAGTAATGCGGTGGCCAAAAGAGCTGGCTTCATTTTGGAAGGAACATTACGTCAAAATGAACTATTGGACGATGGCTTTCATGATGAGAATCTATACAGTTTGCTTAAAGAAGATTTATAGTAGTGACTCCAATTGGAAAATTTTAGTAATTTATTCCAAATAAAAAAACTATTTAGCTAACTTCCTAGTCAGTTAAATAGTTTTTTGTCCGTTTATAACGGGATTTATTTATTTTCTTTTTTAGCAGGTTTCCAAACACCGTAGATAACACCAGAAATTACAGCACCGATAACAACAGCTAATAAGTAAAGTAATGGTTTGTTAGCTAATGGTGTAACGAAGATACCACCGTGAGGAGCAGGAACGTTAACGCCCCATAGTTGTGTCAAACCACCACCGATAGCAGAGCCGATAACACTTGATACGATAACGTGCAATGGATCTCCGGCAGCAAATGGAATAGCACCTTCAGTAATGAATGATAAACCTAAAATGTAGTTTGAAAGACCGGCTTGTCTTTCTTGTTCAGTAAACTTGTTCTTCCAGAATGTTGTTGCAATCGCAATAGCTAGAGGAGGAACCATACCACCAACCATAACGGCAGCCATCAAAGCACCATCTTGGGTTGCAGTAAATGTACCAATGGCAAATGTGTAAGCAGCCTTGTTGAAAGGACCACCCATATCGATAGACATCATACCACCAAGTAATGTACCTAAGATAACAGCATTACCAGTACCCATTGATTCTAGGAAGTGAGTAATAGCGGCATTAACAACGGCGAAGATTGGATCAACAGCAAAGTACATGATAGCTCCAGTGAAGAGCAGTCCTAGTACTGGGTAAATCAAGATAGTCTTAAGACCAGCTAGTGAGTGAGGCAGGTTCTTGAGCCATTTCTTTAAGAAAACAACTACCCATCCAGCAATGAAACCAGCTAGAAGACCACCAATAAAGCCGGCAGGACTCTTGGAACTAACTACAGAAGCTGTAGCTTGGGAAGCCATGTAACCACCAACGAAACCAGGTAGCAAGGCAGGACGATCACCGATTGAAACCGCGATGTAGGCAGCTAGAACAGGGATCAAGAAACTGAAGGCGTAATTACCAACATTATTAAAGAAGAGGAACCATTGTGAATGAGCACCAACGGAGTTTTCCAATAGGAAGGAAATAGCCATTAAGATACCACCACCAACAACGAATGGAAGCATATTGGAAATACCATTCATTAAATCAGCGTAGATTCTTGACCAAAGTGACTTCTTTTCTTCAGTGTCTTCTTTTTCTGCGGTAGCACCACCCTCAGCATGGAAGACAGGAGCTTTTTGTTCAACAGCTAAGTTGATTAATTCTTCGGCTTTGTTGATACCATCACTAACAGGACGGTTAACTAAGTGCTTGCCATCAAAACGAGGCATATCAACTTTCTTGTCGGCAGCGATGATAACACCATCAGCACGGTTGATTTCGTCGGCGGTTAACTTATGCTTAACACCTTCGGAACCATTAGTTTCAACCTTAATGTCGATACCCATTTTTTCAGCTTGTTCTTTTAGAGCAGCTTCAGCCATGTATGTATGAGCAATACCAGTAGGGCAGGCTGTAACAGCAACAACATAAGGTTTCTTGTCATCAGAATCGCTAGCTTGAGCGGCAGCCGCTGCTTTAGCTTTTTCTTTCTCTTCGTCAGCTTTATCCTTGGCTTCCTTTTCTTTCATGGCTTTATCAAATAATTCTTGAACTTCATCAGCTGTTTTAGCAGCCTTTAGGTTCTTGACCAATTCAGGATTGATTAGAAGTGATGATAGTGCGGCAAGAGCTTGCAAGTGAAGATTATCAGCACCATCTGGAGCAGCAATCATAAAGAATAGGTAGGCTGGTTGGCCATCTAATGATTTATAATCGATACCCTTAGCACTTTTAGCAAATAAAACTGTAGCACGTTTAACAGCTTTATCACGAGCATGTGGCATGGCAATTCCTTCACCGATACCAGTACTTGTTTGTGCTTCACGCTTTAAAATATCTGCTTTGTATAATTCTTTGTCATCAATAACGCCGACTTGATAGTACTTATCAACCATTTCTTCAATGGCATCCTCTTTAGTAGTAGCTTTCAAGTCCATGATCATGGCGTCTTTTAACAATAGTTGCTTTAAGTCCATTATTAAGAGTCCCCCTCAATTAGATTTCTGTAATAGAAATTTCCTTATAAACTTCGTCAATTTTTTCTTTAATAGCTATGTCTTGACTGAAGGCAGTAGCTGATCCACAAGCAGCACCCATATGGAAGCTTTCAATAGGATCGTTTGTTTCCATGAATGTACCAGCAAATCCGGCAATCATAGAGTCGCCGGCACCAACTGAATTGATGACAGTTCCTTTAGGAGCATTTGCCTTATAGGCTTTATCCTTAGTAACTAGTAAAGCACCATCTCCAGCCATAGAAACTAAGACATGCTTAGCCCCTTTGTCCAAAAGTTTTCTAGCGTAAGTAATGATTTCTTGTTCATCTTTGAAAGTAACGTCGAACAAGTCAGCTAGTTCATGATGATTTGGTTTTACGACTAATGGGTGTAGTGGCAAAGTATCCAACAGGGCTTGACCAGTAGTATCAATGATGAATTCGGCACCTTGCTTTTGAATTTTTTCAGCAATATCTAAATAAAAATTAGTATTGAGATTTCTGGAAAGGCTTCCAGCCATAACAACGATATCACCCTTGCCAATTTCACTTAAATTATTCATGAAATTAGTTTGTTCTTCATTGCTGATGGTAGGACCGGCACCGTTAATTTCTGTTTCCTCGTTTTGTTCAGTAGCGTTAATTTTGACATTGATACGAGTGTCTTCCTTAACTCTAGTAAAGGAAGTTTTTAGGTTGTGTTGAGAAAGCAATTCTTCAAACATTGAACCTGTAGCACCACCAACAAAACCAAGCGCTGTGGAATCAATATTAAGTTCCTTCATAATTCTAGAAACATTGATTCCTTTTCCTCCAGGAAGTTTAACATCGTTTTGAGTACGGTTAACTTCACCAGTATTTAAATTCTTCAATTGTAAAACGTAATCAATTGAGGGATTAACTGTAATTGTATAGATCAACTAGATTGCCTCCGTTATCTTAGTAAATTTTTTCAAAGCATTAGCTTCTTTTTCTGATAGTCTGCTTGTTATTAATGGAACTTCATCTAAAGTTGCAAAACGACTAAAACTAACTTGCGAAAACTTGGAACTATCGGATAGTACATAAGATTGATTCGATTGCGTGATCGCCAAACTCTTAATAGCTGCTTCTTCAGGATCTGGTGTTGTGTAACCAGCATCAATAGAAAAACCATTGGTACCGAGAAAAGCGCGATCAAAGTGATATCTTTCAAGTGTTTGAATGATGTTTGCACCAATCAATGCCTTTGTAGATGATTTTAACTTTCCCCCAGGAAGAAATGTGTTCACGTTATAATCGGCCAACATCGAAGCGTTGTCGACACTATTGGTAATGACTAACAAGTCGTTATGTTCTATTAAGTAGGGGATCATGAATTGAATGGTAGTTCCGGAATCTAAAAAGATTACTTCATGATTTCTAACTAAACTTGCGGCTGTTTGACCGATCAGTTTCTTTTCATTAATATGTACAGCTGCTTTTTGAGAAAGCGCTGGTTCCTCATGTAATGAAATGACGTTTTGAGCACCGCCGTGGATTCGTAATAACTTGTGACAATTCTCAAGATCTTGCAAATCACGACGCAAGGTAGATTCAGAAGCACCCGTTAATGGAATTAAATCGTGGAGTTTGACAATATTGTGTATTTTTAATTGTTCTAAAATAATTTGTTGTCTTTCTTCAGTAAGCACTTTCATCACCTCGCAAAAAATATAATACCTCCATATTCATTCAAAATCAATCATAAAAACTCAAAATCTTTCAAAATCTTCCAAAAGATATCAACCGATTAATAAATTTCTGGACAATCAATTATACTTCAAAGTATTATGAAGTATGTTTTTGTGCTAAAATTTAGAAATGATAATTAAGTTTAGAAAGGGGGATTTTAATGTTTGTAGATAACGTTAAAATCACCGTAAAATCTGGTAAGGGTGGAGACGGCGCTGTTGCCTTCCGCCACGAAAAGTATGTACCACTTGGCGGACCTTCAGGTGGAGACGGTGGTCGCGGAGGCGACATAATTTTAAAGGCTAATGAAGGTATGAATACCTTAATGGACTTTAGATACAAGAGAATTTTTAAAGCTCAACCTGGTCAAAATGGCCAAATCAAGGGAATGTATGGTCACAAGGCTGATCCAGTTTACATTGTCGTTCCTACAGGAACATCAATTTATGATGAAGATAGTGGTAGATTAGTCGGAGATTTAACCGAGAATAACCAAGAACTAGTTGTTGCTAAAGGTGGAGATGGTGGTCGTGGTAATATTCACTTCGCTACATCTAAGAACCAAGCACCAGAAGTAGCCGAAAATGGTGAACCTGGTCAAGAAAAGCATTTGAAGCTTGAATTGAAGTTGATTGCGGATGTTGGTTTGGTTGGATTCCCATCAGTTGGGAAGTCTACTTTATTATCTGTAGCAACTTCTGCTAAACCTAAGATTGCTGCATATCACTTTACAACTTTATCTCCTAATTTAGGAATGGTTAAGTTGGAAAATGGGCAAGATTTTGTTATTGCTGATTTGCCAGGATTAATTGAAGGAGCTTCTAACGGTGTTGGTTTGGGGATTCAATTCTTACGCCACGTTGAAAGAACTAGAGTTATCCTACATTTAGTTGATATGGATCCTAATAATGGTCGTGAACCTTATGATGACTATTTAGCTATCCGTAAAGAACTAGGTAATTACGATGCAAATGTTTTGAAACGTCCAGAAATTATTGTGCCAACTAAGTTAGATATTCCTGGTTCTGAAGAACGCTTGGCAGAATTTAAAGAGAAATTGGATGCTGATGCTGATATTTTCCCTATTTCAAGTGTTCAACATACAGGTGTTAAAGATCTGATGAATCATACTAGTGAAGTATTATCCAAGGCGGAACCAATTCACATTGATGTACAAACTGACGATTCTAAAGAATACAACTTTGAGCCAGAGAAGAAGCAATTTACTATTGAAAAAGATGCTGAACATAGTTTTGTTGTTAAAGGTGATCGAGTTGAATTACTTCTTCAAAGAACTAATTTGGATCATCAAGATGGAATTATGCGTTTTGCTAGACAATTGAAGTCAATGGGTATTGAAGACGCTTTGATTGAGGCAGGGGCCGAATCAGGTGATTCAGTTACAATTCTTGACTTTACTTTTGAATTTATTTAGGGGCTAGAAATAATGAATAAATCACCGAAAAGAAGATTTATTACTGGATTTGATGGACTACGTACTTTAGGGGTTATAGGTGTTATCATGTATCACTTAAATCCTAATGTTTTTTCCGGTGGATATTTGGGAGTGCCAATCTTCTTCCTAATATCTGGATACTTAATCACAGATCATTTCTTTAATACTGTAGATTATGGTGGTTCGTTTTCATTAAGTAATTTTTATCTAAAAAGAGTAAAAAGATTGTACCCAGGGATGCTGTTTGTATTATTAGCATCGGGGGCATATATTGTTTTGTTTTTAAAGAACTTGCTATACCATTTCGATCAGATTTTTGTGACAAATATTTTGAATGTCTATAATTGGTGGCAAATTTTTAATGGTCAGTCGTATTTCGAACGATTTGCCAATAATGAATCACCATTTACACATTTATGGACGTTGTCTATTGAAGGTCAATTTTATATTATTTGGCCAATTCTGTTGATTTTGTTTAGTAAATTCCATGTTAAAAAAGGCCGTATTTTTGGCTTTTCTATGATTGTTTCCATTGCATCAGCAATTTGGATGGCAATTTTATTTAAGCCGGGTGTTGACCCAAGTAGAATTTATTATGGTACTGACACAAGATTATTCTCAATCCTTTTGGGATGTGGCTTAGCACTAGTTTGGCCTGCTGAAAAATTAAAAGAAGGTCTTAAAAAATCTGATAAATGGAAATTGAATATTGTTGGTTTATTGTCGTTAGCTTTGATGCTGTTGATGATTTTCACAATTAAAGATTCTGATCCATTCCTTTATCGTGGCGGGATGTTCATCTTCTCTGTTACAACATGTATCTTTATTGCGGTTGTAGCTCATCCAGATTCTATGTGGAATGGTTTGTTATCCAATAAGGTTTTCCATTTTGTGGGTTCAAGAAGTTATGGATTATACCTATACCAATTTCCTGTTATGATCTTTTTTGAATCTAAGTTTAAAAATGTTGCAGATCATCCGATTTTATATCCGGTGATTGAAGTTATTTTAATTGTCTTAGTAACTGAATTTTCATTCAGGTTCGTCGAACAACCTTTGGCCCATGCTAAGTGGAGTGACGTTAAGAATTTCTTTAAATCTTCAACAGGAATTCAACGTATTTTAGCTCTAGTAATTGCTTTAATTAGTATTACAGGTTGTTACGGTGTAGTTAAAGCCGTTAGTGCACCAAATCCTAATGTTAACCATAGTCAATTGGCTAATAAGATTAATAAGAATGAAAAAGCTAATAAGAAAAAGAAACAGCAAGCTATTGAGAACCTGAAAAAGGCTAAAAAGAAACAGAATGCAACAGGTAAGATGTCAGCTGCTGACTATGCTAGATATAAGAAAGCAGCTAAAGATAATCCAATTAATACCGAATTCGAGAAGTATGGTTTAACACAGATCGACTTGCAGAGATTAAAGGATGTACCATTAACAGCTGTTGGTGATTCGGTTATGGCCGATGGATCAGATAATTTCTTGAAGTTGTTTGATGACAAGAAGGTCGTTGTTGATGCAGCAGTTAGTCGTCAATTGACTGCCAGTCTAGATATCTTACAGAAGTATAAAGATCAAGGCGTCTTAGCACCTAATGTCTTGATTGGTTTAGGAACTAATGGACCATTCAATATGCAACAGCTTGGACAAATTATGTCATTGGTTGGTCCACAACGTCATGTTTATTGGATCAATGTTCATGTTCCAACTAGACCATGGGAAAAGACCGTTAATGGTGTTCTAAGTCAAGCTCAAAGTAAGTATAAGAATTTGACCGTGATTGATTGGAATGGATATTCAAATGGACACACTGATTGGTTCTATGATGATAATGTTCATCCAAATCCGGACGGTTCAATGTATTACACATCCTTCGTGGCTAAGGAAATTTTGAAGTCATTGGATAAAAAGTAGAAGTAGAATAGGAATTTTTTATGGAATTAGAATTTTTAGGAACAGGCGCTGGCGTTCCATCAAAGGGCCGTAACGTTTCAAGTACAGCTCTAAAAATGTTGGATGAAAGAAATGAAGTCTGGCTGTTTGATGTCGGCGAAGCTACACAGCATCAAATTTTAAAAACGGCAATTAAGCCTAGAAAGATCACAAAAATTTTTATCACTCATTTACATGGGGATCATATCTTTGGTTTACCCGGTTTGTTATCTAGTCGTTCTAATCAGGGTGGAAATTCGCCTTTAGAAATATATGGACCAGTTGGGATCAAGCTGTTTGTTGAAACCTCCTTAAAGGTAACCGGTAGTAGATTAAGTTATCCTATCAAATATATTGAGATGAAAAACGGTGGGGAAATCTTTAACGATAAGACTTTCACTGTATATGCAGGCGAATTGAAACATCGAGTAACTTGTTTTGGCTATCGTGTGGTTGAGAAACCAAGGACTGGTGAACTTTTGGTGGATGATTTACAGAAGTACAATATCCCTAATGGTCCACTTTTCGGTCAATTGAAGGCTGGTAAGACGGTTACTTTAGAAGATGGTACGGTTCTAAACGGTAAGGACTTTATTGGTCCTGATAAGCCAAGTAAGGTCGTTACGATCATTTCGGATACTCGCTATACTCCAGAAATTGATAAATTATCACAAGATGCAGACGTAATCGTTCACGAATCAACTTTTTCTAACGATGAAAAGAAACTAGCTTATAATTATTTCCATTCAACTGCTACTCAGGCAGCCGAAGTGGCCAAAAGATGTCATGCAAAAGGATTGATTTTGACACATATTTCTGCTAGATATACTGGTAGAGGTGCTTTAGTTTTGCAAAGAGAAGCTCAAAGAATCTTTAAGAATACTAAAGTGGCTAGTGATTTTGATTTGTTTGAAGTTCCATTCAAATAGAAAAGAGGATGACTATGGTTAATTTATTGAATCAGACAGTTTTGGTTACAGGAGCATCTTCCGGAATTGGTAAAGATGTAGCTATTAATGCTGCAAAATCCGGTGCTAATTTAATATTAGTAGCTCGTAATGAAGATAAGTTGTTGCAGGTAAAGAACGAATGTATTCGTGTCGGTGCAGAGGGTGCTCACCATGAATACTTGAGCGTTGATATGAGTGATCCACAACAAATTACTGAGGGCGTAAAAAGGGCTTTTGAAATCACTGATGATATTGATGTCTTGGTTAATGCCGCCGGTTTTGGTGACTTTTCTAATTATCTAGAAACAGATTTTGATAAGATTGAAAAGATGTTTCGCGTGAACGTTTTAGGCTTAATGTTAATGACAAGATTAGTTGCTAGCAAAATGATTGATAATGGCCGCGGACATATTTTTAATGTTGGATCAATGGCTGGTAAGATCACAACTCCTAAATCAGCAGCATATGCAGCTACTAAAGCGGCTGTAATCGCCTTTTCAGACGGTTTAAGACTTGAATTGAAGCCATTAGGTGTATTTGTAACGACTATCAATCCAGGCCCTGTAGCAACTAATTTCTTCTCTGTGGCTGATCATAATGGAAACTATCTTGATTCGGTGAAAAATTTTGTGCTTGATCCAAATAAGTTAGCCTGGGAAATAGTTAATACGTTTAATAAAAATAAGCGTGAAATTAATCGTCCTCGTTATATGGAATTAGCAGCGGTACTTTATAAATTAGCACCAAGTTTAGGGGACTATTTTGCTTCAACACTTGGAAATCGCAAATAGAGGGTTAAAAAATGAGTAATAATAATGGTAAACAATCAAGATTCGTCATTGGATTAGTTATAGCTTTGATCGTGGTAATCTTTGCTGTGTTGAATGTAGATCCAGTTACAGTCAGTTTTGGTTTTACAAGAGTGAAGTTGCCATTAATTATTTTGATTATTGTTTCATTACTTTTGGGAGCACTGATCACATTGCTTTTAGCTAATACTGGAAATAAAAAAGAAAATAAACTTAATCGACATGCACAAAAACAAATTTCCAACGTAAAAGTGTCTCATGATAACCAAATTGCGGACGCTTTAAAGGAAAATAATACAAAAAAGCAAACAAAATAGGATTTTTGCTTGCTCTAATGTTTTTATGATAGTATTATATTAAACGTTAGATTTGATTAAGTAATATAAATAAAGGAGTTTTTAAATATGGCAGTTCCAAAGAGAAAATCATCAAAACAAAGAAAACGTCAAAGACGTGCACATATTAAATTGAACACACCAAACATGCAATTCGACGTTGCTACTGGTGAATATCGTTTAAGTCATCACGTTTCACCATCAGGTATGTACAAGGGTGAAAAAGTTATCAGTGATAACAAAGAAGCTTAATTAAAAGTCAAGTCAATTGGTCTTGGCTTTTTTTTAATATTTTTAATTAGATGGGGAAACAACTATGAAAAAATTAAAGTATTTATTGTTGTTGGTTATTCCGCTATTCTTTTTAATGCTCTCAGGGTGTTCAAAATTAAATTTATCAACGACTAAGAAGTCATATAGTGCAGATGGTTTAGTTGCTGTGGTTAAGGGTCAAGCT
Source organism: Companilactobacillus kimchii DSM 13961 = JCM 10707 (assembly GCF_001435445.1). Classification (GTDB taxonomy): domain Bacteria; phylum Bacillota; class Bacilli; order Lactobacillales; family Lactobacillaceae; genus Companilactobacillus; species Companilactobacillus kimchii. Next base: position 324,839 of record NZ_AZDH01000017.1, on the reverse strand, counting down.
AATAACTATAAGAAACTGACCTATACAGTTAATGGCGAAACTAAGAAAGTAGCTGTAGACGGTGGACATTTTGCTATCTCTATACCTGTTTCAGCAAGTGATCAGAATGTGAGAATCAAAGCTGTTAATGGTGATAAGACAGAGACTAAGTTGGTTAAAGTAAAAAAAGCTAAGGCACTTGAAGATTACCTGACTTTTGCGCAATCGTATAATTATACATTGCTATCATTAGGACAACAAAATGATCAATTACAATTAATTTCTAAAAACGGAATTATAACGCATAAGAAGAATGATGGAACAAAGTGGTATTACAACGTTCAAAATAACCAATTAATGGGAATTGCAACAAAGTTCTCTTATAAAGATCTCAAATCTAAGACTGGTCAAAAGAATTTTGCTACAGATTTGATGATTGTTTCCAAGTTATTAGGAGCTGATGGTAAAAAAGTTTTAAAGGATTTTGCTAAGCAGACTAAAAATGCTGACAAGAATTCTACTAAGACTTCAATGGATCCAATCACTTCTAAGGGAGTTAATTATAATATTAATTTGACGACTAAAGATTTCTATATGTACATCACTAAGTATTAATTTACTTACAAAATAAAAACTTCAACTCTGAAAATTGAGTTGAAGTTTTTTAGTTATAATTTAAAAATTTTAATGGTACAAAAAAACGCTTAATCTAAATTAAGCGTTTTTTTCGGTCTTTGTTTCTTTAACAGAACTGTCGAGCATCAATGGAATTACACTGAAGATGACAGCGAATACTATACTAACAATGATAGAATAATTTGTATTGTAAGTTTGTTGGTTTAGGGCACCACCGATAAAACCGGCAACTTGTCCTAACATGATTGACCAGAAAATTACAGCAATATATCTCATTTCTTCCATCTCACTTTCTCAAGTAGTTTAGCACAAAATGGATTTTTACCCAATAAACTTCTGCTTGATTTTGATATAATTTTAAACAAAGGGGGCGTTAAATTGCAAGCCCAATTACAAGTCATTAGTAGTTATAGTTTATTGCATAGTCCTGCCAAATTGACGGAGATAGTCGATCAGGCTAAGGAACTAGGCTATAAGGCTATTGCTTTAACGGATATTAATAATTTATACGGTTCGATAGATTTTTATAAATATGCTCGTAAAGCCGGTATTAAACCTATTATTGGTTTAACAATTGAAACGCAGGGATTGATAGATGAACAGAATAGTTATCCTTTAATTCTATTGGCAAGAAATAATAGTGGGTATCAAAATCTTATTAAAATTTCTTCAGCAGTTATGTCATCCAAGAATTCTCTAGATTTAATAACTTTAAGAGCATATTTGAAAGATCTTTTTGTAATTACTCCAGCAAGTGGTGCAGAAGTTATTACAGTCGACAATAAAAAAGATTACATTCAAAAATTATTGAAGTTAATTGATAAAGAAGCTCTTTACTTAGGAGTAGGAATTTATTCTGAGCAAATTGATAATGTTCGAGTTATTAAAGATGTATCTAAATTGAATGGTCTTAAAATGGCAGCCTTAGGCGATGTACGCTATGTTAAGACTGATGACCATCTGGCTTACCAGGTAGTCAATTACTTGCGTACAGGACAACATTTTGACAATCTGGAGCAAGTTGTAGAGACGGGAGATCATTATTTACGTCCAGCAACTGATTTTATGTCTGATTTTTCAGAAGTTGATATGACAGATGCGGTAGAAAATACTGGTCATATTGCTGATCAGTGTAATGTTGAGATTGAATTCAAAGAGACAGAGCTACCGGAATTTGAAACACCTGATGGCAAATCTTCGATCCAGTTTTTAACAGAATTGACGCAAAGAGGGTTGAATAAACGTCTAGCAGGTCAAATTCCTAATGAATATACTCAGAGATTAGATTATGAATTAAGCGTTATTGATAAAATGGGCTTCTCAGACTACTTTTTGATTGTTTGGGATGTTATCAAGCATGCTCATGAAGTCGGGATTAAAACAGGTCCAGGGCGTGGTTCTGCGGCAGGATCATTAGTATCATACTGTTTGGGAATTACACAAGTTGATCCAATTAAATATGATCTGCTATTTGAACGATTTTTGAACCCTCAGCGGGTAAATATGCCAGATATTGATTTGGATTTACCTGATAATCGGCGTGATGAAATGGTTATGTATATGCATGACAAGTATGGTTCTGACCATATGGCACAAATCATCACCTTTGGGACTCTGGCTGCTAAGATGGCCTTACGTGATATTGCTAGAACATTCAGTCAAACACAGTTTCAGATGTCACAGTGGTCGAATGCCATTCCTAAAAAATTGAATATAACTTTACAAGAATCTTTTGATGAATCTAGTACTTTGAGAAATTTGATCAATAATTCTCGTGAAAATGAATTGATCTATCAAGTGGCTAAACGAATTGAAGGTATTCCACGACATTACTCCAAACATGCTGCGGGAATCGTTTTAAGTAAGAAAAAGATGACTGATATTGTGGCTGTTCAGCTGGAAGATGATGGCATCAATCTAACACAACAGACTAAAAATAATGTTGAGAGTGTTGGATTGTTAAAGATGGATTTCCTAGGTTTAAAGAATTTAACGATTTTGGATAAGGCTATTCAAATAATCTCAAGAGATTATGGTCGTGAATTTATTCCGGAGAAAATACCTCTGAATGATCCTAAAACGCTAGAATTGTTCCAGAGAGGGGCCACAGACGGAGTTTTTCAATTTGAATCAGATGGTATTAGGAGTGTTTTAAGACGGCTTGTACCGACTAGCTTTGACGATATTGTGGCAACTAATGCACTGTATCGTCCTGGTCCAATGCAAAACATTGCTACATTCATTGCACGAAAACATGGTCAAGAGCCAGTAACTTATCCAGATAAATCTTTAGAGGAATTATTGCGACCAACTTATGGTATTTTGGTGTATCAGGAGCAGGTTATGCAAGCATCGTCACAAATGGCTAATTTCTCGTTGGCAGATGCGGATATTTTACGTCGAGCTATTAGTAAGAAAAACGAACGATTGATTGAAGAAAACCGACAAAAATTTATTAATGGTGCTGTTGGTCAAGGGCATACTAAAGAATCGGCTGAAAAGGTTTATCAATATATCGAAAAGTTTGGTAACTATGGATTTAATAAATCCCATGCGGTTGCATATTCGATGATTGCCTTTTGGTTGGCCTATATCAAAGTTCATTTTGCAGATGCATTCTTCGCTTGTTTGTTGAATTCTAATTTGAACAATGAGAATAAGGTTTCAACTTATGTACAAGATGCTAAAGATCAGCAAATTAAGATTTTGAATGTTGATATCAACTTGAGCTCTTATGAATTTAGTTCAGCTAATAAAGCAATACGGTTCGGTCTGTTAAGTGTCAAAGGGATGCGTCGAGACTTAGCTCAATCGATTGTTGAACAGCGTGAAAAGAATGGACCATTTACGAGTGCGTTAAATTTTTTGCAGCGAATAGACCCAAGGTTTGTTAAGAATGATTATTTGGAGCCATTGATCTTGGCTGGTGCTTTTGATTCGTTTAATAAGAATCGTAAAGAATTACTATACGATTTTCGAGACTTAATAGAGAGCATCCAATTGGCAGGTAGTAATTTGTCACTATTTGATGTTCTAGATCCAAAAAAACACGAAGTTGACGATTTTACTTTGACGGAGAGACTCAATCAGGAAAAAGAATATTTAGGTGTCTATGTTTCTGGACATCCAGTTGAAAGATATCGTAGTAAACTATTAAACATTTCCACTAAGAAGATATCTGAACTGAAAATGGTTCAGAATATTTCTGTAAAAATTTTGGGACTAATTAAGAATTTACGAGTTATTAGAACTAAAAAAGGTCAGAGAATGTGTTTTATGACAATTGAAGACGAGTCTGGCAGTATATCAGTAACAATTTTTCCTAAAGTTTTTCAAAGGATTGAAAATATGGAATTAGATGGTAAAATTTTCTTGTTCGATGGTCACAGTAATGTGGGGCAGCGAGGTGATTTAGAATTTATCGCTGATCGACTAAGTGATCCTAAACAATATACTGTCCAATTACCAAGCGAGAAACTCTATCTTCGAGTTACGAAGAATCTTGATACACCTGATAATTTAGAGAAGTTATATCGTTTGATCGAACATTATCCCGGGAAAATGCCAGTTATTATTTATCGGGAAAAAAAGAAGCAAGCATTACTGTTGAAATCTAATCGTTGGATAGGCTTTAATAATAATGTGCAGAGTCAATTGAAAGATTTCTTAGGCGAAAAAAGTGTTTTCTTAAAAAAAGACTAACAAATTTGCTTGAAAAACGTTTTCAGCTCTACAAACTAACCTATAAAAATGTTATATTTGATTAGGTTTTGTTTTAGAAACAAATAATTTTGGAGTGTGAACAAATGAAGCGTATTGGTATTTTAACCAGTGGTGGAGATGCCCCTGGTATGAACGCTGCTATTAGAGCAGTCACACGTAGAGCCATTGATAAAGGGCTTGAAGTGTTTGGTATCAATTATGGATATGCTGGTTTGGTTGCTGGTGATATTTTCCCACTAACAAGCGAAGACGTATCTGACCGTATTCAACGTGGTGGTACATTCTTGTATTCTGCAAGATATCCTGAATTTGCTAACGTAGAAGGTCAACTCAAGGGTATTGAGCAATTAAAGAAATTTGGAATTGATGCATTAGTTGTTATTGGTGGAGATGGTTCTTACCATGGTGCATTGCGTTTAACAGAACATGGTTACAACGCAATTGGTCTACCAGGAACAATTGATAATGATATTCCATTTACTGACTTTACAATTGGTTTTGATACAGCTGTATCTACAGCTGTTGATGCCATTGATAAGTTGCATGATACTGCTAGCTCCCATGAAAGAACATTTATTGTTGAAGTAATGGGTAGAGGTGCTGGTGACGTGGCTCTTTGGGCTGGTGTTGCCGGTGGTGCTCAAAAGATTATCGTTCCAGAACGTGATTTTGACATCAAGGAAATTGCTGAAGAAGTTAAAGAAGGCCGTCAAAACGGTAACAAGAACATGATTATTGTTTTGGCCGAAGGTGTTATGCATGCCGATGACTTCAAGAAGGAATTAGATAAGTATGGTGATTTTGATTCACGTGCTACTGTCTTAGGACACGTACAACGTGGTGGTTCACCAACAGTTAAGGATCGTGTCTTAGCAAGTAAGATGGGTGCTTATGCTGTTGATTTGCTTCTTGACGGCAAGGGTGGTCTTGCTGTTGGTATCGAAAACAACAAGATTACTTCTCATGACATTCTTGACTTGTTCGATAGCAAGCACAAACCTGATTTATCATTATATGACTTAAATGAATCTTTAAGCAGATAAGTTAAGCATATAACGTTTTAATTTGTTACAATAAACGATGAAAACAAGAAAAGGGGATTCTCGATGAAAAGAACTAAAATTGTAAGTACACTTGGACCTGCCAGTAACGATGTTGACACAATCGTTAAGTTGATTGAAGCCGGAGCTAATATCTTCCGTTTCAACTTCTCACATGGTGATCACCCAGAACATAAAGCTCGTATGGAAATGGTACACGAAGCTGAAAAGATTACAGGCAAGACTGTAGGTATCGTTCTTGATACTAAAGGTGCTGAAATCCGTACTACTGTTCAAGAAGGTAACAAGTTTGAAGCTAAGATTGGTCAAACAATCCGTATCTCAATGGATGACTCATTAACAGGTACTCCTGAAAAGATTGCTTCTACATATCCTGGTCTATACGATGATACACATGTTGGTGGTCACGTATTGATCGATGATGGTCTTGTTGACTTGAAGATTACTGAAAAAGATGACAAGAACCGTGAATTGGTTACTGTTGTTCAAAATGACGGTATGATCGGTTCAAGAAAGAGTATCAATGCTCCTGGTGTTGAAGTTCGTCTACCAGGTATCACAGAAAAAGATTCAGACGATATTCGTTTTGGTTTGGAACAAGGTATTAACTTCATCTCAGCTTCATTCGTTCGTAAAGCTCAAGATGTCCTAGATATTCGTGCAATCCTTGAAGAAAAACACTGTGAATACGTACAAATCTTCCCTAAGATCGAATCACAAGAAGGTATCGATAACATCGATTCTATTCTTAAAGTTTCAGATGGTTTGATGATTGCTCGTGGTGACATGGGTGTTGAAATTCCATTCGAAAACGTACCATTCGTTCAAAAATCATTGATCAAGAAGTGTAATGCTCTTGGTAAACCAGTTATCACAGCTACACAAATGCTTGATTCAATGCAAGAAAACCCACGTCCTACACGTGCCGAAGTTACTGATGTTGCTAACTCTGTTCTTGATGGTACAGATGCTACAATGCTTTCAGGTGAAAGTGCTAATGGTGACTACCCTGTTGAAGCTGTTGCTGCTATGGCTCGTATCGACGAACGTACAGAACAACAATTAGACAAGAATAACTCACTTGCAATCCAACGTTTCGAAGATTATAAGGGTTCAAACGTTACAGAATCAATCGGTGAATCAGTTGTTAGAACAGCTGAAGAACTAAACATCAATACAATCGTTACAGCTACTAAATCAGGTTACACTGCACGTATGATTTCTAAATACCGTCCAAGTGCTGATATCTTAGCTCTAACATTCGATGAAACTACACAACGTGGTTTGACAGTTAACTGGGGTGTTGATCCAGTTATCGTTGACAAGCCAGAAAACACTGATGAAATGTTTGACTTAGCTGCTAAGAAAGCTCAAGAACTTGGCTTTGCTAAGGAAGGCGATTTAATTCTTGTTGTTGCCGGTGTTCCTGTTGGTGAAACAGGTACAACTAACTTGATGAAGGTTCAATTAATTGGATCAACATTGGTTAAAGGCCAAGGTGTTGGTGAAGAATCAGTTGTTGGTAACGTTGTAGTTGCTAACTCAGCTGAAGAAGCTAACAAGAAGGTTAACGAAGGCGATATTCTTGTTACAAAGATGACAGATAAGGATTACCTACCAGCTCTTGAAAAAGCTAGTGCCGTTGTTGTTGAAAACGGTGGTTTGACATCACATGCAGCCGTTGTTGGTATTGCTATGGGTCTACCTGTTGTTGTTGGTGCTAAGAATGCTACATCACTTGTTAAAGATGGTGACACTGTTACTGTTGATTCAAGACGTGGTGTTGTATACAAGGGTGCTTCACGTTCACTTTAATTTTTAAATGAAATTAAACATGCTTTAAAACATAAATTGACTGAAAGAAACTGACGAGTTTCTTTCAGTTTTTTTGTGTTTGCGGTAATATCGTATTAATAAACATATTGAGGTGAAAATTTGTCAAATAAAGATGTTTTAGTATTTGAGATCGAACAGGCTAAAGGGAAGCCTCAAGATATTAAGAAGAAGAAAGACTATTGTCCGTTCTGTGATCGGGAAAATTTAACTAATATAATTGAGCAAAAAGGGGACATGATTTGGCTAGAGAATAAATTTAAAACACTTAAAGATACTAATCAAACAGTGTTAATTGAATCTAGTGATCACTATGGTGATATTTCTAATTATTCAGTTGCTAAAAATCGAGAAGTCTTTGAATTTGTTTATCATTGTTGGGATGAAATGATTCAGAGCAAAAAATACAAGAGTGTTTTGTTATATAAAAATTTTGGCCCTATGTCAGGTGGGTCTTTACGTCATCCACATTTTCAAGTGATTGGCTTAGATAATGTTGATGGATATAAACATATTGAGGCCGAGAATTTTACTGGAATGGATGTATTTAATTCAAAACATATTAATGTTAATGTTTCGGAAAAACCAATCATGGGATTTGTAGAATTTAATGTTGTTATCAATAATCCTAAATATATTGATGATCTAGCAGAATTTACACGTGTGACAGTTAAGTATGTTCTAGATGATCTTTATGGTGGTAAGTTTGATTCTTATAACTTGTTCTTTTACAAGGTTGGACGAAAGATTATTTGTAAGATTGAGGCCAGATATGTAGTTTCTCCATATTTTGTCGGTTATCGTTTATCTCAACGTGATGGTGATAAGCAGGTAAGAGGAATTGCGGACGTGTTATTACAAAGACTACAAGAGAATGCCCATAGTTCAGAAATTGAAAATCAAGAATAAACAAAAAGATGGTTCGTATGAGCCATCCTTTTTTGTTACTTTCATATCAGCTTCGGAGTAGAAATGTTATGTAACCTAAAATATAAAATAATCAGATTTATTCAATCCAACCATTCTTTTTAGCAACATTTAAGGCTTCAATTCGAGAGTGAGTGCCAGTTTTACTGAGAATAGAAGAGATATAATTTCGGACAGTTCCGTTAGAAAGAAAAACACTGTCGGCAATCTCTTGAGTTGATTTCCCTTGAGAAAATTCTTTCATAATTTTCAATTCTTGAGGGGTCAGGGGATTCTTTACCGCAGTTAAAATGGTTGAAACTAAATTTGAATCATAAATGGTTTGACCATCTAAAATTTTATGAATCGAATCAACTAGTTTATCGGTAGGGCCATCTTTCAATAAGTATGCATTTACTTGGGCAGCCACGGCTAGCTCAAAGTAGGTCTTACGAGCAAACGTTGTAAGAATGACAATTTTTAAATCCTGTTTTGTTAAACGAAGTTCGTTAGCAACTTCTAGGCCTGTCATTTGCGGCATTTCAATATCTAAGATTGCTACATCTGGTTTTAAGGAAACTATTTCTTTGAGGGCTGTTTGGCCATCAGTCGCATTACCAATAACGGTAAAATCGTCTTCTAAATTAAGAATTGCAGAAAGTGCTGAGTTAAGCATTTCTTGATCTTCAGCAATATAAATGGATGTCATAATTACTCCTCTTTGGGAACAGATATTTTTAGCAATACACCGTGCTTGGACTCTATTTCAATTTTACCATCAATTTTATTAAGGCGTGTTCTCATACCATTTAAACCAAATGTTTGACGATCATCTGATTTTTGAAATCCTATGCCATCATCTTGAATTTTTAGTAAATAATTGTTTTGATCTTCCTCAAAAATAAGATTCATCATATTGGCTTTACTGTATCGGATGACATTGGTAGTGGATTCTTTAATAATTGCCGAAAGGACATGTTGAACCGTCTTTGGCCATTTGGCAGATATTTCTTCGTTAACCGAATGTTGCCTTATATCAGCAACCTGTAAATTATTTTCTTCTTCAATCATGGCACTGGCAATAGTTTTTTCGTTAAGATCAGCAACTATTTTACGAACAAGATTCAAATCTTCACGAGAAGTTTTAGAAATATCTTGTAACTGTTGTTGAGCCTTCGTAGGATCCTTGTCGATTAATTTAGAAGCGAGTTCGGCCTTGAGAGTAATGATGGAAAAAGATTGACCTATGTTATCGTGAAGATCTTTAGCAATTCTGTCACGCTCATTCTGTTTGATAATTGATTCCAGACGTTTATTATTTTTTTTGGCTTGATAGCTGCGCCGATAACTATTAGCTAATGATCGAGCAGCGAGGGGTGAACCTATTGTAAAAGTTAAAGTAATAATTACACCTATGAATCCATAACTATTCATCACTGGACTTAAAAGAACAAATGAAGTAATGCAGCTTAGTGAAATTATTAGAAACATAGCATAATATTGAAAGAATTTTTTTGATTTCAACGGTAATGAACCGATTTCCCATGCAGTATAAATGAAGAGGGTGCCACCTCCGTCGGGAAATAAAATGACAAAATAGACAGCAATAGACAACTGTACGAGAAGATCCAGCCACAGATAGGGATTAATCCAGTAGCCATCACGATAAAATTTAAGAAAAATAATCATTAAAATTAAATGCCACCAGTTGAAATGGGCTTCGTGGGCTAAGAGTTGAGTCGCCATAAGAAATAATGAAAAAACCCAAAAATAGGGCATAAAGCCTAATCTTTTTGGGAATAAAATGTGCTTCTGCATGAAATTCTTCATTGCGTAACAAGTCCTTTTTCTTTTTGAATTTTGTTTACTATAAATAGAATTAAGAAAATAATGAAGGACCAAATCAACAGATTAATAAAAGGACCAATGTGTTGGGTCGTCTGATGTAGAATATTTTTATCAATAACAGATAATTGATAAGTGGGCATTACTTTACCAATGTTTTGTAACCAAGTAGGCATAATATTGATAGGCCACCATAATCCACTTAGAATTGCTAAAGGAAATACTACCAAGTTTGTTAATAAATTAACAGTATTAGGTTTTCTAGCAAATGAAATTAGTACACCAATTAGAATTAATAATATGGTACCTAGAAGATTGATTGAAATTAATTCAAACAGTAGTCTGATTGAGATACTGACATGATTGACGATCATTGCTATTGCAGTAAGTGCAATGGAGGATACTAGATTCAAAGTGATAAGAACAATTGCCATGGATCCATAGTATTGAAAATTTGAAAGGGGACTTAGTGTGACAAATAATTTGAAGTTAGACATTTCGTCTTCTAAAAGTGTATTTGCTGTAGTGATAATCCCACCTAACATACAAGCATAAATCATCATACTAACTAAATAATCTTCATTCCAAACTTTGAGATAGCTAGCAGGGACATTACTTACGAGAATTTTAGTATACAGGATATAAAAAACGATTGGTAGTAACATATCAAAGAAAAAGAAGGCTTTATTTCTAAGGACTATACGTTTGAAGTTGATTTTAGTTTGAAAGATAAATTTATTCATGATTATTCTCCTCGTAGTTAAGTAATAGCGTGTCCAAAGTACTTTGTTTTACTTGTAAATTATCAATTGCTTTTAAGTAAGGTGTTAATTCAGTGACTAATTGATTAACATCGTTAGTAATAATTTGAAAATGATGTCCAACCAAATTGATTGAGATTATGTTTGATAAATTTTCGAAGTCGATTTGATTCAATTCACTGTCGAATTCAATCAAGCTTTGGCCTTCACGACTACGGAGTTGCTTGATTGTACCATCGAAAGCAATGGTTGAGTTCTGTAAAATTAAAAATCGGTCTGCAATGTTTTCTAATTCTTCTAGGTAATGGCTAGTAACGAAAATTGTTTTACCAGATTTTTTCAACCGATCAATTTCTTGCCAAAAGTCATTTCGAGCGTTGCTATCCATGCCGACGGTAGGCTCATCTAAGAAAAGTATTTCAGGATTACCAGCTAATGCTAATGCAAAAGCCAATCGACGTTTTTGACCACCGGAGAGTCCAGTCATTAGGTTGTTTTGATGATCTTTTAAACCAGAGATATTCAGGAGTTCTTCGTAGGAAAGTGGTTTGTCGAAATAACTGCGGGTTAGGCTGATAATCTCTTTAACAGTGATTCGATGCAATACGATATTGTCTTGCATCATAACACCGGTAATTTGTTTCCAATTATCATTAGTTAAAAACTTAATCTGACCAGAGGTTTGAGGAATTAGATTTAAAATAATGTTGATTAAAGTAGTCTTTCCGGCACCATTTGCACCAACTAAAGCAATAATGGATGATGATTCAATTTGAAGATTGATATCTTTTAAAATAATTTTTTTGCCAAAGGATTTGTTGATATGTTGAATTTCTAAAATAGTCATATGATTAACCTCATCTCTTAATTGAATAACTTTATTTTAAGAGAATTGCCTGTACAGCAATAGTAAGCAATGTCATTAATTTATATGACAGATGTCACATTATTGTATTATTAAATGTTTTACGAAAACATTAATCAATAAAAAAATCTCCAACCCTAAAAAGGGTCGGAGATTTTAAAGAGTTATTATGCTTCAGGTTGGTAATCTTTATCAATAACCAAAACAGGTTTAATTGTCTTACCGCTAACTGAATCAACATCAGCTTCGTTAATTTGGTCGAAATCATAGAACTTTTCAGTTAAATCAAATGGGAAGACACCCATCCTGTAGAATTCAATTAGACGAGGAATATCAACTTGAGGAATTGAATCACCCATATTGACACCGACGATCTTCTTGTCATCAACGCAGAGATCGTTCCAAGTACTCAAAGTGATGTTATGTGGAGTAACAGCAATAGTTGCGGTTGTACCACCTTGTGTTAAAGCAGCAATGGAGTCTTCCATAACCTTTTCAACACCAGTTGTATCAACAGCCCAGTCAACACCTAATCCGTTAGTAATCTTCTTGATAGCCTCAACAGCATCTTCGTTCTTACTATTAACGGCATCAGTAGCACCCATCTTCTTAGCTAATTCCAAACGTGAATCAACGATATCGACAGCAATAACTTTGACACAGCCTGAAATCTTACCAGCCATCATAGCGGCTAATCCAACAGCACCTGTACCAAAGACAGCAATTGTATCCCCAGGTTTTGGTTGAAGGGTATTGAAGACCGTACCACTACCAGTTACGTAGCCACAACCAAGAGGTCCTAATTTTCTTAAATCAAGGTCATTAGGAACCTTAACAGCATTTCTTTGAGAAATCACTGTGTGAGTTGTGAATGAAGATTGATTAAACATGTCACTTACGTGATGGCCGTCTTCAGTGAAATGATCAGTACCATCAGGACGTGTTCCTGAAAGATTTGATTTAGCATAATTACGACATTGTGTTGGTTTACCCTTTAAACAATTGTCACATTCACCGCATGAATAGAAGGACATGATGATGTGATCACCGGGTTTGAAATTCTTAACATTTTTACCGACTTTTTCGACAATTCCGGAACCTTCATGTCCTAAAATAACTGGAAAACTAAAGGCGGCATCACCTTTACGCAATGCTTCATCAGAATGACAAATACCAGATGCAACAACTTTAACTTGTAGACCGTCGTCCTCAAGATCGGCCAATTCAACGTCATCTTTAATAACAAATGGATCATTTACTTTATCAACAACAGCAGCTTTAATTTTCATAACATAAGAACCCTCTTCCATAAAATAAAATGTTCATTGGAAACGCTTACTACATAAGAAATTATTTCACAATATCAGAAATAATTCAATTGGCTTTTGACAATTATATTGATAAAGGGCTATATTTTATAAATTTTTATCATGAAAATAGAATCAATCCCTTCATGAGATATCATGATTTTTAAAAAGGAGAATTAAATTACGAAAATATTAAAATCTTAAAAGTATTATGTAACGTAAACTGGTAAAATATAATAGCAAAGAAAATTAAAATAAAGAGTATGGTGAATATGGATATAACAGAAATGTATGGTCAAGTATTGACGGGTACTGTGACCGATTTAAATAAAGATGAAGCTTTCGTTCAAATCGACGGTAAGACGTTTGCTTTGGACTTAAATGAATTAACAGAGATCCCTGAATTGGGGGATGAAATCAGTGGTTTTCTCTATGAGAATCAAGCCCATAAAAATAAAATGACGACAGTAGTGCCTTTTGTTGTGCAAGGTGTTTGGGATTTCGCTGAAGTAACTGATGTTAGAACCGATTTAGGTGTGTTTGTTAACATTGGTTTGGATGATAAGGATATTGTTGTTTCCTTAGATGATTTACCTTTCGAACATTCTGAATGGCCTAAAAAGGGCGATAGTTTAATGGTCAAATTGGATATTGATCACAAGGGAAGACTTTGGGGTAAATTAGCCGATATTGAACTTTATACGCAAATTGCTCGTAGTCCTGGTGCTGATGTTAAGAACAAGGATGAAGAAGGTACAATTATCGCTATTAGAGAGAGTGGTGCCTTTGTTATGACGGAAAGTTATTACATTGGTTTCATTCATGTGGAGGAACAATCACAACCACTACATATTGGTCAACATGTTAAAGCACGTGTTATTGGTACTAGTCACCGTCGTTTGAATCTATCAATGAGACCCCGTGCTTATGAGGAAATTACCCCAGATGCTCAAATGATCGTCGCTGTTTTGGAACACTCTCGTGATAAGAAAATGCCTTATACCGATAAGAGTGATCCTGATGATATTAAAGAATACTTTGGTATCAGTAAGGGTAGCTTTAAACGTGCTTTGGGTAATCTTATGAAACAAAAGAAGATTGAACAAAAAGACGGCTACACTTATCTCAAATAGAGGTAACAATATGAGTGAGAAATTATCAATTAAGAATCAAAAGATGATTGATACAATTGCTGACTATGCTCGTTACCTTCGTTTGGATCGAGGATTGTCACAGAATACAATTGTTTCATATCAACAGGATTTATTGGAATTCAGTAGTTTTTTGGAAAAGAAGCAAATATCGTTTTATCCAGAAGATCATTTTGTTGTTACACAATTTTTTGTTAGTCAAGATAAGGAAAATAAGTCCAAGACTTCACAGATGCGGATGTTTTCTTCGTTGAGACGTTTCTACCAGTGGATGGAAGTTATTGATAAAATTCACGCTAATCCGATGAATGAATTGGATGCTCCCAAAAAGGGAAGTCATTTACCAGTTGTTTTGTCGATGGATGAAGTGAATTCACTAATTGAGTCGCCAGATGTTTCCACACCTTTAGGTATTAGAGATCGAACCATTTTTGAGGTAATGTATGCGACTGGTTTACGTGTCAGTGAATTAGTCAATCTGAGTATGGATGATTTACATTTGGATTTAGGCTTGATCAAGACTTTAGGTAAAGGAAATAAAGAACGGCTCTTGCCAATTGGCGATACGGCCATTGAGTGGTTGAAAAAATATTTTGCAGAAACTAGAAAAGATTTGGTGGCTAAATACGGTCAACAAAAAGAAGTCTTTTTGAACTTTCGTGGTAAGAAATTAACTCGTCAATCAATTTGGCGTATGATCAAAAAGTATATTGCTCAAGTTGGAATTAAAAAGGATGTTACACCGCATACTTTACGACATTCATTTGCCACCAACTTATTGGAAAATGGAGCTGATCTTCGAGTTGTCCAGGAGTTGTTAGGACACTCTGATATTTCAACGACACAAATTTATACGCATGTTAATCAAACGAGAATGAAACAGGTCTATAATAAGGCCTTTCCAAGAGCTTAGATAGGAGGATAGGGATGCTTAGTAAGTATAGTGATGAGAATAAGAAGATTGCTATGGGCTTTTTATCTTATATCAGTGACCTCAAGGATTTGAATAATTTGGAACAAGAGTTACAGCTCTATTCTGAAGATGAAAACCGTCAGTTATATCTTTGGAAGAGTAACATGGAAGATTATTCAGGTATCGTAGCATTATCATTTTCAGATAGTACTGTCTTTATCGAATACGTTTCACTAAATCCTTCATATCGTTCACAGAGTAACGTTTTTAAAATTTTTGATGACATTCAACAGAAATTTCCCAACTTAGTAATTTTAGGGAATTTTAATTTGAGTAAGCAGATTCAACAGTGGCGTCAGAATAAACAAAAATTAGAAAAAGATATGAAAGAAAAAGAAAACAGCTAATGCAAAAATTGAATTTAGTTTTAACTGATTTTGAAGGTCCAATTGATTTATTATTGCATTTGATCAAAGAGTCAAAAGTCGATATTTATGACATTCCGATTGCACAAATTACCCAACAATATATTGATTATTTGAAAAGTATGAAAGTTTTAGAGCTGGATATTGCAGGCGACTATTTGGTCATGGCGTCAACTTTGATGTCAATCAAAAGTAAAATGTTGTTACCACAAGCACCGGATGAAATTGAAGATGAAATTCAAGAAGATCCGCGTGATGAGTTGGTTTCTCAACTTTTAACTTATCAAACATACAAGCGAGTTGCAGCTTATTTTGAAGAAAAAGAACAAGTTAGAAAGCAACAATTTGATAAAGAGGTCAGTTTGCCTAAAGAGCAATTGGATCAGTTTCTAAAACCTGGTTCGGTAATTTTAGATGATTTAGCAGCGACGTATTCTGAATTGTTACGAGCTCAAAAGAATCATCAACCAGAAATTGAAACAATCGAAAATGAAACTTTGTCAATCGAAGATGCAACTAATAATATTATGGGTGAATTGAGATCAGTTAAGAAAATGACTTTTAAAGCCCTTTTGAAATTAAATAATAATATTGAAGAAATAGTTACTGACTTTATGGCTATCTTAGAATTAGCTAGCAAACAATTAGTTTCAGTTAGTCAAGATGGTTTTCAAAGTGAGCTATTCATTGAATTGAGGAATTAATGTGTATCAAGCAAAAATAATGGCATTATTATTTGTGGCGGGAGATCAAGGCATTAAAGAAAAGGATCTCGCTGGACTTTTGGAAATAGATAGTGCAGCCTTAAGACAAAATATTGAAGAGTTAAAAGTGAAATTAATGACCGATGTCGATTCTGGGGTCGAGTTAGTTGAATTTAATTCGAACTATAAATTAGTCACTAAAAATGAGTTCAATGAACTATTAACCAAGTACTTTAAAACTGGATTGGCTACTAAGCTGAGTCAAGCAGCACTCGAAGTGTTGTCGATTATAGCTTATCGTCAACCAATCACTAGAATTGAAATCGATGAGATTCGTGGGGTACAAAGCTCTGGTAGTTTAAATACTTTATTGATGAGAAAATTGATTAAGGAAAATGGGAAGAAAGATGTTCCCGGTCATCCTAATCTTTACGTAGTAACTGATGAATTCTTCGATTATTTTGGAATCAAAGATTTAAAAGAATTACCAAAAATAGAAAATTTTGAGGATAGTTCCGATATAGGAGATATAAATGGAGAAAGTTAGATTACAAAAATTCATGGCTGATGCCGGAGTCGCTTCTAGACGTAAATCAGAAGAGTTGATTGCCGAAGGCCATGTTAAAGTAAATAACAAAGTAGTTACAGAAATGGGCATCAAAGTTGACCACAGCGATAAAGTGGAAGTTGACGGGATGCCTCTAGAAACAGAAAAGAAACGTTACATTCTAATGTACAAGCCTCGTGGAGTGATTTCAGCTGTTAAGGATGATAAAGGTAGAAAAGTAGTTACTGACTTATTAGAAGAAGACGTACAAGAACGTGTTTACCCTATTGGTCGTTTAGATTACGATACTTCAGGTTTGCTGTTACTAACGAATGATGGGGAATTTGCTAATCATTTGATGCACCCACGTTACCATGTGGATAAGACTTACGTTGCTAAAATCGAAGGTATTTTAGAGACTGAAGAAATCAAGAAATTGGAGTCTGGGATTAAGTTTAAGGATTACACGACATCTCGTGCTAAAGTCAGAGTTATGTCTAAGGATAAGAAGAAGAATTCTTCAATTGTTAGAATAACTATTCATGAAGGACATAATCATCAAGTTAAGAATATGTTCGATGCTGTTGGTCATAAGGTTGAGAAATTGGCTCGTGAGAACTATGGTTTCTTAACTCTTGATGGCTTAGTTTCTGGTAAGTACCGTGATTTGACAAGACAAGAGGTCGCTCAGTTGAAACAAGATAATCGTTAATTAATTGAATTGGTTTAAATGTTAAGAAAACTCTACAGTTGTCTTATATCAAGCGTTCTGCTATATTGAATGTATAAAATTAAATAATTGGTTTTCAGGGCAGGGTGAAATTCCCGACCGGCGGTAAAGTCCGCGACCCAGCATTGCTGGTTGAATTGGAGAATTCCCAATACCGATAGTAAAGTCTAGATGAAAGAAAACAGAAGGTTAAGGTCTGTTTTGGTGTGCCCAAAATAGGCCTTTTTTCTTTGGAAATCAATTGGAGAGGTTGATTTTAATGGGAAAAAGTTTAGATAAGATGCATGAAGTAATAGGAGTAGCTGTTTTTGCAGCATTGGGAACGATTTTGATGTTCTTCGAGTTTCCAATTTTGTTTTGGTTACCTTTCTTGAAAATTGATTTAAGTGATGTGGTAACGCTAATTGGAACTTTTGCATTTGGTCCTGTAGGTGGTGTTTTGATTGCATTATTGAAATCAATGGTGCATGTGATTGTTACTGGTAGTGGCGTAGCCGGTTTGATTGGTAATGGATCTGCTTTTGTGGGTTCAGTTGCTTTATTATTACCTTTCAATTACTTCTGGAAGAGGAATAAGAAGGTTATGGCAGTGATTGCGGGAACCGTTGTAATGACGATTATCATGTCATTATTGAACTATTTTGTTGTAATGCCACTTTATATGAATGTTATTGGAATGAAACTAAATATGAGTTTGGCCGAATATGTGGCAACAGGTGTGGTACCATTTAATATTGTCAAGGCACTGATTATTTCAGCGGCCACGATGATTGTTTATCCACGTATCAAAGGGCATTTCTCAATAAAATGAGAAACTAACAGAATTTTATAAATCTTTAAAGAAAAATTTTAAACTTTTATGATATGCTTTAAGAGATAGAAATTAGGAGGTTGGTTTTTAATGGCCGATAAGGATAAAAACAATATGTCTGGCGATTCTCGCGTTCCTAAATCCACACAAGGACTTGAGGGATCCGTTAGTCTCGAAGATTTGAAGAAATATCATCTAATTAGTGATGGCACAAGTGATGTGGTTACACCTACACCTACTAGTGCGGTTTCTGACGATCAAACTTCTAATGATGCACCTGTAGAAGAAAATACTGATGACTCAGCAATGAGTGAGAATCAGGAATCTGCAGACCGTCTTCAATCTGAAGAAAGCCAAGATCATTTAAGCGAAGCAAAACAGGATAATAATCCAGAAACAAATTATAACGATAATAATTACGACTCAGCACCAGAAGACGATCAGTCAGCTCCTGAAGCACCAATACCTGTGCCAGTAGAATCTGAAGAAACAAATCAATCTGAACCAGAAGATTCAGTTGATGATGAAGCAGAGGATGACGCTAAAAAGAGTAGTAAGCCTTGGGAAAACAGTTTCGATACTGATACTGACGATGACGGGCATGTGTCACGTGCTGTAACTAAAGAAAAACAACGTGGTAATCATACTTTAGTTG
Source organism: Companilactobacillus kimchii DSM 13961 = JCM 10707 (assembly GCF_001435445.1). Classification (GTDB taxonomy): domain Bacteria; phylum Bacillota; class Bacilli; order Lactobacillales; family Lactobacillaceae; genus Companilactobacillus; species Companilactobacillus kimchii. The sequence continues at coordinate 305,987 of NZ_AZDH01000017.1, read as the reverse complement.
TTACTTTAGTCATTGCCTTGATTATTATTATGTTTACACCGGTAGTTATTAATGCTGTTAAAGGTAGTAGCGGTGGTGACTTGGATAGTACTCAATCTGCTAAATCAGTAGAGAATAAAGACAAGTCAACTAAGAAAAAGAAGAAAACTACTAAAAAGGCTACACCTAAGAAGAAAGCTGCCAAGAAGACAACAACTAAGAAGTCAACAAGCAGCAATAATTCTTCAAATAACAATAGTAGTAATAATTCTGATACAACGGATAATGACAGTTCTAACTCAAATGCTACAAATGATGGTAACAGTACTACTTCAAATAGTAGTGATACTACAGCAAGTGATAACAACACAACTAATTCAACAACAAGTTCAGATTCACAATCACAAGCTAACCAATCAAATAGTACTGATAGTTCCGACAGTTCTAACACTTCAAGCACTACTTCAAATAGTAATGCAAATAGTGGAACTTCATATTACACAGTTAAAGCCGGTGACAACTGGTTCAGAATTGCTTACAACAACAATTTAACAACTGCTCAATTGAAGAGTATGAATGGTAATGTTGGAACATTGACACCAGGTACAACATTAAGAGTAAAATAGATAAGTAATTAAGGGTCTCTGACAATTTTGTCTGGGCCCTTTTATTAAGGAGAGAAAAGTAGATGCAAATTGCAATCGATGGACCAGCTTCAGCCGGTAAAAGTACTATTGCCAAATTAATTGCTAAAAATTTAGATTTTGTTTATTGTGATACTGGTGCGATGTACCGTACAGTAACATTACTTGCAAAAAAGAATAATGTAGGGTATGGTGATACTTTCAATATTTTGAAGTTAATGTCTGAACATAAGATCCATTTTCTTAATAAGGAAGATGGTCAACACGTTTACTTAGATGATGAGGACGTTTCAGATGCTATTCGAACAGAAGAGATAACTAATAACGTTTCTCAAGTCTCAGCAATCAAAGAAGTTAGAACGGAATTAGTTCAAATGCAGCGAGATATGGCAAACGATATTAATATCGTAATGGATGGTCGTGATATTGGAACGACTGTTTTGCCCAATGCCGAAGTAAAAATTTTCTTAATTGCTAGTGTAGAAGTACGTGCGCAAAGACGTTATAAGGAAAACCTTGAACGTGGCATCGATACACCTTTGAAAGAATTGCAAGATGAAATTGCTGCTCGTGATTACAAGGATTCACATCGAGAGATTTCGCCATTGAAAAAAGCTGATGACGCTATCGAAGTTGATACATCAGATATGACCATTGAAGAAGTTGTTAAAAAAGTTACAGAAATTGTTAATGAACATAAGTAGGGAGGCAGATTATGTCTGTTCCAGTAGTTGCGTTAGTAGGGCGCCCCAATGTTGGTAAATCTACTATTTTCAATAGAATAATTAATGAAAGATTATCTATTGTTGAAGATACACCAGGTGTAACTAGAGATCGTATTTATTCACGTGCTAGTTGGCTTGGAAAAGAATTCCGTTTAATTGATACCGGTGGTATTGAAATGAGCGGAGAAAAGATGTCAGTTCAAATCAAGAATCAAGCTGAAATTGCGATTGATGAAGCTGATGTTATCGTCTTTATTGTTAATGGACAAAATGGTGTTACTAAAGAAGATGAGGATGTTGCCAAAATTCTTTATCGTACGAAGAAACCAGTTGTCTTAGCAGTTAATAAAGCTGATAATCCAGAACAACGTGAAAACATTTATGACTTTTACTCACTAGGATTTGGCGATCCTAATCCTATTTCTGGTTCCCAAGGAACTGGTTTGGGTGATTTGTTAGATGAAATCGTGAAAGTATTTCCTAATGATGATAAAGACATAGATGATGAGTCAATCAAGTTTAGTTTTATTGGCCGTCCTAATGTTGGTAAGTCATCTTTAGTTAATGCTATTTTAGGCGATGAACGTGTTATTGTTTCCGATATGCAAGGAACGACACGTGATGCTGTCGATACTAAGTATCATGATGAAAAGCTCGATAAGGACTTTACAATGATTGATACTGCCGGTATTAGAAAACGTGGTAAGGTCTATGAAAATACAGAGAAGTACTCTGTATTACGTGCGTTGAGTGCGATTGATAAGTCGGATGTTGTCTGTGTTGTTTTGAATGCTGAAGAAGGTATTCGTGAACAAGACAAACGTGTAGCTGGCTATGCCCACAATGCTGGTAAAGGTGTTATTATCGTTGTCAACAAATGGGATGCTTTGAAGAAAGATACCCACACTATGCAGGACTTTGAAAATCAAATTAGAGCAGAGTTCCAATACTTGTCATATGCTCCAATTCTCTTTACTTCAGCAATTAAGGGTCAACGTTTAGATCAAATCCCAGAACTAGTGACACGTGTCTTCGATAACCGTCACCGTCGAATTCAATCAGCTGTTCTAAATGATCTATTGTTGCGTGCTACTTCAATCGCACCAACACCATTAGTTAATGGTAAGAGATTACGTATTTACTACATGACACAAGTAGCTATTCAGCCACCAACATTCGTTGTTTTCGTTAACGATAATGAATTATTGCATTTTTCATATGAACGTTTCTTGAAAAATCAATTACGAGACACATTTGACTTTGAAGGAACACCGATTAAGATCTTGCCTAGAAAACGTAAATAGAGCCTAAAACGGTGCTATTTTACACGCTTTTATAAATATATTTATATTTAAAGAAAATTATCGTAAAAAACGGCTTAAATGCTTGCCACATCGACATTCCTATGGTAGTTTTGTAAATAGAATAATGAACGCATTCAAATAGTTCATGTGTTCTAAATTTTTTACAAATTTCGGAGGTATTTTTACATATGGCAAATAAAGCTGAACTTATCGATAGTGTAGCAAGTAAAACTGGTTTGACAAAGAAGGATGCAACTTCAGCTGTTGATGCAGTCTTTGAAACAATCCAAGAAAACTTATCAGAAGGCAACAAAGTTCAATTGATCGGCTTTGGTAACTTCGAAGTACGTCAACGTGCTGCTCGTAAGGGTCGCAACCCACAAACAGGCGAAGAAATTAAGATTCCTGCAAGCAAGGTTCCTGCATTTAAACCAGGTAAAGCTTTGAAGGATTCAGTTAAATAATTCTTTTTTAAATTAGGGGCGGTCATTAGACCGTCTTTTTTTACGCAAAAATATGGAGGTAACAATTTGAGTAAAGCAGATGAAGTTATAGAAACAATTGATGATGGTGACTTTTCGAAAGTTGACTCTTTAATTCAAGAATCAATTGCTCAAGATGATGACCAGACTCAATTTTCACTAGCGGAGACTTTGATGAGCCGTGGCTTATCTGTCCAAGCCAAGACTGTCTATGACCATTTATTAACGATGTATCCAACTGAAGGGCAAATCTTGTCTCGCTTAGCTGAGATTTCTGTATCTGATGGAGATACTGATCAAGCTTTAGGCTATATTTCTCAAATCACACCTGATTCGCCAGCTTATGCCGAAAATTTGCTGGTTTCAGCCGATATATATCAATCCCAAGGTTTGTACGAAGTTAGTGAACAAAAACTATTAAGTGGCATCAGAGAGTTTCCTGATGAAGAAGTATTCAAATTTGCTTTAGCTGAAGTTTATTTTGATGAGAATAAGTTTAGCAAGGCTTTGACATATTACGACATGCTACTAGACATGGGGATTAAAAATTACTCTGGTATCTCAATTGTTTTACGTAAGGCCAGTTCCCTTGCAGGGGATGGTCAATATGAAGAAGCTATTGATGCTTATGAAGATTTGAATGCTATTGAGTTGAATGAGGATGCACAATTCCAATTAGGCTTCTTATATAATCAAGTTAAGAATTATAATAAATCGATCAGTATCCTGGAAAAACTTTTGGAGACAAATCGTGATTATCCAACGGCATATTCAATCTTGGCTGAGGACTATTTAAACATTAAAAAGAATTCCGATGCCTTCAAGTATGCACAATTAGGTTTGAATTTGAATGAACTAGATGACAATCTTTACCAAATTGCTTTTGATGCTGGTACTGCGGAAGATCCAACTGGAGCAATCAAGATACTTGAAAAGGGAATTAAAATAGTCGAAAATCCTTTACCTTTAGTAATTAAATTGAGTGATTATTATGTAACCAAAGGCCAATTTAAGAGTAATCTTGATTTATTAAACGTTCGCGATATCAGTAATAATCCTAAATTAGTTTGGAATTTAGCTAAGTCAGAATTTGAAACTGATGATGTAAATAAAGCTCAGGAGAATATTTTGCTAGTTCTCGACGATTTTAAGGATAACTTGGATTACTTATCCGATTTAATTGAAATCCTTCGTAGTACGGGTAATAATGACGTTCTCAAGCCAGCTATCCAACTGTACTTGAAACAGGATCCTGATAATGAAGAAATGCATAATTTATTGGATCAAATTTAGAAATTTAGGATTAGTAATAACCTCACTAAGATGACACCTAATCGTGTGTGACTTAGTGAGGTTATTTTTTTAAAAAGTATTTTTAGACAATAAATAGCATTATTAGTCAATTAATCCATTGATAATATCTTATTATACTATTTGTAAGCGGTTACTAAAGGCTTTGTGGAGGAACTTTAAATGGAATTCAAACAAATATATATAAATCACATGAAAAATCCGATTGGCTTTGACTTTGACAGCTTGTTTATCAGTTGTGAATTATCGTCTAAAAATTATCCTGAAGATTTGGAGAAGAAAATGACAATCTCCTGTCAAGGAAGAGTAATTTATATGACTGAATGGCAGGCAGCCAATAATTTAAGTTTTAAACCAATATTTAAATTGACTAGAAAAACAAGATACGAAGTTTTGGTTGAATTAAGATCCAATGACAAGTCCTATTCACAGAAAGCCTTTTTTGAAACAGGATTAATGAATAGTTTTCAGCAAAGTAAATGGATTGGTAGTGAAGATACGAGTGTACACGGAATTAATTTACGTAAACAGATTACAATTCCTAAAATTAAACAGGCACGCTTGTACATTACAGGATTAGGTTTGTATGAAGCCTATATTGATGGAAAAAAAGTAGGTGATGAGTACTTGGCACCTGGATTCACCGATTATAACTACTATATTCAGATAGCAACGCATGATGTTTCCAATTTATTGAGTGAGCCCGGCATTCATACTTTGCAGATATCATTAGGTGATGGTTGGTACAAAGGAAAACTAGGTATTCAAACTCATGGTGGAAAAGCTAATCAATACGGCAATGTCTTAATGGCTAATGCTGAATTAGATTATATAGACGATAGTGGAATTAAGCATATATTAGGAACAGATTCTACTTGGCAGATAGCAACTTCACATATATCCCATTCAGGAATTTACTATGGAGAAGATTTCGACGAGACTTTGAGTACTAGAGATCTATCGACAAAAGAATTTAAACAACCGACAAAACATTTAAGAGATCGTTTGAGTTTGCCTATTAAGGAACATGAGATTTTTGAAGCTAAAAGGATTAATACCGTCGATAATGATATTGTTTTAGACTTTGGTCAAAATATGTCTGGTTGGGTTACTTTTGAAAATACATTACCCAAAGGAACCAAGGTAGAGTTGCAATATGGTGAGATTATTCAAAAGGGAAATCTTTATCGTGATAATCTGCGTTCAGCTAGAGCTAGTTTTACTTATGTAAGCGATGGTACAAAACATTTAATCAGACCACATTTTACGTATTTTGGTTTTAGATATGTTAAATTAATAGGTTTTCCTGAGAATATTGATCTTAAACTCTTTCATGCGAGAGCTTTGTATTCAGATATGGAAGAAATTGGGCAAATCAAAACTGATAATACCGCAGTGAATCAATTATTTAGCAATATTAAATGGGGGCAGAAGAGTAATTTTGTAGATATCCCAACAGATTGTCCTCAACGTGATGAACGTTTGGGTTGGACAGGCGATGCAGCCATATTCTCTAAGACTGCAAGTTACAATATGGATACTTATCAATTTAATAAAAAATTTGCTTTTGATATCGCTGTCGAACAAAGTTTTCGTAACGGTGAGGTTCCATTGTATGTTCCCAATGTTGACGGGAAAGATGGTGGAAAAGCTGTTTGGGGTGATGTAGCGACTATTATCCCATGGGTATCTTACTTAAGATCTCATGACAGTACGATTTTACGTCAAAATTTTGGGGCTATGATGTCTTGGGTTGATTGGATTCATGATTACGCTAAATCTACTAAAAATGAATTTCTCTGGTTGGATTCCGATCAATTGGGCGATTGGTTAGCCCTGGATACAGAAGATATTATGCGTCTGAAAGGTAAAACTCCGGATGAATTGATAGCAAGTGCTTATTACTATCAGTCAGCTAAGATTGTGGCGCGGACGGCATTAATTTTACATTCTAAAAGAGAACATGAGTATTACAAATTACTAGCTGAAAAAATAAAAGAAGCTTTTATTACAGAATTTTATACAGCCGGAGGACGTTTAATTACTGATACTCAAACGGCTTTGGCCTTATGTTTGAAATTAGGACTTTATCTGCAAGCTTTTCATGAAGAGATCGTTAAAAAATTAGTTGGTCGCATTGAAAAGGATCAAAATCATTTAACCACCGGCTTTGTGGGAACTCCAGATTTGTTACCAGCTCTGTCTGAGAATGGTCAAAATGATTTAGCTGTTCAAATATTTCTTAATGATGATTATCCTAGCTGGCTTTACGAAGTAAGACTTGGAGCAACAACTATTTGGGAGCGTTGGAATTCTATTCAACCTGATGGCAATATTAATGAAAATGGTATGAACTCTCTTAACCATTATTCAGCAGGAGCGGTTATGCAGTGGGCATATGAATATCTTTTAGGAATTAAACAGGGTAAGCGATTAATCATTCAACCGCAAATAACACCTAAATTTAAAATAATGAGTGGAAAAACTAAATTAAATACAGGCGAATTGAAAGTTCAATGGAGATTAGCAGATCATCAAGGGTCTCGAGTAGAAGTGATCTTGGATATACCATTTGATAATCCAGCTCAAATGATTTTACCAAGAACTCAAAACTGGGTTGACAATGGTATCAAACATCAGAACGGCGATATTTTGCAGCCAGGTCATCATGAAATATCTTATGAGCCCAAGATTAATTTTATTAATACTTTTAGCGTTCATACAGCTTTAAACAAATTTATGAATAATCAGGAAATAACGAACAATTTGAAAGAATTAGTACCATTTTGGGAGTTCTTAGAATTGCCTGGTAACATTGATCATTTTAAAGACTATTCAATTTTACAGTTAAGTCGGGAAATGAAGGGAATTGGATTCACTCCCTTGAATGATGAACAGTTAGCACGCATTGATCGATACTTTAGAACTTATGCTAAGGAGCAAATAGAAAAGGAAGATGAATTGAAATGAGAAAAATAATGACACGTTTTGCAATTTTGATATTGTCCGTTTTCACAGTTAGTGCAGGGGCAACAGCGGCAACAATCCCGTTAATGATGAAGAGCTTTCCAAACATAAGTTCAACAACGATTGAATTATTAATGACGATTCCTTCATTAGGAATTATTGCTTTTACGCCAGTGAGCAACTGGGTAGCTGATCTTATTAGTGTTAAAAAGACTATTATGACGGGACTTGTATTGATTTTCCTAGGTGGTGTAATTCCCGCTGTTACGGTTAACTTTCTGTTAATATTTGCTTCAAGAATCATCTTAGGATTGGGTACAGGACTATTAATGTCATTCTCACAATCTTTGATTATTCAATTGTATCAAGGTAGAGAACAACAAAGAATGTTAGGACTTTCTAGTGTTTTTCAAGGTTTAGGGATGTTTGTTATGACTTATGCCGCCGGTGTTTTATTAAATAGTGGTTGGCAGATGTCATATTGGGTTTACCTGATTGTTTTACCTATTATTCTTTTGGTTGGTGTTTACGTTCCTAAAACTGTGGGAAAAGTAACTGATAGTAATCAGTCTGAAATTGTGACTGACAGTAAGAAAATTGATAGTAAAATTTGGACTTTAGCATTGTTTGCTTTTCTATTTAATGCAACTTTTGCTTTTATATCAATTAAATTTGCTCTCTTAGTTGTTTCACGCAATTATGGTACGGCAGCAGACGCCAGTACTTTGCTGGGATTAATGGCCTTTGCTATGGCAGCCGGTGGATTTATTTTTATGTTCGTTCAAAAGCATTGGTTTAAATTTACTACTGCAATTGGTTTAGGGTTTGCAACTATTTCATTTTTGATTTTAACAATTTCACGTTCGTTGATGCTAAGTGGTATAGGAGTAATTTTGGTAGGTATCTCTGTATCAATCTTTATGGCCTCAATGGTAGCTAATATCAATAGAATGACTTCAGCTAGTCAAGTAGCTTTCTCCACTTCAGTAGTTATGACTTGTGCTAATGTAGGGACGCTATTATCACCATATTTTGCTAAAACACTTTCTAATCTCTTTGACAATCAAGAAGCTGGCTTCACTTTTGAAGCAGGGTTAATTATTTTTGCAATCCTCTTTGTCATTGCGACATTTGTTGGTATGAATTATTCCAAACTTGAATATAAAAATTCCAGCGATTTATCAAATAATATGAATGCACAGAATTAGGAGGAAAATTATGTTAAGTAACGAAGCAAAAGAGGCAATTAAAATTGCTAAAAGTATTAAGACGCAACAATCAGATAAACTAACACCTGATCAAGTTTGCTTTTTGAGAAACGATGCAAATCAAAATAATAGTGTATCTATTCCAGATGATATAAAAATGGATGAAATCAATGAGAATGCCAAAGGTGAATTTTATCATTTGAAAAATGGTATCGATCGGACAGTTTTACTGTTTATTCATGGTGGAGCTTACATGACAGGAACAGTTAAATCACGAAGAAAGCTCTGTTTTAACCTATTAAGAAGGCTCAATTGTGATGGCTTTTCAGTTGATTATCGACAATGGCCTGAAGCAAAGCATCCCGCAGCTCAAGAAGATGTAATGGCGGCGTACCAATACTTGGCAAAACGTTACAAGCGTGTTTTAGTCTTTGGTGAATCAGCTGGTGCTACGCTGGCATTAACTTTGACACTTGAGTTGAAATCTGAAAGTAGAAAATTGCCAGCTAAGATTGCTGTTTTCTCACCAGTAATTACTCAAATTAATACTATGCCATCAGAGTTTCTTATGCAGGAGCGTGATCCAATGCTATTAGGGGCTGGTGATCCGGTTCCATATTTTGCCGAACCTTATAAGAATGATCCACTCATTTCACCAATCTTTGGCGATTTTACTGATTTTCCACCACTAATGATTAATTGTGGTAGTGAAGAAGTAAAATACGATGATTCTAAAGTTTTGAATTATTTGTGTCAAAAAGCAGGTGTAGATGTAACATGGACTATTTGGCAAGATTTGTTCCATGTTTTCGTACTTTTTGATATGCCGGAGACAAAACAAGCTTTAAATAAGATAGCTGAATTTTTGAAATAGGATTGAAAAAGCCGGCAAATCATTGATTTGTCGGCTTTGATTATAAATTTTGATTTTTTCTAAATTGAAGTGGTGAGATACCAGTATTATTTTTAAAAATTCTAGATAGTTGAGAAGTACTTTCATAGCCAAGGGTATTGGCAATGTCATGGATAGACAGTTGAGTAAAGAGCAATAATTGTTTAGCAGAAAGGATTTTCTGTGAAGTTAAAAATCCAATAATACTAATACCGGTAGTTTGTTTGAAAAGGTGCATTAAATAGGACTTACTACAGCCCACAGACTGAGCAATTTCACCAATATTTTTAACCGTTGTTAAATGATCATAAATATACTCTTGAGCTCGATAAACCAGTGACGGGATGTTATTTCTTTTAACTTGAGCTACATTCTTAACAAATCTTTCCCCGATAGTACGAGTGTATTCATAAACATTAGTAATATTCTGTTTTAATTCGGTTTTCTTAATACATTCGTCACTTAGATCATAAGCGTTTTCAGCATACATACCGCCACGAATAGCTGCTCGAGTGAATAGAGTTGTTGCAGCAACGGTAATATTTTTTTTACTACGTAAGTCAGATGTTGCCAAAACGCCGAAGTTACCTTCATCCATGAATTTGACATAATTGTCGTTGAATTCTTTTAAATTACCATGTTCGACGCCTAATAGCATTTGTTGCTCGGCTAAGTACCCATTATGCGAGGGTCTATGGCTGTTGAATGATTCCAATTCTTGGTTAGGGCGGTCAATGATATCAAAATCAGAAAGAGTCAACTGACTTTTAGTAAATTCCGGATTCTTCTGTGCCAGAGCCAAATAAAATAAAGTTAATTGAGCCTCAAAAGTATTAAAGTCGATCAAAGGAACTTTATCAGCGTATTGACCGTTACCGTTAATGGCACTAGAAGTGGCCCAAATAATTAGTTTGTAATTAGCAACTTGAAAGGTCGCAATAGTTCCAAGGCGTAAGAACATGTAGATAGAAATCTTCTGATTAGTATTGGTTAATAATTTATCTTTTAATTTGGCAGGTAATTGTGGTGCAACCGTCATTTTAAAAGTTGTGATGGGATTGTTTTGTAGATTAAATAAAAATATTGATAAATTGGTCGCTTCGAAAAATGACTTAGAAGTAGTAGTAATTTTCATTAAAATCCTCACTTGAAAAACAGTATTTGTCAAAAAAAAAACTAAATCGAATAAATTAACTTTATGAAAATGATAATAATAAAATATGTGAATTGCAAAGGAGAAAAAATGAAAATCTATTTGGCTTTTGATATCGGTGGAACCAAATTAAAGTATGCCTTGATCAATGATCAAGGACAACTTTTAAAAAAATATTCAGAGGATACAATTTCGACTTCTAAATCTGCATTTATTAATCGTTTGAATCAAATTGTAAAAAGATTTGAAGTTCAGATTTCGGGAGTTGGTATCAGTGTTCCTGGAAAAATTGATGCTCAGACACAAGAGGTTAGTTTCGGTGGATCATTACCCTTTTTGAATGGTGTCATCTTTTCTAAATTATTAGATACTCAATTACCAATTTTTGTGGAGAATGATGCTAAAGCCGCAACATTAGCTGAGATGTGGTTAGGATCACTAAAGAATGTTGGCAGCGGTGTGATGTTAGTTTTAGGTACAGCAGTTGGTTCCGGTATTATGTTGAATCGGCAACTTTTATATGGATTTCACCAGCAGGCCGGTGAAGTCAGTTTTATCAGTTCTGGACAGTTAGATAAAGAGCATATGGTGGGAAGTCAGAGTTCTGCTGTAGCATTGATTCAGGATATTGCTCGACATGAAAAACTAGATGATATAGATGATGGACAGACGGTGTTCAGGTTGATTAAAAAAGGAAATTCTTATGCTGTAGAGAGATTTTCTGGTTTTTGCAAAAATATAGCATTACTGATTTATAATATGCAAACCATTTTGGATGTTGAACAGTTTGTTATTGGTGGAGGAATTTCTCAACAGAGTATTGTAGTTAAAGGGATTAACCAAGCGTTAGATAATTTACGCCAAACTAGTCCCTTTGTTAGTACAACATTAAAAGCACCAAATGTAGTTAGTTCGAAATTATTTAATGATGCCAATCTGTATGGAGCAATTTCACATTTTGAATTAAGTGAAGATAGAAATTCAAATAGAAAAATTGGAAATATTTAAAAATGAATTTTGAGGTGTCTAATGGATCAATCAAAAGTAAAAAAAGTTAATAAGGATTTTCTTTTTTACGTAAGTCGTTTAGCTACTGTTTTTTCAATTATGATGTACGTTTCTTATATTCCACAAATTTTAGACAATATGAGTGGTGTGAAAGGTAATCCAATTCAACCGTTGAGCGCCATGATCAATAGCTCTCTATGGGTGTTGTATGGACTATTGAAGGAGAAAAAAGATTGGCCAGTAATAATTGCTAATTTACCCGGTATTGTATTGGGCCTACTAACGTTTTTAACTGCATTATAAGGTCTTTATTTAGTAACATTCCGGATTGGTATATAATAAATAAAGACTTTTATGATTATGTGAGGTAAAAATATGCAAATCAAACAACTTCCTGAAGATTTTAAACAGGCGTTACCAGTATTAGAAGAAATCGAGCAAGCCGGTTTTGAGGCTTATTTTGTTGGGGGAAGTGTGCGTGACCATATTTTAGGATTACCGATCCACGATGTTGACATTGCTACGAGTGCTTATCCTGAAGAAATTAAGAAAATTTTTAAGCGTACAATCGATACCGGAATTCAACATGGTACAGTCACGGTATTATTAAACGACGCATCATATGAAATTACTACTTTCAGAACAGAATCAGGTTATCAAGATTATCGCCGTCCAGATAAAGTGACTTTTGTGAGATCGTTAGCTGATGATTTAAAGCGCCGTGATTTTACAATCAATGCTTTAGCAGTCGATTTAAATGGTAATGTGATTGATAAATTCGATGGTTTACAGGACTTAGATAAAAAAATTATTCGTGCAGTAGGTCAAGCTGAAGCTAGATTTCACGAAGATGCTTTGAGGATGATGCGTGCAGTTAGATTTCAAGCTCAGTTAAACTTTCAAATTGAAACTCAAACGGCTCAGGCAATAGCTGATAACGCACCATTATTGTCTAAAATTGCAATTGAACGTATTCGGGAAGAATTCGTTAAATTGTTATTGAGTCAGTCATGGAAAACTGGGTTTGCTGATTTTCTCAAGCTTAATTTGAGTGAATATTGCCCTGGTTTCAAAGATCAACGCGTGGAATTGTCTGAACTATTGAATGCTACAGGAACTTTTGTTGACGAAGATGCAGCTTGGACGGCAATTGGATATGCTTTAAACATGAACCATCCCGAATTTAATAGTCTTTTACGTGATTGGAAGGTTTCCAACAAGGTTCGTGAGGCTAGTGTAAATAGTCTGGACATGTTGCATTTATTTGAGAATCAAGATTACGATTTGTGGAATATTTATAAGTTTGGCTTAGATAATTTTGAACGAGTAATTCAACTTTGCCAAATGCTTCAGATTGAGTTTGATTACACAGATTTAAAACAAAAAGTAGGACAAATTTCTATCAAAAATAGTCATGATTTGGCGATTACAGGAAAAGATATCTGTGAAATTCTGGGTGTGAAACCTGGCCCGATTATTGGAAAGTCGATGTCGCAAATTGAGCGTGCTGTCGTGGAAGGAAACGTTTACAATAATTTTGATGAATTAAGACATTATTTGTTAAGTAATCAATAACCCTGTGTTATTATGAAATCAGTAAGTATTTTATGATTGAAAGGGTGGTAATATGACTAAGCATGTTTTTAAAGAATTGAAATTCTACTTCAGAAATGATGATACTTGGACAGTTAATCATGGGGAAATGAGTGATGTTTGGATTTCTCGTGTAACGACAAGTTATGGACGTATCGCAGGTGGACGTATGCAAGAGATTCACCCATGCAAACGTTTTAGAATTGAGATTTTACCTGCAGCTGACTACATTAAAGATACTGATGTTTCTACGGCTGCTTTGGCAGATGGTATGTTCAACCGTATTATTAAGTATCAAGATATCGAAAAATGTGACATTGTTTTTGAAGATGACGAAGGTAAAGAACCAATGGAGATTTACTTCCCATTCAAGCAAAAAGATGCTGAAGGCTTAGACAATGCTTATCAAACTTCAACAATTTCAAGCAAGAGTGGCAATTTGTTTATTTCAATTGATCCAGAAAATACGGTATATGATTTATATAAAGAAGAATTATAATTAAAATACGGGACATTGGTTGAGATTAATTTTGACCTATGTTCCGTATTTTATTGAAGGGAATTAATATGGGAAATTTAAAAATAGGGTCGATGGTGAAAATTGTTGATCAAGAAGATGGTATGAAGAATCAAATTGGAGCCGTCGTTTATTTCGATGAAGAGCGTGAAAAAATTTTGGTCAGATTTGGCGGGGTTCAACAGCTATACTATGCATTGGATCAGTTAAAAGAGTACTAAGAGGTTTTACAATCAGCGGCTGACATGTGATAATAAATATTGATAAGTTTGATACCTCTATCTACATTGGTAGAGGAATTTTTTATTTACAGTGGTGAAAATTAATTGAAAACCTTAAATATAACTAATGCATCAAAATCCTTTGGAGAGAGAACGCTCTTTAAGGATGTTACTTTTACAATTAACGAAGGAGACCGAATTGGTCTCTTGGGTCTAAATGGTACCGGTAAGACAACACTTTTGGACGGTATCGTTAATAATAGTGATCTGAATACGATCACAGTTGATAAGCCCAAGGATTATAAAATTTCCTACTTGAAGCAGCAACCAGATTTGGATGATAATTCATCCGTTATTGATGCTGTTTTTAATGGTAGTGGCGAAAAGTTCCAGTTGATTCGTCAATATGAGAACTCTTTGGCTAAATTCAATGCCAATTCGACTGATACTAAAATTCAAAATGAATTCTTCAAGCTTCAGGAGCGGATGAATGCATCTGAGGCTTGGCAAATGGAATCAGATGTTAAGTCAATTTTGAATAAATTGGGTATTACGGAATTAGATAAGAAAATTTCAGAGTTATCTGGTGGTCAACAAAGACGTGTAGCTTTGGCCCAAACCTTAATTTCTGAAGCGGATCTTTTAATCCTTGATGAGCCAACTAACCATTTGGACTACGAAGCTATCGACTGGTTACAGACGTATTTGAGCAAGTATAAAGGATCTGTTTTATTTGTAACCCATGATCGTTATTTCTTGAATGAAGTTGCTACAAGAATTTTTGAAATTGAAAATCGTAATATAACTGAGTACGACGGTAACTATGAGAAGTATCTTCAACAAAAAGCCGACAATGAAGATATTTATGCCTCAGAGCAACATCACAAGACACAACTCTACAAACAAGAATTGAAATGGATGCGTGCTGGGGTTAAAGCTCGTGGAACTAAACAACAAGCTAGAAAAGATCGTTTTACTAACTTAAAGGAAGATCTTCAAGATAAGCCAGATGTTCAAAAAGAAATGTCAATCGATATTGCTCAGCAACGTTTGGGTAATGACGTTTTTGATATCAAAGCTGCCAACTTGAAATTTGCTAAACATGTTATTCTAGATGATTTCAGCTATCTAGTGTCACGTGGCGACCGTATTGGAATAACTGGTTCGAATGGTTCTGGTAAGACTACCTTTTTAAATGCCATTGATAAGCAGATTCCATTGGATTCAGGTGAGATAAAGACTGGTCAAACAGTAAAGATTGGCTACTACACACAACACACGCGTGATATGGATCCCGATAAACGTGTGATCAGATATTTGGAGAGTATTGGCCAAGGTGTGAGAAATACTGATGGTGAACACATGTCAGCTTCACAGATGCTAGATACTTTTAAATTTGACCATCAAATGCAAGGTGCCTTTGTTCGTGAACTGTCCGGTGGTGAAAAACGTCGTTTATACTTACTAGCTATCCTAATGGATCAACCAAATGTACTTTTGCTTGATGAACCAACTAATAATTTAGATATCGAAACTTTGACAATTCTGGAAGATTATTTGAGTAGTTTTAAGGGGACTGTTTTGGCAGTATCCCATGATCGTTATTTCTTGGATAAAATTGCTGATAAATTATTGATCTTTGAAGGTCAAGGACAAATTGAAGAAAGCTATGATTCTTATTCAGCTTATCTAGAAAGAGCAACTGCTAAAAAGCAGGCCAAGCATCATGAAGTTAAAGAACAGAAACATGTTGAAGCTAAGCAAAAAGCAGAACAGGAACAAAAGGCCGAGCCTAAGAAGAAATTAACTTATGCAGAACAAAAAGAGTACGAAAAACTAGAACCTCAGATCGACAAATTAGATTCTGAAATATCCACCTTACAAGATGAATTGAATAATCCAGATAATGGTTATGAAAAGTTAATGGATTATCAAAGAGAACTTGATGAAAAGAACCAAGCAGAAGAAAAACTGATGGAACGTTGGGAATATTTAAGTCAATTTGCCTAGGAGAAGAAAATGCATAACGAACAACAATATCTAGATCTTTTACAATATGTTTTGAATCAAGGTCACAAGAAGAGTGATCGTACGGGAACGGGCACGATTAGTACCTTTGGTTATCAAATGCGTTTTAATTTGCAAGAGTCATTTCCTCTTTTGACAACTAAGAAGATCCCTTTTGGTTTGATTAAGAGTGAATTATTGTGGTTCTTGCATGGTGATACCAATATTAAATATCTGTTGGAACATCACAATCACATTTGGGACGAATGGGCTTTTAAGAACTATATTGAAAGTGTCGATTATACCGGACCTGATATGAGTGATTTCGGCCGTCGCAGTTTAGTGGATACAGATTTTGCTAAAGAATATAAGGTTCAAAAGGATAAATTTGATCAGGCTATTTTAACTGATGATGCTTTTGCTCAAAAATTCGGTAATCTAGGGGATGTTTATGGTGCTCAATGGCGTCATTGGCAAAAACGTGATGGTGGTTTTATCGATCAAATTGCAAATGTGATTGATCAAATTAAGAAGACTCCTGATTCACGTCGACTAATTGTTAGCGCCTGGAATCCAGAAGACGTACCTACAATGGCCTTGCCACCATGTCATACGTTGTTCCAGTTTTACGTGAATGACAATAAATTGTCTTGTCAGCTCTATCAAAGAAGTGGTGACCTCTTCTTAGGGGTACCTTTCAATATTGCTAGTTATGCGCTTTTAACACATTTAATTGCACGTGAGACTGGATTAGAAGTGGGAGAATTTATCCATACTTTAGGGGATGCTCATATTTACTTGAATCATTTGGATCAAGTTAAAGAGCAGCTTAATCGTAAACCGACTATGGGACCACAATTAGAGATTAAGAGTGATAAGAGTATTTTTGAAATAGAGGCTTCAGATATAATCGTGAACGACTATAATCCACAACCTGCCATCAAGGCACCAGTCGCTGTTTAGGAGGAACTGTAAATGATAAGTTTTGTTTGGGCTGAAGATAGAAACCACATCATCGGTGAAAAAGGACACTTACCATGGTCGTTGCCTAATGATTTGCACCATTTTAAGGATGTGACGATCAATCATCCTATCGTTATGGGGCGAAAGACCTTTGAGAGTTTTCCTAATGGTCCCTTACCTAAGAGACTAAATATTGTTATTTCTAAAAACCCTGATTACCAAGTACCAGACTCTGTAGTTTTAATCAATGATAAAGCTGATTTGAAAAAGTACGTACAATCTGACGACGAAGTTATGGTTATCGGTGGAAGTGGTATTTTTAAACTATTTCAAGATGATGTTGATAGGCTCTATCTGACTAAGATTGATTATGAATTTACAGGAGATACTAAAATGTGTTCAATCGACTATAACAAGTTTAAATTAGTCGAAAAAAAAGAAGGCCAAATGGATGATAAGAATATCTATCCATATACCTTCGAGACTTGGGACAAAATTTAAACTACGTAAAAGTATACTGAGAAGTACATCAAAGCTGTACCGATCATAACAAAAATATGCCAGATCACGTGAATATATCTAATGTTTTTCATTAAGTAGAGACAAGCCCCTAATGTAAAGGCAACGCCACCAGCAACTAATAGTGCAATGCCAGTTCCACCAATTGCATAATAGAGCGGTCTCATGGCGACGATAATAGCCCATCCCATAAGGACATAGAGCAGTGTTTCAAAGTATTTAAAGCGGCCAACATTAAAAATTTTGTAGAGAATACCACCGATGGCTAATAGCCAAATGAATGATAGGATAACGATTCCAAATGTGGAATGTAAAGCAATCAAACAGTAAGGTGTATAAGTTCCTGCAATCATCAAGAAAATTGAACTGTGGTCAAATATTTGGAAAACACCCTTAGCCTTAGTAAAGTATAGGCTGTGGAACAGAGTCGAACTTAGATATAAGAAGAACAAAGTGAACGCATAAATAAAATAGGCCGTGATATTCAGGGGCTTGCCCTGTTGAAATCCTTTGATCAACAAGAATATAGCACCAATAATTGCTAAAATAATGCCGATACCATGAGTAACAGCACTGAAGACTTGATCTGTGATTAAATAAGCTCTAGAAAAGTTGTGTTTTTTTGTCATGTTAAAACCTCAATTATTTGAACTGTTTACTTTAATTATTATAAACGTCTTACAAGGCTTTTCATATGGTTATGGTATTGTATAATTAATAAAGATTTGGCATATTTATTTTAGTAAAATGATTAGTTATTTATCATTAGACCCTATTAAGTTTGTTATAATAATTAAAAGTAATAGGAAACAAGACCCTATGAAAGAGGGATAAAATGAGCAAAGTAAAAATCCTTACCGATTCATCGGTACAGTTAACACCAGAGGAAATAGAAAAGTATAATATTAGTGTCGTTCCTTTGACAATTAGTATTGACGAAAAAACTTATGTTGATGGCGTTAATATCACGCGCGAAAAGTTCGTTGAAGAAATGGATTCTTCAAAGGATTTGCCTAAGACATCTCAACCATCAATTGGAACTTTTATGGACGTTATTGATAAGGTTCCTGATGACTATACGGATATCTTGGCCTTGATTATGACACCATCTATTAGTGGTACTATTAATGCGGCTAGACAAGTAGAAGATATGGTCGATCGCAATATGGAAGTCATTGATACAGAATTTACAGATCGTGCCCAGGGCTTCCAAGTAATTAGAGCTGCTCAAATGGCCCAAGAAGGTAAATCTGTTGAGGAAATTAAACAGGCCTTAGATGAGCTTCGTGCACATACTTATCTCTATATGGGTGTGACAAGCATTGAAAATATTCTACGTGGAGGTCGTTTGAGCAGATTTGCTGGAACACTTTCAACCTTATTGAATATTAATTTAGTTCTAACAGTAAAGAATAATAGCCTGGATATTGTTAAACGTGGTCGTGGTCGTAAGACAATTGAAAAATACATGAATAATGTAATGGAAGAAATTAAAGGCTTAAAGAACATCAAAGCTGTAGGAATTTCCTATGTTGACAAGATGGACTATGTTAATGAGTTAAAGGCTAAGCTGGAAGAGATTATTCCCGATGTACCATTACTTATAAGAGTAACAAGTCCAGTTATTGCCACACATGCTGGTTCTGGTGCCTTTGCAATTGAATTTTATACAGAGTAAAAGCTGATGAATGCATCAGCTTTTTTTTGAAAGATGGATTAATTAATGAAGAAAAAAAGTATTTGGATCATAATTGTAATTTTAATATTGGTAGTTGTTGGCGGTGGAGCATATTATTTCACTAACAATAAGCAAAGTGAACAGTCTACTAATCAAGTAACTAAAACAACTAAGAAATTAGTTAAACCGAAGAAAAAAGTTATTCCTAAAAAGAAACAAATCAGTATTGTTGCAGTAGGGGATTCACTGACGCAAGGAGTCGGAGATTCTTCTAAAGCAGGCGGTGGCTATGTAACCCGTTTGCAATCTAAAGTGCAAACAAAGTTCAATGTTCCTACACAGTCACATAATTATGGTGTTTCTGGCGATACAAGTAATCAAATCATGGCGCGTATCAAGTCTGATAAGAAGATGCATCAAGACTTGCCTAAAGCTGATATTATCACTGTAACAGTTGGTGGTAATGACTTCATGCATCTTTTACAACGCAAAGGAATTGATCTGACAGCAGGCGACATTGCCGATGAACAGGTTAAATTCGACAAAAGATTAAAACAATTATTGACTGATTTGAGAAATTATAATGATACAGCCCCAATTTATCTAATAGGTATTTATAATCCTTTTAGTATCTATTTATCGAATGTAAAAAATGCTAAAATAGCATTCATTAACTGGAACAAAGCATCTGCCAAAGTAGCTAGTGGATTTAATAAAACTTATTTCATTGATATCAATAATCTATATCAAAATAAGACTATCGATAATAAAGTTAAAAAGACAGGAACTAATCCTTATCTCTATAAGAAGGATCACTTCCATCCCAATGGGACTGGTTACGATATGATGACTCAAAAAGTGTTCGACGAAGTTAGCGTTACGAAAAAGGAGTGGCTTTTTAAATAATTATGAAGAATAAGAATTATTGGAAATATGCATTTATTGCTTTAGTAGCAATTTTAGTAGTAGGTTTTGGTTATTTAGGTACTAAAGTCTTAAGTTCTCCAACAGAGAACTACCAAGTTAGTTCTAAGATCAATAATGATGATAAAGTTTTTACTGTTAATATGAATAAACGTGAGGCCAACAAAATGGCCCAATACTATTTAAAAAATACTTTGAATAATGGTAAAACTGAATATCAATTAGTTTTAAAAAAGGATGCTGAATTGTCAGGTGCAATTAAGTTCTTGGGGGCTAAAATTCACTTTACAATTTTGATGCAACCATATGCTAAGACTAATGGGGATGTGCTCTTAAAAGCTAAAGAAATGAAGATTGGGGACTTATCGTTGCCAATTTCCTTTGTAATGAATTATATTAAGAATAGTTTTAAGACCCCTGATTGGGTAAGCATTAACGGCAAAGACAAGACAATGTTGTTGAAATTTACTAAGTTTACTACCAAAGAGGGATATGGTATTCGTGCAAAGAATATTGATTTAAAGCATGATAAATTATCGTTTGAGGTAATGAATACAAAGATCACCGACAATCAATAGAAGGGAGCAAAGATGCGAAGAAGTTTTTATGAATTTTTGATGACACTAAGAAACGCTGATAGTGTTGAACCAGATGCAGAATTTGCAAATAACGCATTTCATGATCAATCTTTTCCTAAACATGAGGAGAATTATCAAAAAATCTCAGATTATTTAGAATTGAATGCAGGTTATTTACCCAGTATGTCAATTTTTGATGAGGTATATCAAAAGTATCAAGAAATAGATAGAAAATAGGTGAAGACAATGGCATTACAATGGTATCCAGGGCATATGAACAAAGCGAAGAATCAAGTGCAAGATCGACTTAAATTAGTCGATATCGTACTTGAAATTGTTGACGCAAGATTACCTTTTTCATCCAGAAATCCCGTTTTGGAACAAATAATTGACCAGAAGAAACATATTATTATTCTCAATAAGTCTGATTTGGCAGACCCTAAAGTCACAGCCGACTGGAAACTAAACTTTGAGCAAGAGGGTACTAAGTCGATTGAATTAGATGCCAAGCACAATAAGGGTCTGGGTAAAATCAAGAGTCTAATTCGTTCGGAATTATCTGATAAAATTGATCGTTACGAGCGTAATGGTGTACAAAACTACCGAATCAAGGCAATGTGCATTGGGATTCCTAATGTTGGTAAGTCGACTATTTTGAATCGTTTTGTCGGAAAAAATGTGGCTATTACAGGTAATAAACCCGGTGTAACTAAAAATCAAAATTGGTTAAAAACTAATATTGGAATTGATTTACTAGATACTCCAGGTATTTTGTGGCCTAAGATCGATGATCCTAAAGTAGGGATGAAGTTAGCCTTGTCAGGTGCAATTAAGGATAAAATTTATGCACCCGATGATGTGGCTATTTATGCGCTTAATTTCATGGAAACTCACTATATGGATCAATTGCTCGAAAGTTACAAATTAGATAAGTCCGATATTTTTAATCATACAACGCCAGAAGTGTTGATGAATTTGACGAAAAAATTTGGCTATAAGGATGATTATGATCGGGCTTCCAGACGAATTATCGATGACGTTAGAAAGTTGAAACTAGGGCGTCTTACATTTGATATTCCTGGGGAGTTCTATGAAGAGTAAATATACAATTTCCGAAGCAAAAAATATTCTGAAACAGACCAATTTAAGTAAAGAACAGTTAAATGAATTTTCACAAGATGAACGTAGTGGGATTAAAAAATTATTAGAGCAATATTATAAGAAGCAATTGAAACAAAAAGAACTAATTGAGAAATTTCACAAAAAAGAATTTCTTGAAAAGCCTTTTTGGGATCATGGCTTAGCAGTAGCGGGAGTTGATGAAGTAGGACGCGGTCCGTTGGCAGGTCCAGTTGTCACAGCTGCTGTTATTTTGCCGGCAGATAATACTTTGTATGAGGTTGATGATTCTAAAAAGTTGTCGATTGCAAAACGTAATGAGCTTTATAAATTGATTTGTGCGCAAGCAATAGATATCAGTGTAGCGGTAGGTAGTCCTCATTTAATTGATCGAGAGAATATCTATCACGCAACAGAATTGACGATGGGAGATTCAATCAACAATCTTTATTTGAAACCTGATCATATCTTAGTTGATGCTATGACTATTCCTGTTGATATACCTCAAACAAAATTGATTAAGGGCGACTCCAAATCGTTGAGTATCGGTGCTGCCAGCATTGTTGCTAAAGTCTCACGTGATAAGTTGATGACAATGTATGGCAAGATTTATCCAGAGTTTGGCTTTGAAAATAATGATGGTTATGGTACGAAACAGCATTTGAAGGCTTTAGACGAGTATGGTCGTACTAAAATTCATCGTTTGAGTTTTTCACCTGTTAGAAAAATTTCTAAATTGTATTAAAATAGGAACATCACTTTCGTAATTTAAGTTAAGGGAGTGATGTTTTTATTATGACTGAATTAACTAAATTTTTGATTAAATGTCGTTTAACAGGAATGATTTCGAATCAAATAATGCTAAAAATTATAAAAAAATCTATAAATAGTGCTAACCTAATAACTGAATCCTTTGATTTATTAAAACAAGAGTGGGGCTTAGATAAATTTCAGCGCTTTCGTTTCTTATTTGATAAGCAGAGGATTGGTTCATTAAATGCTATAAATTATTTGGACTTTGAGTATCCAGAATTGTTAAGAACGATTTATAATCCGCCTGCACTCTTGTTTTTTGAAGGGAATATTGCTTTACTTAAAACTGAATGTATCGCAATCGTTGGTGCTAGGCAAGCATCAGATTATAGTTTTCGTTGTATAAGTGGTCTTGTCCCACGACTCGTAAATCGTTATACTATTGTGAGCGGTTTAGCTAAGGGGTCGATTCTTGGGCTCATCAGGCCGCGTTAAAGAATCAAGGACAGACGATTGCTGTGATTGGTAGTGGTTTAGACGTAACTTATCCTAAAGAGAATTTTCACTTACAAGCGGAAATTATGGAGAAGGGGTTAGTTGTTACTGAATATCCACCAATGACAAAAATTGAACCTTGGCATTTTCCTCAACGAAACCGGATAATTGCCGGTCTCAGTCGAAAAGTTATTGTTACTGAAGCTAAAAAGCGTAGTGGCTCTTTAATTACTGCTGATTTGGCTTTAGATAATAATCGGGATGTCTTAGCTATTCCTGGTAGAATCGATGTTAACCTTTCGGCTGGCTGTAATAAATTGATTGAGGAAGGTGCCATTCCTTTGATTAATTTCAATGATTTATAGACTATATTCAGGAGATAAATTTATCTTTTGAATTGACAAAATAAAATTCTGTGATTAATATATTGAACAGTTTTAATTGATTCATTTTGGAAAGGAGCACTTTGCGTGCCATCAACACAAAAGAATTTGGTGATTGTTGAATCGCCATCAAAAGCAAAAACAATTGAGAAGTATTTGGGACGTAATTATCACGTAGTTGCTAGTTTAGGTCACGTTCGTGATTTACCTAAGAGTCAAATGGGTGTCGATATTGAACATAACTATGAACCAAAGTACATTTCTATTCGTGGTAAGGGTCCAGTTATTAAAGATTTAAAGAAGGAAGCAAAGAAAGCTAAGCGAGTTTATCTGGCAGCCGATCCGGATCGTGAAGGTGAAGCTATTGCTTGGCATGTTTCCCACTTATTAGGATTAGAAGATGATGGTAAGAACCGTGTCGTCTTCAATGAAATTACAAAAGATAAAGTTAAACAAGCATTTAAAACTCCAAGATCAATTGACATGAATCTGGTTGATGCTCAACAGGCCAGACGTGTATTGGATCGACTAGTAGGTTATTCAATTTCCCCAATTCTTTGGGCTAAAGTTAAAAAAGGTTTGAGTGCTGGACGTGTTCAGTCGATTGCCTTGAAGCTTGTAATTGAAAAAGAAAATGAAATCAAGAGCTTTGTTCCGCAAGAATATTGGACAATCGAATCAACATTTAAACATGGTAAGGATAAATTCAAAGCTAATTTCTATGGATTAGATGGAAAGAAAGCTGAATTAAAGAATAATGATCAAGTTCAAGAAGTATTAGGTCGTGTCGACAAGAAAAACGACTTTGAAATTGATAAGGTTACTAAAAAGGAACGTAAGAGATTCCCTGCCGCTCCATTCACAACTAGTTCGCTACAACAGGAAGCTAATAAGCGTCTAAACTTTAAGACTAGAAAGACCATGATGATTGCTCAACAATTGTATGAAGGAATCAATTTGGGACGTAAGGAAGGTACAGTAGGTTTAATTACTTATATGCGTACCGATTCTAAGCGTATTTCTAAGGTTGCTGAAGCAGAAGCTTCGAAGTTTATTCATGAAGAATATGGCGAACCATTTGCAGCTGTTAAAGAACGTAAGGATAAAAACCAAGAAGGGGCTCAAGATGCCCATGAGGCTATTCGTCCTTCATCTACTATGAGAACACCTAAGTCCTTGAAAGACGTTCTTAGTCGTGATCAATATCGCTTGTATGACTTGATTTGGTCAAGATTCGTTGCCAGTCAAATGACACCAGCCGTTTTTGATACTATGACAGTTGATCTTTCTCAAAATGGCGTTATGTTTAGAGCTAATGGTTCTAAGATGAAGTTTGAAGGATATCGTAAGGTCTATCAAAGTACATCTGAAAACAGTAAGAAAGATAACATCTTGCCAGAAATTTCTGAAGGTGACAAAGCTAAGTTGCAATCCAATGATCCAGCTCAACACTTTACACAACCACCTGCAAGATTTACAGAAGCCTCACTAGTTAAGGCTTTGGAAGAGAACGGTGTAGGTCGTCCTTCAACCTATGCTCCAACTATTGATACAATTCAGAGACGTTATTACGTTAAATTGAATGGTAAGAGTTTTGAACCAACTGAACTTGGTGAGATCGTTGACAATTTAATTCAAAGTTATTTCCCTGATATCGTTAATATCGACTTCACTGCCAATTTGGAAGATGAATTAGATAATATCGAAGAGGGTAAAGAAGATTGGGTTAAGGTAGTTGATCGTTACTATAAACCATTCGCTAAAGAGCTTGAATCCGCTGAAGATAAGATTGAAAAAGTTCAAATTAAAGATGAACCAGCAGGTATGGATTGTGATATCTGTGGTGCTCCAATGGTAATTAAGATGGGACGCTATGGTAAATTCTATGCTTGTTCACGTTTCCCAGATTGTCGTAATACTAAGCCAATCGTTAAGGAAATCGGGGTAGTTTGTCCTAAGTGTAAGAAGGGACAAGTTATCGAAAGAAAGTCTAAGAAGAATCGTATTTTCTACGGTTGTTCAAGATATCCAGACTGTGACTTTGTTTCATGGGATAAACCAGTTGGACGTGATTGTCCAAAGGATGGTCATTACTTAGTCGAAAAGAAGGTTAAGGGTGGTCGTCAAATACTCTGTCCAAACGGTGATTATGAAGAGGACATCCAAAAATAAATGATAGAACAAGAATTAATCGATAAATTTGTTGATAATTTAATGGTTAATCATCATTACTCAAAAGAAACAAAAAAATCTTATTTAGAAGATATAGATAATTTTGTTTCTTTTTTGTCTAAAAATGGTGGTTTTACTGGATTCACTAAAATTGGCCGAGTTGATGTTGAAACCTACCTGACGTACTTAGATGAGGAGAACTATGCTACCGATACCGTGGCACGAAGGATCTCAGCCTTACGCTCGTTTTATAACTTCTTGGTAAGAAATAAGTTCATTAAACAAAATCCATTTGATTTAGTACAGATACGTCATAAGGGACGCAAGTTGCCGCGATTCTTTTATGAAAAAGAAATGGAAGAATTGTTTAGTGCGGTCAAAGGGGATGAACCGTTATCCCAGAGAAATTCAGCTTTGTTAGAATTGCTCTATGCCACTGGCATGCGTGTGAGTGAATGTGCTAATCTAGTATTAGACCAGCTTGACTTTGCTAACAATATTGTTTTGATACATGGTAAAGGGGATAAGGATCGTTACGTTCCCTTTGGAAGTTATGCCAAAAGTGCGTTAGAGAAATACTTCAATGATGGTCGCAAAGAATTGATGCAAAAGAATCATCAGGACCACCAATACGTTTTTGTAAATAGTCGTGGTAAAGGTTTGACAAGTAGAGGAATTGAGTATATCTTGAATCAAATTATCAAGAAAACTAGCTTAACAGCTGATATTCATCCGCACATGATTCGTCATACTTTTGCTACACATATGCTGGAACATGGTGCTGATTTAAGAACTGTCCAAGAATTATTGGGACATGCCAGTTTGTCGACGACGCAGATATATACGCACGTGACAATGGAACATTTGCAAAAAGATTATAAAAAATATTTTCCAAGATAGAAGGTAAATAAATGACTACAATAGTTGCTGTAAAACATGATGGACACACTGCAATTGCCGGTGATGGCCAAGTTACATTAGGTGAAAAATATATTATGAAGGGCTCAGCCCATAAAGTAAGACGCATTTTTGATGATCAAGTTGTCATTGGATTTGCTGGTGGTGTAGCAGACGCTATTACACTTCAAGATTGGTTAGAAAAGAAATTAAAGGCCTATTCAGGTAATCTAAAACGTGCCGCAGTTGAATTGGCACAAGATTGGCGTAAAGATCCAACTTTACAGAAACTTGAAGCTATGTTAATTGCTATGGATAAAGATAATCTTCTTTTAATTTCTGGTAGTGGTGAAGTTATTGAACCAGATGAAGATGTTGTAGCAATTGGTTCAGGTGGTAACTTTGCTCAAGCAGCTGCCATCGCTATGCAACGTCATGCTAAAGATATGGACGCCCAAGAAATGGCTGTCGAAGCCATCAAGATTGCTTCTTCAATCGATATCTTTACCAATGAAAATATTATTTCAGATAAATTTTAATTAGAGTGAGGATTAATAAATGACAGAAGTATTGACACCAAAACAAATTGTTGCTCAATTGGATAACTATATTATTGGTCAAACTGATGCTAAAAAGGCCGTAGCGATTGCTTTATATAATCGTTACCGTCGTATGCAAGTACCTGAAAAGTTACAACAAGAAATCACACCCAAGAACTTAATGATGATTGGACCTACAGGTGTTGGTAAAACTGAAATTGCCCGTAGATTAGCTAAAATTGTTAATGCTCCCTTTGTTAAAGTAGAAGCTACTAAGTTTACTGAAGTTGGTTATGTTGGTCGTGATGTTGAATCGATGGTTCGTGACTTAGTTAGTGTTGCCGTTTCAATGGTTGAAAAGGAAAAGATTGATGACATCAGACCAGAAGTTCGTCGCGATGTAGATAAGAAATTGGTTAAATTGTTAGCTCCTGGTGTTAAGAAGGAACAAAAGCAAAATAACAATGACTTCATGAGCATGCTTAACAACATGCAAAATGGTGGAGGTCAGGCTTTAGGCAATATCTTTAATAATGCTGATACAGTTGACGAAGATCCTGATGCTAACGCTGAAGTTACAGACGATATTCGTGATCAACGTTTGTCAGTTAAAGAACAATTGGATAAAGGTTTACTTGAAGATGAAGAAGTAACTATCAAAGTTGAAGAGTCTAAAAAAGTTGGTCCTATGGATGATCAAATGGGACAAATGGGCCTTGATATGAGTGGCATGATGGATTCATTGATGCCTAAGAAGACTATTACAAGAACATTGCCTGTTAGAGAAGCACGTGAGTTATTGATTCAACAAGAGTCTCAAAAGCGTATTGATCATGATGAGATTTATCAAAAAGCTATTGAAAGAACTCAAAATAACGGAATTATCTTTATTGATGAGTTTGATAAAATTGCTGCTGGAGATAAAAAGACATCTGGTGAGGTTTCTCGTGAAGGTGTTCAACGTGATATTTTGCCTATCGTTGAAGGTTCAAGAATCAATACTAAATATGGTCCAGTAGATACTGATCATATTCTCTTTATTGCCAGTGGTGCATTTGCCGAAAGTAAGCCAAGTGATTTGATTGCCGAGTTGCAAGGACGTTTCCCAATTCGTGTTGAGTTACAAGACTTGACTGAAGATGACTTCATTCAAATTTTGACTAAACCGGATAATGCTTTAACGAAACAATATGTTGCGCTTACAAGAGCTGATGGAATACATTTAACATTTACTAAAGAATCAGTTGAAGAAATTGCAAAAATTGCTTTTGAGTTAAATAATAGTAATCAAAACATCGGTGCAAGAAGACTTTCAACTGTATTAGAGAAGATTCTAGCTGATATTCTCTATGAAGGTCCTGACATGCAAATGGGAGATATTACTATTACACGTGAATATGTTCGTGAACAAGTTGGTAAGATTGCCAGCGATCAAGATCTTTCACGTTACATTCTATAGGGGGCAATTATGACAGTCTATCAATTAAAAAATGACTTTTTAACAGTTAAGGTGGAGTCTCTAGGTGCTGAGGTAATCAGTGTCAAGAATACTAAAGGGGTAGAATTCATGTGGCAAGCTAACCCTAATGTTTGGGGAAGACATGCTCCAGTATTGTTCCCAATTGTTGGTCGCTTAAAAGATAATCATTATTATGTTGATGATAAAGAGTATCAAATGACACAACACGGATTCGCCAGAGATCAAGAATTTGCACTTGATTCTCAGTCAGATTCTAAATTGGTTTTGAGTTTAACAACAAGTGAAGCCAGTTTAGAAAAATACCCATATCACTTTAAGTTAAGAATTGTTTATCAATTAGTTAAGGGAACACTTCAAATTTCCTACTTAGTTGATAGTTTGGAAGAATCAGAAGATATGTACTTCTCAATTGGTGCACATCCTGGATTCTCAGTGCCTTTTGAAAAGGGACTTAATTATGAAGACTTTACTGTCAAAGTTGATCCCAAAGAATCCAGAACTTTGATTCCAATTAATGGAGAAACAGGAAATATTGATCTTAACAACGAAAAGAAAGTTGATAATCAAGATTTCCCATTGAGTCATGAAGCTTTTGTTAATGATGCAATCGTTTATCGCTTGAATGAACCCACACAAGTGACAATTTCAAGTGATAAGAGTGAACGTCAGGTCATCCTAGATACAGGTAACGCTAAATTCTTTGGTATGTGGTCCTCATATCCCACAGAAGGCAATTTTATGTGTATCGAACCCTGGTGGGGGATTGCTGATAAAAATGATAGTGACAATCAATTAAAGACTAAATACGGTATTAACCGTTTAGCACCTAATGAACAGTTCGAAGCATATTTCAGTATATCGGTTAAATAAAATTTAAAGCTCTAATACCTCAAATGGGATTAGAGCTTTTTTATGTAATTTATTTGATAAAAGGATTAAAAATTACAATTTCAATCTAAATAAAAAGCATCCTGAATAAAGAAATTACTTTACTCAAGGATGCTCTTTAAATTGTTTTTTTATTTATGATTACGTCTTTGACGATATTGAGATCTAGTAGGCATGGAATTAAATTCTTGATTAGAAGAATAATTACTAGCTTGAGTTTGATTTTTCATATTACTATTATTGTTGATTTTATTGGTAATAATATGCCATATCAAGAAGCCAAATCCAATAATAAACCCAAGTATGATCCAAACTAATAAATCCTGATATACTTTATCAGAATTTGCTAGACCAACGATTCCAAATAGTCCTAAGATAATTGCATTTGCTATATCCCCACCAAGGCCGCTTTTCTTTCTAGTAACGATGTATACAATTCCTGTAGCAAGAAAGCCGATTGCCATTATAACTCCGGCAGACCCACTAGTATTTCCTTTGTTCTAAACTGTATTAACAAATCCGGCAGCCATGCTTTCGAAAAAAATGAATAGAGATAAGACAATCATAAGTATGCCAATAACTAATTTAGTAACTTTCAAGATTTAAACATCCCCCTACGTTATCTTTATAAGAATATTGTATGACTTAGTGAAGGCAATATACAGTGATCTACTTCTTCAATCATTATTTTAATCCGGTTTGACTTTTACCACTAACATTACCATTAGTGAAATTGATCGTGCAGTTAGCACCATCTTCGCCATCTAATCCAGTTGTATATTTATATGTTGTATTTGTAGTACCATCGACATTCGTTTCAGAATAATAATTGGGTTTGCCAAGTGTTTGAGTAACTTGATCAGTTGTTTGATCATTATCGATCTTTGCATAATCAGCTAGAGTGATCTTCGAATTTCGATTAACTGTAAGTCCGGAGATAGTTTTTTCAATGGCGTGATCATTGTAAAATTGTACGACCAGTTTGGAACCCTTAGTACCATTAGCAATTTTAGACCATGTTTCCATATTAGTCTGTTTATCATTTACCTTACTTACAGTGCTAGTTTTAGACTTACCGAAGAATTTCGTTAAAATATCTAAAGATAGACCGTCCTTGTCACTGATATAAATGCTATTGTACTGTTTTAAAGTTATCCCCGAAGAGGTTACTGATTTTTTCTTCTTTTTGGGTTTAGCTTTTGAAGTAGTAGTTTTCTTTTGAACATTCGAGGTATTTTTTTCCTGGGAATGAGAATATAAATAATAACCGCCAGCGCTTCCGCCAACAATTAAAAGAATAATTATGATCCAGAACCACCATCTTTGATAGAAAGATTTTTTAAGACCATTTGAACGACGATATTCGGATCTACTAGGATATTTTTTATCCATTGTCATGTTCCCCCTAAACGGTGCTAATCACTTTAATCATATTTTATCAGTAACTAGGGCTTTTGAGGCTTAATTTAAAGAAAATAAAAGAAAAAAACGGCCAATTAAATGGTCGTTTTTTAAGCGGTAATTATTTTTGTTGTTTCCTTTGTTGTTTCTTATATCTCAAACCAATTGGAACTAAATTTTCTTTTCCTTTGAGTAGTCGCTTGATATTTGGAATATGACGTACATAAATAATAACAGTAATAATAGCGGCAACGGTAGTTAAAATCCAATCGTGAAGGAATAGAGTAGCAATCGTAAAGAATAGAATTGTAGTTAAACTGGCTACACTAACCATGCTTGTTGTATAAACTATTGTGGCAAGGAAAGCAAAACAAATGACAAATAGTAAAGGATTGTAAGCCAGTAGAATTCCTGCACTGGTTGCGACAGCCTTTCCACCACGGAATTTAAGGAAAATAGAGAAACAATGCCCAATAACGGCGAAAATACCGATAAATAAAATCCAGTGACGATCGAGATTAAAGAAGACTGGCATCAATGCACCTAAAGTTCCCTTTAAAATATCGATAACTAGGACGACTGTTCCAGCAAATTTGCCAAAAACACGGTAAGCATTGGTAGTTCCTACGTTTCCACTACCGTAATCAAAAATATTTTTATGAAAGAAAACTTTTCCAACGATATAGGCGGTTGGAAATGAGCCAATTAGATAGGCTAATATTGCACAAATGAGAAGTTTCATCAAAAAATCACTCTCTTAGCTTTATTTTTTGGTATATTGTATTTCTATGGTGCTTTTATTAGAGAATTATAAATACCAACCTAGACATTATCCACTATTTTGTTAGAAATTAAAAGATTTCTTATGTACGAACATATATTCGTGTTAAGGTAATAGTGTTATAATATTGAAATATTGCACTACGTAGTAAATGAAAAGGAATGATATAAATGCCAAAATCATCTTATGATGATTCGTCAATTCAAATCCTTGAAGGATTAGAAGCTGTACGAAAAAGACCAGGTATGTACATTGGTTCCACTGATTCACGTGGATTACATCACTTGGTATATGAAATTGTCGATAATGCAGTCGATGAAGCTCTATCAGGATTTGGTAAAGAAATCAACGTTACTATCAATGAAGACAGTAGTATTACTGTTGTTGATCATGGACGTGGAATGCCAACAGGGATGCACGCTAGTGGTAAGCCAACCATTGAAGTAATTTTGACGGTTCTACATGCCGGTGGTAAGTTCTCAGAAAATAGTTACAAGACGTCTGGTGGACTGCACGGTGTTGGTTCTTCAGTTGTTAATGCTTTATCAGAATGGATGACTGTTCGAGTTGTTCGTGATCATAAAGTTTATGAAGAACGCTTTGAAAATGGCGGTCATCCAGTTGGAACTTTGAAGAAGACTGGTACTACCAAAGAAGATAGTGGAACAACCATTAGTTTTAAACCGGATGCTACTATTTTTCAAACTACTAAATTTAACTACGATACGTTAGCTGAAAGATTAAGAGAATCAGCTTTTCTACTAAAGGGTGTTAAATTTACTATCACTGATAAACGTGGTGAAGAAGAAAAACAAGATATTTTTCATTACGAAGATGGAATCCAATCATTTGTAAAGTACTTGAACGAAGGAAAAGATGCTTTAGGCGGAATTTTCTATGTTGAGGGTACTAACTCTGATATTGAAATCGAATTTTCTGGTCAATACAATGACGGTTATTCGGAGAACATCATCTCGTTTGTTAATAACGTACGTACTGCCGATGGTGGGACACATGAAGCCGGAATGAAGTCTGGTTTGACTAAAGCCTTTAATGACTATGCTCGTAAGGTAGGATTATTAAAAGAAAACAGCAAGAACTTAGAAGGTAGCGATGTTCGTGAAGGTCTATCAGCTATCATTTCTGTTCGAATTCCTGAAGAAATTCTACAATTCGAAGGTCAGACAAAGGGTAAGTTGGGAACTCCTCAAGCTAGATCGGCTGTTGACCAATTAGTTTATGAACAAATGAGCTTTTATCTATTGGAAAATGGTGAACAGGCTCAAATGTTAGTCAAAAAGGCTTTGAAGGCCCGGGAAGCTCGTGATGCTGCACGTAAGGCTCGTGAGAGTACTCGTAGTGGTAAAAAGAATAAGAAGACCGATGGTCTGCTTTCTGGTAAACTAACTCCTGCTCAATCTAAGAATCCTGATAAGAATGAATTATTCCTTGTCGAGGGTGATTCAGCCGGTGGTTCCGCAAAACAAGGACGAGACCGTAAGTTCCAAGCCATCTTGCCTTTGCGTGGTAAAGTTTTAAATACTCAAAAAGCCAAATTGGAAGATATTTATAAAAACGAAGAAATCAATACTATGATTTATACAATCGGTGCCGGTGTTGGTGCTGATTTTAAATTGGAAGATCGTAATTATGACAAAGTTATTATCATGACTGATGCCGATGATGATGGCTCCCATATTCAGATCTTGTTATTGACTTTCTTCTACCGTTATATGCGCCCCTTAGTTGAATCTGGACATGTTTATATTGCTTTGTCACCACTTTACAAGCTTCAAAAGGGTAAAGGTGCTAAGACTAAGATTGAATATGCCTGGACTCCAGATGAACTTCAAAAGGACATCGAAAAGATGGGTAAAGGTTATGAATTGCAGCGTTTCAAAGGCTTAGGTGAAATGAATGCCGATCAACTTTGGAAAACAACAATGGATCCAACAAATCGTATTCTAATCAGAGTTAATATCGATGATGCTGCTTTGGCGGAGCGTCGTGTAACAACTTTGATGGGTGATAAAGTTAAGCCTAGACGTGACTGGATCGAAGATAATGTTCGTTTCAATGGAACTGAAGAAGGCGACAATATCTTGGAAAAAGTTGATGAAGATACTGATCCAATTGATAGTAAACTCGTTGACGATTTATTGAATAAGGAATAGGTGATATATAGTGACTGAAAATTCTCCTAAAATTCAAGATATCTCGCTCGAAAAAATCATGGGAGATCGATTTGCGAGATATTCAAAATCAATTATTCAAGAAAGAGCATTACCAGATATTCGTGACGGCTTGAAACCCGTTCAGCGAAGAATTCTTTATTCAATGTTCTTGGATGGTAATACTTATGATAAAGGTTTTCGTAAGTCAGCCAAGGGTGTTGGTAACGTCATGGGTAATTTTCATCCCCATGGTGATTCTTCAATTTATGAGGCGATGGTTCGTTTGTCTCAAGATTGGAAATTGCGTAATCCCTTAATTGAAATGCATGGTAACAATGGTTCAATGGATGGTGATCCACCAGCTGCTATGCGTTATACTGAAGCACGTTTAAGCAAGATTTCAACTGAAATGTTGCGTGATATTAACAAAGATACTGTTGATGAAGAATGGAACTTTGATGATACCGAAAAAGAACCTAAGGTTTTACCAGCTCGTTTCCCTAATTTATTAGTTAACGGTGCCACCGGAATTTCAGCTGGTTATGCCACAGAAATTCCACCTCATAATTTAGGTGAGGTTATTGATGCCACAATCAAAATGATCGATAATCCTGACATTACTTTGGATGAGCTGATGAAGATCGTTAAGGGTCCAGATTTTCCAACTGGTGGTATTTTACAAGGTAAACAAGGAATTAAAGATGCTTATACCAATGGCCGTGGACGTGTCTACATTCGTTCCAAGACTTCAATTCAAGAGATTCGTGGACATAAGTCTCAAATTGTTATTACTGAAATTCCATACGAAGTTAATAAGGCTCAACTGGTTAAGAAAATGGACGAAATCCGTGTTCTTAAAAAGGTTGAAGGAATTGCAGAAGTACGTGATGAGAGTGACCGTCAAGGATTGTCAATTGTTGTTGAATTAAAGCGTGATGTTGACGCCAATGGTATCTTGAATTATTTGTTTAAGAATACTGATTTGCAAGTTTCATACAATTTTAATATGGTTGCCATTGCTGACATGCGTCCTCAACAGGTCGGTTTGATTCAAATCCTGAAGGAATATATTAAACATCAAGAAGACGTCGTCTTACGTCGTAGTAGATTTGACTTAAACAAGGCTAAGAAACGTCTTCATATTGTTGAAGGTCTGATCAAGGCTTTATCAATTTTGGACAAGGTTATTAAAACCATTCGTTCAAGCAAGAATAAATCTGATGCTAAGAATAACTTAATTGAGAGTTATAAGTTTAGTGATGAACAAGCTGAAGCTATCGTTTCCTTGCAGCTATATCGTTTAACTAATACCGATGTAACAGAGTTGGAAAAAGAAGATGCAGAACTTCACAAGCAAATTGACCATTTGAATGGAATTATTGATAATCACACTACTTTGATGACATTAATCAAAAAAGAATTGACACAGGTACGAGATACTTATGCCGATAAGCGTCGTACTAAAATTGAAGCTAAAGTTGCCGAGATAGAAGTCGATACAAAAGTTATGGTTGCCAGTGAAGATGTTCGTTTATTGGTTAGTCATGATGGTTATGTTAAACGAAGCAGTTTACGTTCTTATCAAGCTTCTGATGCTGGTGATAATGGTCTGAAGAATGAAGATTATCCAATTATTGATGAAAACGTTAATACATTGGATCACGTCTTTATTTTCACTGACAAGGGTAATTTGATTTATCGTCAAATCTTTGAAATTGAGGATAGTCGTTGGAAGGATACCGGATCACATCTTTCCCAAGAAATTGGATTGGATACGGATGAATCAATTCTTAAGGCTTTTGTTTTCAAGAAACTGGAAGAAGAAACTGGTAACTTCTTGATAGGAACCAATGAAAACTATATCAAGCAAGTAGCATTTAGTGACTTATTGCCAGGAAGAACTTACAAATCTAGAGCTTCTAAGTATTGTAAGTTGAAGGCTGATACTTCACGAGTAATGGATGTCTATTATGTACCAAATGATTCTAAGAAATTGGTTTACGTCTTTACAGAACATTCATATGCTTCAGCCTTTCCAATTGAGGAAGTACCAGTTGTTAGCGGAAAAGCTATGGGTGTTAAATTTGTCAGTTTGAAGGACGATGATCAGTTGGCTGGTTATTTCTTAGCTACTAACGACAATGATAAGATTGCAGTCTTGACGCAACGTGGATCTTACAAGCAAATGAAACTGTCTGAAATACCCGTAACTAGTCGTGCTCGTCGTGGTGTTCTAACTCTCAGAGAGTTGAAACGTCAACCACATCGTATTTGTTTAGTAACAAACATCAGTAACGATATACAATTATCGATTGTAACGGATTCAAATAAGGAAATTGAAATCGATCCATCAATGCATCAAAATGCTGACCGTTATTCCAATGGTTCCTTTATAATGGATCCAGAGACGGATGGTACCCCACTCAGATTTGTGAAAAAAATGTTAGAAAATGAGTAATATGAATAACAGATTTTCAATTTATATAGTATTATTATCTTATTGATTACATTATTTTTTACTTCCACAAACTAGGAGGATCTTCTTATTGCTAGATGAGAAATCGAGACGTGTTTTTAGTTCTAAAGCATTGAATTATTTTGATGAATTAACTAAGAATATGAGTTATACAAAAACCGCTCAATTGTTGGGAATCACACAGCCTGCATTGACACAACAGATTAAAAAGATTGAAAGAGTTGTTGGTGCACCATTGTTTTATAGTATCGGTAAGAAGATTTATCTAACCGATGCAGGTACTTTACTTTTAAAGTCAACGCATCAGATGTTTGACTTGATCAATGATGTAACTGATCAAATTCAGCAAGAGTCTTCGGAGAGATCTGGAACAATTAGTATTGGACTTTTGTCGACCGCTGAGTCAGTTGTAATTGAAGATTTTATCGTCGAGTACAATCGAGTTAATCCTAATGTTGTTATTGATTTGAATTTATTAACTCGTAAAGAACTTTGGGATAATATTCAAAATAATAAAATTGATCTAGCCATTATGTATTTACCAGATAAAAGTATTAAGAGCTGGAAAATTTATCGTTCTAAGAAGATTATGAGCGATAATATTATGTTGGTTCACAATGATGAAAAGATTAATAAAAAGAAAAGTGTCAGTTATAAGGATGCCACAGCCAAACCTTGGGCTACTTATTTGAAGAGTTACTATTTTTATGAATTGATTAGTGAGAGATATCGGGATGCTTTAGTTGATTTTCCTAAAGTGATTGCTCGATTCTCAGCACCTTATCAATTATTGAAATTTGCACAGGAGTCATCAGATGTTTATACGGTTTTACCATTGAGTTTTTGTATTGCACATCAGTCAATGTTTAAACTTTATCAAACACCACTTGAACCAGCCATAACAAGTGATTTATCATTTGTATATCGAGAGGATAAAGAGAAGATTCCAAGAATTGAAGATTTCCTCAATGAATGGGATAATTTCTTAGATAAGATGAGCTATGTTGATCGTCTTAAGTCTTCAAGATAAATATTAAAAAGGGGCGCACAATTCATGCCAAAAGAAAAAGAATTAGTTTTTGGACACAGAAATCCTGATACAGATGCAGTTTCAGCAGCTGTTGCTTATTCATATTTACAAAATCAATTAGGATACAATACTGAAGCCGTTGCTTTGGGTGAACCTAACTTGGAAACAAAATTTGTTTATAATCATTTCGATGCTAAGTACCCACGTATCATTTCAGCTATCGATGGTGAAGTTAAAAAAGTTATGTTAGTTGATCATAATGAAAAACAACAAAGTGTACCTGACATCGATGATGTTCAAATTACACATGTTGTGGACCATCATAGAATTGCTAACTTCGAAACAAAATTGCCTCTATATTACCGTGCAGAACCACTTGGCTGTGTAAGTACAATCATCTGGAAGATGTACAATGAAAATGATGTCGAAGTTCCTGCTAAAATTGCTGCATTGATGGCTTCATCAATCATTTCTGATACTCTACTATTGAAATCACCTACAACAACTGATGAAGATAGAGCTGCTTTGAAGAGCCTAGCTAAGACAGCTGGTATCGACTACGAAGCATATGGTCTTGAAATGTTGAAAGCTGGTACAAATCTTGACAGCAAATCAACACAAGAATTAATTGATATGGATGCTAAGAGCTTTGATATGAAGGGTAATAGTGTACGTATTGCTCAAGTTAATACTGTTGATATCGATGATACTCTCAAGCGTGAAGCTGACTTTGTTAAAGACATTAAAGCTGAAAGTGCTGACAAAGGCTACAACCTGTTCGTATTACTAATTACAAATATTCTAACAAGTGACACAACTGGTATTATTATCGGTGACGATAGTGCTGTTAAGACATTTGAAGAGGCACTTAATACTAAAGTTTCAGACAACAAGGCTAGTTTGCCTGGTGTTGTATCACGTAAGAAGCAAGTTGTTCCTCCATTGGATGCTAAATTTTAATTCAATATTATAATTTTAAAAAGATAAGAAATCCTTTTGGGTTTCTTATTTTTTTTGTGGCTAGGATTTTTAAAAATCGTTATGTTATAAGAGAACAAATTATCAGAAATTTTAACATACGCTTTCATAATAATTTTTGTAAAGAATAATTAAGTGATTTGGAGGAATACTATGGCTATCAGTACTTATTTGATTTATCAAAATTAAAATATTGATAATAAAATTAATGAAAACGAACATTTTTCTTGAAAACGTATTCTTAAGTCTGATATAATGGCAACATTGTTGAAAATTTACTTTTTTATTTTAGAATTAGAGGGAGTCTTTTTTTTATGAATGTTATGAATATTTTAATTGGTCTTTTGCCAATGATTGGTTGGGGTGTTTTCCCAATTATGACTGGAAAGTTCGGAGGGAAACCAGTCAATCAAATTATTGGTGCTACATATGGTACTTTGCTGTCAGCAATTGTTGTTGCAGTTGCTATGCAGACGCCTTTGTTAACAGGTAAGAATTTCTTATTTACATTTTTGTCTGGTGCTTGTTGGTCTATTGCACAAAGTTTAGTATTCTATGCTTTTGGTGAAATGGGTGTTTCTAAGACAATGCCAGTTTCGACTGGTTTTCAATTGATCGGTACTTCATTATGGGGTGTAGTAGTTTTAGGTGAATGGCCCTCAGTAACGGCTAAACTGATTGGTTTCTTCTCAATTGTATTAATTATTATCGGAGTTTACTTAACAACATATAGTGAGAAAAAAGTTTCAGAGAGTGAATCAAGTGTTGTTAAAGGTATTTCTTTAGTTTTAATTGCTACAATTGGTTATGTTGGTTATTCAGCATTTCCACAGGCCGTGTCTGTCGATAGTTTTCAAGCATTCTTGCCACAAGCTTTAGGTATGGCAGTCGCATCAACTATCTTTGCCTTTATTACAAAGAGTAATCGTCAAGCTAAACCATATAGATCTAAAAGCACTTATTTGAATATAATCAGTGGTATTTTCTTTGCTTTTGCTGCTTTGACATATTTGATCTCGTCACGTAAAGACGTGAACGGATTAGCCACTGGATTTACTCTTTCTCAAATGAATGTTATTATCGGAACCCTTGGTGGTATCTACATTTTGCATGAAGGAAAAACTCATAAAGAAATGATTATGGTTATTTCTGGTTTGATTTTGGTAGTTGTGGCCGGAATTATTACAGCTTTTATATAAAATTTATTTAAGTCTTGATTCGAAAGGATTGAGACTATTTTTCTCCGTGACTTATACAAAATTATTGTTGACAGCGCTTACATAACGGGATATGATGTGCTCGTAAGCTTAGTAAAACGGTTTACTGATTTGAGGGGTGATTTACTTTGAAAGGAAATCATAAGACAACAATTAGAGATGTTGCAAGTAAGGCAGGTATTTCAGTTACGACGGTTTCTTTAATCCTAAATGGCAAAGGGGAACGATTCAGTGAAGAAACGAAAGAAAAGGTTCATAAAGCCCAAACTGAATTAGATTATTATCCGGATTATTATGCAAGAGGATTGGTTGGACAGAGAACTAATTCAATTGGAGTTGTGATTC
The DNA here is from genome assembly GCF_001435445.1 of Companilactobacillus kimchii DSM 13961 = JCM 10707. Classification (GTDB taxonomy): domain Bacteria; phylum Bacillota; class Bacilli; order Lactobacillales; family Lactobacillaceae; genus Companilactobacillus; species Companilactobacillus kimchii. The sequence continues at coordinate 266,186 of NZ_AZDH01000017.1, read as the reverse complement.
CGGATATTATGAATCCTTTCTTTGCTAGTTTAGGATTAAGTGTTGAACAGGCCGCTATCCCCAAAGGCTACTTTCCTCAAATCTTCAGTGTTAATGGTTTCAAAGAGAATATTGATTATTTTATTGAGCAATTTGCTTCAGGAACGCAAAAGGGATTAATCTTGGCGGCTCCAGGAGCATCTAAAGAAATTGTCGATAAATTATCAACGCATAATAATGTTCCCATGGTACTTACTGACCAAGCTGATTTAAATATTAACGATGATCGGGTTTTGATTGATGAGGAAGAATCAGGAGAAAAAATTGCGGAATATATATTATCTTTAGGGCATAAGCATGTTGCGTTTGTGATACCTGAAATGTTGACAATGAACTTAGTAAAACGTTTTACTGGTTACGAGAAGGCTTTTGAAAAATATAGTTTAAAGATAGAAAAGGAGCTAATTTTTAAAGCAACTTTTGGACCAGAGGGTGGTGTTGAAGCAGCACATAAAATTGTTCAGACCAATGCAACAGCCATTATAGCCATTAATGATGATGTAGCAATGGGTGTTTACAAAGGATTGAACCTATTGAATAAAAGAATACCTGAAGACTATTCGGTCGTTGGTTTTGATGATATTAGTTTGAATAAGTATCTAACACCAAGTTTAACGACTATGGCTCAGCCAATAAATGAAATTGGTGAACAAGTAGTAAGGTTATTAATTAATAGAATCAAGAATCCCAGTAGTGCTAAAAAGACAATTATTCTGAATACTAAATTAAAAATTGGGGATTCTACGCAAGAACTAATTTAAGAAGGGGACAAACTGATGAAAAAAGGTTTAGTTTTAAATACTCAAATTTCTGCAGTAATAGCTGACATGGGGCATTTCGATACTTTGTCAATTGGAGATGCCGGTATGCCGGTACCTGCTGGAACTAAAAAAATTGATTTAGCTGTTCAAAAAGGTTTACCAAGTTTTATCGATGTTTTACAGAATGTACTGTCAGAATTGCAAATTCAAAAAGTATATCTAGCAGAAGAAATTAAGACACAAAATCCTGAACAATTATCTAGTATTAAAAAACTGATTGATGTACCGATCGAATTTATTCCACACGATGAAATGAAAAAAAGATTAAGTACTAATAAGGCTTTTATCCGTACTGGCGAGGCTAGTCCGTTTTCAAATATCATTTTAGAGAGTGGAGTCACATTTTAACCGGAGGTGATTTTTTATGAAGATTGAAATGAAAAATATTTCTAAAGCCTTTGGTACTAATAAAGTTTTGGAAGGTGTTAATTTCACTGTTCAATCTGGAGAAGTTCATGCTTTGATGGGTGAAAATGGTGCTGGTAAATCGACACTGATGAATATTCTTACCGGCCTTTATAGTGATGATGGTGGAGAAATTTATGTCGATGGTAAGCAAACACAATTTAATGGCCCACTTGATGCGGAACAACATGGAATTTCTTTTATTCATCAGGAAATGAATAATTTCTTGGAAATGTCAGTTGTTGATAATATGTTTCTTAACAAAGAAATAAAAAACAAATTTGGCATTATGAATGAAAGTAAAATGCGTGAACAAGCTCGATTTTACTTAGATAAATTGGGCACTAAGATTGATGTCGATAAACCAATTGGAACGTTAAGTGTTGGACGCCAACAGATGATTGAAATTGCTAAATCCTTGATGACTGATGCTAAGATCATTATCATGGATGAGCCAACAGCAGCTTTAACTGAAAATGAAATTGCACAACTATTTGAAGTAGTACGTGATTTGAAAAAGCAAGGTGTTGGTTTCATCTATATTTCTCATCGTATGGAAGAGATTTTTGAAATTGCGGATAAGGTAACAGTAATGCGTGATGGTATTTCTATCAATGAGTATTCAACTGAAGATGTAAACATGAAGCAATTGGTTAAAGATATGGTTGGACGTGAAATTGGAGACTTTTATCCAGACCGTAATCCTCATTTTGGGAAGGTTTCACTTGAAGTTCAGCATTTGTCGGAAAAAGGTGTTTTCAATGATGTTAATTTTCAAGTTCACGAAGGTGAAATTCTAGCATTTTCTGGATTAATGGGTGCTGGAAGAACAGAAATAATGCGTTCTATCTTTGGAATCGATCCGCATAATGAAGGTAAAATCTTGATCGATGGTAAAGAAGTACATATTCATTCACCCCAGGAGGCTATCAAAAATCAAATAGGTTTCTTAACAGAGAATCGTAAAGATGAAGGGCTAATTTTAAATGACTCATTGCGAGATAATATTGCGTTACCATCAATTGGTGGATTTGTTAAACATGGGATTATCGATGACAAATCTGTAAACGATTTCACAAATATGTTAATGAAACGTTTAACTGTCAAAGCTCAGAGCGCTGATGTTAGTGCAGGTAGTTTAAGCGGTGGTAATCAACAAAAGGTAGTTTTAGCTAAATGGGTTGGGTCAGGATCTAGAGTACTGATTCTAGATGAACCTACTCGTGGTGTTGATGTTGGTGCTAAACGTGAAATTTATGATTTGATGAATGAATTAACTGATCGGCATGTTGCTATTATTATGATTTCAAGTGATTTACCAGAGGTCTTAGGTATGAGTGATAAAATCGCAGTCGTTTATGAAGGCAAGATTACAGGAATCGTAGATACAAAGACAGCAACACAAGAGTCAGTTATGACTTTAGCGACAGGGGGATCAAACGATGGAAGAACAAACTAAAGTTGCTGAGAAAAGCGAAAAAAGTGGTTTCAATTTCAAAAAGTTTATTAGTAAGTTAGGACCTTTAGTAGCCTTAATTATTTTGATTATCTTGGTTACTGCTCTGAGTCCAGGATTTATTCAACCTAGTAATTTGTTAAATCTATTAAGACAAGTATCAATTAATGCCGTAATTGCCTTTGGGATGACCTTTGTTATTTTAACTGGTGGTATTGATTTGTCAGTTGGTTCAATCCTTGCTTTAACTGGTGCAGTAACGGCTTCAATGTTGGCCAGCGGAACTTCAGCAATTATTGCTTTGTTAGTTGGATTCTTAATGGGAGGACTCCTAGGTTTTCTAAATGGGGTTTTGATTGCCTATGGTAAGGCAGCGCCATTTATCGCCACACTGGCTACTATGACTATTTTCCGTGGTGCTACATATGTATTTACAAATGGTAATCCTATTACTGGAGCCAAAATGAATAATAGTTTTCTTTTTCAATTCATGGGTCGTGGCTACTTATTAGGTATTCCAGTTCCAATATTTATTATGGCAATTGTTTATTTAATTTTATACGTCTTGTTACATAAGACGACATTTGGACGTAAAACATATGCTTTGGGTGGCAATGAACAGGCCGCTTACATCGCCGGCGTTAAGACAAAAATCGTTACAATGTGGATCTATACTATTTCTGGATTAATGGCATCATTAGCTGGAATTATTTTAACTTCTCGTTTGAGTTCTGCTCAACCAGATGCTGGTACATCTTATGAAATGGATGCTATTGCTGCCGTTGTTTTGGGTGGTACGTCATTAGCCGGTGGTAAGGGTAGAATCTTTGGAACCTTAATTGGTGCCCTAATTATTGGTACATTGAATAACGGAATGAATTTGTTGGGAATTTCTAGTTTCTATCAACAAATTGTTAAGGGTATTGTAATTTTGATTGCTGTACTACTAGATAGACGTTCATCAAATGATTAATCATATTAAGGGGGATTTTCTATTATGAAGAAATCTTTAAAGCGTGTACTTTTGGCAGTTAGTATCTCTGCATTAGCTATGTTTACTTTAGCGGGATGTGGCAAGTCAGGCCTTGATTCAGGTGGATCAAGTGATTCTAAGGTGGAAACTAAGAAACCTAAGGATATTAAGGTTGGAGCTTCATTATCAACTTTGTCTAATCCATTCTTCGTATCTGTTAAAAAAGGTATCAACGATTTAGCTAAGAAAAATGGAACTAACGTTCAAGTCTCCGATGCACAAAATGATACAGCTAAGCAGAATAATGATATTGAAGATTTAATTACTAAAAAAGTCGATGTTTTGATTGTTAATCCAGTAGATTCATCAGCCATTACACCAGCCGTTAAAGATGCGAATGACGCAGGTATTCCAGTCATTACTGTTGATCGTTCTAGTGAAGGTGGAAAGGTTTTGACTTTGGTTGCTTCTAACTCTACTAAAGGTGGTAAGATGGCCGCTGAATTCTTGATCAAGAAGTTAGGTGACAACGCTAAAGTCGCTGAACTACAAGGAATTCCAGGAGCTTCAGCAACTCGTGAGCGTGGTAAAGGTTTTGATAAGTATGCTAAAGGTAAACTAGATGTTGTTGCTAAGCAAACAGCTGGATTTGATCGTGCTAAAGGTTTGAGTACAACAGAAAACATTCTTCAAGGAAATTCAGATATTGTCGGAATCTTCTCGCAAAATGATGAAATGGCTTTAGGTGCTGTTCAAGCTGTTAAGTCAGCTAACAAAGATATTGCTATCGTTGGATTCGATGGTGAGGAAGATGGTATTAAAGCTGTTAAGTCAGGTAAAATGGCCGCAACAGTGGCACAACAACCAGAAGAAATGGGACGTTTAGCATTACAAGCTGCATATGATCATTTCAATGGTAAAAAGGTTAAAAAGAATATTGAATCACCATTGAAGTTAGTTACAACTGATAGTTTAAATAAATAATAATTAACATGAATTAAAGGGGAATATGAATTTACTTCATGTTCCCTTTTTTGGAGGAGAGCAAAATGACAAATAAAGTAGTTGTAATCGGAAGTATTAACGTTGATAGTATCATGCATATTGATAATTTACCTAAACCTGGTGAAACTATCAAAATGAATTCTTTCTCAAAAGCTGGCGGCGGTAAGGGTGCTAATCAGGCTGTTGCGGCGGCCAGATCAGAAGCAGAGACTAGTTTCATTGGTCGTGTTGGGGATGATAGCAATGGGAAATTAATGTTGAAACTTCTAAAAGAAGATCACATAGATACCCAACATATCACTGTGGTTCCTAAGGGAGATACAGGTCAATCATATATTCTTTTACAAAAATCAGGGCAGAACTCCATTATTTATCAAGCAGGTGCCAATTCCTTAGTAACTGCAGAAGATGTTGATCAAGCTCAAGATATCATCAAACAGAATGATTTTATCGTAACAGAGTTCGAGACACCAATTCCAGCTGCTATTGCTGCCTTTAGAGTCGCCCGTACGGCTCGGAAGGTAACTATTTTGAATCCTGCTCCTGCTGTAAAGAAAATCCCTGAGGAGCTCTTAAAATTGACAGATATCATTACTCCTAATGAGACAGAAAGTGAATTAATCTCAGGTATTAAGATTACTGATGAAGATTCTTTGAAAAAATCAGCCGATTTCTATCATAATTTAGGAATTAGCGGTGTAATTATTACTTTGGGATCAAAAGGTTCATTTGTTTCTCTCAACGGTAAATCAGAACAAATTCCGGCCTTCAAAGTTGATGCTGTCGATACTACAGCTGCAGGTGATACCTTCATCGGTGCGTTGTCGTCTGAATTGAATCCTGATCTATCTAATATTCATGATGCAATTGTCTATGCAAGTAAAGCCTCATCATTAACGGTTCAAAAGTTAGGAGCTTTTCCATCAATTCCTAAACGCGAATCGGTTCTCAAATAAATCAAAAAACACGTCGAAAATTAATTCGGCGTGTTTTGTTTATTTATTGATTTTTATATCAGAGAGTTTATAAATTTATTGATTTGTATCTCAATACTATACAAATTGGGAGGATATTTATTATAAGTAGTATTAATGAGAAAATCACATTTGTAATGTATATATCTAAGGAGAATATTTTCGCCAGATATTTTTGTCTATATCTATCTGACGGCTATAATATACTTCCTTTTGAAAAAAATGTTAAATAAAAGGTCTTGAAATCACTTCTGATATTTACGTAATTTTGGTGGAGTGTAGCTTTGAATAAAATTGTAAATTTCGGTTAGAGAATCGCTGAATAACAGGGTTCTTCGAGTTTCAGTTACCATGAATCCTTGATCAACCATTTCATCGAAGAAACTTTCCAATTTGTCATAATAGTGGTTTACATTGTAAAAAATACAGGGATGTGTGCTGACACCGATAATGGTCCACGAAAATGCTTCGGAGATTTCCTCAAGTGTTCCAGGACCGCCAGGTAAAGCAATATTAGCGATGGAATCTTGTAACATTGCCTCTTTACGTTCTGACATTGTAGGAACGATATCTAACTTTGCCAAATTTGTGTGTGCCAGATGACGATCGAAAAGTTGTTGAGTGATAATACCATGGACAAAGCCGTTATCAGACAAAACACTGTTAGCAACAACATTCATTAGACCGTTATTACCGCCACCATAAGTTAGACCGTAATTATTTTGAACTAACCAGTGACCAAGGTCTTGGGCGCTAGTAGTATAAATGTCTTGGTTACCAGTAGAGGAACCACAATAAACAGCAATATTTTTCATTTCTTAGCCTCGTAATTAAATATCAAAATTAGTTTCTCGCTTGAGTCGACGGTAGTAAAGAACCGAAGCAGTATCTAGAGCATCCAGGGCACGTAGTTGATCGTCAGAGAGTTCTTTAGTACTCAGGGCCAACAGGATAAAAGTTGTATAAAGCTTCTTAGGTGACAAATCTAAGCCTGTAGATTCACTATCACGTTTAAGGTCACGGTGTAGAGCAGGAACAGTCAGTAGTGGAGTATTGGCAGCCTTATTACGACTCAAAAAAAGATTTTGATCATCCCAAAATGATCTGAAGGGTTCAATATAAGTTTTATAAGTGTCAAGAAATTTTTGCTCGTCAGAATTAAAAGCCAATTGATTGAATTTACGATAGAAACCAGGTGCTAAAGCTTCTTTATAGTTAAACCCTTTAGAGATAATTAAAATTAGTAGTCTCGTATAAACACTTAAATCTGATTTCAAATATTCGGGTAGTTTCAAGAAGACAACCGTAGGAAAATCAGTCTGCTTGGGGACTGTAACACTATTGATATTCAGAGTTGGTATTTCAGGTGTTTTTTTAACACTAAAGAGATACTTGAAGTAAACGTTGAGGTTACTGATAACTTTGTTGATTGTACTAGGACTGAGTTGTAAGTTTTCGAGCATAAAGTCCTTAAAGAGACGAACGTCCATCTCATGGACATCTTGAATATTTTCGGATATTTTATATTCAGTATTGTGTTGAACCGTGTAATTGAAAAAGTCAGTTAGTGAGTTCAGATATTCTGTGTGTGCTTTATCAGAAATATGCCTAGTTTTTAAATGAGCTTCAAAACCAGCTAAATAGGGGATTTTTACCATATGAGACCCTCCTTTTGTCAACATTATACCGTTAGTTAAAACGACTAACCAAATTTAGTCTAATTTTGACCAAATAAATAGTGACAGTAATCTATGATCACTGTCACTAAGGGATGCTATTGTATTAATTAATTGTTACATCTAAAGCTTGATCACCAGCTAGGACATCTTTTTCTTCGAAAGTACCCATTTCCTTAACAGCATCAGAATTGGTGATGATTGTCATGATTGAAGAATCCTTCTTAGCAGCCTTGACTTGTTCAAGATCCATTGTTGCTAATTTTTGACCAGTTTTAACGGTGTCACCTTCTTTAATAAACATTTCGAAAGGTTTACCTTTTAATTCAACTGTATCGATTCCTAAATGTAACATGATCTCTAGACCATGTTTAGAAGTAATCATTAAAGCATGCTTAGTAGGGAACACTGTACCAATCACACCACCGATAGGTGCTACAATCGTATTATCTGATGGAGCAACGGCAAAACCATCACCCATAAGCTTTTGTGAAAAGACAGGATCACTAACTTTGTCCAAGTGTATTAATTTACCATTTGCAGGTGCGACGAATTCATCAACTTTTTTTCTAGAGAACAACCCCATAATTAAATCTTCCTCCTTGATGTTTTAGCAAGTAAGGATGGTGCAGATATAAGTTTATACTTGCTAATGCGCTTAAACTATTTATGATAAAAGTATAACCAAGCTTATCTGAAAGCGCTTAACCACTAGTACATAGTATAACTACTGAAACATAATTTCAATAAAAAACGGGTATATACCACAATCCTTAATATAAAAACAATAAATAAAAATGATTTTTTAATAAATCGAAAGAGGAAAAGTAAATGTTTACTAGAATTTATTATCATATATATTCATTTAAAGACCATAAATACGTAGTTGGGGCCACTGAGAAGGGGTTGTCGTTTGTTGGTTCTCGTGATCAAGGTCTTGAAGAAATAAGACAATTTTATTCTGGAGCCAAGTTGGTGGATGCTGAACAAATGGTGAATAAATATGCGAACCAAATTGGAGAATACCTTGAAGGAGAAAGACAAGAATTCACATTAAAATTGGATGTTTCTGGAACAAAATTTCAAGAATCAGTCTGGGAACAGTTAAAGAAAATTCCATATGGAAAAACAAACAGTTATACAGAGATTGCACAGGCGATTGGCAATCCTAAAGCTGTTCGTGCTGTTGGATCTGCTATTGGTAAGAACCCAGTTTTGATTGTTGTTCCATGTCATCGGGTTATAACTAAAGATCAGCAGCTGGGTAATTATCGTGGTGGTCTAGCAATGAAGCGAGAACTGTTAACTTTAGAAGGAGCAATTGATCAATAATGGTTTACTTTTCACTAATCGTGGGGTAAACTTGCCCTTGAATTTAAGTGAGTAAATACTTACTCACTATACTTTTCTCCAGGGGTGACTATAGATGGTAATAACAGCTATTTCCATAAATGACGTATCTAAAAGCTTTGATAAGCAATTAGTTTTAAAAGATATCAATCTACAAATCTCGGAGGGTAAGATTATTGGTCTAATTGGTCCTTCAGGTGCTGGTAAATCAACTATTATCAAAATCATTTTAGGAATGGAAGTACCAGATTCCGGAACGACAATGATTTTTAATCAAAAGATGCCTAACCGGAAATTATTAGGTCAAATAGGTTATATGGCTCAGACAGATGCCTTATATGAACAGTTAACAGGACGTGAAAATCTTAAGTTTTATGCTGACATGAAAGGATTAAATAAACGGGATGCTATAGAACAGATAAAACATGTAGCCCGAGTAGTTGATTTAGTGGCCGACTTGGATAAACGTGTTAGTGGTTATTCAGGTGGAATGAAGCGTCGTTTGTCTTTAGCCATTGCTTTACTAGGGTTTAACCAAATTTTGATTTTAGATGAACCAACGGTAGGTGTTGATCCGGCCTTACGTAAACAAATTTGGTCTGAGTTGCAAAAATTAAGGAATGAAGGAAAGACGATTCTGGTAACAACACATGTTATGGATGAAGCTGAATTAACCGATGAGGTGGCTCTTTTGTTGGGCGGGAAGATTATCGCCGATGATACTCCTATCAAATTAAAACAAATTTATCAGGTAGAGTCGGTTGAAGAAGTCTTTTTAAAAGCGGAGGCACAACAAAGATGAGAACATTAATGATTGCTCAAAGGGTTATTAAAGAATTATTGCGAGATAAAAGAACGTTGGCACTGATGTTTCTAGCACCTGTTTTGATTCTTTTTTTAATGAAATTAGTTTTCTCTGTTAATTCACAGACGGATGTTAATGTGGCAACGGTTAATGTTAGCACTAGTTTGAACGAAAGTTTGAATAAAGATAGTCACGTGTCAATTATTAAATACAACCAAAATAAGCAAGCTCTAAGGGCCTTAGAGGATAAGAAAGTTGATGCTGCAATCAACTACCACGATAATAATTTTTATGTCAAATATAGCAATGTTGATGCCAGTAAAACTAATGCTACAAAATTAGCTTTAAACAACGCTTTATTACTCAACTCGACAAAACGAATGAAACAACAATTACAAAAACTGCAATCAACTCTAGGAATACCAGTGAATAAAGTCATGTCATCAAGTAAGCCGAAAATCTATAATAGTTATGTCTATGGAAACTCGAAGACAAATTTCTTTGATAAAATAGTACCTATCTTAATGGGATTTTTCGTCTTCTTCTTTGTATTCTTGATTTCAGGGATGGCTTTACTGAATGAACGAACATCTGGTACTTTGAGCCGATTGTTGGCAACGCCGGTTAAAAGGTCGGAAATTGTTTTTGGATATATGCTCAGCTATGGTGTAATTGCTATTCTACAAACATTAGTGATTGTCTTATTTACTGTGTGGGCTTTGAATGTTGAAGTTGTCGGAAGTATTTTTTACGTAATTTTAATTAACTTCGTTTTAGCATTAGTCGCATTAGCATTCGGTATTTTAATGTCGACGTTTGCTAAATCGGAATTTCAGATGATGCAATTTATTCCATTAGTAGTCATTCCACAAATATTTTTCTCAGGGATCATTCCATTAGATACGATGGCTAAAGGTGTCAGAGTGATTTCATATATTTTACCTTTGAAATATGCAGGTGATGCGTTAACTGGAATAGTTATGTCAGGGGATGGTTTTGAACAGATAGTAATACCTATAGTAGTGTTATTAGGATTCTTAATTATTTTGACAGTGTTAAATATCTTAGGTTTAAAGAAATATAGAAAGGTTTGATTAGATGGAGAAAGCATTTCAAGATTTAGACGATTGGTTAGCTGTAGAGAAGATGCCTAATGGTAAGAAACGTGTCCTACAGGCAGCTGTAACACTTTTTTCTCAACAAGGATATGATGGGACTTCAACGGCGCAAATTGCTGAGATGTCTAAAATGAGTCAAGCTACGATCTTTAAGTATTTCAAATCAAAAGAGGAATTACTGCTGTTTATAGTAAAACCACTGGTTGAACATATATTGCCGGGATATGGTAAGTCATTTGCTCAACAACTACAGAATAATGGGGATGATTTAGAAAGCTTAATCCACTTTATTGTTTTTAATCGTTATCAATTCTTAGTTCAGAATAAAGATGCGGCAATTATTTTGATTTCACAGCTTCTGATCAACGATGAAATTAAGAATATGCTCTTTAATGAAATTCAGACGATGAAGGATATATTTATCGATAATGTCTGGAAACCATTGGTTAAGACCGGTGAGTTGAGGGATGATCTTGATCTATTGCAGTTTTTGAGAACTGTTATTGGACAAATTCTCTTATATTTCCTACAGAGTCAGCGGATTTTACAAGTCAATGATCAGGAACAAATTGATTCAGATTTGATTAAAATTGAACGTACAATTATTTTAGCAATTAAAAAATAGTTCTATTTGCCAAGTGTGATATGCTTGTTTTAATTGATTTTAAACAGTCTGAGGAGTAGTTTACCTTGAATTTAGAAGCCATTTTAAAAGAAGAATTTGGATATGATACATTTAGAATCGGCCAAAAAGAATTAATTGAAAAAGTTTTATCCGGTGAAAAGGCAATGGGGATAATGCCTACCGGTGGTGGTAAATCAATCTGTTATCAGTTACCGGCCACTGTTTTACCCGGAGTGACATTGGTCGTTTCACCCTTGATTTCTTTGATGAAGGATCAAGTTGATAGTTTGAATGAAGTCGGTATTCCGGCTACTTTTTTGAATAGCACTGTTGAGTGGCATGATCGTGAAGAACGTATGCGCTATATCGAGACTGGTGCCGTCAAATTGCTATTTGTAGCACCTGAAAAGATTGTTAACGATGAATTTTATAGTTGGTTGTCACAATTGGATATATCATTGATTGCTATTGATGAAGCTCACGTCTTGTCTTCTTGGGGGCATGATTTCCGTAGTAGTTATTTAGAGATGATACCATCTTTGAAGAAATTACCAGGTAATCCAGCTTGGCTAGCATTGACGGCTACAGCCACACAGCAAGTTCAAGATGACTTGGCAGGCATCTTAGATATACCGGAGCAGAATGTTGTTAAAACCGGTTTTAAACGCTCTAATTTGACCTTAAAGATTGAACGAGGTGTTGATAAGCTTAAATTTGTCTCCAATTACGTTCAAAATCATGCAAAAGAATCAGGAATCATTTATGCTGGTCGACGAGAAGATGTTGACAATTTATATAATTATTTTCAAGGTAAAGGTATTCGTATTGGACGCTATCATGCTGGTTTGAGTGATGAGGAACGTCATCAGCAACAAGAAGACTTTCTCTATGATCGTACAGATGTTATCGTAGCAACAAATGCCTTTGGAATGGGAATCAATAAGACTAATGTACGTTATGTTTTGCATTATTCCATTCCCGGGACGATTGAAAGTTACTATCAGGAAGTTGGTCGTGCAGGACGTGATGGATTACCAGCTGAAGCAGTACTATTGTATGCACCGGCAGACCTGAATTTACATCGTTTCTTTATTGATAAGTCTTTGGGTGACGATGATTACAAATTGAGCCTAAAGAATAAGCTATTTAAAATGAGTCAATACGCTGAAACTGAGTCTTGTTTGATGAAATTCATCTTGGATTATTTTGGTGAAGAGAATACGGAACCGTGTGGTAAGTGTTCGAATTGTTTGGATAATCGTGAGATAGTGGATATCACTTCGGATGCACAGAAGGCTTTGAGCTGTGTTGTAAGGATGGATCAGAAGTATGGTAAGAAGATGATCACCAGAGTTTTGGTAGGAAAAGACGATGTAGCTAATGATTGGCGCCACTTTGAAAAATTGTCTACTTTTGGTATTTTTAAAGACAATACTTTGAAACAAACTAGCCGTCTATTGGATTTTTTAACAGCAAACGGCTTTTTAAAGAGTAGTGGAGGAAAGTATCCTATTCTATTACTGTCTGATAAAGGTTTGGATGTTTTGAAGGGAAAGATTTCGGTCGCTAGAAGAAAAGAAGAGAAGGTAGCTGCAGAATCGAAATCCATCGTTGCTGATGGCAGTTTTGATGAGGCTCTCTTTGAACAATTACGTAAATTGCGTTTGAATTTGGCTCGTGAACAGGGTGTAGCACCGTTTATGATCTTCTCTGATAAGACTTTAAAGAATATGTGTCAAAGTATGCCAACTAATAATGAAGAGTTCTTAGCTGTTAGTGGGGTAGGAAAAGTCAAATTAGAGCAGTACGGTGAAAAATTCATTTCAGAAATAGGGCAGTATCAAAAAGAATTGCAGGCCTAACAACTAAATAATAGAGTGGTTAAGCTAAATGTTTTACGAAAACACCAAAAATAATTCATCTCTTATAACCACTGGTATAATAGGATTTATTAAAAGTGGGAAAGCTTAAAGTGGTTACATGAATCCTCTAACAGGGTAGAAAAGCCATATTATGAGTCATATATGAGTCTGAAAATGATTTTTTGTGATGAGTTGTTGGCTAAAAATAGTGAACTTGATGTCTGAGAACGCCTCTCAAACATTAGGATTTTTTGAATTCACATTTTAAATTAAATGTTTTACGAAAACATAAATCAAAAAAACAAAAAAAAGAAGGTAACTAAGACGAAAAAAATTGCCATTATCTCAGATATACACGGAAATTTCACAGCATTTGAGAGGGTAGTTGAAGATGCAAAAAAAGAGGGTGCCGATGAATATTGGTTTTTGGGTGACCTATTAATGCCCGGCCCAGGAACAAATTCAATTCTTAAATTACTTGATTCATTAAATGCCCCTATTAAGTTAAGGGGAAATTGGGACGATTTTCTTTTTGAGGATATTTTACCCATCAGCAAAGCCTATATTGATGAACCCCAAACTACCTATATAGTGGAATTGTACAAGTACATTTATGATCACCTAGACCCTAAATACCTAAAAGAGATGCGTCAATGGCCTATTTATTGTCAGACTACTGTCAGTGGCTTTAATATTGTTTTGGCTCACAATTACCCTAAAAAGAATTTTGGTCATGAGTTGTTACCTTATGCTGAGCAAAAGAACTTTGACAAGCTTCTTTTTGGTAAACCCTTTGATATTGCTATTTATGGTCATACACATCATCAATTAATGCGAACTAGTAGCAAAGATCAATTAATTATTAATCCTGGCTCCATTGGACAACCTTATACAGCTTGGGATAAATTCAGTGCTGACAGACGCGCTCAGTACGCTATTTTAACTTTTGATAAGACAAGTTATCGTGGAATTGATTTCCGAAAAGTCTCTTATTCAATTGATGACGAGTTGGCATTTGCTAAAGCCAATGAATTACCATTCTACGAGTTATATGAACGTATTTTTACTGAAGGCAAAGCTTTTACTCATAATAATGATGCTTTAAATGAAATTATTACTAAATATGATTACAAACCCGACGTTTTGACATATTTAAAACATTTAGAAAATAATTAAACTTGATAATGGTTGTTGAGATCAAAGATGATATTAGAGCTTTGATCTTTTTGTGTTTTATATATTAAAATATTGCACTTGAGCTTGACATGTCCCCAAATAATGTAACTTCTTATAATACATATTATGTAACCTTAAATATTAAAATACATTTTAATCATTGAATTCTGATATATTTTGTCTACTCTTCTACAAAGAAAGTTAAATCTTGTCAACTCGATAAAAATTACGTTTAATACCGATATGATAGTATTCTTCTTGGAAATGAGGAAACCTCCTTGATGACAAGACCTAACTTTCGTAAATGCGATCCTTAGTATTGACAAGATTTAACTTTCGTATAAAAAAGGACACCTAATTATCCGAATTAAACTAAAAACAATCCGTAGATTTTACTTTGCGGATTGTTTTTAGTTTAAGCATATACCCCGATAATATTCAAAATATATGTTCCAGATCACATATTAATCAATGTTTGGGTTTTTATTACTACTACATAAATTATTTTGATCACAATAAACCAACAAAACATTGACCGTATCTTTAATTGTTATTGATGGGAAAAACCATATTCCATTGCTAAAAATGACTCTTTTTAGCAATGAAACTTCCGCAGTTTCAATAATATCCTTTTCCTCCATCAAAATTCGTATGAGTCTTAAGAATGCATCCAAATATACATGAAAAGAGTTTGTTTCTGACAAAATAATGTCATATTGAAACGAGCTCAAAGAAATGTGAAACTGCTTGTAAAGTGTATCGTAAGTATACTTACTATTACAAATGAACTCATTCAATACGTACCTATGAAAAGTCACTGAACGATCTTCTCGATTATGCATCGATACTGGAGACTGGTTAGCCAAATCTATGATAAATTGTAAATTATATATTCTTAGTCACATATTAATTAATATTTTCAATTAAATTGTTAGCTCTACAAAATTCATAGATTCCATCATCAGTGACATTTCCAATCACTTCATCAGCAACTGATTTTAACTCATTAGATGCGTTGCCCATTGCTAATCCCCAACCGACAGCTTCTAACATTTCAATATCATTATTGCCGTCTCCAAAAGCAATCGCTTCAGATTTATCAAGACCATAATAATTCAATATTTTGTTAATTCCTATTCCTTTGCCTCCGTTAGCAGGAATGATGTCTACAGCACGATTCCACCAGGCGGTGATCTTTGAATCAGTAGTTTCACTCATGACATCTTTATAGTCTTGCTTTCGAGATCCTGTCATTAATTGATATATTTTGTCGTTCTCAACAGTAGCATCAAAATCAGTCGATACAATTGGTTCTTGATTTGCAAAGGAAAAGTATTCAATTAGATCTTGATCTTTACCATTGGCAATACAAAGTAAAATATTTTGCTTTTTTAAAGCATTTATCGAGTTGCTATCATTCTAGTGAATCGTATAACCACCATCAACCGGAATACCTTGGCCCACAATATAGCTAGCATCATCACTGCAAAGGAATAACACAACATTAGCAACTTCTTCAGGATGAGCTAATCTACCAATTGGAACCTCTCTCATAAGATCATCCATTTCAGATTTTTCAGTCTTATCCATTCGTTTAACCATTGGTGTTTCAATAATTCCGGGACAAACGGCGTTAATTCTGATACCATCTTGGGCATATTCCAAAGCACTACTCTTTGTTAATCCTAGGACACCATGTTTTGCGGCATGATAAGCTGAACGACCAGCGATACCAACTAATCCACCCATTGATGAACAATTAACGATTGCACCTTTTGATTCTTGTTGACTCATTTGCTTCAATTCATATTTCATTGAAAGAAAAATTCCCTTCAAATCAATATTTAAAACATTGTTATATTCATCTAGTGACAAGTCTTCGGTCCTTGTGACTGGACTTTGAATACCGGCATTATTATATGCATAATCCAGCTTACCAAATTTCTTAACTGTGAAATCAACCATTGCTTTAACATCGGCCTCTTGAGAGACATCAGCTTCAAAAGAAACAGCATTATAGCCTTGTTGAACTAAATTATTAGCTTCTTTTTTGGGCTCATGCCTACCAACTAAAATCACGGTTGCGCCAGCCTTTGCAAACAAGGTTGCAGCGCTCAAACCAATTCCAGTTCTAGCTCCAATTACAATTACTACTTTTCCGTTAAAATTATTCATTTTATTTACCTTCTATTATTTATTTAAATTAAATTCTATTTTTGATGGTGAAGATTTTCTTTTAGCCTTGTTTTGTAGGATAAACCGTAAATTCATTGATGTTGACATCTTCTGGTTGATCGATTGCAAAGTTTACCACTCGAGCAATAGCATCTGGTGTAATACCGACTGATTGATAAAGCTTACTCATACCCTGCTTAGAATTCTTATCAGTGATGTGTTGCAACAATTCAGTATTGATAGCAGCTGGATAAACAGTTGCTGTTCTAATATTTGTGTGTTCTTGAGCACTTTCCATACGGATTACTTCCATTAAATTCTTGACAGCAAATTTAGTGGCACCGTAAACTCCTGATCCGATGAAGCTCTTCAAACCAGCAACGGATGATGTTGTAATAATTTGCCCGTGTTTTTGACTAGTGAAATCTGGCATAACTGCTGCCACACCATTCAAAACACCTTTCAAGTTGACATCAATCATGGCATTCCATTCATTTACCTTTAAAGCGCTAATTGGTGAAGTTGGCATGATACCAGCATTGTTATAAATCACATCAATAGATCCAAACTTTTCTTTAGCCAATGCTACCAATTTCTTTAGATCTTCAGGATCAGTCACATCAGTTACTCGATAAGCAGCCTTACCACCGTTATCGATAATATTTTGACTAATCTCTTGCAAACGTTCTTCACGTCTAGCTCCTAAAACAACGGCTGCCCCATTGCGTGCTAACAACTTAGCGGTTGCTTCTCCGATACCTGATGATGCTCCTGTAATTATGACTACCTTGTTCTCTACTGACATATTAATGTCCTCCAAATTTTTATTTAAAAACTTTTTGTTCACCCTACTATCTTTCTGAGTGAATGTTGCTTGATTACAAATACTATTATAGTCGGGTCCTAAGCAATTTGAAGAATCCAAAAATTGATATGGTATCAACCTACGGTTTATAGTGGTACCAAAAAAGCTGTCCGGACATCAGATTCTTAAACCTGTTCCAAACAGTTATCAGAGAATTTTTATAGATTGTGAATGCCAGGGTATTAAAATCTAGTTGTATTTAATAGTAGAAATTTTTGATCAATCAATTAAATATCGAAACACCATCAACCATAAGTTAATAGTTAGTCAACCTATTGACTCTTCTAATTAAGTTCAAATCACTTAGAATTATAAATGTAGAAAAAATTTAATTTAGAAGGTTATATATATGTCATTAAAAGATAAGTATTACCGAGTTTTCATACTGCTATTGGTTTTATTGCAAATGGTAGATATGATCTTCAAGTTCGATTTAACATTTTTGATTTTCCTAGTTTCAATTCCTATTTTTACCCTAGGAATCACTCGACTTAGTAATTCATTTAAGATTGCTACAATAATTTTTATAGTGGTGGGAATTGTTCTATTGTTCACTGGCACTTTTAGTATTCAGGCACTCTCAAAAGCAGTAACATCAATGATCGATATCGTCGTTCTTCTAGTCGTAATGCAGTTATTTATGCTACCTGTCACAGTAGGTAATTATCAAAGGGCTGTTGAACAATTTATGGAAAACAAACTTCATACACCTAGGTCTATTTACGTATTTGTAATGTTAATTACGCACTTGCTCTCAAGTATCCTTTCAATGGGAACTGTCTCAATCGTAATATCCGTTTTAGGCGATAGTATCAAAAAAAGAGTTACTGATTATGAGCATTTCTCTGGTACCGCTATAACAAGAGCATTTACCTTAGGTACTCTATGGGCTCCAGGAGCAGCTACTATCTTCTTGATCAGTACTGTGACCAAAGTCCAATGGAGTTCATTATTTCTTCCATGTATACTCCTAGGGGTCTTAGGTTTGATATTAGCTTATCTAATGGAATCCAAGAAGGATTATTTGCAGCCAAATAATAAAGTTGTAAAAACTAATTTGAACACGGAGAATAAGGGCCAATCACTTATCCCAGTTTTAATAGCTATCTTAGGATTGTTACTATTAAGTTTTGGTTTCATGCACTTTAAAATTGGTTCCTCAATGGATTCAGTGACATTGGCGGGAATCATCGTCGTAGCATTGTGGTTAGTGATCCTATTCTTATTTAAGAACAAAATAAACACTAAACCAGCTGAACCTGCAGTGAAAGAATATCTTAATCATGGTATTTTTAATGGAGCTTCACTGTCACCTTTCTTCATTGCCATCGGAACTTTTACATACGGCTTTGAACATTCACAATTGAGTGTATTATTGATCAAAACTTTAAGACCAATTTTTGCCCAACTCGAATGGTATCTAGTAATTCTGATTCCTCTAATTGTTGTTGTTTCTTCGCTTATTGGAATTCATCCTTTAGCATCAGTTGCATTAGTGGGAAAAATTGTAATGTCCGCTCATATCGCTATTTCGCCTCTGTTAATTGCCTTAAGCCTTAATATTGGTAGCGTGATTGCTTACATGGTTTCACCATTTGCAGGAATTATCATTATTGTAGCTTCACTATTGAATGTTAAGCCAACCATGATTTCATTACGTTGGAACTGGCTAT
This sequence comes from Companilactobacillus kimchii DSM 13961 = JCM 10707, assembly GCF_001435445.1. Lineage (GTDB taxonomy): Bacteria > Bacillota > Bacilli > Lactobacillales > Lactobacillaceae > Companilactobacillus > Companilactobacillus kimchii. The sequence continues at coordinate 247,188 of NZ_AZDH01000017.1, read as the reverse complement.
TCTGTGTAATGTTTGCCATCATAGGACTCACTTTTTCAGTTCTATTTAGTTTGATTTAAATAAATTAAAGTAAAACACACGTCATTATTTTTTAAATGACGTGTGTTTTTATATGACCGTTTTTTTAAAACCATAAATATTAATCAACTATTTGTTTTCTTTTATATCAAACAACTCTGAATCACGACGATATTCATATTTTTCTGAGTTCTTTAATTTGTAGTTATAGTTGTGAATAAAGTTTCTGGAAAAGCAGCAAGCATATATAAGATTGAAAATATGCAGGATTGATTCTTCAGTAGTAAAGTTACCAATTTTACTGTAGAGCTTTTCTCGAGAAGAAATCGTCAAGGTACAATCGGTGTTATTACGTAAATAGTTGTTTTCCTCGCTAGTGATTGCAATCACGTTAACATTATTGTCCTGAAGTGTCTTTAGATATCTCATCGGTTCTCTAGTCTTATTGTTCCCCGAATAAGAGACCAGAATTGCGCAGTCGCCGTCTCTTAAAGCATTTGATAACATACCACTTTCGTCGGTACTGGCCACTGTTAAGATTATCCCAATGCTATCCAATTTACGCCTAAGAAGTTGTCCCATAAGATTGTTTGGACTTATACCAAATAGAACAATATTCTTCCTTGCATTAATGATCCAATCAACTGCCAAATTTAACATATCTACATCCAATATATCAGCCGTATTCCTGATACTTTCCATCTGGATTTCAGTTAGTTTTTCGATAACCGAGTCAGCTGACTCTCCTGCCAAGAAAGGAAGATTAGGATCAATATCAGAATAATGTTTATTAATATATGATATTTCCTGAAGAAAGACCTGAATCATTTCTTTCCAGCCGGTATAGTTCAAACTTTGAGCAAATCTAAACAACGTTGATTTTGACGTAAAAGTTTGATCGGCCACCTGTTGCATAGAATATTGCCCTATTTTTTCTTTTTCTTTTAGAAGGAAAGCCGCAATATATTTTTTTGCATTATTTTCGCTAACTGAAATCTCTTCCAATTCTTGAATTAAGGCCATTTGAGTTACCCTCTAATCTAATTTATTAGTTAAGTATACTTGCTGCGTTTGATTTTATAACATCATGATACCAATAAAATGAATCTTTCTTATATCTATTATACGAGCCTGTTCCATCATCGTTTAAATCTACATATATAAACCCATAACGTTTTGACATTTGGATTGTTGAATTCGAGAGTAAATCAATTGGTCCCCATGGAGTGTAACCCATCAAGTCAACGCCATCTTTGGTTATTGCATCATACATTGCAGAAATATGTGCTTTCAAATAGGTGATTCTGTAGTCATCGTGTACCTGATGATTGGAATCAATGACATCTCTTGCCCCCAAACCATTCTCGACAATCATAAGAGGCTTTCTATATCTATCATAAAGGTCAACAAGCGATATTCTAAGCCCTGTTGGATCAATTTGCCAACCCCACTCACTGGACTTCAAATATGGGTTTTTAACGCCAATTGTAGTATTCCCATTAGTTAATTCCAAATTTGATTCATCCGCAGCTACACATGAAGTTTGATAATAACTGAAGGAAACAAAGTCAACTGTATTTTGACTGAGAATCTTAAGATCATCTTGATTCATGTCAACGTTTATTTGTTCATTTTTAAATTTAGACAATAGATAAGCTGGATATCGACCGAATACTTGTATATCAGCAAAGGCATACACTTGACGCATTTTTTGCTGTGTTGCAAGGACATCAGCAGGTTTACTTGTAAATGGATAATAAGTCAACTTAGTGGTCATGCAACCAACCTTATCATCGGGATAGTTTTCATGAATAAACTTAGTTGCAAGGGCACTAGCTACCAATTGATTGTGCATTGCTTGATACAAAACGCTTTGGAACTCTTCTTTTTTAAAACGACTCTCTATTAATCCTCCCGTCATAAAGGGGTGTCTTAAAATGCTATCTATCTCATTAAACGTTAACCAATACTTCACGTCTTTACCAAAATGAGTAATGACAGCCTTCACGTAGTTAATGAAGAAGTCAATTGTCTTTCGATTATACCAGCCATTATATCTAGTACAAAGTGTTAATGGAATCTCATAATGAGATAAAGTAATAATCGGTTGGATATTATATTTAGCACATTCTTTAATAACTTTATTATAAAATTCCAATCCCTTTTCATTTGGAGCTGATTCATCACCATTAGGAAAGATTCGACTCCAAGCAATAGAAAAGCGATAAGTGTTAAATCCCATTTCTGCAAATAATTTTATATCTTCTTTATAATGATGATAAAAATCAATACCATGCCTTTTCGGATAATCAGTTGTACTATCGCTAACAATCGCATTTTTAATCATGTCATCGTCAGTATCTGTATTACCTTTTACATTGTTCAATTCATCGAGTGTTTTTGGATTTCTAAATAGTTGAACATCTGCTACAGAAAGTCCCTTTCCATCTTCATGCCAAGCACCTTCAATTTGATTTGCAGAAGTTGATCCACCCCACAAGAAATTTTCTGGAAAACAATTTACTTTATCAGTCATCATAATATTTATCTCCAATTCCTAAATCTTTTAAATTTAGTTTAACAGGATAATTTACCATCAAAGAATCATCATATTTCACTATTTAATATCAAAAGACGCTTTTTGCGAAACAGCGTTCCTATCTGTTTGAAAGCGGTTGCTTTTGGCTTAAATATGCTTTAATTTTAAAAGCGCAAGCCGGCGAATTAAAGATACATGAGGTGAAAAATTATGAGTTCAAAATACCGTTCACTAGCAAAGGAAATTGTTGATAATGTTGGTGGCATTAAAAATATTGATTCATTGCATCATTGTCAAACCAGATTAAGATTTAAATTGAAGAATAATGATTTAGCGAATCAGAAAAAGATTTCTGATAACAAAGATGTTTTAAAAGTAGTTATTAGTGGCGGACAATTCCAAGTTGTTATTGGAATGCAAGTTGCCGATGTTTATGATGAAGTTGTTGCGTACATGAATAATCAAGGTTTTGATCAAGAAGTTGATTCAAAACCAGATACGGGAACTCAGAAACCAAAAAACAAATTTGATCTTGTTGCTGATTTTATTTCGAGTATTTTTTCTCCAATTATTCCCGCATTAGCTGGTGCCGGAATGGTTAAAGCATTGTTGGCCGTTCTTGTAACGTTCAATGTTATCTCTCAAACAAGTCAAAGTTATGTGATTCTTAACATGATTGGCGACGGGACATTCGCTTTTTTGCCAATTCTATTAGCATTCACTACGGCTCAAAAATTAAAAACTAATCCATTCTTGGCCGTTGCTGTTGCTGCTATAATGGTTCACCCTACCTGGGCAACTCTTGTAGATGCAGGTAAGCCTATCAGTTTATTTAATATTATTCCCATGTACGCTGTTAAATATACTGGAACCGTTATCCCTGTTATTTTAGTGATATTATTACAGGCACCAATTGAACGATTTTTGAATAGAGTAATTCCACAAGCAATTAGAATTGTCTTTGCTCCAATGATCCTATTCATTATTATGGGAATATTAGCTCTATCAATTGTTGGGCCATTCGGTGATTTCATCGGGTCTGGTTTAACATTTGTCTTCACCTGGTTAAGTAAGAACGTTAGTTGGGCTCCTCCATTTATTCTTGGTGGGTTTTATTCGATTTTAGTAGTCTTCGGATTGCATCACAGTCTTGCTCCTATTGGGTTTATTCAATTATCACAAATGGGTTACGATTCAGTCTTCGGACCTGGTGTTCTTCTAGCTAATATTGGACAAGGAACCTCTGCATTGATGGTTGGTCTATTATCGAAAGATTCAAAAACAAAACAAATTGGTACCTCAACAGGTATCACCGCATTAATGGGTGTTTCTGAGCCCGCCCTTTATGGACTTAATTTCCCTAAGAAATATCCTCTTATTGCTGGTTCAATCGGTGGTGCCGTTGGTGGTATATTAGCTGGTATGACAGCTACAAGACGATTTGCAACCGGATCATCAGGACTACCAGCAGTTATGATGTACATCGGTGATAATACAATGAGTTATTTTTACCAAATCATTGCATCCATCGCTATTACGATGATTGTTACCGTCATTGCTACTTTGGTTTTATTTAAAAAATATGAAAAAACCTCTAATACGGTCAAAACGGAAGAACCATTACTTTCAAGAACAGGATCTGACCAAATATATGCTCCTGTTCAAGGGCATGTGATTGACTTATCATCGGTCAACGATGATGTTTTCTCTCAAAAATTACTCGGCGATGGATTGGCAATAGAACCGACTGATAATAATATCTATGCACCGTTCGATGGAAAGATAACAGCCCTATTTCCAACAAAACATGCTATTGGATTAACCTCAAATAATGGGACTGAAGTATTAATTCACATTGGTATCAACACGGTTGAATTAAATGGTAAATACTTTACACCTCATATTAAAATTAATGATGTTGTAAAAAAGGGACAATTATTAATGACGGCTGACTTTGATAAGATAAAACAAGCTAGTTATGATACCGTTATACCGATTATCTTGACAGATACAAAAGATCTTGTTTCTAAAGAATGCGACGATACAGTTACAAATGGCGATATTCTTCTCTCAATTTAACTCACATACTTGTATTTCTACAAATTAATATTACTAGTATATTTCAGAGCAAAAAACAATTCACAAAGTTTCCAATTTGGGATTCTTAGTGGATTGTTTTTTTATTAATCTTTAATTGTAGATTTTTTTCTATTAATATGGAGATTCGATAAAACTATAAGTCCAACTAAAATAACCAATATCACATATCCTAAGGTAATCTGATAAAAGTTAAAAGCTCCACTAACCTTACCTGCTATAAAGCTTGGTAAACCAGCTCCGATATAAGAAATCATGTAAACAACAGATAGCAATCCTGTACTTTCAGATTTTATAACTCTCCTCAATAAGGCATTCAAAGAACTACTGTAGGCGATTCCCTGCATAATTCCGGCAACAATAACGAAGATCAAGTAAAGAGCCATATTCTTTATTTCGATGCTGACAAACATTAAACAAATAGCTAAAACAAAGCCTATAATTCCGATGAATTGTCCCTTTTCCACATTAAATCGATTACTCAAATTACTTCCGATAATATTTGGAGCCATATATGAAACCAAAATGATGGCTGCAATAAGTGGGCTATCCAAATTAAAAACAGATTTACTAATAGTGGCGCTAAAAGCTTGGAAATATCCGCCGAAGGCCCATGTTGCAATAAAACAACCTGCTGCCGGTATAATAATATTAAAGGTATTTTTAGGTAAATTAACTTGTGGCTTCAATGATTTAATAGCACCCTTTTTTAATTCAGTAGTTTCAACTCCAAAGGATATCCCAATCATCGTCACTACTAATAACATTACCAAGATAAAATAAGTTAAATTACGATTATTGGGCAATACTTGAGCCGCTACGCCAGCCATAAGTCCCCCAATTGCAAGTCCTAGTAGAACTGCAGAACCAGCAATGGATGCGACGAGATTCTCATTCTTATTCAATCCACTTTCGATAATTAATACGGACAGTGTACTTGATCCTAGCCCACAACTAAAACCCTGAATACTTCTTGCAATTAATAACATATCCCCATTTCTTGTATTAATTAATAGTAAAAGTCCAATTATGGACAAAAGTATTGTAAATACTGCTACCTTTTTTCTACCAATAAAGTCTGAAACCCGTGAAAAAACCAACAGTGCTAAGATACATCCGACAAAATAACTAACTGCTGTCATAGATATCGTTCCAGTAGAAATATCAAATTCATTTTGCATCCGTACATATGTGGGAATGGGACTGGCTGATGCAGCAAAAATCAATATCAAACCAATTGTTGCAAACATAAATGTTAAATCTAGTTTTCTTTTTGTCATTAAGATCCTCTTTCTTTGCTCTTTTCAAAATAAAACAAGATCCAATAAGTTGTTCAGCGCTTATTGAACCTTGTTAAATATCATGCTCAATTTTTCTAATTTCATTCAACATGTCATCTGTACCCGGTTTGCTGATTCCAAAGCTTTCTAAGGCATATTTTTGTGGATCATTAATAATCTTAACTACGAAATCAGCAATACTAGCTCGAGAGATCATTGTTCCCTTAAATGACTCTCCCTTTTTAGTTAATTCATAATTTACTTCTTCATCGTTTGTCATGTAGGCGGCTCGAATTATTGTATAACTCAAATCACTGTTTTCGATAATTCTTGCAGCACGTCTGGTATCTTCTTTTGATTCATGACCAACATAGTTTTCAACCCATGAACCGAATGGGTCGGGAACCTCATGATAAAGTCCAGATCCGGTGATCCAGATCAATTTATTTACATTTGAGACCTGCATTGATTCGACAATGTTTTTTGCCCATTGCTCCATAGAACCATTGAGATTGGCGTAAACAATATCTTGATCATTCATAACAGATTGTAGAAGTTTAATATCTCCAACACTGCCCTCAACCAGTTTGATATTATTAGCCGAATTTAGTTGTTTTAGTCTGTCAGTGTGTCTTAAAAGTAGGGTTAGTTCATAATTTTCATTATTTAGGAGTCTCTGCTCAACGATTCGGGCAATTTTACCATTGGCTCCCAATATCAGTATTTTTTTCATATGATCTCCTATTTGTTAAATGTCATTTCCGTATCGCCTAAAGAACTAAATCCAGAAATATCTGAAGTGATATGTCCAACTATTTGTAAATCACCAATTACTTCACCGGTCTGTTTGTAAAAAATCACAAAACTATGACGTGGTTTCCAGTAGCCGATATCCCCAGCTTCATAACCGCCAGTTTTGGCCTTTCTAGCAGGTAAAGCTTCCTTAAAGCGATATGTCATTTCTCGAGAATATAGATTCATCATATTTAACTTTAAAGGAAATCTATCCATTAAACTTTTGGCGGTATCACTGCTATTAAAATCAGCCTCTAATTCTTGATTATTAAAATTAATTGTTACTTTAGTCATTATTTACGTCCTCCGTTGAAAGTTGATCATAGTCTGCATCTGAAACAGGTTCTTCCCAGATAGGTGTACCTGCGGTAATTGCAATGTGGCTAAACCAGCTATCTTTTGTCGCACCGTGCCAATGTTTAACACCATCTAAGGTAATAACAACATCTCCTGGATGAAGCAGACGGGCTTTTTTGCCTTCTTCTTGGTACCAACCTTCTCCTCCAGTAACTAGGAGAATTTGATAACCATTGTGGTGAATATGCCAATTATTACGAGATCCGGGCTTAAAACTGACGTTACTGACAGTGACATTAACATTAGAATCCTTAACTAATGAGTTGTGGAACGTCAATCCTGTAAAATACTTTTGAAAAGCAAGATTCTCATCGCCGATTGGAAATAGACCATTTTTAACTTCATTTTCATTATTATTATTATTCATGAATAAAACCTCCATTTAATTTTTAGCTTTTAAACCTAATTCGGTTTGTTCAATAACTTTGTTTTTAATTGCTTCACGAAATTCGTTATAAAAGAAACCATTATTTAACTTAGTTGCACCACTCAAAGCATATACAGTCAAAGTATAGGTATGCGATTTATCTGGTGGAACTGGCCCGGCATAGTGATTCATTACGTACTCATCATCTAAATCATAGAATCTTGAGAACCAAGCATTCTTACCTTGTGGGCCTGTGAAATTTCGACTGAAATCTTCCGGAATCTGACCAGTTACAGGAATATCCACTGCCAACCAATGAATAAATGGAAAACCAGTTCGAGGAACCGCATCATAATCAATTAACGAGATTGCCAAATATTTGGTCTTATCAGGCAAGTCCTCTAATTTGATTGGAAAAGAGATAATTGGTTGATTACTTTGCTTAATTTCAGCCAATTTACTGTATTTATCAGGAATAAAATGATTCTCTAAATCAACACTAATCTTCATTAAGAAAACTCCTTTTTAATAAAATGATGGTTTGTCCCATTCAGTATTAGGTTCAACGACACCAATACTTTGGGCTTTGTACAACTCTGGATCGATCACCATATCAGTAATCAACTTAGCAACGGCTTGTCTAGTAACTTGTGTACCTTTCATTGGCTGCCCTTGAGGAATAACCTCATATCGATAATTATTATCTTGGTTATAGAGCCAACTCATTCTTAAAAAGGTATAGTCGAGCTTACTTTCGTCAATTACAGCCGCAGCTTTTTTAATTCCGGTATAGTCCCCCATCATTCGAGCATTCCATTGGCCAAATTTGCCAGCCACTTCATCATATATTCCCAAACCACCAGCAACAATCAGGCGTTGTACTTGATTATTTTTCATAGCTTGAATGACATTTTTATTTGCATCAATGAAATGACCAGTGGCAAGATAGACGATATCCTGTCCCTTAATGGCACTGTCTAGATCACTTAATTCATTCCAATTACCATTAATAATAGTAATTCGAGAGTTCTCGTTATAATCTGTTAATCTCTTTTGGGCATTACGAGCAAATAAAGTGATTTCTGAATCAGTTTCCTTTAATAACATTGGAATTAAATATTTAGAAATGTTGCTGGTAGCTCCTAATAAAATAACTTTTTGCATAATTTTCTCCTAGCCTTGTTTTGTTGGATAAACGGTAAATTCATTAATATTTACATCTTCTGGTTGATCAATCGCGAAGTTGACCACACGTGCAATCGCATCTGGTGTAATACCAACTGATTGATATAACTTATCCATACCTTGCTTAGCCTTTTCATCAGTAATATGTTGTAACAATTCGGTGTTAATAGCGGCTGGGTAAATAGTAGCCGTTCTAATGTTGGTCTTTTCTTGGGCACTTTCCATACGAATTACTTCCATTAGATTTCTAACGGCAAACTTAGTTGCTCCATATACTCCGGAACCGATGAAACTCTTCAAACCGGCAACAGATGATGTAGTAATAATTTGACCATGTTTTTGAGCGGTGAAATCTGGCATTACTGCGGCTACACCATTGAGAACACCTTTCAAATTAACATCGATCATAGCGTTCCATTCATTAACTTTAAGAGCACTAATTGGTGAGGTTGGCATGATACCAGCATTGTTATAAATCACATCAATAGCACCAAATTTATCTTTAGCTAAAGCCACCAACTTCTTTAAATCTTCAGGATCAGTCACATCAGTTACTCGATAAGCTGCTTTACCGCCGTTATCAATAATACTTTGACTGATTTCTTGCAAACGTTCTTCACGTCTAGCTCCTAAAACAACGGCTGCCCCATTGCTTGCTAACAACTTAGCGGTTGCTTCTCCGATACCTGATGATGCTCCTGTAATTACGACTACTTTATTTTCAACTGACATATTAATGTCCTCCTATTTTTTGTTTAAAATGTGATGATGACTGACGACGTTCATTTGGTGATTATTCTTTTTGCTTATAACAATTTTTTCACCATAAGGTGCTAATTTAATAGTTCTTTTACCAACAATCTTCCAGGTTCCTGAATAAATATTTTTGACACCATGTTGATTCTCGTGCCAATGATGATTTTTCGTAAAGGTTATTTTTTGATGAATATCTTTATTGTGATGATTGATCCAAACACCAACAATATCCGAATTCTTAATTTGTTTAGTTTGTTTCTGTGAACTTCCTTGAACTACGGTTAAATCATCTTGTGGAGCGTATTTAAAACTTATGGTTAATAGAACACCAACAAATAATAATGTTCCTATTAAGTGCTTAAACTTTTTGTTCATTCACATTTCCTTTCACGGTGACTCGTTCTTGATTACAAATACCAGTATAGTCGGATAAAAAGCAATTTGAAGAATCTAAGAGTTGATATGGTATCAACTAAAGGTTTATACTGAATCTGTAAGGAGAATATTATGGATATTACACAATTACAAACTTTTATCAGGGTCAGTCAATACGGTAGCTTCACTAAGGCGGGAGAACAGAGTTTCATTTCTGGTACCGCAGTTATGAAACAAATCAATCGGCTTGAAAATGAATTGAACCTTAAACTGTTTGTTCGAACAGCGACTGGGACTAAGTTAACTATTGAGGGGCAAACTTTCCTGCCTTACGTTAAACAGATACTTGGTTTATTAGATACAGCTATCGAAGAAACTAGAAAATCAGTCACTTCTGGTCAATCAATTATTACAGTTGGTACTTCCATCCTTCATCCGGCAGACCCATTCATGGATCTTTGGAAAAAAATAACTGCACAGATGTCAGATTTCCAAATCCGCATCGTACAGTTACAAGAAGACCTACAATCAAAAAATCGTGAGTATGCCACTTTAGGTAAAAGCTGCGACTTGATCGTAGGAACGTTTGATAATGCCACTTTAAAACAATCGTTCAATGCTATTACTTTGGGACGATATGATTTTGGAATTGCAGTTAGAAGTGACAATCCATTAGCAAAATTAAGCAAGGTCAGTTTTTCCGACTTAAATAACAAACAGTTATTGAGTGTACCTATGGGAATCAGTGAAAAGAATGATCAACTACGATCAATAATTGAAACCAAGTATCCTCAAATACATGTAGTTGAAACAACTGGGCGTTATGATATGAATACTTTTAATCAGGCAGTTGAAGAGAATATTCCACTCATAACAGTCACTCCTTGGAAGAGTATTCATCCTAATCTAGTGTCAATTCCCTTAGATACCGATATTCAAGTGCCTTTTGGAATTCTGACTACTAAGTTTCCTGGTAGTAAGGTTGAAAACTTTTTAATAAAGTTGTCAAAGGTTTTAGAATTAATAAAAGAAACCAAATAAAAAATGATCAGGCCTAGAAGTATAAGGCTTGACCATTTTGAGTTGAATAATTTAATTTATCTTTTTGTACTGCTTGTAATATTTCACAAAAAGGAACACCTTAGCAATGACAAGATTTAAGTTTCGCACATTAGTGGTGACAAGACCTAACTTTCGTTGCACATTCCCACTTATTACATTGGTTCTGTTAAATGAAAATCAAAAAACACATCAATCAAATTTTTCTGACTGATGTGTTTTTTAGTTGTTAACTTAACAAGATTCTGACGGATCAGATGACTCTTTATTAGTAGTTGATGGTGTTATTATATCGAAGCAATCATAGAACACGTATCAGCGATACATACAACGTAAATAAATTAAAGATTTGCTACTAACCCAATTATTTCAATATTTATGTGATGAGTAACATATATTATAGAATAATTGTATTTTAAAGCTATACCCCCGACAAGTTATAAATTATATGTTCCTGTTCACATATCTAGTATAAATTATCATATGATAATTTATTCCTTTACCAAATACTTTTTCTTTGTGGGAAATGAAAACATAACCGGTAATAATAATATCAAAACAGGAATCCAAATATTATATATCGATAGATATGCATGATTAAGTTTAGTTAGATCTATAACCCTTAAAATCTTTAGATTTGAACTCATCATTGATAAAAATACAGATACGCCTAAAACTGAACCTATTTGTCTCACCACACTAATGACACTTTGTGACGATGTAAGTAATGATCCGCTGAAATTAGAAGCGGCCAATACATTTATTGGCCCTACAATTATGCCAAAGCCGATACCCAGTATAAGTAACGCTACAGAAAGCCAAGCAGAATTCGTTGCTCCATTCATTACAATCAAAATGTACGACAACAATATACTAATCATACCGACAAGAACTAATAATCTTGGTCCTAATTTATTAATAACCAGACTGCCTAATCCTCCGAATGCAAATACAGTCAAGGACATTGGCAATAAAATTAATGCTGCTTCCAACGCCGTTTTGTGATCTACATTTGTTAAATAACTCGGAATAACAACTACTACTCCTATATAAAAAAATTGTGCTAATAAAGCGACAATTGCAGATGCGGAGAAGTCCTTAACTTTGAATAAGTTTAGATTTACCATCGGATGTTTCACAGTTCTTTCTGCAAATATGAAAAGACTTATTAAAACAATGCTAATTAGAAAACACATAACAGTTTTAATATCTTGAATTCCCCAATCCTTCAGTTTAATCAACCCAAGTGTTAGAAAAAATAAACTCAACATTGATATAAGACTACCTACCCAATCGATTTTTTCTTTCGATTTTATATCCTTGTTAAAGTTCAAAGAAATACCAGATAAAAATATTCCAATAATAACAATTGGAATATTCATTAAAAAGATCCAATGCCAGCCAAAAAAGTCAGTGATGACTCCTCCTAATGTTGGTCCTATTGCAGCAGCTCCTCCTTGGGTCAACCCTAAGATAGCAACTATTTTAAAGCGATTCTTCATATCCCAATTAGATAAACCTATGGCATTTCCTAGTGGAAGTAAGATTGAAGCTCCTAAACTAGAAAAGATTCGTCCGATTATCAGATATACAAATGTGGTAGCAAAACCTGAAAATAAACTGCCTAGTCCAAATAGAACTAATCCGACAATATAGGTTTTATTCTTTCCAAAAATATCACCAAATTTGCTTAAAGGAATTGTACATGTAGCAAATATAATCGTATAAATATTTAAGGCCCAAGAAAGCTGATTGTAATCAACTTCAATCCCTTTTTGTATAGCTGGTAATGCTATATTCATGATCGTAGTATCGAGCATAACAAGAAATATTCCTAAGGCCATTGCTATTGTTATGCTTATTTTTTTATTCAAAATCATTCCTCCATGGCAAATTTCAGTAATTTCTCTTTTGTTTATGAATTATTACTCGCGTTAAATATTTTCTAAATAGATTGATTTCTATGGTCCGGAATAACTTAAGGTAGTAATTTTCATATATCACCTCATATATGAGTAAAAGCTCATCTTTTGAATAAGAGTATCAAAAAAATGGCTTGAGAACAGTATTTTGTAAATAATATTAATCAGAATATTTTCAAAAAACACGAGCTTGGACTCATGCTTATGTGATATACTAAACTACTACAAAAAAATATAAATGAAGTGAAAAAATGGATAAAAGAAAAGATACTAGAATCCCTGTTCAAAAAAGAGGTAAAGATAAGAAGAATCGGATTCTTTTGACAGCAAAGAAACTATTCATAGAAAAAAATTATTTTGAGGTTTCAACGAATGAAATTGCAAAACAAACTGGAGTATCAATAGGAACACTCTACTCATACTTTTCTAGTAAAGATGATATTCTTGCTGAACTCTTGAATGATTATAATAATTCTTTTTTGCCTATTTTGAAGAAAATAAATAATCAAGAATCCTTTCAGGCGTTTAAAACCGATACTAAATCTTGGTTATCTTATTTAATAGATCAGTTAACTGATGCGGAAGATAAAGAGTTTCACTTACAAATTGAGATGTTGTCTTTTGTCGTGCCTAAGGTATTTGATCTGCGGAAGAGACATAATGACCAAATTACGGATTTGATCTATGAGTATTTTTTATACTATGCAAATAACACGACTGTTCATGAAATTAGATTTTTATCTATTATTGTTTTTGATTATATATCTGCCCTAGTTGATGAGTTATTGTATAACAAACATTCATCTTCTGAAAAAGATGACATAAAAAAGTACGGAATTAATAGCATTCATACTGTTATCAAGACGCATTTAAATTAGTTAAATATATGGCTCCTTGTCAAATCGTATTGAGGAATGAATTGATTTTATTTGAAAATTCATTAGAAAAAAATAGAGACTCAATTAGTGAGACTCTAAGCATTGAATCGTCAGAATACTTAATGATTTAAATAGAATAAATTTTCAGGATTATTGATGAATCATACCAATTTGTCACTTTCCCTGATCTCTCGAATTACTTTGCATGGATTACCAGCCGCTATTACGCTAGCAGGTATATCTTTAGTAACTACACTTCCAGCGCCAACTATTGATCCCTCACCAATCGTCACTCCTGGAAGCACAACTACATTTGCCCCTAGCCAAACTTTATCCTTTATTTCAATCGGTTTGTATATCTGTAATCCTTCTGCTCTTTCTTCAGAATCAAAAGCATGATTTACAGTATAAAGCCCAACGTTAGGAGCAATTCTTACATCATTACCAATTGTTATTTTACCATTATCTGAAAAAACACAATTGTAGTTAACAAATACTCTATCACCTACAAAAATATTAAATCCAAATTCACAGCGAAAGGCTGGCATAATCATTACATCATTGCCTACTGATCCCAACAATTTCTCTAACAATTTTTGCTTCTTCTCCTCATTTCTTACTGGAAGTTGATTATACTCATCAGTCAATTCAGCAGATTTCAGATACATATCCATCATTTCTGAACTAAAGATATGTGGTAATCCCTTTTGTGATTTTTCAAATTCATTCATAATATGTTTATTCTCCCTTCATCATCAAAAATTAGATTCTGTTGGAATTGAAGTATTAATATTTTTGGAAATACTTTCAATTACAACATAAATAACTATTTAATCGTAACTCAAATAAACTATACTAATATAGCTAAAACATTAAAAGGAATAATAGTATCATTAAATATAAAAATCGTATCAAAAGGTGGACAATATTATGCAAATTATCTAAAACCTATAAGTGAATACGTTGTAAGTTTTCGTAGATATGGTCTAAAATCATCTACTTATTGGCAATAATCGTTGATAGTCCGAATAATATATGATCAACAAACCTATCTAAAGAGAATTTAGCGACCCTTTCTCATCATTTATCTCTCCTATAATTTACTGGCAAACTAATATGCTATGTTAAAAATGTTTTGTCAAACTAAAATTCATGTTTAGTTCTTCTCCGTATTTTATTTAATCTGAAAAAGTAAGATAATGTAATTACTAATAAATTATATGTTGAGATTTTTATAAATATGGAGGTTTTGTATGATTACACTTTTGGGCATAGGGTTAATAGTCTTAGCAATTTTTGCTATTGTTGGTAATATTAGTAATTCCAAACAATTTGGTAGAAAGATTATGTCGGATAAATTAATTTTTTACATATTAATATTGATTGGCGGTATAGTCTTAATTATTTTTTAGATGTATTAAATTTTATTTTTACAATTTACAATTTAGTAATCTCTATTTGAAATATGTCGAATAACGTTATCGGCAATCTTATATAAAGACTCTCCAGTTAAGTCCTTATTTTGATTAGGCTGAATATCAATATGATTGATTCCAAAACGGTCTAATAAATTAATAGATTCTTGAAGGCTATTCTTATTTTTTGAAGTATCAACGAGTATTAAATGCGTTTTATCAGTTTGATTCATCGCCACCAAAATGCTTTTAGTCTTAGCACCTAAATCAATGCCGCTGATATTCGCATAAATATTATCAGCTGATTACATTACCCGCCCTGCTTTTAGAATTATTTGAGTAAAAAGGCTATAACTAGAAATTAGTTTACAATTTCTAGTTATAGCCTTTTAATTATCATCATATATTGATGGACTATTTCATTATTTAATAATACTTTGCAGAACTAATTTGAAAAATTCCATTTTTAGTTTCTATCTAAAAAGTTATTCTTAATGGTTCCATGCCGAATAGATATAAACTATCTTTTGTTCTTCATCAACTGAGTAAACCACTCTATGTTGAATGTTAAGCCTTCGAGAATAAAAGTTATTTTCCGGTGGAACCAATTTTTCAAAGCTATTAGAAGGATCATATGGATTTTTTGATAATTTTTGGACTATTTCATCGAATTTTTTCCGTAACGAACTATGTTTTAACTTTTTTAAATCACCTTTAGATGACTTGCGAAACATTACTTGGTATTTAGGCATTAGATTTTATCCCAATCAACACCATTAGTAATATCCATATCTCCAGAGTCATCATTTACGGCTTTGTGTACTTTATTAAGAGTACCATCATTCATGAGATAGAGTGTTTCTTGTAGTGCCTTGTAATCTCTAGAACTCATAATTACAGCACTGTCATCTTCAGATCTACCATTGATTTCAATCGGAGTAGAATCTTCATTCACTGATTTAATTATCTTGTAAAAATCTTTACGCGCTTGAGTTGGATTGACCATTCTTTGCATGTGATTCTAATACCTCCTTTTTAACTAAAATTCATTATAAGGTACGCTTTTAAGTACGTCAATTATTTGGTTTCTAAAAATAGATATTATTGCATTGGATCCAAGAATATCTGATACTTTTTCCAAATCAAATTCACAATATATAAAATAAATTTTCTCTGAAAATTTTCAAATAAAGGTTTCTAAAATCAACAGTTGAATATGTCAACTAGTTATTCTATACTTATCTTGTAAAGGATGGTATTTCTATGGATAAAGATATTGAAAGAATTAGAGATTTCAATCGTTTCTATGCTAATTACTTTAATCGTTTTGAAAAGGAATTATATCAAGGCTTTCCTTCAATGAATGAAGCTCGAGTTATAGCCTTTTTATATTTCCATCATTCTAGTACGGCGACCGATATTCAAAATGAATTGTGCTTTGATAAAGGTCAGCTAAGTAAGATGTTGACGAAATTGGAGAAAAAAGGCATTTTGAAACGTACTCTCAATCCTGAAGACAGACGACATTATCTTTTGGATTTAACTGATTCCGGTGAAGATCTGCATAAAGAACTTGCTGACAAAGCAAGTTCTTATTTAAAGAATGTTTTTAAAGATTACACCCCTTCTATTTTAAAAATTTTTGCTAATGACGTATCTGAAACACAGACGCTTTTTCAACAAACAGAAAATATTAAGATTCGTCGTGGTAATATGACTGACTTGGGTTTTATTGCTGATCTACATAGTCGAATTTATTCTACCGAAATACCATTCAATCTAATTTTTCATAAGTATGTCTTACAAGCTTTAGCTGAATTGACGGATGATATATCAAAAAGTCTTATCTGGATTGCTCAGTTAGGTAATCGAAGAGTTGGAACGGTTTCTCTAGTGCTAGATACAACTGGAAAATATCAGTTACGTTGGTTCGCCGTTGATCCTGACTATCAAGGTTTAGGGATTGGAACCAAATTGCTGGGTGCTTTAATGGACCAAGTTAAATTGGATAGTATTGATGAAGTCTATCTTTGGACAGTTGATGAGCTCACGGGTGCAAGGAATCTATACAGGAAATTCAAGTTTGCTTTGAGTGAATCGAAAGTTAATAACGATTGGTCCGATCACCCTATTCATGAAGAAAAATGGTTATATCAGAAGGAGAATGAAATAATGGCTGATGAAAAGACGGAATTAATGCGTTTAATTGATACCGCTTATAATAATGTTCAAGATAATAAATATGAAGGTTTTAGAAAAGAATTATTGAAGTATTATACGGCTTTAAATAATGATGAGGATTATATTAAGGTACTGCTTGGCTTAAGGTCAGCTCTATTACAAGCTGATTTAACTTTAAACCTCAAGCAACGTATTTCAGGGTTACCAAGTGAATACAGTGATATATTTAAATTCATTGAACCACAATTAAGGAAAGTCGATTCAAAAACTATAGATAAATATTCTCGTTATGGATTTGTTCCTCTTAAGTTAGGTAGTACGGTCAAGTATTTCTAAACTGTAAATAAAAGCGTGCCTTCACTATATATTGATGAAAGTACGTTTTTTAGTCGCTTGAAAATCTTTGCCTTGTTACTTCTTTGACTTTCCAATATAGTACGTTATTAATCATAGGTTTATACTAAGGACAGAGGATAACTACAATGGATATTACACAACTACAAACATTTGTCAGAGTTAGTCAGTATGGCAGTTTCACTAAAGCCGGAGAACAAAGTTTTATTTCGGGAACAGCAGTCATGAAACAGATTAATCGCTTAGAGAGTGAATTGAATCTAACACTTTTCATACGTAAGGCCACCGGAACTGAATTAACGGTTGAGGGTGAAAGATTTTTACCTTATGTTAAACAGATTCTAAGTTTATTGGATACGGCCGTCGAAGAAACCAGAAAAGCATCCCTTTCAGGGCAAAATATTATTACCGTGGGAACTTCAATTTTGCATCCCGCTGAACCTTTTATGGATATTTGGAAAAAAATAACCACACAAATGTCGGATTTTCAGGTCCGAATTGTGCAGTTGCAAGAAGATATGCAATCAAAAAATCGTGAATATGCTATGCTAGGAAAAAGTTGTGACTTAATAGTAGGAACATTTGATAATGCTACTTTGAAACAATCATTCAAGGCTCTTCCATTGGGAGAATATGATTTTGGTATTGCCGTAAGAAGTGATAATCCCCTGGCAAAGTTAAGTGAAATAACTTTTGACAATCTCAAAGGAAAATCTTTACTAAGTGTGCCAATAGGGATTAGTGATACTAATGATCAACTACGAAAAATAATCGATGATAAGTACCCACAGATTAAAGTAGTAGAAACCACTGGTCGATATGATATGAATACCTTCAATCAAGCAGTTGAAGAAAATATTCCTCTGATCACAGTAACACCATGGAAGAGTATCCACCCTAACCTTGTTTCAATACCATTGAAGACTGATGTTCATGTGCCTTATGGTATTCTGACTACCAAGTTACCTGGTAGCAACGTTGAAGAGTTTCTAATGAAGATAACACGATTATTACAGAAAAAATCACCCTCAATCTAAAAATAGATAAGATTGAGAGTGATTTTTTGTTAGTGAATTGTTTTCTTCAAAACTCTAAAGCGAATGAATTTACCTAATTCAGTAATGGCTAGAACAATAACACCAGCCATGATTGGGATAAACCAGCCGTAGTAGAAATTAATATTAGTTGTTTCAAAAATTGATTGCATAAATGGTAAGTAGATAATTCCCAACTGTAGAACGATTAGGATTGCAACGATTATGAACGCCATCTTGTTTTGGAAGAAGTATTTAGAAACGACCGGATGATCATTTCTTAAGTTGAATAGATAGAATATCTTACCAAAAATAATGATGTTCAAGGCCATCGTACTACCTACAATTGCTGGCAAACCTTTACCAGTTAAGAAATCAAAGGCCCAGATACCTAATCCGGAAATCAATAATGAAACATAAATTATTTCAAAGGTATCTAGTTTGGTCAACAGTCCCGCTTTAACATTTCTCGGACCACGTGCCATAATTCCGGCTTCTGGTGGTTCAAAGATGAATGCAAATTGAATCGTTAAAGCTGAAACCATATTGATCCAAAGTAGTTGTGCTGGATAAAGTGGTAATTCTTGTCCCATTAGAATACTAATAACAACAATTAAACCTTCAGCAAAACTAGTTGGTAATAAGAAACGAATTGTTTTACGAATGTTATCGAAGACATGGCGCCCTTCACGTACGGCTACAACGATATCAGAGAAGTCATCATCGGCTAGAACCATGTTAGCTGATTCTTTAGCAACCTCAGTACCCTTGATACCCATAGCAACACCAATATCTGCTTGTTTCAAGGCCGGTGCATCATTGACACCATCCCCTGTCATAGAAACAACGTGATCATTAGCCTGTTGGGCTCTAACAATACGTAATTTGTTAGCAGGAGTTGTTCGTGCAAAGACGTTATAGTCGTCGATCTTGTTCTTTAATTCTTCATCAGACATAGCGTCAATTTCCGGACCAGTAATGGCCTTAACAACGGAATCTAAATCTAACTTTTTAGCAATGGCAGAAGCTGTATCGGGATGGTCACCAGTGATCATCTTGACTTTTATACCAGCCATTCTTAATTCATGAATTGATTTTCTAGCTTCTTCACGAGGTGGATCGATGATTCCGACCATCCCTGCCATATTAAGGTTCTCGATAAGATTCTTAGAAATACTATCAATAGATGAATCAACTGCTTTATAGGCTAAAGCCACAACTCTAAGACCATCAGTTGATAATTCTGTGATTTTATCGTTCCAATAAGCTTCATCAGTTCCCTGTTTAGAAGCATTGATGATAGTTGTTGGTGAACCTTTAACCATGAGGATTCTTTGATCGTCAAAATCGACTAGTCGAGCTGAATAACGAAAGGCTGAATCAAATGGCAGTGAATCAATTTCATTTACTTCAGGATCTTTACCAGTCAACTTACGATAAAGTGTAGTTAAAGCACCATCGGTCGGTTCACCAGTTAGTTCCCAACGATTATTTTCAAAATGTAGTTGGGCATCAGTAGTTTGACCAGCAATGTTGACCAACCATTTCATACCTTCATCTTTTTGCCAATCGTATTTTTCAGTACCTAATTCCAATTCACCATCGAAATCAAGACTACCGTTAGCATCATAACCGACACCAGTAATACTGAAAGTGTGTTCTGGGGTAACAGCTTTTTTAACAGTCATTTCGTTTTTAGTTAGAGTACCAGTCTTATCGGTATTAACAATATCAACGGCACCTAAGGTTTCAACAGCGGGTAATGACTTGACAATTACCTTACGCTTGGTCATCTTACGTGTTCCCATAGCTAAAACAACTGAAGTACTTGCAGGTAATCCTTCAGGCATAGAACCAACCACCATAGTGATAACTGATATCAATAAGGTTGGCAAACTATAAGTATCAAGGAAGTACCCGACCACGAACAAGAGTACCGCAGTAATCACAATAGCAACTGACAAACCAAATCCTAATGAGTTCAAGTTACGCATTAGTGGTGTTGGCTTCTCTTTAACTGTTTCAACAGAATCTTGAATTTTACCAATTTCAGTATCACCGGCAGTAGCAATAACAATACCTAGTCCAGAGCCACTAGTAACAGCGGTTGAAGCAAAGACCATATTTTGACGTTCAGCCAATGGTAACTTGTCTTGATTCATTGGTTCTTCAATCTTATTGACTGGATTAGTCTCACCAGTTAAAACAGATTCTTGAATACTTAAATTATCGGCAGAGATTAGTCGCATATCAGCTGGTACAGCATCCCCGGCTTCTAGGTTAACTAAATCTCCAACAACTAAGTCACGAGCATCCAATTCTAATTTCTCGCCATCTCTAAAGACAAAGTTCTTAGAAACCAACATTTCTCGAATTTTTTCTAGAGCGTTACCAGCTTGTTGTTCTTGAATATAACCAATAATGGCATTGGCAATAATAACTAAGCCGATAACAATTGAATCGGAATAACGATGCATTAAGAAAGTCATAATAGCGGCTGCAGCTAAGATATAGATAATACTGTTATTGAACTGTTTAATGAATTGAACGAATTTAGAAACCTTTTTGGCCTCTAACTCATTTTTACCATTCTGTTTGAGACGTTTTTCAGCTTCATTAACAGTTAACCCATTTTCGAGGTCAGTTCCGTATATCTTTTTTAACTGTGCCTCATTTAATTTCCAAATCGTTTCTTTGTGACTCGGGGGAAGATCCGCTTGGGATTCTTCATCATTTTGGTACGAATTTTCATCTAGCATTTAATATTTCTCCTAATTATATCTATCTGATGTATTTTGATATTTAATCAAAGTTAGAAAGACCAATTTTCTCACATCCCTTTCAGTACAGTATTTAAAAACTAATTAACTGTTCCTTATATGATTAATATATAATATTTTATCTTAATAGTGTTAATAAGTAACTAATAAAATTTTAATGGCCCGAAGAATTGTATTTCTTAATACATATTTCATTTAACCAAATAAACTGAATCTGTTTGTTACGAAACATATTTTTTCAGAGTGTCTCTTATCTGTCAGATCCGATAAATTCGGTTGTATTCAAAGTGATGATTAATTTGTATGATGATGACATCAATTAATCGGAGGCATTTAAAATGGCTAACAAGCAATCAATTAAAATTCATATATTACATACAGGTCTAGTAAAGGTAGATAAGGCCCTACCTTTTCATGGACAGTTTCGTAACCCTTTGGCTTTTACAGGTTTGTTCCGTTCAGAAAAGAATCAAATTGTATTACCCGTTTCAAGTTATCTAATTGAGCATCCCAAGGGATTGATTCTAGTTGATACGGGTTGGAATAAATTAGTTAGACAGAGTAACTGGAAAGAATTAGGACCACAAGTACAAATCAATACTGGTTACCTTCCCCAAGGCTGGTCGGTTGATGAACGACTTCAAAAGCTTGGTTATAAACCTTCAGATATAGATTATTTATTATTGAGTCACTTGCATTGCGATCATGTCAGCGGTTTGAAGCAAGTTAAGGATGCTAAGAATATTCTTGTATCACAACCAGAATGGGAAATTGCTAATCATTTACCAATGGTTTACTTGCCTCAAGAATGGAAAGGAGTTAATGTGCAGACCTACAAATATGATCATTCTGATATTGGTCCCTTTGGTGAAAGCTTTGATCTTTTCGGTGATGGGAGCATTGTACAAATTCGTACGCCAGGTCATGCTACAGGGATGTCGGCAACTATGATCAAGGGTAGTGATGGCAAATACGTCCTTTTGGCAGCAGATACTGGATATGCCGCTCGTTCATGGGAAGAAATGTTGACACCAGGTATTTGTACTAATCGAAAGGATGCCATAACCTCTTTAGGTTGGGTTCGGGAACAAGCCCACAGTGAAAAATGTATAGCTGCAATTGCTAACCATGATCCTAAAGTTGATTCCCAAATTATAGAATTACCCTATTGATTTTTTAACTAATCCATTCATAAATGTGGAAATCTCTTCTTGGTGACCGTGTTTGAGAGACCAAAGAATTGCTGTTAAAGCGCTATTAGCATAAAAATCACTCAAAAAATCATTAGGAACTTCTATTTTAATTTGTGATGATATTTTAATAAAATATTGTTTCAAAAGTTTGAAATAAGTAGCTTCTAGATTATCTCTGACATCAGATACTTGTACTAATGTAGTGATTACTTTACTATCTGGAACAAGGCTGTTGTATAGGTTAAGTAACAGTTCATCCTGATTTAATTGTTCTATCCTGTTGGAGAGAAGAATATTGAATTTTTTGGCCTGAGTATGATTCATTTGTGCCAACAGGTCATACTTATCCTGATAATGATGGTAAAAAGTACTGCGACCAACTAGACTAGCGGTACATATGTCATTTACCGTAATTTTTTCGAAAGGTCTATCTTGTAATACTTGGATAAAACCATTTTGAATATCTCGAATTGTTTTAATTACTCTCAAATCTTCAGTCATTTACTTACCTTTCCTGCTTTAGTTTCTAAAACTACCTTACTGTTTCAACAAAAACAAAGCAATACAAAAAGATCCTTACAGAATAAATAAAGTGTAAGGATCTTTTTGTGTTTAGAGATCATGTTCAATTTCTCGAATACGATGAAGCATACCGTCTGTACCAGGCTTACTGATACCAAAGCTTTCACGTTGATATTTATTAGGATCGTCGATGATCTTAATAACGAAGTCCGCAATGCTACTTCTAGAAATCATGGTTCCTTTGAAAGTTTCACCTTTTTCAGTTAACTCGTAATTAACTTCAGCATCATCGGTCATATAGGCGGCACGGATAATGGTATATGATAGTTGACTGTTTTCAATAATTTTAGCAGCACGTCTAGTATCTTCTTTTGAGGCATGTCCAACGTAATTTTCAACCCATGAACCAAATGGATCAGGTACTTCATGATAAAGTCCAGAACCAGTTATCCAAATTAATTGTGTTACTGAGTTTTGTTGCATCGCGAAAACAATATTTTGCGCCCATTGTTCCATTTGTCCATTGAGATTAGCATAAACTATATCTTGACCAGCAATTATCTTTGTCAAAAAGTCTTTATCGCTGACATCCCCTTCAATTACGGTTACATTATCGTGATTCTTTAGTGAATTCAAACGATTAGCATGTCTTAAAACTAAAGTTAATTGATAATTGGGATTATCTAGAAGTCTTTTCTCTACGATACGAGCAATCTTACCATAAGCTCCTAAAATCAATACTTTTTTCATATGATGTTCTCTCCTATTCTATAGAGAATTCTATATCGGCATCTCCTAATTGATTAAAGAAGGAGATGTCATCTTTAATATGACCAATCTTTTGTAGATCACCGATTACCTCACCGGTCTGTTTGTAAAAGATGACAAAACTATGGCGTGGTGCCCAATAGGCAATGTCACCTACTTCATAACCGCTAGTTTTGGCTTTCTTGGCAGGCAAGGCTGTTTTAAAACGATAAGTCATTTCACGTGAGTAGAGGTTCATCATTGATACTTTTAATGGAAATTGAGCCATAATGGCTCTAGACGTATCGTTGTCGTCAAAATCGGCAGTCAGTTCTTGATTATTAATAATTAATTTTACTTTTGTCATTTATTTTCTCCTGAATTAATAAAAAGATGGTTTGTCCCATTCAGTATTTGGCTCTACAACACCGATACTTTGTTTAGCATAGAGTGTTGGTTGTTTAACAATATCGGTTATCAATTTAGCAACGGCCTGACGCGTTACTTGAGTTCCCTTCATTGGTTGACCTTGAGGAACTACTTGATAGTTGTAATTACCATCTTGGTTATAAAGCCATGTCATTCTAAAGAAAGTGTAGTCTAATCCACTATTATCAATGACAGCAGCGGCTTGTTTGATGACGGTATAATTTCCCATCATACGAGCATTCCATTGTCCAAATTTTCCGGCGACTTCATCGTAAATACCGAGACCACCGGCAACAATCAAACGACTAACTTTATTCTGTTTCATAGCTTGAACAACATTTTGATTTGCCTCTACAAAGTGTCCTGTGGCTAGATAAACTATATCTTGTCCGGCAATAGCTTGATTGAGGTCCTTTAATTCATTCCAATTGCCATCAAAGAGTGTTATTCGAGAATTGTTATTGAATTGCGTTAAACGCTTATTAGCATTTCTAGCGAATAATGTCAGATGGACATCAGTTTCTTTCAATAGCATGGGAATCAAATATTTAGAAATATTGCTTGTGGCGCCTAATAAAATAACGTTTTGCATTTTATTCTCCTTAATTATCCTTGTTTAGTTGGGTATACAGTAAACTCATTTACATTAACATCTTCCGGTTGATCGATAGCAAAGTTGACTACACGAGCAATTGCGTCAGGTGTGATACCGACTGATTGATAAAGTTTGTCCATCCCTTGTTTAGCATTCTTATCAGTAATATGTTGTAGTAATTCGGTATTGATGGCGGCTGGATAAATTGTAGCAGTACGGATATTGGTGTGTTCTTGAGCACTTTCCATACGGATAACTTCCATTAAATTTCTAACAGCAAATTTAGTAGCACCGTAAACACCTGATCCAACAAAACTCTTTAAACCAGCAACGGATGATGTTGTAATGATTTGACCATGCTTTTGAGAAGTGAAATCGGGCATAACCGCTGCGACACCATTAAGAACACCCTTCAAGTTAACGTCAATCATGGCATTCCATTCATTAACTTTTAAAGCACTGATTGGGGATGTAGGCATAATTCCAGCATTGTTATAAATAACATCGATAGTTCCAAATTTTTCTTTGGCTAGGCTCACTAAAGCTTTCAAATCTTCAGATTCAGTAACATCGGTAACACGATAAGCAGCTTGTCCACCGGCTTCGATAATATCCTGACTAATTTCTTGAAGACGAGATTCACGTCTAGCTCCTAAAACAACTTTGGCACCGTTCTTAGCTAATAGTTTAGCTGTAGCTTCTCCAATACCTGATGATGCTCCTGTAATAACAACGACTTTATTTTCTACTGACATATTAATGTCCTCCTAATTTTTGTTTAAAATATGATTATAATTAACGACGTTCATTTGTTTCTTGTTATGTTTATTGAAAACAATTTTTTCATCATATGGTGCAAGCCGAATTGTTCGTTTACCGACTATCTTCCAGGTACCAGAATAAATATTGGTGATACCATGTTGATTTTCTTTCCATTTATGATTTTTAGTAAAAGTAATTTTTTGATGAAGGTTCTTGTTGTGATGATTGACCCAGGTTCCGACAACGTCTTTGCTAGTGATTTTATGTAACTGAGTAGTAGTTACATTGTTATTGCTAGCCGAGATATCATCTTTGGGTCCAAACTTGATACTGATAATCAGTAAAATTCCGAGTACCAGTAAAGTACTAATGATGTATTTTAACTTTCTGTTCATTCTCATTTCCCTTCTTTCATATCCCCTTGATTACAAATACTAGTATAGTCGGATTTTGATTTATTTGAAGAATCCAATAATTAACATAGTATAAACCGTTAGTTAATACTTAAGACAAAAAATACTACTATTCTAATATGGTTATTTAGAATAGTAGTATTTTTATGAGTTTACTTGTACATAAAGAAATAACTAATTAAAGATTTTCCTTAAAGAAGCTAGCAAATTTATCAAATGGAATCAAATTCATTTGATCATATAAGTCAGTATGTGTAGCACCTGGAACAATAACTAACTCTTTTGGATCTTTCAAACGGTTATATGATTCTTCGGCCATATAACGTGAATGAGCTTTTTCGCCGGTAACGATAAGGACTGGACGTGGAGAAATTGTTTCAATATGTTCTTGCAAATGGAAATTGTAATAACTCCATGGAGTTGTAGCAGTCCAAGCTGAAGCTGAATTAACTGAACGGGGATGGAAAGCACGACCACGATAGTAATTAAAGAACTCTTTTGTTACAGAGTCAGCATTAGCTGGTAAGTTTTCTGGGAATAGAGTATCTGATTGAAGTGGTTCGTCATTTTCATCAAATGGTAATTCGTGTAATCCGGTAGCAGGTGTACCTTTTTCAGCATCTTCCCAACGTTGGTTTGCCAAAGTTTGCTTTTCGATTTCACGTTGTTTCTCAGTCTTAGAATTATTTAGTCCCATCCACATTGAATCAGACATATCATACATAACTGACGTGGCAACGGCTTTGATACGAACATCAATTGATGCTGCAGTTAAAACGTGACTACCTAGACCACAGATACCGATAGCACCGATTCTTTCACGATCAACAAATTTTTGAAGTCCAATGAAATCAACAGCGGCAGAGAAATCTTCGACAAAGATATCTGGTGAAGCAACATTTCTAATACTACCAGAACTTTCTCCAGTGGTTGATTGATCAAAAGCTACAGTAACAAAGCCTTTTTCAGCTAATGTTTGAGCGTAAAGACCGCTTGATTGTTCTTTGACCGCACCGAATGGTCCTGAGATAACGATTGCAGGATACTTCTTCTTACTATCAAAGTTTAATGGTAGATAGAGGTGTCCAGCTAGAATAAAACCAAAACGATTTTTAAAACGAACATTTTGAACTTCAATTTCTGGATTTATTTTAAAAACTCTTGTATCATTTGCTAATTTACTCATAATTTATTTTTTCTTTTCTTCTATTATATGTCTTGTTTGATGGGACGAATGATAACTTCATTTACGTCCATGTTGTCTGGTGAATCAATGGCAAAAGCAACTGACTTTGCAATGTTTTCAGCTGACAAGCCAATTTGCTTTTCTACTTCGATCTCAGCCTTTTGATTGTCAGGATTTTTAATTGATTTATATAGTTCTGTAGAAACTGAGCCCGGTGAAACTATAATTGTTCGAATATTGTTGTTGTGCTGTTCTTGACGTAATCCTTCCATAATTGCTCTAACTGCGAACTTGGAACCATTATAGACGGCTAGATTAGGAACAACCACGTGTCCAGCTACGGAATCAGTTGCAATAATATGACCTGACTTTTGCTTGACCATAGTTGGTAGAACAGCTGCAATCCCATTTAATACACCCATGATATTAACGTTTAAAATCTGTTGCCATTCGTCGCGAGCACGATTGATTAATGCATTAACGGGCATTACTCCAGCATTATTGTATAAGACATCGATACGTCCAAATTCATTATTGGTTGTATCTATCAAAGCTTCTACTTCGTTAAAGTTAGTTACGTCTACCTTTTGAGTGATGATCTGCTCATTAGGAAACTCAGCTTTTAATTCATTTAATCGTTCTAATCTTCTGGCGCCAATAACTAATTTGGCATGATGCTTAGCTAACTCTCTAGTTGTGGCAGCTCCTATACCACTTGAGGCTCCGGTAATAACAATAACTTTATTTTCAATACTCATCTATTTTTCTCCTTTATTTATAACTTTTGCAGGATTACCAGTGACAACACTATTGGCGGCAACATCTGTGGTAACAACTGAGCCAGCAATAACGGTAGCTTCTTTACCAATAGTGACACCAGGTAAAACAGTTACGTGTCCACCAATATTAGCTCCCTTTTCAATTACGATGGGTTTCTTTTCAGACTTAGTAGAGTAATCCGTTGTCAGCAAAGTTGTATTAGGACCAATAATTACATTGTCCCCGATTTTGATAGTTCCGATATCGATCATGGTTACATCACAATTAATAAAAATATTTTTTCCAAGCTTTATATTGCGACCATAATCGGTATGAAATGGTAATCTAATATCATTAGTGGAATCCAATTGATAACCGAATATCTCACTTAGCAATTGATTAGTTTCGCGGGAACAAGTTCGACCAGTATTTAGATGTTGCAGTAAACGTTGATTCTGTTCAACTAATCGTTGGTCAACCTTAAACAGGTCAGTTTGACATGTCATTTAATTGCTCCTTTCAACTGAATGACTATAGTATAAAAGCATTTGCCATCTATGTGAAATACTTCTAAGATATAGATAAACATAAATAAAAGTTATAGAAGGAAAAATAAATGGAATTACGAGTTTTACGATATTTCTTGGCTGTTGTTCAAGAGAAGAATATTACTAAAGCAGCAGATAAACTGCTTATCTCCCAACCGGCACTTTCTAAACAATTATCAGATTTAGAAAATGAATTGGGTGCTCAATTATTTATCCGCGGACATAGACAAATAACTTTAACATCTGAAGGCGAATATCTTCGTTCGAAAGCTAGTGAAATTGTTGATTTGGCAGATAAGACCACTGCGAATATCTTGACTGATCAAGTGATTGGCGGTGATTTAACAATTGGTGCTGGTGAAAGTGTTGGAATGAAACGAATTATTGACGTTATGGGAAGTATTAATCAAGACTATCCTGATGTTAAAGTTCATTTAATTAGTGGGGATGCCAATGAAATGGAGAGTAAATTAAACAGTGGTACGCTGGACTTCGCTGTGTTCATGGGAGAACGTGATTTAAGCAACTTTAATTATTTACAAATTCCTGAAATAGATCAATGGGGTGTGATTATGCGTCAAGACGCTCTATTAGCTACTAAAGAATTTGTAACTCCGAAAGATTTATTGGGATTACCTATCCTGATTTCTTCACAGGCAAAGACAAATAACAGTTTTGATAATTGGTGGGGAAATCTTGGCCCTAAGATGAATATTATGGGTACCTTTACCCTATCTTTTAATGCTGAACTATTGGTGGAAAGTAGTCATTCATATATGTTGACGTTCGATCACCTTTTAAGTGATAACGATAGTAAAGTACTTACCTTTAGACCACTAAAACCAAAGATAACTGAACCTATTACTGTAGTTTGGAAGAAGAATACTGTTTTATCGAAAGTTGATCAATTGTTTGTAAAGAGACTACGGGCTTCACTTAATGGATGATGATATATTCATCCTGTCTATTCTTAATTATTTGATCTGTTATGCAGTGGTGATACTATAACAATGTGCTAAGAGCATAAGACCTCTTTTACTCATATGTTTCTCTCCTAGATTTGGGAAGAAAAGAATATCATTTTTGTAATCTGTTAAGATTACAAGTCCGTTAAAGTTTAAGATATACAAACGAGTTTTGTTCAACTTTAAAGACTAAAAGAAATAAATGTGACAGTTTAATTTAAAATAAGCATCCTTACTTAATGAAGCAATTGCCTAACCCTAAGTGGGATTTACTTTACATAAATAATATGCTTGAAGCATGAAAAGCTCTTTGTTAATATGTTTCTTCTTTTCTATATCCATATTAGAAAAAGAGACAGTTTAAATAAATATAGCTTTGAAGACTATCCTTTAATGATTTTTAGGGTGGCCTTTTTTATAAATACTATATTTTGACTATGTGTACTAAATATTGCACACTTCTTATGAAGAATATTATATTATTTCGTGAAAAGGAGCTTATATAATGGCAATTACTGTAACTAATATTTCAGAAGCAAGAAAAAATTTAAAAAAATAACTGATGATGTAGTAGATTATGATGATCATGTAATTATTACTAAACCCAGAAATCGAAATGTAGTAATTATGTCGGAAAAAGAGTATGAATCTTGGAAGGAAACAATATATTTGTTTGGCACTGAGTCGAATAGGAAAAACTTAAATGAATCTTTAGATCAACTCGGAAGAGATGACTTAAAGACGCTTTCAAAAAAGAATGGGATAAACTCTCCCATGAAAATTAATCGAGTAAGTCTCACTATAAAACGCCCTTTCGAATTATCAGTATCGGTAAAAGCAAGATCGTAAAGCTCTAAAAGCTTTAAATAAAATAATCGATAATATTGTTTATACTGTAACGAAAGATTCTATTATTATTATCCAGTGTCGTTATCATTATTAGTTCTGAAGACCCTGATGGGTCTTTTTTATTGTTCAAAATTATCGATGCTGACAGACGCGTTCTACGAAACAAGAATGTATAGTTGGTCATTAAAAGAATGAACTGGACCGTAGAATTAAGATTCACTAAAATCACCTTTTTCTGACAAAAACAGGGGCTATTTGTAAGAAATAACCCCTGTAAAACATTGACGTAGCAAGCTGAAAAAATTACAATTAATACCTAGGGGTTATTTATTAAATATGCTAAATAATACCCCCCTATGATAGAGAAGCCTATTAAACCGGTATTTTAAGCGATTGACTTCTAAAACCACTATCAATTGTTTTGAATGGAGAAATGATGAAGCAATTAGTTTTACCAATTAAAGACAGCAACATTTTAAGTGAAGTTCAAGATACCTTATTACGAAATTTTAAATATGGACGCAGAAATTATACGATCTTTCAAACTGGCAAAGCTACCCTACTCCGAGTCTCTGACGTTTTGGCTCTGAAGTACGACGATGTTTTTGACAAGTATGATGAGTTAAAGAAAACGGCCTTTATTCACGATAAAAAAACTGGAAAACCCAATACCTTATATTTGAAACCTATTACTCGTGATTTATTAATTTATCAGAAATGGTTGTTAGAAAATAAAGTAAATTCTGAATGGCTGTTCCCGTCAATGCAACGACCGGAACGACATATAACTGAAAAACAGTTTTATAAAGTGATGGCAAAGACTGGTGATTTATTGAATATTAATTATCTCGGTACACATACGATGAGAAAGACTGGTGCTTATCGTGTTTATGTTCAATCTAATTACAATATTGGTTTAGTGATGAGACTATTGAACCATAGTAGCCAGCAGATGACCTTGGCATATTTGGGACTTGATCAAGAATCACGTGAAGCAATGCTTGATCAGATTGATTTCGGATAATTATGTTTGATTAAATTTGGAAAGAATTTATTTTCCTCGTATATAGGGCAGCTTTTTTCTGAATAAATACACTTAGTTACTTCGTTTAAGTAAAAAAATAGAGCCCTCACAGGCTAAATTACACTGGCTTGTGGGGGCTCTATTGAAAGTTAAGGTGCTGATTGCAGATTATTGGTTAATTTAATTATTCATAAGAAATAGAATATCATTAATAATTATAATTTCCTATCATGTAAAAAGCATGTTACAGGTACTTGTCGTCTATTAAGCTTGTCATATAGATAGTATGGAATAATAGTATAGTTTGAGTTACCGCTTTCGTTAATCCATCCCAATTTTTGACCTCCACACTCTTAAAGATGGAGATATCTGTACTTTATTGTTGATTATACATTCTTTAGTCTTATTTATACTAATGTTTATTACCATAATAGTTATTAATTGATTTCCCGATATCCATCAATACTCGAGCAACTTCTGTTGATTTTTCTTCAAATGTATATTTACCGAAAATACTTTCATGAATGTTACTATAATCGGAAGAAATTGTAATATAATTGCCCGATTGTAATGTGGTGATTAAATATCCAGATGATTCCTCCGAATCATCTTCATAATACTCATTTTTCTTGTCTCTATCATTAATCAAATCAATTAAATCTTGCCCTGATAAAGTTTCTCCATAATTATTTTCCTGATGAGTCTTTCCGGTGATTACAATCTCCTTACTTCCTTCACGTTCCTTAATTTGCTTCAATACCCTTTCATCATGCGTTCCAATAGTTTCGTTCCAATATATTTTGCTATCTGCATAAATTAGGAAATCCCCATATACTCCCCAAATAAAATTAGACGGAGAATCACCTTCGTCAAAAGTAAATTCTTTATAATCATTATTTTTAAAACGGTATTCAATCATCGAAGTATCTTCTGTAGTTATACCAGCATAAACCCTACTCGACTTTGATGGGTTAAAATATGAATCGGTATATCCGCTAACCTTTGCGAGTAGCATCTTTTTGATCTGATCAAACTCCTGTTTGCTTTCTATTTCCCTTTGTTTTCTTCTTTCTTCATCTTCTAATTGTTGCTGTGCCAGCTTTTTATCAAGGTCTCTCTTTTGTTCCTCTATTCTTGCTTGTTCTTCTTGATTCTTTTGATTCATTTGACTTATTTTTTCATCTAATAGTTGGCTCTGTTGGAATTCGTAACGTTCTGCAAGCCCCTCTACTCCAATGGTTTCCACCATTCTCTGTAAATCTTCGCTTAATTCAGCTTTATTTCTTTTGGTTATACTAAACAAATCAAAAACCTCTTCATTTGGAAGTTCAAAATTATTTAAGTAACAATACTCCATAACAATTTCCAAAATTATTTTTTGAGTTGTCAAACTTTCAATATTGTCAATGGAATCGAGTTTTACACCAATTTGTGGTTCTGACACCTGTAAGTATTTCATCAAATCGCTTACATATTTCTTCTGAAGCCCATTGAGGTCAAACTCTTGGCTATACGTAAATAAATATCCAATTAGAAATTGACGTTCAGTTGTAGAAAGCTTGAGAACACTATATTGAGAGTCCAATTGAAAAAGTTCTTTTTTTTGAGCATCTGATAGATTTTGTATAATTGTTACTACATTTTTTCCAGTTCGTTGGATATTTTTGTTGGTAGATTCAAAGTTTTCATTTATTGCTGCAATATTCATGGCATTCGCTTGAGAAACTGCATCAGCTCTTTGAACATTGTTATCAACCTGATTCATTTTCTGTGATATTTGTTTGGAATTCTCGGATATTTCGTTTCCCAGATTATTAAATTTATCTTCAAATGGCTTTGCACCATCTTTTAAACCTTGATTGTATTTTTTCTTATTTTTATTGAAAAAAAATCCCATTATTAATACCCCATAATTTCTTTATATAATTTATTTTGCATAAATTCCTGATAAATATCTTCCTGTACTTTAGAATTCCGTAATACAGTCCCAATGGTTACAATTAACCCACCTATGTCCAGATCCTTTATATTGTTTACCCCACAGAATGAAGATATTGCTACAAACAGAACATTGCTCGTACTTGCTATGATATTAGAATAAGAAATGATCTTTTGGGTTCTTACCTTATACAACTCTTCACTGATATCTTTGTCTGGATTGAACATTAACCTATGTATAAATGCAATTATATAGTTAATGACTAACGAATAAGTTGCTTGTTTTGATACTGATAAGAAGTTGGCAAAATCAATTCCATAGTCGCCAGCTTTTTCTGCAAATTGTGGATTAATCTCAGACAAAAATGGTATAGATAATGATTGTTTAGAATACACGTCACTTCGTAGATGTTTAGCTTCCATAAAAAGAGATGCTCCTAAAATCCCATTACTTATATGTTCAAACGGTTCTACCAGTCCATATTTCAAAACTTTACTCGTATCTGCCCTGTTACTGAAATAGTCATTCTGTCTTAATCCATTACCAAATACACCATATTTGATATGATACGATTCAACGAAATTCGAAAGTGTTATCGTTCTTGTGGCAATATTCGCAGTTCCAAATATCCAGCCGAAAATCGGATCGTGACCTAATGTATGATATCGGTGTCCCTTACCGCCACCCATGTTGATTCCAAAACTTGCAGAATTGTTCTGCGTATCGAACGGTACTGGGTTGGAAAGAATTTCAGAAACGGTTGTTTTGTAATAACCTTCACCTCGTAAGTCTCGATTATAGGAATGATTGCCGGCTGCCTGTTTGTCATTAGGACGACTGGCTTTATCCCACTCTACATTTCCTGTCAGCAAATATTGTCTGATTACCTGTAAAGACGTGGCTAAAAATAAAAATACAAAATCCTTTTTCTCAAGCCCCGTTGCACTATCAAATTCACCCGAATACTTCTGAACGAGCTGTTCCATATTACCGGCAGTTTTACCTAATTTATAAGCATTTGATGCTAAATCGTTCCGATCAGCAATTGCTTGTTGAAGACCCTCAAAACTATGTTGATAATCCTGTGAGATTCTTTTTTGCTCAAGTTTTAGTAATTCTTGATTGTACATTAAGTGTTTTTGGTAATTAGAGTTTTCTTCTTGTTCTGAATTTGTCTTATTTTGGTCCTGTAATAGTAAGTCCCAATCATTATTCATAACTGTCGTACTCCATTCGCTTTATAAGTTGAATTATATCCCTTTAAAGGGATTTTTTGAATAATGAATTATAACAACTCCTTCTTTCCAGGGAACCCTAATAACTTAAACATATGTTTCAGATGCTACTAATATAAAAAGGACATATTTTATCAAGCTGCAAAATTATTCAAAGATTGAAGGTAATCTTTGGATTTTCAATTTTCAAACCTTCTAAAAGTAAAAGAGATTCGATAAGTTATTCTGCTTATCGAATCTCTTTTTAAATATCGTGTTCCAGTTCTCTGATTTTATTTAACATATCATCTGCTCTAGGTTTACTGATTCCAAAACTTTCATTAGAGTATTTTTCTTTGGATTTTTTATAATTTTTATAACAAATATTGACAATACTTGCTCTAGAAATCATCGTTCCTTTAATTTAATCACCTTTTTTGGTTAACTCATAATCAATTTCTCCGTCATTTGTCATATAAGCTGCATGAATAATCGTATAGTTTAAATCACTACTTTCGATGATTCTAGCTGCTCTTCTAGTATCTTCTTTAGATTTATGACCAACGTAATTTTCAACCCATGTTCCAAATGGGTCAAGAACTTTATGGTAAAGGCCGAATCCAGTTATCCAGATTAAATCTTTTACATCTGAAACTTTCATTAATTCGACGATATTCTTTACCCATTGCTCCCCATACTACTATTAAGATTAGCATAGACAATATTCATCTCTTTCATTAGAGATTACAGAAGTCTTGTATCACCAACACTTCTATCTATGATTGGTCATATTATCGGCGGATTCCAACCACTTCAATCTAGTAGAATTTCTCAATAGTAAAGTTAAGTCAAAGTCCTTATTATTTAATAATCTTTGTTCAACAATTCGAGCAATTTTTTCATTTGCTTCCAATATTAATATCTTTTTCATATCATTAATGTATTGTGTAACCACCATCAACAAGAATTGCTTGTCTTACTATTATATAGCTAGCAGCGTCACTATAAAGAAATAATACAATATTTACAACCTCCTCAGGATCTGCAAGCCGACCGATTGGAATTTCTCTTATCAAATCATCCATTTCAGATCTCTCTATCTTATCCATTCGTGTAACCATTGTTGTTTCAATGATGCCAGGACAAACAGCATTAATTCTGATACCATCTTTGGCATATTCAAGGGTGCTACTCTTTGTTAGGCTTTGAAGCATGGTAGGCCGCATGTCCAGCAATTCTCCATTGAAGAACAATTAACAATTGATCCTAGTGTCTTTTGTTTACTCATTGTTTTAATTCATAGTTCATTGAGAGAAAGATTCCCTTTAAACAGTAAAATCTACCATAGCTTTAACATCTGCTTCAAAAAATGCAGCTTTATATCCCTGTTGTACTAAATTATTCGCTTCAGCTTTAGCAAACAAATGTTGCGGCACTCAATCCAATTCCTGTTCTAGCTCTTGTTATGATAACTGCTTTTCCATTAAAATCGTTCATAAATTTTATTTCCCGTTTGAATTAATCGAATGTAACCTCCGTATCGCCGACGGCATTTAATAAAGACGTGTCTGAATTTATGTGACCCACTATCTGTAAATCACCAATTACTTCACCGGTTTGCTTGTAAAAAATCACAAAACTATGACGAGATTTCCAATAACCAACATCACCAACTTCGTAACCACTGGTTTTAACTTTTTTTGCTGGTATGAATTTGGAAAAATGATATGTCATTTCTCGTGAATAGAGATTTATCATAGCTAGCTTTAATGGAAACTTTTCAAGTAAAGCTTTTGCGGTATTACTATTGTTAAAATCGGCTTCTAATTTATTTTCGTCTATAGAGATTGTTACTTTAGACATTATCTTGCTCCTTTAAGAGTTGATTGTATTCTGTATCTGATACTTGTTCTTCCCAAATCGGTGTACCTGCGGTAATGGAAATATGACTGAACCCCAATGCTTAATTCCATTGTTTAATTGTGTAGCACTATTCAATGCGTTTACCGTGAGTGTATAGGTTGTGGCCTGTCTGGTGGAACTAGTCCCGCATAATGACTAATTACGTAGTTATTACGGAAATCATAGAATCATGAAATTCACTTCAATTATTAGGATTCCCTTTTTATTATTAAACGCCAACAGGCTCACTAGTATGAATAATCACCTCACATTGCTTGATTTCGAATAATCAAAGCCCTTTCATGCAACACTACCAACTCAATATAGGTCACTGACGGTCATCGCAATTAATGAACTGAAATCAACGAATTAAAACAATTCCAACATTAAAACGGTTCCCAAAATAAAATCACGACGTTCATTTTTAGTTAAGATAAAGAAGGATTTTAGAATAAAGATTAAAGCAGTCGTTAGAAACAGACTTGCTACAAATCAAATTTTCATATATAAGCTATCAGTTCTGAATAAATTGACTGAAAGGAAAATTTCCAAGCTCAATGGCGGTAAAAAAGTTATGTGAAATCCACGAAAACTGATCAGTTTCAAATAGTTTTTTCCTTTGATATGTTCAACAATCGTTGCAACGGCCTTACCGAGAATGGTAAAAGTACTATAACGCTCCTGCAAGGCATCCCTAATTTCAAATGGTATCTTTCGCTGCTTGAATTCAGGGTCAAAGTTATGCCATTTCGATGTCAGAATGGTAGATTTTATTAGAACTACTACGGTAATAATAATCGTCTGCCAAAGATTATTTTTAATAAACAATGTCGGAACCAACAATGCTAGTTTTACTGCGGAACTAATCAGATACAGATTAGTTGTTAAAATATGTTCCCAATCAAAATGAACTACTCTTAACCACAGATAATCATGAATACCTGTAACAGAATATACATGATAATGAATTGTTGAAAACGGCAATGCTACATCCGCAACTAAAACTATTGTAAAAAAGTGTCAGGTGTTGGACAATTTCCATGTAAATCAAAATATAATACAAAGTTATTCAAGATATCAAAAACCAACGGAAAGGCTAAAACAAATCTTCCAATATTTAGAAAGACATTATACTTACGTAAATCACTGATCAAATAGTGGTTTGCGATAATGAATACCAAATCTGAGAACAATTTCAACCAAAAAATCTTGTGATTACTGATCACATTAGTGATTCGGCGTGGTGTGTCTACCAATCATGTCGATTACTCATCCTTGTCATCTCTTAAATAAATGTTCTTAATGTAGTGACCTAAGTTTACCTTTTTAATGAGAATAACTAAGTTTATTATTCTGGTTACACTAATTCCAATTTTTTGTCATTCGTAGTTTTAAATGTTTAAAAATTGATCACTCCTTTGTTTATTGATGATTTTTTAAATATTTACCTAGACCGTTCAAGGAATAAACTAATTTTTGTATAATTAACTAAGGTATAATGTGATCTTCATAAAAATACGAAGGTAACATTATGCCCTTTTTTAGGAAAGTCTAGATAAACGAAATTTATTTTTAAAATAGGGTATAAACTAATCAAGAACAGTAATATTTTGAATGAAGTTCAGGACACCTTATTACACAATTTTAAATACGGTTGTAGAAACTATACGACCTATACGACCCTTCAAGCTGGGAAAGCTACCCTATTCCGTGTATCAGATGTTTTGTCATTGAAGTATAGTGACGTTTTCTATAATTATGACGAATTGAAGAAAAAAGCTCATATTCATGATAAGAAGACTGGTAAGCCAACACATTGTATTTGTAACCAATTACTCGTAATCTATTAATTTACCAAAAATGGCTCTTTCCTTCGATGAAAAGACCTGATCGACATATAACTGAGAAATAGTTTTATAAAATAATGGTTAAAATGATGACTTATTGAATATTAAATACCTTGGTACGCACACGGTGAGAAAGACAGGTGTTATATTCAATTAAATTATAATATCGGCTTAGGATGCGGTTGTTGAGTCATAGTGGCCAACAAATGACACTTGCTTATTTGGGACTCAATCAAGAGTCTTTTGAAGCTATGCTTGATCAGATTGTTCTAACATTTCAAAACTAATATAGACTGATTATTATTAACTACTCAAAATACTAGTATAATTAAAACTATCAATGAACTAGAAAAAAATTACATATTAGACTAATTAATGATTTGCTTCCGATTTTATATTTAATCGCCCGGAAGAGCCTAGAGAACAATATTTAAAACCACATAGCTTTATTTATAAATAAAAACTACGAAAATAAGGAAAATAAAAATGATTATAAAAAAAATAACTATATTTAATTATCGGACTTTAAATGACATACAAATTTCTTTCAATGAGGAAAGTAATTACTTAGTCGGTAAAAATAATATCGGAAAAACAAGTGTTCTAAATCTTTTATCCACTATAATGCGGGGAAAAGATTTTGATAAAGATGATTTTTTAGATTTAAGTAAGCCTATTATTATACGTTTGGTGCTAAAAATAACAGATGATGAAATTGGAATTTTTGGGGACAATTTCTCAACAAATGACAAGAATGAGATTGAATTGAAATTCCAACAAAACTCTCCAATAGAGCGAATTACAATTGTCGACGATGAAAATTCGTCCGAAATACTTACCTCTCAAATTAAAAAATCTAATTTTATTGGATACACTTCAAATATTCGTCCTATCAAAGATAATGATTTGACAATGAACTTCGGTAATTACAAATTAATTCCACAACTAGTAAAAAAATATATTGAACAGCACAACACGGATAATGAGCCAAAAAATGATTTTGATGTACGACTAGTTGATTTTATAAACAGTAACCTTAACAAACTGCAATCTTTTAACCAAAGAAATATATCAGTAGGTTTTGAAGTCAATTATGCTGATCTTATTACTCGCTCACTATCTTTAACAGATAATAAAGGTATAGAATTTTCACGACTTGGATACGGAGTGCAGTTTAGTAGTTTAATCCCACTAAAAATAATTGATACCATTATTAATTGGTCCAAGTATAATCAATTAGATGAACATTTATTAATAAACACTAGTGGCAAAAAGTATTTACAAATAGTTTTATGTTTAGATGAACCCGAAATACATCTTCATCCAAATCTTCAACTCAAACTTATGAAATATCTGAGAAATCTTTTGAGCGGGAAAGACGATTCTTTTAATTCGTTATTAAAAGAACTATTTCAGATAGATTTTATTAAAGGACAACTATTCTCCGTTACTCATTCACCAAATATTCTTTCCACAAATTATCATCAAATAGAACGTTTTTATACCGATAATGGAAAAGTAAAGGTCGTATCTGGGAGAGACCTCTCATTTGACCAATCGCTAAACAAACAATTAAAAAGACAATTTCCATATGTTACAAATGCATTATTTGCTGATGCCGTAATTATCGTCGAAGGAGATTCCGAATTGTCTGCCTTTCCTATTTTTTCAGATACTCTTGGAAAATCAATAATAGATTATAATATAAATATTGTTAAATCTGATGGCTTTCAAAGTATTAAACCTTTAAATCGTTTATTTAATGCTTTGCATATTAAAACTATTTTAGTCGCAGACAATGATAATAAGCATCGAGAGTGGCCCGATAATACATTTGTCACTGATAAAGAGGATTTCGAGTATGAGTGTTTCTCTGTAATGACATTAATTGAAATCAATCAATACTTAAATGATTTTGAAACTATTATTCAGGGTAATACTACTTACACGGGAAGTTTTTGGTTTGAATTTTTAACAGGTGATAAAGATCGAATATTACAATCCAAGAATAAAGTAACCGAAATCAGTAACATTTTGAAATCAAAGAACACTAATGAAAAAAAGAATATTAAATCTCAAATAGAGAAAAAAATAATCAAAAATTACTTAAAGAAGAAATCAATAATAAATGGTCAATTAATTGCTAATAATATTAAAAATGTTCCTGATATTTACAGGAATGCAATCGAAGGAGTAATCGATGAAAAATGAAAAAACGATTAACAATGTTCTGAATTTGGCAAAAAATGATTCAAGTCAATTAGAGGTAATACGAAATGATTCAAAAAAAATAGTAGT
The DNA here is from genome assembly GCF_001435445.1 of Companilactobacillus kimchii DSM 13961 = JCM 10707. GTDB lineage: Bacteria > Bacillota > Bacilli > Lactobacillales > Lactobacillaceae > Companilactobacillus > Companilactobacillus kimchii. The sequence continues at coordinate 206,604 of NZ_AZDH01000017.1, read as the reverse complement.
TGAGGCCCCTGCTGGATTTGGCAAAACATTTACAATGATTAATATGATCAAATACTGGATTATTACTGGAGTTATAACTAATTATAAGAAAGTTCTTTGTCTTTCCTTTAGTGTAAGTGCAGCTAATAGAATGAAAGAGAGTATCGAATCTTCATTTATTAAAGACAATGATAAAAGACTTTTAAGAGTTATCAAGGCAACAAATTTCCATGGCTTATGTAGAACCATCCTCTCTAAGTATGGTTTTCTTGTTGGACTAGATGTTAAAAAAGTATATCAAAACATGGATTCTTCAGATAAGAAGACTTTATCTTTACTTCCTAAAGGGGAAAGAAAAGTTATTATTGATTTGGATACCTCAATAAAAGCTGCTTCAATTAGTTCAAATGGATTGATAAAAAAAATCAAAAATTATAATAATATAACACGTACCTATTTTTTAACGCAAAACAAGTTACCCTATAATTCGATTATTACTTTAACTTTAGAGTTATTAATAGATAATAATCAAATATGTGAATTTTATCAAAAGTACTTTACTGCAATTTGCATTGATGAGTTTCAGGATACAAATATTCTAGGACTCACACTCATAAAATTGCTTACGGGAAAAAATACTAGATTTGTTGCTTTTGGAGATGATATGCAACAAATATATCAATTCTTGGGTGCAATTCCCTCTTTAATTGATAAATATTCTGAAGATTCTAATGTTAAATACTTAACGTTACAAAATAATTATAGATTTAAGAATAATATTGAAATGCAATTATTAGATTGTCAACTTAGAAGATATAAGGAGACTTTAAATACTGAAGGCTATACAAGAGTTTCACTTAATACAATACATGGAAAAGATTTATCAGATGAAGCACTAAAAATATCCGAATTTATAAAGAAACACTCTACCTATAAGTGTGCGGTATTGTTCTCAAATAATTCCAAAACGACTAAATGCTTAGTTAAGTATTTATTAAACGAAGAGATTACCCCATTTAATGCTCTATTTAGGGATGATGACCAATCGGTCATCGATTTTCATGATATAGCATTAAAAATATATTTTGAAATGTACAGATCCCATCCAATTACTAATAAAGAAGTCACAAATTATATTAAAAAAGTCGAGAAGAGTACTTCTAAAACTGATTATAAACAATCCCTTCTTCTTTTACTTAAAGCCTTAATAAAAAAAAGTATAAAAGAATATTCGAGGGATAATCGATCTGAATTCATTTCTACTATTCTTTCCTCATATTCTTTAAGACAAAATCTTGTTGATGTTAAACATAATATTATATTAAGTACAATACATGGAGCAAAAGGTCTCGAATGGGATTATGTTATTCTTGCAAATTTTGAATATAACGAATTACCAAATTACTTTGAGATTAAAGCAATTGGGAATATTAATAAAAACTCTAAGTTAGTTCCAAATACTGAAAATAAAAAAGATATTCAAGATTTTATAAATAAGTTTTATGTTGCGTTTTCTAGGTCAAAAAAAGAATTTATAGTATCATACAGTGATATGCATTGGGAGGGATGCAGATATAATCAAGCTTCAATCAGTCCAATTGCAAAATTACCTTTTATTGAAATAAAAGAAATAAAATAGGACTGATTTTACCCATATCTATGTAATTGAATTTCCCAAATAAAACATGATTAAGCGAAGCTCACTCCGTACTGAAGGAAGATATAACTTACATTTTAAAAATGAATCAAAATCATTTAATCAACAAGTATCCCTTAGCTTACTGAACCATGCATCCTGTCTAATAAAATCCGATGTAGAAAGTCATAGCATTATGGAAGTTCATCCGGATTCTGAATCAGATTTTATTCCTATCAGAAAATCTATAATAAAACTAATCATATTTTGAATTGGAAGAAGAACCATAGAACTACCGGAAATTTTTACAATTTGCAGACAATCAAATTAAGGATTAAATTTGATTGTCCCCAAGTTGGATTCATTACATTGTCGATCATCTGTTTACGAATGCCTACATATCCACCCACAGAGCTGGAAGTGATTTTATCGTAGGCTTCTCCCTGTTTAGTTGAATATGTAAAGAAAGCACGGACACTTTTAGCTAGGTCTCTTGGGTATTGAAAACTTTTAATCTCTTTAAGTATTCTTTAGCTGGGCTTGCATTTCAATTGGCAAATCATCAAGCACGTTGGGTTAGTATCTATAGAATGTTTCTTTATTGACTTGTGCTAACTCCGCTAATTCCTTGACAGTGATTTTCTGATATTCTTTTTCACAAATCAATTTTTCAAATACTTTATATATGTTTGAAATTGTTCTTTGAACACGTAGATCTTCATAACCAGTTAATTTCATTTAATCCCCCACTTGTTAATTATCTCAAAAATCCAATACGGAATATTTTATCTTTTACAAATTACTATTATATACGTTTTATTAATTTCTGATGGCTAAAGTGTGTTGAATGAATCAGAATATCATATTCTTTAGAAAAGATGGTATTTATTGTACTCATGTTTAACTAATATTGATTTTGGGTAAAAAAATAGACAGCTGGAACATTTAAGTTCTAGCTGTCTATTTATAATTGTTAATTTAATGATAATTGATTTTGTTGAATCCAAGCGTTAGTACCGATACGATACATTTTAACATTAGTTGTAGGGTTAACAGCTCGACGATCAACAATCCATGAAGATCCTCGACTTACAGTGTATCCAGCATAGTTACCACTGTCGTTGTAAACTTTAGCTGTAGTTGTAGCTGTGACAGTTGTTCCTGATAAGAACTTAGCCCATGGTAGAGCATCGTCGGCAGCAACGAAACCGTTGGTACATACATGATAGAAGAAGTTACCATCAATAATTGCAATAATATCTGAAGCCCATGAAGTATCAGGTCCTAAGACGAGATCAACACGTTTATTACCATTACGGTCATAAATAGGTGTCATCTTATTCTTAGTAGTTACACCACCTCTTATATCAGCTACGGCATAATTATCGCGACTGGCATAATCGGCATTTGTACGACCAGTATCAGCAATATCATACTTAGAAACGTTGGAATAATCATTTTCGTTAGTTAAATAGTATGAATAAATGTCTGAAGCATCGTACTTACTGTGGGCTGCTTGATCATTACCCATTTCTTGAGAGAAATAAACCATACCATCAGAACCAATACTTACACCGATACCAACATAATTGATATATGGATTTAGCATGTTCTTTCTGTGTCCGTAGTTAGGTTCGGGGTCGTACATTTCACTATAAAACTCATGTGTAATCTTTTGAGCAATAGTTGTTGGATCGGTTGTACCTAACATTGAATATGGCATTTGAGCAATATTCTCTTCAGCATCCAAGTAATATGGATACATGTTAGCTGAATTCCAGCCGGCATGATTATCCACCCCTGTACTTGTGAAACCATCAGTCCTTGATTGAGCATAATTATTCAATGCCGTTACAGGACTTAAAGCTGATAGACCATTTTGTGCACGTAGACGATTTAACTCATTCAACATGGCAGTCTTAACAGCAACAATATCAATACTATTGTAAGTCGACTGTGTTTTTGCAGTCGATGTAGAAGCGTTTGTGGTGTCACTGTTAGTCACGTTTGTTGTATCATTAGATGGTGTCTTAGTTGCCGGATTAACAACTTGATTGTTTGTATCACTATTGTTATTTGTAGCAGTTGATATACTCGTACCGGTATCAGTAGTTGTGGTGTCACCGCTAGTTGCAGTAGTGTTTGTTACAGAAGTATTATTGCTGGCATCAGTTGAAGTTGTGTCAGCATAAACAATATTCCCTCCCAGACTAGTTGCAAGCAGTGCACTTGCGGCTACTAAAATAGCTGCTCTCTTTGTTTTAGAAAACATGATACTCCCCTTTTCCTTGTGAAAATAATGGTTACACTCATTTTAACTCAATGAAAACATTTATAAAGCATTATTTATAATAAATATTTTATATTATTTCAGTAAAATAAAAAAGCCATATGGCTTTTAGTTATGCTTTATCAAAATCCTTGATCCAAGCAATGGCCAATGCATCTTTACCTAAATGAGCACCGATGACAGGTCCAAAGTATGAACGATCTAGTGTAATATCAGGGTATTTTTCATGTAATTCACTTGCCCACTGATCTCCGTCACTCTTATCGTCAGCGTCGATTACTAATAAACGCAATGGATATGGAGCTTCCTCCATGGCTGTAGCTAATTTTTCTTCAGCTTTTAGCTTGGCTTTTTTCATGGAACGGACTTTATCATAAGCAACAATTTTGTGAGAATCATCATCAAATTCTAGTAATGGTTTAATATTTAACATGGTTCCAATAACAGCAGAAGTATTTGATAATCTTCCACCTTTAACTAAGTTCTTTAAATCATTTACCACAAAAGATTCACCAATAGAACTTCTTAAATCATCTAGACGTTCAAGAATCTCATTAAGTGGTTTATCTTCTTGAGCCATCTTAGCTGCCTCTTGAGCTAAGTAGCCCATTAGGCGTACAGTGATATGTGAATCATAAACAACGACATTGATATCATCAATTGTCTGAGCAGCACTCTTAAGGTTATTTACAAACCCAGAAATAGTGCTTGCCAAATGAATTGAAATTACGGTATCATAGCCTTCTTTAGCCAGCTTGTCGTACACGTTCATCATTTCACCAATTGAAGGTTGAGCCGTTGAGGGTAATTCTGGTGATTCATGTAAGAGTTTGTAGAATTGAGATGTAGTAATATCAATATCCTCACGATATGTTTTGGTATTAAATACTACCTCTATTGGCACAACTGTTATATTATATTTATCGACTGTTTCTTGTGGCAAATAAGATGTACTATCTGTTACAATGGCTATTTTCATAAATTTATCAATTCCTTGTTTGGTTACGTATAATGATTGTATAACCATTAAATTATATCATATTCAATCGGGTTTATATTTGTTACACTGCAAAAGTTTCAGAATTTATCATGCAATATAGAAAGGAAGTCAAATATGTCCTTTGACGGAATGTTTACCCATGTGATGGTAAACGAATTGAATCAGAACCTTCGTGGCGGCAGAATTGCTAAAATTCAACAACCGTTCGCTAACGAATTGATTCTTACAATTAGAAGTAACCGTAAGAATCAACAATTATTATTATCAGCTCATCCCTCATATGCGAGAGTTCAAATTACGGATCAGCCATTTGCTAATCCCGCTAAACCTTCGACTTTTGTTATGTCGCTAAGAAAGTATATCACTAGTGCTATTGTTCAAGACTTCAAGCAATTGAATAATGATCGTATCGTAATCGTAGATTTAAGTGCTAAAAATGAATTGGGTGATATTCACGAATATCGGTTAATTACTGAAATCATGAGTCGACACAGTAATATTTTTCTTGTAAATAAAGAGAATGGAAAGATCATTGACCTAATTAAACGTGTTTCCCCAGAGAATAATAGTTTCCGTGGACTCCTTCCCGGGGACGATTATAAGTTACCGCCTGCACAGAATAAAATCAATCCATTTTCAACGAAAAATGAAAATCTTCAAGATTTATCAGCAGCCGATATTCGTCAAAAATACGAGGGTATTGGTTTAGATACATCGCACGAATTGGAAAAATTTATAGCAGCTGGTAAAACTTTAGATGATTTCATGGATTTGTATGAAAATCATTTGGCCCCTAACACCGCTAACTCTAATGACAAACATAAATTAGGCTTCTTCCCTATCGGTTTTAGCAATACCACGACAGAAGTTAATACTTATGCAAGTTTAAGCGAACTTTTGGATAATTACTACCTTGATAAAGCTCGAGTTGATCGAATCGAGCAACAAACTAAGAGTATCACGCATCGCTTAGATATTATTTTGAAAAAAGATAAATCTAAGATTAAAAAATTGAATAAGCAATTGTCACAGACAGATGTGATGGCTAAATATAATCTTTACGGTGAATTGTTGACGACTTATATGTCACAAGTTAAACGTGGTTCTAGTTCAATTGTTTTGACTAACTATTATAATAATGAAGAAGTAAAAATCAAATTGAATCCCGAATACTCCCCTTCTGACAATGCTCAACATTACTATAAAAAGTATCGTAAGTTACAAAATTCGATTCCTCACGTTCAAGAGCAATTAGATATCGCTACAAATGAAGTTAACTACTTGGAATCAGTTTTGGCATCCCTTGAATATGTAGATATTGAGGATGTTGACGGTATCGTTGATGAATTGATCGATTCAGGCTATATCAAAAAGAAACGTCGTAACGCTCGTAAGAAACGTAAGAAGCATGTTGGTGAAGATTTCCAATCATTAACAGGTATTGATATTGTCGTTGGTAAGAATAATATCGAAAATGATCAATTGACAATGAAATTATCACAAAAGAATCACTACTGGTTCCATGTGAAAGATATTCCTGGATCACATGTTATTTTGAAAACAAGTGATCCTGATGAACAGTCAATTACTGAGGCAGCAACAATTGCGGCCTACTATTCTAAGGCTCGTGATTCAAGCAAGGTCCCAGTTGACTATGTCAAAATCAAGAACATTCGTAAACCTAATGGTGCCAAACCAGGTTATGTTATTTTTGAAGGTCAAAAGACTATTTTAGTTGATCCTGATCGTCAATTAGTAGCTGATTTAAAGGCTAAATAAAGCAAAAAAGTCGAGTTAATCGTTTATGGATTAACTCGACTTTTTTTATCTTAAATTCTTTAACTCGTCTTCCATTTCTTCCTTGTTTAATAGCTTATAACGCTTATCGTCAATTGTTAGAAGATATTGTTCGTCGAAATTATTGAATATTTCTTCGAGTGAAAGATTGTCGCCAATCTTATTACCTAATAGTAATTTAACCAATGTATCAATTACGTGAACAGAACTGGCTAATTCATGTCTAATAATGTCATTAGTCATACCACGATATTTTTTAGTTACGAGCCAATGATCTTTTTGTTTAATCAATTCAAAGTTATAAATGGCCACTTCATGTTCACTCTCTAGTTCCTGAGCAATTAGGTGAGCAAACTCATTATAATTTTCAGGTGACATAAAGTTATTAACGGAACTAACTTCGTAGAGATGATTATTTTTCTTAGTTCTATAAATAACTGATGGCACTAAGAAATTTTCACCATCGGAGACGACCATTACTCTAGCGGAAGTGTCTGCTTGAAGATCGATATTCTTAATCTCTTGAGCACTAAATTGAAATACCCGACTGTCGTCCTCTGTATCGATCAAATTTTTTGATAAATCAATGATATTCAAAATACTATCATTAGGAATCAAATTGAGAGCTTTCATTTCCATATGAGGATCATCAATTTCCACAATCTTTCGGCGCATGGCTAACGGTGCGTTCCAAGGTTCACGTCCAATAATGATGGGCTCCAAGCCATTTTGATCAATTGATTTAGCTAGTTGGAATAAAACAAATTGTCTAATAGTTGTGTCAGTCTTTGAAGTGATTATTGGTGTGCGTACAATAATTTTTTTGCGGTCGCTTAACTTCAATTCATTGCTGATACCTGCGGTAACGAAGTAATTATGGTTAGGATAATTCTTATTGGCCACGGAAATAGCAGTTTTACTTTTTACAACTGATTTCGTAACGATATCGGAACTGTCTAATAATAATTTACTGTGACCTACCCCTTTGACACCCATTTCAACCATACGTTCAACATTATGACCATCAATCTCGCCTTCACGAATAATTAGACTATTATCGATAATATTTTGTAAAGCGGTTAAGTATGGCATGTTGATGCCAGTGATCTCTGATAAAACTGGTTTTTCAAAATTACGACGCATGGCTTCCATCAGAACATCCAACATCCAATTAGTAGGGTGAATGATCTTTTCGAATAACTCATCATCATCCAATTTGCGTAATTCTTCGTATCGATTGAAATTGTTATTCAGTTTATCATTGAGTGCTCCCTTATTGAGAACCTCTTCCAAACTAAAACCATTTACAATAATACTGGAATTTGAAGTCTTGCTAGGTCCTAAATACTTTTGACCAGGAGTATTCCATTGTGGGAAGCGTGAGGTAATGTGATCGACAAATGGTTCAGTTGCTCCATTAAAGAAATTACCTGCATCGAGTTGGAGTTTGTCCAAATGGAAACCAACACAAAGTTCCGCTACGGCTGTGGCAACGGGATAGCTTGTTGCATATTCTAAAAATTTAGTTTCTTCACTTAAGCGAGGTATAAATTCTGTAATATAACATTCGTTGGTAACATGATTGTAAGCAAAGTGAACGGTGCAGACACCAATAATATTGAAAACTCGAGCTAATTTTATTGAATAATTTCTTAAACGTTGTAACTTCGAATCATTTAAAGAGATCGCTGGTGAAATTAGGTTTGAATCCAAATGATGAATACCGATTGGTTCGATATCTTCAATCGTTCCTATTAAGGATGAGTTATCAAAACTATCCCGTAAAATAGTAAAGGAGTATTCACTAAAGCCTCGAATACTTCTTTCAATTTCAATTTTAGTATCTTCCAAATCATCCAAGGCCATGAAATTATCAAGTTCAAAAAGGTTGTTAATGTTAGTCCAGCCACTTGAATGGCGATTGGAATAACGTCTTCTAGCAATAATAGGAAAACCAATTGAACGAATAAAACTGTAAATTTCTTTTTCATCATCTGAAGAAATAAAGTTAATAACTGGCAATCTAGCTTTATTTAAACGTTTGATGAATAGGTCACGCTTAAAGGTAGCTAAAGAAGAGGCATAATTAGCCCCTAAAATCTTGGTACTACCAATCTTACCATTTAAGCTGGAAACGATTCCTAAGGCGTTACGATCACCGACAGTAGGTAAAATAGCGTCGGGATGATACTTTTGAACAAATTTTAATACATTATCACCACTAACTTTTTCGACAACTGTTTTATCAAAGAAAGTTCCCGAGGAAAGTAATGATGTTGGATCTTCAACAATGATTGAAGTTTTGTACCCCAATTGATGCAAAATGTCGACGGTATCATAAAGTGCAGTTGATAGATCAACATTTTTATCACTAATAGTTGGGCCGATGATTAGAATTGTATGTACTTCAGTTAATTCCATTGATTTCCAGCCCCCTCTTGTTGTTTCACTGAATCAATTAAATCGATAAATTCATCGAAGACATAATATCCATCAGTTGGTCCAGGTGCAGCTTCTGGTTCAAATAGTACACCCATAATTGGCAAATATTCGTGTCGAATACCCTCTATAGTTCCATCGGCAACACAAATGTTGGTAACAATGAAGTCGGATGAACCAATATATTTTTGATCCAAGGTATAGGAATGGTTGTGATTAACAAAATCAATTTTGCCACTGGCAACTTCTTTAACAGCTAGGGATGATTCATGATGTGGTGTAGCTAGTTTTTCTATTTGGCAGTCATTGGCTAGAGCTATTAGTAAATTACCAAGACCAATACCCAAAATAGGATATTTCTTTTGTAAAACTTGAATATTCTTAATAACATTTGGCAAGTCCTGTGGATTACCTGGCCCATTAGAATAGATAATACCATCGGGATGTAAATTCTCAATTTCTTTTGCCGTGGAATTGTAATTAACAATAACTGAATTACAGTCCCGGTAGGATAACTGACGCAAAATGGAGTATTTGAGTCCTAGATCAACAATAACAATCTTTCGTCCCATGTTGGGATTTGGATATGATTGACGAGTAGAGACTCTTTTAACTAGATCAGGCGGCAAAACTAAAGCTTTGATTTGATCAATAGCGTGTTCATCGTGAGTATCCATGATGCTAGCTTTCATTTCACCATGTTCGGCAATATGTCTCGATAAAGCTCTAATGTCGACATTCTTGATACCTGGTATTCGTAGACTGGTAATCCAATCTTCAAATGAAACTGAATTATCAACCGTTGAGATACTTGATGAGCCAATAACGACACCTTTACATTGTGAATTGATAGATTCATAAAAATCTCGATTAATTCCTGAGCTACCAACAGAAGGAATTGTGAAAGCAATAATTTGACCCTCGGCATTAGGATCGGTTACGGATTGTTCAATTCCAGTACGATTATTTGATATTACCAATTGTCCCGTGGTAATGATAGAAGATCCGAACCCTTCTCCGGGAAACACAGTTCCGTCTTCTAAAATTAAATAACGTTTCATTCTTCAGCAACTCCTCAAAAAATTGTAGTTATTCGATTTCGATCTTGTCTTCTCCATCGATTTCTTTCATTGAAACTTTAATCTTTTCTTTTTGAGAAGTTGGAATGTTTTTACCAACAAAATCTGCTCGAATAGGTAGTTCTCGATGTCCACGATCTACTAAGACGGCCAAAGAAATTTTCTTAGGACGACCCGCACTCATCAAAGCATCCATAGCTGCGCGGATAGTACGACCTGTGTATAGAACATCATCTGTTAAAATAATATGTTTGTTGTTGATGTCAATATCCAAGGGTTGTGTTTTTACATCAGAGATATCTTTTTCTTCGTGAGTCTTATCATCACGATATGGTGTGATGTCGAGTTCAGCAACAGGAATTGAAATGTTTTCCAATTGCTTTAGTCTTGATTCAATACGGTGAGCAACAAAGACGCCACGTGTCTTAATTCCCACAAGAACCAAATCTTCAATTCCTTTATTTCTTTCAATAATTTCATAAGTTATACGTGTTAAAGCTCTGGTCATTGTTTGACCGTCAATAATTTCTTTAGCCATATTTTTCCCTACTTTCAAAAAAGCACTCACAAAGTGAGTGCTTCAATTTATTTTATAATCGCACACAATTCTATTTGTAGATTATAGCACGACTTAATGTTGAGAACGTAATTGCTTAAGAGTCTCTTGAAAAATTTTTGGAGGTTCAATTGAAAATTGCATCCACTCATGAGTTCTTGGATGTTCGAATCCAAGCGTTTGCGCATGTAAGAATTGTCCCTTACCAGGTAAGGTATTCTTAGGACCATATAGAGGATCTCCAGCAACGGGATGACCAATATACTGCATATGAACTCTGATTTGATGAGTTCTGCCAGTTTCCAATTTTAGTTTTAGTAATGAATAATCCTCAAATTGTTCCAAAACTTCAAAGTGAGTAACCGCATGACGGCCATCTTCTACAACGGCTTGCTTTTTACGATCAAATTTGGATCGACCTAATGGTGCTGTGATCTTACCTTTTTTCTCTTTAAAGTTACCATGAACGATTGCCAGATATTCACGTAAATTACTCTTATCTTTTAACTGTTTCATCAATGATTGCTTAGCTAAGTTATTCTTAGCAATCATTAAGAGACCAGAAGTATCTTTATCAATACGATGTACAATCCCAGGACGGATAACGTCATCATCGTTAATTTGACAATGATATAAGATAGCATTCACGAGTGTTTTATCTGGATGACCAGCGGCAGGATGAACTACCATCCCTTGTGGCTTATTAACAACAATAACATCCTGATCTTCATAAACAACTTCAATTGGAATATTCTCTGGAATAGCCTTGATCGGTTCTTCTTCAGGAATATTAACCGTAATTTTATCGTTAGCCACAACCTTCTGGCCAGTTTTACTAACTGGTTGGCCGTTTACTAAAACATTTTGATCTTTAATCAATTTTTGGATCTGCGATCTTGTTAAGTCATCTAGTTCACCATTCAAATAGGCGTCTAAACGACTTTTTTTTGGTTCATTATATTCTAATTCAAAAGACTTACTTATTATTTTTCTCACCTGCTAGTTGGACAAACAAAGATACAATTATTAGTATTACACCAATCGTAATATAAGTGTCCGCTAAATTAAATATTGGAAAATTCATAAAATCTAAATTAAACATATCTACAACAAAATGTCTAGTGAAACGATCAATTGCATTGCCAATTGTTCCCGCTAATAGGAAAATTAATGCAAATCGATACATGTATTCATTTTTAGCAGCTTTGATGAAGAGATAGACCAAAACGACTACCGCAATTATAGTAATCAGATAGAAGAACATCATCTTACCTTCAAGCATACTCCAAGCTGCACCAGTATTTGTGATATGTGTGATAGATAGGATTCCCGGGATGAACTCGTGGACACTCATTGGATCAATATTACTAGTGACATAATATTTTAGTCCTTGGTCACCAATAACTAAGATTGCACAAAGCAACCAATAAATCAACTGCACTAGAATAATCCTCCGATAGTTCCTTCATTATCAACATCCATATTCAAAGCAGCGGGTTTCTTTGGTAAACCTGGCATTGTCATAATGTTTCCTGTCAATACAACGACGAATCCAGCTCCAAGCTTTGGAACGATGTCAGTAACGTGAAGTGTAAAGTCCTTAGGACTACCTAAACGTTTAGGATCATCACTAAGTGAATATTGTGTCTTGGCAATACAGATTGGTAAATCATCCCAAGCGTTGTCTTTCAAAACTTGGAGCTGATTACGAGCCTTTTTACTGTATTCAACATTGTTAGCTCCGTAAACTTCAGAAGCAATTGTAGCAATCTTAGCTTCAGTAGTTTCTTCATCTTCATAAAGACGTGTATATTGTGATTCCTTTTCAGTAGCCTTAACAACAGCTTTAGCTAAAGCTTGGCCACCCTTACTACCCTCATGATGAATTTCAGCTAGTTGAACGTCAACACCGACTTCGTCACAGAGACTAGTTAAGAGTTTGATTTCGTTATCTGTGTCGGTAGCAAATTTATTGATAGCTACAACAACTGGGACGTGGTAATAACGCATATTATGAATATGACGTTTTAAGTTCTTGAAGCCAAGATTTAAGGCATTAAGATCCTCGTTTTGAATATCTGTGAGGGCTTGACCACCGTTGTACTTCAAAGCACGAATAGTAGCTACGATCACAATGGCGTTAGGGGCATGGCTTAATCTAGGAGCAACGATGTCCATAAATTTCTCACCGCCAAGATCGGCACCAAATCCAGCTTCAGTAACAGCGTAGTCACCTAGCTTCATAGCTAACTTAGTAGCTAAAATACTGTTACATCCATGAGCAATATTGGCAAATGGACCACCGTGAATGATTGCTGGAGTATTTTCAAGGGTTTGTACTAGATTAGGCTTTAAAGCATCTTTTAGTAGAACTGTGATGGCACCTTCAACATGAAGGTCACGAACGAAGATTGGCTTTTTGTCAAAAGTATAAGCAATAAGAATGCTTGAAATTCTTTCTTTCAAATCGTCAATATCTTGTGCCAAACAAAGAACAGCCATTAATTCACTAGCAACAGTGATTTCAAAGTGTTCTTCACGAGGCATTGAGTTGAAAGGACCACCCAGACCAACGACTGTATTTCTTAAAGCACGATCATTGATATCTAAGGCACGTTTCCAAACAATACGACGTGGATCAATATTCAATTGATTTCCCTGATGAATGTGATTATCAATTAAGGCTGCTAAAGTGTTAACAGCACAAGTTAAGGCGTGCATATCGCCAGTAAAATGTAAGTTGATGTCTTCCATAGGAACAACTTGAGCGTAACCACCACCAGTGGCTCCACCCTTCATTCCCATTACAGGACCCAATGAAGGTTCACGTAAAGCTAGAACAGTCTTCTTACCAATTGATTGTAGAGAATCAGCTAGTCCAATAGCGACAGTTGATTTACCCTCTCCAGCTGGAGTTGGATTGATAGATGTAACTAAAATAAGTTTTCCATCGTCTTTCTCCATTGACTTGGTAATACTACGACCAGAAAACTTAGCTTTATAGTGTCCATATGGTTCAATATCATCTGGTGTCAAACCGATTTTATTGGCAATTTCGTTAATATTTTTCATATTATCGTGCTCATTTATTTGAGCAATTTCGATATCACTTGGAAATGACATTGCTTTCACCTGCTTCTTTTCTAATTAATTTTAAAATACCCTTTGTGGAAGTAATCTTAAACGGAAAATAATCATGATTACTGAAATTAAATTCCAAAGTCCATTGGTTATTTGCCCTAATGTTAACATCTTTACTCTCAAAAATACGTGTTTTGTAGTAAGGTTCCTTGATAACAACTTGACCATTCGTAAACTTTACCCAAGAGTTAGATATAATATAGATTACATAGACAGCGTCTAGAATCCAAACTAAAAATGGAACAATACTCAAAGACATTATCTCCAATTGTAAAATAATCCCCAAACATACAAGACTAAGTGCAAGCGACCACATAATTATCCCCCATGGTCCTGCTGGTTGAACAAAATGTTTCTTTGACATAATTTCTCCTGAAAGGTTTTTAATAAATATGATTAAATTGTACACCGATGCTGGATTAAATACTAATTTAAATCTAGGTGTCGTTAGCTTTGTAATAAGGATTGATAACAAAATTTATACTGATGCACAAGTTCAGAATTTTGACGACAATCATTTTTTAGAATTTCTGGCATTAAAAATGGCCTTAAGGAAAATTATAAAAAATGGTTGGAATGATGAGATAGTTTTAATTCATTCTGACAGTCAAATTGTGGTTGATAGTGTAGAGAAAAATTATTCCAAGCACTATCAACCGATATTGGATGAGATCTTACAAAGCTTAGAACAGTTCCCTAGCTATTTTATTAAACATATTGCTGATAAAGACAATCGTGAGGCGCACTCTCTGGTTCGTCAAAAAATGTTGACTGTCCGTAAATATCGCGATTAATTCATTTCTAAATATTGATAACTGTGATAGTATAAAAACGTTTCCAATTCAGATGAGGAGGTACTTTTTATGTACTACGTTGTTATGAAAGATCGCGATATTCGTGATAACCTTGCCACCGAACAATATTTGATGAATAATATTGAGTTCGATGAGCCCTTAGTTCTTTTTTACATTGAAAAGCCTTGTATTATTGTCGGTCGTAATCAGAATACGATTGAAGAAATCAATAGTGACTACATAGCCGATAATCACATCACTGTTACCCGTAGAATTTCCGGTGGTGGTGCAGTATATCAAGATTTAGGTAATCTTTGCTTTAGTTTCGTGGTTGATTCAGATGATAAGAATTTTGGTGACTTCAAATCATTCACACAACCAATTATCGATGCTCTTCATCAAATGGGAGCAACTACTGCTGAGGTCTCTGGTCGAAATGATTTACTAGTTGATGGTAAAAAATTCTCTGGTAACGCCATGTATTCTAGAAATGGAAAGACATTCTCACATGGAACCCTATCGCTTGATGTGGATCTAGATATCTTGACTAAGGCACTTCATGTTCAAAAGGATAAGATTGCTTCTAAAGGTATTAAATCTATTAGAAGTCGAGTAACCAACCTGCGTCCATATTTAGCACCAGAATATCAGGATCTAACGACCGAGCAATTCCGAGATAAACTATTATTGGAATTGTTCCATGCCAATACTTTGGACGAAATCAAAGATAAAGAATATATTGTTACTCCTGAAGATCAGAAACAAATTGATAAGATCAAAGAAGAATATTACTACAACTGGGACTGGGTTTATGGTAAATCCCCTGCCTTTACCGCTAAGCAAAGAAAACATTTTGATATGGGAACAGTTGACATCCGTTACAATATTGAAAATGGTAAAGTTGGAAATATTGAAATTTATGGTGACTTCTTTGGTATGAAAGATGTTAACGATATTAAACAAAAATTATTGAATGTTAAATTTGATCGTGAAGATATTTTAAAAGTATTAGATCAATTTGATTTGGACGACTATTTCAAGGGAATTCCTGAAGTCGAACTACTAAAGCTATTTACGCCATAATTTATTTATATACATAAAAAAGTGGATTGAGAAAAATAATTCTCAACCCACTTTTTATTTTTGGTATCATTATCCTTAATGAGGGGATAAAAAATGATTAATGAAACGGTATTAGACCAAGACTATAAACTAATCGATGTTCATTCAACCAAGAATCTAAATGATTCTGATCGTACATCACTGATTGAAAATTATAATCTGACCAATGAAATTCTAGACTATGCTGATGATGAAAATGAACGAGCTCGATTTGAGTATGACGAATACAGTCAAACTTTTTTGATAGTTTATAATGTGCAGAATGAAAATGAACAAAGCGATGATCTATCACAAAGAGTTTTACCTATTTCCTTTGCCATTAAGGATAAACAACTTTTCTTGTTCACAAATGATGCCACTCACTATGTGAGAGACTATCTTCTTTATGCGAAGAAAAACTTTAGTGAAGGTAAAGAAAATCTGTTATGGGAACTTATTTTTCATACGTTTGATCAAATCTCTAGCGATTACAGCGATCAAATTAGTGAAACTGATTCTAAAAGAAACAAAATTCAACGTTTAATCAAGAAACACCATTCTTCAGAAAACCAGATTTTAGATTTAGCTGAATTACAAGATTTAACAACTTATTTGAGTACAGCCATTAGTGGCAATGCAACCGTCCTTAATGAGATAGAACTCATTTCTAGTGGTAAGGTTCAACAATTACACTTAACTAAGGCTACTCATGAACATCTTCACGATTCAGTTATTGAAATTGAGCAGATCAAAAATCAAGTTAATCTGAGTTCTGATATTATTGATCGTATTTCTAATACTTACAATAATATTTTAAATAATAGAACAAATACGACCATGAAGGTGCTGACAGTTTACACTATCATTTTAAGCATCCCCACGATCGTATCAGGTTTTTATGGTATGAATATGAAGTTACCTATTGCTGACCAGGAGTGGTCCTGGATATTTTCATTAATCATCACCATTGTTATTATTTTAATCATTCTTTGGGACTTGCATAGACGTAATAGTCTCTAATGTTTAGCCCAATATTGGTACATGTCAGTTCTAATAGAACCATTGTAAAGTTTACGTTTCTTAGTAGCTAATTCGCCATAGTATTTTTCGAATTCAACATCACTAGTTAAAATATATTTATTCCAAGTGGGAGCGGTCGAGAAGACTTCTCCCATTTCTTTATATAGTTTTCTAACGCCGGCCATATCACTCATACGTTGACCGTAAGGTGGGTTAGAAATGATTGTTCCATAGTTCCCTTCGATCTTCAAGTCTTTAACAGCAATTTGCTTAAATTGAATATCGTGTAGGACACCAGCATCATGAGCATTTAATTTGGCTACGTCAATCATCGAACCATCAATATCACTGGCAAAGATATCTAAATCGAGATCCTTTTTTACGCCAGCTTTAGCCTCTTCTTTAAGATTAGCTAGAATCTTAGGATCAAACCAATCGAAATCTTCAAATAGGAAGTGACGTAAGATACCAGGTGCAATGTTTTTGGCCATACGTGCAGCCTCAATAGCGATAGTACCAGAACCTGTTGTTGGGTCCATGAAAGGATCTTCTTCAGGATGCCAGACAGTTAAAAGAATCATGGCTGCCGCAAAGTTTTCCTTCAAAGGAGCAGCACCGTGTTCAACACGATAACCACGTTTGTACAATGATTCACCGGTTGTATCAAGTGTTACCTCTACAACATCTTTGTGAATACGAGTTTCAATTTGAAATTTTGCACCAGTCTCAGGTAAACGTCCACGACGCATGAAAATATCGGCCATTTTATTAACAATGGCTTTTTTAGTAATAGCTTGAATATCACGTTCTGAATGTAATTGTGATTTGACAGTTCTAGCCTTAATAGGGAAGGCCGCATTTAAAGGTAGCCAATTGTCCCAATCGATTGCATAAACTTTATCGAATAACTCTTCAAAAGTTGTTGCTTTGAAAGTACCAATCAAAATCTTGATTCGATCAGCACTTCTAAGCCACAAGTTAGTTTTAGCAATATCTTCGTATTCACCGTCAAAATAGACCTTACCGTTCTCGGTCTTTGTATCGTATCCCAAATTCTGTAGTTCTTTTGCGGTTACAGATTCAAAGCCGCTTGACATAGTCGCAATTAATTTCATATTGCTCCCTCTTAGTTTAATTTTTAATTGATTGTATAAAAAAAGGACGAACAAGTCGTCCCTTTGCCTCGATAAACTCCTATAGGCCACGTTCTGTTCATGTGTTAGGCTGGCAATCCTAACACAGTTAGTAATCATCTATCTACAATTAAGCCTTCACAGTAGATTCATTTCTCGTTATGAAGCGCCCCTACCAAAGTTTGGGTTGCCCGCTTGCGGGGTTTACCTCGTTCCACCATTGCAATTTCTCACAATAATTCGTCTCTGTGGCACTTTCAAGCTATTAACACATAGTCAAAAGACCTTAGTGCTTTCACTGCCGTTACCCTAAGGCACCTTGGCTTATTGGGCCAAGCACAAACACTGCAAGCATCTCAGCTCGCGCGGGCGTGGACCTTCCTCAGCCTAGATAACTAGACCGCGATTACTCGTAATTTACCGACTTGAATAGTATACACTAAAATCTGTTAAAATTGTTATTATTATTAAAATTATTTTGATTTTGTCCAGAATTGCCATTCATAGGGCGGTTTCCTTGAAAATTATTTTGATTATTGAAGCCATTATTCATATTAGGATTGATTTCAGTATGACCACTTTCAACCCCATCATGATTGTTCATATTGTTAGGAACAACAGCTGATGCAAATTGTTTAGCATTATCGTTATTGTTTTCAGGAACACCGTTAGCAAAATCATGACCGAAGACACGTTTTTCAAGATTAGAAAGACGTCTCAAAATATCATAGTTAGTTGAAGCCTCAGCAATTGAGCTTGAAACTGGTTTTTGTTGTGGTTGTGGTCTTCTGTTTTGAACTTGAGGTCTATGTTGTGCTGGTTGATTTGCATTCATACCACGTGATTGCATTAAACTTTCATTCTCAGCCTTTAATTGACCAATTTCATTTGTAAAAGTTTCATAGTCCTTAATAATACCATCCAAGAATTGATCGACTTCGTTAGGGTCGTAACCTCTCATCTTTGTCTTAAATTCTTTTTGCAAAATATCATTAGGTTGGTAGTTTAAGGCAAATTCATTGCCATTGTTATTACCGTTGTTACTACCGTTTTGGTTCATTCCATTCATATTGTTCATTATTAAACACCCCAGTGTTAATTATTATTCTAAAAACGACTGAAACTAGCTATCTGATAACATATTAGCAAAATCCTGCATAGAATCAAAATCTATTAATTCCAGTTGATAATCAGTTCCACCATCCTGATAAGATTTAATAGCCTCATAGTCATATTTTGGCTTACCACCGCTATCGGGATCGTAAAAAATCAAAGCTCCGTTTGTATGTTGAAGCATAAAACTTTGCCATACTCTTAATTGTCTACCTGAATGATAACTCATATTGGAAACTTTGTTGACATAGTCAGCATTTCTTAAATAATTTTTTAGTAATAGCTGATTGTTCTCATTCCACTTATTTCCAAATTCAGCATATGGTAATATCACTGCATGTCTTATATTATAGCCTTTTTTCTTAACTTCTTGTATAGATTTACCCACAATTTGTTCCGTTCCTAATTGTGCACCAGTAATTATCCATTCTGTTCCATTTTCGGCATAATTAATTAGTCTTTCTTGAAAAAAGTCTTGAATTACTTTGGCTTTTGGGTCATCATCTTTAAAAATACCTAGCTCAAAAGATCGATAACCTGTTATCCATAAATTTTTTAACATAAAGAAATCTCCCCTAATTAATATTTTTGCCATCATGGTATAATTTGCACAGTAGGAGTTGATATTTTGAAAATAAACTACCCTGATGGTCAAGTTTTTAATAGTAAACCATCACAATCTCCTCTTAGTGAATCGAGTGCCAAAAAGAAAATGATTTTTGGTGATCGTGGTATGACTCTGGAGGAAGAAATTAATGAAAGTAATAAATATTATCGTAGTCACGATATAGCGGTAATATATAAGAAGCCAACACCTATTCAGATCGTTAAAGTAGACTACCCGAAAAGAAGTAGAGCCGTTATTAGAGAGGCTTACTTCCGGCACGCTTCTACTACCGATTATAATGGTGTTTACAATGGCTATTATGTTGATTTTGAAGCTAAGGAAACTAAGAACAAAAATATCTTTCCATTAAAGAATTTTCATCAACATCAAATTGATCATTTGAAGATGTGTCAAAAGCAAGGTGGTATCTGCTTTGTCATTATAAAATACGTAGAATTAAAACGCTATTTTGTAACGCCTGCCGACGAAATCTTTTTACATTGGGATGCACAAAAAAATGATGGTGCAAAATCAATTCAGTTGAAGGATATTGTTAATAGTTCCATTGAAATCAAATCAGATTATAATCCTACTTTACCCTATATTAATGCTGTTCAACAGTTAATCGAAAGTGGGAAGGAGAAAAAATGAAGAATAAGAATACCAGTATATTAACTTTCAAAAATATTTTGAAATGGATTCTCTCCATTGTGGCCGTTTTAGCCGGAATATTCTTGTTTGTCTTTGTATACTATGCTTTCAGTGCTCCAGCGATTAGTCAAGAAAATCTCCAAAGCGGTGGTTCTTCAACAATCGTAGATTCCACTGGTAAGCAAATCGCGTCTTTAGGTGATAACAAAAGGAATTACGTTACGATCGACAAGGTTCCACAACAAATGGAAGACGCCGTTGTATCTATTGAGGATAAAAATTTTTATAACGAGCCTTTAGGTATTGATCCCGTCAGAATTGCTAAATCAGCGTTTAACAATGTTACCAAGGGTACTCTCCAAGGTGGAAGTACTTTGACGCAACAATTGGTTAAATTGACGGTCTTCTCTACTGAAACTAAAGATCAGACTTTTAAACGTAAAATGCAGGAAGCTTGGTTGGCAATGAGGGTCAGTCAAAAGTTTTCTAAGCAACAAATTCTTGAGTTTTATATGAATAAAGTTTATTTGAATAATGGTATCTATGGTGTTGAAACTGGTGCTAAATACTATTATGGCAAGAAATTGAAACAACTTAGTTTACCGCAGATGGCTCTATTAGCCGGTTTGCCAAATGCTCCAAGTAATTATGATCCTTATACTCACCCAACTGAAGCTAAACAACGTCGTGATTTAGTTATTCAAGCAATGTATAACAACAATAAGATCACTAAAGCTCAGGCTGACGAAGCTATGAATACACCAATTACTTCAGGACTACAGCCATATAAGAAAGTAAGCAACAGTAATAATTCTAAACGAATCGTTGCTGATCCTTACATCAAGGAAGCAATTACAGAAGTTAAGAAGAAGGGCTTTGATCCTTATCGTGATAATCTAAAGATTACCGTTAATATGGATTATGATGCTCAAAAACGTCTTTACAATATTGTGAATTCTTCTAACTACGTATCTTTCCCTGATTCAAAAATGCAGGTTGGTGCATCCGTTGTTAACCCTAATAATGGTAAAGTTGTGGCTATGATTGGTGGACGTAATCTAGGTAATGTTCAATTTGGTTTGAACCGTGCTGTTCAAACTGGACGCAGTAACGGTTCAACAATGAAACCTTTACTTGATTACGCTCCAGCTATCGAAAATCTAAATTGGTCCACGTACCATCAACTTGAGGACACCGAATATACTTATGCTGGTACTAATATCCAATTGAAGGACTGGGATGAGCAATATGAAGGTCAAATGAGTATGCGTAAGGCTTTGGTCAACTCGAGAAATATTCCGGCTGTTAGAACCTTATCAGCAGTAGGACTTTCTAATGCTAAGAAGTTCGTTAAAAAATTAGGAATTACTGTTAAAGATGATGGTTTGTCAGTTGGTATCGGTGGTAATGTTTCATCACTTCAAGGTGCGGCAGCATATTCTGCCTTTTCTAATGGTGGAACATATTACAAACCATACTATGTTTCTAAGATTGAAACGGCCGATGGCATTACTCATACCTACGGTAAGAATGGTAAGCAAGCAATGAAAGATTCAACAGCTTATATGATTACCGATATGCTTAAAGGTGTACCGTCAAGTTATGCTACATATGCTAACATTTCCGGTTTACATCAGGCTGGTAAGACTGGTACAACCAACTATGACTCTGATTCTATCGCCCAAAATTCTGCTTTGAGTGGTACGGCTAAAGATTCATGGTATAACGGTTATACAAAGAATTATTCAATTAGTGTTTGGACCGGTTACGATTCTCCAAATCAGAATGGTATTTCATCCACTTATCAAAGTGTTGCTGGAAAGATCTACAAAGCTGAAATGAGTTATTTGGCTGAGAATACTAACAGTAATCCTAACTGGAAGAAACCAAGTTCCGTTGTTTCAATGAGAATTCAAAACTCTGGTTCAGAAACACCAGTTGTGGCCTCCCCTAGTTCCAGTTCATCTAGTTACACTAAAGAGTTGTTTGTGAAGGGACATGCACCATCAAATCCATATAAGGATTCTGATTATTCTTCAAGTAGTGCATCTAAGTCCAGCAGCAATGAAGTAACGACAAATAATCATTCAAGCAGTTCATCTGAATCAACTGATTCCGATAATGATACAACTGATAAAGATAATACTGAAACAGGTACAGGTACAAATTCCGATAGTAACAGTAGTAGTGATAGTGATAACACAACAACCAATAATTCGAGTGATTCATCTACTACAAATAGCAACTCTAATACTGGTAGTACAAATTCCAATAATAGTGGCAATACTAATACAGGAAATAGTAATAGCAGTAATAGTGGTGGTACCTCAACTAATAATAATTCTGGTAGTGATAGCAGCAATGGCTCATCTAATACCGGTGATTCAAATAGTGGTGGTACAACAAATGGCAATAGTAACAGTGGTAGTTCTACTAATAGTGGTGCTACTACTAATGGATCTTCCACTACTGAAGGTTCGAATTAGTAAATGAGTAAAAAATCCGCATTCAACGTAAAAGCTGAATGCGGATTTTTTTGGTTCTGAATAATGGACGTCTTTACAAAAATAAAATGTTTATGACTATTTTGTAAACAATATATTAAAAACTCTCCTTTAAATTTGCTTGATCCTTAACGAAAGCTGAATCTAATTCATTAATTTTATTTAGATCCCCATGGTGGTTTTAAAGAAGGTGGGCATGTAACTGCCCTCTTTAAGGAAAAATTAGAAGCTCAAGGTTTCAAAGTTTCGCTGTTTGATTGTAAGAACTTAGATTTCCATGAAGTATTTGAAGAAGGCGTTCAAGATTTAAAGGATAAATTTGATTTAGCTATTTATGTTGCCAATATCGAAACTGCAAGTAATCAAACTACAACTAGAATTGACTGGATACATTTGATGGCCGCAGATGCTCCTTGGTATATGCGCTCCATTCCAACATTATTTATTTCTATGTGCAATCCATATCATCTCTTTGATATCCCTGATATTTCAACCATGATTAATGCTTATACAGGTAATCCTGAATCAATCGATGCCGTTGTTAAGAAGATTACTGGTCAAGAAAAATTTGTTGGTAAGAGCCCAGTAGATCCATTTTGCAATAGATTAGACACTAGACTGTGAGGTAAAAGAAAATGAATATTGAAAACATCCAAGTAAACCATATGACTGAACCACTAGGATTTGATCTTAGTGACCTTAAAATTGAATTTGCAGTAAATTCTAAAGAGAATGTTGCCCTAGAGAAGAAATTAAAAATTTTTGTTAATGATAAATCTGTTTACCAAACTGATTGGCAAGTCTATACAAATAATTATTTCATCCCTGATTTAAAATTAAAACCAAGAACTAAATATAGCTTTACAATCAGTGTTAGAAATATTGACGAAGATATCTCCGCTTCAGCAACTAGTTTCTTTGAAACTGGCAAGATGGACGAACCGTTTACTGCTAAATGGATTGGTAATGACAATAAGGACATCCAAAACACTCTGCTAAAACGTGATTTGAAAATTTCTAAAAAAATCAAATCAGCACGTATTTACATGTCAGGCTTAGGGGTTTATGAATTGAACATCAACGATAAAAAGGTTGGTGATGAATTCTTAGCTCCAGGTACAACTAATTATGATAAATTAATTCAAGTTCAAACATATGACGCTACCGATTCATTTATTCAAGGTGACAATTCAATTGAAATTTCTCTCGGCGATGGCTGGTACAAGGGTAATCTCGGTTTCGACGGTGGTAAAGATAAAATCTATGGTGACCAACAACGCGCTATCCTAGAATTACATTTACTTTATACCGATGGTACTGAAGATATTATCAATACTGATGACCAGTGGTTAACAACTGCTGGAAAAATCACTAAGTCGGCTATTTATTATGGTGAAGATATCGACGATACAATTGTTCCAGCAGATTGGGTAAATGCCTCTGTTTTAGACTATTCTTTTGATACACTTGCTGACAGATTGAGTTTGCCACTTAAAGTTCAAGAATACTTACCTGCTAAGGAATTGATCCATACGCCTAAAGATGAACAAGTTATCGACTTTGGACAAAATAATGTTGGTATTATTGAATTTTACAACCGTGAACCTAAGGGAACTAAAGTTACAATTGAAGTCGGCGAAATTCTTCAAAAAGGTAACTTCTATCGTGATAACTTGCGTGAAGCTAGAGCTGCCTTTACTTATATTTCAGACGGTACTAACAAATGGATTCGTCCACACTTCACTTATTATGGCTACAGATATATCAAAATTTCCGGAAATACTCAGCCGTTACAATTGAAAGATTTCCGTGCCGCCGTCATCTATTCTGATATGAAAATGACTGGTGACATTAAGACTGATAATTCTGAAGTTAATCGCTTATTTGAAAATGTACAATGGAGCCAAAAAGGTAATTTCTTTGATGTACCGACAGATTGCCCTCAACGTGATGAACGTTTAGGTTGGACTGGTGACGCCGAAATCTTCTCTAATACTTCAACTTTTAATATGAATGTTTATGCATTCTTTAAGAAGTACGCCAAAGATATAAAGATCGAACAAGATAATCATGATGGTATGTTAACAATGTATGCTCCTTCCCTTCACGTCGACGAAGGTGGAGCTGCCATTTGGGGTGATGCTGCCACAGTTATTCCTTGGAATATGTATAACAAATATGGTGACACGGCTATTTTGAAACAAAATTACTCTAGTATGAAAGACTGGGTCGACTGGGTTCGTAAGAATGTTGAAAAGAGTGGTACTGGGCTTTGGACAGGTTCTTTCCAATTCGGTGACTGGTTATCCCTTGATAGTGAAAATCCAGCTGTACCAAATGGTAAAACTGATGAGGACTTTATCGCTTCTATTTATTACTATTATTCATCAACTATCGTAGCTAATGCAGCTAAGATTTTAGGTAATGAAGAGGATCATAAATTCTATACAGATCTATGTAAAACTATTAAGCAAAACATTTTGAAAGAATATGTCACTGAAACTGGTCGTGTAGCTATTGATACGCAAACTGCATATGCTTTAGTACTCGAATTCAATATTGTTCCTGAAAATTTGAAGTCACGTGTCGTTGCTGATTTAGTTCAACGTTTGAAGAAAGATAACGATCACTTACAAACAGGTTTTGTTGGTACCCCATTCTTGTGTCAAGTTCTATCAGAAAATGGACAACATGAATTAGCAACCAAGATCTTCTTGAACGAAGATTATCCAAGTTGGCTTTATGCTGTCAAATTGGGTGCCACAACTATTTGGGAACGTTGGAACTCTGTCCTATCAAACGGTTCAATGAATCCTGAAGGTATGAATTCACTCAACCACTACTCAATTGGTGCCATTATGGAATGGGCTTATAAGTATGTCTTAGGACTTCATGATCAAGACAATGGTTATCAAACAGTTTATGTTGAACCTAAATTTGATTACAGAATGAAACACATTAGTGGTCATTACGATAGTTCTTACGGTGCTTTGAAGATTAAGTATGATCTTGAAACAGATGAAGAGCACACTATTGCACTACAAATTGACGTACCTTATGGACAAACCGTTAAATTAACACTTCCAAGAGTTGGTAACAGTGTTAATGTTGATGATCAAATGGTAAATGATAAGGTTATTACTTTAATAAATGGTCATCATCAAATTTCATATATCCCTACTAGTGATTATATCGGCAGATACACTATGGACAGTAAACTTGCTGCAATCACTGCTGATAAGGAACTCTTTGATAAGATTAAGTCAATTACTAAAGAATTGGATATGTTTAATGATCCTGAAAATGTTGATCGATTAGGACATATGTCTATTAAGGAAGCCAATATGTTGTTCCCATTCATCAACATTCCTACTTCAGAAATGAAACAGATTAATCAGACCCTTACAAGTACACCAGTTTTGAGTGAAAGAGAGGCTTAATTATAATGCAATATAAGAATCCAATATTACGAGGAATGCGTCCAGATCCTAGTATTGTTCATGTTGGCAAGTACTACTATATGGTCAATAGTACTTTTGAATATTACCCTGGTATCACTTTAGCTAGAAGTACTGATTTGCTTAATTGGGAATCTTTACCAGGCATAGCCAAAAAGCATTCTCAAGCTGATCTAACTAAATCCAAATCTAATGAAGGTATTTTTGCAGTCTGTATCAGATACCACAATAATAAATTCTATGTAATCACAACCAATTTTGCCGAATTCAAAACTTTCATCATTACTGGTAGTTTGACTGCTGATGGGAATATTATTTGGGACAATCAACGTATCAATATCAATGTTAACGGAATTGATCCTGATATATTCTTTGACGGTGATCATACTTACGTTCAATATACTGGTTATCTTGAGTCTGGCAAAAAAGCTTTGCAACAAGTCGAAATTGAATTACCTTCTGGCCGTATCTTGGATGGACCTAAGATTCTAACTTATGGTACTGGTGGTCGTGATGTCGAAGGACCACATATTATCAAGAAGTCTGACTACTATTACCTTCTGGCTGCTGAAGGTGGAACTGGTTTAGGCCATATGATTACTATTTTCAGGAGTAAAAATATTTGGGGACCTTTCGAAAACTGTCCGGATAATCCGATATTTACTAATCGAGATCGTGCTGATGAGCCTCTACAAAATATTGGTCATGGCGATTTGTTCCAAGATGAAAGTAAGAATTGGTGGTTAGTTTGTTTAGGTACTCGTCCCGCCAACATTAATTTCAAAACCTTCACTAATACTGGTAGGGAAACTTTA
This sequence comes from Companilactobacillus kimchii DSM 13961 = JCM 10707, assembly GCF_001435445.1. Taxonomy (GTDB): domain Bacteria; phylum Bacillota; class Bacilli; order Lactobacillales; family Lactobacillaceae; genus Companilactobacillus; species Companilactobacillus kimchii. The sequence goes on along the minus strand of NZ_AZDH01000017.1, from coordinate 179,491 downwards.
CTTTATCCAGTTGTTTGGAATGGAGATTGGCCTGTCGTTAATAACGGTATCCCTACAGAAACAGTTGATATGTCGGAATTTCCAGAACATGCTAAGGCCTTAAAATCTCAGAATATGATTGATTTTACAGATACTTTTAAAGATGAATTTTTGAATCCGGAATGGATTTCATTGAGAAATTCATTAGACAATAGACTAACAATTAAAGCTGATAATTTAACTTTAACCGGTTCTGATTTGACCCTATCAGATATTGATACACCATCATTTTTAGGTTTAAGACAAACTGAGCCAGACGAGACCTTTAAAATTGAATTGGATGCTGATAACTGTCAGTTAACGGATGGTCAGATTGGTGTCGCTGTGACAATTGACAGTACCCACTTTGCTAGTCTGATGATCAAGAAAAATAAGAACGGTCATTTCGATTTGATCAAAGCAGTTCGTGTCTTTGACTTAGTTGTCGAAAAAAAGATTGCGGAAATTAATGACTTGCCAAAGGAATTCAGTATTATCAATCATCCTTCTAACAAGGAATTCTTGATACAAACTGCTGACGGCAAAGACTTAGGTTTCAAGATTGCTGCAATGCATTTTTCGAATGAAGCTATTAGTGCCTTGAATACTGGTGATATGTTGGGAATTTACGCTTTAGGTACCGATTCGAAATTATCTATCAAAAAAGCACGTCGCTTCCCTATCGATAAGGAAGAAAACTAGTTTTACCTCACTTAACCATATACTAATAAAAAGAACAGGATTGGAAGAATAAAATTTCCAATCCTGTTCTTTTATTAGTATTTAATATTGATAGGACCTAATAGGCCTGCTGGTTTAATAAGCATGTACTGTGATAAGAAATCCTGTTGCTGTATACCTAGATTGTTAACCACAACTATTTCTACTTCATTGACTCCAACCTTTAAAAATTTGGATATATTATCAAATTGATATGGATAAGCAATTCTTGTTCCTAAGGGATGACCATTTAGTTTAACCGTTGCAATCTCGTTAACGGTACCTAAATCCAAAGACATCATCTCAGTGACTTTGTCTAAATTGAATTGAAAAGAATACTTCATATTTCCACTGAATTCTCTTAATCCATCTAATAAATTAATGCTTTTTAATTGATCAAGTTTTCTCGTTGACTCAAAATTAGGATACGATTCAGCTGAGGCAAGCGATAAGGCTATATTTTGGGGTTCCAATAATACGCTATGATGTGATTTATTATTTGAAATTACGTTGTAGTTGTTACCTTTAATTAATACTATTGATTGTCCTGGTGCGAGATTTAATTTATACTTGCCATCCACAATATCAATATTTTGCATCGTATTTGTCATTGCATCATATTGGTAAGCAAATTTTTCCTTAATGGTTAGCGTCGTATCAATAACCTTTGAAGGGTCTTCATTTAAGAACATTAATAAATGATCATCCTCATTTTGGTAATTATAGAATCTCAAGTAAGGTTCAACAGTATCTGCTTTAACAAAGATATCTTTATTAGTTAAGTTGTATGGAATATCTTTTAAGCCTATCTTTGTTCCCAATATTTCAGTGACGTCTTTAATATTATTTAGTGATTCGTCTTGTTCAGGATAGTTATTGACGAAAAGTAGCTTTATATCATTTTGTTGTAATACCTTTAGAATCCCTAGCAATTCATGTGGAACATATTTTGTTTCCGGAATAATTAGAGTATCAAATTTTTCATGATTAATTTCAAAATAATTTTTTTGAATGTTTGCGGATTTTAAATAATCTAATGGTGTAATTTCACAATCAATTTGATTTTGCATGAGAACTTTAACTGGTTTTTCAAATGGCATGGCATCTTTATCTAACCATTCATCCTCAGCGTGGTACAAGACGGCCACATGAGCGATATGCTGTCCTCCACTTAGAATATGTGACAATCGATTCATATAATTGAATAATTCTGAATAAGCTCTATTCTCAGGTTCATGACCGTTTGAATAAAAATGTGGTGGGCAGTCTGGGTCTGGAAACTTATTAGGGTTAAAAGCGTGCGGCACAAAATGATTAACACCACGTACAATCATATGATCGGCAATAAACTTCATTAATGTTAATCCTTCGGCCCAACCATAGGCTCCAAAGACTTCACTCATAACACGGCCGTGTTTTTTAGGATCCAAATGTCCTAAGGAAGCTCCCATTTTGGCTAATCCATAATGGAAAAATTCACCATTCCAGCCAGCACCAGTCATCGATTTAAACCAAGTATTATCCATTCCTGGCATAATCTGATTCAAGACAACATCAATACCAGCCATATCTTGGGCATCCAAGGCACGAAAATAATGTCCTGCTCCGTATCCTAATCTAGTATGTGATCCGTTGTCTTCAATTAAATGACCGATATAGTTTACTTCGTGTTCATGACACCAGTCGCTTAAAACTTTAGTAAAATTATGAGAATATAATTTACTGACAAGGTTCATGTACTTATAGCGAATCTTCTTTTCCTGACCATTAGCGGATACGGTGGTTAACAATGGCAATTGCAAATAATCGTCATTAAAAAATTCTTCTAACATCCCATCCCGCCAAGGCAATACCATTTCATCAATACCTAAACGCGATTCAGCTCCATGATGATTACCAAATCTAGGTTCATCACTGAAAAATCCTGCGATAACATTGCCAAACATTTCTTTATAATGTTCATAATGTGGCTTGTAGACCTCATTTAATAAAACTTTTGTAGCATCAGAAACTAAGGGATTTAAATATCCTTCTGTCTCCTTTTCACCACCATGAATAGTTTCGATTAAAGTAAATATTCTCCATTCACCATCAGGAACATTCCAATTAAGTAATCCATCCTTTAATGAATCAGTAATATCAACTAAAGAATTGGCATCTACTTTGTCGTTACCAATCTTTTTTGCGGCAATTACTTTTAAAATTTTTTCTGGCTGTTGAACGTTAGGATCTGCTGGCTGGAATCTTCTGTCAGGACGTAAATATTTCAAAATAATTGTGGCATCTTGTTGTGGGCCTCTGAAATCTAATTGCTTGATGTAAAGATATTTCTTCAAATATTGTGGTAAGTCATTTTTAACTTTACCGTTGGCAAAACCTGTTGGAAAATGGGAATCATCTAGAATCCAAACTTTCATTCCTAAACTCTTAGCTTCATTTAAAATGATGTCGAGATCTTGCCACCATCTATCTCCTAAAAAATCGGGATGTGGACGTGACTCTAGGCAAAAGGCCTTAACACCACTATCATAAATTTTATGGATATTACCTAGCAATGTTTTTTTATCCTCACCATGTAACCACAAGAATGGAAAAATATAATTTTCTGTTTTGTTATTTAATGCATCTGCTAATCTTGTCATAAAACTTTCACCTTAATCAATTCTTAATATTGCATCACCAACTGATACTGGTTGCTTATTTTTCAAATCCAAATTATTAATTTGTTTGTATTCCATGGTATTAGTAATTACAACCATAGTTGTTGGATCATAATTTTTATTCTTAATATCTTGCCAGTCAACTTCAGCCAGCAATTGACCCTTTTTAATCGTGTCACCTGTTTTTACTTTAATATCAAATGGTTCACCTTTTAATTCAACCGTATTGATACCCATGTGAATTAACATTTCGACACCGTTATCGGAAATCAAACCTAAAGCGTGTTTGGTTTCAAAAACAGTAACCACTGAACCATTAAATGGAGCATAAACTTTTGAATCATTATTAGGGATAACCGCAAAACCGCTTCCCATAGCACCACTTGAGAATACTTGATCATTAACTTCTGTTAGTGCAATAGTTTTTCCATCCAGTGGACTATCAATATTTTGATTATTTAAAACAATTCCTGTTGAAGGTTTAGTCTTATTTGTATCAGTTTCACTTTCGTCAACTATATCTTTATAACCAAATAGATATGTCAAAATAGTCGTTACAATTAATGAAACAACGTCGGCGATAATAAAAGCCCATAAACTATTATCAATGCCCTTAGGGTTAATATACAAAGGGCCAGAGAAGATACCGTTAGCACCAAAGGAATACATTTTTGCGTTCATCAATGTCATAATGGCACCACCGATACCACCACCAATAAAAGTCATGGCAAAAACACGTTTAAATTTTAATGAGATACCATAAATAGCGGGCTCAGTAACACCTAAGAATGCTGAAAATGCTGCAGCACCAGCAATATTCTTAGTCTTAGTTTGCTTTGATTTCAACCAAACTCCCAGAGCCCCACCCATTTGGGCAAATACAGTAACGGTTAAAATGGCGTTAATTGGATCATAGTGTAAAGTCGTGATATTGTTCATCAATACGGGAATAAAGGCATAGTGTAGTCCAAAAATAACAATAACCTGCCAGAAAGCACCTAGAATAACACCAGCCACTACGGGAGCAAAATTATAGATTCCCAAAACTAGTTTAGATAATAATTGACTGACATAAGTCAAAATTGGACCTGCAATAATCAATGTAGGAAGAATACCAACCAGAAAGGCTAAAAATGGTACAATAATTGATTTAATTGAATCAGATACATGTTTATTTAAATATTTTTCAGTAATTGCCATTAACCAAACCGCAAAAATTACGGGGAAAAGTGATGAAGTGTAATTAGCTAAAACAACGGGAATTCCAAAGAAATTCATTGCTTTTCCAGCCGAATAGGCTTGAACTAATGTAGGGTAACAAAGTGCCAATCCTAAACCAGCTCCAATATATTGATTAGCTTTAAAGTACTTAGCAGCTGAAAAACCAACTAAAACTGGTAGGAAATAAAACATTGCATCACTAATTGCATATAGAATTGTATATGTTGAAGATGTATTTGAAATGACATGAATTGATGTTAATAAAGCGGTAAGTCCCTTTAAAATACCAGCTGTAGCAATAACGCCAATCATCGGTCCAACAATAGCAATAATCATATGAACAAAACGATTAAATAAGTTTTGTTTTTCCTGATTATCTGATGTTTTTTCCTTAACGTCGTCATCTTGGCCTTTAATTTGATACTTATTCATAATAGCGTCATAAATAGTTCCGACCTTATTACCAATGACAACTTGGTATTGGCCGCCACTCTTAACTACGGAGATAACTCCGTCTAAATTTCCAATAGTTTTATCTTGAGCGAGACTCTCATCCTTTAATACAAATCTCAATCTAGTAACACAGTGAATCAAGCTTTCAATATTTTCAGTTCCACCAATATTTTTGATGATGGCATCTGCTAACTCTTCATTCTTCATGTGTTTCGACTCCTTTCTATCTCTTTAAGTTTACTTGTTTAGTTTATAAGAAAGCGGTAACATTAAAAATATCAGAAGTTAACTAAAACTATGACAAAACTTAAGGTGATAAATTGACTCCTACCGAAAAATGGCTTCAAAAGCTTTCAACTTCAGAAATTAAACATCGAGACAAGCACGATGATCAATTGGGAATCTACAAAGGTTATCCTCAGCTTCGTTCATTCAATAACCAACCAGTTTATTTGTTTACTTTTAATGCAATTTTAAAATTGGCTTTACAAAAATCAATTTCCTTTTCCAATGAATTATCTAATGAGCCAACCCTGCTGCTTAATCAACATACTCGTTACTCAATTGTCCCCTTGCATGTTCATGATTACATTGAAATTAATTATGTTATTAGTGGTCAGGTGACTGAATGGATTGAAGGAGAAGAATATATATTAAAGAGTGGTGATATGGCGTTTATTAACACTAATACAGCCCATACTCTGTTAAAAACTACAGAAAAAGATATTATCATTAACATACTTATTAAAAAAGAATATTTCACCAGTAGTTTTCTAAATTACATCCCTAAAAGTGGTGAGCTTTCAAAATTTATTGCTCAATGTCTTTCCATTGAGAATAACCAGCCCAGTTTCTTAATCATCCGTAAAGCTCTATCCTTAAAACCACTATTATTGGATATTTTAAAGGAACAATTAGAACATCAGCCAGGTTATAGGCGTATCATGGAGCTTAATTTACAGGTATTCTTCATTCGTATCACTCGCGAACATGAGTATTCCTTATATGGAAAAGCTAACTTGGCCGATAGTATTGAAGATTACATCGAACAAAATTTTCGAACTGTTACTTTAAAGAACGCAGCTGAACATTTTTCTTTTCATCCTAATTACTTCAGTAAGATCGTTCATCAAAAAACAGGTAAAACCTTCAAACAATTAGTACAGGATAAACAATTTGAATTTGCCAAAAATTATCTTATAAATACATCATGGTCAATTTCTCAAATTATTAATGAAGTCGGTATCTCTAACCATTCCTTTTTCTATCAGCGGTTCAATGAACTTTATCATATGTCCCCGAAAGAATTTCGACAGAACAAATAAACGGTTCAATCATTACGATTGAGCCGCTTATTTGTTATCTAAACATTAAATTCATAATCACCGCTACCTAATTCTTTTATTTTCCTCTTTATTATCAATTGGGCCGTTGTATTGAAAGGTACATGTATCTGAACCATTAATTTATCAGCAACACGTTTCCAATTAACTTTTATAAGTCCATTAGATGATTGATAATTCAATTTCGAACTGCTAAATCGTGAATCGTTTGGAATGACAACCTTGAATTTACGATAACCTGGATCAATTGGCGATAATCCACCAATATTTTCTACAATCCAATGATGGTGCCTATGTTAAACCGGTTATCTTTATATAACGGAATCCATGGAACGTAAAATCAGGTGTCAATGTTTCAAAATCACCTCGGCCAACAAAATAGTCTGTTTGATCCTTATTACGACCAGTAATGTTATTAAAGAAATGTCCATCTTTATCCAGAACCTCAGAGTGCTCAATTTTTACAGAAACCCCTATACCTAAATAAGTGGATAATTTGATTTTCCCAGCAATAACTTGTCCAAAATCTACTAAAATAGCATCTTCATCACGACAAATCTTCTTGGCTGAAATTGCCGGCAATTCATGGACGTATTGCGCATCCTGAGGGATAAGGTTATCCAAACTATATGAAACTTCGTCCACATTTTGAGCATTATTCCAATCGGGCTCTTGATTGAGATTCTGCTTCTCGCCAATAAAGATATCACTGTAAATATACTTACCTGTGGTTGATTTGAAGTCCCAATCAGTCTTGATGATATCTTGAGTTTTGTCAGCATAAGTAATAATAATTTCTCCTAAAATACCATTCTTATCACCGAATTGACCACCATTACCCGTGGTGCTAATACAACCAGAATACCAGCCATCAGCAAGTACAACGGTCCAATTGTTAACAGTACCTAAAAATTTGGTGATATCAAAATATTGATATTGGAGAATATTTTTGTAAGACGTAAAATCAGGCATAAATTGAGCTTGAGTTACTCTTTGTCCATTGATCATTGGATAGTAAATGCCATGTGCCGTCATGAATAATTGAGCCTTTTTGACTGGTTTATGTAATTTAAAATTCTTACGGAGATATTGAACCGGTCGCAACCTTTGTTCTGGAGATGTCTGCTTGGGCATAGGTTTACCACCAAACATGGCTGCTAAATCTAAAGGTTCTTCTTCGGAAATGTTATCTTGCTTAGGTTCAATCCATTTAGCATTCCAATGTTTCAATTCAGTTGTGAATACCATTTTAGAAGACCAGGGGCTAACTGTTCGACGGTTATCAGTAACGCGGACTTGCCAGTTATAAGTTGTATGATCTAGTAGATCTGTTGAATTCAAGTGAAACTGATTACTAGATGAATTTATATTAACTTTTTCGACTTTGTCTAAAGGAAGCATAAAGAGAACTAAAAAGAACACCAACACGGCTAATAAAAAGACATAGTAAGAATGGAAACACATTTTACTTCCTAAAATTCCGGCGGCTGACATCATTAAAACGGCACCCAATGAATTAAAGGCCGTATTGAATCCCATCATTGATGCCCTAGCCTCACCTTTAAAGAAGATTGAAATTAACATTGGCGTCAATGTTGAAACAAACCCAACTCCAATACCAACGACGAAAGCACATACTAGCAAAATAGCAATTTGACTATGCCAGAAAATAGGAACTATTCCACCGATAATGACAGATGTAACACCAATCAAAGCTAGTCTTTTCTTAGGAATACTCATGGCTAATCTACCGACTAGTAAACTGATAATTAGTTGTCCTAAACTGGGTAAAGAACCAATCATTTGAATGGTGGTAGCAGGAACCTTAGGAAAAGCTTGAATGATTTCACTAAAAGCTGGGGTAATCACAATCCCACACATTGATAATAAAGCGATACTTAAAATCCCGATTCTAACACGTAATTTACTCACTAATATCAACTCCTAAACGTATTTTTTTGTTTTTCACAAACACTATGTTAGCGCTTACTTAGAACAACGAAAATCCATTTTTCAAAGTTGAATAGTGTTGTAATCAAAGGTTATCGATTCTCATCGAATCAAAAATATCCTCCAAATTATTGGAGGACATTTTTATATAATTTAATTTAGATGAATTCGTAAATCACTATTCTTAGAAACTATTACTAAAGCTAAGCCATTGAATAGATTAACTTTATTGTTATCCATATTCTGATCAATAGGATTACCGTTGCCAGTGCCAATTATTTTTCCGTTAGAGACTTCTAAATTAACTGATTCATTAGCATTCTCAACAAATTTATTATTCTTATCAACAGCTTTTAAGGCAACCAATGTCATATTCTTGCCTTCATATATTTTTGAAGATGATATTTTCTTAGTTGGACCATTGCTGAATCGACTATCTTGAGCTACAACTTTACCTTTTTGATATGCAACGACTTTTAGTTCTCCAGGCTCATATGGAATTGACCAATTGGCGGTACAATCGTCCAAATTCTTTTTGCCGTAACTATGATCATTAACAAATAACTCTATTATTTCAGCATTACTAAAGGTTCTAATTGAAACCTGACCTTGTTTATTTAGTTCCAATTGATCTTTATTCCAACTAGGCATGAGATGAATCATTGGTTCTTTAGTCCAATGCGCTTGATAGTAATAGTAGTAATCCTTAGGGAAACCGCATAAATCAGTTATACCGAATTGTGAACTGATAGCAGGCCAATTGAATGGTGATGGTTCTCCATAATAATCAAATCCTGTCCATAAAAATACGCCACCCATATAAGGATTATTTTTCAAATAATTTATAACTGTTTCCGGATGTGCAGTGCCACCTACTCCGGGGTCACCGGGTTTTCTTACACCAGGTAGAACCATTGAGAAATAAGATCCAAAATTGTTACACTGTCTCTTATCTTCATTATCTTTATAGATCCCTCGTGTTGAAAAATAAGAAGCATTTTCGGTACTCATCATCGGTAATTTAGGATATTTCTTATGAATCAATTTGGCACCAGAACCCATAACGCCGGCTTCGGGATAATTAACACCCAAAACATCTAGATTTTTAACATAGTTTTCATCAATGATACCTTCAGGAGTCAATAGTTCAGCACCAATAATTAGATGTTCATGATCATATTGTTTAATTGTTTGGGTCAATTTTTGTGCAATACGACTACCCAATGGTGTATTGCCAATCAATTCTTCATTAGAAATAGACCAGAACCCGATGGAAGGATGCATTCTATCTTTCAAGACCATTTGCTTTAAATCATTGACACGCCAAGGAGTACTTTCCAATAATCGATTCTCGTTAATTAAAATAATACCAAAACGATCGCAAGCGTTCAGTAGCTCTTCTGAAGCAAAGTGATGTGTGCTACGCCAAGCATTTGCCCCCATACCCTTCATAACTTTAACTTTGTAGTCAACGATATCTTGATTCAGAGCTGTACCAACACCAGCAAAGTCTTGATGTTCACAAATTCCATGTAGTTGATAACTTTGACCATTTAAGAAAAAGCCATCTGTTGTATATGCGAAAGTATGGATACCAAAGTTCTTTAGAATCTTATCTGTATCAATTTCGAATTCGGCTTCGTAACAATATGGAGTTTCCGGAGTCCAAAGTTTAGGCTGCATTAGTGTGATAGTTTTTTCAAAATTATGACACTGGTGACCATCAATCTCCGTTTCATCAAACTGAATGATTTTTTTGCCATCTAAGGAAACTTTTGGTGCAACTACTTGAAGCTCATTAGTATCATTTTTTACAGAGAGCTCGATTCCAAGAACAGCTTTATTATTACTTAAACTCTTCGTGTAGATATAACAATCATCGCTATCAATTGAAATCAAAGGTTTGTATTCGAGCCAAACTGAACGGTAAATTCCGGCACCCTCGTACCACCAACCTTCAGCACCAGTAGTAGTGTCGGCACGAACAAGAACAACATTTTCACCTTCCGCTCCATAGCGAGCCATCTCAGTAATATCAAAAGAAAATGAGTTATAGCCACTATTATTATGACCTAGATACATTCCATTAAGCCAAATATCGGCCATTCTCATCACACCATCAAAATGTAGAATGGTCTTTGTCTTATTTAATTCGCTATCTGACAGTTTGAAAGTTTTACGATAGTAACCGACGGCATCCGGTTTAGAACCGCTCATTAATTTTTCAGGATTATTGACATATGGAACTTTACGATTCCAATCATGAGGTAAGTCAGTATTCTCCCATTCGTCTGCTAATTTGTCCGTCAAATCAGTACCAGCTAAATTCAAGAGTCCTTGTTCTTCATCACCTTGAGCAATCAATTTCAAGAAGTGAGTACCACCTGCACTGATTGGTAAACGATTCCCAACTTCATTGGCCAGTGGAGCTGTAAGTCCGCCAAGAGAAGCTGCCTTTTTAGTAGTTTTAAGTGGTTGACGTTCTAATTCGCCATAATGAAAAAGCCAATTGTTATTTAAAATTTCTTTTTTAGTCATTATTTATCAATCCCTTCATCTACTTTAATCTTAATGTAAAAAGCCCTATGCTATAATGTTTATATACGATTTTTAGCAAACGCTTACTGCAATTTTCCAACTTGGAGGTTTTATTTGATGACTAAAGAAGATTTTAATAATTTAGATACGCCGTCTTCAACTAATGGTCCTGAGATCTCCACAAATTCACCTTTATCAATGTTTTATAAACGTAAAACTAATCAAAGGGTTCTTTACACAATGGTTCAAAACGGTAAATTCAATGTGTTCGAAGCTGATGATTATCAACGAATGCATCGTGATCGAGATTTTGAATTAATGTATATTTTGAAAGGTCAGCTTACTAATTATTTAGAAGATCAAGTCTTTACTTTTAAAGTTGGTGAAGGTTGTTTGTTGAATCCTCAAATGAAACATACTGAAGAACTTCAAGATGACTGTTCAGTTGTATTTATTAATTTGTCAGAGTCATTACTAAATCAGCTTTTATCGGGAATTGATATTTCAGGTCCTATTTTTACCTTCTTACAACATAATTTAGAAGATAAAAATAGTTGGCAAAGAAACTATCTAAAATTTCATACTCAAGTAAACGATTCAGATAAGGCGTTTAAAATAATCTTGGATTCTTTACAGCAAGAAATTACGACTGTTAAGATAGGGTCAAATTATCTACAGCAGGGATTAATTTTACGATTATTGTCTGAATTACAGGATAGGCATCACTTTCAAGTGACTACTAATTTGTTGGATCATTCAAAAAAGGATTATTTGGTAAATCAGATCCTGCAACTGATTGAAGATAATGCGGGTAATATTAGTCGTAAAATTTTGGAAGAAGAATTACACTATAATGCTGAATATTTGAACAGAATTTTAAAAGAGAAAACAAATAAAACTCTAACCTCCTATTCACAAGAAGTTAGAGTTCATAAGGCACAAGAATTATTGACTACTACTGAACTAACTGTACAAATGATTGCTGAAAAATTAGGATTCTCTAGCGAAAATTATTTCTACCATTATTTTAAAAGACATGTGCAGTTGTCGCCTAATGTTTATCGTCAACGATTTAGAATTAAATGATATTTTTAGAGGAATAAATAATAACTTTTAGATATAATCAACACATAGTTATATTTTCTCGAACTGATCATTCTTGTTGACTTAGTGAGTTGTAAATATGAATAGTAAGGACCCCTCGATTACATGCGAATGAAGGCCAAACTATGAATAAAAAGAATAAGGTGAATTTGGACCGTGGGTATGTTTGCGGAATCCGTTGTTCAACTAGGTATTGCGAGTTTATTCTTTGCTTGTGCCTATTGGATAATAAAAAAAGCTAATCACAAAGATTAGCTAACCAAAAAATCTATTCTACTCATGATTGAGATCGTAGGAGTGCATTCCTGCGATCTCTTTTCGATTACATATATATTATATATGAGATTAAGGTAGACTTACAAGTTTTAAATTGTACTCAAAAATCCGTTCAGATTGACTCCTAAGGGACTATCTGAGCGGACTTTTTATTAACTATTCACAGTTTCAGTAGAAAGAAAGCGTGGGTTTGGTGTAACACCAAACGATTTAGCAAGATCTCTCAAATCATCGTCAGTAATGCTTTGCAAGATATTACCACCTTGGCTTTGAATAGCAGTATAAATCATACATGCCTTCTCTACAGTTTCAATTAGACCATATGTCTCATCCATACTATCACCACAAGCGAAGATTCCGTGATGTGGCCACATAACAATTCTAAATTCGTTCATTTTATCAGCGGTAGCTTGACCAATTTCATTAGTGCCCGGTGTCATATAAGGGATAATTCCCATTCCCTCTGGAAAGACAACCAAGGATTCAGCCTGCATCTTCCACAATAGACGACTGACACTTGCCTCATCTAGTTTATGTGTAAATGATAGTGCAACTAAATTTGTAGGATGACAGTGCATGACAATCCGTTGATCAGAATCAATTTTTTGTCGTGAAATATGTGTCATTAAATGAGCTGGAAATTCACTGGTTGGTTGTCCTCCATCGCTAAATCCCCATAGAAGATCAACCGAATTTCCTTTGTCTGTAATCCGAACAAGTCCTGTATCTCGTTCGGGATAATTGTGAACATTTTTAAAGTAACGACCTGTTCCTGTTACTAAGAAATATTGTCCTGCTAAAGCACTAGCATCAAATTTAATGGGGATATTTCTAATGGGATCATTCAAATCGTTGAATCGATTGACTTCCTCTTGAGTTAGACGAAGACTGACATTTCCACCATTTCTTTCATCCCACCCATGTTTATATAATTCATTTGTAATCTCACACATTTTTTTAACAAATTCAGAATCAATAAATTTCATAATAAAAGCCCTTTCATATAAATGTAAAATTAACTCTCGTCTTAATCCAAAAAGGCGGTTGTGTCTTTACCACAAGACTTATAGTTTTTGAGTAATCCCAAGGATTTAAAGATGGTTTCTTGATAAGCAATTTTAGCATTCCACTCTACAGTTTCAAGTATTCTCGTGGCTGCATGCAAGTCAGTACAAGTAATTAATACTCCATGACTATTTAGTAAGAAAATATTCTCCAGGGCATCATCACCGATAGCAACTAAATTTTCATGAACTAGGTCAGCCAATTCTTTAGAACATGCAGGTCTATATGGCAAACACTTAATTTTCTTTAATGACATAGTATCTGAAGTTATTTCGGTTACGTTAGGCATATCTTGGCCGATCGTTGCCCAAAACATTGATTCTTCAGCGTGTGAATGATAAACGCAAGTAATACCAGGATTGGCCTTATATGCTTCAATATGCATGTTAATTTCTCTGGTCAATCGACCAACACCATCAATTTGTTTCCCATTTTCTAAATCAACAACGAGAATTTGTGATCCATCTAGTTTTTCATACCAAGATTCAGACATCATTGTCGGCGTCATAATAATATAATCGTGGTTCTTTTTTATATGTACGATTCCAAAATCGATATCTTTAGAAGCTGTAATTTTTACTGAAATATTGCCTCCTGCAACATTAGTGTTTTTACGATTAAACATTTCTCTACAAACCATTGCTAAATCTCTGCGTTCTGGTTCGAATACGTATTGTTCTGTCATTATTGAAATCTCCCATCACATAATTATTTGTTTGAGTTTAATGCACGTTGTTTTAGATACTCCTGTCGGCGAAGTTCTCTTTTCTTTTTCCTACGCGCATCGAATTCCCCAAAAAGATATTTATTTCCCTTAAAGTTAATAAACTCACTTATTACCATTACAACTACCATGATCCAAATAGTTTGTGTAGCGATTGATTCGATAAATAATAGGACATCGATAAAGAGCAAAAACGACCAAAATATTCTTTTCAATTTATAATCCCTATTCTTTTCCATTCAAATCGCCTCTTATTATTTATTTTTTCTTATTAGAATTTCCAAAGTCCATTCCATCTAAGTCATCTAAACTGATATCATCATTTGATACTGCCGTAGTTGTTTTTGAAGCACCACCAAAATCCATTCCGTTCAAATCATCTAATCCAGTATTCGATGTATTTTTAGAGAATATTGAACTATTTGTGTTAGAATTTTTAGTTACTGATGCATTCTTTACAGTCGCATAACGTTGGCTAGGTAAT
>NZ_AZDH01000017.1:0-164890 GCF_001435445.1 Companilactobacillus kimchii DSM 13961 = JCM 10707 | reverse complement strand
AAGCCAATAGCCCACCATTCACCTGCAAAAGCTTTTGCAAAGAATAGACGGAAGTCTGGGCCCTCGAATGTTGACCAAGATAATTGTTGTCCAGCATGAACTTTAACAGTACCAGTTGTTTTAGCCAGGTTAGTAATAATTGGTGCAAAGTAAGTAGCACCATACAAGAAGATTGGTGTTGTAATTAATCCAAGGACTAACATTCTAAGTAAGTTGGCACCAGTTAATAATAATGCGGCTACAACGAATGAAAGATTAATGATTCCGGCAAATGGTAAAACTGTATTTCCCGGAAGAATCATTGCAAAAATCAGCATTACAGGTACCAAAATAATAACTGTGACCCACAATTCATTACGGCCGGCTAAAATAGGCCAATCAACTCCAATGAAAACTTGACGTCCATTGAAATGCTTTTTCATAAAATTACTCATGGCATCAGCGATTGGTGACAAAGCTTGCATGAATAATTTAGAAATCATTGGAAATAGAGTCATAGCGGTTGCTGCTTGAATGGCCAGGTTAAGTGATTTTGAAACTGAATATCCAGCACCAAAGCCTAACAAAACACCAATGATAGCCCCCATTACGGTATTATCTCCAAAGATCCCAATCTTTTTTTGAAGAGCTGCGGAATCGAATGGCTTGTTCATAATAGGAATAAAATCTAGTAGCTTATTCAAAGGTTGAAGAATTACAGCAAATAGTGTTACGAAATGAGGTACAGTAACACCGGGCATACCTGTAAGGTCTTCAATATGACGTTGCCACATATCTCCAGCTTTCAATTCAAGGACAATTTGAATACCAGCTACAATGAATCCGAAGAAAGCATTGTGAGTAAAGTACAAAACAACTACATAAGTAAAAATCTTATTCCAAACATTCCACATATCAACGTTTAATGTTTTTGTCCAATTGAAAGTTAGCATTATAAAGTTAATTGCTAATAACAGTGGAAAGAATAGGAATGCCGATTTATAGGACCAAGTTATAGCCGCAACACCAGTCCACCCAGCATCGATAGCATTTAAACTTAAATGGAATATTTTAGACATTGCTTTGGCAGCTGGTGAAATAGAATCCATCATATAGTTAACAACCAAGGTCATACCGCTAAAGGCAACTCCTAATGTTAGAGCAGCTAAAACCGATTTTTTAAGTTTTAAACCCGCACATGTTGCAAGGATAAACATAATTAAAGGAACGAACACTGGAGCACCTAAATCTAGAACATAATTAACAACAGTCTTTAAAACATCCATAATTCAATCTCCCCTCTAGTCTTTTTTCATTAATTTATGCAGATAAACTCTTTAGACCGGCAATAATTTCCTTGTATGAGACTTCTGGATTTTGTCCAGTGAAGATTGGTAATCCATTAACTGAAGTAATATTATTCTTGTCAACAATTGATTGAATCTCTTCATTAGGACGTGCAATCCAAACATAAATATCATAATTGGCTAAAATATCTGGTAATTTTTTAAAGTCAGTTGCTTCTACATCGACGCCAGTAATTCCATGATCTTCAAAAAAGTCTGAAATATGATTTACTACCAATTCACTCGATGCAACACCACTACCACAAGCTACAATAATTTTTGCCATAATTAATATCTCCTAACTAACAATTAATATTTTTATTTTATAAATTCATTTTGGATATATTGATACATTTCGGATTCATCTGAAATACTTTGAAAGTCATCAACGAAATCTTTATTCTGAATTAAAGCCATGAATTTTTGTAATAAAGTCAACTGATCATTCGAATGCTGAATTCCTAGGAAAAAAAAGGTATCAGCGTTTTCCTTTGTGTTATAACCCATTTGAAGAATTTCAATCGGAGTCTTTGTGGTAACGACACAAACGAAAGGTTTATTTATATTTTCAGGATTAGCGTGTGGTAAAGCGATAGAAATATGTTCGCTGACAACTCCCGTTGGAAACTCATCCTCTCTTTTATTCAAAGCCTCCTCATATGATTCTTTAACATATCCCAATTTCAATAATTTAGAAGCTATATTTTTGTATAACCCCTTTCTATCCTTTTCATCTACATTGAGAAATACTAAATCAGGCTTTAACATTTCTTTGTAGTCCATTATTTTATCCTCCTATAAGTTTTTATTCTGAAAACCAGATAATCTTTACATTCAACTTTAAAAAGGTTGTTATAATTGCTAAAATTTATATTGTTAAATTGATTATGTAGTTTGAATGCTTTTACTTCATTACCTTGCCTTCAATTCAAAGTATATTGAAGCGCTTACATCTCTGAAAGTGAATTCATTATTTTATGAAAATCATTCAAGTATTTCGACTGATTTCGTTCATAACCTGAACATTTAATGAACATTTGATGGATCTGCGCTTCCAGGAGGATAATTGATGCCCAAGGATGAACGTATATCTTCAATCTTAAATATTTTAGAAACTCACCAAAAAATTAGTGTAAAACGCTTAATTGACTTAACTGGTGAGAGTACTTCTACCATGCGTAGAGATTTGATTATATTAGAACAGGCCGGAAAAATTCAGCGTACATTTGGGATGGTATCTTTACTGCCAGATTCCAATATTGAATACAGCTCGCCATACAGATTGCAAGAACAGGTTAATGAGAAGAAATTGATGTGCCACCTATTGTCAAAAATCATCAAAGATAATCAAGCAATGTATATTGACCCTAGTACAACGCTTTCCTTTCTCCCACCATTCCTGAAAGACCACAGGAATCTGAATATCATTACTGATAATTTAAGAGTTGCTGTTAAAACTGGAAAAATGTCTAATATCCATGTATTCATAACGGGTGGTGAATTAAAGCCTAATTCAGACTCAATTATTGGCAGTCACGCAATTCAAGACCTTGCAATGTTTAGACCACAATTGGCAATTATGTCGTGCAGTTCATTAGACATGAATGGTGCTTACATGGCAAATGTTGAACAAGCAAATATTAAAAGACAGATGCTTGCCAATGCGCGCGAGGGTATTTTATTGGCTGATCATACTAAATTCAAGAATGACAGTTCAGATTACGTTAAATTAGCGGAATTCCCTGCTTGGACTACGTTGATTACTGATCGGAAACCTCCAATCGATTTTTTAGTTCGTTTGAGAAGATTAAATGTCAAAATAATTTATCCTAATTTTAAAAATAATCCGCTTATTTAGAGCAAAAAAAACTATGCCTAAAATGAACTTAAAAGTTCATCCTGAGCATAGTTTTTTTAGAATGTTTTATTAATTAGTGGCTTGCCCCTTATTCTGAAAATAATTGTCCATATTCATAAGCCAATTATATAGTGCTCCGTACAAGTTAGCGTCATTCTTAAATTTACTATTAATAATCTTAGGTTTAGACAAGGTGGTTTGAATTATAGGAACCTCACTACGTAATTTGATGAATTCCTGGTTAATCGTTTGAGCAACGATAGGTTGTGATGATATTCCACCACCGATAACATATCTATCCAGATCAATAATCGCTTGAATATTATGAATCAAAGTTGCAATATTACGACAATATCTCTCAAAAATTGGCATAATTGAATCATTGTCTTTATTAATTTCTTCAAATACTCTTTTACCATCATTTTTATTATTCAAACCTAATTTTGTGGCACATTCATTGATCATTTTTACCGCTGATCCAGAACTACCTTCTAAGTCATCATAGCCTAATTTTTTTGAATTATTAACTAAGAAACTAACTTCACCAGCTTGAAAGTGTGAACCATAAATCAATTGATGATTCATAATAATTCCGCCACCTACGCCTGTGCCTAACACTATAGCAGCACCATTTTTAATATCTTTCAGATTACCTAACCATAGTTCTGATAAGGCAGCAGCCTTGCCATCATTTTCAACGGCAACAGGAACATCAGTGTTTATCAAATCAGCTAACGACTTTTTATCCATAAATGGTAGACTACCGCCTCCATAAATCTTTCCATCATCGTGGCTTACTCTTCCCGGAACACTAAATGCAATACCTGTAAAACTTCCTCGGTAATAATCGATTATTTTTTGTAAGGAACTTATAAAATCATTTAAACTGTGCAAAGTTACCATTGAATTTTTCTCAATAAGTTTTCCCGAACGATCAATGATAGCATATTTGACATTAGTTCCTCCAACATCAAAAACCAAATATTTATTAATCATAATTTTCTAACCTACTTAACCAAATACTTTCTAATAAGGTATGTCGGCGTACAGCTCCAAGCATGACAATAACTATTGATTACTGGACTACCATATGGTGAGAAATTCAAATCTTCTGGTTCAAATGCTTCCCAGAAAGTATCGGCCCCAAGATCAACCATCTTACCCCAATAATTCTTGATTAATTCAATACCATCATCCTTATGCCCTGATTCAAATAAGGCTTCTGCTATATGATGATACATATAAGGAGTTGCAATACCTGTTACAGGGAATAATTTTTTAATGGCATTAGTCATCAGTTTGTAATTTTCCTCATCATTCAAAACATGTGCTAGTACCATCCATGATTGACTAGCAATATTTATTTCTTTATCTGGACCACTTGTAAAGAGACCCTTGTTTTTATCGTACATTTTTTCAATTGCGGCTTGTGATAATTTTTCAATAATTTCTTTATAAGTATTCAAATCGGGATCATGTTTCAGATCAGCTAAAGTTACAAATTGTTTCATTACATAAATAAGAATTGCTTGACCAGAAGTCTGTTTATCAATGTCATTCGACCAATCGACAAAAACAGGCCAGTCTTCATTCATTTGTAAAATATTGTCTGAATTAACCTCCTTCAAAGCTAAATCAATTTCTCTTTTTGCAATAGGATAGAGATCATCAACTACCGTTTGATCTTTAAAGTTGTCAAAATAGTTTTTAAGAACAGAAATAAAGAACAAACTATAGTCATACATAAAGGTATCATCTGGTGTTGACTGTGGTTTAGTGAAAACATTGGCTGAAATTTTACCTTCTTCAGTTGTCATTCCACCAAAGAGATACAAGCATCTTTTAACTAATTCCTGATTATTGAATGTGGCATAGTTTGCCATTGCTTGAAGACGTAGATCACCTAACCACAAGCGATGATCACGTTTGGGACCGTCTTCAAAAACTTCTTGCATACAATCTTGTAAAGTTTTGATACTTACTTGATCAATTTTTCTTAACATTGGATCATCAATTTTTACTTCTGGTACATCTTTAATAGAAACTGCACTTTCGGTCTCTAGTGTTGGGCTACTAAAACTGACACCCCATTTTGGTGAAGTATCCATAACTTCTAGTTCGACATATCTAAATGAATAACGGCGAGGCATGTGCAACGTTGTAGGTAAAACATCTAAATGAACGTATTCTTCAGTAATCCATGAACTACTCAACCAACCATCATAAGTACTTGAATCAACTCCAATTTCTGCCGGTGTTTCTGCAAAAGTTAAATGTAAGAATAAAGGCGCATCCATGGGTGAACCAACTGAATTCAAATCAATCCCAAAGTGTCCTACTTCATGATTACCGAAATCAAGAACGATTTTTTCACCTTTCTTAAATGAATATGAGGCCAGTTTGCTGATATCCTTGTCACTATCGACTGCCTTAAAACCATTCATAGCATTTTTGTCCGCTACAATGTCTACTATTCTTTTCGCAGAAATATTTTTATGTTTCAAAGTTGGTACATTATCTTCTGCTTTCTTTAGTAATTCTTCATTATGATTAAATTTAACATCGTTATTAATTTGAAATTTAAATGCCATGATTAGCCTTCCTTTACAAATTTTTTATTACGTACTGTTACAAAAATCAAACCAATTATTGCCATAACTGCAAGTACTGTTCCGCCAGCCATGAAAACACCATTTACAGAGCTTGTTCCTGAAATATTTCCTAACAGCGCTAATCCATAAGGTGAAAATGATGATCCTAAGTTAGAACCGACTAATAGTAATGACGTTGATAATGTTGCTGACCCTTTTGGTGAAACAACTGATACTTGATTGAAAAGATATGGTACAAGTAATGAGAATGAAATACCGGTAAGTACACCACCGATACCCGAAAGAACAATACTATTTGATACCGCTAATATGAAAAAGGAAATAGCCATCAAAACAATCGAAACTGGAATTGTATAATGTCTGATGATTTTGAAAATGGTACCAAAAGCAAATCCAGCTAACATGCTACCAATGGACATAATACTAATGATATTTGCTGCATCAGTTGCTGTACCATAACCATTTGACGTAAATAATAGAGCTAATTTAACTTGAACACCCATATAGATAATCAAAACTACAAATAATAAAAGTACATATCCGATAACTTGCATATTAGTAGATTGTTTAACTTCATTATTTGATCTGCCGTTGCTATCTTGTTTCTTCTCTGGGCTTGGAACAAATAGAATAAATAGAACTAAGATGGGTAAAATAATTGCATAGATCCAAAATGTTACGTGCCAGTTAACCTTCAATAATTGACCAGCTACATAAGTCATAATCGCTGTACCTAAACCTTGAAAGGCACTTTGAAATCCAATCAATTGAGCTCTCTCATCACCAGTGAAGTAATCGCTTATCATACTTACAGCTAATGAATTAAAGAGTCCAAAACCAACACCCAACAAAGCTCTGGATACTAAGACGACCGTAAAGTTACTGCTGAAAGCAGGAATGATACCTGAAATCAAAGCAATTATTAATCCCAAAATAACTGTTTGTTTTTGACCTATTTTCTTTGCAATGAAACTACTTAAAATAACAAAAATAACTACCATTAGTGCTGGAATTGTTGTTAACATTTCTACAGATGATAGGGACTCATTTGAGAATGTTTTGGCCATTGCGGGAATATTACCTGAGATGGCTCCAGCAGAAGTCAACACTAGAGAAATTGAAAGCAGTGAAAACTTCATTAACCAACCTTTCTTCATAATAAATACCTCCTAGATAATCTTTTTTTATAAGAATTTCGGTAACTTGTTATCGTTTACATATACATTAAACAATGATAGCGTTAACATAACAATGTCAAATATAATTACTAAAAGTAACAAATATACAGGTGGTATAACGAATGAACTTAGATAAATTACTTAGAGAACCCGATAAAATAGAGAAAAAGCAACTCGAAAATCATGCTTTCGTTATGGATTTTCCACAAATGGAAAAACGTCTTTTACACGGAAATTACCGATTAAACAACGAAATATTTTTTAAAAATAATTCTCTTTATATTTCCAAACATCATCGTTTTGCTCCATATCCTCTTCATTCTCATCAGTTCTTGGAACTCAACTATATGTATTCCGGTAAATGTCGTGAAGTAGTAAATGGTCAAGAAATAAATTTGCATCAGCACGATATTCTTCTATTAGATACTGGTAGCAAACATAAAATAGATCCATTAAACGAGAATGATATTTTAATAAATTTTCTCTTTAAAGAAACCGATTTGAGTCTTGATTTTCTAAACAATATTAATCAACAATATTCACCATCTTTTAGTTTTGTCGTCAATGCTATCATCGGCAACAATTATGATAATCACAAAAATTTCTTATTACTCCGTGAATCAGATTCTTCTTTACCGTTTATTCTGGAGCAAATAATGAATGAATATTTCTTTCCCAAATATTTTTCCAATCAAATTATTAAAAACTATATTCCTATTATTTTTTTCGAAATGGCCAGAGCTGTGAATGTTCAGGTTGAAAATGAGGTTATTCCTAACAATGAAATCATCGTATCTATTTTGAAAAATATCGAACAAAATTACGCTAATATTACTTTGAATCAGATTGCTAAAGAAATGAATTACAGTAGAAATTACGTTAGCAACTTAATTAAAAATAAAACTGGAAAAACTTTCTCTAACATTCTTAATGAGCAGCGCATGCAGCACGCATACGATCTATTAACAAATACGGATCTACCAATTGGAATTATTATTGAACGGATTGGTATGTCGAATCGGACACAATTTTATAATAAATTTGAACAGTATTATCATGAGAAGCCCAGTAAATTTAGAAATTAGAAAATAAAAATCCATCGTAAAACTGTGGATGATCTACACTACAGTTTTTACGATGGATTTTACTTATTCTATTAGCGAATATTTTTTGCGATATTGTTTGGGTGACATTCCCACTTGAAATTTAAAGTTACGATAGAATGTTTTATTACTAGAAAAACCAGATTTTACTAAAATAACACTAATGGAATTATCCGTATTAATTATTTCCCACTTGGCCTTATCGATTCGATAATTATTTAAAAATTCAATAAAAGTTTGACCAACATTCTTCTTGAAAAATCTCGAAAAGTAATAAGGACTAAATCCTGCTTGCCCAGAGACGTCCTCTAATGAGATTCGATATTGATAATTCGATTCTACATAGGTAAAAACCTTATTTAGAGTTTCGAGAATCTCCTTACTCTTTAAGTTAACATCTAGATCCTTAACATCTTTTGTAGTTGGCAATTTTCTAATCATTATGGAAATCAAATGATACATCAAACTAGTAATAATAAAATTCATATCCGTTGCCGATTTATTTTCTTCTTCAACAATCAACATGAGAATATCGTGCATTTCTTTGTTAACAGCATCACTCCAAAAAGTGCTGACCTGTGAGATACTATTCAACCTAGTGACCAAATTAGAATCCTTGACCATCGATTCATTGAAGAGATTCATATCGAATTGATAAACGAAACGGTTGGAATCAGGGGTGGCAACGATATAGTGAATGTCACCACTTTTGAAGAAAGCAATGCCAGTATCTTGCAATTGATATTGCTTGTCATTGATACCTAAATTAAGTTTTCCTTTTGTCAATAAAATTAATTCATATTCACGGTGCCAATGTGGGGTAGTTAAAATATCGCCCCTATTTTTTATAAACTTGAAACCTAACTTAGGGTCAATTTTTGGCATTTCCAAATAAATAGCCACGTATTTGCCTCCTGTATTACTTCTCTACAGTAGATTTAACACCATTGACTACAATATTAATAGGATCTCCTGAAATAATAGTTACTTTAGTATTGTTTTGAGTATATTCAATATTTAACAATCGGCCTTGATACTGAATTCGAATTGTTAATTTGTTCCAAAGTTTAGGCAGATTATTTTGTATATAGAGCAAACCATCTTTAATCTGGATACCACCAAAGCCTGAAACGATAGCAACCCAGCTACCACCTAGATTGGCAATATGTAAGCCATCATTAGTATTACCCTGAAGATCGATTAAATCAGTTTTAGCTGTAGCAATGAAGTATGAGTAAGCCTTATCCTTTAAACCTAATCTGGCCGCTAAAGCACTAAAAATTGAACGTGAGAGTGACGAATCATGTGTTGTAATATTTTCATAGTAATCAAACTCTTTAACTAACTGATCCTTAGAAATATCATCGAATAAGAAATCAGCAAACAAAGTATCTGCCTGTTTATCGACCTGGTATCTGTAAATCGTCAGAGGATGATAATGTAGCAATAAAGGATAGCTTTCCTTCGGCGTTTGTTCAAACGGCCAAATGGGTTTCTTGAAATACGAATCATCCTGTTCGTTAATGCCTTTTTCTTTATCAAATGGTAAAAGAATAGCATCACGGATTGTTGTGAATTCTTTTATCTCATCTTCACTAACACCCAATTGCTGTGCTTTTTCAGGGAACTTTTCAATCAATTCAATAGCAAAAGTCAAATTGAATTTAGCCATGCGGTTTGTATAATAATTATTATTAACGATAGCTGAATATTCATCTGGCCCTGTCACATCGAAAAAGCAGAATTTTTGTTGACCATCAATTTTAGTGAAGCTACCAAAATTGGTCCAGAATCTAGCTGTTTCCAAAACAATTTCTAATCCGTATTTCTTAATTAACTGATCATCATTAGTGACGTTGTAATAACGGTAAATGGAATATGCAATGTCAGCATCAATATGATATTGAGCGGTACTTGCGGGATAATAAGCACTGGCTTCTTTTCCGTTGATAGTTCTCCAAGTGAACAAAGCACCATCTTTTACGCCTAGTGTACGGGCACGTTTTTTAGCTTCGGGCAAAATATTATATCGATATGCAATCAAGTCAGCTGCAATTTTGGGATTTGTGTAAGCAAAGAATGGAGACATATACATTTCAGTGTCCCAGAAGTAATGCCCTTCATAACCGACACCTGAAAGGCCTTTGGCAGAAATATTAGTTTTACCATCCCTACCAGCAGACGACTCTAATTGGTAAAGATTAAAATGAATAGCTTGATCTAGCTGATCATCCCCATCAATCTTAACTTCGCTTTGATTCCAGAAATTTTTCCAAAAATGTTTTGATTCAAGTTCTATTTCTTCAAAAGTAGGCACATTATCTAGAGAAATTTCTTGATTGATATTACCAACAGCCGCAATTACATCAAATGTTATTGGGGTATTCGCTAAAGAAAATGTCTGCTTTAAATTCTTGTCTGTAGTTAAGCCCATTTCAATAAACAATTGACTATTCTCAGTAGTTATTCGCAGTACATTTTGATTCTGTGAAGTCAGAACATTATCGTACTGCAAGGTTGTAATTTCTCTGGATTTTCGAGGATCATCACTATCTTGTGCCGTCTCACCAAACTTCATATCCTGCACAAGTCTAATTTTCCCCTTATAGTCATCACTGGAAATCTTATAACGTAAACCTATAAACTGACTTTTTTCTTGATTGACAACACCAGTTAGCTCTAAGTTAATAAATTCATTTTTGGCATTAGAAATTTTATAAGTTGAGTGTAATATTCCTTGGGCCATATCCAATTTCATATCCTGCAACTGTGTGTGTATAAATTTGTCATCATTTTCATCATAAATTTCTATCTGTCGCAAATCAGGTAGCTTAACTATAGTTTGATTCTTCTCAGCATATCCGTAAGCTTTCTCACCATAAATGATATTTGATTCTTCATAAAATCCATTAACAATTGTTCCTGCATTATCAGAAGGACTAATTGGATCACTGGCTCGTATCCCTAGGTGTCCGTTGGCAATAGAAAAAATAGATTCTAAGTATTCTGGTTGAGTCGATTTTAAATCATCTAACCTAAGCATTTTTGATAATTTAATCATTTTACTATTCTCCAAACCAAAGAGAGGTCGGTAAAGATACCGTTCCCTCTCTTTTTTATTATTAATTAATTGATGAAACGCTATTTAAAGTCACTTCAGTTTTAGGCTCATTAGTATTAGTGGCTTTTTTCTTTTCTACGACTTCTTTAGAACCTTTGGATAGAATTAGGCTAGCAATGAAAGAAACAGATAATGATAAGGCCATCATTATCACACCATTTACAACATTGGTTAGACCTTTGGCACCATTTAATCCGAGAATGGCCATAAAACTATTTTGAGGAACATATAATGTAACGCCCATAATACCGCCATACAGTCCAGCGACTCCAGCACCAATTACAGCACCAATCATTGGTTTCTTATATTTAAGATTAATACCATACATAGCCGGTTCGGTAATTCCCATAATTGCTGAAATTCCTGAAGATGTGGCCAATGACTTTTGACTAGGCTTCTTAGCTCTAATTCCAAAGGCTAATGCAGCCGCACCTTGTGCTAAGTTGGAACAAACTTGTGCTACTAAAATTAATGATTCATGTCCTGTTGAAGCAAATGTTGATAGAAAAATTGGTGTCAGTGCGTGATGCATACCTGTCATAACAATGAAAGGCATACCAGCAGCTAATAAAGTAACCATAATGAAGCCCAAACGTCCCTGAAGCATATTGATGACCCAAGCTAATCCTGCACCAGCAAATGAACCTAATGGTCCTACAATGATTAATGCGATTGGAGCACTAATCAAAAGGATTAGAGTAGGATTTAAAATGATTTTCAAGGAACTAGGAGTTATATGATCTACGCCTTTTTCAATGAAGCCCATGACCCAAACCATAAGTAGTGCAGGAATTACTGTTGCAGCATAAGTATCAGGTGCAATTGGAATTGATAAGAATGAAATTGGTTTACCAGATGATACCCACGCTGTGAAATTAGGATGTAATAAAATCCCAGCAACAATAACAGCTAAAGAAGTATTAACCTTGAATCGTTTTGAAGCATTAATTGCTAATAAAATGGGCATAAAGTAGAAAGCTGAGTCGCCCATGATATCAAGAACTTTATAAGTTGGTGCGTTAGAACTCATCCAGTTGAAAGTAGTTGCCAAAGATAGGATAACTTTGATCATACCAGCAGCAGTTAAGGCTGGAATCATTGGTGTCATACAAGCTGTGATTGCATCAATGATCTGATTAAATATACCTTCTTTTTTCTTAGGATCATTGGGTTGAATATTAGATGATTCAACTGTATCAGAATCACCATTAATTACACCCAATTTAATAATTTCATCAAAAACGTGGCTTACTTCATTACCTATTACAACTTGATACTGATTAGCAGTCCTAACAACCGTAACAACTCCATTTAAACTTTCGAGTTGCTCTTTATCGGGCTTATTATCATCTTTTAAATCAAATCTTAATCTGGTAGCACAATGAACTAAAGAGTTAATATTCTGCTTACCACCAACTCCTGAAACAATATCAATGGCTAATTTTTGATAATCTTTTTTCATTATTATTCTCCCCTAAACTATTTAGTGATAAATAATTCTTAAACCAAAAGAAACTATCTTTTTTAATACGCTTATTTGTTCCATTTTCAAAGTCATCCAAGTCCACATAGATAACTCCATACCTCTTAGACATTTTTCCTTCACTAACACTTACCAAATCAATTACTCCCCACATTAGGTAGCCGATTAGTGGGATGCCGTCTTCTTCAACTGCTTTTCTCATCTCTGAAAAATGTTGTTCAAGATATTTAATTCTATAAGGATCATGAATCTTACCATTAGTTACTCTATCTTTAGTGGTTCCTAATCCATTTTCGACAATAAATACCGGCTTTTCATACCTTTCGTAAAGTTGATTTAAAGTAATTCTTAATCCAAGTGGATCAATCTGCCATACACCATCTTCATTCGAAAGATAAGGATTTTTAACCGTTTCAAAGCCATTAGTTGCTGTATGTTCCAACCTGTCTCCATCAGCAGCAGAGCAAGCACTTGAATAATAACTGAACGAAACGAAGTCTACTGTATTATTCTTTAGTAACTGCAAGTCATCACTGGTTATATCCAATGTTAAATTATTTTGTTTGCAGAGATTATTAAAATAACTAGGATAGTTTCCCCTTACTTGTACATCTGAGAATAATAATGCTTTTCTATCGCTTAAATTAGCTGCCCAGACATCTTCAGGGTTGGGTGAATATGGATATGTTCTGCCCGCCGCTATCATACAACCAAACTTAAATTCTCGGTTAATCTTACGTCCCTGCTTAATTACTAAGGAATTGGCCAATAATTGATAATGTGCAGCTTGATATTCTTTTTGCAAAATGTTGTCTTCTTTAGTAAAGATCAATCCACCTCCAATAAACGGAATATGCAAAATCATATTCAATTCATTAAATGGGATCCAATAATCCACATATTCAGAAAATTCTGTCATAACACTATTGGTGTAGTGTAAGAATAAATCAATTACTTTTCTGTTAGACCAACCACCATATTTAGTTACTAAATTTAGTGGGATTTCAAAATGACTTAAAGTTACGATTGGTTCCATATTGTATTTTTTAAGTTCCCTAAAGATTCCTCTATAAAAATTCATTCCATCACGATTAGGAGTTGTCTCTTCACCAGTTGGAAAAAGTCTAGTCCAGGAAATTGAAAATCTAAATGCATTAATTCCTAAATCATGTAGCAATTTAATGTCTTGAATGTACGTATGATAAAAATCTATTCCCAAATCACTGGGATGATGATCGTTGTTATATGTATTAAAAATATTATTATCGTCATCCCTATAAACAAGTTGAAGTCTTCGTTTATCCATAGGTAACATGTCAAAATTGGATAATTTCGATTTTGCGTGATTGCTATTTCCCTCGGTTTGTCCGGCGGAAATGGCACCACCCCATAAAAATTTAGTTTGCATAGAAATACCTCTATCGTATGGTTTGTAGGAGATGATCATCTCAATTAACGATTACAGAATACATCATAAATCGCTTACATTCAGTGTGCTATCTTGTCCAATTATTCTCATATTTTGCGATTATATGAATTGAAGTTCTCAGGATGTCGTGCTTGATTTTACATTTTGTAAAAATAATAATGATACAAAAAATAAGGCATTCTATTTGAATGTCTTATTCATTTTAATTCAATACATATGTTGATAATTATTTTTCAAATACCCAATAAAATCGTTTCTACTTGCTGCCATCATACAACCAATTTGATTTTATTATGGATACTAATTTATTTTAGATAACGCAAAAGAAAGAACCTTCTCCCCATTCATCATCCCATAATCTTTCATATCGATTACATCTACTGGGATATTAACTTCATTCACTATATTATCGTATTGAAAGCTTATCTGTGGGCCTAATAAGATTATTGCTGGATTGTGTTTTTGGGCCTCTTCAGGAATAGCCGCGCTGGCAGTAGCAAAAATATAAACATCAATATTTCTTTTTTTCGCGGCCTTCCTCATTTTTGTAACAAGTAATGAGGTAGACATTCCGCCTGCACAAGCCAACATGATTGTTTTTGTCATAATAATTTTCCTTTTGTATACGTTTTCAAGATACTAATAAGTATATCGCTGTAAAAAAATAAAGTAACATCAGAATTTTTTCTGATGTTACTTTATCCAATTAATCTTTTTCATTTTCAGCATTCAACTCATCGCATTTGATAATCAATTGATTGGTCTCTTTAGCTGGGTCGAGTTTCATAGAATACTTGCGGCCGTATTCAATCATTGTATGATGTGCCTGATGTAGCTCTTCAGGAGGCATGACACTGACAATCTTCTTCTCAACTTGCAATGGATTAGCTTTCTCATCAACAAAATGTAGTCGCTTAGAAATAGCCGAAACATGTGTATCTACAGCAAATGTTGGTTGTTGAAAGACATCACTTAAAACCACATTGGCGGTTTTTCTACCAGCACCAGGAAGCTCCATAATTCCCTTTCTAGTTTCAGGTACAATATCATTCAATTCTGTATGAACGACGCCAGCTGTTTTGATAATATTTCTAGCTTTGTTATGGAATAAGCCAACACTTTTAATAATCTCTTCGACGTCTTCCACATTGGCATTCATCAAATCTTTAGGCTCTGGATATTTGGCAAACAAAATTGGTGTGACTTTATTAACTGAGACATCCGTTGCCTGAGCACTCAAAATTACCGAAATTAAATATTGAAATGGTGTTCTTGAATCTAATGATGGTCCGACGGGTCCAATATCGTCCTCCATTTGACGAATAGCCCAAACTATCTGTTCATCTTTTAACATTAATATCCCAACTTCTTTCGACGGTCTTGTAATTGTTCTGCTGTCTTTATATTACTCTTTTCCCAACTAATAAGGATCCGATCCATATATTTTAATGAATAAGCCTGATTCAGCACGGCCTCACGTAAAGCCAGATCAATCAATTCAACACTGTAATGATCATCATCGATCCATTGATGAATCTGTTCTTGTTCGATTGGTGATAAAGGACGGCCAAATTCGACTTCAATTTTTCTAAACAGTTCTTCAGTTTCCGACATCAAACGATTCTGTTGATTAGACTCTTGTTCTTGTTGCAGTAAATTCTTAATACGATGATAAATTGGTGTTAATGAATAAATATCTCGCTGTTGATGATGATCCATAATTGTTTTTAACTCAATTACTCCCAATTTAATCAAACCCTGAATAATAGTATAAATACTGGCCTCATCCATACCAGTATCTTTAGCCAAATCTTTTGCCATTGGAAAAGTGACACCCTTTTGAGCGTACATGGATAGAGCTAGATAAACAATTAGATCCTTTTCAGTCATGCCCAAATTATGATAGTTTTGCAGAACTAAATTATTGATACTAGTACTGCCGCTTTCCACGAATTCATTAAATAATTCATCTTCCATACTTAATTACTCCAATTAACAAAAAAAGCCTGAGAACATGTTATCTCGACTTTTTTTATTTGATTTAAATATTATTTATTATTTGAATACTTTTGCCAGTACGGAAATCGACCAAATTATAGCCGATACTGCCATTTTTCTTTTGGAAAGCTACTTCCCAAGTTGGCTTTTTCTTGTATAGTCCCAAATTGATATGCAAAATCTTTTTGGCGCCATAACGTTGAGCTACATCATCAATAACAGTTTGACGTACGGGTGCTGTATTCTTGTTGACTATTTCTGTTTTACCGCTTTTTGCGTTGATAATAATATAACGATATTTTTGACCTTTGGTTAAACCACCAACTGCGTAATATTGTTTTTTGCGGGTATAGTTACCGAAATAATCCGGCTGAACGATTCCCGCTTTTTCTTTTGCAATATCGTTAGCTTGTGATTTTGCACTTGAAAATGGTGCAAATGAAAGATTCAAATATGTTAGTACTGACACAATAGCAAGTGCGATCAAAGATATGGTCAATAAAACTTTTGTACTTCTATTCATAAGTTCTTCCTTTTCTCAGTTACCAGAATAGTATAGCAATCTTTTGGCTAATTCAAAAACTCATTTATATCTTTTTTAATCGTATCCATATCTTCATTAACAACTGGTAGACCCTTTGGTAAAGAATCTAAAATTGTTTTACCGTAACTCTTAGTTAAAATGCGATTATCTAATAGTAAAATAACACCGCGATCACTTGGTGTTCTAACTAAACGTCCTAAACCTTGTCGTAACTGCAGAATAGCATTAGGCAAGGAATCAACCTTAAAGACATTGAGATTTTGTTCTTTCAAGATATCCTGTTTAATTTTCACATCTGGTTGTTCAGGTGATTCAAATGGAATTCTTGTAACAATCAAAATCTCTAACATTTTCTTGGGAAAATCGACTCCTTCCCAGAATGAATTGGCACCAAGTAAGACTGAGCGACGACCAATTGCAAAGCGTTTCTTTATCTTCTCATTTGAGCCCGTGACTCCCTGAGCTAAGATTTCCCACTTTTCTTTGACATCTGTTTCCATCAGTCGATCGTAAACATTACTTAAAGTGTTTAGCGAATTAAAAAGAATCATTGTTTGATGATCTAAATTATCCAAAATATCAACAATGTATTTTGTCACCATTGCATAATATTCTTCACTATTTAGAGACTGAATATCTGGCAAACTAGATGGTAAATAAATTTTACTATTCTTTGAAATACTATTGGAATCAGGTAAGATCACCATTTGATTAATCTGGTTTTGATTCAATTGTGTATCCAAAATGAAATGTGAAAAATCCTTTTGAATTGTAATCGCGGCTCCAATAGCAAAAATCTGACTGAATCGTTCTGTAGTTTCCTCGATCAGGCCTTGAATATCAAATTGACGCCAACTAATTTTAAGTGTATTAACTTCATAATAATCACGCATATCAATTTGAACACCGAATTTAGTATCCTTTTCTTGAATAGCCTGTAGTAAGTCATCCAAATTCAAAATAACGTCGCGTAACTTGTTATTTTCAATCGTTAGATTCGAGATAACTTTAGAAAGTTCGACCGAAATAAAATTCTTTTGGAAGTTATATTGATCAAATAAAGTCTCGACACGATTAGAAACGAGTGACAGTTCAACAATCAAATCGGACAATAATTCAAATAATTTAGGATTGTTTCGACCAAACTTGTGGTTACTATCCAAAATTGAAACGAAATCTTCACGATCTTTGAATTTAACTTTATTTTGAACATAAGTTCCAAAAATATTATATTCCAAACGTTCCATTAATTCGTCGATTGCTTGAAAATGAGTTTCCATTCCTTGCAAATCTTGGTAATTCCACAACTGCGTCGTTACTTCAGTAAAGGCATAACGTAAAGTTACACGATTCTGATAAAGAATATCACTTATTTTCTTAACGTATTCGTTCAATTTAAGAAAATCAATTGTTGGTGAACTGGCGCTACGCAGACTCCCAGCAAAGTGATTGGCCTCATCAATAACTAAATAGGAATTCTTACCCCAATATTGACTGTCCAAATGACGGGCCAAAAAGGCTTGATTAGTAACTAAAATCTTTGATTCTAAATAACGATTTTGCTGGTAAAGCCAGAAATCATCATTACTAAAGATCGTATTTTCTTTAGACTCACCACGATGACGAATAATACTGAACAAGGGACTGTTGTAATTAGTCAGGTGTAGTTCACTCAAATCACCAGTCGTTGTCATTGTGAGCCAAACGATAATTTTCATCTTCAAAATAGCCGTATGACTATGCAAACGGTAATTATCCAAAGCCTCATAGAAACGATCCAAATCAATAAAATTATAACTACTTTTGACTATTTCGGCGTGATACTCATTGTTAGTAACTTGATTAAGCAAAGGAATCGATTGCTCCACGATCTGTTGTTGCAAAACCTTTGTTGTTGTCGCAATAACCAACTTTTGATCAATATTAACCAAATAAGATAATGGCAAAAGATAACCCAATGTCTTACCTGCACCAGTTGGTGCTTCAATCAGATTCCATTTTTTGACCTTATCACGGTGTTGGCTCGTATGATAAATGTTATCCATCAACTTGGATTGATTAACACGATAGTCCAAAATTCCATCCAACAACTCTTTCTTTGCTTCACGAGTTTGCGGATATTTAGTTGTGTGATCAATCTTTTCACTAACATGAAAGTCTTTTTTACGTAAAATCAAGCCATTCTTCTCATACAAATAAGCTGGTAAGACTGAAGAACGTGAATTCTTCTCTCGCTCTTCCAAAATAGTTTTGAAAACCAAATTAGTTTCACGGATAGTATTCTTACCAAATTTAGCTAGCATTTGTAAAGTCGGAATTGGCAATTGCTGAATTCGTTTTAGAATAATCAAAAACAATTCGGCAGTAACATGTGCATCACTGTTGGCACTATGTGGATTCTTATGTGTAATGCTCAAATAATGCGTTAAATCTTGTAGTTTGTAACTACTAATGGTTGGAAAAAGTATTTGCGATAATTCAACAGTATCGATAGCTTTGACATTGAGTTGGTTCATTCCGATACGTTTAAGTTCTCGATTTAAAAAGGTCAAATCAAAATTCACATTATGTGCAATAAAAACTCGATTTTTTAAAAGTTTAAAGATATCAGGTGCAACTTCTTCAAATGTTGGTGAATCCTTAACATCATCATCGCTCAACCCCGTTAAAGCCGTGATTCGACCTGGAATCGGCACTTTAGGATTGATTTTTTGATCATAGATATGTGTTATTTCACCGTTTTCGATAAGGGCACAGCCGAATTGAATTATACGCCCGTTGTCATGCCAATTAGAATTGGTTGTTTCTAAATCAACAACAGCGTAAGAATTTTTCAAATCATTCACCTCTCATCTTCATTTTTCTTGTAAATCAATAGCTTTACTGATCTTCAAGAAGTAAAGATATTTACCCACGACGGGTTTGTTCTTAATCACAGAAATAGCTTCTGCGTATAAATTGACTTGTCCGGAATATTTAGAGACTAATTCTTCAAAGTTTTGATCAGTTACATGATCAGTCTTATAGTCAAAAATAATTATTCCATGATCTAATTCAATTACTCCATCAATAATACCATGAACTAATATTTTATCGTTAATAGAATAGTCTTTTGAAGAGTTTTTAAACAATTTTTGTGCTGGCATTAGAATTGAACAGGGAAATTCCCGACTGACATCATTATGATGTTCGATAATTACTTGTCCTAAATTGCTTTGATAAAAATTAGCTAAGCTCTGACAGTCAATTTTTTCAGCCAATTCATCTGTTAGTAGTTTTTCATTGACCATTTGTTGAATTAAATCTTGAAAATCAGCAATTTCGGGTGTTTTATCTAATTTGATCTTTTGTAAAACTAAATGAGTAGCACTACCTACTTCAGCAGCGGTCACTTTTTTAGTCTTTGTTAAGAACTGTGGCTTTGCAAATGAACCTAAATTATAACGAGATTTATCTTCCAGCAGGTCTTCAGCCATATTCTCATCGTCCGGATCCGCAAACAAACCTTTAATTTCCGAGACTGACTGATAAGCTGTCGTATCAACTGATTCTTGATAGCGATAATTAAAATCAAGCAGTTGTTTGACAGTTTTCTTAAATAGATCCGATGGTTCTACGGGAATCTTCTTAGGAATAATAATTTTAGAAGCCAAATCATCTTTAACTTCCGGATAAACCAGATTCAAACGCAAGTTACAATGTTTATTTAAATATAGTTTATCAGAGACTGTTTCCCGATCTTCATCTGACAAGGTACTAATACCAACTAAGTCCTGAAAATTATTAGCCTTTAGACGAATGGCTTCATTAATAACACCGGTTTTAGGACTAACTTCATCCCAAGTATTGATTGTATCCTCAACTTTTTTGGTAAAACCAAACATGATTAGTTTTTGCTTTGCACGTGTCAAAGCCACATATAACAAGCGCATCTCTTCCGAAGTCGTGGCAACTTTACGTCGATTACTGATAACACTGTGTTGAATAGTACTATATTTCAAACGATTTTGACTATTAATTAGCGTGATACCAATTCCCTGGTCAGTATCAAAAACTGTTTGACCTTGAAAATCAAGCTTATTAAACTGTTTAGCCATATCTAAGTAAATTACGATTGGAAATTCCAATCCTTTAGAGGCGTGAACCGTCATGACTTTAACAGTATCATCCGTTGCTTCGATGCTATTAGGTTGTGACAAGTCTTTATCAAGGTCCTGCATCCGTTGAATAAAATTAATAAATTGATGCAAGCCTTTGTAGTTAGTTTCTTCATAAGCATTAGCTCGTTGATAAAGGGCATGTAAGTTGGCAGCACGTTGTTTACCACCAGGCATCCCTGAAACGTATTCTAGGAGACCTGTTTCTTGATAAATTTTCCAAATCAAACGGGCAATGGAATTTTTGTTGGCAAAATCGCGATAATTTTCCAATTGTAACAAGAAAGCTTGAACTTTATTATTGATATTTTCTTTTGACGTTTCAGCGTGCAAGTATTCATTTAAAGCTGTAAAGTAGAATTCTTGTTTATCCACGAGACGAATCTCAGCTAACTCTTCTTCATTCAAGCCCACAATTGGTGAGCGTAACACAGCTACTAGTGGAATATCCTGATAAGGATTATCAATAATGTTTAACATCGACATCATGATCTGTAGTTCTGTTGTTTGAAAATAATTCTGAGCATCAGTAACCATAATAGGAATATCGGCTTTAGCAAAATAAGAGATCAGATCAGTATTGTTTTCCTTAGTTCGAGAAAGAATGGCAATGTCAGAATATTTGATAGTTCTCATTTCATCTTTTTTGCCATCATAAATTTGATACTGATTTTTAATTAAGACCTGAATCCGTTTGGCTGCATTTTCAATCAATAACTGACGTTTTTCAGTATCTTCATCATCATTATTTACTAGTAAATTGAACTCATTTTCACTATCAACTATATCTGGGAAGTTAGTTCCGGGAATCAGTTTAGATTTGTCATCATAATCAATATCACCAATTTTTTTATCAAAAATTCGTTTAAAAATTTGATTAACAAAATCGTCAACTGATTTAGCCGAACGGAAATTTTTAGACAATTGAATCAATTCACTAGGATTATCCGATCTTTGAAAATCTTCATACTTTTGAGCAAAAATATATGGTGCCGCTTGTCTGAAACCGTAAATTGATTGCTTAATATCCCCTACCATGAAGAGG
Organism: Companilactobacillus kimchii DSM 13961 = JCM 10707; assembly: GCF_001435445.1. GTDB lineage: Bacteria > Bacillota > Bacilli > Lactobacillales > Lactobacillaceae > Companilactobacillus > Companilactobacillus kimchii. Next base: position 143,037 of record NZ_AZDH01000017.1, on the reverse strand, counting down.
TGATTATCATCATTTGATAAGAGTTGGATAATTTTTTCTTGCATGGCGTTAACATCCTGATACTCATCAATCATCAATTCATGAAATTTAGTTTGATAGTAATCAAGTGCCACCATATGTTCATCAACCGGGGTTTGTAAAATTCTTACAGCCATATGTTCCAAATCATTGAAGTCCAAAGTATGACTATTATTCTTTAAACGACCGTACTCTTTGATAAACCCACGTTCAACTTCTACCAATTTGGCAATAATAGTTTGTGACTGTACTAATGATTCCTGAACACCCGCTTCCGACTGCACAAAGAAATCATTAAATAATTTATCCAATTGTCGCTTTAATTGATCACGTAACTTTTTAGATTTCTCTAAAAGAGCAAGGTCATTCCCCTCTTTGTCATCCTTGGAAAGTCGTTTGGCTGTTTTTAATTTGAAACCAATTAATTCAGTTCTGATATCGGAATACGTTTTTACTCCTACTTCATTTTCCAAGGATTCAAAATCTTTCTTAGCTACGTTGAAAGTTTCAAAGAGTGATTTATTAACCAATTCATCTTCATTTGCTAGATCAATTCCCTGATTAGTTAATTCGATTAATTGTTCTAAACGTTGTTTAAGTTGAGGAATAACATCTTTTTTGTAAAAATTTGATTCAGAAAAGCTGTCAGTAAACTGATACGTAGCAATCAAATTGTCCAACCATTGTTGTGTTTCAGCATTAGTAATCGCAAAATCATATAATTTGAAAACAACATCCTTCAAACCATCATCACTGCGGTCATCAGTAAAGTTGTCAGTTAGCTTAATAAAGTCGGGGTCATCCTTGTCATAATACTTATTTCGCAAATTATCATATGCTTGTTCTTTCATGATTGACTGTTCAGTTGTATCACTCAATAAGCGAAAATTAGGATCTAAGTCAATAACGTAATAAAACTTTTTGATAATACTTAAACAGAAGGCGTGCAGAGTACTGATATTAGCAATGGGAACTCGGAAAATTTGTTTTTGAAGATGTTTGTGAGTTTCTACGTCCAAACTTTTATCATTCACAAGTTCTTTGATTCGTTTTAGAAGACGTTCTTTCATTTCTAAAGCCGCTGCATCAGTAAAAGTAGCTACTAAAAGATTATCAATGTTTTCGCCGTCTTTTAACATTTCAACAATTCGTTCAATCAAAATAGTCGTCTTACCTGAACCAGCCGCTGCTGAAACTAGAATATCGTGTCCACGATGATAAATGGCTTTTTCTTGATCATCGGTCCATTTAGGCATCCTCTTCACCATCCTCTAAAATATTTTGTATCTCTTTAATAACGTTTTCTTTATTGTAATTGATAACGTCGTGGTATTCATTTTCTGGCAACATTGCATCAAATTCAAAAATAGGTCGATAATCGCTATATTGCAAACCAGTCATTTGTCCGTAGCGATAAGGATTCAAATTCAATTTACCAGAGTATATTTTTTCTCCTGCTTGACGAATCAGATGATCGTTATAGTTTAGAATTCTGAATAGATCTTCTTGAGAAATAACATTGTTACTTCCCTTTTTTACAACTGGTGAAGTTTTAGCAACTTTACCCTGCTTAGTAAGAGCCTGAGTATCGATATTAGCCAACAATTCCTCATCATTGACCAATAGACCATTTAGCTGGAATTGCTTAAAGATTTTATTCTGAATATCACTATCTTGAATATCCGCAGAATCGTCTAATGACTTAGTATTGATCAAAGAACGATCCAAGGTAATCAACGGATTTTGAATATGTTCGTATAAAGCTCCACCCACTTTAGCGTTTTTACGGTCTGTTAAGAGATGAAGATTATTCAGAACACTTTGAATATAAGTTGGCATCTGCATCGTAATACCATCTAGGAACTGTGAAAAATCAAAGCTTTTATTACCTGACTTGTAATCAATAATCGTTAAGTAAGTGATGTCATCCAAAACCATTTCATCAATGCGATCAATTTTTCCACGAACGTTAACTAAATGGCCTCCTGGGATCTGATAAGAAAGACCTGGTAGATCTTGTTTATTGTTGATACGACCAAAAGTAACTTCTGACTTTTCAGGCTCAGAACTGTTACGTAAGAATTGTAATTTCATATTCTTAACTAATTGAATCAAAGTGGTTTTCAACTTGTCAGCAATATACTGCATGCGGGCAGAGGAGTTAAATATTCTATTTTCTGGTAAGTCAATTTGGGCAGCAAACAGATCAGTTACCAAGTTCTGAATATCTCCGTCAGACATATCACGTAATGATCTTCCCTGCTCTTGATGTAAATACTTAACTAAGCTGTCCAAGACTGCATGGAAAATTGACCCTGTCTGTGCTGGCGTAATTTCAAATAGCCGTCTAGGTTTTAATCTCAAACCATACTTTAAGAAGTACTCATATTCGTTCATGTAAAAAGTCTCTAATTGAGAAATGGAGACATTGATATTTTTACCATATAGAGCTTCGACCGTATCCAGACTCAAACTTTGTGGAATGTTTTGATAATTCAATGAACTTAAGGCAAATTCTGAAGTTTCTGGTTCTTCATTTAATAAGACGCCACGGACATATTTCCAAGCATCTGGTAAATCAGTTTTGTTGTCTAATGCAGAACGTGAAACACGAATTAAGTAATTTAGACTGGAAGCTTTAGAACCTAAATAACGGATAACTTCATTTTCAGACTGATCATCACTTGATGGATTCAGTAGTACTAATTGTTCAATCAAACGGAAATGATTTTTAATTCGAACTACATAACTGGATAAGTCTTGTTGTTTGTTATCCTCAGTAAAATTAGGATATGTGAAGATCAAACGTTGAGAGCCAGTCGTAAAAGTAATGTCATGCAAAAATGGTTCAGAGTTATTCATCACTTCGTCTGGTTCATTCAAGTATTTTCCATCGGTTAGTTCGCCGTTGAGGAATAGTCGTTCGTCATCAGTTACAATATCATTAGAAACCGTTGTTCCAGGCATGTTATTAGTTGTCGAACCCAAAATAAACGTTATTTTTCGATTATTAGGCTGGATCATTCCGATTTCTGAGATACTGACAGCATCCAAAGTTGAAGGAATTTGTGAATAAGTGGCGTTTTCAAAGGCCGCATCCAAAATTTCAATAAAGTCTTTCGAATCAAATTCACGTTCACCAAAAACTGAAACGTATTCGTCTAAAATTTGATTAAATAAGCTGACAATTTGTTCCGGTTGATTAGCTAGGGTTAGATTCTTTTGTTCAGTTGCTTGTTTTTGCCACAATAATAATGTATCAAAAACATGATTCTGTTCTAAAAAATTGTACAGAAAACTAACACTATCAAGTGAGGAATGAGCTTTCTTCAAAAACTTCTCTAGCTGACTGTAAATATTCTTTACGAATTCTTTGATTTGATTGATCAATTGATATTCGGATATCTTAATTTTATCAACTACAGGGTCCAACTGGACATCTGGCTTAAAGCTCGGTCCCATCCAACCACGTTTGGTCGTTCCATTGGTTAAAGCATAGTTTTCGGTTAAATCGACAGCCTGACGAAAAACTTGTAGTTTATCTCTAAAAGCTTCGGGTATTAGCAATTCAGTTCGCAATAAGCTAATTACGTCGTCCACTTGTAAACCACGATTAACGATAGCAAATAGCAAATCAATCAAACGTTTAAAAGGATGATTGGCCATTTTCTTTTGTAAATCAATGAAATATGGCACTTGGTTATTTTCCATAAATGATTCAATAAATGAAGCATATTCGGATAAATCACGTGCGACAATTAGAAAATCCTTATAACGATAATCTTGAGTAGCTACTAATTGACGGATGTAGGTACTAATAGCTGAAACCTCAGTTTGTTTATCAGTACATTTCCAAATTTGAACGGAATTTTGACTATCTAGACCACTCTTCTTGATCCCACCAATGTTAGATTCAATCCAGTAGTCCTCTAATTTGCTCAAATCGGGACTGATTCTTTTTTCATCAGCAAAGTAATTTCTGGTTACAATACGATTTTGTTTAGCCATGTCATGAAGTTGTTGATAAGTTGCAGCTGGACGGAAGAAGAAGTCAGATTCATCGGTAGAATCAAAAACCGGTTGATCTAATACCAATGAAATGTTTAAACTACCGCTGTTGATTAGCATTGATTTTACCAAATTGGATTCCGTCGCTGTAAAAGATGAGAAACCTTCGATATAGAAATAGTAATGGGATGTTCCTAGCTTGGTATTTAGAAAATCAGCTAGTGAATTAAGTTGAAAGTCATTTGTGTTGTAGTTTTGAATCTGTTCTAAATAAGCTCCATACATCAAATTCAATTCTTTGATTTTATCAACAAAAATACCCTGTTGTTCCGAATTTAAGGCTAAATCAATATCATCTGGTTGGACCTGCCCATTCATGAATTCATCAAATTGGGAAATCATCTGATCAATGAATCCTGGCTTATCGATCATCCCGGCAAATATTTTTAATTCTGACTTATGTTCTTGAACGATATTCTTCAATAACATAGCTGATTTAGTTTGTGTTAAGGTTTCTAAATTATAATCACTACTGTCACGTAAAAAATACCAAGCTAATCGTGAAAACGAAAAAGTTTGGACATTGTTAGTTGCAATTAAAGAATCATTGTCTTTTTGAAAATACTTCAGAATATTGACTTCTGATTCGAATTTTATATGATTTGGTACTAAAAAGAAGAATTGTCCCGTCGGATCCTTGGTATAATCCTCTTGGAACAACTCCATCATCTTCTTATGATGATCAAATTGGTTTTTACCTAGTACGAAATTTAATGTCATTATTCATCACCCGAAAAAATTCTATCATAGTTGGTCGTTTGAAAGTGGAAATCACATCAATAGATGTATAAAATAAAGACTTAGAGAAATTGAGGTGAGCATGTGCTTAAAGGAATAGGAAAAAGTCATGGGAAAACAATCATAATGGGAGAACATGCGGTAGTTTATGGCTACCCTGCTTTTGCAATCCCTTTGTTGAGTACCCCCGTGATCGTCAAAATGCAGCAAAGTAAAGAAAATTCTTTAATTTCAAAGTACTATGCAGGAAAAATAGATAAAATCCCTGACTCATTGTCAGGCGTAAAGTATTTAATCAACTTATTAGACTCTGAGTTGAACAAGGAACATTTAAATTATACGATCAACATTGATAGTGGATTACCAATTGAACGTGGTATGGGTTCTTCAGCTGCGATTGCGGCCGCAATTACACGTGCCTTTTTCGATTTTTTCAAAAAAGATTTAGATCATAATCTATTATTAGATTACGTAAATAAATCAGAAACTGTTACCCATGGTAAGGCTAGTGGTCTGGATGCTTTAACAGTCAGTTCAGACGATCCAATTAAATTTGGTAAAGATGTGGAACCTGAACACTTTAATTTTAATTCTGAGGGTTTCATCGTCATTGCAGATTCAGGTGTTAAAGGCCGTACTAAAGAAACCGTTGCTGACGTCAGGAAGATGTACGATCAAGATCCTAAGAAAATTGGAGCTTACCTACAACAATTAGGTGACTATGCCACTCAAGCTAGTGATTACCTTATTAAAGGTAATCTCAAAAAACTAGGTTTAGTCTTTACTTTAGCCAATGAAGCCTTAACTAAATTGAACCTAGCTATTCCCAAAACGGACAGGCTAATTGAGGCTGCCAATCATGCCGGAGCTTTAGGTAGCAAAATCACTGGTGGCGGCCGTGGCGGTTGTATTATCTGTTTAGCTAGAAATCTGAAGAATGCTCAGATGATTCAAAAAGCATTGATCAAATCTGGAGCTGAACAAACTTGGATTCAACCATTATCAATTTATGCGGAGGACGAAGACATTGGTTAGAACAGCACGTGCTTTTACAAATATTGCTTTAATCAAATATTGGGGTAAAAAAAATCAAACTTTGAAATTACCATGTACCAATAGTCTTTCATTAACACTGGATCGTTTTTATACTGATACCAAATTGACAATAGCTGATAATGATCACGATACGGTCTATTTGAATCATAAATTGTTAGATGAAACTCAGAATAAACGTATTCTTAAATATTTAGATACGGTTCGTCAATTCTATAGCTTTGATGATCATTTCATCGTGGACACAGTTAATCATGTTCCTACCTCAGCTGGTTTTGCGTCTTCAGCTTCAGGTTTTGCGGCTTTAGCGGCTGCTATCAATGAAACAAAACAATTAAATTTAAATAAAAGAGAACTTTCAATTTTAGCTCGTAATGGCTCTGGTTCTGCTAGTCGTTCAATCTATGGTGGCTTTGTTGAGTGGATTGCTGGAGACAGTAATGAAACTTCTTTTGCTACACCTATTGACGAGAATCCTCAAATTGATTTAACGTTATTATCTGTGGTTATTAATAAGGGTAGTAAAAAGATTTCTTCTACCGTAGGGATGGAAAATAGCGTGAAAACCTCCCCTTTTTATCCAAATTGGGTTACACTAGTGGCTTCAGAGATAAAAGAAATTAAGCAAGCAATTGCCAAAAAAGATATCCAAAGGATTGGAGAAATTGCCGAACACAACGCTATGAGCATGCATGCTTTAACGCTTTCAGCTAATCCTTCATTTACATATTTCGAACCAGAGACGATTCGAATTTTTCAAATAATTCAAGAATTACGTCAAAAAGGCATCCTCGCATATGCTACAATTGATGCCGGTCCGAATGTTAAAATTATATGTACTAATGAATCGATTACTAAGGTTCAAAAATACATTGAGGAACAATTATCCAATGTATCTTGCGTTGTTGCTAATATTGGTAGTGGCATCCAATACATCTGATATAAATTGAAAGGTATGATATTTTGTCTACAGGAAAAGCACCTGGAAAATTATATTTGGCTGGAGAATATGCTGTTGTTGAAACAGGATTCCCCGCAGTTCTTACATCAGTAAATAAGTACGTTACTGTTACAGTTAATAAAACTCAAAATGGTGGAACTATCCAGTCAAAAAACTTAAATAAGGAACTCATTCACTGGAACCGTCAAGGAACTGAACTAGTCTTTGATGACTCCGAAAGTCAATTACAGTACATTCTGGCAGCTATTAAGTTCATCGAAAAGTACGCCCTAGAACGTGGCAAAAAACTAAGCTATTACGACTTACTAGTTACAAGTGAACTTGATTCCCAAGATGGTAAAAAATATGGTTTAGGCTCATCGGCAGCCGTAACTGTTGCCGTAGTTAAAACTTTAGGCGACTTTTATCATTTAGATCTGTTAGCGATGGATATTTACAAAATTGCTGCTATTTCACACTTATCCGTTCAAGGAAATGGAAGTCTAGGTGATATTGCTGCTAGCGCCTTTGGTGGTATTGTAGCCTACTACTCCCCAGACCGAAATTGGATTTTTAACATGATTCGCAATCATAGCATTACTGAAATCTTATCTTTAGATTGGCCCCAACTAAAGATTCAAAGTTTAGAATTACCTAAAGACCTTGAATTAACCGTTGGTTGGACTGGCTCTCCAGCTTCAACCTCTATCTTAGTTGATCGTATCGCTTTGACTAAAGCCCAAAAAGTTAAAAAATATCAACATTTCTTACAGGAAAGCCGTAAAAATGTTGAACAATTGATCAAAGGCTTTAAGAACAATGATTCAGCTTTGATCAAGAAAATGTTTAGCAAGTATCGTTCTTTGTTAGATGATTTGGCTGAATTCAGTGACGTTCATATTGAAACTGACCTACTAACCAGTCTTTGCGATATTGCTGAAAAACTTGGTGGTTCTGCTAAAACTTCCGGTGCCGGTGGTGGCGATTGTGGAATTGTCTTAAGTGATAAGAACTTAAATGTTGCTGAATTGAAAAAAGAGTGGCAAAAAGTTGGAATCACTCCTCTTACTTTAAAAATCGGAGAAATAATTGCTCATGCCTAAACAAGATGCCCAAATTCAACGTAAAGTTGAACATCTTTTCTTAGCTGAAAAATACTTCACAGACGAGTCATTTGCTGATTTTGATGGCGTTAGATTATTACATAACGCTTTACCTGAATTGAACTTGAAACAGATTGATCTTTCAACTCAATTTATAAATCGGAAAATGGCTTTACCTATATACTTCAACGCAATCACTGGTGGATCTAAACAATCGACCAGATTTAATACTGAACTATCTCAATTGGCTCACAAATTGAATATTCCTGTTTCTAGCGGTTCAATGGGAGTCTATCTTCGTTTGCCCGAGGAAACTAGGGATTCATTTTCCGTTCTACGAGATAATAATCCGGATGGATTCGTAATTGCTAATGTTTCTGCTAAAGCTAACGCTCAACAAGCTCAAACGGCTATCGATTTGATAAAAGCCAATGCCTTACAAGTTCATTTAAATGCCTTACAGGAATTAGCAATGCCTGAAGGTGATAAAGAATTTATGTGGTTGGATAATATCAAACAAATCGTTGCCTCAGTCAATGTACCTGTAATCGTTAAAGAAGTCGGCTTTGGAATGTCAAAAGATAATCTAGCCGACCTTTACAAAGTTGGTGTCAAATACGTTGATATTTCAGGCTTTGGTGGAACTGATTTTGCTCAAATTGAAAGTACTCGTAATCATGAATTGGATCTGACTTATCTAGATAGATTTTCACTTTCAACTGTCGAGTCACTTTTGGAATCCATTCCCTACCAAAATAAAATGACCATCTTCGCTTCTGGTGGTATTAGAACACCAATGGATGTTATTAAAGCTATTCGTATGGGTGCCAGTGCCGTTGGAATGTCAGGATTAGTTTTGCATCACTTACAAAAGTATTCTTTAAGTGAAACGGAAATCTTTTTTGATGAATTCATTAAACAGTTGCAATTAATCATGGCTGCTATTGGTGCTAAATCAATTGCAGATATTAAAAAAGCTCCCATCATCTTTGATGGAAGCTTAGTAAATTACGCTAAACAACGTAACATTATTTTACCGTCTTAATCCTTTAGGATAGACGTTTTTTATTTGGAAATTACTATAACGTCCCCAACTGAAAAGCTTACCTTGATAGGATAAACCGATCCATTTATTATCAAAATTTGGATGTTCTTTCAAAATGATTGATTCACCATGAAGATATTTTTCAAATTGATCATCATCTAATTCAAAAACAGTTTTTAACATCTCAGGTTTGAGTGCCAATATCCAAGCGATATCGGGCTCAAACCTATTTTTTTTGAATTCTCCCAGTTTTAAACCGTTTCTCAAGATATGTAATCCTTTGAAACGACTATCTAAACTAGCAGCCTGATATAAGAAATCACTGATGTGTAACCAGTTATTTTCAGTCAAAGTGGTTAAATTAATTTTAGCAAATTTTTGAACAAACTTGATATCATCTTTTTTCAAATTGTTGCTGATTTGGCGCTCTTTAGGTTCTTCAACTTCACCATCTTTAATCATCTTGCACATGAAATGTCCTTCACCGTTAAATTGATCAGGGAACATTCTTAAGGCTTTGGACAATTCAGGATTGTCATTACCCCACTCTGGTTTAGCGTCTTCCATGCTAGAATACTTCTTAACATCTACCAAATGCATGTCAGGATATTTCTTCAAGAACCAGTCAACGTTTTGTTCATTTTCCTCTGGTGAGAAGGTACAAGTTGAATACACTAGTGAACCACCATTATTTAATAACTTATACGCTGAATCGAGGATATGTTGCTGGCGATTAGCACATTGCTCTACGTAGTCTAAAGACCAATACTTAACCGATTCAGGATCTTTACGGAACATCCCTTCACCTGAACAAGGTGCATCCACTAAAATCTTGTCAAAAAATTGTCCAAACTTCTTTTCAAAATCCTTAGGTGAATTGTTAGTAACAACCGTATTGGATATTCCCATTCTTTCAATGTTAGAAGACAGTACTTTAGCACGCTTAGTGTTTATCTCATTACTTACTAAAAGGCCCTTAGAGGCCATTTTTGAAGCAATATAAGTAGTTTTACTACCAGGAGCCGCACAGAGATCCAGAATTTTTTCGTTTTCTTGCGGATCAAGGATCTCTGTCACATACATAGCACTTGGCTCTTGACTATAGACATAGCCAGATAAATGATCAATTGAATTACCATTTATTTCACCAAAATAACCAATATTACTGTATTCAATTGGTTGCTCTAGAGAATAAGAAACATTTTTAAAGTTAGGCTTAAGAGGATTAAGTCGGAAAGCTTCTTGGCTGTCTTGTTGAATAGCGTCAAATAGCTTGTCAGCACGCTCCCCCATTAAATTACGATATTTTTCTTTAAAGTCAGGACTCAAATCGACTTTCATTAAATTATTCACTCCGTTTTTTGGTAAAAATTATTTGTGACATTCCTATTAGGATTGTGATCAACACAGAAACTAATATGAACATATTAAATGTATTATGACTAATAATGGCAATTTTCCAATTAACTGCAGCATAACCGGCAATAAAAGGAACTAATGTATAAATCAAGTAACGAATCATTAAACCATTTTGATAATTATTCTTCAAGTCACCTGTTAAATGTGATCTAGACAGATCATATTTCAAAGGAACCAAGATATAGAAATCAACAATTACGATCAAAACGAATAATAAAACAATTCCCACTAAATACATCTCACCGTTATTGGCTGTTTCAGCGTTAGTAAAATCATCTGTCTGTGGTACATATTTATGGGATGACCTAGCATGTAGAACACTCTTGATTTTCGACAAACTCTCTTTATTGGAAAGAGCATTACCATCCAAGACCGTTGTCACTTGATTCAAATGCAGTTTTGACTTTGGTTGATTTGGTGATAGTGAGATCAATGTTTGACCATTTAAAATATCCGCACCATCAAAGCCGATATTACCGATAACTGAAATGTAGCGATCACCCATCTGAATGTAAGTTTGTCCCTGAGGTTTGTAGGATTCTAATTGGGATGATTTACCCTGTACTGCAAACGGAATTTGTGAAATAAAATCATCTTGCGAGAAATAACGTCCCGAAGTTATTGGTAATTTATTGATCTTATTATGTCCGTAGATATATCCTAGATCACTGTTACTTTTTTCAAAGAAAATTAGTTGATAAGCTGAAACTTTCTTTTTCTTACTCAATTCTTGAACTGCTGTAACTAAATTCTTTTTAGACTTGGTATGCAAAACAATAGCTTGTTCACTCATACCTAATCGGTTCATTGTATTGTTGTACTTAATTGAATCACTCTTTGAGATAGCAACGCCAGTTAGCAAAACTATCAGAAAAATAACAATACTTGATATTACCTTTTTCATAAATATCTCACCTATTATTTTATCTTGTACCTTATTCTACCCTATTTGACTAGATAAAGTTGATCGTGAACTAAATCATAATGTGAATAGGTCTGATTGATGCGTTCAATTCGAGAATCATCAATTAATTTGGCTTGATCCCAGAATCCTTTACTGTTGGTGGCACCGTATTTTTCACCAATAACCAAGAAATTTACGTCCAACTCACGAATTCTTCTCAATACTTTAATATCAATATTTTCTCGATCGGGACTCCAAGCTAAGATAACATTGTCAACTTTATTACCATACTCATCTAAAGCTTGTAAGGCATCCATCGATTCAACCTTTGTTAGTAGATCTTTACCAGTTTGATTATGAATGGCCCAGCTTAGGTCATCCGTACAGTACGTTTCTACATTCAAATTACGTAATTCTTTCGATAAATAACCATTACCGGCCATCAGTTCCAAAAAACTTTGGTCTGGAAATTCTGTTACTAAATCTTTAACGAAGTCTTGAGTAATTGTCGCCCAGTAACCAAACTTATTCTGTAATTGTGTACGGAATTCACCAAGATCGTGGTCAAATGTTTCCAAATTTTTCAAAAGAGCTTCAAAATCGGCTTCTTTAATATTCATATTCTCACGTAGGCAATCGGTAATTTCATCTTCACTCAATTCCAAAGTGGGAAAATGATATTTTGGCAATCGATGGTGCGACAAGCTATCAAAAACACGTTCTATAAATCTAATTTTGACATTGAATCTCATCCCATTAGGTAATAATGCTACATCTTGTTTTAATCTATCAATATAATTCATCTTTTCTCCCAGCTGATCCGATATTTATAATATACCGCTAATAGTTTACTAGAATCCTGATACAACATAAAGTTATAATTCTCATGGAAAAGTTAAATAATATTAAAATTTTTAGTTAGAATAATACATTTATTTCCAATAATTACGAAAAAGTGTAATATCTTAGTTAGTACATATAAGAGGTGAAACATGGCAGAAAATAATAGAAGACGTCGGCCTCAAAAGGAAGAAGAATCAGGTTGGAAGTTTTGGCTACAAACTATTGCTATGACACTTGCAATCTATGCTATTTTCTTTTTAGGGTTTAAGTACATTCTTTCTAATGACAAGGTATCAGGACCATCGATGCAACCGACCTTTGAAAATGGGGATAAGGTAATTGCTGCTAGACATTCAAATATCTCACGTGGTGATGTTATCGTCTTGAAAGCTCCAGACGAAGCCGGTTCGTTTTATATTAAGCGAGTGATCGGTTTGCCCGGGGACACAGTGGTTTCTAAGAACAACAAAATGTATATTAATGGTAAACTATATAAGGAGGACTTCCTCAAAGCTGGTTCTAAATTAAAGGAACCTGACACCAGTTTATATGCTGGTAAGCCTTATAGTTATACCTACGATTTTACTTTAAGTTCTCTAGCTAAGGATTCACCCGAATATAAGACACGTTACAGTAATTCTTATCTAAAAAAGGTCGAGAAAACTAATAAGGTCCCTGCCGGAACTTACTTTGTTATGGGAGATCATCGAACTGTTTCAAAGGACAGTCGTATTATTGGCTTTATTAATAAAAAGAGTGTCATTGGTGAAGTTAAGTGGCGTTATTGGCCATTTACTAGATGGGCAATCTTTTAGATTTAAGTTTTAAACAAACTTATTGGAGGTAGTTTCATGGATAAACCAAATATTGCTGAAATGATAATTCAGTATGAAAAAGATAAAGATATGAATGATACACAATTTGCATTCGAAAGCCATCTTTCAGTTGAACGTGTTCATAACTTGAAGTCAGGTGATTACGAAGCAACTAAAGACGAAGAAAAAACTATTTTGGAATATATTAAACTACATCAATAATGCAATATTTGTAGTTTACCCTTAAAAGCCGACAGTCAGATGATTGTCGGCTTTTTGTATACCTTATTTTTTTAATTGATCAAATATTTTTGAATCATGAAAGTAAACAAAACATCCTTTGACCCCACGCTTTAATAGAACATTCATTGAATTTAAGATAATTCTCTTCTTAACATCACTCAAATTAACAATATCGTTATCATGTCGCTTTTTGAAGGCTTCTTGATCCTCATATTTATCGATATCTATCTTGATACAATTATTTTTATCATAAACAATTGATGGCCCAATGATCACTGCCACATAGTTCAAATCGAAACCTTGAACAGTATAAATTGAACCAATTTCATTAATTGTTTCTGGCTTCTGAGCCCAAGTGGTATTGGAATAATTATATTGATCCCATGGTAGATGGAAGTTACCTTCATTGACGTAATGTTTCTTTCCATCCAGAGTCGAAGGATAATCAGCAGTTGCCACGATTCGTGACTCTCCTACTTCTTTGTTCTTCGCCCTTAAAGTTTGATACATCGTTTCAGCATCATGATAAACTCGAAAATCATAATCACTATCCATTGATAAATAATCCGCATTTTCTTGTTCCAAAGGTGTAATTTGCAAATTATCGGTTAAATCATTGATCCACTGTAAAACTTTTTGAGGTGCTTGCATACGCATTTGTGTTGTCAATGTTGCACTCTCAAAGTTAACTTGATCTGGGATGATTTGTTGTAACAGCTTATTTGACCAATAACTCTTTAATTTCAAAACCTGATGAGCATCAAAAACTAAAATTACGACTTTACTTAATTTAATAATCTCTGCTAATTGATTTTTCTGCGTAAAGTTATTGTAATTATCACTCTCGCTTAGTAGTAAATGAGCTTCATCAATTACTACTACGTCAGCTTGCTGCTGATTCTTATGCATCCGATTGATAAAAGTCGTTGGCCTAAGAAAACGATTTTTGCGTAGCTGATCAAATTCACCGGCATTTTCTTGATAAACCTTTAATAACTCGGGATGATTAACTAGAAAGTAATTATCCGTTTTATTCTGTTTTGCCAATGTTTCAATATTTAAGAATAGTTGCGTTAAGATGACACTCTTACCCGTTCCAGCATCCCCATTTAGTTGAAAAATGGACTTCTGAGGACTTTTTAATCCCTCTTTAGTAAACGATAGTATTTGATTGAAAATTCCTTGTTGTTGCTTTGTAAGGTCCTTATTTGGAAAAACTGATTCTAACATTTTACCTCCAAATTAAAAAAAGCCTTTCGGCTTTTAGTTTTCGTCACTCTTTAAGATTCCACCAACAGCGTAGTGTTCTTTAGCCATTTCATTCAAAACGACATGAACATGTTCTGCAGGAGCACCAGTGTTTTTAACAATGGCGTCAGTAACGTCTTTAACCATACCCTTTAATTGCTCAGGACTACGGCCTTCAATAAGATCAATGTGCACTAGAGGCATAATAAATTCTCCTTTATTTATACATGGCCTCGACCATGTTATTTTTACTATAAACAGTTCTATATCAAGACTTTGAGCTATGTACAGAATTTGTCTAATATTTTTATTTACAAACCGATAAGATTTTAATAAGCCAAGTTAACGCAATGAACCTATTGAAATCAATTAAATTGTAAAATAAAAAGCAACACGATTATCTCATAATCAGGTTGCTTTTTAAACTACTTATTTATTAGTATTTTAGATTACTGATTTTTTCAACATAATCATCTTCACATAACTAATTTATCAGTAATATAACTTTAATTATGCAAATACTCTCTTAACACCGGCGATATTTCCACGATTACCGTAAATTGAATGTACCTGAACGGCATATGGCCATGATTCAATCATTGTGTCACGGTTCAATAAAATACCAACGTGCCAGATAATTCTTGTTGATGGGTCAGTGAAGAAAATTAAATCTCCTCTTTGACGGTCATTAAAATTGATATGTGGAATTCTTGAATCTGCCCAGTAATCACGACTGTTCCATTCATGACCTGGTTGTGCATGTTGAATGTTTGAAATCGGTGCGGAATCAATACCTGAAGCATAAAGTGCTTGTGTAACTAATCCTGAACAATCAACACCATAAGCAGGCATACTTCCGGCACCAGAAATCCATGTCTTACCAAGATACTTGTTTGCTTGATTGATCATGGCTTCAATGTGTTGTGAGCGTGTACTTGTAATATTTGTTTGAAGTGGTGCTACATAAGAATCAATACCATACCAATCAGCTTCTGAATAACCCATAGCTTTCCATGTTACCAAATTGACGATACCTGTTACAGGTAGACCTTTTCTTGATTGAAGTGATCTAACACTTGAAGCAACTGATCCATCATAAATTGTGTGTGCATTTGAATAACCAAAGTATCTTCTAACTAGCCAAACTTTGACACCTTCAACGCCGTTGTATAAGTCATAACCAACGGAACCACCACTAGGCTTGATTTGACTATTTTGAATTTGTAGCCAACCACTTGGATTTTGATATGCGGCTCCTACAGCTGAATCATCACTGTTCAACCAAATATCATTACCAATTTGGTAGTAAGTTCTGCCGTTGGCATTATCTGTACGATTGTATTTCCAGACTGAGTTAGCAGCGTAATTGGCTTGACCGTTCTTGTAAAATCCTGCTTCATTGCGAGAATAACTAGCAGCTCCCCATGATTTAACACGAACTACACCACTCTTTTGGTGTCCGTATGTCAAAACAACATTGTCAGCATTAGCATATTCGTTTGTAGCAACACGATAGAAAGTTTGACCATTGTAGACTAACTTTTGATCAGTTAACCAGGCAGTATTTCCACCTAATACACGGTTAGAAATAGCAGTACCATCTTGAGTGTAAAGTTGTGTGAATCCTTTTGTGTCAACGATTCCCTTTAATGGTGTGATATTACTTGTTGTGGAATTAGCTTGTGTTGTTACCTGAGCTGATGTATCTTGAGTAGTTTGTTGAGCAGCAACATTCTGTGTTTGAGCATCATCATCATCGTTAGTTGTTTGTTCAGTTTGAGTAACTTGTTGATCATTTTGTTTTGTTTGAACTTGAGTATCATCAGATACTTGTTCTTGGTTTTGAGTTTGGTCTGTTGTTTGTGATTGTGAAACAGCTTGTGATTTGGTAACTTGTTCAGTTGTTTGATCAGCGTTATCTGTTATTGTGTCAGCTTTAACACTTTGTTGTGACAAAGTAACTGCAGCCAAAGCTACACCACAAGCAAAAGCAAATTGAAACTTTTTATTCATTTTTTCTTTCCCCTTAATAACTTATTGCGCGTCTTTTTTGCGTGTTCCAATTATTGATAAATTGATTAATCCCCATTTGGAGTGTTTGGTTCGTCCAGCAATCGTTGTAGTAAACATAATTTTTGTCATAACCTGTCACAACTAAAGCATGATATGGGAAACCATATAGTGTATTCCATGTCACAACAGGATGGCCGATATTAATTTGAGACTTGATAGCATTGAAAGTTTGACCAGTCAAATTCTTGGCTGTACCTGCATACTTTTCGACTAAACTCATCAAAGCTGGTGGAAAAATTGTAATTCCAGTTCCATCCCAAGGTTGCCCAATATAACCATAGTTAGGATTGCTACTACGAGGCATTTCTCTGGCCATTTGCATCTTGTTAACTTTGGCTCCGGCATATTGCAACATCATTGTTACAGCAGTAATCTCACAACCATTTGGTAATTCAGGTCGTTGAGCAATCAAAGGAACGCCTGAAATCCATTTGGCATCTTGATATTGACCTTGACTAAGGACAACATAATCCTGTGGTACCCAAGTATTACTTCCAACTTGATACCAATCTTTACCACCGAATTGAGCACGACTATTAACTTTCCAACTACTACCGGTTGGTAAATTATTTCCCAAGTAAACTGCCTTATCACCAAAGCCTTGGAAATCATGAACACTAGCACCACTCTTATAAACGACTGTTACAGTCCCGTTATATGGCTGAGCATAATCGCGATAAGTTCCCATCGTTGAATCCACATATTCAGTTGTGGCAACTCGGTAATAGACCTTGTCCTTATAAGTACGACGATAATCAGCACGCCATGCAGTATTTGGGCCTAAATAGCGGTTCGTTATTGGTTGATCATTATTATCGTGTAAATTTACAAAATTATCACTAATAGTAAATACACCATTTATAGCTTCGTCATGATAAGTTGCTTGAGCTTCTTGAACAGCTTGAGTAGATTGACTATTTTGAGTAGTAACCGGTGTCTGAACATCGTTTGAATTATCCGGTGTTGTTGCAGAAGGTTCATCTTCACTTTGTTTAACTGTATTGTTTTGAACAGTTTTTTCGTTTGAATTCTCAGGAATTTGAATCCAAACCGAATTCTTATTGCTCTCAGAAACATTGTCTGTTGTTTTTGTCTGAGTATTTGCTTGTGTTGTTATTGCTTGTTGTTGGTCATTAGTGTCTTCATCAGCTTTAACAATTGTGGTTGAAAAAAGGCAACTAGAAGCAAACAAAGTAGCATATAGCAATTGTTTTTTTATCAACATATTCTCCCCTAAAAATAAGTTTTATAAATAAGTCCTTAGCAATTTTCCGTTTTTCCCATTAATACCCCCGACATAATATGACATTAATAATTCAATACTAATAAGAATGTCATTTTTTACATGTCCCTTCAAACACAAACGACATGTAGAGTTACTGTACTTTTTCGTTATTATATTTTTTAATTTTTTAATTGTATTTTTGCGTAAAAAGTAGAGTATAAATTGATTTGATGTTTTGAATTTTTTTGTTTTTTGTATTTTATGTTTTCGTAAAACATTTTATTTTACAATATGATTATCATTATTGTTTACAAAAAAATAGAACATCAAAATTGATGTCCTATTTTTCGAAATTTTAACGACGTTTAATTTGTTGCATATGTTTTCGTGATTTTTTCATGGCTTTTTTACTGCCAAATGCTTGATTAATCTTTTCATTTTCTAGTTGACGCGAATTCATTTTGCTATAAGACATTTCACGTTGCAATTTAAGGTAACTCTTTAATCTGTCAGCATCCAAACGTCCGTCTTTAACTGCTTCTTTTACCGCACAACCAGGCTCATTTTGATGACTACAATCACGAAAACGACACTCTTTCGCTAACTCTGTGATATCCTCAAAAGTCTTAGAGAGGTTACCGACAAATAATTGTAATTCTCTCATACCCGGAGTATCAATAACAATACCTCCATTTGGTAATAGTAATAATTGTCGTGATGTAGTTGTATGTCGCCCCTTATCGTCACCTTCCCTGACCTGTTTAGTCTTCAATTCAGAATCTTCTAAAAACCAATTGATCAAAGACGATTTACCAACTCCTGACGAACCGATGAAAGCAACAGTTTTTTGAGGTTTAATATACGTTGCTATTTCATCCAACCCTACTTTCGTTTCGACTGAACAGGCAACTGTATCAACACCCATACAAACATCTTCTAATTCCTGCAATTTAGCAGTAACATCAGCACATAAATCTGACTTAGTCAACACCACCACTGGAATAGCGCCACTATCCCAAGCCATCGTTAAATAACGTTCAACTCTACGTGGATTAAAATTAGTATTTAACGACATACAAATAAAAATTGTATCAATATTACTAGCAATAATCTGACCACTACTATCATTACCTGAAGCCTCACGGGCTAAAATACTTTTGCGTGGCCAAAGTTTTCGAATAATTCCTGTTGAGTTAGCTTCTACTGAAACTAATACCCAATCGCCAACAGCAGGATATTCGGTTGTATTAACAATTTGATGATTCATTTTGCCTGAAATCTTAGCCGGCACAAAACCTTGATTGGTTACGACTTGATATAAGTCTCGATGCTGGCTAGTTACACGTGCCCAAATTAATTTTCCAAGATTATTCTCTGATGATTTGATTTCATCTGTAAAACCATATTTTTCAATAATATTCAATTTTTTATTCCCTTCACAAGTGACGGTACTCTAAAACTTGCGAAAAAAAGGGTGCAGCTTACCCACTGCACCACAAAGAGAGAAAAAGTATCTTTCGTCCATTCGCAAGGCACTAGGGTACACAAAATAAGATAGGTTTAAAACCTATTTTTTCTATGTTCTAATGAAATCCTATTAAATGAACAGCATACGCGGTTCCTCCGTTATTTTATTACCGTTAAGATAGCATTATTGATCATTTTAGTCAATTCAAATTATTCCAAGGTTACATAACAAAAATATTATGAAGCATTTGTCTAAAAAAGCTCTAGCAAAGGATTATCCCTCAGCTAGAGCTATATTGGATTTATTTTTTATTTTCGCTGTTTAACTTGATGATTTCAAGAACGACATCAACTGCTTTTTCCATTGACTCTTCAGCCACATATTCAAAACGTCCATGCATATTCTCGCCACCAGCAAACAAATTAGGTGTTGGTAAACCTTTAAAGGAAATGGTTGAACCATCGGTACCACCACGAACAGGTGCTTCATCAGGTTCAATATCTAGATTCTTCATTGCCTTTTCAGCAATCTTAACAACATCCATATGGTCCTTGATAACATCGATCATATTGTAATATTGATCACCCATGTCGATCTTAACAGTTCCTTCACCATACTTATTGTTCAATTGCTTAACAATTTCAGTAACCTTATTCTTACGTGCTTTCAAACCATCACGTTCGAAATCACGAATGATATAAGACATATCAGTATGATCAACAGTTCCGTTTTCCTCTAGTAAATGGAAGAAACCTTGGCGTCCATCAGTTTGTTCTGGTACTTCATCAGCAGGTAAGGCATTTTCAAACTCACGGGCAACGGTCAATGAATTGATCATAATACCCTTAGCTTCTGAAGGATGAACATCTTTACCAGTAATATGTACTTTCAAACCTGCAGCACTGAAAGTTTCATACTCCAATTGACCAACGGGACCACCATCAACCGTATAAGCGAAATCAGCACCAAAGTCAGGAACATCAAAATTCTTAGCACCAGTTCCGATTTCCTCATCAGGTCCCAAGCCAATCTTGATCTTACCATGTTTGATTTCCGGATGAGCAATCAAATATTCCATAGTTGTGATAATTTCAGCAACACCTGATTTGTCATCAGATCCTAGAAGTGTATCACCACTTGTTGTAATTAATGTTTGTCCGGCATACTTTGTCAATGAAGGAAATACTTTTGGATCTAGTGTGTATTCACCAGCATCATCAAGTTTAATAACACTCTTGCCATCGTAATTTTCAACGATTTTAGGTTTAATATCTTCTGAATTAAAGTCAGCGGTATCAATGTGAGAAATCAATCCCAAGACTGGAACATCATAATCAAGATTAGATGGTAGTTCGGCGGTTAAATATGAATCAACCTTACGAATTTTTACATCTTTCAGACCAATTTCTTCCAATTCTGTGGCCAATTTCTTCAAGAAAACAGTTTGTCTTTCAGTTGAAGGAATTGTTGTCGAATTTTCATCTGAACGAGTATTTTGTTTAACGTATCCTAAGAAACGAGGAATTAATTTTTCATATTTTATTGCCATTACTACACTCTCCCTATAAGAAATTATATGGTTCTGTATCTACCTCTGATTGTACTATATCTAGGTCCCATTTATTAGATTTTTTCCAATCTTCTAACAAACTTGCCATTTCTTTAATAAAGATTGCTTCAATATGATGACCTGGATCAATTACATTAAGCCCATTAGCCATCATATCGTGTGCAGTATGATAATAAACATCCCCAGTAATGAAGGTGTCAGCACCAGCTTTAATAACTTCCGGATAAAACTTTCCGGCATCGCCACCAATTATGGCAATTTTTTTAACTTTTTGACCTAGATCTGATTTAACATAACGAAGATTAGGAACATGATAAGCATCACGAACCATTTTGGCAAAATCGACTAATTCCATCGGTTCCTTCAGTTCTCCCATACGACCCAAAGAATAATCATCGTCTTCATTTAAGTAACTAACGTTATTCAGACCCAATTCTTCCATTAACCAATCATTCATTCCACCATGAGCCTTATCAAGGTTAGTATGAACGGCGTGTACAGCAATATTGTGTGATAACAAATCACGGTACATTTGATTTTGTGGTGAAGTTAGATCTAAATTACGAGCTGGATGAAACATGATTGGATGATGAGCTAAGATGAAATCAACATTTTTGTCGATAGCTTCTTTAACCACTTGTGGACGAACATCTAGTGTCGTCATAAGACGATGAACAGTTTGTTTACGATTGCCGATTTGGAAACCAGTTGGATCACCATCTTCTTTAATTGACAATGGAGCAAATTCTTCAATTCGATTAATAATATCTTGAACTTGAATTTCTACCATTATAATATCTCCTCAATATATTTAATATCTTGGTTCATTAAATCAATTTTAGCTTGATCAATCTTTTTTGCATGGGACATATTCTCAACAGCTTTATGATAACTATTAAGTTTATGTTGCCATTTAGCAATAAAGGTTGGCGTCTTCTTGGTCATTAGTACTGGACCCATTAAAATTTGGGCTGAATTTAGTGGCTTAGCTTGTGCAACTTTGTTAGCTTTAATAACTTCATAAACGTGATGTTCTTCTTCAATGATATCTTCATCGACAATCTCAAAATTATTTTCGACTAACCAATGACGTACCAGCGGTTCACCAATATTAGGTTGTAAAATTAGCGTCTTAACATTGGATAATTGATCTGCAGTTGCTCGTGTGAGAATATTTTGAATCAAAATACCACCCATACCGGCAATTACGACCGTATCAATTTGATCTTCAGGTTTAATAACAGCTAGGCCATCACCTAAACGAACATCAATTTGTTTGCTTAATCCAAACTTATCAACGTCTTCTTTAGAACGTGACATGGGACCAGGTGCAACTTCACCAGCAATCGCAAATTGACAAATTTTTTCTTCCATCAATTCTACTGGTAAATAAGCATGATCTGATCCAATATCAGCCACTCTTGTATCTTTATCAACCATTTGGTAAACGGCTTGTAATCTCTTTGAAAGTAAAGTCACTTTAACCTCTATTCCGCAGTCTTTTTATCTAAGTCTGTCATGTATTCACGTGTCATTGGCATTGCTGTACCACTAGGTCCATTTGTCAAAAGAAATTGAATAACGTCAATATTGCCACTTTCAAAGGAAGCAGCACATGCTTGTAGATACAAGTCCCACATACGAACGAATCTTTCACCATACATTTTATCAACTTGATCTACAACTTTATTAAAGTTACGATCCCAGATTTCAACGGTCTTTTGATAATGACGACGAAGTGGTTCTAAGTCATCAATTTGAAGACCTGCATCCAAAATATGACCAACATTTTCCTTAACATCAGGAATGTAGCCACCTGGGAAGATGTACTTAACTAACCAAGCATCGACACCGACACCGTAATGTTGACCAGTAATACCATGAATTAGAGCATTACCATTTGGTTTCAAAACACTCTTAACTGTTTCAAAGTAACCAGGTAGATTATCCTTACCAACATGTTCGAACATACCAACTGAAACAACATGATCGAATTTTTCATTAACTTCACGGTAGTCTTCAAGCATAACTTCCATTTGGTCACCCAAATTCTCATCTTGAATCTTTTGATTTACATAATTGTATTGCTCTTGACTTAATGTAACACCTTTTGCCTTCAAACCATACTCTTTAGCAGCAGTGAACATCATTGTTCCCCAACCACAACCGATATCAAGAATTGTTTCACCAGGCTTAGTATTTAACTTATTCAAAATATGACGTACTTTATTCATTTGAGCTTGTTCCAAAGTATCCTCTGGAGTTCTGAAATAAGCACATGAATAAGTCATAGTCTTATCAAGCCATAATTTGTAGAAGTCATTACCAATATCATAATGTTCTTGAATTTCTTTTTTGTTACCTTCCTCTGAGTGATTAAACTTAGGAATGTATTTTTTCAATTTTAAACTGGACATAAAACTATCAGATTGAGTATAAGCAGAAGTAATCAGTTTCTGGATTGAACCTTCAATTTCAATTTTCTTGTCCATATATGCTTCGCCCAAAGTTAGGGTAGCATGTTTTACAACTTCAGAAATAGGAACTTTGTCATTAAACTTAATAGTTACATCAGACTTTCCTTCTGGTCCATAAAGTTTTTCCTTACCATCCCAAAAAACAACCTTGATAGGAATTGTAAATGAACGTGAAAATATTTCATCATAAATCTTTTTATCTAACATAACCATCCTCCAAAAAAATATATATACTAATTGTAAATCAAGTTGTGAAAAAATATAAACCAAAAGTCCCTATTTTCAACAACATATTTATGAAAATGTCTCTTTTATCCATGAAAAAGAGGACCACCTTTTGGCAATCCTCTAGTTTTATTCAATTATTCAAGGAAATCCTTCAATTGTTTTGATCTAGAAGGATGACGTAATTTTCTCAAAGCTTTGGCTTCAATTTGACGAATTCTCTCACGAGTAACACCAAATACTTTACCAACTTCTTCAAGAGTTCTTGTACGACCATCGTCCAAGCCAAAACGTAAACGTAAAACGTTCTCTTCACGATCTGTCAAAGTATCTAGAACATTCTCTAGTTGTTCCTTCAACAATTCGTAAGAAGCATGATCTTCGGGACTTGTGGCATCAGAATCTTCAATAAAGTCACCTAGATGTGAGTCATCCTCTTCACCAATAGGTGTTTCCAAGGAAACTGGTTCTTGAGCAATCTTCAAAATATCACGGACCTTACCAGTAGGCATATCCATTTCGGCACCAATTTCTTCAGGAAGTGGTTCACGACCTAAGTCTTGAAGCAATTGACGTTGAATTCTGATCAACTTATTAATAGTTTCGACCATATGAACTGGGATACGAATAGTTCTGGCTTGATCGGCAATAGCACGCGTAATAGCCTGTCTGATCCACCATGTTGCATAAGTGGAGAACTTGAATCCTAATCTGTAATCAAATTTTTCAACAGCCTTCATTAGACCCATGTTACCTTCTTGAATCAAATCCAAGAATTGCATTCCACGACCAACATATCTCTTAGCAATGGAAACAACCAAACGAAGGTTAGCTTCAGCCAAAGCTTGTTTAGCTTCTTCATCACCTTGTTCAATCTTCAAAGCAAGATCAACTTCTTGTTGAGCATTAAGCAAAGGAACACGACCAATTTCCTTCAAATACATACGTACAGGATCATTAACCTTAATATCTGTCGGAGCAGTGGTAGTCTCTTTCTTGCTCTTCTTTTCTTCGCTTTTTTCTTTAAGAAGTGCAAGTTTACTTGGGTTACCCTTGTCATCAACAACACCGATACCAACATCTTCCAATTCACTGATGAAGTTATTTAAAGCTTCACCCTTCAACTTGTAAGGCTTGATAATCTTTTCTTGTAAGTCATCTTCAGTAATCTTACCTGTTTTCTTAAGATCCTTGATGAGCTTCTTTGTAGCAGTTTTTAATTCTTTTGATACTGTTGTTTTCTTTGTTGCCATATATTATATTCCTCCAGTATGCTTAATTGCTAAGAATTCTTCTAACCTCAATCAATTGCTTAGTTAAATCTAACTGCAATTTATTGTCACCGACCATCGCCGCCTTTTTAAGCTGTTCATTAATTTCCTTAATCTGCTCTTCCAAACTGGAATTCTTGATATTGCTAATATAATCCTCAATTTCTTGATCATTATATTCTTCCGGCATATTCATCATTTCCAAATCGGCTAACAAATTCTTATCGTCATTATCCAAGACATTCATGAAATCAGAAATATTGATTTCTTCTTCCACATCATCTGAATCGACATAAGATAATAAACTATCAAAAATACGTTGATAACTCTGATGGATAAACTTGAATCCATCACCTTTAAGATTAATACGAACTTCAGGATAATTAATTGCCCAATATAATAGGTAACGTTCCGATTTCTCTAAACGATCATACTTGGGCTTAACACTTGAAGTTACTTTCTCTAAAGCTCTCTGTTGAACATCTTTATAATTGTTGGCTGGTTCCTTAATTGCTTGTTGTCGACGCAAGGCATCCAATTCCTTATTGATTGCCTCTTTGGAAACACCCATTTCGTCAGCAACCCGACCAACATACATATCGATTTCAACCGGTGATTGCAACTTAACTATCTCATGCAAAGATTGGTTTAAAAACTCTAACTGATCATGTTCATTATTCAGATTATAGTTACGTTTAAAGTAATTCAGAATAAAAGAAATCGGTGTCTGCACACCATTATTAGTCAAATTCTGAAACTTCTCGTTACCCTCACTTCGGATAAACTCATCAGGATCCTTCTTATCAGGAATACTGATAACACCGTAGGTGAAACGATCATCATTCATCTGGGTCAAAGCTCGATAAGTAGCCTCGACTCCTGGATCATCACCATCGTAACAAACATTAATTTGATTAGTTAAACGACTTAAAGTATATAACTGATCATCTGTCAAACTAGTACCCATTGAAGCCACACCATTGGTGACACCAGCTTTATAGGCACTAATGACATCCATGAATCCTTCAAATAAAATTACATTACTTTTTTCACGGATCTCTTTTTTGGCATTGTTCAAATTGAACAACGTTTTCCCCTTATTAAAGATCGGCGTCTCTGGACTATTCAGATACTTAGCTGTCGAGGCAGTTTTATCTAAAATACGACCAGAAAAGGCAATGATATTTCCAGATTCATCAGTAATAGGAATCATTACTCGATCGCGGAACCGATCAAATAATTGTCCCTCCTGATTCTCAGCAAACAATCCTGACTTTCTCAAGATATCTTCACTGACATCCCGTCCCTTAAAGAATTGCAATAAGAGATCGTTATTATTTGGAGCATAACCGATATTAAAAGTTTGGATTAAATCTTCACCCAAATCACGATTATTCAAATACTTCAAAGCTTGTGTACCATTTTCCGTTTTTAGTAAAATGTGGCTATACAATTTGGCTGCATCAGCGTACATCTTAAGCAAAACGTGACTATCAGAATTCTGATATGGCGTACTTGCTTGGTACTGATCAGGCACAGAAATGTTTCCCATTTGAGCAACTTCAATTATAGCTTCTGGGAAAGTCTTATTCTCAATTTCCATAATGAACTTAAAAACATTTCCACCACGACCACAACTGAAACAATGAAAAATTTGCTTGTCCTCCGCTACAGAGAATGAAGGAGTTCTTTCTTCATGAAACGGGCAAAGTCCAAACAAATTCTTACCGGATTTTTTCAGCTGCACGTACTTACTAATCACATCAACAATATTAGTCTTTGAAGTAACCTCATCGATGAATTCCTGAGGAATTCGTGTTGCCATAGCATACACCTCCTCACAGAATATTTATAAGACAGGCACACAATCTAACACATCTATTTCAAGAAAACAAACATGTTGAACTGCTCACTAACGACCTAGAAATAAAAAAGTGCTCCCACAAAAAAGTGCAAACTGGGACCACTAGTCGCTTGTCAACTATTTATTATACACGGTTTAGTATAAATGTCACGTAATATAATCCTAAGATTCAAAATACATTTTATTCTTTTGTTGCTCCTATCATTATTGCTCCAACCACTATTAAGACCAACCCTATCAATGTGAAAAACAATTCCCTTTTAGACTTTTTTTCATGTAATATCAATAGTCCGCCTAATGTAGCTACAATGACATTTAACTGAGATAAAGTATATCCAACGGCAACGCCATTCACCTCATTACTAAAAAGAATTGCTATATTGGCAATGGCAAAAAATATTCCCGTTACCATATTCTGCCAAGTTTTTACGTCTAATATTTTACGATTTTTTTGGACTCCAGCAATAATAAACATAGTAATCAACATTGCTATCGATTGAGGTAACAATATATCCCAACTATTCAAATCAAAGATTCTAGGAATAACTGCATAACCAATCAATCCAAGTGAAGATATGGTTAAAACAATTAGTCCTGATTTCAAATTTATATTTTTTTCTTTCTTCTCATTAGAATATGTAGTCAGATAAATACCTACAATAATGAAAGCCAATGCTCCAATGCCTAAAATGAATTGCCATCCAGATTGCCATTCATGAAAATACAAAGCACCCATTAAAGTAGTACCAAGTAGCTGTTCGCCTGTACTTACTGGCATTGCCATTGAAACGCCCACTAAATCAAATGCTTTAACCTGTAATAATTGTCCAACAATCCAAAATAAACCGCAAAGAAAAGATCCAATAATCAAATTACTATTTACAGTTGTCGGATGCTTGAAGAAAAAAATTATCACTGCAAAAACAAAAGTGGTCATAGCCATTCCCATAACTTTATTAGTAAATTTTCCACCGATCTTTTGCATGACAATAGATTGAAATCCCCATCCTAGTGCCGGAATTAATGCTAACAAATATCCCATAAACTTCTCCTTTAAAAAAGCCATCATAATCTAGCAAAGATTACGATGGCTTAAATTATTTAAAATTTCATCTTAATAGAGATAACACTCATTGGTGCAATAACGATATCCCCATCAACTTTATGTTCAATGGCATTAACAATTTCATAATTTTCCCCGAAATATTTTGAATCTAGTTTTTGAAAATCATGACTTACATTCTCCAATCGAAGGATAAATCCATCTTGAGCGAAATAAGATGGATAAATCGAACTGACCAGATAATCATTTGGCAAATTTAACAATTCTAGATTCTTTAGATTTTTTTTCTTAACTATTGGAAATTGAATTTTATTATCAAGCCTATTATGAAATAAATTAAGCGTTTGTTCTTGATAATTAGGGACAGACAGATTATCACTATTTGTCATCTGCTGTATCTTAATTTCATCAAATTGGTCTAACACCAAACTAAAGTGTTCAGTAATTGATCCTAATAATTCCGCATCAGGTGTTTGTATCATTATATGTCCTTGCTTTGTCGTATCACCAGAAGCTCTACCAGGACGATAAGCTAAATCCGGTTTACCTAACTCATTAGTAGTTGCCATAATGGTCAGCCAAATAATATCTTTATCTTGTTGATACTCTGAAATGTCCTTGGAAATCACTGAGACACCTTTGTTACCATCTTTTAATGTGACATTACTATCGAATGGATAAATATTAACTGGTACTTCTGTCCAATCATTATTTTTCTGTTCAATAGCAGATCTTTCAATAAACCCAAATGGTACTGAAGCAATATTTGTTGACGATATCATGCCTGTTCTTATTCCAACTCGAACACGATGATCTAAAACTTTATTATCAAATGTAAATTTAAAACGAATACGATCATCGTCAGATAATAATGTGATATGTAGCTTGTAACTTACCGTCTCAAATTGGTTCTGATATTGTTTTTGTACTTGTGACTTAGGTAATTTTTTTACCCCTGATAAAATCATTTCAGAGAAATTATGATGTGTTTTGGTCGTACACTGATCAAATTTCAGCATAAACCTTTGACCATTTCTCAATGGTGAAAAATCATAAGTATCTCCATCATTGGCTACATCTTCAACTAAGATAGCATTCTTCCAAAAATGTTTCTTATTACTGATTTCTATTTGACCGTCCTCGTATTTAATAGAAATTTGTCCATTCCTTATGCTATTAACATTTGATATTTGAACACTATTTTCATTGTTATGTTCAACTAATTTGAACACTTTAAATCCTAGTGCAGGTAATTCTATTTTAACTAGAATATCTGAAATATAATATCCATTTTCTTTAATATAATGATCACCCGTCTCATCTTGTATCAAAATATTTTCACGTGGTTCTATAAATCTTTGAGAAATAATTTCGCTTAAATATCCCTCTAACTTAGGATCATTCGATATCGTTAACAGTTCTAGTTTTTTATAACCTTTAAACACATGTGTGGAAGGATTGAAAACCAGTACTTCGTCTTTATTTAAATCAATCTCTTTAGCAATCAAATTCTCAACGATATTAATGATATCATCGCTAATTTGCATGCCTTCTTTTAGACGATGCATAATATCTTGTTCAACGGAATCCGTCACGCTACCAGCCATACTATCATGTGCCTGACTTTCCAATAATTTCTTCCATGAACGAATTAATAGATTCTGACTGATATCCAATCCCATTGATCTAGCAATTACCAGCATAGGCTCAACTTTCTCAATCAATTCAGATTCAAGTTTTCTTGCAGCCAACTTAATGTTCATACGGCTCGAACTACTAGTACGATGAACTCTAGCCAAAACAGGATCAATGAACTCACCTACATAATTAGGTAAGTCATTTCGTTTAGAAATTTTTTCGGCAAAAGCCTGATAATCTGATATTTCATATTGATATTTTCCTAAGTCATTAATACGTTCAACTTTTTTTTGATAATCTTTAATTATATCTAATTGGTCATTACCTGATGGAATTAGGATATTATCTCCTTGTTCAATTTCACTGATAAACTCAACAGCATTATCCAATCTTTTATCAACATAATCATGATTATCATTCAAGAGCATTCCTGTACTATACCCTTGAGGCATATTAATTGCCGTGACGTGATTCTCTTTTCCTAAAGATTGCCAATTAAAATAATAGCCACCAATTCTCTTAGCATTTATTCCTCTCCAAAAAATGAAACTAGATAGACCTAATTGATTTAAAATAACTGGCATCTGTGAATTAAACCCGAAAGTATCCGGTAAATAACCAACTGATAAATATTTACCATATTTTTGTGAATCTAATATTCCAATCATTCCATTACGAAGTAAAGATTCACCTTTAATGTGCAATGCATCGGGTTGCGTAAACCAAGGTCCTATAATCAATTGATTATTTGCCACTAACTTTTTAATGCGATCCATCATTTCCGGACGAATCTCTAAATAATCATTTAAAATTGAAATTTGTCCATCTAAAGTAAAACTTGCACCTGGATGTTTTTCCAATTCAACAATAGCATCAGTAAACAACTTATCACTTAAAAAGATTGAATCTTCGGCGGAGAAATACCATTCTCTATCCCAGTGTGTATGGTTTACAATACTTACCTTTTTCATTAGCTCTCCCACTCTTCTTCAGAAAAGTCATTATCTTGATCTTCATCAATCTCAGTGGCAGAATTATCCTCTTCTACCACAGCATTCTTTCTAACAAGTAATGTTGCACCAGTAACAAAAGCTGATCCAACAAAGATTCCTAGAACATAAATTGGCCAATTATCAACGGCAAACCATCCATAAAAGCCACTAATAGGTGCTTTGTTGACTGCTCCTAATCCAACAGCTATGGCACTTCCTAAAGCTGAACCAACGACATTAATAGGAATAACCTTCAATGGTGATTCGATGGCAAAAGGAATGGCACCTTCACTAACACCAATCAATCCCATAATAAAGGATGCCTTTCCTGCTTCATTTAACTCTGGACTAAATTTTTTATTGTTAATAATGGTTGCCAATCCTAAACCAATAGGAGGAATAATAATTGCTACTTGAGCAGCCGTATTAGGATCATAGACACCACTAGTTAATAAAGCCATAGCGGTTGTAACAGCGGCTTTATTAACAGGGCCACCTAAGTCAAATCCAACCATACCACCAACAATAGCGGCAAGAAGAACCTTATTAACTCCGGTCATTGATTTTAACCAACTTGCTAAACCAGAATTCAAAGCAGCAAATGGTCCACCTACAACATACTGAATTAAAATCAAAGTAATTAAAGAACCCAAAACTGGTACTAGAAAAACTGGAACAACGGATTTCATAGCTTCTGGTAAATGAATATGGTCAAACATAAATTTAGCAGTATAACCTGCAATTAAACCAGAGGCTAGAGCCCCCAAGAATCCAGCATTCATATTGGCGACTAAAACACCAGCTATCATACCGGGTGCAATACCACCTTTATCGGCAATTGAATAAGAAATGAAACCAGAGATAATTGGAAACATTAATCCTAAGGCTAATCCACCCCATCCATCGTCTGTGTGTAAAAATTGAATAATTGCATTGGAATTTGTTGCCCATTTTTCATCCCAAATATTGGAAATACCGAAAGCTGAAGCACCAATTCTAGAAATAGCCATCAGAACAGCACCAGCAATAACAACAGGAATCATATAGGAAATCCCGGTCATAATATGTTTCTCTAATTCTTTCCAAAATGATTTACTCATTTTTAATACCCCCTTAAATTAACAATTCTATTATTTGTCAGCCAATGCTAAGGCATCCTTGATAACCTTTTTAGCATCCTTAATTGGATCACTGACATTGATATCTAAAATCTTTTTCCCAGCAAATCTTTCAGAATCACGTACCTTTGTATCCGTAGCAAAAATAACGGCCTCACCAATTTGAACATCTTTTTCATTTAAACGGTTACCAATTCCTGTGGCTCCTTGTGTCTCGACTTTAATAAGGACATCCATTTCTTTAGCAGCCTTACGAAGTGCCTTTTCTGCCATATATGTGTGAGCAATTCCTGTAGCACAGGCCGTAACAGCAATCAATTTTCTTTTCATTATTTTACAATCTCCTTATTTTGAAAAATATTAATTATGTCTTCTTTAGTTTTCGCAGTATCAAGAGCTTCTATGACATCGTCATCCATTAAGCGTTGTGCCAACATAGAAAGCACTCGTAAATGTTCTTTGGATTCCGATCCACCTGGTATCGATAGCATAAAAATAGTTGAAACATCTTTGCCATCTAATGCATCCCAATCTACTGGGTGATTCAACTTTGCAAAAGCAATTGACGATGTTTTAACAACATCTGACTTACCATGTGGAATAGCAATTCCTCCGCCAACTCCTGTCGTCCCAGTCTTTTCTCTTTCCATTACTGATTCAACATATTGATCAATGTCTGTAATAACGCCATCTTCCAAAAACATTTTGGCCATTTCTTTTATCACCGCATGTTTTGAGGCGGCTTCAATATTAAAGTTCATTTGATTTTTATTTAATAAATCTAAAATTTTCATTCTCTATTTCCCCTTCAACAAGTTAGATATACTCTTGCTACTACCACTTAAAATAATTTTTTTAATTAATTTTTCATTACTTAAAACATCCCAAAATCGATCATAAATTTCATCCAATTTAGCCTGGGGTACGTCCCCCTTAAAAGCAATAAAGAAAACAACACTAACTAACTGTTCACCCCATACTACTGGTTTTTCCAATTTCAATACCCCAATCTGTGATTCATTAACATATTTAGGATTAGCATGTGGCGTCGAAATATTTTTAAAGGATGTGAACGATAAATGCTCTCTCTTTATAGCACTTTCAATTGAACCTTTTTGTAAAACATTGTTCTTTTCTAATAGGTTACCAAGCATTCTAATTGCTTTTTCCCAAGAATCGACTTTCGAAATTAGTATGTTTCTTTCTGATATAAGACTATTAAACAAAAGGTTATCGTCCGTTAATTCACTCTTGTCATTGATTGCCATCCGAATTTTATTTTTCAATTCTTCAGTTGAAACTACTGGACTTACATAAATTGTTGGTATAACACCCTCATCTAATTCAATTGTGCTGATAATCAAATCAATATTCTTAGCGTCAAATTTCAAATATTCATTATAAGAAAGAATTTCTTTTACTTTTACATTGGAAAATTCACGTTTAATGCGAGCTGCCAATAATTGCGAAGTACCTAATCCCGTGCTGCAAACAATTACCGCTTGAATTATATTATTACTAGCACGTCTTCTTTCTAAGAAAGCCTCAAAGTGCAGTGCTAAATATGCTGTTTCATCATCATTAATCTTTGTATGATACTTTTGTTCATATAATTTCTTTAAATTGACGGCTGCTTCAAATGCATAACTATATTTTTGAATAATTGAATCTTTATAAGGATTTGTTATTGACACTCCTAATTTCCAACGGTTCAATGACGAATTTATATGTAGCAATAATCCTTCATATAATTGCTTGTCATACCCAAAGTCTTTCAAGTAACCGTGTAGTAAAGTGTTTTTACCCAAATCGGTTGCTATTTTATTGGTTCTTTTTTTACCAGCAGCTATTAAATGGAGTTGAATATAATATATTTCTTGCTTGGGAAACTTAACGTTTAATTTTTTCTCTAAATCTTTTGCAAGAACCTTAGATTCCACTAAATAGGTTTCTGAATGTCCCCAATGATCACTATTAATAAACTTTCCTAGTTTGATTCTTTCAATTGCTATTAATAAATGAACTAACAACGATTGATACTCATAGTCGTTTAAAATCATATTCTGTTTATTTGTAAAATTGCTTAATACCTTATCAACCTCAGTAATCATTTCTTTAGATATAGATAGCTTATTATCATTAATAATTCTCAAACTATGTTCATTGATAGTAGTCGTTGCATTAAATAATTGGCGAGAAATAACTTGTGTTAGAATTTTTCTACGTTGATTTTCGTTTAATTCTACCCTTATTCCTTTACCAGACTTCCTTTGAAGATTGATCCCTATTGATTTTAAGCGTAATTCAATATCATCAATATCTTCTAAAATAACTTGACGATTGACGTAATATTTATCCGATAAATCTTGAATAGTAATAAATTCGTCAGAATTAAGTAATTTACTAAAAACTAATTCTCTTCTTGTTTCTTTGTCTAAATATTGACTGTCCTTTTTTAAATCTATGCCAGTTAAAATTTTTAAAAGATTCCTATCACTACCCTTAATATAAATTCCAATTCTAGGTTTCTTAACTAGTTGAGCTTTGTATTGATCAATATAGTCACCGATAACTAGTAAGTCCTTATAAATGGTTTTGGTAGAAACATTTACTTTGCTAGACAACTCTTTAGCACTTAGAGGTAGATAGTCAGGTTCTCTTTTATTTTCAACTAGTATTAAAATCAATTGAATCTGTCTTTTATTTAGGTCCATATCTTTGCCTCCAATGACAATATAGCATTTATGTAATCGGTTCCATATACGTATTTCTTCCACATTAATGTGGAGCATATAGTATTAACCTTTTATTAGCTCGTATATTTGCTAAAATTTATATTCTTTCAGTATCACATGTTGCTTGTTTAAATGGCTATATATAAGAGCATGCCAAATGCATAGCAAAAAAGAGGCCATTTGATTTTGACATAAAATCAAATGGCCTCTTTTTTTAATTAAAAACAAACGCATTTAAAAACGACCTCCATTACTAATGAGTATTTTTAACGTAAATAAATGGATCTAAGATAACTAATTTTATCCTTGTCGAATCCCAATTCATTTTGAATATACTGAATCGGTGAAACTGATATTTTCTTCATTTCGTTAATACCGGCCTCAATAACTTCCTTTCGTGTCGACATAGCATTGGACAAATATTTTAATACGACAGGATCTTTAGTATATTTTCTGTACTCATTCATCCTACGTTTATTTCTATCTGCATTATATTTTGCCGTTAACATATAATCGCTAATCACATCATCTTCTGAAACACCTAAAGCAAGTAAAACCAAAGCTGAACCATAACCTGTTCTATCTTTCCCTCCACGACAATGCTGTAAAATGACATCATTATTCTCTTTTATATGTATTTCTAAAACTTGTCTATAAAGTTTTTGTGTTTCAGAATCTCTGACAAATCCGACCATGCTTTTCTTTAAACCATCTCCGGTTAAGTCCAATTTATTCTGCTTTTTCTTTTCAATTAATTTATCAATTTTTTTCTTATCTGATTTCAAATCTGCACTTGCTAAAGCTGCCGTCTCATCATCTGGAGAAAGGTCATAATATTTTACACCCTTGATTATTTTATCTGGTCGGTTCTTTCTTTCATTAAAGTTTCGGAAATCAATTACAGTAGTTAATCCATGGTCTTCAAACCACTTAATGTCAGAAATAGTGAGTTTATATAAATCGTCAGACCTAAAAAGACGATTTTTTTTGACATATTTTCCAGATTCCGTTTGATAACCACCTAAATCTCTAGTATTGAAAGTTCCCTGCAATGATATAAAATGCGTATTATTTTGTTCAATCATGTCCTACTCCTTTTCAGCTTGAGCAGCTTCTTGTTCTAAGCTTTGTCTATCAAGAATTTTAATAAACGGATAATAAAGAGCCATTGCAATCAATAATTGTAAAACTTGTAAGATGGCCGTACGCCAATCTCCCACAACTAACCCGGAGATTACTGGAATATTCCAAGGGAAGGTAATACCTGTCATACGTGGAATTAAATTTAATGATGTAGCTACGTATGCAAGTCCAACAGATATTACTGGTGACAATGTCATAGGAATAAACAGTATTGGATTAAGAACCATCGGGATACCAAACTTCATAGGTTCACTGATACCAAAGAATGCTGGAACAATGGCAACCTTACCAACCGATTTCATATGATGACTATGACACAAGAATAATAATAGAATTGCTAATGCAAAATGACGAGGTCCTTTCATAACGTCAATAAAGGTTTTAGTTAAAATATTAGGTAGTGCTTGTCCTGCTGTATAAGCTGCTAAATTCTGTAATTCAAGTGGTTGGTATAGAGTATAAATAATTGCTGAAGTAGCCATACTCCCGTGAATACCAAAGAACCATAAGAACTCTGAAAAGAATAGAATGAATAACAAGGCCCAAATTGAACCGCCTAAATGTTCCAGCGGAGTTTGTACGATTGTATAAATCAAATTATGAATATCTCCAAAAGAAGTGGCACGAAGCATTCCATTAATAACAAGTATAATTCCTGCAATTATCCATGCCGGTACTAGAGCTGTAAACGAATTGGATACTGCTGGAGGAACGCTATCTGGCATTTTAATTGTGATATGCTTTCTTTCCAGTAAACAATAAAACCAAGTTACACTAAGCGAAACAATCATTGCAACGAACATACCTTTAGAACCTAAGTATGAAAGATCTAAACCTACAATATCGTTTCCCTTAATCTTAATATTACTGATCGGTGTCAATAAGAAGAAACTCATGACAGATAATAGGATTGAATTAATCTTAGAACCGTTCAACTTTTTGGAAAACTCATAGGCTAAAGAAACCAACACATAAATTGATATGAGGTTTGTAGTCATCTGAACGCCCATTGAAAAGATTGAACCTAACCCAATTTTATTAACATAATCTTGATATCCAGGAAAACCTAGATTACCTAAAATTGCACAAACTGAGCCAACCATCGTAACTGGTAAAAGTCTAATCATCCCATTCGAAATAGCTGACAATAACTTATTAGAAGCAAATTTACCCATAGAACTTTGTACTTTATTAGTAAAAGACTCCATTTTCTTGCCCATATATTATATCCTCCCTAAAAGACATAATGAATTATTTCTTGATTACAAATTCAGAATATCACTACTCATTAGTGATGTAATCGATTACAATAGTTAGTAATGATTGTTCCGAATATATGATAATTTTCCAATTTGGAAAATATTTTATACATTTTTTACTGCATTAAACCAGGTACTTTGATTCATTTATTCGTACTTAACAAAATATATTCCATCTTGGAAAATAGATAAAAGGGATACTCTATATGGCTGTAAACAATTTTGATCAAAGAATAGTTAATTTAACCCACCCACTAACAGAGAACGAGAAGAATGTCATTGAATATATTCACCAGCATCAATCTGAAATAAATGGTCTTACGATTTCTGAATTGGCAAAGAAAATACACTATTCAAGTTCATTCATTTCTAAACTCGTCAAAAAGATTGGTTACACTGATTTTGCTGAGCTCAGATATGATTTAAAATCCAGTATCGAAGAAAAGGCTGATTCCCCTCAATATAGAGTTATAAATCAGCAAAAAATTGATATTTCTAAAACAAATAGTATGTTGATTCAAACAAGTTTTGATTCCATCAATCATTTATTAAAAAATTCTACAGCTATTTATGTCTACGGAACTGGACATAGTCAAGCTAACTATATGCGTGAATTATCAAGAAACTTAATGCTACTTGTTAACGTTCCCGTTATATTTCTTTCAGGACGAAGTGAATTCGAGTCCGTACAGCCTGTTATAAAATCCACCGACTGTATTTGGATAGCCTCTATTAGTGGTGAATCAAGAAATGTAATTGAAGGAACTAAACTATTATGTCTAAATCAGGTTCCTATCATTAGCATGACGCCTTTCTCTGACAACACTCTCGCCTCTTTAGCCACGTATAACTTATTTTATTACTCCACACCAATTCCAAATCCTATAAGAAATCGTGATGTAGTTTCTTATCTTTCATTAGGATATTGTATCGACTACGTAATTAGAGAATATATAGATTTTTTACAGAAACTAAAATAAAGCCACAATGTTCTTAATGAACACTGCGGCTTTATTTAGTTAATACATATTACATTTCTATTTTGTAACGATCTTAGAAAGATCACCAAGCTTAGCAATCAAGTTGTTAGCAATAACCAATTGTGTTAAACGGTTATTCTTAACCTTTTCATCCTTAGCCATGATCATATTCTCATCGAAGTATGAATCAATTGTTGGACGTAGAGCTGCTAATTGTTTGAATAGATCTTCAGCATTATCATCACTAACTTTAGCTACTTGTTCTTTTAACTTAGCTTCTGATGGGTTTTCAAACAATGAATCGTCAACTGTCAAATCGTCTGAATAACCAAACTTAGCTTTCTTAGATAAGTTAACAATTCTACCTAATGCTTCCATGACAACTTTGAAGTCATCATCAGAAATATGATTTTGTAGCACTTTGGCAACGTCAATCATAGCGATTGGATCAACATTTGAACCGCCGGCAACAGCATCGATAATATCTCCACGAACAGCTTGTTGTTTCAATAGTTGACGTACACGGTCGATCATGAAGTCATCAATATCTTTTTCATGCTTGCTTAAGTCTAATTTAGCAGGAACTGTTAAGTTAGCTTTTAAGTAATCTTGAAGATCATTCAAATTCAATGACCATTGATATTGGTTAAGAATTCTAACGATACCATAAGCTTGACGGCGCAATGCATATGGATCATTTGAACCACTAGGAATCAAATCAACTGCATAGAAAGTAACTAATGAGTCTAATTTATCAGCAATAGCTAAAGCTGCACCAACTTTACTTGCAGGCACTTCACCTTCGGCTGAAATTGGCATGTAGTGTTCACGAACGGCATGAGCAACAGCTTCTGTTTCGCCCATAATTTCAGCATACTTTTCACCCATAACACCTTGTAGCTCTGGGAATTCATCAACCATGCTTGTTACTAGATCAAACTTGTAAATATCACTAGCACGTAGCAAGTCTTTAGTTTCAGTTTCATCTAGTTTGAATAATTTAGCCAAATGTTCAGCAATTTGGTGAACACGAGCCATTTTTTCATACATTGTACCGATTTTAACGTGGAAGTTAACTGATTTAAGTTTTTCAACGTAGTCAGCAATTGTCTTCTTTTGATCTTCCTTAAAGAAGAAATCAGCATCTTCTAGACGAGCAACAAGGACCTTTTCATTACCACGAATAACATTTTCGATATGTTCTGTATTACCATTTCTAACACCGATAAAGTAAGGAGCCAATTTCCCACTTTGGTCACGTACGTAGAAGTATCTTTGGTTATCCTTCATTGAAGTGATTAGAACTTCTTCAGGGATTTCCAAATATTTCTTATCGAATGAGCCGTAGAAAGTTGTTGGGAATTCAACTAAATTATTAACCTCTTCCAATAGGTCGGCATCAACGTCAATGTCCCAACTATTGTCAGTAGCAATTTTACTGATTTGGTCAGAAATAATTTGTTTGCGTTCTTTAGCATCAACGATAACAGATTGTGATCTCAATTTTTCAACATAGTTCTTAGCATCATCGATTTCAACATCTTCACCTAAGAATCTGTGTCCACGAGTCATACGTCCAGAAGTGATATCAAGAATCTTAACTGGTACTTCTTCAGTATCAAGTAGAGATACCAACCAGTGAATTGGACGGATATATTCGAAATCATATGAACCCCAACGCATTCTTGTAGGGAATGTGATAGCTTTAATAACTTCATCCATATGGCTCAATACATCTTCAACTTTTTGACCATCTTCATGTTTTTGAATATAGGCATATTCAACACCTTTTAGTTCTTCAAAGAAGATATCAT
The DNA here is from genome assembly GCF_001435445.1 of Companilactobacillus kimchii DSM 13961 = JCM 10707. Lineage (GTDB taxonomy): Bacteria > Bacillota > Bacilli > Lactobacillales > Lactobacillaceae > Companilactobacillus > Companilactobacillus kimchii. The sequence continues at coordinate 103,685 of NZ_AZDH01000017.1, read as the reverse complement.
CTGGTGTCATACCTTGTCCACGAGCAAATCCTTGTGCAGCTTTTGTCCAATTACCATCAGCATCTTGGGCAATCTTTTTAGATGGACCTTTAGCTTTAACATCAATATCAGTTTGTTTATCAGCAATACCTTTAACTAGGATTGTCAATCTTCTAGGGGTAGAAAACTTTTCAATTGAATCAAAAGAAATACGATTTTCTTTAAGAAATTTCTCTGCCCTTTGAGCAAATTGATTAACACTCTTAGTTACAACATGGGCTGGCATTTCTTCCAATCCAATTTCTAATAAGTAATTTTTAGTCATTTTCGTTCTCCTTTGCTTGACTGTTTGCTAGAAGTGGGAAGCCACGTTTCTTTCTTTCCTCGACAAAGGCCTTAGCAACCTTATGAGCCATCTTTCTAATACGTGATAAGAAAGCAGCACGTTCAGTAACAGAAACAGCACCACGAGCATCTAACAAGTTAAATGTATGTGAACACTTCAAGATGTAATCATAAGCCGGATGAACCAAACCTAGATCCATCAAACGGTTAGCTTCTTTCTCATATTCATCAAAGAATTTGAAAAGCATATCTTGATTACTTTCTTCAAATGAGTATTTTGAATGTTCATATTCTGGCTCTTTAAAGATATCACCGTACAAAACGCCGTCGCCCCATTCAAGGTCATAAACGGAATTTACATCTTGAATATATGATGCTAGACGTTCAACACCATAAGTAATTTCACTAGTTGTTGGATGACATTGAAGTCCTCCGACTTGTTGGAAGTATGTAAATTGAGAAACTTCCATACCATCAAGCCAAACTTCCCAACCAACACCGGCACAACCCATTGATGGGTTCTCCCAGTTATCTTCAACGAAACGAATATCATGTTCTAGTGGTTCAATACCTAAAGCACGTAATGAATCTAAATAATATTCTTGAATGTTTTCTGGAGCTGGTTTCATAACTACTTGGAATTGATGATGTTGGTATAAACGGTTAGGATTTTCACCATAACGACCATCAGCTGGACGTCTTGATGGTTCAACGTAGGCAGCATTCCATGGTTCTGGTCCAATTGCACGTAAAAATGTGTATGGACTCATTGTTCCGGCACCTTTTTCTGTATCATATGCTTGCATTAACATGCAGCCCTTACTACCCCAAAATTTTTGAAGAGTAAGAATCATATCTTGTATATTTAACTTCTTAACCATGTTTTCTCCCTTCAGGCGAAGCACAAAAAAATCCCTTGCAGTGTACACTTAGGCACTTTCTGCAAGGGACGATTATTCGCGGTTCCACCCTAATTCAGGACAAAGTCCTGCTCTTTTATATTCAAATGAAAATTATACGCCATAAATCTTAGTCAGGGCTTCCACCATCCCCTGTCGCTGTTTTCACATTTACAAATATAACCATTTTCATAAAGATTGTCAATTGGCTAAAAGCGCCAACGCTTCATTTTGTCGATAAAAGTTTTACTTTTAGGATAATATCCAACTGTGCCTAAATAAATAGCATCAATCGCATGTTGAATCAAATCTTTATTATTTTCTTTGATTTCAATCTTGCCGACCTGATCCAAACTGATTTTGCTAAACAGACGCAAAAAGTAGATGATCCGTTTTGGAATATGTAAGCGATGAATATCGTTATCAAAGTGATTTGAACAAATCAATCCACCTAAAAGAACTGAAAAGTCAAAGACTCCTTCAGTTTCACCGCCAACTACACAAGCATCCATATTGGGTTTAACTCCAAAAGCATCCAATAGCTTCATTTGCATGATATTGACAATGATCTGTGCATCATAACCATTATCAATGTACAGCAAAGCCTTAAAAAGTTCTCGATACCATCTATCTGGTACGGGATCATCAATAAAGGCTTCATGGTACAAATCAAATAGAAAAGTAGCATAGGCATTCAATTCAATATCTTGTACGATTTCATCAAATTGTTTGATATTACTAGCTGAATTCAAGTACGACAGACCATCATCCCGAACTACACCTGAGTATTCACCATATGAAAAGGTAATCACCGAGCCTGATATTTTTGATTTAGAATTTTGTGTACTACGAACCAAAAAAGTTCTAAAACCATATTCTTTCGTCAGAATTGTGACCAAAGCATCCCGTTCTTTATAACGTTGACGTCGTACAACAATTCCAAAGAAATTAGTTGCCGTTTGATGCATTAATTATTCAAGTCCTTCAATGAATAACCAGCACTAGCTAAAAAGGCTGGATCATCACGCCAATTTTTCTTAACACGTACCCAAAGCTTCAAATTGATCTTCTCACCTAACAAATGTTCAATCTTAATACGTGAACCAATACCAATATTCTTCAACATAGAACCGCCACGCCCAATAACAATAGGTTTTTGACTATCACGTTCAACGTAAATATAAGCCTCAATTTGAAGTTTACCAGCAGCACTACGTTGATTCATCGATTCAACCACAACCGCAATTGAGTGAGGAATCTCATCACGTGTATCTTCCAAAATCTTTTCACGAATCAATTCACCGACAATAAAGTATTCTGGGTGATCAGTAATTTGGTCATCAGCATAATATTGTGGTCCAACTGGCAAAGCCTTTGTCAAAGAATCGATCAAATCATCAACATTGTTACCATTGGTTGCAGAAATTGGAATAACTTCAGCAAAGTCCATCAAATCTTTGTATTCGTCGATTTGTGGCATCATTTCATCGGGATTGATCAAATCGATCTTGTTTAGAATTAAGAAAACTGGAGCCTTAACTTTCTTTAATTCCTCAATGATAAATTTATCCCCAGGGCCAGCTTTTTCTCCGGCTTCTGTCATGAATAGTACGGCATCAACTTCTTTAAGAGCTGAAATAGCAGCTTTATCCATATATTGATCCAAATCATTATGTGGTTTATGAATTCCTGGTGTATCCAAGAAAATAATCTGACGTTCATCATCAGTAAAAATTCCTTGAATCTTGTTACGTGTTGTTTGTGCTTTAGGTGATGTAATAGCAATTTGTTCTTTAATAATACGATTCATAAATGTTGATTTACCAACATTTGGGCGTCCAATAATTGCTACAAAACCTGATTTATAATTTTTATTATCCATATTAATTCATATCCTCATCACTGAATGCTAGTGGCAAAATTTCTTTGAAAGTATATTTCTTATAATCATTACGATTATTAGCTAAGAAAACAATATCATCTGGTCCCATAAATTCACTCATCACTTGACGACAAGCTCCACAGGGTTTTGACATCTCTTTGGTCCCATTAGTAATTACAATTGCCTTAACCTTCTTAGCACCTTCAGAAACAGCCTTAAAGATAGCTGTTCTCTCGGCACAATTAGTTAAACCAAATGAAGCATTTTCGACGTTAACACCAGAATAAACTTTGTCGTTATCACAAAGAATTGCTGCGCCAACCTGATAATGAGAATAAGGAGCATAAGCATTTTGCATAGCCTTATCAGCAATATCAAATAGCTGCTGTTCGTTAATTTCCACTAGTTTCAGTCTCCTTTTTGTATTTCTACTATGTTTATAATACAAGAGATTAAGCAAACTAAAAAGTAAAAGCTCACTTATTTTTCAAAATAAAAAAATAAGAGCAGGCAATCAAAATACAATTACCCACTCTCCTAATTTTATTTTTCTAAACCATAAGCACCCAAAATCTTTTCTTGTAAACCAATCATGACTTTCTCGTCTTCTTTCTTGATATGGTCATAACCATTCAAGTGAAGAATTCCATGCACAATTGTATAACCCAACTCACGATCAAATGAATGTTCATAGTCTTTAGCATGTTCTGCTACAATCTCAGTACTAATGAACAAGTCACCTAAATCAACTGGTAAATCAGGAATTTGATTCTCTAGATAATCTAGTGAATCCTCACCATCATTAATGGCAAAACTAATAACATCAGTCGCACGATCAACATTACGATACTCTTTATTAATATCATGAATACCATCTTTAGTTACAAAATGAATCGATAGTTGTGTATTTTCCTTTAATTCCAATTGATTAAAAGTAAATTGAACAATATCTTTCACCCAATTTTCTCTATCCTTGTCGATCAAATTATCATCATTAAAAATTTCTAAGTCCATAATAATTCCCCAATATTATTTTTCTTTTTTATCTGAATCCTCATAAGCGTCAATAATTTCAGCAACAACCGGATGTCTCACAACATCAGCTGATGTGAAGTTAACAAATTCAATGTGTGGCAAATTCTTTAAAACTGATTGTGCTTGGATCAAGCCACTACGAGTGTGACCAGGCAAATCGATTTGAGAAATATCACCATTAACAATCATTTTAGAATCAAAACCTAAACGTGTTAAGAACATCTTCATTTGTTCTCTAGTAGTATTCTGAGCTTCATCCAGGATGACAAATGATTCATCCAGCGTACGACCTCTCATATAAGCCAAAGGTGCAACTTCAATCACGCCTCTTTCAAGTAAACGACTAGTATGATCGGATCCTAAAATGGCATACAAGGCATCGTAGATAGGTCTCATGTATGGATCAACTTTTTCTTTAAGATCACCTGGTAAAAAGCCTAAACTCTCTCCGGCTTCGACAGCGGGTCTAGTGAGGATGATTCTTTGAACCTTACCTTGTTTCAAAGCGGCCACAGCCATAACAACGGCTAAATAAGTTTTACCAGTACCAGCAGGTCCAATACCAAAAGTAATGTCATTATGATTAATGGCATTGACATATTGTCTCTGACCAAAATTACGTACACGAACTGGTTTACCACTGAAATCTTTGATTAACTCGTCTTTATATAAGTCACCAAAATAATCCAATGTACCACGTTCATCCATCTTTAGCCCACTTACAATATCGGCTGACCCTAGAGTTACACCACTGTTGATTAATTCCATGAATTTATTTAGAAGATTTACAGCATGCTTAACATTGTCCTCTGCACCCGTAACGTCTAAACGATCGCCAAACGCATGAATTTCAACATTTAATCCTTCTTCAATTAAATGCAAGTTACTGTCATTTACACCAAAAAGGCTGATTGCGTTTTGAGGATTTTTGATTTGAATGCTTTCTTTACTTTGTTCAACTTTTTCTGTCAATAAAAACGAACCTCCATCTTACCTTGAATGATATCACAAAGCTGAATTTTTTTGACAAAAAAAAGGTTAAAACAATTTAAATTGTCTTAACCTTAAAAGAAACTATTAACGACGTTTCTTGTTGCGCTTGCGAGCAGCCTCTGACTTTAACTTTCTCTTGACACTTGGCTTTTCGTAAAACTCACGTTTTCTATATTCTTGAAGTGTACCACTCTTTGAAACAGAACGTTTGAATCGACGAAGAGCATCATCAAGCGACTCGTTTTCACGAACGACGGTTTTTGCCATATGATAATCCCTCCTTCCGCATTCTAACGTAACTGTCTATTGCTCTTGCAGTTCATATGTTATTATAACAAAAAGAAGATAATGTTCAAATCTTTTTTTACATTTTTTTGGAGGAATTTATTATGAAAGAGAAATTAAACGTCTTCGTCCTATCTGATGGTGTCGGTGAAACGGCTCTGAGAGTTGCTAAAGCAGCATTTGCACAGTTCCCCAACATGGATACAACTTATACTAAATATCCATTCGTAAAAAATAATCCGCAGCTAGAGAACATCCTAAATTTGGCAAAAGAGAAGCAAGCGGTCATTCTACACACAATTGTCTCAACTGAAATTTGTAATGTCATCAATGAATTTTGTCAGGACAATCATCTAGTTTATTACGATATTTTAAATCCAATCATCGGTACTTTCTCCCAAATGGTTCATCAAAAGCCTTTGCGTAAAAAGGGACTTTTACATGAATTGGATAAAGATTACTTTGACATGATCTCTGCCATGGAATTCACTGTAACTAATGATGATGGTCAAAACCCCAAAGGTTTCTTAGAAGCTGATTTAGTTCTCTTGGGTATCTCCAGAACCTCTAAAACGCCTCTATCACTCTATCTCGCCAATAAAAACATCAAGGTAGCCAATTTACCAATAGGTCCCTCATTGGCTATTCCAGACGAATTATGGGCCGTTGATCCACATAAGATAGTTGGATTAACTAATGATATGAACGTTTTGCAAAAAATTCGTCGTCAAAGAATGATTGCTTATGGTTTAGATGCTAACACTACTTATTCTGAAGAAGATGAAATTCAAAAAGAATTAGACTACTCAAATAAGATTTATGAAAAATTAGGCTGTCCTGTGATCAATGTGGCTGATCGTTCAATTGAGGAAACAGCTGCTATTATCATGGAACAATTAAATTTCAATGGATATAAGAAGAGCTAACTCAATTGAGTTAGCTTTTTTAATTGTTTTGAATCAGTTTTTCTTTCATTTCTGGATCAAACTTACCTGCACGAAGCATTTCAATTTCTGGCTTGAAAGGTGCGATTCCTTTTTTGTCATTCTCATCTTTTTTAACATAAGGTGTTTCCATAATTTTAGGAACGTTCTCCAGTTGTGGATGATGAGCTACATAATTTAGAGCATCAAAACCAATTGTTCCAAAGCCAATATCTTCATGACGATCTTTATGTGAACCAAGTTCATTTTTAGAATCATTCAAATGAATTACCGATAATTTATCTAATCCAATAATATGATCAAATTCATTAAGAACGCCATCAAAATCATTTTTAACATCATAGCCCGCATCACTCATGTGACAAGTATCCATCGTCACTGATAATTTGCTGTTATTAGCACAATTATCAAAGATTTCAGCCAACTGTTCAAAACTTGTACCGACCTCTGTACCTTTACCAGCCATTGTCTCAATTGCAATGGAAACTTTTTGATTAGGATCAATCGCTTCATTCAGAGCTTGCCCAATTTGTTTAAGCGCAACATCTGGTCCCTGCTTCAAGTGTGCCCCTGGATGAAAGCTTAGCGCCTCAATCCCTAATGCATCAGCACGCTTTATTTCGTCATGCATAAAGGAAATTCCAAATTTAAGATTTTCCGGTTTTACTGTATTGCCCAAATTAACGATATATGGTGCATGACCAATAACATGGTCAATCCCATAAAGTTTTAATAAGCGTTGGCCTTCTGGAATATTCATTTCTGAAACATCTTTACGACGTGTGTTCTGCGGTGCACCTGTAAAAATCATCATTGCATTAGCGCCGTAACTATGGGCTTCTCTAGCAGAACCTGCTAACATTTTAGGTGCCTTCATGGCAACGTGTGAACCAATTATCATTTAAATTTCTCCCTCTTTAACAAATCAGATAAGTTAAATTCTATACCTTATTATTCTCGTATTAAAACACAAGCACCGAACCTAACACAAAAAATAATAACATTAAAAATGTTTCAGTTGAGGGCATCATTTCAGATTCAACAGAATAGAACATCATCGTAGGTTAAAGAATCAAAGATACTCAATTGCTATCAATAAGGATTTTAAATACTACTCGTAAGGGTCCAATCTAAGGTTGTCGAATAATTACCATTCAATGCATACTTATCATTATTCATATTTAGTAAAACACCATGATACCTATCCCACTTCAAATCATTGGTTCCCACACCAATTTTCCCATCATAAATTTCGGTTGGTTCTGATGAAAGAACATTATCATTACCAGTACCCTTAAAAATCAGTACATTATTTAAAGTTTTTGTATTATCAGAAACATCCGTCAGAGGCTTTTCCATTGAAACTGATAAAGATGACTGCATAGCCTCTTCTGGATAATTATCATTCGTGATCTCTATAGAAAATTCATTTATCTTTCGATAAACCAAGCCTGAATAACTTGAAACATTCCCAAACTCTATGTCGGGCACCTCCAAAAATATGTCAGTTTTAGGTTGCTGTTGCCAAACATAAGTGACGGCAGAACTTCCAGGTGAAGAGAATTTCTTCATAATTGCCTCATTAGTTATCAAATCACCGACCGGTACATGATCAGTACCTCCATTCACTTTATCGACCTCTTGCCATCTATCACTATCTGCTTTATAAGATGTACCCGAAATAGCCGTTCCTGAAACCGGCGCAGGAATTCCTGATGACGTTCGTAATACCACTTTTGGACCTAGCTCTATTTTCCAAAGGGAAGTATCATTAGTAAAAATATTATCAACATTACTATTTTCAGTTTCATTAGTTGAAACAACATCGGCAGCTTTAGTAGTATCAAAATTTGAAAGATCTAGTGTTTCCAAACTGGTCATCGAACTAAACATAGAATTAAAATCTTTTGCATTAGAAGTATCCCAATTTTCTATTGGCAAATCAGTTAATGTTTTTGCGTTATAAAAGGTTTTGGAAAAACTTGTAACTTTTGAAACATTCCAATTTTGCAAAGGGATTGTTGTTGCACCACTAAACCCCGAAAACATTGAACTCATACTGGTCAAGGAATTAGTATTCCAATTTTTCAAAAAATTCATATCAAATATTTCTGCGTCAGCAAACATATTATTCATTGATGTTACTTTGGAAGTATCCCAGTCGGCGATATTGAATTCACTAGTATCACTAAGATTGGTCCCTTTGAACATATAATTCATGCTAGTCACCGAGCTAGTATCAAAATCTCCAATTACCTTCTTTAAATTACTTGCACCGATAAAAAGATAATCCATTGACTTAATACTGGATGTATCATATTTAGACAAATCAATAGTCTTAAAACTCGTAAAACTAAACATTCCTGCCATATTGGTAACCTTATCGGTTACCAATGTTTGATACCCTTTTAAATTATCCTCATTTAATAAATGAGAGTTATAAAACATATACCCTGCATTGGAAAGGCTAGTTGTTTTCCATTTAGAAATATCCAGTCCCGTTAAATTAGAATTTCCTGAAAACATATAATTCATATCTTTGACATTAGAAACATCCCAATTTTCAAGAAAAGATAAATCAGTCTCTTTAGTATTACTAAACATACTACTCATACTAGTTACTTTTGATGTATTCCAATCAGCAATATTCTTCACTTTATCAATGTTATTATCACCTGAAAACATACCATCCATTTTGGTTACACTGGAAATATTCCAATTGCTTAAATCTAATGAATCAAAAACTGTATTTTTAAACAAATAATTCATTATATTCACTTTTGAAACATTCCAATTTTTAATCTCATCGGAATCACCCTTTGTGAAATCAACACCAGAAAATGTATAACTTAAGTTTGTTACATTAGAGGTATCAAACTTAGATATATCCATACTAGTCAGTGACTTATCATTTATAAATAAATAGCTCATATCTGTACATTTTGAGGTATTCCAAGTATTCAAACCACTGATTTGAGTTAGATTAGAGTCATTTCTAAAAAAGGCTTTTAAGGTAGTAGCGTTAGAAACATCCAAATTTGTAACGTCAATAGTTTTAACATTAGTCAATCCCGAGAATGGCCCATAATCCCCACTCGTACCTAAAATACTGACCCCTTTATCAACAGAAACACTAGTAATTGAACTAGCATATGAAATCCAGCTTCCTTGACCATCTGCTAAAACCCCAGCATGAATTGTTAATTTACCATCACCATCAATATCCCACGTACAAGTGCCATCTTTACCGCTACTAACAATAGTCGTCGTTAATGGTGTGAGTAATAAAGAAGTCGTACTTTTGTTAGTCGTCAAATCATTATTTATAGTCATCATTTTATGAATGCCAATTGTGGTATCCGCTTTGACTGTTTGATTATTATTTAAAAAAATTGTTGCTATTAAAAAAGTACTAATTAACACAAAAAACAATCGATAATTTACATTATAAATATTTATTTTCTTCCCAAAATAAAACATACAAATATCAATCCCTTCGTCATCAGAAGTATACAACATAAAGAATTATTAAATATCTCTTTTATAAAACATTTTGTAAGTGGCAAATATTTTATAAATTTCATTTGTATGCAGAAAATTTTCTACAAATCAAGATTGCATTGTATATTGATATATCAAGGATAGTTACAACAATATTATTTAATTAATAAAATATTTATTCTTAATCAATCTTTTTTTAATTACAGCGACAAGCAAAAAAGGCACTTTTAATACTAAAATCAATCAATATTATGACATTAACAGCAAATATAAAGTATTATTCTTAAGTCATATCGTCAAACATGGGCAAGTAATTTCGACAAAAAAAAAGACGAAACCAAACGGTTTTGTCCTTTTTAATATATATGAGCCTGGTAAAATCGTCCCATGACTTTGACAGTATCCGTGACACTGACAAACGCATGCGGATCTGAATTAATCATCGCAGTCTCTAAATCATGTAACTCAGCACGTGAGATAACTGTAAACAGAATCGTTTTCTCTTCATGTTTATAAGCACCCTCGGCATCATGCACGATCGTAATACCACGTCTCATTTCATTTTGAATTTGCGTAATAACATTCTTAGGTTTGGAAGTAACAATCATAACTTGAAGTTTTTGATCTTTATTATAGATCATATCGATAACTTGACCGTTAATAAAAATACTGACCGCACTATACAAAGCATGTACCCAACCAAACAAGAAACCAGCACAAGCAACGATAAAGATATTAAACATAATATTAATCGTTCCTACACTTTTACCAGTTTTCTTACGCAAAATAATTCCTAAGATATCAATTCCACCAGTTGAAATACCATTTCTTAATGCCATCCCCGTACCAAATCCATTAGCTACAGCACCAAAAATTGCACACACTAACGGATCAGCAGTGATTTTGATTGGCGGCAACAAATGCATCATCGTACTGGCCAAAGCTACCGCAATCACTGTAAAAACAGTAAACTTGTGATCAATTTTTCGCCAGGATAACACAAACAGTGGCGCATTCAATGCAAAATACATTACCGCCGTCGATAAATTAAACGGCAGCCATCGATGTGAAATTGTTGAAATCAGCTGAGCGGCACCAGTTACACCAGAACCATAAATTCCACCTGGTGTCCAAAACATGTTAACCGCAACCGACACAGCAATTGAATATAAAAATGCTACTGAAACTTTGGATAAGTATTGATGTCTTTCGATCAACTTATCTAATTCACCCATGCTAAAAGTTCTCCTAATTGTCTTAAGTTACCTAAACATATTAGCACAAATGATCAAACATTTAGATTATTTCTGATGTTTTTTAATAAATTCCCCACGACCGCCGCTTTCTTCAAGTTCATATCTTAAAGGATTCTTTTTGTAAAAGTCTTGGTGGTAGTCTTCAGCGTCATAAAATGGCTCAGCAGGAAGAATTTGCGTCACAATAGGATCATCGAATTCTCCAGATTTAGCTAAGTCTTCTTTAGATTTTTCAGCAACGACTTTTTGTTCTTCATTGGCATAATAAATTACTGGGCGGTAGTTGTCGCCACGATCCTGAAACTGACCCATAGCATCAGTTGGATCAGCGACTTGCCAGTATGTTTCAACTAATTGTTGATATGAAATAACATCGGCGTCATAAGTTATCTTAACAGCTTCAGTATGGCCCGTGGTACCAGTACATACTTGTTCATAAGTTGGATTAACGACATGACCACCAGTATAACCGGAAATAACAGAAATAATACCAGGTTGTTGGTCAAAAGGGCTAACCATACACCAGAAACAGCCCCCAGCAAAAATTGCAGTTTCTTTTTTCATTATTCTGCATCTCCCTCTTCGACGTATTTCTTATAGTCTGAGTATCCTTTTTCATCCATTTCTTCATATGGGATAAATTTCAAGGCTGCTGAATTAATACAGTATCTTAAGCCACCTAATTCTTGTGGTCCATCAGTGAAAACATGACCTAAATGAGAATCAGCATTTTCACTTCTTACTTCGGTTCTTTCTCTACTTAATCTAGTATCACGTTTTTCCTTTAATTTAGCAATTGGTTCACTAAATGAAGGCCAACCACAACCAGCATCATATTTTTTAGCTGATGAGAATAGAGGTTCACCACTTGCGATATCAACATAAATACCCTTTTGGTAAAAGTCATCGTACTTTCCACTAAATGGACGCTCTGTTGCTGCATTTTGAGTTACATCTAATTCCTCATTAGATAAACCCTCTAAATTTTTCTTATACTCTGCCATAAAAAACACTCCTTCTCTATTACTACAGGTTTAAGTATAAACATCAGAAATATTAAATCTAGAAATATGCTCAAAAGCATACTCCCACAATTGGTTAGATTGTTAAATTGTACACAATTTAAATAATTTTCTAATATTGTTCTAAGTTTACAACAATAAACTATTATATTGCAATGAAATATCTGGATATAAAAATATTATACTTTCATAGGCTTTTCATTTTCAGTTGAAAACAAATAACCGTGGTAATGATCATTTTAGATCATTACCACGGTTACTTTGCTCTCTAGTCTTTTTTACTTACTTCAATACCTAAATCATCCAATTGTTGTTTTGCAACTTCAAGTGGAGCGTGTGTCATTGGTTCTGTAGCATTTGAGTTCTTAGGGAAAGCAATAACATCTCTGATATTATCCTTACCTGAAAGAAGCATAGCAAATCTATCCAAACCAATAGCCAAACCACCATGTGGTGGACAACCATATTGTAAAGCATCTAGTAAGAAGCCAAATTGTTCATAGGCTTTTTCCTTAGTAAAGTTCAATGCTTTAAGCATCTTCTCTTGAATCTTGTAATCGTGAATACGGATTGATCCACCACCAAGTTCATAACCATTCAAGACAATATCATAACTTTGGGCATAAGCTTTATGAGGATCTTCACCATCATTTAGATAGTGAACATCTTCTTCATTTGGCATTGTGAATGGATGATGAGCAGCAGTCCAGCGTTGGATTCCTTCATCATATTCAAACAATGGCCAGTTAACAACCCAGATAAAGGCAAATTCATTTGGATCATACAAGTGTTGTTCCTTAGCAATTGCTTTTCTCAAATAACCTAAAGCGTCAGCAACAACTTTTTTCTTATCGGCAACAAATAGTACTAAGTCATTATTTTCAAGGCCTAGACGATCAACAAGAGCATCTTTGTGATCCTTGATAAACTTAGATACCCCACCTGTCATATCATCGTCATTGTACTTGAACCAAGCAAGTCCCTTAGCACCAAAACGCTTGATATATTCTTGATAACTTTCGATATTCTTACGTGAATATTTATCAGCGGCATTTTTAACAACGATAGCCTTAACTTGACCACCATTATCAATAGTATTCTTAAAGACTTTAAATTCAGTATCTTTCAAAACATCGTTTAAGTTTTGTAATTCCATACCAAAACGAACATCTGGTTTATCTGAACCATAACGATCCATAGCATCGTCCCAGTCAATTCTTGGGAATGGAGTTTTAACTTCAATACCTTTTTCATCCTTCATGACACGAGCAATAAGTCCTTCAGTAACGGTTTGAATTTCTTTCTTGTTCATGAATGAAGTTTCAATATCAATTTGTGTAAATTCTGGTTGACGATCACCACGAAGATCTTCATCACGGAAACAATGAGCCAATTGGAAGTAACGATCAAAACCACCGACCATCAACAATTGTTTGAACAATTGTGGTGATTGTGGAAGTGCAAAGAAACGTCCAGGGTAAACACGTGAAGGAACAAGATAATCACGAGCACCTTCTGGTGTTGATGGTGTTAGATTTGGTGTTTCAATGTCAATAAAACCATTGTCATATAGATATTCGTTAACTGAATGCTTGATTTGTGCACGAGTTCTGATTGCTTTTTGCATCTCAGGTCTACGTAAGTCAAGGTAACGATACTTTAACTTAGTTTCTTCAGATGAATCGATATCATCTTTAATTTCAAATGGTGGTGTCAATGATTTATTAAGAATTTCAACTTTTTCAACAACAACTTCAACCTTACCAGTTGTCATTTCATCATTTGTAGCACCCTCGCCACGAAGTCTAACTGTACCGATTACATTGATAACATATTCTGATCTCAATGTTTCAGCCACATCAAGTACGTCTTGATGATCAGTATTAAATACTAATTGAACAATTCCTTTATAATCTCGTAGATCGACGAATACTAATCCACCTAAATCACGACGACGTTGAACCCAACCGTCTAGAGAAACTTTTTGACCAACATACTTTTCAGTAATATTGCCACAATAATCTGTTCTTTCTTCCATATTTATCCCTCGATTTTTTTCAATTCTTCGGCTAAGTTTTCCAATGATACACTAACTTGTTCACCAGTTGCCATGTTTTTAACATTAGCTGTATCATTTTCTAACTCTGTATCACCAATAGTTACAGTGTATTTAGCATTCAAATTATTGGCCGTCTTGAATTGAGCTTTAATTTTTCTTTGTAGATAATCCTTATCCGCAACAAAACCTGCTCTACGCAAGTTAGAAAGAATCTTCACTGAAGCACGTTCAGCTTTTTCCCCAATTGTCACCAAGTAAACATCCAAAGTATTTTGACTTGGAATATCCTCATCCTTAAGTAACAACATTAAACGTTCCACACCAAGTCCAAATCCGATACCTGGTGTTTCTGGTCCACCAAGTTCTTCAACAAGACCATTGTAACGGCCACCAGCCAAAACAGTGATTTCTTTATTGTCGAATGCAGGATCAGTTACCATAAATTCAAAAATAGTATGGTTATAATAATCAAGTCCACGAACCATTGTTGAATCAACTTCGTAATTTATATTGAGATCATCTAACAATGATTGTAGATATTCAAAACGACTCTTAGAAGCATCATTCAAGTAATCTAAGATAGACGGTGCATTGGCAACAATTTTCTTGTCCTCTGCATCCTTACTGTCAAGGATACGTAATGGATTCTTTTCTAAACGAACCTTTGAGTCATCGCTCAATTGATCTTTGAATGGTGTGAAGTAGTCGACTAAAGCTTTATGATAAGCCGCACGTGATTCTGGATCTCCTAATGAGTTCAAAGCCACCTTCAAATTCTTAATTCCCAAACGATTTAGGAATTCTAGACCTACAGAAATAATTTCAGCATCTAATTCAGGAGAATCTGAGCCAAAGGCTTCAACGCCAATTTGATGAAATTGGCGTTGACGACCAGATTGTGGACGCTCATATCTGAACATTGGACCCTTGTACCAAACTTTATAAGGCTTGATGTGTTCTGGTCCATATAATTTATTTTCAACGTAAGCACGAACAACGCCTGCTGTTCCCTCAGGTCTCAAAGCAATATGTCTATCACCCTTATCTTTAAAGTCATACATTTCTTTTGAAACAATATCAGATGTATCACCTGACGAACGTTCAAAAACTTCATATGATTCAAAGATTGGTGTTCTGATTTCAGAAAAACGATACTTATTAAAAGTATCTTGAGCAACAGATTCTACATATTGCCATTTTTCTGATTCTCCAGGCAAGATGTCCATTGTCCCTTTTGGTTTTTGATAACGCATAAAATCCTCCTTAATAAAAAAACACCCCTGTCTAATTCAGACAAGGGTGCTTTTTTGCACGGTACCACCTAGTATTTTTGCTGCAGTTAACGCCTGCCAAACGATTAGAATCGTCACGCAATCAATTACTATCTGTTCTCAGCAGCCAGATTCTCTGTAAGGTAATTATCTGATTTCGAATATATTTATAAACTATCCGAAATAACCTTTAAAGTCAAGGCAGATTTAGAATTTATTGGGTATATGTGAAAATTTATCCCTTCTTTTACGAAGTTTTTCCAAAAAATTCACATTGTATCTTTCAAGTTAGCGCTTTTTTCAGTAATATATACATATAGTAGTATCGGTAAATAGACCACAAAGGAATCAGTTAAATGAAAAAAATAATTCAATTATTCATTAAGAACCGGATTCTTGTTGCTATTTTGTTATTACTTGCCTTATCGAGTTGGTCAACGGTTGCTTTAGCTAGTGCCAACTCAGTCGTCGTTCAATCGGACTCAGTTAATGTTCGTGTTGGACCCGGACTAGCCTATGCTAATATGGGTCAAGTCAAAAAAGGTGACAAACTAGCTATCCTAGCTGAAAAAAACAAATGGTATCAAGTAAGATTATCCGGAGATAAAATTGGCTGGATTGCCAGCTGGTTAATCGACAATACCGAAGTAAGCTCAGCCACTAATAAAGTGGGTATTGTCAAAGTACCGAACACGACTGTATTCAAAAATGCTGATGCAAATAGTAATGTTCTCGGAACGATTGAACAATCAGAGAAAGTAACTATCATGTATCAAGAACAAGATTGGACACAGATCCTGTATAACGGTACTGCTGGTTGGGTCAAATCCAACTTCATCCAAGGAACTCAGAAAACTTCTGGGTCCTCAAATACTTCTGACAACGATATTAAAACAGTAACTGTCACACAGCCAAATACTAAAGTTAGAATTGAACCAAATCAAAGCGGACGAGTTGTTAAATCTGTTAAAGTCGGTAAAAAATTTGATTACCTAAGTAAAGATGGTAAATGGTATAAAGTACGTGATTCTGATGGAACAGTTGGTTATGTTGCCAGTTGGGTTGTTACTATTTCAGGAACTAAGAGTGCCGTTAAGTCAGCTGCAACAAATATTTCTGAGGCCACAATTGTCTTAGATCCTGGTCACGGTGGCGACGACTCTGGTGCCGAATCAAAGAAAGATACATTTGAAAAGAACTTTACTCTCAAATATGCCAAGGCCATCAAACAACAACTTGAAAGGACTGGCGCTCGTGTTGTTATGACTCGTTCTGGTGATAATAGTAAGTCTCTTGGTGAACGTGCTCGTCTCTCTAGCAAGATTCAGGCTGATGCCTTTATCAGTCTGCATTTCGATTCCAGTGCTCAAGCTAATTCTGGTTCTGGTGTTACAACTTATTACTATAATCGCAATAAAGATGGTAAATTGGCCGATGACATTAATAGTCAATTGAAGGGCTTGTCTATTGGTAGTCGTGGTACAGCACAAAAAGATCTGTACGTTTTACATTACAATAGTCAACCTTCAATCTTAATTGAGTTAGGCTATATCAACTCAACCAGCGACTATAAGTACATTAATTCTGATAAATATCGTGAACAAGTAGCCCAAGATGTTACAAACGGTTTAAAAGAATATTTTAAATAATTAAAAAGAAAGCTCTTTCAATCTAATTAATGATTGAGAGAGTTTTTTTGGTATAGTAGAAGAAAACACCAAAGAAGATATTAAAAATGAAAATATACTTAATTCGTCACTCCGAACCAGACTTCTCTCAAGTCGACGCCGCAGGTTACACAGGGTTAGCACGTGATTTAACTAGATTGACACCTAACGGTATCAAAATTGCTGACAAAGCCGCTCAAAATCCCGCTTTTAATGAAATACAAATATTATTAATCTCCCCCTACACTCGCACAATGCAGACAGCACAGGAGATTCTTAAATATCATCAAATACCTAATCAAGTCGAACTATTGCTGCACGAATGGCGTCCTGATAAATCTGGTAAAATGGATGTCACTGAAGAACAATTAGCTTTAGCCTACAAAGATTATTTGAATGATACTCACAGGTCAGATTTGGATTTTGAAACACGTGATGAAGTCATGCAACGAGTCAATTCCGTTTTTAACCGCTATAAGGACAAATATTCTTGCATCGGTTGCGTTACTCATGGTGGCGTGATGACTCAATACACAGGTGATCGCATGACTCCTTTTTGCGGAATTTACGAAATTAATTACAAATAATTTATTTAATATATTTTTAATTTTGTTATAATACCTTTAATGAATTACTGAGGGGACCTTTTATATGCGTAATTTCAAAAACTTATTACCCAAAAAGAGCACTGCGGAACTGTACGATCAGGACGGCAAGTTGCCTAAATTATTTAGAACTTACAATAAGCGACAATATTTCGAACTATTTATTGGTTTGGCCACATTGATGATTCGAGGAGTTGGTATTTTATTCTTAATCGCTTCCCTGTTGGATCTTTATGTTTTTTCTTACGTACTCAATGTTCGAAATTTAGACACCGGCAAAACATTTCTCATGGATAAACCTGAATGGAAAAAATATCGACAACAATACAAAAAAATAGCCGAAGAATAAGGGGCATTTCTATATGAAAGTTTATTTGATTCGACATTCAGAAACGGATTTTTCACAGGTCGATAGTCATCACTATGTTGGCCTACGAAACTGGGCCAGAAATAATTGAACGTGTCAGTTCACTACTCGACAAATATAAAGATAAAGATAAATATGATTGCATTGGTTGTGTTTGATCAAGTTATTCGCTGGATGGCAGGTATGGATATGAACTCCAACATGCCATACTGTGGTATTTATCAACTAATGTAAAACAACAGCACCTATCTAGGATAAAACGTAGGCACAAGATTTTAATAATCATGTAACTACGTTCCCAAATAGATGCTGTATTTTTATTTCCAAAAACTATTTACTCGTCTGTACTAGTGTGAATGCAACTGCTCAAGACTAATCTGATTTCTTCCAGATCATCTTTCTTCAATTGATCAGCCTCTTTAATTTTTTTCATTAATTCTGACAATTGATTTCTTTCTGATTCATTATCTAAATCTAATTCACGTCCATTTTGACGTAAGAAGAAATCCAAGGCAACTAATGTTGTCTGTTGATTATATTTCTCAAAAATATCATCACAGATCATCGTACAAACCAAATGGGTTGCATAGAGTTCCAAATCGTTAAACTGATTCAAAAACTCAAGATTACTCTTTAATCTTTTTTCACTAAAAACAATCTCATCGCCAGATTCAATTTGTAAATGTAATGCCACAATTTGATCATACGTTAATTTTACTAATTCAGTATCCAAAAATATATCCTCATGTTTAAATAATTTTTTCAATCTCTAATAAATCGCTAACTCGATTCTCATAATCAAAATCAACTTCTTGATCATTGAGTAAGATAGTATGGGCGCCAACCCCTTTACCAAACTTAACATCAATTTCTCGATCGCCAACTATCCAAAGATCATCTTTAGATAAGCCATATTTTTCTATCAAATATTCCAGCATCTCTGGATTAGGCTTACGCTTATAACCATTTTCAACACTAATAATTTCCTTAAAGTAATGCTCAATTCCCAGTGACTTCGCTAAATCGTAAATAGATTGATCACGATGTGTCACAATAAATTGCATATAATGTTTTTCATCACAATACTCTAAAACGTTCTTGATATGAGGAACCAATGTGATTTTATCGTGATATTCCTTTTCATATCTATGATAGACACTATAGAACAAATCGACAGCTTGCTTAGGATCTTCTTGGTCCTTTAACAATTCAGCTACAAATTGACGAACTGAAGTCTTTTTTGATTCCTTAAAGATAGTATCTTTTGATAAACTAATATCGAAATTTTCTCGTAGTGATCTCTGTGTAGCAGATACGATTCCTGGGTAACTATTAGCAATCGTGTCATCAAAATCCCAAACAATACTTTTCATCTTTATCGCTCCATTAAAATAGTTACTGGTCCATCATTTGTGAGTGATACTTGCATATCAGCTCCAAACTCACCAGTTTCAACTTTTAGATCATAATCTCTCAAAGCTTGATTGAATTGATCGTACTTTTTGCTAGAAGTTTCAAAATTACCAGCTCCCGTAAAACTTGGTCGATTACCATGTTTGGTATCAGCGTACAAAGTAAATTGTGAGATCGATAAGATTGATCCTTGAACATCTTTTATCGACAAATTCATTTTATCATCTGTATCTGAAAAAATCCTCATATTGGCAATCTTACGTGCCACATACTCGATTGTTTCATCATTATCTTCATCAGCAAAAGCCACTAACAAACAAAATCCCTGATCAATTTGACCAAGGATTTTTTGATCTACAGTAACTTTAGCTTCAGAAACCCGTTGTATTACAACTTTCATCTAAGCTACCGTCCTCTTTATCTCATAAACATTTTGAATATTCTTTAATTTAGAAATGATATTATCCAAATGCTCTTTATTATTAACACCAATACTTACGTGAACAATCGCCATCTTCTCTTTATCTAAACGGCCAATAACATTATTCAACGTGTTTGTATTTGAATTGATAACTTGCAAGACTTCATTGATCAATCCATTACGATTAAAGGCATAAATATCCAATTCAGCCGTATAACGTTTTTCCTTAGTAACATTATCCCAACTAACATCAATGAAACGACTCTTAGCCTCTTCACTCTGAACGTTTGGACAATCAGCACGATGAATCGTCAAGCCACGCCCTTTAGTAATGTAACCGACAATATCGTCTCCAGGAATAGGACTGCAACATTTTGCTAAACGAATCAATAAATTATCAATTCCTTGAACAGAGATACTGTTATTGGCATTATTACGTTCTTTTTGAAGCTTGGGACTCTCAGTTTGTGGTTGTTTAGGTTTCTCATCAGTTTCAGTGATGACTTGATCTTCAAGTTCCTTCTTTTCAGCTTCACGTTTTTTCTCAGGATCTTCACTCAAAAGCTTGTGTACCACGTTAATTGGTGAAAGTTCACCATAACCAACTGCATTAAACAATTCGTCAGGTTCAGTATAGTTGAAAATCTTCATAGCAATTTCTAGATGCTTCTTATCAAGATACTTTTTACCAGATAAGGATCGATTCTTCAATTCTTCTTCAATTTGTTCGCGGCCTAGGACAATATTTTCTTCACGATCTTTGGTTCTAAAGTAACGTTTGATCTTATTTCTAGCACGAGAAGTGAAGACAACATTCACCCAATCACGACTTGGAGAAGAACTGGAATTAGTAAGCATTTCAACTATATCGCCATTCTTCAATTGATAATTTAAAGGCACCATTCTGCCATTGATTTTAGCACCAATTGAATGATTTCCGACTTCAGTGTGAACTTGATAGGCAAAATCCAAAGTAACCGCACCCTTTGGTAATTCAATAACTTCACCTTCCGGTGTGAACACATAAACGCGATCATTGAAAATTTCACCTTTAACCGACTTCATAAAGTCAGAAGCATTGTCGGAATTCTCCTGTAATTCAAGTATTTCACGGAAGACATCGATTTTTTGCTCATCGTCATCTAAGTGAACTCCTTCAAAATTACCTTCCTTATAAGCCCAGTGAGCCGCAACACCATATTCAGCAACTTGATGCATGGCAAAGGTTCTAATCTGAACTTCTAGTGGCTGTCCACCAGGTCCAATAATTGTGGTATGCAATGATTGATAACCATTAGCCTTAGGTACGGCAATATAGTCCTTAAAACGACCGGGAATTGGTTTCCACTTAGAATGAATTGAACCCAAAACGGCATAACAGTCTTTCACTGACTCGACTACGATTCGAATAGCTAACAAATCATATAATTCGGAAAATTGCTTATGCTTGTCACGCATCTTCTTATAAATAGAATAAATGTGCTTAGGACGACCATAAATATCATATTTAATATTCAGAGCGTCAACATTCTTCTTAATATAATCAATAGCCTCAGCGATATAAGCTTCACGTTGATCACGTTTACTATTCATCAAATGTACAATCCGGTAATATTGTTGCGGATTGATATAGTGAAGTGAAAGATCTTCTAATTCCCATTTGATCTTACTAATACCTAAACGATCAGCCAATGGAGCATAAATCTCCAAAGTTTCATTAGCAATGCGCCGTTGTTTATCGGGACGTAAAGCCTTAAGGGTTCTCATATTATGTAAGCGATCAGCCAATTTAACCATAATGACACGTAAGTCTTTGGCTGTTGCCAATAGCATCTTACGGTGATTTTCAGCTAAAAGTTCCTGATGTGAATGATATTTATATTTACTGATTTTAGTCACGCCATCAACAATAGTGGCTACTTGATCTCCAAATAACTCACGAACATCCCCCAAAGTGATATTCGTATCTTCAACAACATCATGCAGATATCCCGCAGCAACTGTATAAGGGTCCATTTTTAAAGAAGCCAAAATTTGAGCGACTTGTGTTGGGTGAATAATATATGGCTCACCAGTAGCACGTTTTTGTTCCTTATGAACATAGGCCGCAAAATTATAAGCCTTGTTAACAAACTCAACATGGTCATCATTCATATAACCACGACAAATATCTAAAACTTCTTCTGGCGTATAATCCTTAATTTTTTTCATTGAATTCACCCCGCTACAATAAAAAGCACTCAATGAGTGCTTTTTTAATTTATATATTATTATGAGTATTTTATAGTCAAATTACAAATCGTTTTACCGAAATATTGAAAATTACTATGAGTCCATTATATAACAATAGTCCACAATCATAAATTGTATGACTGTGGACTATTTAACTTGGAACTATTTTCGTTCATCTTCGAATAAGAAATATATCAAAATGCTTAATACTAAATATATTCCAGCTAAGAAATAGCCATATCTTCCATATTTTACAAAAACACTAATAACAAAAATCACTGGAAAGATGACTAAATTATAGAAAGATAATCCATATTTTCTTGAGAACCAACCAATAAAGCCAGCAAACAAAATATTAATGATAAAGAATAGCCAAATAATACGATTCGTTCTGCCTAAATGAAACAGATTAAATAAAATTGGCATAATAAAAACCAAAACAATAGAGATTAAAGTGATATAAGTCGTTTTCGACTTTTCAACCATTTTCCAAATATTTTTCACGTTCTATTTCCTCATTTTACTGTTAGTTCGTACTTATATGATAGCACTGATAGAAAGTACATGGGTGCTGTTTCCGCTCGCATAATTCTTGGTCCTAATCCTACTGACAAGAATCCTTGTTGATTCAAGAAATCAACTTCATCGGAAGCAAAACCACCTTCAGGACCAAAAGTACACATAATTGATTTTGGTTCTTTTTGTAAGGTTTGCGCTAAAAGACTGATTTCTCCTTGTTTAGCCGATTCTTCATAGGCAATTAAGTTGGTATCTTCTTTCATATCAACCAATTTATCTAACTTATCAAGATAAACTACTTCCGGAATAACCCTTCTTTTAGACTGTTGAGCAGCATTTTTAGCAATTTCTTGTAAGCGAACTAACTTCTTCTCAACCACATTACTCTTCCAATGCATAATCGAATACTTAGAATTGAAAAAGATAATTTTCTTAGAACCTAATTCAGTTGCTTTCTGAGTAATCCATTCAACCTTATCTTTTTTTGATAATGAACAAGCAATTGTTACTCCAATTGGTAATTCAGTAGTAGGGCGATCATCTTTTTTAACCTTT
Source organism: Companilactobacillus kimchii DSM 13961 = JCM 10707 (assembly GCF_001435445.1). GTDB lineage: Bacteria > Bacillota > Bacilli > Lactobacillales > Lactobacillaceae > Companilactobacillus > Companilactobacillus kimchii. Next base: position 80,435 of record NZ_AZDH01000017.1, on the reverse strand, counting down.
ACCGTCAAATTAGAATTATCATTATCAACCGCCACAATAGTCGCTGCGAAGAGACTTTCAGTGTTATCTACTAAGTAGACTACATCACCGACTTTATGACGTAAAACTTTCACAATATGCTTATAACTTTCTATATCATCAATGACAAATTTATCTTGTCCAATTGTTTCTTTAACGAAGTATTGCTCCATCTTCTGCCTCGAATTCCTCTTTTCTTCTACAAATTAGAGTTGACCAACCTTTGAGATGGAAAACTTCTAATACGACAAATCCACGTTCTTCCATCTTTTCAGTAATTAACGCTTCTTTTTCATTAATAATACCAGATAAAACGACAAATCCGTTATCGTTTAAATGAGAATCAATTTGAGGAATAAATTGCAAGATGACATCGGCCAACATATTAGCGACAATCACATCAACTTTTCCATCAACACCATCCAACAATGAATTCTCAAAAACTTCGATATCTTCACATCCAGGATTCAACTGAATGTTTTCCTTTGCTGCCTTGACAGCAACTGGATCAAGATCGAACGCCTGAATATCTTTTACACCTAATTGACGAGCTTGGATTGATAAAATACCTGAACCGGTTCCGACATCATAAAGTGACTCGGCATCACCTAGAATCAATTCTAGAGCTTGCATACAAGAATACGTAGTTGGATGAGTTCCAGTTCCGAAGGATTTACCTGGATCCATAACAATAATATGTTCATCCGCATGTTTGGGTTGGTAATCAACCCAATTAGGAACGACCGTCAAATAACGACTGATCTTAACTGGATGATAATACTTTTCCCACTCATTTTGCCAACTACTGTCATCTAATTCACTGACAGAGACTTCAACACCATTGATATTAAAACCAAATTGCGTCAATTTATTAATTTGCTGTTGTAATTCATTAACAATTTTTTCATCATAACTATCTTTATCAAAATAAGAATTGATTTTTGTTTTTACATCTTTATTTTCATCATCAACCATTTCTGTTCCATTAGCGCCAACACGCATGAAAATTTCAGAAATAATTTCAGGATCGAAATCATTTGGTATTGCAACTGTTACTTTTTTCCAAATCATAATCTTCCTCCATTAGTAATAAGATTACTAAAATTTGCCCATAAAAAAAAGACGTTTAGCAGCTTAATTTGCTAAAAGTCCAATTGCATTCATAAATTCTATTTCTTTTTGATGAATTCTTTGTCTAGCCTGCTCTAATTTAACGTGATCAATTAAATTATGTTCTGTATCCAAACAATTTATAGCATCAATCACTTCTACCAAATAATCATTAAGTTTTTCAGTTAATTGACTATTTTCCAAGTTATATTTCGTAATATAGTCTTCACATAATTTAATAAAGCGATGAACATTTGAAATATAATTATCGGCCAAGCGAGAATACGTTTCGTAACGTAAAGCTTCCCCTCTTTCAATCACTTTCATTGTTTTGAAATGTTCTGTAAACACTTCTCGATACGTTAGAAAACGATCCAACAAAACATTTGTTTCTAATAAACGATTATTATTATTGATTACTCCCATAATTACACCTCACTTCGTTTTCAATATAATATCATATGTTTTTGTTTATGAAAAGCATTAGTTTTAATTAATAATAGTTTTTATAAAAAAAGAACAATCCTATTCCTGGGATTGTTCCTTTTTATCAACGACCTTCTTACGTAAGGATTCATTGTTTTTAAATAATTTTTGAGCCTCAGATAATTTTTTAGGACTATTCTTAATTTCTTGTGAAATTTTACTAAAATCATTTTCGGCAGGATCTTCTTGATGTTTTTTAAACAAACCCATTCTAATCGCTCCTTATCCTGTTGCTTAATTATATAACAATAGCTTTAAAATAAAACAATATTTTTATGCCAACCATTCTTGATTACTTTCAAAAAATGATAGCTTTGTTATTATATACTAAGTAAGAGTTAAGTTTTAGGGATTGGTGACGAAAAAATGAGTAAAAAGAAGAAAATACAAAAAACATTAGTAGAAAAGATTTTAGACAAGAAAAAGGTTGTTTATGAACCCATGACTTTTGAAACTGAAACTGACGGTGACACTCAGGAGTTAGTTACTGATAAAAGCAGTCGTGACGGTTATAAAATTTACAAAACCCTTGTTTTAACGGGAAATAAAACCGGTCCATTGGTTGGCATGTTACCATTAGATAAACATTTAAGTTATAAGAAGTTAGCTAAAATTTCCGGTAACAAAAAAGTTGGTATGGTTCCTCTTAAAGACTTGATTAAAACTAGTGGTTTTGAACATGGTGCTAACAGTCCTGTCGGTATCCGTTCACTCCACAATTACCCTATCTACTTCTCTAAAGAAGCTGACGAGGCTGAAAAGATCATCGTATCTGCGGGAAAAGTCGGTCAATCTTTACTAGTTGAACCTCACGATTTGGCTAAAGCTGTTGACGCTGAATTTGGTGACTTTGCAGTTGATAATCCGGAATAACAAAAAAGCCGAGATGAATATCATCTCGACTAGATAATTTATAAAATTATTATGCAGCTTTTTGTTTTAAATTAGCAATTGCTTTTTGAATGGTTGTACCGTTACCATAACGATTGCTATCATTAATATCAACTGCTGTGAATAATTGATCGTTTAGATCTAATAGAATTCTGTATTTCATAATTATTCACGCCTCCTTTATGTTCCGTGTTTCCTATAGAGGGTAGCGACTGTGGATTATAATACATGCTACAGAATTTAAAGTCAACCAAAGTGTCTCACTTGACTTTAAATCAATTATGAATAAGAATTGTCTTACAATAAAAAAGGAGAATTCAATGAACAATATTTGGAAGTATGTTTTAGGTTTCTTTATAGCCTTGCTACTATTTTCGTTTTTCATTCATATAATTTTGCCATTAGTCGTTATCCTGGCTATTGTTGGTGGAATTTACTATCTATACAAGAAACACCAAAGGGATAAATATACCCCTGAGGGACGTAAAAAAGTTAATTAAAAATACAATTTAAAAACGAACAAATCCCACTACAGTAGTCATGCAAAAGCTACTGTAGTGGGATCTTTTTATTTCTGCACTTTGTCGACATCCGATGTAGCCGCAATCAAAAGTAATACTGCACCTGCTACCGCCGCTGAGATCAAATTAGAATTGCTAAACCATTTAAAAATAAAGCCTAATACTGCAATAACTAATAGTAAAATTCCCAACCAAAGGTCTAATTTCATTAATAATTTCATTTAATACATCCCTTTTATTATTATTTTCAAATAAAGAATACTAAAATAGTAAGTGAAACATTTATTAAGAACATTATACATTATCTTGGAGGATTAAAAATGGACAAAGCACAAAGACTCAGTGTTCTAGATGACTTAATCAAATTAGAGACAGTCAATGACCGTGAGGAAATCGTTGCCAACTATCTCAAAGATTTATTCGAAAAACATGGTATCAAAGTTGAATTAAATAAATACGCTGATAATCGTTATAACTTAATTGCAACCATCAAAAATAATGACGGCCCTATCCTCGGCTTTACTGGTCATGAAGATGTTGTCGCAACAGTTGACGATAGCAAATGGAATTACGGACCTTTCAATCCAAAACATATTGATGGTAAAATTTTTGGCCGTGGTTCTTCTGATATGAAGAGTGGTTTAGCCGGTCTTGCCATCGCTTTGATTGAACTAAATGATGACCCTAATTTTAACGGAAATATCAAGTTCATTGCAACTGTTGGTGAAGAAGTTGGAGAAATTGGTTCCGAAAAACTTGCTAAGGAAGGCTATGCTGATGACTTAAGTGCACTTGTCGTTGGTGAACCAAGTAACTCTTCTTCTCGTCTCGTTATGGAACAATTAATTGACAACGGATTAGTTGAAACTAATGGTGCCAAACCCGAAACTAGAATTGCAGCCTTTTGTGCTCATAAAGGATCAGTTACATATAAAGTTGTTTCACATGGTAAAGCTGCTCACAGTTCAATGCCTGAAGTAGGAATCAATGCCTTAGATAATTTAATTACCTACTATAATAAACAAGCCGAATACTTCAAGAATCTAGTAGTTACTGAAGATGACGTGCTTGGTACAACTAAACCATCAGTAACTGTTATGAATGCCGGTAAACAAGAAAATACCATTCCTGATTATGCCGAAATGACAGTTAAAATCAGAACTATTCCTGAATACGGTAATGACAAGATCATTGCTGAATTAAAAGATATGATCGACAAAATGAACCAAGAAAATCCACGTATGAACCTCGAATTCCAATTGAAGAGTAGCAACTGGCCCGTTAAGACTGATATCAATTCAGACTTCATTCAATTAGTGCGTGATAGCTATAAAGATGTGCTCGGTGTCAACATTTTGACCGTAGGTGCACCTGGTGGCACTGATGCTTCTAAGTTTGTTCAAGCTAACCACGATTTGGATGTTGTTGTTGCCGGACCTGGTAATGAAAGTGCTCATCAAATTAATGAATTTGTCTTTGAAGACGACTATTTGCAATATATTGATATCTACAAGACTCTTACAAAAAAATATTTTGCTTAATACATTTAAGTGAAACAAATAATTAAAAGAATTGAAATTTTTTAGTGAAAGTGTACTTTATATTACAAAAACTACTAACCTATAAACTTTTGAAGGCTAGTAGTTTTTTTATCTAAATATTGAATAATTTACGAGTTAATTTCCAATTTAACTTATTTAGTGAGTTGATTCTTGGTTCATTATTATTTTAATCATTGATTTTTTGTTTAAGTACACTTCTAGGAGGTGTTGGTACTTGGTTGGTATCAATTATCTTAGTCACTCAAGTAGTTTCATCTGGAGGATTATATTCTGTGCAATTGGTTGGACATTTTGCTCAAATCATGAATCAATGGTTACCAATGACCTATCTCATCAATTCATTACGCTCAACCATTTCTACTAATTTAAATATTCAATTCGATATCCTAATAATGATAGCCATGATCATTGGATTTAACGCCCTATCAATTACCAAATTCCGATTTATAACGATTCATGAACCACTTGAAATTTAATGAACTCTAAAATAATAGGTCGCAAACTTAAAATTTTAAGTTTGCGACCTATTATCATTTTATCAATAAAGTTTCCTTCAAAGTTTATTTAGAATATTGACGAATTTTAGGTGGAATATAATTTTCCATAAACTCAAATATCTCTGTTAATGAATCTGAAAATAAGAGTTTACTACGATCACTCCGTGTTAAGTATCCATTTTGAACCATATTATCAAACATATCTCTCAGAGAATCATAGTATCCGGCTACATTATAAAATACACATGGATTATCGTTATCTCCTAACCTTGCCCAAGAAAATGCCTCTATAATTTCTTCTAGGGTTCCGGGACCTCCGGGTAATGCAATACACCCATCTGAATCGCTGAGCATAGTTTTCTTTCTAATACTCATATTATCAACCACTTTTAAATCAGTTAATCTATCTAATGAAGCACCACGATCAACAAGTTCTTGTGGCATTACACCATGAACCTTGCCACCGTTATCTAAAACTGTATTGGCTAAAAGTCCCATTAAACCAACACCGCCTCCACCGTAAACTAATTCTAAATTATGCTCTGCTAGATAAGTACCCAAACGAACTGTTGCATCCGTGTGGAGTGATTCATTTCCCTTTGATGCTCCACAATAAACAGCTATTCTTTTCATAAACTATTCTTCTCCCTTAGATTATGTTAATTAAGTGTTCCGTAATGTATTATTACCAATTTTGAATTAACGCTTTAAATCTTCAGTCATTTGTATGGATTTTAGTTAATACGTGATTCAACATAAGTTGATGATATTTGTTGTGCAAAGTTGAATCAGCATTTTTTATATCAAGATACATTTGTTCATTTATCTTGTCCAAAATATTATTTAACTGTGATAATTCTTCATCATTCAAGACTCTCAAATATTTTGGAATTACTTGCATTCTTTTCTCAATTTCTAATCGACCATTATCAGTCAAACTAACAATAGTTACGCGTTTATCGTCCACTGATTTCTTACGTGAAACCAAATCTCTCTTTTCAAGCTTTCGAACAAATTCAGCCATCGATTGTGGCGTCATATTAAGCCTATCCGCTAAAACCTTTTGTGGCAAATTATCGTCGTCTGACAATGCCAATAATATTTTCCCTTGACCTTGAAATAACATTTTATAATCATTTTTATGCTGCGCATCATCTTCAGCAATATTTTGTAACATACTGAATTCAACTAATTTGCCTGCTGTTTTTCCCTGATTAATTAAATTTGTCATCGTTATATATCCTCCACAGTCTTATTATACGTGAATAGTCATTTTAATTCAGGTCCTCCTGATTAAATCTCTTGATTTTTAGTCAGGTAGACCTTATAATCTGTTTTTGTTAGGTATACCTGATTATTATTCAAAAGAGGTCATCAAAATGCAAAATAATATTGCTATTAACGTAGAACACTTATCTAAAACGTTCAACAATCAAAAAGTAGTCGATGATGTTTCATTCACCGTTAAAAAGGGAGAAGTTTTTGGACTATTGGGTCCTAATGGAGCTGGTAAAACCACTATTCTCCGTATGATAACTACTTTATTAAAACCAACTACTGGTAATATAACTATTTTTGATCACGATATCAAAAAAGACAGTAAACTAGCACGGTCAACCTTTGGCGTAACAGGACAATATGCTGCTGTTGATGAAGATATTACTGCTAAAGAAAATTTACTAATCTTTTCTAGATTGAACGGATTGTCAAAAAAAGAAGCTCAAATACGGACAAAAGAATTGCTGAAAGAATTCTCACTTGAAAAAAGTGCTGACAAATCAATTAAAGAATTTTCTGGCGGTATGCGTCGCAGACTAGATTTAGCTATTAGTTTGATTACAAGGCCAGAAATAATTTTTCTAGATGAACCGACAACCGGGTTGGACCCACGGACTCGCACACAAATGTGGGACACAATTCGAAATTTAGTTAAACATGGATCGACAGTTTTTCTAACAACACAATATCTTGAAGAGGCAGATACTCTCGCTGATCGCATTGCAGTAATTGATCATGGTAAATTAATTCGAATTGGTACACCCGATAAATTGAAACACGAAATTGGCGAATCAAAAATGTCTTTAAAAATCATAAAAAATATTGATATCCTCCCTGCCGCCAAAATTCTTCAGAATGCATTAAATTCAAAACCACAGATAATTAACAATACTATTACTACGAGATTCAAAACTACTGAACAAATAATCGATGGACTTTCACAATTAAGCACCGATAAAATAAATGTTTCAAATTTAACCATTCAAGAACCATCCCTAGATGATGTCTTTATGGCACTAACAATTGGTAAAAATTAAATACGGAGAAAAATATAATGGAAATTAAAAAAAATCGTATTAGCACAATTCAAAATATTAATACTATGGCCTATCGTAATCTTCTAAAAACGCTGCATAATCCAGATCATCTAATGGACGTTCTAATCCAACCAGTTATGTTCATGATATTGTTTGGTTATTTATTCGGTGGAGCTATTGCTGGAGGGGTTCACGCATACTTACCAATAATTGTTCCCGGAATATTAATACAAACTATCCTATCTGCCGCCTCAGGTTCTGGCACACAAATCAAGGAAGACATGGAGACTGGGATTTTTGACCGTTTTAAAACATTACCTATCGCTCACATTGCCCCACTTGCTGGACAATTATTGGCAGATATTTTGCGATTAGTCCTTGCAATCATTGCTTCACTTACAACCGGATATCTCATGGGATGGCGACCAAATGTAGCGTTTGGATGGATTGTTGTCATCATATTAATCACTGTCTTTACTGGTTGGGCTATATCGTGGATCTATGCATTTATAGGGTTGATGGCAAAAAGTGCAACTATGGTAGAAAGCATTTCTTTGATGACAATGCTACTATTATCATTTCTATCAAACGCTTTTATACCAATCAATACTTTGCCTAAATTTTTACGGATAATCGCTAATTTAAATCCGATGACACATGTGATTACCGCTATTCGTCAAATTCTGGCAACAGGAACCTTTTCAAATACCGCATGGATTGTCCTTATATCCGATTTGGCTATTGTACTGATTTTTGCTTCTTTAACAGTTTGGGCATATAACCGACAAAACTAATATCAAATTAATCTAAAAATAAAGGACCAATGTTGGTCGATAAACCAGCATTGATCCTTTATTTTATTATTTTTGGTTTTCTTTACGCATAGTTAATTGAATTCGATTACGATCTTGATCAACGCTAAGAACCCAGACGGTAACAATATCACCAATTGTCACCACGGTACTAGGATCACTGACGAAATGATCAGACAATTGAGAAATATGAACTAGTCCGTCTTGCTTAACACCGATATCAACAAAAGCGCCAAAATCAATTACGTTACGAACGGTACCTTGAAGTTCCATCCCTGGTTTCAAGTCAGCCATGGTCAAAACATCTTGGCGTAACAATGGAGCGGGCATGCTATCACGCAAATCACGTCCCGGTTTACTCAAGCCAGCAATAATATCTGCTAAAGTTGATTCACCGATATCTAGCTTTTTGGCCCACTCTTTTTGATCCAATTTGCTTAACTTCTGTTGTAGCTCCGGTGTTCCAATAGAATCGATTGTTACATTGATACCTGACAACAATTTTCGAGTGGCAGCGTAACTTTCTGGATGAATATCCGTATTATCCAATGGATCACTACCGGCAATGATTCTTAAGAAGCCAACCGATTGTTGATAAGCTTTAGGTCCCAATCGAGGAACAGATTTCAAATCTTGACGTTTGGAAAATGAACCATTCTCATTTCTATAAGTCACAATATTTTTAGCAGTGGTTGCAGTCAATCCAGAAATATGGGTTAACAATTCAGGACTAGCCGTATTTAAGTTAACTCCTACTTGGTTAACGGCTGTTTCAACGACACGATCCAATTGTTCATCCAATTCTTTTTCAGGCACATCGTGTTGATATTGGCCAACACCAATAGCCTTCGGATCGACTTTTATCAATTCGGCCAATGGATCTTGTAAGCGACGTCCAATACTGACAGCCGAACGTTCTTCAACATGTAAATTAGCAAATTCTTTTCGAGCATTAGCACTCGCAGAATAGACTGAGGCTCCTGCTTCGTTAACAATCACATAGTAAACTGGATGATCCAAAGTCTTCAGAATTTCACTGACAAACTCTTCAGATTCACGACTGGCTGTTCCATTACCGATAGCAATCATCTCTACATGATATTTTTCCAATAGTTTTTTGAATTCTGGTCCAGCTTCGGCACGTTGTTTACTACTAGCAGGTTTGTGTGGATAGATAACCTGTTTAGTCAAAAAGCGACCGTTTGCATCCATAATTGCCAATTTACAGCCTGTTCGATAGGCTGGATCAAATCCCATAACTACTTTTCCTTTTAAAGGTGCCTGCATCAAAAGGTGGTACAAGTTGTTACCAAATACTTGAATAGCATGTTTATCAGCCTTATCGGATATTTGGCGACGGAGTTCGCGTTCAATCGATGGACCAATGAAACGCTTATAAGCATCAGCAAAGGCTACTTCAACTTTTTCTACTGCTGGTCCTTTATGACGTCTGACTAAATGTGAATCTCCATAATGCAAGATTGAAGTATCATCAACTGTTATTCCTACTGTTAAAATCTTCTCACGTTCACCACGATTTATTGCTAAAACACGATACGGTGGAACATGTTTCAAAGCTTGCGTGAATTCATAATAAGTTTCATAAACCTGTTGTTCATCTTTATCCTTAGCACCTCGTTTGAGTTTACTAGTTAGTTCTCCGTGAGCCCATGTATAACCACGAATCCATTCACGGAAGTCAGCTCGTTCACTGAAATCTTCGGCCAAGATCTCGTTAACTCCATCCCAAACTGATGTCAGATCGGGTAAATCTTTATCTGTAGAAATAAAAGTTTTTGCTTTGGCATCAAGGCCCCGTTCAGGAAAAGTCATTAACCACTTAGCCAATGGTTCCAATCCTGCCTCACGAGCTATAGTAGCCTTAGTACGGCGCTTCTGTTTATATGGAAGATACAAATCTTCGACTTGTTGTAAAACCGTAGCTTGTTCTAATTGCTGTTTCAAACTAGGTGTTAACTTACCTTGCTCTTGAATCAATTTCAAAACATCATCACGACGTTGATTTAACTTCATTAATCGATGAGCTTCATCTTCAATATTACGGATAGCGACTTCATCCAAAGTCCCTGTTCGTTCCTTACGATAACGAGCAATAAAAGGTACTGTATTACCCTCATCCAAAAGTGTTAGAACTGCTTGAATTTGTTGCACACGATACTGATTTAGTTGTTGGTGAACTGGTTTGGCCAGATCAACCATATTATTTTCTTCTTGTTTTGTTGCCATGTGATCCTCCATTGTTGTAACTACTTGGATTAAACGCGTCTTCAATTATACCATGGTCAATTCAAAATCCAGTTGCTTACCTACACCTAAAATTTCATCGAAATATCGTCAAGAAAAATTAAAGTGATAAAATTAAATTATCTTATTTATACGGAGGGCCAAAAATGAGCTCAATTTATATCAAACGTGCACAAATTACAGATTTAAACGAAATAATGAATATTATTAGTCAAGCTCAAGTAATGTTAAAAGCAGATGGCAGTCCTCAATGGCAAAGTGGTTATCCTGATACCACCACTTTAAAAAATGACATTATGGCTCAACAATGTTGGGTCTTAATGGTTGATAACAAAATTGCTGGTACAGCAACCTTAATTGTTGCTGATGATCCTAACTACCGTGAAATTACTGATGGTCAATGGGAAAACAATACTGACCCTTACGCAACTATTCATCGTATCGCTATCAGTAGTGATTTTGTTGGTCAACACTTAGGTAAAATTTTTATTTCTAATCTTATCAGTCAATCTTATCAAAATGGCATTCATAACTTTAGAATCGATACTCACAAATTAAACAAGAGAATGCAACACTTGGCTACTAGTACCGGTTACGTTCATCGTGGAAAAATTTATGTTAGTGAACCCGCTGCTAATCATGAGGACAATGCTCGCTTGGCTTTTGAATTGAATCTATAAATTTGTATAAAAATAGGATGTAAATTTGAACTTAATCAAACTTACATCCTATTTGTTTTGTATTGTTTTCAAAGTCCAATACAAATATCTTTATATATAACCTAACGAATAAAAATTTTTACCTTTTTTTGTTGCTAGAGGTTTTTACCTAAGTAATACTTTAAATATTATTACTTAAGGAGAAATACATGAAAAAATCTTTGCTACTAATTATGCTTCTAGCAATCATCTTTCCACTTAGTGCTTGCTCAAGTAAAAGAACCAAAGTATCAGAACCACAAAAGTTATCTGAAAGCCAACAGATAGCGGTCAATTCAAAGAAATGGGATCAGCAAACTAAGGACCTAGCCGTAGTTCATAATTCACAATATTCTGACGACTACGCCGGTAGTGTTCATTCAGTCGCCGACTTTAAGAAAGTTAATTCAGAAACTTGGGTTATCAAGGCAAAGGTACTCAATTTAGGCAAAGTTATTAATAAAAAACACTCTGCTTCAGAATTACCACCAGTTTTTACACGTGGTGAAGTCAAAGTAGATCAAGTGATCGGTGGTAGTAACAAGCTGAACAAAAAAATAATCAATCTTGTCTTCTGGGGTGGTATAACTTCTAAAGATAATAGTTTTTCATTTACAGACAAGGGAATTAAGAAATTCGATCATCCCGTATTAGTACAGGACGATAACGCCCCCTTACCTAAAATTGGTTCCGAAATTATTCTTGCCATTCAAAGTGTTGATTGGCCATACTATTCTAGCTATGAACATTTGGATGAAAATAGTTTTAAAGAAGACACCACTTTCCAACCGGTCATGACTAACATTCATTTCTGGGTCAAAGAACCTGGTGCTAAAGAATTTGTTTTGAATAATTCTTTGATTAAGAATAAACAAGATGCATCCCCAATCATCATTGAAAAAAGTATGACTGATGAAATAAATCAAGAATATAATAATTAATATCTATAACAAAACTTCCGGGCCAGTATACTCGGAAGTTTTTTATTTCAATTATTATCCTTGACCCAAAGCGAGAATAGAATACCCATAAGTGACATCAAACCAGCACACATCATGGCGGCACGAAAACCATTGGTAAATGAACTAACATCTATAGTATTGCCAAATCTATAAAATACAATTACTGAAACAGTGGTTCCTACGGCACCACCCATCAAACGGAAAACATTATAAATTCCCGATGCTTTACCAATAGATGTAGGATCAACTGCTCCTAAAACAGATTTTTGTAAGGCTGGTCCTGCCATTGAGAGTCCTATACCAGCCAACGCCAACGGAATTATCATGATTAAATATGAGCTCCGTTCAGTAACCAAAATTGAAAGTAATAAGTATCCTATTCCTTGCAAGATAAGTCCCAAAGTTGCTATCAGTTTTTCTCCAAATTTATCTACTGTTTTACCAGCAAAAGGGGCTACCACAACTAAAGCTCCAGTCCAGGGTAAAATTTCTAATCCCGCATTTAGAGAATTGGCCCGACCGACAACCTGAAGAAATTGTGGTAAGAAAAATACCACGCCATACATTGCTGCATACAACATAAGAGTTGCCACGTTCCCACCAGTAAACACCTTTGAACGAAAATATTTTAAAGGAATCATCGGTTTAGATTCATTTTTTTGACGAATGATAACCCAACTTTCTAAGACTAAACTTAAAATACCAACCAACACTGATATAATTTTTGAACTGGCAGCAGTTATTTCTGACAAGGACCAGATAATACCAGCTAAAGCGAAAATGACTAATAAGGAGTCCACTAGTCCAATTTTGTCACTATTACCGATACTTTCTGGCAATATTCGTTTTGATAAATAAATTGCGACTATTCCAATAGGAACATTGATCCAAAAAATCCATTGCCAAGCTAGTTTGGCGACAATCAAGCCACCCAATGATGGTCCAACGATTAGTGCTAAACCTCCAATTCCACTCCAAATTCCCAATGCTTTACCACGCTCTGAAGCTGACAATGCATGGGTTAAAATTGCCATAGACATCGGCGTCATGACTGAGGCACCGATTCCCTCAATTATTCGAGCAATAATCAACACAGTAATATTATTAGATAATGCACAAAAAACTGAACCTAAAGTGAAGATGAAAATACCGATATTATAAATTTTTCGGCGACCAATTCTTTCACCCAGAGAAACACCAACCAGCAATACAGCACCAATTGTTATATTGTAGGCGTTCAAAGCCCACTGCAAGGTATTCACTGAAATATGAAAATCTGTTCTAATTGCAGTTGAAGCTGTCGTGACGATCATTGAATCCATCATCGACATGAAAAATCCTAGTGACGTTAATATTAAAATCCAGGTGGAACTAACTTTTTTATCCGCGGTTGCTTCCATTTGAATCTCCTCTGTTCAGTATTTTAAAATAGTTCAAATATTTTTGAACTATTAAACATTATCATTCAGTAAAATCTGTGACAATAAAAACTGCATAAAAAAAAGACGTCGTTAAAACGTCATTTTTTGAATAATTCAAAGATACCAATGGGTTCAACCATTTAGGATAAATATTTAAATATTCTGATAGAAATCAGTCACATATTTATCAAACGTACTTTCGTTCAAAGTAACATATTTTTCACGAGCTTCCCATCGCGTGTTAATTAGCCCTGCAGATTCCAATAACTTGAAATGATACGAGCCAGAAGTCTTACTGATATTGACCGCTTTTCCAACTTCACCACAGGCTATCTCGTGATCAGTATGTTTTAGATATTCAATAATTTCTAAACGAATCGGATCAGCTAGAGCTTTAAAGATTTTGACCTGTTTCTCATCTATTTGTTTTCTCAATTTAGTATTTACCATATTGTTATTTTACTTGAGATTTAATTAACAATTCAATATGTTGACTCAAAATTTTGTCTACCATTTTTCCAATTGAATCTTAACGTGACGTTTATTTTTTGAATCGGGATTAGGGTCATTTTTTTCGGCGTTATTTAATACCTTGAATAAATCTGACATGACCTTCTTTTCACCTTCTGGAGATAAATCTATTTCCCCATGCGCTGAAGTAGTATTGTCTTCATCGTTTCCATTGTTAATTGTTTCCCTCAAGGCACTAATGAATTCATGATGTTGCAACATTACTAATTGAAGTGTTTGTTCAGCGTGCTCTTTGATCCAATCATCTGAGAAATTTAAAACATTATCATCGTCATCCGCAATATATTTTGTTTTTTGATTTAAAAACAAACTAGAGTAATAATTCTCAGTTAAATTCTTGATCTTTTCTTGTTTAACGATTTTTAAAAGATCAGCATCCATCATCTTGTTCAATGTGTAATATAGCTGATTATTGGGGATTTTAGTGGCCTTTGAAATTTGTTTGGGAGTTAGTCCCTCTTCGACTTTAGTGGCTTTCAAGATTTTGCCAACTTTGTCGTCGACCATTAATTTGGCAAATTGATCTACTGTGACTTTGGACATTATTTTCACCTCTTTATCAGCATAAATGTTTGACAAATTGAAATCAAACAATTAAAATTCATTTATCATTTAAATTAATTTAAACGTAAATAATTTTATACGGACGTGATAATATGAAAAATTTAGTTAGGAATCAAGCTTTTATGACCTTAACTGGTGCTGACTTTTTTGAAACTATCGGTACTAGCCTATTCAATATTATTTTACTAACCTATGCACGTGGCTTTGCTAACGCCAGTATCATGGTTTCCATTGTTTCAGTTGCGACGGTTATGCCTGGCGTTCTCGGCATTATCACTGGGCAAATTGCCGACCGAACTTCCAATAAAAGAGTCTGGTTAGCCAGTACCAAGTTTATTCAAGCAGGACTCTATATACTTTTAGCTCAATTAATTAATCAAAAGCAAGTCTTTCTACTAATGATTATTATCTTAATCAATATTTTTTCAGATATCATCGGTATGTACAGCAATGGTTTACGTATGCCAATTATTCAAACTAAGATCGATCGTGAATCTCAAGAAGAAGCCATGGGTATCACTCAAGGTATCCTGACCATTATGCAGACTGTCGGTCAAGCTGTTGGTGTCAGTCTATTAGCTTTAACGAATAACTATCAACTAGCCGGTTATATCAACGCCTTAACCTTTTTGGTCGCCGGTATAATTCTAATTTGGGGTTACGATTCTCTCAAGGTCGAACAAGTTAAACATAAAGCACCTTCCATTCACAAACTCTTGGCTCAAATGAAACAGGCTCTCGAAAAAAGTTCTGACACTAACGCATGGGCTTTACTGGGAAGTATTTTCTTTATAAATGCTGTCGGTTCTAGTCTAGATGCCGTTATTAATCTTTATCTAGTAGATCAAGGAGATAAATTACCTCTACCCTTCAGTGTTAGCGTGCTGATTATCAATACCGTTCTTGTAGCTGGGACAATTCTAGGAAGCGTTCTACATTCTGGATGGTTCAAAAATTTGTCTTTCAAGTCTGTTATGATCACTTGTATCATAGCTTGGGGATTATTCTATATTAACCTCTTAAGCTTAAAAAGTTTTATCGCCATTATTATTCCTGTGGCTATTGGTGGCTTCTGTATGGGTCAAGCTAATCCCAAATTAACTGCGGCATTACTAAAAACTGCCGATGAAGAAATTATTGGTAGTTTAACCGGCTTAATGAATACAGTCTCAATTATTTCAATGCCCTTAGGCGCCATCGGTATCGTTCTAATTTACAATCTGATCAATCCGGCCTCAGCCTATATCGTATCAATGATATTATTAGCTCTATCAGCTGCCTGTCTTTTTCTACCTAAAAAAGGAAACGAGAATTAATCTCATTTCCTTTTTTTCATACCATTATTTTAAACCGTCAATTCAATTTGATTTCCTTCAGGATCGAGAACGACACTTTCATAATAACCATCGCCGGTTACTCTTGGTCCACTCAAATGAGTATAGCCATCTGCTTCAATTTGTGCAGACACTTCATCGACCCTTTCTTTTGATCCTAGTGACATAGCAAGGTGCATATAGCCCAATGGGTATCCGTCCAATTTTTCTTGATTCAAATCCTCACGAGTACATACTTCCAGTCTAGCTCCGTCAACGAATGTTAAAAATCGTGAAGAAAAAGTTGTTTTAACATTATGATATTTTTCAGAAGCTGTTGCTCCAAAATATTTCTCATAGAATGAAACTGTTTTTTCCAAATCATTAACGAAAAGTCCAACATGTTCAATTTTCATACTATTACTCCCCAGAAGGCTTTTTAATTAACTTTATAAACTAGGTTTACTAAGTTGCAAAATTAATATACCATTGGTGTATAGAATTGTCTAGGAAACCAAGGAGAAAAATTCATGAATAAAAATATTCCTGAACTTATGCGGGAAAGAAATTTTAATATTATTATTCAAACTATCATTCAAAATGGATCTCTTTCATCAAAAAAAATAGCCGATAGCACCGGTTTAAGTGTCGTCAGCGTTAATAAACTTATTAAAATACTTACAGAAAAAGAAATTATCATTAGTAGTTCGCAGAAAGTTTCAACTGGTGGTAGACGTGCAATACAATATACTATTAATAGCAAAAATTTTAACTTATTAACCATTCGTATCTTAGAAGTAAAGCAGAGAATGATAGCAAAATTGGAAATCATCAATTTAAATGGAGACACTATTTCTAATAATAATTTACAAGTAGAAATTGTACATCCCGAAGATCTATTACAATCGATCGAAAAGATGTTACAGGAACAAAAAATAATACCAGAATTAATTATCATTGGAACCTCCGGTGTAGAGTCAACTCAAAAAATGATTCTGAGCGACGTACCCGGATTATCCGAAGTAAATTTGGAACAGTATCTTTTTGAGCACACTAATATTACCGCCAAAGTAATTAATGACGTTAACGCTATGGTACTTGGCATCCTTAAAAATAATCAAGAAGACAATATCGTCGGAATTTACTATCCCAAAAACTATGCTCCGGGAGTTGGCTTATTAATCTCCGGTAATCTTGTTTTAGGTAAATCAGGGGCAGCTGGAGAAATATCTTTGGGACCATCCTACAAAAATACTCACTACCCAATGAAACAAGATGTTTTCGAAAAATATTTATTAAATGATCTTCAAACCATGATTGCTTTGTTAGATCCCGATAGAATAGTGGTCTTCGCTCCAGATAGAAAAATTGATAAGAATAAACTATTAAAGGTTTTGCATGGTCGAATTCATCAGATATCAGAAACCACAATTGATTTTGATAAGAACATTGATCAAGCCTATCGAAACGGCTTAATAAATTACGGTAGAGAAAAGATTTTTGAAAAAATAATTAAAAATATCTAATAGAATCTCATCATACTAAAGTAAATATCAAGCTCTGAGGGATCATATTTTCCCTTATTATTTTTACACGAATAATACAAATCAACTGCAGATTTAGGAAGACTCTTTTTTTGAGTTCTCAAATAGAAAACATAACTGTTTATATTAACACTGTATCCGGCCGAAACCAGATTAACGTCACTAGTCTTATCCAAAACTTTGGCACATTTCAAAATCAATTTAGCTAGATAATAGTCTGCTTTAACCTTAGGATCAGCATATGTTTGACTCAGTTGGTCCATTAGAATTGTAACCTCTTTACCTTGTTCCATATTCTCCTCTTTGCATATCTTTCATTTATCATCAAAAGCCTACTATACCTATCAATTTGCTGCAATAATATACAACAAAAAATTCGATATAACTTCATATCGGATCTTTTATTTTGCCTTAATTTCAAATAACTTAGTGTCAAAGTCGCACATTTCACTGCTATTAAATGAATATTCTAACGGCAAACCAATATTCATTAATTCATCACCATACAAACAGTATGCATCATTTATCGAATATCTAATTTCATCGTTTAAACCGTAAAGTTTAACCTGATCGTATCCCATATTTGGATGACTTAATCCTTTAAAATAACAAACTAAAGCTCGATTTTTATCTTGAGAAACAATCATCCATGCATCGGTACTATTTAAATGCGTTCTTAAACGGTAAAAATCACCCATAGCAATTAAATCTGCATATCTCTTTTGAAGCTTGATTTGTCCTTTAACTATTTCTAATTCTGATTCCGACAAATCCAATAGATTCAATTCATACCCAAACGTTCCAAATAAAGCAATATTACCACGAGTTTCTAAGGGAGTTCGACGGCCAGTTTGTTGATTAGGTGACACAGAAACATGCGTCCCAATAGTCGATAGAGGATAGATATATGATTCACCTTTTTGAATTTTCCATCTTTCATAGGCATCTGTGTCATCACTACCCCAAGTCTGTGGTGCATAATAAAGCATCCCTAAGTCAAATCGACCGCCACCACTGGCACAAGATTCAAAGAGAATGTCAGGGTATTTTTCTGTTAATCTTTCATATAAAGCATAAACCCCTAAAATATAACGATGATAAAATTCACCTTGCTGATTTTCAGATAAATGTTGTGAATATGGCTCTGTAATATTACGATTCATATCCCATTTAATATAATCAATCCTCGTCGTTGAAAGAATTTTATCCATTTGCTTATAAATATTTTCAACCACTGCGGGATTACTGAAATCTAAAAGATATTGATTACGACCTTGAGTACGAGCTTTATTTTTAGTTCCAATAATCCAATCTGGATGTTGTTTAAAAATCGGTGTATCTTCAGAAACTGATTCTGGTTCAAACCATAGTCCAAAATTCATACCTAATTTATGAATTCTATTGGAAAGACCATCTAATCCATGTGGTAGTTTCTTATAGTTAACACGCCAATCTCCCAATGATCCTTTTTCACTGTTGCGTTCTGCAAACCAACCATCATCTAATACGAACAAATCACAACCAACCTGAGAAGCTTTTTTAGCTAAATTTAGAATTTTCTTTTCGTCAAAATCAAAATAAGTAGCCTCCCAATTATTTATTAATATTGGATTCTTTCGCTTGCGCCACTTAGGAGCAATCAAATGATTTCTAACTAAATCATGGAAAGTTTGACTCATTTTATTAAATCCTTGATTGGAAAATACTAAAAGTGTCTGTGGCGTAACGAAGCTTTTACCTGGAAATAATTTCCAAGAAAAATGATCATCGTTGATTCCTGCCGTAATTCTGACAATATCATATGCATCCAATTCAATAGTTTCTTTGTGATTCCCGCTATAAATAGTTGATATACCGTAAACATCCCCACTACTCTGTGTAGTTTCAGCATTAGCTAACGCAATAAACGGATCATGTACATGACCACTAGCACCACGTCCACTATTAATTTCTTTGATTCCAGGATTCACAGGTTCACGATTAACGTGTTTTTCACGAGCCCAAATACCATTTAAAGTAACTAGATCATAATCATTATTTGGTATATCCAAGGCCATACTTTTCAAATTTTTAATAACATGAGCTCGATCATCATTATTGATAATTTCAATATTTCTAATCAGACTAGCATTGACATTATCAATCGTATAATTCAATTTCATTTCTAAGCCACTATATTCGTCTTTTAAAGTAATAATTAACGTTTGACAATCATCGTTTGAATATCTGACATGTGGCATACCACTAATATTCGGTACACCATCAATGATTTCATAATTAATATATTCAAAATTGGAAATTGTATCACCATCTGGATAACCTATTTCAAACGCAGGTAAACGATAATCACCAATCCCATACTCTGGGTACTCTTGCAACAATCGTGATAAAGAGGAGTGCTGGTCACCTGCAATTAAGTTTTCACCCCATGCTTTATCCGACTGAATGACATTCTTCACCGTCTCGTGATATTCAATATGTTGACCAAAATAAAGGTGCTCTAGTTTATTAATTTTCGGTGAAACTCTAAAGATATAACTTATCTCTTTATTATGTAAATGAAATATTTTTTGGCTTTTGTCAACATGAATTAAATCAACCATAAAATCACTCCTATTTGCTCATTTCATATATATTTCCCGTAATATCAGTAGTTCCACCAACACTATTTAAGAATAAATATGATTGGGATTTCTTTGGAAAAGCCCTAGAAGTGAAGACTTCCTCGCCACCATTAACAAACAATTCAACTGAGGATGTATCTGTGTATATCCGTATGTTAACTCTATTGCCTACATTATAATCAAGTGTTCTTGTTGTTCCATAAGAAATCGAAATATCCTTACCAGCCATAGAACGATCGAGTACAATCTCACCTTTTTTCTTATTTAGAATGATTCTAAATCGTCGTTGATCATCCTCATCAGCAAATAAATCAATTATAAAAGCATTAGATGTCTTGAAATCAATTGAAAAATCACATTCATTAGCAGTCTGACGCAATTTTTTTCGATAGACATTATCTGTTAATGTTTGCTTAATGATCCGTTCATTTGTTCTGCAAGTATCAAGTTCTCTAACAGGGATTTGATATAATTTATTATTTTTAATTTTCAGCTCTTTAGGAACTGTCATACATCCTGAATAATGAAATTTTTCAGTGGGATAACTAGTTTCTGGCAAACCCATCCATGAAATCAAGATTCTCCGTCCATCTGGAGAAAACATTGTTTGACTAGCATAAAGATCGAATCCATGATCTAACTCTTTTAAATTCTCTGCATTGAATTCAGTGTCTGGAAATGACACCTTATCTCCCATCAAATAACAGGTTTGATAAATATTCTGATACTTATTTCCCTCACTTTTCAATCCTTGTGGACAAAACACTAATACACCTTCATTTTCTAGTTCAAAATAGTCAGGACATTCCCACATATAGCCTAAAGAAGTATATTTAGTATCTAACTCTCCTAATAAATTCCAATCTTTGAAGTCTTTACTGTGAATAATTAGTGCAGTTCCTGTTAGATTAGTTCTCTGAACTCCCAAGATGGCATAATACTCCCCGTCCTTTTTCCAAACCTTTGGATCTCTAAAATGTGCTGTATATCCTGAAATAGCACCTTTTATTATGGGAGTACTACTACGATGTACCATATTGTTTTTATCCATATAAGCAGTAACTTGATATGGAATTCTTAACCAATTATTTTGTGTATCCGTATTAATCCAAGTATTACCAGTATAAAACATTAATAACTTATCACCTTCAGATATAGCACTACCCGAATAAGTTCCATATCGATCATATCTTGTATCACTTTCAATAGCTGCACCTAAATCTTGCCAATGAACCAAATCATCAGAAATCAGATGCTTCCACCCATGCTGTGTATAGTGTGGCCTTTGGGAATATGCTAAAGGACTCCATTGATAAAAAAGATGATATTTACCATTAAAGTAGGAAAATCCATTAGGATCACCCAAGCTACCTGATTCACTCTCCACATGATATTTTTGACGATAAGGGCTAGAACTAGTTATAATTCGTTCATTATTAATTATTTCTTTAGGAACATCAGTTAGATGATCTACCATATTCTTAAATTCTTTAATCCTATTTGTCATAGTCATTTAACCTCGTATTAATCAACGCTAACTTGTTTTGAAACAACTGATTTAGTTTTATTTGTCACTTTGGCTTTAGACTCAAATGTTGAAAACTTAGCAACTACTAACGATGCCAAGAAACCAACGGCAATTCCAACCAGATTGGTCAAAATGTAGTTCACATACCCATTATTTTGAGGAGCAGCAATGGCAATACCAGGTAATCCCGTTGTACCAAAGGAAACCGCTGTTAATTTAGTCAAATAGATATAAGCACCTGCAGCGGCCCCACCAATACAACCACCGATTAATGGATATTTGTGTTTAATATTGATACCAAATAGTGCTGGTTCTGAAATACCAAAGAGAATGGAGAAAAATGCCGAAATAGAAATTTCACGTGATTTAGCATTCTTACGATTTAAGAATAAGAAAGCTAAAACACCACCACCTTGTCCCATCAATGCGCCAGAAAACAATGGATTTAGAAAATCATGTTGAGTAGTAGAAATTAATTGTGTTTCAATAGCACCAAACATATTATGCAAACCAGTGATTACGATTAACTGTTGAATACCACCAAAAATTATATAACCAAAGATTCCTAGTGATTGTGACATCCAAACCAAGGCGTTAGTGATCCATGTTGATAATGTAACACCGATAGGTCCAACAATCATGAATAGAATAAATGATGAAATTAAAATAGTTAACATTGGTGAAAGTACGAATTGAATTACACCTGGTAACTTCTTTTGAAAGAGGTTATCTAGCTTAGCAATAACCCAACCCATAATTAAGGCCACAATTATTTGACCACCAAAATTAGTTAAAGATAACTTCCAACCAAAAATATTAGCAATTACAGCCTTAGCAGCACCCGTTTGAACATCGGACATAGCTGGTAAAGAAGCTGACATCATGACGGCACCAATTGCTAAGCCCAATACGGGTCTACCACCATATCTTTTAGTCGCTGAATAAACTACGATCAAAGGTAACATGGCGAAAATACCAGAAGATCCCAAATTAACAATTGTGCTAATTCCTGAAATGCCAGGAAACATTTGAACAAGTGATTGTGATCCAAAAATTTTCTGAGTTAATAAATTATTCAAACCTATTAAGATACCGCCTGCTAAAATACCTGGTAAAATTTCGGTAAAGACTCCCGTTAAATCATCAATAAACCTTTGAAAAAAGCCTTTTTGTTCTTCCTTATTATTAGATTCAGATTTTGCTGGTTCAGGACTACCAGAATCAACTGAATAATACTTTATGCCTGTATGTTGAATAAAAACATCAGTCACTTTATCAACTAATCCAGCTCCAAAAATGATCTGTAATTGATTCTTATTAATATTGACACCCTTCACCAATTCAATATTATTTAAAGTATCTTTATCAACTTTACTGACATCCTTTAAAGCAATTCTTAATCTTGTGGCACAGTGAAATGCTTCAATGGCATTGTCTTTTCCACCAATTGCCGGAAGAATTTCATCAGAAATTTTCTCGTATAATTTACGATCATTCTTCATAGTTATTTCCTCTCTATCCCAAAAGTTATTATTTCGTTATTTAACTTACAAATTCATTCTATAACCGGAGTAACCGTTTTCAAATGGTATAATGTTGATATCGTATGTCGAAATGTTGAATGGAGTTATTTATAATGAAGAAAAATTTTGTCTTTAGTAATGAACAATATAATCCCTACTTATATCTAACCTCTGGTGGTTATGAAGCAACAACTCCTTCACATCAATATGGACCACTAGGACGATCAGGTTATATGTTGCATTATATTTCCAACGGTAAAGGCACTTTCATCAGCGACAATATTACTTACCACATGAAAAAAGGCGACTTTATGTATATTGAACCAAAAAAAACTGTGACCATGATTGCCGATAAAAATGATCCATGGTCCTTTTATTGGATTCGCTTTACCGGTGACCTAATCAAACAATATATGTCACGAATCAACATTTCTTATCAAGATCCAGTTTTTTCAATTAACGACACCCCGATCGTTCCTCAGAAAATTGTCGAAATAGTTAATTATTCTCAAGACCCACATCGGAGCGATTTTATCTACAATGCCAAATTGCTAGAAATATTAGACTCCCTGCACAATATCTTACCCAATGTTTCTTCCAACCAATCTTCTTCATCGGAAGTTATCTACACCAAAGCCTTATACTATATTCGCAATAATTACGAATCGACTATCTCAATTAATGATGTCGTTGACTATCTGACAGTCGACCGAACCTATTTATACAAACTTTTTAAACAGAACATGAACATCGGACCAAAGGAATATTTAACTAAATATCGATTAAAAAAGGCTTCTGAACTACTCAAAGTTTCTAACGAATCTATTACTTTCATTGCTCAATCATGTGGATTTCCGAGTTATCAACGTTTTGCAAGAGTGTTTCATAAATATATAGGTTATTCTCCATCAGAATATCAAAAAAAATTCCTATAATTTTTTAATTACTTGTCAAACTTATCTGTTTTAATTAATGGAAGTAATATAGAATGTTCATTATAATTAATGTGTCATGATCTATGAGAAACGGGGGAAATATTATTATGTTTTCTAAAGTAAAAAAAACAGCAATCCTAATTGCCGCAAGTGCCCTTCTAACTACAAGTTTAGGTGGAACGGTTGTCTTTGCTGATACTGCCTCTAATACTACCGATGACTCAGCTTTAACTAAGACAAATTCTGATGCAACAGCTGACACATCATCTACGTCAACAACTACTAAAACGCAGGCTGGTTACGAAAACATTGATCTTGCTTCCGTTAAACTTGCTATGCTAAATGAACTCAATCGACTCAGATCTCAAAACAATTTGAAACCACTAACTTCGGTCGATATTCTTAACAACTATGCCCAAGCTAGAACTGACTCTTTCATCACTTCTGGCGGTGTCGATGATCATTCTAACTGGCATTCAGCAAACATGTATCCTTACAATTACACTGCTGAAGAAAATATTGCTCAGATGCCCTTCTCTATGATTGGATCAACTGATCCCCTAATTATTGCCGAAAAAATCACTGATGAATTTTACAGTGAAACATACGATTCCACTCCTGATTTTGGTCATAGAAAGAATATGCTTAATCCATACATAAGTTATGTCGGAATCGGTGTCAGTGTATCAAATACCGGCATGATCTATTTTTCCCAAGAAATGGGCAATGATCAAGAATCATATAGTAAATATGATCCCACCGATGTCAAAGATTACTATATGACTAAGTATAACGACTACGCCAATCCTTCTAAATACGATTTAGCTGATACTGACCGTAAAGGTGCCGACTATACTCAACGAAAAGACTATGTTACCGCTGACATGCGTGGTGGCGTGACGACTAAGAATTACGTTACTCCTGTTTATGACCGTTATGGAAATAAAAATAAGGATTTAGAGCTTGCACCAAATTCGGATTGGATTTCCGATATTGTCGCTACTATCAATGGTAAAAAATACTATCATGTTAGTACCAATGGTTTTGTTTCAGCCGCTGATGTTTTACCATGGGCTAAATTCCTATATGGTTCAAGTGTTACAGCAACTACTGATGCTAAGGTTTACGACAATAATGGTAACTTCACAGGTAAGATCGTACCTAAAGACAGTAAATGGATCATGGATAGACGAGCCGTTAATCCCAAAACGAAGGTAAAAATGTATCATATTGCTACTAATGCCTGGCTTCAAGAAAATCAAGTAAATGTTAATTAAAGATACCTTCGGGTATCTTTTTTTTACAAAAAAATAGTCATATCTAGTTTCCACTAAACACGACTGTCCTAACTTAATTACTTTTCAAAGAAATTACGAACTTCCCTTTTATAATGATATTTGGAGTTAACCTTTTTTAACAATTTTTGATCATGTGTTACCGTAAAACCAGTTTTACGAAGATGCTCATACAGATTAATATATGGAAGATTGTTCATCTGCGCTAATTCTATTTCTTTATCAATATCATAATCAACTTTTCTAAAATCTACTGTTATCCTACTATCATCGTCAACTGTTAAAATCACATAACACGCCCTTTGATCTGCCATTAATTTTGGATATGGGCTGTATGGCTGTCCAGTTGCCCCAGGGTTTATGATCAACTGACCCTTACTCGAAGTACGCATTACTTGTTGATGTGTATGTCCATACAATAAAATATCTTTATTTCCAGCTAAGTGATCAAAATTAATCTGTTTTTCAGCTGGAAATAAATCATGACCTGTTGAACGATCCGATCGATTATGTGACAATCCAAAATTTAATCCATTAACGGTTATTGTCGTTGAAATCGGTCTTTGAATTAGTTCTTTATAATGCTTGGGACTTAATTTGTTAATTAAGTATTCTGTTAATCTTGATAAATAAACTTCTGAAGGATCATCAAAATCAGCCTCACCATTCACAATACTATTAATTTCTTGTTCCCAATTTCCCTGTAACCAAACTGCTGGATGCAAAGATGCCACCGTTTCATAAAGCTGTTCTGCTCCAGGACCAGGCAAGAATAGATCTCCTAAAAACCAATAATCCGTCACTTCATACTGCCTAGCATCCTTTAAAACAGCGTCTAAAGCAGACATATTGCCATGAACATCGGAAAAAACTGCAATTTTGTGTAACATTATTAACATCCCCTAAGCCCATAAATTACTGTAGTTTATATATGAATAATAATTATTATTGTAGTCTTCTTTATTTATCAATACTACGAAGAGGTTATCAAAATAATATCCTTTTCGTAAATATATTATATGACTTGAGAATTAAGGCTAAAATTATAGTTTCATGCACCGATGTCGTTCTAACTACATCAATTTTTAATATCTTCATTTCATAAGAAACAGACTAAAAATAACGAACCTGCCTCTTATTTTTCTAAGCGTATACCTCTTGAATTGTATAAATAGAAGAAAAAGAAAACTCCATCAAACAAAAAAACGTTCAAATATTAGATATAAATCCAATATCTGAACGCTTCCTATAAAACAATTGTTAAAGCTATACCAAGCATTATCATAACAAGTGCGCGATATCTACTAGCAATTTCAGATTCTTTAATCATTTTTAATCTTTCTTCAACAAATTGATCCGAAAAATTTTTCAAAACGAGCTGATACAAATCAATTTGATTCCGAGCATACAATCTATATGTGTACAAGTAAACCAAAGAAAATACTATTATCAAAATGGCAGCTATCCTTGTCAAAGAATAATCGTAGTAATTATACACTACATAAAGCCCAGCCATTCCTACTACAACAGAGCAAATAAGTAACAGATAAGAATATATCCAAATATACATACTCCGTTTCATACGTTTGTATTCTTGTGGATATTCCTCCATTATATCGGCAATCCAGCGATATAGCTTTGGGCCATTAACTGTTTTATTATACTTACGAATTTGCTTAATTTCAGGTAAAGCTTTAAAAATAAAAATTATAATACTGACCAATAACAACATAGTAGATATAATTACTTTCAGCTTTAACATGGAAAATACTCTCCTAACTTTCTATGTACGAGTAATGTTACACCATAATGTACATTTCAAGATAGGCTTTAATTACATCCAACTAGGTTTATCGCCATCAGTATTTGGTTTATTCAAACCGACACTTGCTCGCAGGTCTTGACGTGGATTATTGATTAATTTCAGTACAAAATCGGCCACACTGGCACGTGAAACTTCTGTTCCCTTGAACGATTGATCTTGGGTTGTTTCTTCATAATCAATTTCATCATTATCGGTTAACCATGCTGGACGGACTTCAGTATAGTAAAGGTTTGATTGTTCCAAAAGAGTAGCTGACTCTCTAAATCCTGGTAAAAATGCCGCAATAGCCTGTTCATTCCATTCACCAAATTTACCTGGCACTTCATGATGAGCGCCTAAAGCACTAATGAAAATTAAGCGCTTCTTTCCCTCTTCTTCCATTGCAGCCAAAATACTTTTAGTTTGAGCACCCAAATCAGTTCCTCCAACATTTGAATAGATAATATCGGCTGGCTTCATAGCATTTGCTAAAGCTTGTGTTTTGAGAACATCCCCATCCACAATTGTTACTCTGTCATTTTCTTGATATTGACTCAATCTTTCAGCTTTCCTCAAAAAAAGAATCAAATTATTCTCTGTTTCCTTTAAAATGCGTTCAATTAATATTCTAGCAGTACCACCATTGGCACCAATAATCATTACTGTACTCATATATTTATTCCTGCTTTCTGATTAGCTTACTAGAATATTTTATGTTCACTTATAAAAGATGTCTAATACCTCTATCTAATATGTATCTATGCTTAAAAAGCATATCATTTATTTTAATTACTTAAGCAGTATTTTTTCTCGATAAATCGACGGACTCTTACCATACCAGTTCTTAAAAGCTCGTGAGAAGGACTCCGGATCAGAGTATCCCAATAAATAACTTATATCGATCAATGTTAAAGTTTCATCCTTCATTAAAGGGTTAACTAAACTTTGCCGAGCATACTTTACTTGTTCATTGAAAGAGGTTTTTAATGTTTTCAAATTTCGTTGTAAAGTTCGTTTACTAATATTTAAATTCTTCGATACTTCATCTATCCCAAAATCACCACTAGGAATTCTTTTTATCAAAAGCGCCTGTATATTTTCTTCCAATGATTTATCACTTTTTACTTCTAACTTCTTGCGATCCAATTCCGGACGTATAAATGTCCACATAACATTATTTGAAGATAAAAAGGGTTGAGCTAAGTCATTATTGTCAAATATAATTTCGTTCTCCATTAATTTTTCCGGAGCCATTTTTAAAACATCAACTATATCCGTTCCATAGTCATACTTGCTCCCCACTTTAATGGGCACGATCGTCTTCGAGGTACCCGTTCTCAATAGATTGAGTATCAAAAGTTGTTCTAGCATGACAGTAAAACGGGGCAATTCTAACTGTAAATCGATCCCCGAAATATGAATAGAGGTATTTTTTTCATTAGTCGTGATTGTTAGTTTCACTGGGCCTATTAGAAATTTATATTCAGCAAGCCGTTTTATAGCTTCTAACCCATTTTGGGCTGTCATTGCTGCAAAAAACGATGGCATAAAAGTATTCATTTTTTCTATTTGAGATAAATAGATAATATTTTGATCAGATGTTTTACTATCCAATACATCCAATAAACGCCAATATTCACTATTATTAAGCTCAATAGTTTCCTTCCACAGAATCTTATTGATCCCCGCCTCCTGCAATATATCATTAATATTGAGACCCATTTTATTCATAAAGGTCTGAAATTGATTAGAAATACTCAGTTTCATTGATCGAACAGCTCCTATCTATTAACTAGCATGCTTCATTATAAAATCAAAAATTGTTGTTGGTAAGATTGTTTTGGCAAATACCAACGGTTTAGCTCCAAAGCCGATAAGATATCTAGTTTTGGGATGGTCTGAACTAACTGCTCTTAAAATAGTTTTGGAAACCACTTTAGGATTAGACATCATATTAGATGAGTATTGTTTTCTCATTCCTGCAGCAGCTTTGTTGGCCTGTTCTTCATAGGCACCATCTTGAGCAGATTTTTGTAGTTTATCAGCCGCAATGAAACCCCAATTGGTTTTGATACCACCGGGTTCAATAATGGAAACTTTAATTCCAAATTCTTTAGTTTCCATTCTTAATGCGTCACTAAAAGCCTCTACAGCATACTTAGTAGCGTGATACCAAGCTCCCATATAACTAACTAAACGTCCTCCCATGGAAGAAGTATTAATGATTCGTCCCTCATGTTGTTTTCTCATATATGGTAATACTAATTTGGTTAATTGTGCCATTCCGAATAAGTTAACATCAAATTGTCGCTTGGCTTCTTCAATTGAGACATCCTCAACTGCTCCATAAGAACCATAACCAGCATTATTGATTAAAACATCAATACGTCCTTCTTCTTTGATAATAGTTTTAACAGCATTCTTAATAGATTCTTCATCAGTGATATCCAATTCCAGTGGACGGACATTATATTTTTTCAATTCATTTAACTTGTCTAATCTACGAGCTGCACCATATACGATATTATCTTGTAATGCTAATAACTCTGCTGTTTGATAACCAATCCCACTACTTGCTCCTGTAATTAAAATAACTGACATCTGTCTGCCTCCATGTCTCAATTTATGTACCCTATAATACCGACAAATGACGTCAATCTTAATGACATAAAATGACATGTACTTAGCTTATCGTGCCAAAAAAAACTGCTAGATTTTCAAATCTGCAGTTTTTTTATTTATTAATATCACTAGATATTTGTTTCAAAAAAGCTTCGGCAGCCTGAGAAAGTTTTCGTCCTTTTTGCCAAACTAAATTAGTACTTGCTGTTCGACGAGGTTTCAACGGTACAAAAATTAAATCGGATTGATTAGTATTAATAATTCCATCAACACATAGAGCGTAACCTACTCCAGCCGAAACCAGTAATGATGCGTTATAAAGCAAATTATAAGTTGCTACAATATTGAACTTCTTAGTGCTCTCACCATACCAATCCTTTAAGGCATCTAAAAAACCATTCTGCTGAGTAACAATCATGTCACGATTCTCCAAATCATCCAACGTTAGATGATCTTTATCGGCTAAATCAGAAGTACGTGGCATTAAAACTCCCCAACGACTTTCACCCAATAAGTGAATGAATTCATAATCCTTTTTTGAAGCCGGATCTACTACAATACCAAAGTCAAAGTTTCCTGAATCTAAATTTCTTCTAACATCATTAGCATTCGTACTAACAATATTAATTTTAATATGTGGATACTTATCTCTTAAAGCTTTGATTGACTGAGCTACACTAATGAAGCTTTTTGTTTCAGCACTACCGATAACGATTGATCCGGTAATATCCTGACCTATTTGCATATTATCGAGTGTTTTATCAGCCAAGGCTAAAATTTGATTCACCTGATTAGAAAAATATTCACCCTCACTAGTCAATTCGATTGAGCGTCCACCTCTTTTTATCAAAGTTACGCCTACTTCATCCTCCAAATCCTTCAATTGTCTAGAAATGGTTGGTTGAGAAACATGTAATTTTTCAGCAGCTCTACTAAAATTTAACTCTGTCGCTACCGCTTGGAAATAACGTAAAACTCGTAATTCCATTTTCATTTCTCCTTACTATTACAATATTGTATGGTTTTAGATACATTATAAGTATTAGACATTGCCTAATTCAAGACCTATTCTAATACACGTAAACAAATTGATTAACTCAAGGGGAAATATAAATATGATCAAAGATAAAGTCGTTATTATTACAGGTGCCTCAAGTGGTATTGGTGCTGCCACCGCTATGTTACTAGCCCAAAAGGGTGCTAAACTAGTTTTAGGTGCCCGTCGTGAGGAAAAATTACAACAAATCGTTAATAAAATTAAAGAAAATGGTGGCGAAGCAATTTATCGTATCACCGACGTTACCAACCCTGATGACAGCAAGCAATTAGTTAAAACTGCTAAAGACACCTTTGGTAAAGTTGATGTTATTTTCTTGAACGCCGGCTTAATGCCAAGTTCAGAAATTGATAAATTAAAAACTGACGAATGGAACAAAACCGTCGACGTTAATATCAAAGGAATTCTCAATGGTATTGCTGCCGTCCTTCCTACTTTCAAGGAACAAAATGGTGGTCATATCATTACCACTTCTTCAGTTGCCGGTTTGAAACCATATCCTGGTGTTGGCGTCTACGGTGCTACTAAGCATGCCGTTCGTGATTTAATGGAGGTTTTACGAATGGAATCTGCCCAAGAAAATAGCAATATTAGAACGGCTACAATCTATCCAGCTGCTATTCATACTGAATTATTGAGTACCATCACTGATCCTGACGCTGCTAAAGCAATGCAAGCCAACTATGATAAATATCAAATTGGACCTGATCGTGTTGCTAATGTTGTTGCCTTTGCTATTGACCAACCAGAAGATACTAATGTTAGTGAGTTTACCGTTGGCCCAACAAACCAACCTTGGTAATTAGGTGAAATTATGATGAGTGAAAACAAATGGACATTAGAACAACTCCAAAATTTTGCCAAAGCTGATGATTTTAGAGTTTCTCCATTCTACAGTGACGGTAAAACTTATGGAACGCCAACTTGGATATGGTCAGTCGTTGTTGACCATAAATTATTTATCCGTGCTTGGAATGGACAGAATTCACGTTGGTATCGTTCCGCTATTCAACAACAGGGTGGCCGAATTTTCTTAGATGGTTCTAATCATGAAGTAGTTTTCAAGAAGTTACATGATGACAGAATCAATGAATTAGTAGATCAAGGTTATCATGACAAATATCAAAATAGTCCCTACTTACCTCCAATGATTCAAGCAGGACCTCGCAGTACTACAATTGAAGTCATACCAAAATAAAGATTCCTCTAGATAAAATAAAGTCTAGAGGAGTTTTTTATTTATTGATTAATTCTTTAATTGCCGATGGCAAATCTGTTAACGGATGATCCAATACTTTTTCAAAGTCCAAGATATTGGCCTCATCTTCACCATTGTTACCTTTAAGAGTATATTCTTGATAAGCTTCTGAAACTGAAGCCCACTGTGTGGAAATACCAGCATTCTCTAATTTTGGAATAAAATTATTAACTGAGATCTCTTTAATATCTAACTTTGTATTCAAAGCCTCTTGAGTGGCTAAAGCTATTTGATGATAAGTTCTAGGTTCACCAGCTAAATCGAGTACTTCTCCATAATTTCCGTCAGCAATAACTTTAGCTCCAGCTTCGGCATACTCTCTCTTTAAGGCAAAAGACAACTTGCCCTTCTTAGCCAAATATGGAAATTGCTTTGTTTTAGCAGCATAATCGAATAAGGCTTGATTTAATTCTGTATACCAACTATTTCGTAAAAAAGTATGAGGAATACCTGATTCTTTAATCCAATTTTCCGTTTGTTTATGAATAGTTTCTAATCCAAATTTTGAATACTCAGGATGAGAAATACTTGTATAAGCAATATATTTTACGTGGTTGACTTGAGCCGCTTGAACAACATTTTGTTGGATGTTAGGTCTGGAAACTGATACAAAAAGTAGCCGATCGATTCCTTTAAGCGCATCAATCATAGAATTAGCGTCTGTGTAATCACCAATTCTGATATTAACACCTTTAGCTTTTAACGCCTCACCCTTAGTCGTACTTCTAACCAATCCAAACAAATTAGCCTCTGGTGCAAATTTCTTCAAGTAATCGATGGCATAATTACCATATTCACCACTTGCTCCGGTTATCATAATATTCATAGTAATTTCTCCTTCTTACTTTTGACATGTTGATAATACTAACGGCATGTCTAAGACATTTCATTATACAAAAGTGTTAAAATGTATAAAAATTAGATGTAATTACACTTTTATATAAATAGAGGGCTAAATATGACACTTAAAGATCAAACCAAATTGTTGTTTGCTAAAGAATTAGAGACAATGTTAAAGACCATCCCTATGGATAAAATCCGAATTGTCGATCTCTGCAAAAGATGTGACACCATTCCTCAAACTTTTTATTATCATTTTCATGATAAATATGAATTAGTGGCCTGGATTTTTCTATACGATTTTTCTTTAATCTATGGCGATAAGAAACCAGAATATTCAATTACCAGTATCAAAAGAAACCTAATTCAAATGGAAAAGCGAAAAACTTTTTACCAACGAACTTATACCGATCACTCTCAAAACTCGATAAATCAATATATACAGAAATTCAATATAGCTTCGGCTAAAGCAGCAGTGGAAAATTTTTATCAAACTAAATTAACATCTGAGCAGGAATATGCTATTAAGTACCATTCTTACGGTAGTATGGGATTATTCAATGAGTGGCTTAATAATTTGTCTTCTATTACTATAGAAGAGTTAGCCACTTTCCAATATCAACACACGCCTGAATTTTTGAAAGTAGCTTATCAAAATTATTCTTTTAGAAATTCAAAGATTTTCAAATAACACAAAAAGAGAATCTCACTTAAAAATATGTGAGATTCTCTTTTTGTGTAGTACTCTGCCGTTCTTCTATACGTGTTGGAATCATCTGTTGAAGATTAACCAACTTCTTATGCTTCTTTATATCTTCAATCCTTTGTACTCCACTCTTGCCCATTTCAAAGAAATTTTGAGAAATACTTGTCAATTGTGGCTGTACGATTCTACACATTTCTGTACCATCGATACTTACGATAGATAAATCTCCAGGAACATTCAATCCTAAATTTCTAGCTTTATTCAATAGGCCAATCGCCACCATATCACTGACAGCAACAATACCAGTCAAGTCGGTATCTTTTCCATATTGATCCATCGCCTTTTCACCAGATAAATAACTGTAGTCACCGGTTTGTATCCAATCTTCTTGGAAGACAATTCCCGCTTCATCTAAAGCTTTTTTATATCCTTGTAGCCTTAAACGTCCAGTATAAGGAAATTTATCAATTCCAGCTAGGCCAATTTTTCGATGACCTTTATCAATCAGCAATTTTGTTGCTTTATAACCAACTTCTTCATCATCCGAACTGATGAAGGGTCTGTTGTCATCAAAAGCCATTGACAAAAAACAATACGGAATTTGAGATTCCTTCAACAATTTAAGATTATCTTCTCCAAGCGCTATCGAAAGCAACAATATTCCCATCACAGGTCTTTCGATAACTGTTAATAAAGCTCTTTTTTGTTCATCAGAGTCAGCACTTCCGGCATAAACTACTATCAAATCGTAACCATGCTTTAGTGCCTCTTCTTGGATTCCATCAATTATTTCTCCGGCAAAATTAGTTTTTACAGAACTAACTACTGCTGCAATCACATTACTTTCTCTTTTCACCAGTTCAACAGCTGCTTGATTCTTCTTATATCCTAATTCTTCCGCAGCCTTTTTAACTTTCTCAGCTGTCAAAGAATTATAATACTTAGTCTTATTAGACAAAACCCGAGAGACAGTGGACGGTGCTACTCCGACTTTATTTGCAATATCTTTTATTGTCGCTGACATTCATCCACCCTCCTTGTATTTGCTTACAATAATATTTTAATCGTTTATTTTACTTTTGAATAGTGAATTTTTACTATTTACCTTCATGGACAATAGCTACTGAAAAGCCACCAATTACCATGGCTACAAATCCAATAATCATCATCATACTTTGGCTACTACCAACCATTGGGAAGATAATGAAACTTGCTAATGAACCAATAATTTGTGGTAGACAAACCGCAATATTGAATAACCCTAAGTATGATCCATTATTCTTACCATCTAATGATGTTGTCAACATAGTAAATGGCAATGTATTAATAGTAAAGTTACCTATTCCATATAGTGCAAAAGCAATCAATGCAATCCACTGACTATGTGTAGTAGCAACAATAATGATACTAATGGCGTCAGCAAACAATCCTACTGAATACCATAGTTTACGTTGATTAGCTTTAGTTTTGGCATAAAATAATCCCCAAATCAAAGCTGCAACACTATAAAAGGCTGTCATAACACCATACCAGTTACCAGCTGCCTGGAAACCGGCTGATGCTGGATTAGTTGTGTGCCAAATATTATTGGCCATTGCTCCTGTTGCGTAAGTCCAAGTATACATGATACCAATCCAACTAAATAATTGAACTATTGATAATTCCCAAAATGCTCTTGGAGCTTTCTTCAATAGTTTCCATAAGCTGGGTGTAACTTTTTGTGCATCTGATTTAATTTTATGATACTTAGCGTATGTTTCAGGATTATATTCTTTAACATTGAGAATTGTTACTACACTAGTAATCAATAACATAGCAGCGCCAATCAAATATGCCCAAATAACAGTTAATGGAACTTGTCCCTTGGCTGCTGTATTTGCAATACCCATCTTTGTGAGAATAAATGGTAACAAAGCTGCTAAGATACCACCGGCATAACTAAAAATTTGTTGCCAAGACCAAGCCAAATTCTTTTGATCTTCATTAACCATATCTCCGGCTAACATTTTGTACGGTGCTAAACAAACATTACTGAACAAATCCATTAATGCAATTGCTATAGCTGCATAAACTAAAGCTGTCATAGAACCATAGCCAAATCCAAACGAACCGGTAAATGGTAGTAATACCATAACAACCACCGTGATTGGAGCACCTACAATTAAATAAGGAATTCTTCTACCCCAACGTGTCCAAGTACTATCAGAATATTTACCCAATAATGGTTGAACAAACATTCCTAATAGTGGTGGCAATAGGAAGAACCATCCCAGATTATTGGGATTAACTCCTATTGTTTGAGTAATTCTACTCATTTGTGAACCTTGCAATGTAAACGCCATATTGACACCAATACAACCGAAAGTCATTGCAAGAATTGTTTTCATTGGTAACTTTGGCAAAGCATTATCAAAGCCCAACGATTTTTCTTTTTTCTTAGCTGAAGTTGCCTCTACTTTTTCCGTTGACTCCATGTCTAGTTCCTTCTAACTTATTAAAATTGATAAACTTTTGCTTCATATGGACGTAATGTATCACCCTGAGAATCAGCGTAATTGCTAATCAGAATCTTGGCGTCCTCTGGAACGTCATAATGCCTTTCTAATCCTTTATCCGTATAATTCAGCACTACCAACAATGTCGTATCATCATCTTTTCTGGTGTAGGCATAAACATCAGGATCATCTTGATTGTCCTTAACCAAGGCATAACTACCATCAACCATGACAGGTAATTCATGGCGTAATTTTATTATCCTTTGATAATAATAGAAAATTGAATCCGGATCAGCCAAAGCTTTCTTTACATTAATTTCTTTATATTGCTTATTAACGTGTTCCCATGGTGTGCCGTCTGAGAATCCAGCATTGCTGCTGTCATCCCATTGCATTGGAGTTCTAGCATTATCACGACTGTGCATTCCCATATACTTCAACATCGTTTTTCCATCTAGGAGATGTTGTTCATCGACTATTTGGTGATAAGCATTGATACTATCAAGATCCACATAATCACTTAATTTATCAAAGTAAGCATTCGTCATTCCAATTTCTTCACCTTCAAATACGAAAGGAGTTCCCTGTTGGAAATGAAGCATTGTTGCTAACATCTTGGCACTTAAAACACGTTTTTCTTCAGTACTATCGTCACCAAACCGTGAAACAACTCTTGGTTGATCGTGATTATTCCAATATAACGAATTCTAAGCTTTACCAGCCAATGCTGTTTGCCATTTCGTCAAATTCTCACGAAGATCAGTAAGTGATGTCTTCTTATCAGACCAACGTCCTAGTGCTGGATTTGAACTGCTATCTAAGCCCACATGTTCAAATTGAAAAACCATATCCAATTCTTTGCCATCTAGATTGGAATATTTTTTAGCCTCATCTGTTGTAACCGCTGGTGCTTCACCAACTGTAACCATCTTATGTTTGCTCATGACATTTCGATTCATTTCTTGTAGAAATTCGTGAATTCGATGTCCGTTGGCAACGACTGGTTCCGGATTTCCATATAATTCATCAGGTGCTTTCTTAACATCAGGTAATCCTTCTGGCTTAGAAATGTAATTGATAACATCCATTCTGAAACCATCCACCCCTTTATCTGCCCACCAATTCATCATGTCATAAACGGAATGACGAACATTTTTGTTTTCCCAATTCAAATCAGGTTGTTGTGGAGCAAATAAATGTAAGTAATACTGACCAGTTTGTTCATCATATTTCCATGCTGGTCCTGTAAAGAATGAGCCCCAATTATTTGGTGCTTTTCCATCTTTACCATCACGCCAAATATAATAATCACGATATGGATTATCTTTACCTTTTCGGGATTCTTGGAACCATTTATGTTCATCTGATGTATGATTGACAACTAAATCCATCATAATTTTCAAGCCTAATTTGTGAGCTTTGCTGAGTAAATTATCAAAGTCTTCCATATTACCAAAATCAGGATTAATTGCTCTATAATCTGAAATATCATAACCATTGTCAACTTGAGGTGATTTATAAATGGGACTCAACCACACAATGTCGACACCTAGCTTTTTAATATAATCTAATCGTTTAGTAATACCTGGTAAATCTCCAATTCCATCGCCGTTACTATCTTGATAACTAGCTGGGTATACTTGATATACAACTGCATTTTGCCACCATTTATTCAAAATCAATCATCCTCGCTTTAATTATTTTAGCAAAGCAAACGTTTGCGTAATTCAATGTAAGCCCTTGCAGATATTTTGTCAAGCAAACGTTTGCGTAAAAAGATAATTTTTAAAACTAAAATAGCCCACGGTGCTTAGCCGTGAGCCATTATTTATTTTATAAAAATAATTTTGTCCAGTGATCTGAATTCAATAGAATTACTCATATCACGTTACACATGAATCAATGTATAAACATTACTCCCCAGAATAGAACAATGGCTAACAAAACAATCACCCAAGGATTCTTCGACAAAAAATCCCAAAAATTCATTTTGCCATATTTTCTGACATATCTATTATGAATCGGATCGAACGTGAATTCATTTGGATCAATCTTTGAATTCTCTTTTTTTCCTAGAACCAAAGCATCTAAGCTAACATTAAATATACCGGATAACTTAACTAAGTTATTCATATCAGGTGTCGACTCACCTGACTCCCACTTTGAAATAGCTTGTCTAGTCACATACAATTTACCGGCCAACTCATCTTGGGTAATTCCACGATCAGTTCTATATTTCTTTAATTGACTTGAAAACTCAATCATCTTCAATCCCACCCTTTGAACAAATTTCATCTTTATAATTATATTTTCGTATAGCATTTAACTATAAACAAGCAACAAATTAGTCATATTTGCGTTTAAAAATCATTAACTAGCGCAACTTTAGTTTGCGGAACTAATTATTAAAGCCGATGAATTGAACTTTAATGGCTTGCTTTCTAAGTTGCACCATGCATAACGTCGTTACAATATCATTTATCTAATTTAAAAAAATATATCCATATTAATTTATATCAAATTGACCCTGTCATCATTCTTATAGTAAAGCGATAATAATTATAATAAATTATTAGGAGTCTCTATGCGTAAATTAAGTCTATTCATTTTAACCTTTATTTTACTTCTTATTTCTGGATGTAGTATTGCTAAACATAAGTCCACTTCCTACGATATTAAGGCAAATACTCAAAAGATCATCAACTCTGATTCCAAAACTTGGATTTTCAATGAAGCCATTAATTCTAAACAAACCAAATTCGGAGTTTCCAGCAAAATAGATACATCTGCCATAACCAAAGCCAACGATCTAGATTTGTGGACTACTTCAAAAGGCAAATTCAAATCTATTGCTACAGGGTATAAACAAGCATCTTTCTCAGAATGGAAGAAACTATCACGTAAACATTACATGAAATCATACCAAAAAAAGCTTCACTATATGTCAGTCAAACAAGTTAACGAAGCTTTGAAAGCTCTAGGTGCTAAATTTGAAATCAATAAGATGACTGATCTTATTTTTCTAAAACCTGAAATTGGTGATTTAACGCTAAATCAAGCGTTTGTTGCTAAAGGCCACAAACTATATGCCATTGACATTCAGTACATGGATGTTGAGCAAACCACCACTATTGAACGTGGTAAATCTTTTGTTGACACTCAAAACAAAAAATCAGCTAAACATTTAGACGTAAGCAGTCTTAATGGAACTTGGATTGCTCCCGAAACAACGACTAGTGCCAATGATTCTGGGAAAATTTTAGTAAAGGATGGTTACCTTTATCAACATCGTTATGATAGTTTTGAACGTTCAGCCATTCAAGATTTGAGTAAATACTCATTGATATCTTTGAATCAAAACTCAACTTATGCCTTACAAAAAAGAGAAGCCGCTCAAGCTGGGTATCAATTATCACGTGACACTGTTGCTAGTGGTGATAGTCTTGGATATTTATACCTCTTCACTAATAAAAAAGAATTACTTCGAATCGGCGCTGGTCAAGCAACAAAATATCAAAAAACAAGTGACACTATTTCTTCAACTGACCTACCACAGAACCAAGTCGATATTTTCACTAAAGTTGATACTGCCAATCCTAAAAATGCTGCTTCAACTATAACTACTAAAGCAGGTCCCTCTATTGTCAGTATTAGTTCCAGTATTAAATATTTAACTGATTCTGAGGCCGGTCAAATTATCAACGAGCAAGTAGCCCAATAATGTTCAAAGGACACATAATCTATTTACAGGTTATGTGTCCTTTTTGTCTAGCTACTGTTTATGATATGAAAAGTATCGTTTACGACAAAATGACATTAATTACCTACTCGTTGCATAAAATATACATGGAAAGGGTGATTAATGGAACTGGATTTAATTGACCTCTAAATTAGCATTTATTGTCTAAGAATTATTAAAGAAATAAAAAATTCATCGCTATTTAGCCATATTTCGACTAAAATCATAGACATAAAAGGCAAGCTATGAGGTCACCTATTTATTTTTTAAATTACATTTTTCATATTAAGGGGATACAGAAATGAATAAGAAAAGAATCATTTTAGCTTCAACACTAGCTGTTTTAGTAGCACCAACAGTTTTAGGAAACATTTCAAATAATACAACCACTCCAGTTCAAGCCGCCACAACCACTACAGACAATACCATTAAAAATCCAATTGGTACTGTTGATTATGGTGGTGCCTACACCGTTGACGCCAACGGTAAGCAAACAAGTCTCTTCCTTTCCGGTAAATCATCTTGGAAATTAGGCAAATCTGTTCTTATCAATGGACAAAGATACTACGAAGTCGCTACTAACAATTACATTAGTTCCGAACATATTACTCTTACTGATGGTATGCCTGTTGTAAATCCAACTATGGTTAAGCCAGCTGTTGATAATCAAATCGGTACTTTGAGCTATGCCGTTAAATTAGTTGACGCACAAGGAAATCCAACTGGTAGAACCTTACCTGCTGGATCCTCTTGGCAATTAGGCAACATGTACAATATTGGCATGAATACCTACTACCAAGTTGGAAATAACGAATATGCACTTGAAAGCGGTATTAAAACAAGTATTGCTAAACCTGCTAACAATCAAAGCAACACTAACACAAATACTAATACAAGCGTATCGAGTCAAGTTGGTACTGTAACTTACCCTGCACAAATTGTAGACGAAACTGGTCATCTATCCGGAGTAACTCTACCTGTCGGTTCTTCTTGGAAGTTAGGCAAAGTTATCGGTATTGGTATGAATAACTATTATCAAGTTGCTACTAATGAATACGTACCTGTTAAAAACATTCAGGTCAAAGGTACTTCAAATACCGTTGGACAAAGTACCCCTGTAAATACAACTATCAATTTGTACAGTGCTTCATACATTCTTGATGATAATGGTAATAATACTGGTAAAATCCTACCAGCTGGCTCTTCATGGCATACTGATCAGAAAAAGACAATGAATCACTATATCTATTATCGTGTTGCAACTAATCAATGGGTAACTAACGGTGGCTATGAAGGCAGTTCCAATAGTATCTTCTCCAACGGTCCTATTGCCATTACTCTCAATAAAGATATTACACTGTATGACACTTCAACTAATTCATTAACTAGAACACTTCCAAAAGGTAGTTCTTGGAGAATTAACCGCTCCGTTCAAAATAGTAATGGTCAATACTTCGTTCAAGTTTCAACTAACGAATGGATCCCCTTCAGTGATGGATCAATCCAAGATTATGCTGGTGGTAATACAATTGTAAGTGGCATAAAGTATGCTGCCGCGATTGAACCAACTTTTGCTACTGACGTAATTAAATAGTTTTTAACACATTTTAAAAAACAACACCTTTTTAGAAAACTCAATACATTCTATATGTATTAAGCAATCCGAATAGATGTTGTTTTTTATTTTGAACTGAAATAAATGTCCTCGGTATCATTTTTCCTATATGTTAAGATATTACGAGTACACAAATAAAAATTAAGTTGGTGATCTTTTGCAAACAAATTACAAAGGAACCGTATTTTTTGATCTAGACGGAACCCTACTAAATAACCAATCTCAAGTCGAGAATTCAGTTGCTTCTGCTGTTCGTCAGTTAAAGGAAAATGATTATTTACCTGTTATCTGTACCGGACGTGCACCTATTGAAATTGAAGCAGCCACAAGTGCCACTGGTATTAATACTTATGTTACCTTAAATGGCGCCTTGGTCGAGTCTCAAGGTAAAACTATTTATAGCAATGATATTAAACCAGATGTGATCAAAAATATAATGGATATGGCTCATAAAAATGGCGATTCCCTCTTTATGCATGCACACACTAGAAACTCTTTGAGTGCTCAAACGCCATTTATTAAAGAGTTCTTTCATGCACTAAAACTAGAAATCCCTGAAATTGATCCTAATTTCTACAAGAAAGACGCTATTCCAATGTTCGTTGTCATTACTGATGATGACGGTAAAAAATATCAAAAAGAATTTCCAGAACTTCAAATCTATAATACTGGCTACCATTCACTCGATACAGTTGCCAAAGGTGTCTCTAAAATGAGCGGTATCAAACACTTACTTGAAGAATTAAATATGAAAGATAAACCAGTCTATGCTTTTGGTGATGGTGCTAATGATATTCCAATGATTGAATTTGCTGACTATGGTATTGCAATGGCAAATGGTATTGATGAAGTTAAAGACATCGCGACTTACATTACTACTGAAAACGTTAATGGTGGTATCGTGAATGGTTTAAAACACTTCAATCTGATCTAATTCATAATCAATTTTGTAATAATTAGAGCAACTAATGCCAACATCAAAGTAATAATTGCTGATCCAACTATCATTAGGAGTTGCTCTTTCCAATAACCCTTTTGACTTTTTAATCCGTCTTCAGGATTAAGATTCTTATTCTCCATAAAGGCTACAATTTCTTTAAAAGTCTTAATATTATGCCTTTTCTTGATTAACTCCACTTTAATAGAAGCTCCGATACCGATTGCCAAGAAAACAACCGTTATACCAAAACCCCACCATGACAAGGCATAGGTCAATGGAATTCCAACCACTACTCCTAAAATTAGAAAGATTAGCATGACGCCCGTCCAAACATCCATAGTATGATTATCGATTTCTTTTCGCATAACTCCGACATCCCCTTTTACAAGTTCATCTACAGAGATACGGAATAATGTACTCAAAATAAGTAAATTCTCAATATCAGGATAATTCTTGCCATTTTCCCAATTAGAAATTGTTTGCCGAGAAACATAAATCTTATCAGCTAATTCTTCTTGAGAAAAGTTAAAATGCCTTCGATACTTTCTGATTTGCTCATGTACTTTCATTATACCTACCTCCTCAGTTATTAGATTAACTTGTCGAGATCTATCCCACCATCAAAGTCATTTGACATCGACCATTTTATAGACATAACGGCGTTATATTATTTTAACCGAAACTAAAAAATAGGGCTAGGGATTTTTTCAATTCCTAGCTCTATTTTTCGATTACAAAACAAATTTATTAATAATCTCAGCCAAGGCATCATGATTATTGTCAGCCTCTGTTATATACTTAGCAGCTTCTTTGACACTATCAATTCCGTTAGCAACACTAACTGGCAAACCAACAGCTTTAAGCATTGGTAAATCGTTACTATTATCACCTGCAGCAATAATTTCTTCTGGCTTAATGCCTAATAATTCACCTAGTTGAACCGAAGCACTACCTTTGTCGATTCCTGCTGGGTTAAATTCAACATAACGATCAGATGAATAGGTTACAGCTAAATTCTTAGGATCAACTTTTGCTTCAACATCAGCACGCATTTGTTTACGTTCAGACATTGTTGGTAAAGCCATGATAACTTTCATAATGTTGGCATCTTTGAATTGGTCAAAATTAGCATCCTTCATCTCTTGGAAACTAACACCACGATTTCTCAAATAAGCCGAATCTTCAGGAACTGGATTATAAATGTAAAGTGTATCTTGCGTATATACGTGTGTAGCGGCCTTTTCATTGGCTGCTCCCGCTTCAAAAACAGCTTTAGCAATTTCAAATGGCATCGCATTAATAGCTATAGGACGATTATCCTTATTTTCCAAAATCAGTCCACCATTATAGGAAATTGAATATTGGTTAGGTTGATTTCTTAAGTGCATTGTTTCTAAATCGTTTTGGAAAGAAGTATAGCTTCGACCTGAATTGGGTACAAAGTAAACTCCCTTGGCTGTAGCAGCTTGAATAGCTTCTGCATTCTTAGTGGACAAACTACCATCATCATTCATTAAAGTTTCGTCTAAATCACAAACAATCATTTTATACATATTTTTAAATCCCTCTCAGTTATAAGCTTACCTATTCACTCTATCGAAGTAAGTAAATAAAAG
Source organism: Companilactobacillus kimchii DSM 13961 = JCM 10707 (assembly GCF_001435445.1). Classification (GTDB taxonomy): domain Bacteria; phylum Bacillota; class Bacilli; order Lactobacillales; family Lactobacillaceae; genus Companilactobacillus; species Companilactobacillus kimchii. The sequence goes on along the minus strand of NZ_AZDH01000017.1, from coordinate 36,328 downwards.
CAAACGCTTTCCTAAAAAATGAGAGTCAACTTACCAAATATTCAAACGTTGTGTCTTATCTAGCCACATACCATCCGTTTTCTTAATATCAAAAGCCTTATATAAATCATCCATTTCTTGTGCAATAATATTGCAACGTAAAGGAGCTGGTGAATGTACATCTACCGACAAAAGCATTTCATTAATTTGTTTAGTCGACTTGATTCGCCAATTAAGCGCCCAGTTAACAAAAAACACTTTACAATTAAATTTAGGCTCTGACTTGGCTACTTCTAAAGCACAAGCTAATCCCCCAACATCAGCAATATTCTCACTTACCACCAAAGACCCATCAACCTTTTTACCCATGTATGAAATTCCGTCAAATTGGTCAATCATCTTCTGGGTCAAGCTTTGAAAATTTTCATAATCTTTGGGAGTCCACCAATTCTTCATATTTCCTAATTCATCAAATTTAGCACCGTTATTATCAAATGCATGTGAAATTTCATGTGCTATCACTGAACCAATCCCACCATAATTTTGACTAACGGTCTGTTTTAAACCGTAAAATGGTCGTTGAAGTATAGCTGCCGGAAACGTTATATCATTAGCTGAAGGATTATAACTAGCATTAACTTCATAACCAGATATGTTCCATTTTGATCTATCAAATGGTTTATGATATTGTTCAAACATATTTTTAACTTCTAGGATCCTTATATGACGGACATTTTCATATAATGACTTTTCAGTATCAATAACAAATCTATTGTAAAGCAAATCAAGTTTTTCCGGATAACCTATTTTAATAATCATCTTGTCCAATTTCAAAATGGCATTTTTTTTAGTAATCTCACTCAACCATTTATTCTGTGTTAATCTCTTCTTATATGTATCAATTATCTTCTTAACCATATTAAGAACGTCTTTTTTAGCATCCTCACCAAAATGTTTTTTCCCATAATAAATACCAATTGGTTCACTAAAAAGACTAGTAGTAAGACGGCAGGCATATTTCTCACGCTTCTCCACACCGCTAATTCCCATCAATTGGCTTTTATATCGGCTGACAATCTGACGACTAGGTTCATCAATTAGATCAGCATTCTTCATTAGAAAACTAACTAACATCCATGCCTTGATTTCATCAAACGTACTATCATTAACTAATTCATTTAAATGATCAAAATATCTTGGTTCTCCAATAATCACCTGTTTTGGTTCATCACCAATTAAGCTTTTAACCATTGATTGCAAGTCCATGTAATTAGATTTTTTACCAAAATCTACAAAAGAGATGGGATTATAAATTCTAGAATAGTCTGCCCATTCTTCTGAACTTTTAACCATTGGCACCAATCTACGATCAAACCTCAAGGCCGCCTCAACCGTTTGAGAAATAAAGATGGTATCGTACCCTAACTTAGTTAGCAAATCCCTAGCCGTTTGAGAATAAAAATTCAGCAATTGCTTACCCGTTAAATTATTAGCACTATAATAGGATTTATCTGGCAAAATCAACTTGGCCCCTGCAACATAAAGCGCCTTCTGAGAATTGTCCTTCATATTCTCATGGACTTCTGCAATTAAGGGTAGAGGAAAGTCATTTTCAAAATAAAACTTTAATTCATCATTCAAATTTTTCAATTCATGCATATTGATTATTTTGTCTAAATCATTTTTAATGGCAGTAGATCCTTTTAATTCTAGTGCCATATCGTATAGTTTAACTGCTTGAAGTATAACTTTATTCTGAATAGTTTCATTTCCTGATATGAAGTCATTAAGATCACTTCTTAACTTTTTTTCAACATCAAAAAACAAATTAGGAAAAGTACCCACACGTGGATAATCCTTAGGTATAACTGCCTTTCTTAACCAATGACCATTGACCGCTAAATACAAATCATCTTTAAGGCTAGTTGATTCGGTACTAATCATGTTACCGGCTCCTCCAATTATATTGCTCCTTAACACCTGATTCACCTTCACTTAAACTAATTTTGTTATATTATATCATCAATTTAGGAATAAAATAGTGTGAAATTAGGAATAATCAAATTTAGTTAACTTTTTTCTAATGATAATCATTAGTCAAAGTAGCAAAATAAATCATAATTGGTCTACCTGAAAAAGTATAAAATAAAATATAATAATTTCTGTTTAAAAGAAGCCTATCATAGCAACCATCTACGATGATTATTATGATAGGCTTCTTCTTTTTCTCAATTGGTCTAGTTCTTTTATTTTTTGCTAAAATTTATTTAGAATATTTATTTATTTTGTCCAATACTGCCACTAGTTAGCAACATTATCATCTGAATAGTAGCGGGATAATAATTATTTGTTGGAATTTCGGCGGTTAAATCCTTTGTATAATTATGTTTCAATTTCTGATCAGAGAGTACTTGAGCTGCATAAGCCACTGGAGCTGTAAAAGCAATATTAGTATAATCTTCAACCGCTTTACCATCTAAGGTATAAACTGCTGTAATTCTCTTCTTTGACGCAAAGAAATCACACATTTTTTGAGCGATACCTTTACTTGTCTGACTATGATTCAATTGATAGTCATATGCTACTCGCCAAGGTATTCGACAAGCATTAAATCCATATTGGGCATCATATTGAGATGCCACTTGATTAGCTTTAACACTACCTAATTTCAATTGCTTACCTTTGATTGTAACAAAATCAGCCATTAACCCAGTCTTATGTTGATCACTTAATTCCTTCAAGGCTTTCTGACTGTTTTGAGCTACCTTAGTCCAGCTACCATCTTTGGTATAACTAGCAAACTTACGAAAATAAGCTGTCATCAAATCAGACGTTCTTACCAAATTAGCTGATTCACTAGCAGTCGCCCAATTACCAACCCGTGGCAAGTTTGTTGTTGGATTAATTTCGTGTTTTTTAATGGCATTCAATAATCGGTTAGCCAACTGATTATATTTCAAATCACCTTTACTGCCCCACTTCTCATCTGCCAAAATCAAAGCGTAAGCAATATCCAAATCTCCATCAGTCGCACTAGTCTGCTCAGCCTTAGTACTAACCATTTTGCCATTCTTTTGATTCTGACGCCATGACATCAAAGGGTTATCAGCACTAATTCGATGTGCTAAGTAATAACGAGTTAACTGATCAAATGATTTTTGGCTGCCAAAGCCTTGTTTAGCCGCCATAACGGTGATCAACATCCCATAACCTTGAGCCTCAGAAAGAGTCTGTACTTTATTGCCAGTATTGGTCTTAACGTATCTTTGTTGACCAGAACCTTTTAAATAGGCTTTCTTCCAAGTGTGATAGCGGGACTTAATAGTCGCTGTACTGACATTTGAGGTACTCTGCGGTGACTGGGTATTATAGATGGCCGTTCCAATTGCAAAAGCAACTAAAATGATTAGTCCACTAAGTAACCACTGATACTTATGTTTCTTCAAATTACTCTTCCCCCATTAAAATCTTTGCGTTTTATACCACTGCGTGTGCCGTTTACCCGTTATCTTATCTCGTAAAATGGCCCAAAAGGCCGCAATCGAAACAATAATGAATAACTGTGCGTAGGTAAAGTACGAAACTAGAGTATAGAAAAAGTTCTGAACCGTTTCTTGCCCATAATCACTTGCTAAGGCAATATTCATCTGCAACAAATACAGGAAGAACATCATCAGCCAATTAACCATGAACAGAACTGACAACGGTGTGCCTAGTGATACTAATTGATGGACCTGCGGAAAGACACTCTGCACTCCCGCCAAAATCAGATTCAAAATAAAAATTGTATTTGAAATAATAATTGCAGCGTTGAACCAGAAAAAGGTACAGACATAATAGAAGACTTCCAACTTAATTCGCCAAGACGTGCGATCAAAGAGATGTTTTAAATTATCTAGAATAACTTCATAGTTACCACGAGCCCAACGTTTACGCTGGTTATAATAAGCAAACAGTGTTTCAGGTTCTTGTTGAAATGCCTCAGCCCGATGTGCCAGAGCAATCAACTTTCCCGAACGCATCAAACTAAATGAAATAGCAGTATCTTCAGTCAAAGCACCATTATTCCAACCACCAATTGATTGAACAATTTCCTTATTAATTATGAAATTAGTTCCTGGTATTCGACCGATTTTAAAGAGTTGCCAGAGACCAGTATGTTGAATACGTTGCGTATTGACAATTTCCAAATTAATACAACGAGTCAAAAAATTTTGCTGATAATTACGCGTTTTATTACGACCAAATGCTGCCGCGTAACGTTCAGGATTTTCTAAAACCTTTTGAACCAGAAAATAGAGAGCATTCTTTTCCGGTGCCGCATCAGCATCATAAACACCTAAATACTCGCCTGTCGACACTTTTAAAGCATCATTCAGAACTCCGGCTTTCCCACCAGTACCCGTTCTTTCAATAACTCGAAAGTTATGGTTCTTAAATTCCTTAATCTGTTTCAATTCACGAACTCTATCAGCTGTATGGTCATTACAATTATCGGCATAAACTAATAATTCAAATCGATCAAGCGGATAGTTCAAACGTAAAATAGATTGCACTGTATCCTGAATCACCAATTCCTCATTATGAGCAGGTACGACTAAAGTTACCTTTGGATAACGTTTTAATGGTGGTAAATTATCAATATTAGTGTGCTGTAAATGTTTAAAAATAAAAATTACCCCACCACTTAAAGTAACTACGGTCATAAAAATCGACAACCAAATGGTAATTATTGCGATGACATATAAATTATCGATCATGCTGTTTATCCTCCGTATTAAAACGACGGATAGTTAACTTAAAGATTTGCCACCAACAGATTGACAAGACGACAATGACAATTCCAAAAATAATTGTGACTACTAAACTAAACGAAAAGAGCCAATTTAAGCTTCCTAAGACCATCTAATTCTCCCTCAGAGATATTCTTTAACGATATCCGTTTCTGCACTACGTTCCAACTGTGTCAACGTATCCTCAACATTACGATTCTTAACTCTATCCTGACTAGAATAAGTTATTTGTCCCATTCTTAACACCAAAGCATTTCTAGCCAATCCAAACTCTTCAGCGATATCATCAATGTGACTCTTAATTTTTTTCTTCATAATTGGTGCATTATTAGCTCCCAACATTGGTGATAGAATAACAAATCTACCGGCACCAATGTAATATAAATGATCAACTGTAAATAACATTCCATTCAAATGCTCAGCGGTTGCCCGTAACAAACGATTAAACTTTTGATTACCCAAGAAATTAACAATATTTTCGAGAAAATCGATTTTGACCATCGTTAAGGTAAACCGATAATCTTCTTCATGATAGAAGACTAGTTTCAACTCTCTAGCTACAGCAATGTTCAGGGCCCGGGCATTCAAAGCGCCCGTAATCACTTCCAAGTCAGGTTTCTCCTGTTGCAATTGAGCCAGCTCGGCTGCCAAGGCTTTCCGTTTTAATAATTGATGGTCTAGCAGATACATTAAATAGGTAGTTAATGGTGTAATTGTCAATAAAGCGACTGCTGGCCACAAGTACAACTCCCTAGTATAGGGAATCATTAACATTAATCCCCCTGCACACATGCTAACAAAAGACAGAACACTTCCTAATATAATGTAGGTCGTTCGTCCTAAAAGCAATCCCAAAATGAATACTAAAGATACAATCAGAAAGTTCAGCCACGACCCATCAATGACACTCAAATACAATAGAGTGTACTGATAAATTAATATCAAGAGCATCCCCACAAAGACCATATTGTCGACTGATTTAAACTTCATTCACTCATCCTCATTTATAGAAATATTCAGCAATTGACTCCAATCAATCTAGTTAACAATAATTTTTAAGTATTGTCAAAGTGATTTTTGCTGTATTCAGGAAAAATCAACCTATTAAAAATAACTTTAATTTTCTATTTTTTGAACCATTTTATTTATTATAAAACAAAGGCCAGCCACAATAATAGTTTTGTGGCTGGCTTATTAATTTATCCGTACCTGTTAAATTCTTTCGAACCAAATTAGACCTGCTTGTGTAGCACTCCATTCAATGTCCTCACACTTAGAATTGATTCTTCTTGATTCATAGTACAAATCAATCAAAGATTTAGGAAAGCCATTACTATCTTTCATATATTCATTAGCAATGTATTTACATATTAATGAAGATACTTGACCAATATTATGTTGTTTTTTTAATTCATTAATAAATTGACCAAGTGTTTTTTTCAATTTCATTCGTTTTTCAACTTCGAGACTATTGCAAATGACAATAATTACACTAATTGGACTTTTGATTATTTTTAAAAATAAAACAATTACCAATTAATCCCTTTATTCATATTGCTTTTCTTTGAAGATAAATATAGCTAAGAATCCGCATACAACAAAGGGTAATTCCCATTTATATAACTTTAAAAATGCATCTGTTAGTTGATTATGAACATGCCGCTTCACATCCTTAAAGATACCCTTCAATTCATGGTTGATAACTTTAACTTTATCCTGTGTGGCTACTAAAACCTTTTGATACAATTGTTGCCTAATTTCCGTTGGCAAAATTATACCGGTATTGGATTTAGCACTGATAATGAGTTTGGTTTGAGCTTTTGCCATTTTAACTGTTTGATCAGTACTTATTTGTGGTTGTTTGATACTTTGCGAATTAATTTGACTAGTATTATCATTTCCTTTTACTTTGGTAATCATCTTATTCTGTACTGTCTTAGGTAACTTAGAATTCTCTATTCTATCAGTTGCATAAGAATGAACATTTTGTTTGGCTGAATCAATATTGCCATCCAATAATGATAAAAAGAGTGCAATACCAATAATTACACCAATATTTCTAACAACATTCAATACATTTTGTGCTGCAGTCAATTCTGTTCCTTCCAAGCGACCTACTGCAATCGACATAGCAGGTCCAGCTATTGAACCAATTCCTAACCCCAATAGAATATCAACTAAATAAAGTTGATTGTAATTATTCTCTAAATTTAAATGACCCATAAAATATACTGAAATACTTAAAATAATAATACCGAATCCTACTAATATTCTGCTGTTAACTTTTCCCACTAATTTGGTTGCAATCGGTGTCGAAAACAATAATGTAATTGACATAGGAGTAATCAACAACGCGGCATGAAGTTCTGAGACACCAATTACTTTAGTTAAAAATGTTGGAATGATGCCAATATAACTTGCCAAGACAATAAAAGTAATCATTATTACTATATTGGCTCCGACATAATTTCGATTTCTAAATAATTCTAGAGGAACAATTGGATCACTGCTATGTTGCTCATGATAAAGGAAGATCACAAGTAGTAATAAAGATGAAACTAAACAGCCAATTGTTCCCAAACTGAGCCAGCCCCAGTTTCTACCTTCTACCAAAGATAAAGTCAACAAGAACAAGGTTCCAGCAATCAAGACTGTCCCACCAAAATCAATTTTAATTTTCTTAACAACTTCATTTCTCATTGAAAGTAGCAATAAATTCATTATTAAAACAATTACTACTAGTGGAATATTGATTAAAAAGACCCAATGCCAACCAAAATATTGAGAAATGAAACCACCAATTGTAGGTCCAAGGGCGGCACCTAAAGCCTGCGTTGCGGCAAAGATAGCAATTATTTTATTACGTTTATCCTTCTCAACTTGTCTAAAACCTAAAATCATTCCTGACGGTAACATAACTGCCGCACCAATACTTTGAATTGAACGCCCTATTAATAAAACATTCAAAGATGAAGCCAAACCACTGATCATTGATCCAATAGCAAATACTATTAAAGCTGTATTTAGCAATTTAACATGTCCAATAATATCTCCAATTCGACCAAACGGAATCAAAAAAGAAGCAAATAAGATTGTATAGATATTAATGGCCCAAGATAAGTCCGTCAAAGATACATGTAATCCCGATTGAATTTCCGGAATAGCGATATTCATGATATTTGTATCCAAAATTACCAAAAAACCTATAACCGATAGAGTTAAGATAATTAATCTCTTTTTTATTGTCATAATTTTCACCTTCAAGTTTTTATACTGTAACTCGTGTATTTTTCTGATACACTTGTTTCAACAAGGACATTATTAAACATTTCGACTTGTAAATATATCTAAATCGCCTAATTTTAATGGATTGGAAGTTAGTGTAATGATTAGAGACACAAATGGTAAAAATGTAACAAGAATGCAATTACAGACTAAAATTTGGATTAAGGATGCACTTATGCAATTATTGAAGGAATACTCATTTGATGAAATAACCGTCAAACAGATCGTCCTAACTGCTAAAATATCTCGACCAACCTTCTATCGTAATTATTCATCTAAGAGAGAGGTTCTTGATGATACCATTTCCGATATCATGTTGGACTATAAGGAAAAATTTAATCAGAGAAATATTAATGATCTATACGGCTTATTAGTTTATTGTTTCCATATTTTGACAGTAATCATGACTACATCAGCATTATGGTAGGTGCACATTTAACTGGTTACTTATCTGATAAACTGACACGTCAATTTGCTGACGGAATTCAAGATGATACCCGTAATTGGCGACAATGGCAAACTCCACTTCAAAAACAAATTGGTGTTCACTTTGTTTTTTATGGTTTTCTAAATGTCGTTATTTATTGGATCGCCACTGGTCGTAAAGAATCACCTGAAACTATGGCTCAACAAACAATCGAAATAATTAAAAATTTGGCATAAAAAAACTGATAAGAACACGACGTATATGTGTTCTTATCAGTTTTTTGAAACAAGAATATATTCAATTCTAATCATTATATTTCTGATTTAGTTCATCAGTTAAATTTTTAATACTTTTAGCCATCTTGGGACTAGCCTTTAACTCTGCTTCAGCTTTCGGATTATTTAAGTGATATTGCTTGTCCTTGGAATCCTTGATCCAGTAATTAAAGGCCGGCATACCCAAATTATAAGTATTTGTGTTTGCCAAATTATTCTTCTTGATGGTCTTCATATAAATTGTTGGTTCAGTCTTCTCGATTGTTGTGATTCCACCAATTATTTTAGAGCCGACTGTAGGAAGTGGTGCCTCGTTATATTGAACCAAAATATCATGATTTGTCTCTCGAGTCTGGTTCTGACTCTTGTACCAGCTGTTAGTAGTGGTAATTCCTCCATTCATCACTAACACGATTTTTTTACCCTGAAGTGACTTCTTACCACTGATCACTTTATCAACATGAACCGTTACCTTAGTGTAAGCACCGTTGTTGAGGTTATCTATTTTGGACATATCGTAAACTGTTCCTTGAATAACTGACTCATTAACTTTTTTCAATTCTTTCATTGTCCTTGCAATGTAACCACGGTCATTGCCATACTTGTCAGTTTTGACGACTTCCAAATCAGAAATTGCCTTGTTCCATTTACTAGTATTCCCCTTTATAGCGGCGTCTTCAGACATATTACCGCATGCAGCTAAAGGCAAAATAAATATTAAAGCTATTAAAGCAATCAGTATTTTTTTCATTTTATCATCCATCCCTGAGCGATATTATCTCATGTTCTGCAAGGATGGAGTAGCTCGAATTCTTTATAAAAAATTAACGAGGATATTATATCAATTTACTTAAAATATTCAGAACACCTTCGTCATTATTGGAATCTGTAAAATGAGTGACTTGAGCTTTAACTGAATCAACGGCATTATCCATCGCGTAACCATAAGGAGTCAACTTCAGCATTGCCAGATCATTTTCATTATCACCAAAAGTCATAATTTCATCATCAGCAATATTGTATTTCTCTTGTAATTCATGCAAGCCGGCTGCCTTATTAACTGTACTCTCACTAATTAATTCAGTGTTATAACCGGACGTTTGACTCGATAATTCAGCCGGTAATGATCGACGAAGATTACTCATTGCAACATCGAAATCCACATGTTCATCGAAAGTTATACCGATACTGGTAATTTGATCTTGCAAGCGTTGCGGTGTCACTGTTGCCAAATCAGTAACTCGTTTTAAATGATTATAGTAATGATACGTTAAATCATAAATTGGTTGAGAAATTGACTGATCTACATAAGCTGATTTCACGCCAACTACTAAGTGTTCAACGATATCCTTTTTATCAAATTGCTGGTTGATGACATTCAAAGTAGAGGTTACCGCCTCTTCTGGCATAGCACGAATCAAAAGTGGTTGATTGTTACTATAAACGGCCGCTCCATTTTGAGAAACAAAATCCATTTCATCTTTAAACTCCGCAAACTGGTCCTGCAGACGTTGATATTGCGAACCACTGGCCGCTACTACCCGAATATCTTTGGCACGTAACTGCTCCAATATTTCACTGAAACGTTGATGATTATACGTATTCTTATCGTTTAAAAAGGTTCCATCCATGTCGAATGCTACTAATTTGATTGCCATAATTTCTCTACCTCACTGTAAAAATCATCTTTCAATAATATCACAAAATAAATAACCCTCAAACGATTTACAAATTTTTCAATTCGTATAACGTTTGAGAGTTTTATTAATTTAGATGAATTTTTACTTTAGTTATCGTAGTTAAGATGTTCATCTTTATCTAAACCATTGATAGCCTTAATTTCATCAGCTGTAAGCTCAAAATCAAAGATATCGAAGTTTTCCTTTACACGACTAACCTTTGATGACTTAGGGAAAATAACATATCCAGTATCAATGTGCCAACGTAAAACGACTTGAGCAGCTGTCTTATTGTGGGCCTTAGCAATCTCATTGATTGTTGGATCTTCAAGAATGAAATGACCATGTCCGATTGGTGAGTAACCTTCGTTAACAATGCCATTGTCTTCATCAAATTTACCCAATTCAACTTGTGTCTTGTAAGGGTGACGTTCAATTTGGTTAACCATAGGTTTAACTTTTGCCATTGCAAAGACTTCTTTAAGTTGTTTCTCAGAGAAGTTTGATACACCGATAGCCTTAACTTTACCTTGATCATAAAGTGCTTCTAAGGCCTTCCAAGTATCCAATGTCAAATTGAAATCCTCTTCATTTGGCCAGTGAATCAAGTAAAGATCTAGATAATCCATTTGCAAATCTTTAAGTGTTTGTTCAAAAGCAGCCAATGTCTTGTCATAGCCTTGGTCAGCGTTCCAAACCTTTGATGTGATGAAAAGATCCTCTCTCTTAACGCCAGCATCCTTAAAGGCTTTACCAATAGCAGCTTCATTGCCATAAATATGGGCACAGTCAAAATGACGGTAACCGGCATCCAAAGCACCTTGGATAGCTGCTGGAATATCAGCATTATCAATACGATAAGTTCCAAATCCTAACATAGGGATAGAAACTCCATTACTTAATGTTTTAAATTGCATATTAAATTCCTCCTACCTTTAATTAAACTACATTTGTATACGCTTTTTCAAAGATACTAACTTATCCATTCATATTTTTACATCAATTTACTTATTATTAACTGCACTGTCTCTAACATCATTACCATTTACAATTGCCTTTAAAATATAATAGATGCCCATAGCCAAAAAGAATAAGAAAAAGACTGATCGTAACAAAGCAAATGGTGTTTCAAATAAAAAAGCCTTCCAAAATGTACTTCCTTGCATATTCCACAGGCCCGGTGTTAAATACCAGCTTTTAAGGTCAAATAAATTCCTCCAACTGAAATATCCTGCTTGTATAAAAACAAAAAGATCGGTAAAAAATAAAATTGCATAAGTTATCGCAAAATTCATAAATCGCTTTCGTGGTAGATTTTTAGACTCTGGATCTGAAAAAATGTCTCTCGGTGATTGAGCATCTTTTTGTTGAAAATACTGTGCCCCACCATGACGACTTCCATACACCAACTTCCAGCCACTATCTGAAAATATTGTTACATAGTCTAAATATTTACTAGTACTCATATTTTCATTGTGAAAGTCGATACGCGTATATGGATTAAAGTCATCTTTTGAATTTAAATTTTCAAATGTATAAATATGTAAAAAAGGATTGACCTTAACTAAACGATAGCCTGTCTCCTGAACCAAATTAATCCATTTTTCTTCTGTATTTAAAGATAGAAATAATTTAAATTTTCTCATCATAATTGACCTCTAATATCCAAATTTGTTTGCTACTTTAACCAGCTGTTGCATTCTTTGTGTTTCCAATCCCAAAATATTCTTGCCATCTTCAGTTATTTGATAAACTCGACGACGTTTGTCCTGACTGGGAACTTCTTTAATCCATCGTAGTTTTAACAAATTCTCAATAGCACCATACATAGTTCCGGCGGCTATTTTGACATCCCCATTACTTAGTCGATCAATCTCTTGAATTGCACCATATCCATGCAGTGGTTGATTTAAGACTAAGAGAATGTAATAAACCGTTTCAGTTAAGGGTAAGTTTTTATTTCTCATAGGAGAAGCTCCTTTTAATATACAGTTCAACTTTATATTTTTAAACTATATACAGTGTAACTGTATATTCCATTTATGGCAACAAAAAACCACATTTTCTCAAATGTGGTCTAAGTAATTATTAGCTTCGGCACGCGACTTAAAGATAACCACGTTTACCTTATCCTTATACTTATTGATTGATGTATAAATTTGTGGCAATTCATCTTGAGCAAAATTTTCAATAAATTGCTTGAACTCAGGATCAAAGCTAGTCTCTGTCCAGGGCAAATCCTCACGAGTTTTACCAACACGAGACTCGGCCCCAGCCAAACAAACGTCAACTGGATAATCCAAAAGAAAAACGGTATCGCAATATTTTAAACGTTGCTCAATTGTACGTTGATAATTTCCATCGATAATCCAGCTATCTTTTTGCAGAATCTGTTGTAAAGTAGCATCAAATTCAGCTTTAGTATGAGTCGTCTGATCTGACTTATGCCACAACATATCTAAATAATACAATGGCAATCCAGTTCTATCACGTAATTTCCTTGCAAAGGTACTCTTACCAGCACCTGGACTACCAATGACGATTGCTCTCAACATTAGACTTACTTCCTATTCAAATTTTTGCCAAAATTTCTGACGATAATGCTCTACCACTATAAATGATAAAGCAATTATTAGAAAGGCCGCTGTCCCATTAACTACAAGTGCCGGTTTACCAGTACCAATTAAAAAGCTATAAAATATTATGACACCAATACTAAGGATCATGACGATTAACATCTTCAAAACAATTGCCATATTTCCGCCACCACGATTAAATAATTCTGTAACATTGGTCCAATTCGTTATGCGTAAACGGTAATCACGACTGAAATAGTACAAGCTGACTAAATAAGTTCCCCAGATAGTACTGAAAATCATGGATAAAGACAAATAAAGATTCAATTTCCATACAATTATCATCACTATGATCAATGCCAGATTAATTACTATTTGAAAAATAAATCCTAAAAGAAATTTACGCTTTAAATACTGTTTCATTGATATTGGCAATGAACTGACAAATTCTAAGCTACCTCGATCTAAAGAAATCATATTAGCAACTACTGCCGTTGAATTAGTTGTGAAAACACTAAAGGCTAATCCACCAACAAAGAAAACTCCCACCCATTTCAAAGGTAAATTATTAGGAATTTGTGTAAATGCAAAACTGATGATAAAAATCAAAGGTAGCGCAACTGAATTAACAAGCACCTGCAATAACATATTCGATTCTTTCAATACTTGACGATTATAAGCATCCAAAATAGCATTGAGACTCTTTCGCTCAACGTGCTTACGTTTACCAGAACCAGACAACATCTGCGTATTAATGCTTGTCAATTGACTACCTAAATGAGGTAAGATAGAACGTTTCAAAATAAAGCCTAGGATCAGCAGCAAAATGATCAAACCTGTCCAATTCAACAAACTTATTACTGAAATTGGCTCTACAAAAGTTTTAAAAAGTGGCAACATGATTGGATTGATGGCTTGATGCTTCCCTGCCATGTAATCACTATTATTTACCAAAAGAATTCCGGCCATAGCAATTACTAAAGTAATCACCATTAAACCATTCATAACCATTTTCTGATGTTTACGGAAGATACTAGTTTTAGTTAAAGCAAAGACAATAATCGCACAAGCAAATAAAATTATTGTCAAAATGATGCAGAAGGCTACTAAAGATAACAAAAGTGCCATTGGGATCATAATTCCCGCATGCCATGCTGTTGAAAAGAACGCTATGAACAGTGGGAAAATAAACGGTATAACATTCATGGCAACTACAGTCACCTTACTGAGAAAAATCTCTTTTTGTTTAAAAGGCAACGGCAAATAATTGTTCAAATCTTTACCAGCAAAGAAAACACTGTATATACCGGAAATACTTTGAGAAACAGCTAGCAGAACAAATAAGACAACATAATAAGTGAACATATTAGGATATTCAGCTAAATTAATTGGCAACATTACTGTTCCATAAATGAGGAAAAATATCAGTCCATTAAGCAAAAACTGCATTTTCAATTTATTTGTTAGCTCAGCACCACTCTTACCTTTTCTACGCAAACGGTCCGTTACTTGAGGGTTCAACAGTCTCAAGTTAACAGCCAGCAAATTCTTGAACTGATCCTTATTCATGAGTATCACCTTCAATATCATCAACTAGACCATCACCATTTTGTCGACCTGCCATTTTCAAGTAGATTTCTTCAAGCGACTCATCGTTATTCTGATCCAAAAGATTCTGTACTGAACCGTTATAGATTAAAACACCCTTTTTCAAGATTGCTAGTTCATCACACAATTGTTGTGCCGTATCTAAATTATGAGTTGAAAAGATAACTGTTTTACCTTTGGCCGCATGTTTCTTCATCAATTGTTTCAAATCATAGGCTGCTTGAGGATCCAAACCCTGCATTGGCTCATCCAAAATCCAAATATCCGGATCAGGCAATAAAGCTCCAATTATAATTGTCTTTTGACGCATACCGTGAGAAAAACTAGCCAGTGTTTCATCAACATGCTCAGACATATTAAATAAAGTTACTAATTCTTGACGTCTCTGTTGTACATCAGCTATCGACAAACTATAAGCTGACGTTAAAAGATCCCAATATTCCGCTGCTGTTAGTTGCAAGAAAATATCCGGAGTATCAGGAACATAAGCAATTTTTCCTTTAATTTTCTGACGATGATTTTGTAAATCCAGACCGTCAACTTTAATTGATCCACTAGTTGGTTCAATAATACTGACTAAATTTTTGATTGTTGTCGACTTACCAGCACCATTGTGGCCCAGAAATCCAAAAATCTCTCCTGATTTAATTTTGAGATTCAAATGCTCTAAAGCTTTCTTATCTCCATAATTCTTACTTAAATCCTCAATTTCAATCATTAATTAATCTCCCGTCGAGTAATCTCTTAATCTAATAAGTATAACAATCTCCATTTTCTCAATATAGACAATTAGTAATTTATTCTTTAAAAAATTTATCAATACAAATTGACAAGAAGTATCTTTTCCTGTATTGCATTATTCATCCAATACAATTAACAAAAAACCATAGGACAATTAAATCGTTCTATGATTTTCTATTTAGTTCTCTTGTCTTACTAGTTCAACATCTTGGTGGGTTTCTTTTTTAATCATTTCAATCATTTTTGCAATATCAGTCGTATTGGAAACAGAACTAGACAAATCTAGATCAACTTCGTGTCCATTTTTTAGCTTTACCGTCAGGTAATAATCGGATGGGAAACGATCCAAAACAGTATCCGGACTATAGGCAAGGAACGCACCACTTTCCTTTACCATAGAGGGTGCTTTAATTCCCGCTGTTACTACTAATTGGACGGCCTTAATTTCAGAATAGCTAATAAAATTTTCTTCGTTCTTCTTGGGTACAAGTATCGCCGCTACTTTTTGCTCTGTACTGACTAGATCATTGTATTTAATTCCCCGTTTACTGATTTCCCAATAACCATAGGTCTTAGTTAAATTTAAAGTGCAGATCATGATCATCACTATTAAAGATAAAATCCCTAAGAGAAGGCTGATTGATACATTGTTGAACATCAAAAAAATTGCATAACCGATAAGGATGCTTGAAGCTAAACAAATCAGTAACGGTATGTAATTGATTCTCTTACCAAAACTAATCTTCAAAACCATCATCCCCTTTTAAATTAAGTATACGCCCTTTTGGGTAAGCGCTTACCGTTGCCTTATAAAAAAACTTCAGTTGATCATAAAAAGATCAACTGAAGTTTTACTTTTTTAATTTAACTAAAGTTCTGGTACCTAGCACTGAACAGAGAACCTTTTCACCATCTATCATTGTAGCCTCACGCGTATGTTTATTGACTGATTCAACATTATCAACGTTAACCACATAAGATTTATGACATCTAAAGAAGGATTCATTCTCATCTTCAATTCTCTTAATCATACTGTAAAATTCAAATTGTCCGTCTTTCAAATGAACAATTACTTTATGTGGTACAGGTGAACTCTCAAAGAACAAAATATCACTGACTTTAATTGATCGAACCAATTCACCTGTCTTAATCTGAAAGTATTCCTCATTATCTGAAGCACTCATCTCAAATTGCTTATTACAGAGATTAATGTCTTCGATGATTCGTCCTTGAATCTTTTCCGGATAATCTTTCAAAATAAAATCCAAAGCTTCAATTTGATATTTAAAAGTTAAAAAAACCATTTCTGAATGATTCGTGATGAAAACAATTTTACCTTCAATATCAATTTTTCTGATTTTCGAGGCTAATTCGATTCCATTAATATTGTTTTCACCAAGGTCAATATCAATAAAATACAGGCTCTTATCAATTTCATTATTATTCAAATAATCTAAAATCTCACTAGGATCACCTGTCGCAATTTGAACCTTCATATCGAGATTTTCAATTAGGAGATAATTCTCAATATATTCAACAACTTGATTCAACTGTTTGGGATCATCCTCGCAAACATAGACATCAATCACTCTCATCATCCTTTCGTACTAATTGTTATCTTTTGTAAAAAGTAATTATTTAACTTCATTGTTTCTAGTGTTGCTCGGTTATTTCGATTAATTATCTCAGTCAGATTTTTCAAACCAAAACCACGCTTCGAACCTTTCGAAGAAAATCCGGCCTCTTTCATCTTCCAAACTGGAATATCATTTTTCCTTAATGAATTCTGCACAATGATTACAATTTCTGTTTCACTTTTGATTAAACCAACTTGAATTGTCCCATGTTCCTGATTCCTAGTTTCCTCGATAGCATTATCCATGATGATACCCATTGCTAATGCCAGATCTAAGGAATCCATATAAAAATCCTTAATTTCATTCTTGGCCTCAAACGATACTTTTATACCATCCAACTGTGCAGCATAAAGCTTATTAAAGACAACACCTTTAATTTCTTTATTACCAATACGACCAATGTCTTCAAATTTATACTTCTCTTGATTCAGATCCACTGAAATGGGCTTGATAGAAGTATTGTAATATTTCTTTAATCCTTCCAAATCATCAGTCCTTAGGTATTCTTCGAAAGACAATAAGGTGTTTTGATATTCATGTCTGAATTTTCTTAATTCATTATAATGCTGTTCTATTTGAATCAAATAACGATTAGTACTTTCACTCCGAGCCTTTTGTTCGCGTAATTCCAAATCTTTATTTATTGCTTTGGTTCGAGCTATGTGAACGACCACAAACATAATAGCGAATAATAAAATAATCGCAGAATTATAAATAATATTTTGTAAATTATTTTCCTGCATGACTTCAGTAACAGTAATCAAGAATATCATTATGATTAATATAATGGATGTGAAAATCATCTCTGTACTAGAAAGCCGATAATCTCTTTGTAAATTGTGTTCTAGATCACTTCTTAGAAAAAAGTATAGCCCTACAGCTAAGATTATCCCCAGCATTAATATTGAAGAGTTAAGGATCCAACTATTTTCATCTAATTTCATTATTCGAAAAATAATATCAACTAAATGATCTATCAAAATCTCAATACAATAAATTATGGCAGCTATTGCTATAGAAACCTTAAAACTTTTAGTTAATAGTAATAAATAAATTAAAAAAGCAATCAGACCTCCAATTATTACTGCTAATTGACCAAACTTCGTCATACCCAGCGTTACACCTAAATTCATTATAAAGAAAAGTAAATCCACACGTTTAAAACGTAAATCTCTAATGAGAATCTTGGTATACATAGTGAACATAAATAGCTGAATAAAAATTATTACCATAAAAACCTCCTATCTGATAAAAAAGTTCAGTATAACATTACTTATTTTCTACCATTCTTGAAAATCCTGATGAATATTCTTTAACTGAGAAATCATATGGATTAATTAAATCACAGTTATTTAGTTTAATAATCATCGAGCTAATAATTTTAACATCAAATTTAGATTGAATTTCTACAATTATTTTATATTCATGCTTATTACTTAATTTATACACATTCCGTAAATTAATGCGACAATTTTGCCAATTAAAAGGTTCATCTTTTTCATTGATGGCCTTTTTTGCTATTTTTGTAAATTGTCTTTTTTGATATTTATTAAGTCGATGAATTTTTTCATTCTCTAATATTATCGTTTCATTAGTAGAATTGTAATACGGTGCTGAATGATAATTTTGATATAGCTTAGGAATCCCTACAACTCCCATAATTATTAAAATACAGATGATCCAAATTATTCTTGCTACTTTATTATTCATTATAATCTCCTAAAAAAATCTCGACCAATTTTACAATCGGTCGAGATCTTCAGTTGCGCGTCAATAAATACCACTGTGAATAGTTTAGTTGTTAGAGGTTTTATTTACGTATTTTAGATGAACCATTAATTCAAAGCTATAATTACTGATTCCACCCTAGGCAATATTCAATTCGAATGAGTCCATCATAAAACACGTGTATCGAGAAAATAAAATATTTATTTCAGCACTTCTTCGACTGATGAGAGGTAAGGGGGTTCCCATCAATCTACGTTTATATTCTACAAAACCATGAAAATTATGGCTGCTTTTATCCTAAAAGCTATAAATCTCATCATTATCTCAAAAACATTTTGATTCAAAAAGTTTGATACCATCGTTTATATACTGATAAATATCGTTTTTATTGAATACTTTTAAGGATTCATTCTTTACCACAGTGAAATCTGATTTAAATTCAGCAACTAATAATGGTAAATCAGTATCTTCAATTTCTTTAACATTGGTAACGATTGGGAAAGATAAGTTTGGTTCAGACAGACTATATCTTAGAATCAAATCATGATTTAATACTGTGAAATCAGCATAATACTTCTCTAATAATTCTGCTTTAGGATAACTTTTGTTGTTAAGAATATATTTTTTAAAGACTGTTTCTAACCACAATTTGTCCCCTAATAAATGTAAATAATATCCTAATTGAAATTGTGTTAGGTTTGGACCATATTCTTCAAAAAAAGATTCAGGACAAATATTTCTTTTCCCATGAATAAAATGTGTCAATGCTTTGGAAGCTTTAGAATTCTTATTAACATCAGGTGCAATACTACCTAATAAAAATTCTTGATTGTATCCATGTTTGTCGGCCAATACTTTTGCCATTGAGTAATGCATAATTCTTGATCCCATTGTTTGCCTCTATTTTGTCTTAATACTCCCCCACCAATTGGGGAACAATTCTCCTAATGTAGTAGTTTCTCTTTTATCATAGTTAACCATAATTTCTGTGTCTTTATTATTACTAGAAAATTCCATCAAAGTTTCACGGCAAGTTCCACATGGTAATCCATCCAATCCTGATGGTGGCGTATCTCTAAACGCAATGATTCGTTTAACTTCCATTTCACCACTATCTTGCAACATGTTCAAAAGAGCGACTCTTTCTGCACAAAGATTGATCGTACCACAAGCCATTTCAATGCAATAGCCTGTATAAATTTTCCCGGATTTACTTTCTAAAGCGCAGACGACGTTATTTGCATAAACAAAATCATTCAATTCAGCTGGTTTATACAATGGTTTCGCTGCTAAATATAATTTTTCCCAGATATCCATAAAAATGCTCCTTTAAATAATATGAATATAAGTATATCATCATTTTAATTTATTATTAATTTTATTAGTTAAAAACTAATTATGATTTAATTGTCAATTTTTGTTGAAATTTCATAGTTATTGCTTTACTGTATTAGTGTACTGGTACAGGCAAACAATAAGGGAGAGGATTTCTTTGAATACAACACTTTTAAAAATCCAAAATTTAAACAAAGCATTTGGCAACAAGAAGGTATTGAACAATATTAATTTCACAGTCCAACAAGGTCATATTATAGGCTTAATTGGTGCCAATGGTGCTGGTAAAACAACTATTATGAAAGCAATTTTAGGTATCTTGCCTTTCGACGGTAAAATCACTATTAACGATAAGGCTGTTTCCATACGACAACATCAACCACTACAATCAGTTGGTGCTTTGATTGAATATCCAGGTCTCTATCCTTACCTAACTGGTCGAGAACAGCTTAGACTCTTCTCCACCGGTAAAGATCGGGAACAGAAAGTTAACAATATCATCAGCAAATTGAGAATGGATCACTTTGCTGATCAAAAGACTAAAGGTTACTCACTCGGTATGAAGCAAAAACTTGGTGTTGGTTTGGCACTCCTAAACAACCCACAGTTTGTCATTCTAGATGAACCGATGAATGGTCTCGATCCTAAGGCTACAAAAGACTTACGTGATCTAATCGTTCAAGAAAAACAGAATGGTGTTACTTTCCTAATTTCTAGTCACATTCTTAGTGAATTGCAACGCATCGCTGACGATGTAATTGTTATCAATCATGGTGAAATCGTTACTTCAACGACTATGGACAATCTTTTAGCTGCCAACAAGAAGTTCTACTTAATTGAAACCGACAACAATGAAATGGCCTCCGACTTATTATTAAGAAATAATTACCAAGTTGAAAATAAAACAGCCTTGGAAATTCCTATTACCGATAAGTTTTCAATTAATGATCTTTTACAGCTATTATTGTCCAACAACATCACAATTAACGATATTAAACAACAAGATGGAGACCTCGAAGAATCGCTCTTGAAGGTCTTAGATAGTGAAGGTAAATAAGCATGAGAACATTGATTAGACAAGAATCTTACAAACTTATGAAACAACGTAGCACACAAATATTTTTAATTGGATTATTTCTTTTTCAACTACTAGTCGTCTTTTGTTCCAAAAAGTACCCTAAGTTCTTAAGTGATAAAGATGCCTTTCTTAACAATTACATGGCTATTATCCTAATTACATTCTTCATCATCGCCATCTGTAGTACAGTCATTACCAAAGAACGACAATTTGGGACTTTGCGTTCTCTGCTCTATCGGAAGTTTTCATACATTCAAATCATCACTAGTAAAATAATCACATTATTAACTTTCACTATTTTACTTTTTGTAGGTAACTCATTGATCAGTTTAGTATTCAAATTTGTCTTTGCTAATAAACTTGAATTAACTCATAAAATTTGGAAAGCTTGGTTACTAACTAATCTCAACAACTTTCTAACATTATTATTCTTAATGAGTCTAGTTGTTCTATTAGGAACCTTGCTCAATAGTTCTAATCTTGCATTAATGATTGGTATCATTGGTTACTTCGTCATCAACGTCTTCAATCAAATGTTACTTGCATTAATTGCTAAATTCGATTGGCTTAAATGGAATCCTTTAAACATGATGAATCTTGGTGAACAAATTCAAAGTCATGGTTTTCATCAAATGACTCAACTATCGTTAACACAGATTTCCATCGGTTATGCCATCTATATTGCAATCTTTATTATTCTAGCCATTTACAGTTTTTGTAAAAAATCCGTATAAGAAAAGTCTAGTAAATTTGGAAATAATTCCATCTTTACTAGACTTTTTGTTTACGCTTGAAGTAATACTTGTGGATCAACATCGGGCTTCTTACCACCATCGATAAAGAAAACTTTGTACCAAATTAAGAAAGTATAAATCGTCCATACTTTACGACGATCATCGTTCTTTCCTTCATGACAATCATCCAACATTTTTATAATTAGTGACTGGTCAAAGAATTTTTTAGCAAAATCAGTTGAGAACAATTTACGAAATTCTAGGTATACATCATCTGTTTTGATCCAATCCCTAATCGGAACTGGGAACCCTAATTTTTCCCGCTTAGCCCATTCTTTAGGCAAATTTCTTTCAGCGGCCACTCGCAAAGCATATTTACTATCTTTACTATTTAACAGATGCTTAGTAGGAATCTTCGCCGCTATCTCTGCCATTTCTGTATCTAAGAATGGTACTCGTAATTCAGTTGAATTAGCCATACTCATTCGATCGGCCTTCAAAAGAATATCCTTAGCCATAAATTGATGTAAATCTAAATATTGCATCTTCTTGACTTCATCTTCAGATTGACTGACTTTTTGATAACTCTTCATTACTATTTCTGAAACTGACTCTGAATCTTGATACTCAGACTTCAATAACTGTTTAGCTTCAATTTCACTGAAAACTTTAGCTTGTCCAATAAAGAACTCTTCTGCTTTAGCGGTTGATTCATATAAGTGCAATCGACCTGGAAAATTAGGGAGGTGCTTTAATCCTCGTGCTAGATTGTATCTTATTCCTTTTGGCAACTTCTTTAAATTTTCTCCTAAAGCTCGAACTATTTTGGAATGTGAGTGATAACCGTAGTTAGCATAACCAGCAAATAATTCATCAGCTCCCTCACCAGAAAGAATCACTGTCACATCTTTACTAGCCAATTTAGTCAAAAAGTACAGTGGAACACAAGAAGGATTAGCTTCTGGCTCATCCATATGATATTGAATTAACGGTATCGCCTTGATAGCTTCTTCTCTGGTCACTATCCCTCTAGTATTTTCCAGACCTAACTTGGAGGCCAAAGCTGAAGCAGCACTACCTTCTTCATAGGTATTCGTATCAAAATCGATAGAATAGGTATGCTGTGGTTTAAAGATAGCTGTCACATAACTGGAATCGACTCCACTAGATAATAATGAACCCACTGGCACGTCACTAACAGAATGTTTTTTAACCGAATCATGCATAGCTTGGTCAATTTGATCTACAGCATCCTCTAAAGATAAATTCTCTTCAGAAAATTTCATATCCCAATACTTAACAATCTTTAATTGACCATTCTTAAATATAAAATAGTGACCTTCAGGGATTCGATAAACATTTTTAAAGAAAGTTTCGTCAGTCGCTGAATATTGGAAAGTTAAAAATGGCTTCAATGATCTTTCGTTGAATTCTTTTTTAAAGTTAGGATGATGCAAAAAGGCTTTGATTTCAGAAGCAAATAGAAAAGTACCGTTATGGTTGTAGTAGTACAAAGGTTTAATTCCAAAAAAGTCCCTTGCACCAGTGATCTCACCTGATTCAAAATCATAAATGATAAAAACGAACATACCACGAATTCGTTTTAATAACTCGTCGATACCCCACTCTTCAAATCCATGCACCAATACTTCTGTATCTGTAGAAGTACTAAAAACATGTCCTAAAGATTCTAATTTTTCTCGTAATTCCACATAATTATAAATCTCACCGTTAAAAACAACGGCCTTTGTTTTATCTTCATTGTAGATTGGTTGCATCCCATTATTAACATCAATGATACTCAAACGTCTAAAACCAATCGCTACATTCTTGTCTTGAAGTGTCCCCGCACTGTTGGGTCCACGATGTCTAATTGCTTCCATCATTGAATTCAAAACTGGTTTTTTATCGGCAATCTTGCCATCGACAAAGCCAACAATTCCACACATAATTTTTCTCCCTAATCATTCAAACAAATATTATTTTAAAATCCAAAAATTTAATCTACTGCTACAAAGTCACCCGTTTGAACATACTCATTCGTTGCTACTCTTACATAGGAAATTCCATTGATCGTTATGAATCGATCAGTATGCCAAACTGTATTAGGTGCTAAAGAACGTGAAATTCTAACACCACTTCTGTTATAAAGATCTGCTGGTGCTTTAGTGCTGATTTTGATATTACCTGAATCATTCTTGTAAAGAACAACTTGCTCACCCTTTACAAATTCATTATTCCCCACACGATAGTAAATATTCCCATCAACTGTATTTTGAATATCGACACGCCATGAAGTACCTTCTCCTAATAAACGTGGAAATTGCTTACCATTAACGTCATACAGTGGAATAGATTTTTCATTTACCGTTACGCCACTAGCAAACCCAGTAATTGATGATTGAGCGTTTTTTGACGGTATAAAAGAACTAGTACTATCGGCCGAAACCGTGTTAATGCTTGTCATAACGATTGATAATGCTGCTACAACTAAACCTAGAGACATAAATCTTTTAGTTCCCATTATGTTTATTCCTTCCACTTCCATCATTAATGCTTAGAACTTATCAATAACTTCACAATAAAGAAAGGCATTTTTCCAAGTTTATTAGGCTCATTTATTTGACGAAATTGAATAGTTTAAAAATTTCCAACAGAATTAATTATATTTATTAATGCTTAAATATAATTTTTCGGCATTTCATTGTCATATCAACAAAGATCAACATTCGAATCTATATCATGTTCAATAACTGTGAGATATAAGATAACAAAATAAATATGTCTGTTCATACTAAAAAGGCAACCACATTATATTAAATATGTGATTGCTTTTATTCGTAATATTCATCAATCGTTTCTAATCAATGATAATGAAATACCGTGCTTTTGAGGAACTAGTTTATAATCTGTTGCTTCCATTCTCATATCATAACTTCCCCGATATTGACCATTCTTAATAGTTAATACATCATCATCATTAACTTTATATTTGTAAATTTGTTGATGTAGACCATTTCTCAATTTCATCTTTGATTTCGTAAATTTTGCTACGCCTTGTTTATTGCCATTTTGCTTTACAACCCAACTGAATCTTTCCAAAACTTGGGCAGTAGTCAGTTCGTGAGGACTTTTAATAATCCAAATTCCCACAACAGCAATGATTACTAATCCAATAAGGTATTTCTTCTTCATGTCGAATTACATCTCCTTATTTCTGATCACTACTACTGACAACACGATAGTAACTAAAAGTACTAACAAACTAATCGAAATGTAATTCCACAACTGATTATTAGGAATCAACCCTAAGCTAATCTTCATTGCAACACTGAAGAAATCAAAGTACTTTAACCAACTCCAATTAGCAATGTTATGTAATGTCGTTACCAAAATTGGACAGATCACAATAAAAATCGAACCAGTCACGATTGAAGATGTTAAAAGTAATACCAAGATAGCTAATCCAAAAATTACACTAATGAAAAAGGCAATTACTAAGGAGGTCTTAAAAACCGTTGCCAACAATTTTGACCAGCTTGTACCTACAGAACGGGACAATAACATCCCTGTAACAATACTAGTAAAAAAATAGACTAGACTTAATACGAAAATATTGATCAACATGACCAAATATTTAGAAATAATAAATTGTGTTCGCGTTATCCCTGAAACCAACGTATTTTTATACGTCTTTTGACTAAATTCATAACCAACTGTCATAACAAAAATACCGATAAAAGCGTATACCAGAAGACTTGATGATAAGGTGCTGGCATTAATACCATCTTTTAATGTCCAAAGCTTTGATGAATCCAGCTTTGCCATTGAATCAGTCGTGACCATGATTCCACCAACAATATTTTTACTAGTAATAACGGCTGAATACCCAATAGCAAAGAGTAGTGTCAAATAGATTCCCAAAGTGTGACTTAAACGATAGAAGTCAGTTCTTAATTGATTAAGCATTCTTAATCCCTCCTATCAAATTCGTATAATAATCCTCTAATGATTTCTCTTCCTTAGTCAAACTGATAACCGAGATACCATTTTCAACCAATTCACGATTTAGTTTGGAAGGATCAATACCTAATGAATGGATCAAGATATTTTTATCATCAACCACTGTGAATTTTTCCATAAACTTTTGATCAATCACTTGTGCTGCTTTTGAAACATCATCGACCGTTAAAACAAGACCAGATTGATTAGCCTTATCCAACTCCTCTTTGGTAATTTCTTTAATCAATTGCCCATTATAGATAAAGCCGAATCGTGTCGACACTTGATATAACTCCGTCAAAATATGACTGGAAATCAGAATCGTGATTTGCTTTTCCTGATTTAATTTCTTTAATAGTTTTCTAAATTCAATAATTCCTGATGGATCAAGTCCATTAATTGGTTCATCTAAAATCAACAAATCAGGCTCTGGTAAAATAGCTATTGCTAATCCTAAGCGCTGTCTTTGACCAAGTGACAAATTCTTAGCCTCCGTATGAACTTTTTCCGTCAAACCAACGAATTTAATTATTTCTGTAATCTTCTTAGAGTCATTGATACCACGCTGTATGGCAACTAATTTCAAATTTTCTTGAACTGTCAACTTGCCAAAAGCAGCTGGAGTCTCAATAACGGCTCCCACATGTTTAAGTGCTTGCTGATTAATTCTTTGATCAAATAGCTTAATTTCACCAACTTTGAGTGGCGATAATTGTGTGATCAAACGCATAATAGTGGTTTTTCCGGCACCATTGGAACCAATCAGACCGTAAATATCACCTTTTTGTAAGTTGAAACTCACATTGTCGATGGCTTTATAACGGCCAAATGACTTGCTGATATTATTCACTGATAGAATTGTTTTCGTCATAACAATCCCTCCTCTTCAATTAATATAGTAGAAAACATTACTTAATTTGAGATATAAATAAACCTTAATTAATTATTAATTCTAAAGAAACCAACTTTTTTATACGATAAAATTAAGATAACAAACAATTAGGGGTTAAAGTATGCATTCAAAAATATTAATAATTGAGGATAACGAAGACATTCAGGCACTTTTATTCGACGTTCTATCAAATGATTATTTGATTTATAAATCTCTTGACGGTGTCAGTGGAATTAATGAATTCAAAAATATTCAACCAGATTTAGTTATTTTGGATTTGATGTTGCCTCAGATCAATGGTGAAAGTGTTTTGAAAGTCATTCGTGATCAATCACAAGTTCCCATCATCGTCTTGACCGCTATTCAGAGCAAAGAAAAAACCGTCGCTTTACTTAACGACGGCGCTAATGATTATTTGACTAAACCATTTGATATAGCAGAATTACAGGCTCGAATTTCAGTACAATTACGTAATCAGGCCCAATCTGAAGACAATCATTTATTATCCTATGACAATATTATCTTAAACGATCAAACTCACGAAGTGACTGCCAATGATCAACCTTTGGTACTATCTAAAAAGGAATTCAACTTACTACAAATTCTCTTGTCTCATCCCCATCAGGTCTATGAAAAAAGCCAGTTGTTTCAAATGGTTTGGCATGAAGAATATTTTGAAAGTTCCGACAACACTTTAAATGTTCATATTAGCAACTTACGTCATAAACTAACCGAAGCCACCAATAATAATTATATTGTTTCCATCTGGGGTATCGGTATTCGATTTGTCTGAGGAGGGTGTCTTCATGATTATATTTTTAACTGTTATCTGTCTTATTCTAATTTTGATTCTTAGTCTTATTTTGCATGATATTAAGCGGATTACTAAGGATTTGAATTACATCAATAAAAACGATACTAATGGTGAAGTTACGACCGGAACTAGTTTGCCTATTATTAAAAAATTAGCCCAAGCTTGTAATTTCAATCTTAATGAGACCCACCAATTGAAAGAAAAACAAGCAATTCAAAATAGACAATTCAACCAAATGCTGACTAACTTAACCCACGACATCAAAACACCGCTAACTGTTTCAATTGGCTACGTCCAGTTATTAACACAACAGAGTACTGGTAAAAATCAACGTGATCTAGTTCGAGTTCAAGGCAATCTTGACTCGGTCAACTACTACCTACACTACTTAATGGATTTTAATTTAATCCGAGAGAAGAGTAAAAATCTCAGTGTCACTCAATTTAATTTATCTGACACTTTGCAAAAAGAGTTGTTCAACTATTATGACCAACTAACAGCCAAACATATCAATGCTCAAATAGAGATTGCCCCCAAAGTCATTGTGAATAGTGATGAAATGATGTTCAAACGAATCTTTCAAAATCTTATCGGTAATATTCTGAAATACGCTTCAAATGATATGGATGTTACTTTGAAAAATGAAGATGGTATCGTGAAACTCTCATTTGAAAATCAAACCAACGAAAATATTCACGATAGTAATCAATTACTCAATCGTTTTTACACGGCTGACAATTCTCGTACCAATCACAGTGTCGGTCTAGGATTGAGTATTGTGCAATCCCTTGTTACAACACTTGGCGGCAGGGTTAACTTGGAAACCGATCATAATAAATTCAAAGTTATTTTGATTTTTAAACATTTACAAACACAAAAAAGCTAGGTAATTCTATATTGAATTTACCTAGCTCTTATTATGAAACGATTTTAAATGTAACCATAGCTTTTCAATATATCAGCGGATACTTTATCAGCCGGTTTGTACCCTTGAGCCACCATATCTTTCACATAAAGACGATTGTAAAAGAAAGCGAAAACAAGAGTTACTAAAAAGGCACCACCACCCCAGGTGAATGAACCAAAAAGTATTTCTGCCAAAACTAGAATGGCAGCCCACTTAAAATCAGAGCGAAAAACTGGTGTCCAGAATCCGAAAAACATTTCAGTCCAAGAGAAACCTACTTTAACGGTTAACTGTTTTTGACTACTTTCATTTATCAAATTAGCAAACATGGCTTTCCCTCCATCACTTTATAGTCCATTAACAATATACTTAATTGGTTGCCCAGAAGCAGCTGCAATAACATTTTTGGCAACAATTGTCGCCATAGCATCGCGTGCTTCAACTGTAGCATTGCCTAAATGTGGTGTAAGCAAAACATTTTGCATCTGTTTCAATTCATCAGATACCTCTGGCTCATGTTCGTAAACGTCTAGAGCTGCACCTGCAATAACGTGTTCCTTCAATGCTTTCGTCAGTGCCACTTCATCAATAATTGGGCCACGAGCAGCATTGATCAACAGAGCACTAGACTTCATTTGGGAAAACTCTTTAGTACTTAATAAATGCTTTGTATGTTCATTGAGTGGTAAATGTAGCGTCACAACATCGGACTTTTCTAAAAGCTCTTCTTGGGAAACGAACTTAGCTCCCAATTCAACTTCACGACTAACAGGGAGACGATGGCGTTGAGTATAGAGAATTGGCATATCAAAAGCATGCATTCTCTTAGCAACAGCTTGTCCAATTTGACCTAATCCAATAATTCCTAAGGTCTTGCCTTGTAACTCATGACCCAAGAAAAATAGCGGTGCCCAACCATTGAAACCAGTGGTTCTCATCAGATGATCACCCTCAGCAATTCGATGCATCAAACCGATAATTAATCCAGTAGTAGATTCAGCTGTTGAAACAGTTGAGACGATTGGTGTATTGGTTACCGGTATGCCTAACTCCTTCGCATACGCTGTATCGATATTATTCGTTCCGGCACCAAAGTTAGCAATTAACTTTAACTTAGGAGCGTGATCCAACACATCACGATCGACTGCTGTTGACAGCGGTGTAATCAAAAAGTCGCTGTCAGCAATATGTTGTTTTAATGTTGTTACGTCAATTAGCTTATCATCAGTATACATATCAATTGTTAAGTCAGTTGCATTTAGTAAGGCTGCTGCTTTATCTGGAATTTTTCCAGCAATAAAAACTTTTGCCATTATTTGAACCTCCATCATATAAATAACTCTTTATTTCAGTATGATATACGATAATTTCTCTGACAAGTTTTTACTACCGAACAAGCCTATTTGACCAAATATTTCTTAAAGAATGCCATTTCATCGTCATTAGCTTGCTTAGCAATCGTATCCCTTTGATTGATTAAGAAAACGTGTTCACGCGGATTCTTTTCGTCACCATACATTTTAAAAACATGTGGGACTTTTTTAGCTGTCAAGAAGCCGTCGAATTTGACAGAATTGTTACGAATAAAATCATAATTAGCAGTACAAATATATGCTGGTAAAAAATTAGATTGAATATACTCTTCTGTATTGATTTGATCACGCTTGCTATTTAAAAGCTCTGGTGTGAAGTAAGCTCCCACTACATCTGTGACCGTTCCTGGATCATACATAAAATTAGCCGAACTATTTAAAGCTACGGCACGGAAATGCAGATCAGTTAATTCATAGTTAAACATCTGACGATATTTTTCGTTGGTCAAAATAGTAGTATACTGTTCAGCCATTTGCCCACCGGCACTATCTCCTATTAGGAAAACATTATTAGTGTCGAGACCATATTCGGCCGCATGATCGGCCACCCAATGAATATAGCGGTCAACATCATCCAATTCTTCTGGGAAAACCACGTCTGGTGCCAAACGATAATTAGGATTTACGAATGCAAACCCTCGTTGGGCCCAATTCAATCCGTAAAATTGATAAGTTTCTTTAGTACCGTAACACCAGCCACCACCGTGAATATTTATAATGGTAGGAATTGGTCCTTCAACATTTTCTGGTAAGTAAAGGTCTAATAAATTCCACTTCGGATCTGGTCCATAAGCTATATCGTCAACACGTTTAACACCTTCAACTTCAGTTGGAAGTCCTTCATCACGTTTGTCATCGTTAGCCTTAGCTCCCTTTCTAAAATCCATTATTGCGTCAATTATTTTTTGCTCCATTTTTGTAAGCGCCCCCATTTACTTAAAATTCTAGCATAAAAAAACAATCAATAGATTAATTCTGTCGATATTAACCTATTAATTGTTTTATTTAGTTGCGACAACTGTCTTTTTATTAGTGATATATTCGTAAACTAACATCAAGATAGCACCAACGACGATACCTAAAGCATTTGCTAGGACATCATTGATATCACTAGTCCGATTAATCAAGAACATATGTGATAAGTAATACTGGGACGTTTCAATTCCGCCACCAATCATGAACCCAGTGAAGGCCATTGAAAGTATCGACACATGTGGGAAAATTTTTCTAATTAAGAATCCTAATGGAACTGTCAAAATAATGTTTTCTGCAAAACCGATATCAATTATATCAAGCTGATGCAGATTTACCCGTCCAGTTCCCGCCGACATCACATAAACTGATGTTCCATCGAATGAAATTGGTGTAAAGAGAATCATTCCTAGAAAAGTTAAATAAACTAAGCTTATTAGATAGAAATGACGCTTCTCGAATTCCTTAACATTATGATTGATGATTAAACCACTGATTATCGAAATAGTTAATATTATTAGTAAAGGTATAAAACGCATAACCAACACTCCTTTCATAATTTGTCATTTGCTAATTGATACTTATACTTTAAAACTTGTTTATTTAAGCAAACTTAAAATTGATTGACGAAATTATGAAGTTATTGTGTTTATTTCTAATTTAATCAGAATAGTTATTTTTAAATATTTCCACCAAAAACCGATTCAGTTTCCATACCCCAAAATTCTGGTAATTTATAAGTATATGCATACTCTAGAATAGAACTATCCACGGTAGGTAAATAAGTTAATCTTTCCTGATATACGTATAAATTATTTGTCCTATTAAAATAATTTAAAATATTGGAATCTTTCACTTTACTAATAGTTGTTTTTTGAGTATACGGCAACTTATAGGGATCAAGACCAACATCTTCCTTAATTCTGCTATAAACAGAGTCAAAGTTACTATCATCATCTAATTTGTTCTTATCAATATAATCCAAGCGAATATTACTTACAGAATATTGAGATGTTTTTTCTCCAATACATCTTATCCTTGTTACTTTTAAATACTTGTCGCTTGAATGAAGCCCCATTTTTTTTAATACTGTCTTGTCATCTTTGATTTCAACATTTAAAACCTTAACTCCTTCTGAATGACCATTAGACATATTTAGATCAGTGTAAAGGACGACACTTTTATGATTTTCCTTTGCAACAAAAGTACCCTTCCCTGTGATTCTAGTAACTTTATTTTGTTGTTGTAAAACATTTAATACTTTTACGGCCGTGGTTGAGCTTACATTAAATCGGCTACAAATTTCAGATTCACTGTAAAATTTGTCTCCCTGATGTAATTTTCCACCACCTAATTCTTCGTTTAAGACATCTATTATTTCTTTATACTTAGGTACTGACATTTACCGAGATTTTCTCCTTAATCTTCAAAGTCAACCTTGGCAACACGGACTATCAAATCAGTCCCATACCTGAAACCGGTTGCGTTAACAGTAAGCATATCATTATTTTGCAAAAAGTTTAATTGTTCATTGTTATCCAACCAGGTTATTTTCTTTATCTTCTTATCAATTCCAACGAATGAGCGTGGATTTGTACCTTCACCACCCAAAACTACATTACTATTTCCAGTGACCTTAATATCATAAATGAATAAATAATCGTTTGCACCATCACTTAACACAAAATCCCTTAGTCCTTCCGCAGCTTTTATTTGCGTTGGTTTTGCACTATAAATGGCTTGACCATAAAACTTCATCCAAAGACCAATCATTTTCATATATTCCTGAGATATAATTGGAATTTCCCCGGTACCTGTAAGACCTATATTTACTAATACGTTTGCACCAACTTTTTTCCCATGACAAATGGTTTCAATCATTTCCCTTGGAGATTTATAATCAATATCATTAGTGGCGATACCCCAGTGTTTATTTAAAGTAATTGACATTTCTCCTGCAACATATTTTTGGCTTTTTTCTCCATGATTAATTGTGTCAGGAATTCCACGCTCATAAGTCACAGCATCAATTTCTGGATTAATGACTTTCCCCATATTCTTTAATCCAGTGTTATTGATAATAATCGCTTCTGGTTGATATTTACGAATAGTTCCATACAATTCATCAAGATGCCAATCGGCATCTTTTTTATTCCAATTACCATCAAACCAAAGACCACCAATCTTGCCATAATTCTTGCATAATAACTCTACTGATCTTTGTAAATACTTTAAATATTTATTGAAGTCATCTTTATACAAGGGGTTATGCCAATCATAGGATGCCATGTAAAAAAATGGATTAATATCGTATTTATGACAGGCATCAACATATTCTTTGATTAAATCTCTTTTTGCTGGACTATGCATTACATCAAAATCACTTAACCCTTTTGTATCATAAAGGAAAAATCCTTCGTGGTGCTTTGTAGTCAAAACAATGTACTTAGCACCCATATTTTTAGCTTTTTTAACAATTGACTCCGCATTAAAATCTTTTGCAGTAAATGTATTTATTAATTCTTCATATTTTCTTTGATCAATGTCATGAATGAATTCTGTCCACTCTCCTTGTTCCATTTGAGAATAAAGCCCCCAATGAATAAACAGTCCAAGTCCCATATGTTCATAATTTTTAATTCTCTCTACAGGCATACTCATCATTACAAACTCCTTTTTGGATATTTGCCATTAGGATAACACATTAGGTTATATTTATTCAAATAACGTTTTTCAGTGGAAATCATTGATGTATAGGGGTTAATTGTATTTTCAAAATGTAATTGTATTCGCTTACTTAATGTGTTAAGCTGATTTTGAAATTAAGTTAACACATTAAACATGTCGGAGGTGAATCTTTATGTATGTATTAGCTAGTCATGGTAATTATTCAAAAGAAACTCTGAGTAGCTGTGAAATGATTACTGGTAAGTTAAATGATTTCCAAATAGTATCTTTTAAAGATCCAATGGGAATTGATGATGTAGTAACAAAATATCAAGAATTATATGAAAAAAATAATGATGATTTCTTCTACATCATTTGTGATATCAAAAGTGGAACACCAGCTAACTCCGCTTTAATTTTTAAGGAAACACACAAAGACGTTAGAGTATTCTCGGGACTTTCTTTTGGATTAGTTTTATCAATTGCAACAGGTACTCCTATTGAAAATGCTCTTGAAGAAAATAAAAAATTTTTGGTAGAAATCGATCCATCAGATTCACATAAAGCAACTACTAAGAAACAGATAGCAAAAAAAGAATCGCCTAAGAAGATGCCTGGTAAAGATCCAATTATCAATGTCAGAATTGACGCTCGATTGATACATGGTCAAGTCGCTACCATGTGGACTAGTAGCTTATCCGCTAGCCGAATTATGGTAATTGACGATAGTATTGTGAAAAGCAACGTTCAAAAAATGACTTTGAAAACAGCTGTTCCAGGTGGTGTGCATTTAAGTATTTTAACTACTGATGGTGCAGCAAGACGGATAAAAGAAAATCAATACGCTGGACAAAGGGTATTCATCATCGTTAGGAATCCTGCCGTGTTAAGTAAATTAACAGATGATGGAGTTAAGTTGAAAGAAATAAACGTTGGAAATATTTCAATGAAACAAGGTGCTCGACAAGTTGCTAAGAGTGTCGCTGTTACAGAAGAAGATGTAAAAACCTTTAACGATTTAAATAGTAAAGGAATCAATTTATATCATCAAATGGTGCCGAATGATAAAAAGCAAAATTTCATGACATTATTGGATAAAGGAGAATAAATTATTATGAGTATTGCTTGGTGGCAAATATTATTACTAACTTGTTTATCATTTTGGATGATTATCGATCAAATTACTGTTGGTATCTTATGTAATTATCCATTATTAATTGGATTTGTTTCGGGTATTATAATGGGCGACTTAAAAACTGGACTAGTTGTAGGTGCTACGCTTCAATTAATGGTCTTAGGAGTTGGTACTTATGGCGGTGCAAGTATGCCTGACTTTATGACCGGTGCCATCATTGGTACCGCCTACGCGGTTATGACAGGTAAAGGAGTCAACTTTGCCATTGGATTAGCCGTTCCTGTTGGGCTATTAATGGTTCAGCTTGATGTGTTAGCAAGGTTCACAAATACCTTCTTCTTACATAAAGTCGATAAATATATTGACGAAAATGACACAACAAATGTAGCAAAAAATATCATCTATGGTGTATTCCCTTGGGGACTATCCAGATCAATCCCTGTGTTTGTTATGTTGATTGTTGGTAATAGTGTTGTAACTAAAATTGTTAATGCTATCCCTACTTGGCTATCAAATGGATTAAATGTAGCTGGTGGTATTCTACCAGTCGTCGGTATTGCCATTTTATTGAGATTTTTACCAACAAGGAAATTTATTTCCTACTTAATAATAGGCTTTATTGCAGCTTCATATCTCAAAATTCCAATGCTTGGAGTTGCTCTTCTAGGTCTAGCGTTAGCTATTATGCATTACAAACAAGGTAGTAATAGTAATAATTCAAACTCAGATAATACTACACGTGAGGAGGAAACTGAAAATGAACTCGGTGAATACGAAAACTAATAAAGTCATTACAAAAAAAGACTTATTCAGAGCTAACTGGCGTTGGCTTTGGTCAAGTCAAATTTGTTGGAATTATGAAAGAATGATGTCTACTGGTTACCTATATACCATGCTCCCAACACTAAAAAAACTTTATTCAAAAGATAACGATCGTGTAGAAATGATGAAGATGCACAACCAATTCTTTAATACCAATGCCTACGTTGGTGGTTTCATCATTGGTATGGATATGGCTATTGAGGAAAAAGAAGGAATAAAAGCGAAAGATACGATTGCTGGATTAAAGACTGGCTTAATGGGGCCTTTTGCAGGTGTTGGTGATACTATTTTCGGGGTTATTCTTCCCACCATTTTTGGATCAATTGGTGCTTATATGGGACTTCACGGAAATCCAATTGGCGCAATTATTTGGCTTTTAGTTAATTTTGCCGTATTATTCTTAAGATTTTCATTATTACCATTAGGTTATTCTCAAGGTGAAAAATTAATTTACGCTGCCGGTGACAAACTAAACAAAATTACCGATTCAGCAATCTTGCTCGGTGTTACTGTTGTTGGTGCATTGATTCCAACCGTGGTATCAGTTAAAGTTCCCTTAGTTTTCAAAACTGGTAAGGTTGTTCTTAAAGCTCAATCTATTTTGAATCAAATTATGCCTTCTCTTGTACCCGTCATTTTAGTGGCAATTTGTTATTGGCTACTAGGTAAAAAGAAAATGAATTCAACAAGACTAATCGTTTCTGTTTTAATTGTTGGAATTATTCTTGGCGGATTAGGTATTTTAAGTAAGTAACTTCTTGAACATTAACTATTATTTTCCATCATTAATAATAAAAAAGAGCCTGATCAATCTGAAGTGCAATAAAAAAGTTAGACATTTTTATAGGTTTTAAAAAATCATGGATTGT
>NZ_AZDH01000016.1 GCF_001435445.1 Companilactobacillus kimchii DSM 13961 = JCM 10707 | reverse complement strand
CAATCCATGATTTTTTAAAACCTATAAAAATGTCTAACTTTTTTATTGCACTTCATTTAGGTTTGAGTCCTCTTTTCTTATTTTAATGTAAAGAGACTAATTTACCGTATAAATTCAATGCGTTATATGACCGTTATGTAAATAAAATGGCGTATCGATATACTTAAAAAAATCAAATTAAATCCTATGTAAGGTTTTGCTTTCTTTTAAAATTACAAAATATTCTATATTGTTTGAGGTGTAATAAAGGAAAAGGGGAAAGTAGAAATGAAAAAATCTAAAGTGATATTAATGGGATTTACTGTATTAACATTATCATCTGTGGTAGTACCGTCTATAACGACAGAAGTGAATGCCGCACAAATTAATGGGAGTACTGAAGAAAGTAATGATGAGTTTAAAGGTTTGAGTGATCAAGAATTAAGAGGCTTAGGATTTACGGATCAAGAGATAGAGACCTACCATAATAATATTGATAGTAATTTGATTATTGATCATGGGGTGGTAATTAATGGTCAAGGCGATGGTATAAGTCGTGGAAAGTTTACATGGGCTGTAAAAACAATAAGAAAAGGATATAGTAAGTTGCCTAGTGGAGTTAAGAAATATATCGCTGCACATACTGGATTAGATACACTATTGGGCTTTATTGAAAACGCTACAGGAACTCTACAAGATGCAATTTACAAGGCTTGTAGGAATGTTGGTATGAATGCAACAGTTGCTAATATTGTTACGGCGGCTATAATGACTTTAGTTTTTTAATTCTTAATATAATGATATCGATAAATACAAAAGGGGTATTGCATTTAGCAATACCCCTTTTGTATTTATTTTTTGCTTTTAAAAAAAGTTTTGATTATTATATAAAAGCCATAAACAGTAAATCCTAACCAAATGGTAATGAAGAGCAAGAGATAAATAGTTTGACCGTTTTTATTAATCAAATAGTAGAGTGTTAATAGAACTAAACTGATAATAATATAAAATATGGTATCTTTATTCTTTTTCATATTGTTTTGCCTTCTTTATCGCCCTTAATCTAACTAGCCAATAGATGACAGGGATAACTAATCCTAAAGGGGCCAATTTAATACCAATTAATATTAAAATTATGGAGAACAAAATCTCTTCTTTTTTATTAAATGATTTAAAAAAGTTAGCATCTTTAATCACTTGTTGTTTTTCAAACTCATTTTTTAAAGTAGGGTCTTCTTTTAGTAAATCATCTATAGAAATATCAAATATGGTACTTAATTCAAGAAGATTGTCCATGGATGGAAAGAATCGATCGGTTTCCCAATTAGAAATTGCTTGTCGACTTACGTGAAGTTGATTGGCGAGTTGAATTTGGGACAAATGGTGTTTTTCTCTATTTTCATGAATGGTAGTACCTAAGCTCATAAAGTCCTCCTATAAATGATTTTGTATAAATAATTATAATTTAAAAATACTTATGTTAAAAGACAGTTGAACCTTACATCCGTTATAACGATTGCAGACAAAAAGGATTTGATAAGCCAATTAGTGGTTTTATCAAATCCTTTTTACTTTAATGTTAGTCGATATATTTCAATTCTTTACTTGTATGTGTGAATGGTTCGCAACCATCTTCAGTAATATAAACACAGTCTTCAATTCTAACACCGGCAACATTTGGAATGTAGATTCCGGGTTCGATTGAGAAGCACATACCTGGTTTTAGAACCATATCGTTACCTTCCATGATTGATGGGAATTCGTGTTCTGAAGTACCCATACCATGTCCTAAACGATGGATGAAGTATTCGCCATAACCAGCTTTAGTGATGATATCACGAGCTACTTTATCAAGTTCAGCAGCAGTAATACCTGGTTTAGCAGCATCCATAGCAGCGTATTGAGCTTCAAGGTCAACTTTATAGATATCAAGTGACTTAGCGTCTGGTTTACCGAAGGCAACAGTACGTGAAGAATCACTGATATAACCGTTGTGAACTGTACCTAAATCAAAGAGAACTAATTCGTCTTTTTCAATAGGATTCTTTTCAGGACCACCGTGTGGATTAGCAGCGTTGGCACCAGCTTGAACGATAGTATCAAAACTCATATGCATGACACCTTTTCTCATCATTGCATATTCAATTTCAGCAACAACTTCTTGTTCAGTGCGGCCTTCTTTGATAGCATTGAAACCAACTTCAAAAGCATAGTCGGCTTCAGCACCAGCAGCTTTTAATTCATTGATTTCAGCAGTTGTTTTGATTAATTTAGCATTTTCCATGTAACGTGAAAGGTTAGTAGGGAATTGGGCATCAGGAAATTGACTCTTGATAGCTTCTAGTTTTTGAACGGGTAAGTCATCTTTTTCAATACCCCATTTAGCAGGAGTTCCGGCCACAGCCTTGATATGACCAGCCATTAATTCAAATGGTTTCTCATGATCTAAGTAACCGAAGACATCCTTATCCCAACCAGCATCTTTAGCTGCTTCAACTTCTAGTTGAGGGGCAAATAGGAATGGGTCCTTGTCAGGGAAAACTAAAAGTGCGAGAATTCTTTCTACAGGATCACTGTAGAAACCGGTGAAGTAGTTGATGTCACTGGGGTTAGAGATATAAGCAATATCCAGATTATTTTGTGCTAAATATTCTTGTAGATCTAATAATTGTTTCTTCATGAAAATACTCCTTTACGTTCAGATTTAATAGTAGTATATCACTGAAAATCATTTTCTTTTTGAAAAAATATGAAAACATATGCCAATAATGTAGAAACCGCTTGCAATTAGTGAAAATTTCTGATAAATTAAAGTTAATTAATGAAAATATTGTTTGAGAGAGTGAATATTGATGGACAAAAAAGTAGTAACAATTTATGACGTAGCTGAGGCTGCCAATGTTTCAATGGCTACAATTTCACGTGTAGTTAATGGGAACGCTAATGTAAAAGAAGAAACAAGAAAACGTGTTTTGGAAGTAATCGATCGTTTGAATTATCGTCCTAATGCGGTTGCTCGTGGTTTGGCAAGTAAGAAGAGTACA
Source organism: Companilactobacillus kimchii DSM 13961 = JCM 10707 (assembly GCF_001435445.1). Taxonomy (GTDB): domain Bacteria; phylum Bacillota; class Bacilli; order Lactobacillales; family Lactobacillaceae; genus Companilactobacillus; species Companilactobacillus kimchii. The sequence goes on along the minus strand of NZ_AZDH01000016.1, from coordinate 13,600 downwards.
ACTATTGGTGTTATTTTACCAGATATAACTAACCTATACTTTGCTTCATTGGCTAAGGGTATTGATGATGTTGCTTCAATGTACAAGTACAATATCATTTTGACAAGTTTACAAGAATCTGTTGGTGATGAAGAACAAATCTTGAATAACTTGCTTTCTAAACAAGTTGATGGACTTATTTACATGGGCAAGCAATTATCAAAGAAATTGAAGCGCATTCTTGCAAACTCAAAGACACCAATCGTTTTGGCTGGTTCAGTTGATAAGAATAATGAAAGCGCCAGTGTAAATATTGATTTTACAGATGCTGTTGCTAGTGTTGTAAGTCAATTAACACAAAATGGACACAAAAAGGTTGCCTTCGTGGGTGGTAGCCTTGAAAATCCTATTGATGGTAAATACAGACTAGATGGTTACAAGAAGGCTTTGAAGAAAGCACATCTTAACTTCTCATCTAATTTAGTATTTGAAGCTGAATATTCAGTTCGTGCCGGAGAAGCAATTTGGGATGCTATTCACAGTAGTGGTGCTACAGCTGCTTATGTTACAGATGACTTGTTGGCTGCTGGTATTCTTAATTCAGCTGTTAAGGCTGGCGTTAAGGTTCCAGATGATTTCGAACTTGTTACAAGTAACGATACAGTACTTTGTGAAGTAACACGTCCAAAGATGAGTTCTATCGAAGAACCATTGTATGATATTGGTGCGGTTGCTATGCGTTTGTTAACTAAGATGATGAATCAAGAACAAATTGATGAAAACACAGTTAAATTACCATACAGCATTGTAAAGCGTGGTTCAACAAAATAGTAAGATTATAAATAAAAAGCCTTGAGAGTGAAGTTATTTTCATTCTCAGGGCTTTTTTACTTGCTCTTGATTGATTTCTTCTGTTTGTGTAATTCCCAAACGATAACGACGATATATCCGAAAGCAACTAATGAAAGTCCACCGGTAATAATTGAGCTTAATTCGTAAGGCATATCGAAGAATCCAGATAGGATGGAATAAAGGGTGTTAGCTAGTACGATCAAAGCTAAAGTAAAAGATTTATCCCATATTTTGATGTTGTGTTTAATTTTGTAACCAATCACGATTAAGATAAACAAAATTAAAATGGCAGCAACTATATATAAAGTGTTTTGCAAGAATTCAGGACTAAAGTACATACTATTCTCCTTAGATCTAAAGTAACGAAACTTATTCTATCATAGTTTTTCAATTGCATAAAAAAAGCAGGCATCCGAAGATGTCTGCTTTTTAACTATTCACCTGCTGGTGGAGTTGTTGAAACCGTATCAGTACCGGTTGATGAAGAATTGCCAGTAGTCTCAGTACTTGACTGTTCATTAGAACTTGAACTAGTACTATTTGAAGATTCTTTTTCTTCACTTGACTTGCTACCAGAACCTGATCCAGAACCAGAGCCTGAACCTGTTCCCGAGCCAGTACCAGTGTCGGAATTACTGTTAGAAATATTTGATCTAGCGGTTGATTCAGTCGTTGCTGAATTGGATGAAGAATTATTATTAGTAATTACTTGTGATGAATCACTACTGTTTGAACTATTACTGAAACCAGAAGTACGACCACTTCCGTTTTCTTGAGCCAATTCATTGGCAGATTTACTATCGTCACCAAGACGTTTTACAGTACCATAACTGTTATTACGTCCGAAGTAGTTATCCCAGAATAATTTATAATTCTTAGCTTTACCACCAATAGCAAAGTTATTGTAAGACATATCACGAGGACTGCCTTTGTAATAAAGCGAGGTAGTTGTATGTTGATCAACCTTAGAAGTGACACCGTTGTAGCCAATTGTACCAACATTAGTACCTGTTTCTTTGTCGACCTTGTAGGATTGAACACCACTTGGTCTATTAAAGGCAGTATGAACGTTAAGAACACTTTGATCTTGTTTATAAACGGCATTTGCCATATTCGCCCAGAGCTCTTGATTAAGGTCGGTTGAATTGCTTGATAGATTGTAATTGTTACCGTAGAAATTATCGTAACCAATCCAAGAAGCTAAAGTCATACCATCGGTACTACCAATGAACCAGTTATCACGATAGTCATTTGATGTACCAGTTTTACCAAAGAGATTCTTAGTACTGAAGTTAGCCTCATATGAAAGAGCAGAAGCAGTACCTTTAGTTACGACACCGTGAAGCATGTTCTTGATGATGTATGAAGTTTGTTTACTGAAGACACGAGTACGAGAATCTTTATGTTTATAAATATCGGTACCAGATGGGTCAGTAACTTCAGAGACAACATAAGGATCAACGTGAACACCCTTATTAGCAAAAGTAGAGAAGGCACTGGCTTGTTGAAGCACAGTTACACCAGATGCTGTACCACCTAAAGTGATACCTAATTGTTGATATTCTTTCTTAGAAAGGTTAATTCCCATCTTAGACATGTACTTTTCAGAATCAACGCCATGTTGTCTGATGTAATTGTAAAGGTTAACTGAAGGAATATTATATGATTCTTCCAAAGTTTCACGAGCAGAGATGAAACGATTTTGAATTGTTTCACCATAATCAGTTGGTGAGTACTTCTTGAAACTAGTCTTGAAGTCGGCCAACATTGATTGTGAACCAATTAATCCATTTTCAATCGCTGGGGCAAAAGTAATTAACGGTTTAATAGATGAACCAGGTGATCGTTTAGTATCAAAGGCGTGGTTGTTTTGTGATTTCTTGAAGTTAACACCACCAACGAAGGCTAAGACTTGACCAGTTTTGTTATCTAGTAAGACGGAACCGTTTTGAACTGGTTCAGAAACTTTAATACTTTTACCAGTATTAGGATCAGTTGCGTTGTCAGTATGAGTTGTTCCCAAGTTATCTTTATATTCTTGAGCTTGCTTATTTAAGGCAACGTATAAACTCTTATTGATAGTACTGTGAATCTTGTAATTCTTATTATGTAGTTCTGTATCTGCTTGGGTTGAATATCTCTTATAAAGATTGTCATCTTTTAGCAAGTCACTATATTTAATACCGTCACTTTTAGCCAAACGTTTAACTAAGATCGTTCTAGCTTGGGAAGTTAAGGTATTGTACAAGTAACCATACTTAATGCTTTGGTTGTCAGCCTTTTCGGGTTCTTGGAAATCATTCTTCAAATCAAATTTTCTAGCTTGATTGTATTGAGATTCAGAAATTTGGTTATCACGATACATACGATATAAAACGATATTTTTACGTTTTAGACCAAGACTAATATTGTCTTTGATTCTGCCACGTTCATCATATGGCGTGTAAATAGAAGGACTTTGAGGCAGACCGGCAATAAAGGCTGATTCCGCTAAGTTCAAATCTTTGGCATCTTTACCAAAGAGACCTTGGGCGGCAGCTTGCACACCTTGAATGTTTTGTCCCTTATTATTACGACCAAAAGTGGCGGCGTTTAAGTAATCTGCTAGAATTTCATCTTTAGAGAAATACTTATCAACACGCATGGCTAAGAATATTTCAACGGCTTTACGTTTCCAAGTTGTTTCTGATGATAACATTTGCATTTTAACTGTTTGTTGGGTCAAAGTAGATCCACCAGTTTGTGCACCGATACCAGTAATGTCAGAAATAATAGCTCTAAAGATAGACTTAGGAACGACACCTTTATGACGGTAGAAGTCGCTATCTTCAGTTGAAACGATAGCTTTCTTCAAATAAGGTGACATTTCATTAATTGAAATTTTAGTACCCTCGAGGTCCTTTTGAAGACTCTCAATTTTTTGACCATCGGCAAAGTATAGAGTGGCTGAATTGTTTACATCTTGAAGTTCGGTTCTCATCTCGGTTTTGGTAGGAACACTAACTTGATTCGTTAATGCTGAAACATATCCCATTCCGAGACCTACAGCTAAACTTAAAATAATAAATAGACCAGCGATAGAGTAGAGAATTATTCTTCTAATGATCTCTATTGTAAGATTAGCTTTGTTAGCAAAATCGGACCAGCTCTTAATACTTTTGAACCAATTGACAATGCTATTCCATAAATTTTTCACTTTTAAATAAGCTCCCTTAAAAAGTTACATACCGTAATTATATAATAAAATTGATTTAGAAGTGTAAAAACAAAAAAAGTTCCATAGAAAAGAATTTCTACGGAACTTTTATTAAGTTACTTAATCAAGCGGTAGATAGCGTCTGCATAGATTGCAGTGGCTTTTAATAATTTATCAATATTAATATATTCATTAGGTTGATGCATAACGTTTTCGTCACCAGGGAACATTGCACCAAAGGCAATTCCATGTTTCAAAATTCGACCATAAGTACCACCACCAACAGTGAATGGTTCGGTTTGGTCGTCAGTATGATCACGATAAGCACCAACTAAATCTTGAACTAAAGGATCATCTGCGTCAATAAAGTGAGGCAATTGGTTGTGTCCTTCAATTACGGCTGTAACATTTTCAGGTAAGTGTTGATTGATCTTTTCAGTCAATGTGTCGCCGTTGTCACCCTTTGGATAACGAATGTTCAATAAAATGTTAGCTTGGTCTTGATCGTATTCATAGATGTTAGGTGAGAGTGTTAGTTCACCCATAACGTCATCTTTATTAGCAATTCCTAAATGTTCGCCCGCAAAATCAAGGTGTAGATCATTAGCAATAAATGAGAAATATAGTTTTTCACTATCATTTAAATTCAAAGTAGTTAAGAACTTGGCTAGGTAAGTAGCGGCATTGATACCATTAAATGGTTCCATAGCATGTGCACCCTTACCGATAATTTGTACTTTGATAGTATCGTCTTCAGTCGTTGTATTACCTTTGACTTCAGTGTTTTCAGCTAAGAAATTATTTAAACTATCTTTTAGTTCTTCAACCTTGATAGAATTTAAATCTAACTTTGCTTCAGCATTTTGTGGAACCATATTAGGTCTGATACCAGCATTGAAGCTCTTAACTAAACCGATTTTTGGAGTGGGGAAGTTAACTCTAAATGAGACAATACCTTTTTCACCATTGATAGCTGGAAATTCAGCATCAGGAGAAAAACCTGTTTCTGGAAGAGTTTCTTTTTCCATATAATGGTTGATACCAACCCATTCGCTCTCCTCATCAGTTCCTAAGATCAATTGAACTTTTTTGGATGTTGGTAGTTTCAATTCTTTAATGATCTTCATTGCATAGTAGGAAGCCAAACTAGGGCCTTTATCGTCACTAGCACCACGAGCGTAAAAGTTTCCATCTTTAATAACGGGATCAAATGGATCTGTATTCCAACCCGGTCCTTCAGGAACAACGTCGACGTGTCCTAAAATAGCAATGGCATCCTCTCCATCACCAAATTCAATTCTTCCAGCTAAGTTATCAACATTCTTAGTTTCGAAGCCATCACGGTCTGCAAAATGTAAAAATGTTTGAAGGGCTTTGGCTGGTCCGGGTCCTAATGGAAAATCACTAGTTTTATGTTCGATATCTCTTGAACTATCAATACTTACTAATTCAGAAAGATCGTTGATTAATTCATCTGAACGATGTGAAACTTCTTTTTCCCAATCTATAGACATGTATCTTTGACCTCCACATGAAGTTTTATATATTTTACCAAAGGTTTGGATTAATGGCTAATTTACCTAAATTTTCTTTATGGAATCGTTGTCATTATTTAGCGAGAAATCAATAAATAAATTATTGAAATCACTCAGTAAATCAGCATTCTTAACCGTTTGGTCAGTTGTTGGCTTAGCTAGGGAAATATTTTCTAACAAGTCAATATTTTTTAACCTTTGTCCTTGAGGTAGGTCATAGTAGCTTTGTTCACTATCGTTACCCAAGTAATTGTCAGGATTCAATTGAATTAAGACATTTTTGGCATTGATCCAGCCATCTTTTAATTTCAACCAAGTCTGTGAACCAGTACGTTGAATAGTAATGATTTTTTCAGGCTTGTTGGCCTCGATACGATTAGAAACTGGGCTTTGGTCATCTGGTTCACTGTAGAGAAAATTATTAGGTTGTTGATGGCGATAAATAACTTTAGCACCAAAATACTGGCGTAAATCTTTTAAAACGTATTCGGAATTAAAACCAGTGGCATTAGCAAATTCATTTTCACCTATTTGAACGTACTTTTGACCGTTAGACTTAATGATATTAGTAATGTGGTAACCGCCTAATGGTTCGATCACTTTTTTAGTTTTGATCAACCGATAAGGATTTTCGTAAACAGGTTCTTCTTTAGAACTCATATAATAGACATTTTGATTGATAACCTGGCTCTTGGATTTATCTTTTAATTCTCGATATTCGTTACCAGTAGCGGGATAGTTGGTAACAACACCATCAATAGGCATGTTGATCAGAGTATTCCATTTTTTAGGGCTTTCATTCATTTCATCCCAAACATAAACACTTTTACCCATGTAGTGCATTGTATTGATTATTTCAGGAGTAACGATAGTGGAAGATAGATTAACTCCAGTGACATACTGTAAAATATCAAAATTGACACGTTTAATTGTTCCAGCAATAAAGATACGAGGGATGTTCGGCATCAATTGAGATTCGTTTTCCAAACTCTTAGTAGAAAATGAGTGGAACATAACACGGTCTTGCATACCATATTGATCGATGACTTGTTTGAGCAGAGCTTCCATATTTTGAGGATTACCTTTTTTGGTTTTCTTCGTTTCAATAAGGAATTTAGCCTTAGGATTATTCTTGTAGTGTTCGAAGACTTGGTTCAAACTATGAATTGATTCACCGTTTTTTTGCTTTAGTGAAGCTAGTTCTGAAAAATTGTGTTGCGATACAATAGCAGAAGTTCCCGTGACACGTTCTAGATCACGATCATGTGACACGACTAGGACGTTATCTTTAGAAACATGAATGTCTAACTCGACGTAATCGGCACCTTCCGCAAAAGCTTTATCGAAACTTTCAAAGGTTTCCTCGGGGGCATTGATTGGATCACCACGGTGACCGATAACGGTAAATCCACTAGCAAAGAAGAAAACTAGCAGTGCCAATGATATTTTGAAAAGATTGAAACTTTTTGAAATCATAATTAACTCCCTAACTTTTTAGATATTATATACTAAAATAAGTAGTGAAATGTGAGGTAGTAACAAATGGATAATGAAAAGCAAACACTCGATATTATTGAACAAATAACTCGTAATGATGGAACCAAGTATTATGAACTTGCTAATATCGTCATGAATGGTCGTGCTGAGAAGGCCGCTGAATTAGGAATGATCAAAGAAGTTAGAATCTTGAAACTCAATATTCCACATTCATCGGCTGTACAAGTCTATGAAGACTATGTTAACGAAAATTATACAGTCCCACCGATGGATTTGACAGAGTGGGTTGAATATAAGAAACCTGAGGGTAAGATTCAAGATGCCTTCAATGAAATTCTTAAAGCAAATAAAATAATTTCAAAGGATGATAATGCTGAATAATGAATTACTTTATAGCAGATACACACTTTTATCATTATCAATTATTAGAGCCAAATAACTTTGCACCAAGACATTTTGGTAATGTTGACGAGATGAACCAGGCAATGATTGATGCTTGGAATGCACGTGTTGATGATAATGACCGTGTTTATCATCTGGGTGATATTTCGATGCGTCCACAGGATTATCCAACCGATCAAGAGACTTATGATATTTTACGTCAATTAAATGGTCATATAACCTTGATTAAAGGAAACCATGATTATCGTTCACTTTTCAAATTTATTGATAAGAATAATGTGACGATGACTGATGGTAAGCCTAAATATGAGTTTGAAGATGTCGGCTCATTGTTGAAATTTGATCATCATCAATTTTATTGTACGCATTATCCAATGTTATTGGGAAAAGTTGATAAAATAATTAATTTGCATGGACACATTCATCATTATTCTGTACCAATTCCAGAAAATATCAATGTCGGAGTTGATGCACCTGAACGTGATCTATTATCAGAAGATTTACCTTGGGGCTCACCATTACGTGGAGAAGAGATCCTAGAAATGTATGACAAGAAGAAAAAAGAGTTAGCAAAGATGGAAAGAAAGTAGGTTACTATGGAAAAAATTCAAATAGTTCATACTAATGATCTGCATTCCCATTTCGAAAACTTTCCTCGAGTATCTCGTTTTATTGAGCAGGCTCGTCAAAATAGTACTGCTGATGATTTTTATTTATTTGATATCGGGGATGCGATGGATCGAGCTCATCCTTTAAGTGAAGCAACTAATGGTCAAGCCAATATTGCTTGGATGAATCCACTTCATTATGATGCAGCCACAATTGGTAATAATGAGGGTTTGGGTAATAGTCATGAAGAATTAGAGCATTTGTACGACCATGCTAATTTTCCAGTTATTTTAGGTAACTTATATGAAGAAAAAACTGGCAGATTGGCTGATTTTGCTGTGCAATCGAAGATTTTTACAACTAAATCTCAGACCAAAATTGGTGTGATCGGTTTGACGGCGCCATTTATTTTGACTTATCCATTATTGAATTGGGACATTCGTTTAATACAAGATATGTTGCCCAAAGTTCTACAAGATGTGAAAGACTGTGATGTGATTATCCTATTATCTCATTTGGGCGTTTCCATGGATCGGTTGATTGCCAGTAAACATCCAGAAATTGATGTTATTATCGGATCACATACTCACCACCTCTTTCCTAAGGGGGAAATGGATAATGGAGTTTTATTGGCTGCCGCTGGTAAATACGGTCAAAATGTAGGAACTATTAATTTAGAATTGAATCAGGATAAACAAGTAGTTAAGAAAGATGCTTTTACTACACCAACTTCATCTATGAAAGTATTGGATACTGATTCTGCCTGGATTGAAGCGCAACACGATAAGGGTGAGGATTTGTTGAATCAAAGACAAGTTGCAAATTTGCCGCTTTCTTTGAGCAGCAACTATCAAGCAGAACATTCAATTATCCAAGAGGCTTTAACAGCAGTGCAAGAATATGCTGATACTGAAGTAGCTATTTTAAGTTCAGGTTTATTTTTGAAAGATTTACCTAAAGGTATAATTACCGAGAAAGATTTACATGATATTTTGCCACATGCAATTCATGTAATGAGAACAACTATGACAGGCGATAATGTTTGGCGTCTGGTAATGGAAATGGAAAAGAATCGTTTGTATTTGCGGACGCATCAACAAAAAGGAATGGGATTTCGTGGTAAGATATTTGGCGAACTCATTTATCGAGGAATTACGATTGATGATAAACGTAATGTATATATAAATGGTCAAGAATTAAATAGGAATCAAGAGTATACTTTAGCTTTATTGGATCATTACTTATTTGTTCCGTATTTTCCTTCTATAGAGATAGCAGGTAAGAACAAAATTATGTATCCTAAGTTTTTAAGAAATGTTTTTAGTGAATATTTAGGGAAGAAATATCCGATTTGAGGTGATTGTTTGCAGGAAGTTGAGAATAATACCACAACCAAATTAGCTGATGTTATTGTTCTGGCTGATAACCTAATTACGATTAATAAAACCCAGTACAGAATTGTTGAAGATCACGACGATGGTTTTAGCAAAGAACGTATTGAAGAGAGATATAACAATGTCTTAGATAAGTACGATTATATTGTCGGTGACTGGGGTTATGATCAATTAAGATTTAAGGGCTTTTATGAAGATGGAAGAAAAGAAAGTACTCTAGATACCAGAATCTCCTATTTGGAAGATTACTTGATAGAGTACTGTAATTTTGGTTGTGCTTATTTTGTACTAGAAAAGGTCAAAAAAGCACCACTGAAGAATGGGCGTCGTAATAATAAGTCTAGTCATAAATTTCATACTCGTAATAATAGAACGAAGCATTCTAGTAATACGAATAATAATTCGAAGAATAACGTTAATAGTCAGAAGAAAAAGAATAAAGTCTCTAAGCGTCGAGTAAAGAAAACTTCGGCTAAGAAGACTTTTAAAATTAGAAAAATAGGTGAAACGAATAAATGAAGTATCAAACATATTTAATTGATTTAGATGGAACAATGTATCGTGGAAAAGATAAGATCCCGGAAGCAAAGGTATTTATCGACAATTTGAATGCTAAGGGAATTGATTATTATTTTCTGACGAATAATACAACTAAAACACCACAACAAGTGGCAGATAATTTAACTAATAACCACCAAATTTCTGCAAAAGCAGATCAAGTGGTAACACCATCACTTGCTACGGCAGCTTATGTTAAGAATATGTTTGATGATGATGTAAAGAACCATTCAGCCTATGTGGTTGGAGAATATGGTTTAAAGAGTGCAGTCTTTGGTACTGGTATTAAGTTGAATGAAACTAATCCGGATGTAGTTATCGTGGGATTAGACTACGATGTTACATACCATAAATTTGAATTAGCCACTTTAGCTATCAAACGTGGAGCATTCTTTATAGGTACAAACGCGGATACTAATTTACCCAATGAACGTGGCCTAGTTCCTGGTGCTGGTTCTGTAATTTCACTAGTCGAAACATCTACTCAACAAAAGGCTAAGTATATTGGCAAGCCAGAACGAGACATTATGGATTTTGCTGCTAAAGCTAAGGGCTTTGATCCTAAGACAGCTTTAATGGTAGGGGACAATTATAATACCGATATTAAATGTGGAATTAATGCAAATGTTGATACGTTATTAGTCTACACAGGTGTAAGTACACATGAAGATATTGCTAAACAGGAGATCAAACCTACTCACGAAGTAGAAAGTTTGGACAAGTGGGATGTCTAATACACAAAAAGACGGTTTTTACACGACCGCTTTAGCGTTATTCATTTTGACAACGGCAATTACGGTAACCATTTTTGCCAGTTATTTTTTGTTTGCTATCAATATTAGACTTTACAATTTGGATTCTTTGGTGAATCTGGACTATGGAACAGTCTATAAAAATTATGCTCAGATGATGGATTATTTGATTAATCCATTTAATTGGCATTTTCATTTGAGTAACTTTATTTCTTCACCAGCAGGTAGACTACATTTTGAAGATTGTAAGAAACTCTTTATGCTGAATTTTGGTGTCTGGATTGTTTCAGGATTATTAGTAGCTAGGTTTGGTAAGGTACGAGCCCATTTTAATAAGGTCTTTCTCTGGATTGGCATTCTGGGAATTATATTAGCCCTGTTAATGTTGATTGATTTTGATGGATTCTTTGTGATTTTTCATGAAGTTCTATTTCGTAATAGCGATTGGTTATTCGATCCAGGACGTGATCCTGTTATCAATATCTTGCCAGAGGAATTCTTTACACAATGTTTTGTACTATTCTTTATCCTTTTTGAAGGACTTAATTTTTGGGAAGCAAGAAAAAGAGCCTAAGACAAATGTCTTAAGCTCTTTTTTTGTTGCGATTTTTAAGTGCAGTGATCAATACAGGAATCAATGATACCAAGATGATACCAAGAATAATCATTGAGAAGTGTTCTTGAACTGCAGGAATGTTACCGAATAGGTGTCCGGCAATAGAACAAATTAGGACCCACAAGAATGCACCGATGAAATTGAACTTCAAGAAAGTTCGATAGTGCATGGTTCCACTACCAGCGACGAATGGAACAAAAGTTCTAATTAGTGGAATAAATCTTCCGATTGCAATGGTTTTACCACCATGTTTTTGAAAGAAAATATGTGCATCATGTAGATGTTCTTTATTAATCAGTTTACTGAGGTATTTATTCTCCGTTGCAAACTGTCCAAAATGTTCACCAATCTCATAGTTCATTGAATCTCCTAAGACTGCAGCGGCTAAGAAAATAATGAATAACAGCCAAGTCGACAATCCATATTTCGGATTAGCTGCTAAAGCCATTGCTGCGAAAATCAAGGAATCACCGGGAAGGAAAGGTAAAATAACCACACCGGTTTCAATGAAAATGATAAGGAACATGATTAAATATGTCCAAAGGCCGAAATTATTTACAATATTGACCATATGACTATCAATATGCAAAATGAAATCGACCAGACTCATTACGTAACTCAATCAATCAACTCCAGAATTCAAATTAGTTTTCATTATACTAGCATAACTTAAAATTAGCTTTAATATTTTCTAAATTTAATGTTATTTTTCAAAAATAGAAGTACTGTGCTCAAAGTAGTTTCTGTCAGGATACAGGTTACGAAGAGCCTTGGTTACTGCAATGGGGCCTTCAGCAAAGGCAGTTGTGATCAATTGTAGTTTGCCGGGGTAAGTTACAATGTCTCCAATTGCAAACACATTAGGCAGGTTAGTCTCCATTTCTTGTGATACTTTGACAAAGGGTCCCTGTAGATCGATATTCCAATCACGGAGGACACGTGAATCAGAGACGAAACCATAGTTAACGAGGAGTTTATCAGCAGTGACAATTTTAATCTTGTCTGATTTAACCATCTTAAGAGTCACATCAATTTTTTTGTGGTCGTCAGGATTGTAGTTAACTTCTTTAATGATAAAGGGATTCAATTGTTCAACGGCAGAGGCATTTAATCTTTCAACACTTGATTCCATTGCACGATACTTATTTCTTCTATGAATAAGGGATGTATGCTTAGCAATCTTACTAAGATCAATAGACCAGTCAACAGCAGAGTCACCGCCACCAGCTACTAGGACATCCTTTCCTATATAGTCTTTAATATTATTAACAAAGTAGCTTAAATTGTTTTCTTCAAGTGATTGGTCATATTCAAATGTTAGTTTACGTGGTTCGAAGGCACCATTACCAATAGCGATAATAATTGCTTTTGAAGTGATCTCGCCTTTATTAGTCTTAATAGTCCAAGTATCATCTTCGTTTCTATCTATAGAAGAAACAGATGTACTTAGATATTTGTCACAATCCAAAGTGTTAAGCTGAGTAGCTAATTGTTTACTGAGATCAGTACCCGATATCTTAGGCAAAGCTGCTACATCATAAATATGTTTTTGCGCATATAATGTTTCAGGCTGACCACCTAATTTAGGTAAGCTTTCAATTAGAGCCACATCTAAATTACGTAATCGTGCAAAGTAGGCAGCAAACATACCTGCAGGGCCACCACCTATGATTGAAATGTCATAAATTTTATCATTCATAATCTTAGTCACCATTTTCTGTTATATAATCTATAGATACATTGTTACATATTTAGAATCTAAAAAGGTGGAAAATTAATGAGAATAGGAGATAAACTTACTGGAACAATTTCAGGAATTCAATCTTATGGTGTTTTTGTCAAACTGGATAGTACACATCAAGGGTTAATTCATATTTCAGAATTAAAGCATGGATTTGTTTCTAATATAGAAGAAAGATATAAAATAGGTGATGAAGTTCAAGTAGTAGTAATGGGTATTGATGAATATAATCAAAAAATCAGTTTATCTACAAGAGCTTTGAATCCTGAAAAGGTAGGACGTCCCATTTTACATAAGCATTTCTGGACAGATTATCGTGATAAGATTGGCTATAAGACCATTGCTAGAGAGAAAAATGACTGGGTAAACGGTGCAATGGCGCTAATTTCAGAAAAAAAGCGAAAAAATTCAACTTTTTTGTAAAAAAGGGTTGCAACTCTCTTATTCGATTGGTAATATATATCTTGTT
>NZ_AZDH01000015.1 GCF_001435445.1 Companilactobacillus kimchii DSM 13961 = JCM 10707 | reverse complement strand
TAGTAAATGAATACTTTGATGGACAAATTTCTATACTTGGATTATCAAAAAAATATGGAATGCCCAGTAAATCACCGATTTATTACTGGGTCCATGAAGCGGAGGCAAATGGACTTAATTATTTGATAACTAAAAAATCTCATAAAGACTATTCTCAAGATTTTAAATTATCCGTGATAGAATATTATAAATTACATGAGATCAGTCGCCTTGATACTGCAATTTATTTCAAAATATCACCTAGCCAGGTTAATTCATGGATATATAGATATAATCACTATGGTGTTATTGGATTAAGGCGTCGTCCCAGAGGGAGACGACCGTTAATGGCCAAGAAAAAGAAGAAACAAACACGTTTAAATTCCACAAAAGAAGAGAAATATAAACAAGAAATTCTCGATCTAAAAGCTAAACTACATGATGCCGAAATGGACCGTGATATTTTAAAAGCACTAAAGACCTTGCGAGAAAACGATCACAACTCGAAAAAGCAAAATTAGTCAAATCATTACTTAAAAAATACAAGTTGAATGAGTTATTAACTAAGGTCGATCTACCAAGATCAACTTATTATGAACGACTTAGTAAAACTGATAAAACAGATAAATATGCTCAACTAAAAGAGTTTATTGTTAAAACATATCACGATTCAAACTCAACCTACGGTTATCGTCGAATCTGGAAAGAGTCTCTCAAGGTCGGATTCAAAAATTCTCCAGAAACAATTCGGCACTTAATGACCAAACTTAAATTAAAAGTAGTTATTTTTTCAAAACACACATCCGGTTACTGTTCCTATAGAGGTAACCTTGGAAAAATAGCTCCTAATACAATCAAACAGAAATTTACTGAGACAGAACCTTTAAAAGTATTACATACAGATGTAACTCAAATACGTTTGCGTAAAGACAAATGGGGCTATATATCCGCCGTGCTGGACCAGGCCAGCGGCGAAATATTATCTTATTCAATAAGTTTGAGTCCTAATAAATTACTAATATTAGATACACTAGAAAAATTGAAGCAAAATATAGTTCCCTCTTTAAAACCAATTCTTCACTCTGATCAAGGATGGCATTATCAACTCAAATATTATCGAGATACCCTAAAAACAATGGGTATTGAACAAAGTATGTCTCGAAAAGGCAATTGTCACGACAATGCCCCAATTGAGAGTTTCTTTAATCTGCTCAAAAGAGAATGCCTTTACAGGTATAATATCGATGACCTAACCGAGTTAAAGAACTTAGTCGCTAAATATATCAATTGGTACAACAATAAACGTATTTCTTTAAAGAAAAATGGACTATCCCCCGTAGAATACAGGGAACAATCCATGATTTTTTAAAACCTATAAAAATGTCTAACTTTTTTATTGCACTTCA
>NZ_AZDH01000014.1:175863-283544 GCF_001435445.1 Companilactobacillus kimchii DSM 13961 = JCM 10707 | reverse complement strand
ATCCATGATTTTTTAAAACCTATAAAAATGTCTAACTTTTTTATTGCACTTCAATTGGAAGTCTCTTTTTATATTAAATTGAATCTCTTTTAATTAATTGAGTAGATACAAGTGTCTTTTGTGGAAACCAGTTCGATGTAAATAAGCTTCTTCTTAATTGGAATAAAGCTTGTTCAGCCATTTGGTCAACAGGAACATGGATGGTTGTCAATTCTGGGCTAATCAGGGAGCTTTCGTAAATATCATCAAAACCAATAACGGCTAGTTGTTTAGGTACTTTAATGCTCTTTTGTTGGGCAGCTTTAATCAATCGAATTGCAATATAATCATCTTCACAAAAAATCACTTGAGGCAATCCTTTATTAATTATATCCTCAATATCTAATCCTTTGGGATTTAGTTCTGTTGGGGATACTGAATAGAAATGATTATTCTTGATTTTAATATGTGCAGATTTTAAGGCATCGCGGAATCCTCGCCTACGTTCGGTGAAGTTTGAAATTATTTTGTCCGAAGCAAAGTAACCAATATCTTTATATCCCTTGTTGATAATATATTTACCAGCCAACAAAGCACCTTGATAATTATCCATGGTAACGAAGTCAGCAGTAAGTTCATCAAAATAGGTATCAACGAAAATAACACTGTTTAATTTTTGATTTATAAGTTCTGCTTGAGCAGCGTTTAAATCGGTACCTAAAACGATTGTTCCATTACTTTGATCTTTTTTTATTTCATCTAATGTTTGAGATAAAGATTCACTATCTGTTGTTATAATTTTCAAGCTACCGCCATTTTCACTAACTTTCTCAGAAAGTGAGGAAATTAGACTGTCAAAGAAAGGAAGCGAACGATAATTGCCACTGACTAGACCAGACGCTTTGATTACTAGAAAATTAATACTGGTAATAGTTTTTTCTGTATTTTTAGTATTTTTTCTTAGTGGCTTATAGCCATATTTATTTACTACTTCAAAAATTTTATCTCGTGTTTCTTGACTAACACCATCTTTACCATTTAAAGCCAATGAAACGGCTGATTTAGAAACGTTAGCAAGACGAGCAATGTCATCCATTTTTACTGTCATGAGATGACCTCCTATCATCTAAAATAATACTAAATTAGAAAATTTATTGCAAAAATTATCTTGATATTTTAAGTAAAATAGTGCGATTTGTTTAGTAAAGCGTTTACAGAAATAAGCCATTTGCGGTATCATTTAATTAAATAATTTATTTTGAGGTGAATCTAATGACAGAATTTCCAAAGGATTTCTTGTGGGGTGGCGCTACAGCTGCTAACCAATTAGAGGGTGGCTATAAGGAAGGTGGACGTGGTCTATCTATTGCGGACGCTTTACCTGGTGGCAAAGAGAGATTCCAAATTGTTCAAAGTCCTGAATTTGATTGGACAATTGATGAAAGTAAATATAAGTATCCTAATCATGTTGGTATCGACTACTATCATCGCTTCAAAGAGGATATCAAATTATTCTCAGAAATGGGTTTTAAGTGCTATCGTTTCTCTATTGCTTGGTCAAGAATTTTTCCAAATGGTGACGAAACTGAGCCAAACGAAAAAGGATTGGAATTTTATGATCAAGTAATTGATGAATGTTTGAAGTACAATATTGAACCGGTGATTACTATCTCACATTATGAATTGCCATTAAATTTAGCTAAAAATTATGGTGGTTGGAAGAATAAGAAGTTAATCGCATTTTTTGAAAGATTTGCCAAAGTTGTTTTGACACGTTACTACAAGAAGGTTAAGTACTGGATGACTTTCAATGAGATCAACAGTGCTGCTCATTTCCCAGTTATGGGTCAGGGCCTAGTTCCTTCAAATGGTGCTAACGACAAGAGGAACGTCTTCCAAGCATGGCATAACCAATTTGTTTCTAGTGCTAAAGCTGTTAAGATTGGTCATGAATTGGATCCAAATCTACAAATTGGTTGTATGATTCTGTACGCTACAACTTATAGTTATGATGCAAATCCAGTTAACCAATTGGCTACTTTGCAACAAAACCAAGATTTCAATTTCTTCTGCGGCGATGTTCAAGTTCGTGGTCAATATCCAAGCTATACAAAGAGATTGTTGGCTGAATATGGTTTGAAGATTTCTGATTTGGACAGAACTGATGAAGAATTGGAATTGATCAAGAAATATCCAGTTGATTACATTGGTTTCAGTTATTACATGTCTTCAGCAGTTGAAACTACTAAGAAAGATAATGATACAGTTAGTGGAAACTTGCTAGGTGGTGTTAAGAATCCATTCCTTAAGGCAAGCGATTGGGGCTGGCAAATTGATCCAACTGGTTTAAGAATTGCTTTGAATCAATTATACGATCGTTATCAAAAACCACTATTTATTGTTGAAAATGGTTTGGGTGCTATCGATAAACCAGATGCAAACCACAACATTGAAGATGATTACCGTATCGATTACTTGAAACAACATATTCAAGCAATGGCTGGTGCAATTGACGATGGTGTTGATTTGATGGGTTACACTCCATGGGGGTGCATTGATTTAGTTAGTGCTTCTACAGGTGAGATGTCCAAACGTTACGGCTTTATCTATGTTGATTTAGATGATGATGGAAATGGTAATATGGACAGATACAAGAAGAAGTCATTCTACTGGTATCAAAAAGTTATTGAATCAAATGGTCAAGAATTGTAGTTAATTTATTTGAAGAAGTCAAATCAGAAATGGTTTGGCTTTTTTTTCGAAATAAAAAGGATGATGTATTTTTAATAGAATACATCACCCTTTTTGCGTACTGAATTATTTAATAATTGAAGAAGTGTCACCACGAAGATAAGCCTTAACATCATCTTCAATAGGATCATAGAAGTCAGGTGTAACGCCTAAATACTTACATGCTTCGTAGAGAACAGGCACAACGTCGTCACGAACAGCAGCCATGTGATGGATATATGGTCCATAAACTAGTTTAGTTTCGAAACGGTTGAGGTTAGCAAATTGTAACCAAATATAAGTACCTTGTTCATATGGTCCTTCACAAGTTTTAGCATTACCCATTAACATTGAGTACTTACCATTATCGCCATCGAAACGACAAAGAGTATAGTTACCATCTTGAGCTTGGAAGCCTACTGACCCTGGGTAGTCGAAAACAAAGTGTGATTTTGGCAAGGTAGGTTTGTTTTTGGCAGTTGAATATGGGAAGACACCCAAGTGTTGTAGTAATTCACCATTAGGATTTTCTGGATGACGACAGTTAACATCAGCAAAGATAGCTCGATGATCGCCCATAGTTGCAGCTTGAACTAATAATTCAGAGATGACACCATGAATATCAGTTTCACAAGTTACAGGTAAACCTTCGTCTTGAAGTAATGATTCGGAAGCGTATGGAAGAATGCCGATTTCGTCTTGAAGAGCAGTCCAACATTGGATTGCGGCAGAATTACATCCATAGGCTTTAGCTAATCTCTTAATAGCAACTTTAAGTGCAGCAACCATTTGCAAATCTTTATCAGAAATCTGAACATCAGCGACAGAATTCAAAGTCTTTTCAGTTTCCGCAATTTCAGAATCTTTCTTGTCGATCAATTCATGAATCTTTTCTACTAGTTCTGTAATTGGGATAGGCGAGAGTGAGATGTTGAACTTCTCTAACAATTCACCTTCATTAACCATTGTGCTCCAAAAGTCGAAAGGACGAGGTCCAATTTGTAGGATGCGAGTATTTTTGAAAGTCTTAACGACATTACATACTTTGATGAAATCATTGATACCTTGTTCAAAAGCAGGGTCGTCGAGATCACAGTTTTTAACATAAGTGAATGGAATTTGGAAGCGACGTAAAACTTTTCCAATCGCAAACAGACCACATTGAGTATCTCTTAAACGTGAACCATCTGCCGCAGGTGCCTCATCTTTTGGTCCCCAAAGTAGAACGGGAACGTTTAGTTTCTTTGCTAAACGGGCACATTCATATTCAGTACCAAAATTTTCGTTAGCTAAGAACAAACCATCAATGTCAGCGTCTTGGAACTTCTTAGCAATCTTATTCATGCCTTCGTCATCATAAAGAAGACCGTCATCATTAACATCTTTAATATCAACGTAGTCGACTCCCATATCATCCAACTTTTTACGCGTGTAATTGGCGAATTCAATGGCAGCGTCAGCTGAAAAAATATTTCTTCTAGTAGGTGCGAAACCTAATTTGATTTTATCTACACTCATAAATAATTACTCCCTTAATTTAATAAATTAATTATTTGGAAAGCGTTTCCACAACTAAACTATAAAGCTGATTTAACTAATATTCAATAGTTTATTAAAACTAATAACTAAACAAAAATAGAACTATCCCCTATAAGTGCTTATTTTAAAGGGATTTATACTATCTAAAATGAATTAGATTATTTTAGAAAACACAATTTGTTCAACTAAACTATTGAAAAATTTAGATAAACAGTTTAGTATAAATTTTGAAAGCGATTACTGAAATTGACTGTAAGGAGAAATTACTATGGATGTCGAACAATTAGAGAAGAAAGCTATTGAAATGAGAAAGGCGACATGGGAAATGATTTATCGTGCTAAGACAGGGCACACCGGTTCTGATCTTTCATGCACAGATATTTTGGTTGCTCTCTACTATAAGGTACTCAATCAAACTCCAGAAACATTTAAGAATGAAGATCGTGATCGTTACATTCAATCAAAGGGTCACGCTGTAGAAATTCTTTTGAATATTTTGGCCGATCGGGGATATTTTCCTAAAGAAGATCTTCTAACATATTCACAATTCAAATCACCATATATTGGTCATCCTAATAATCACATTAAAGGAATTGAAATGAATACCGGTTCACTGGGACATGGTTTGGCTTTGAGTGTCGGAATCGCTAAAGCAGCCAAGATGGATGACAAAGATTATCATACTTACGTTTTGATGGGTGACGGTGAACAAGCAGAAGGTTCTGTTTGGGAAGCAGCCATGGCAGCTGGAAGTTTCAAACTTGATAATTTAACAGCTATCATTGATCATAATGGTCTTCAAATCACTGGTAAGACAAGGGATGTTATGAATAGTGAACCTTTGAAGGCTAAGTATGAAGCTTTTGGTTGGAACGTCGTTGAAATTGATGGTAATGACATGTCGCAATTGGTTGATGCTTTTGATTTGAAGCCAATTCAAAATAAACCTACTTTGATTTTGGCTGACACGGTTAAAGGTTGCGGTGTTTCATTCGCAGAGAACAAGGCCGAATGGCACCGCAAAGTACCAACTGAAGAACAATATAAAGAAGCCTTAGATGTATTTGATAAGGAATTGGAGGAAAGAAAATAATGTCAGAGGAAAAAGCACGTAAAGTTGGAGAAGTAATTTGTGAACAATTAGTAGATGCTGGGAAGAAGGATTCTGATATTGTTGTTCTAACTAGTGATTCTAGAGGTTCAGGTTCTTTGGTTCCTTTTGCCAAAGAGTTGCCTAAGCAAATTGTCGAAGTCGGTATTGCTGAACAAGATCTTGTCACAATTAGTGCTGGATTAGCTCACAGTGGTAAACGTCCATTCGCCGTATCGCCAGCCGCTTTTTTGACAATGAGAAGTATCGAACAAGTTAAAGTGGATGTTTCTTACTCTAATACTAATGTTAAATTGCTAGGTATCAGTGGTGGTAATTCCTATAGTGTCTTGGGAAGTACTCACCATTCTCTACAAGATTTGGCAATCACTAGAGCCATTCCAAATTTGGAAGTCTATATGCCTTGTGATCAATATCAAACAATTGGTTTGTTTAAGTATTTAGTTAAATCAGATAAACCAGCCTATATCAGAATTGGTAAGAAAGCTTTGAACAATTGTTACGACAATCCTGAAGAGGCTTTTGTAAAACCGGGTAAAGCTAATGTTTTAAGAAATGGTAAGGATATTGCGTTGGTAGCTATGGGAGAAACAGTTCCTGAAGCGTTGAAAGCCGCAGATTTACTTGAAAAACAAGGTATCAAAGCTACAGTTGTTGACTTGGTTAGCTTGAAACCATTGGATACGGAATTATTGAGTAAGATCAGTAATGAATTTTCTGATATTTATACAATTGAAGAACACAGTATTTACAATGGTATTGGTTCAGCTGTGGCTGAAGTAGTCGCTACATCAGGCAGTGCCAAACTTCATATTTTAGGATTCCCAGATGCCCCTGCAATTGCTGGTACCCAAGATGAAGTCTTTAGTTACTATGGCTTAGATGGTGCCGGAATTGCCAAAAATGTTGAAAAATCAATTTCTTAATTTGAGGAGAAATTATTATGAAGTATTTGTTGGGAATTGATCAGAGTACACAAGGTACCAAAGTGGTTCTAGTAGATCAAGATGGTCAGATTTTAAGAAAAGTAACACGTAATCATCGGCAAATTATTAGTAAGCAAGGTTGGGTCAGCCATGATTTACGTGAGATTTACCAAAATATTTTGTTTTTAATAAGAAAAATTCTAGATGATACTAAAGTTGATTCAACAAAAATTGTTGGTTTAGGAATTACTAATCAAAGGGAAACAGCTACAGCATGGTCAAAGTCTACGTGTAAACCTCTATCAGAATCAGTTGTTTGGCAATGTTCACGTGCTAAAGATGTCTGTGAAAGAATTGAAAAAACTGGTGTCGGACAATCTATTTATCAAAAGACAGGTATGCCTTTATCACCATATTTCACGGCATCTAAATATACTTGGCTACTGGAGAATGTTCCAGAAGTTCAAGAAGCTGCCCAAAAGGGTGACTTGTGTCTGGGAACGGTTGATAGTTGGTTAATTTATCAATTAACTAAGGGCCAAAGTTTTAAAACTGAACCTTCTAATGCCTCCAGAACACAACTTATGAATCTAAAGAGTGGCGATTGGGATGATGATCTATTAAAAATTTTTGATTTAAAGAGATCATATTTAGCCAAAATAGTTGATTCAAATGCTAAATTTGGGATGACTGATTTTGAAGGAATCTTGAATCATCAAATCCCTATTTATGGAGTATTAGGTGATTCCCAAGCAGCTTTATTTGGTCAAAGATGTACTAATTTTGGCGACGTTAAATCCACATATGGAACTGGTTCATCAATCATGATGAATATTGGTTCTAAACCAGTCATGTCCTCAAACGGTTTGATCACATCTGTTGCTTGGAAAATTAATGGTCAATCGAATTATGTTTTGGAAGGAAATGTTAACTACTCTGGAGCAGTTATCAAGTGGTTAAAAGATGATCTGGGTTTGATTCAGCACAGTGCTGAAACTGAAGAGATGGCCTACCGTGCTAATAAGAGTGACAAGACTTATTTGGTACCAGCATTTACTGGATTGGGTGCACCTTACTGGAATGATGATGCGACAGGAACAATTGTCGGTATGACTCGTAAAACCCGCAAGAATGAAGTTGTTAAAGCAGGCTTAGAGAGTATTGCCTATCAAATCA
This sequence comes from Companilactobacillus kimchii DSM 13961 = JCM 10707, assembly GCF_001435445.1. Classification (GTDB taxonomy): domain Bacteria; phylum Bacillota; class Bacilli; order Lactobacillales; family Lactobacillaceae; genus Companilactobacillus; species Companilactobacillus kimchii. Next base: position 276,083 of record NZ_AZDH01000014.1, on the reverse strand, counting down.
ACGATATTTTGCAATTAATGAAAAAAGATACTGGCGGTCAAATTAATATTTTGAAAGTCGATGGTGGAGCTACTTCTAATAATTATTTGATGCAATTTCAATGCGATTTGTTACAGTCAGTATTAAAGATCCCTAATGTGGAAGAGTTAAGTGTTTTAGGAGCAGTCTTCTTAGCGGGACTACAATTGGATTTTTATGATGAAAATGTTTTACAAGAAGCTATTGAATATCGTAGTTTTGAACCAAAAATGGCGGTCAATGAATGCAATGAAAAAGTTCGGGGATGGCAAAAAGCTGTCTCATTAATAAACGTTTAAACGCAATAAAAAATTCACTCAAATTGATGAGTGAATTTTTTTAACCAATCATTTCATGGGTCATTTTTAAATGAGGTGTATGGTTGAACAAAAAAGGTGCACCTTGCGTTTGGAAATGAAATTTTTGATAGAATTTTTCTACTTGGACTTGAGCTTCAATTTCGACTTCTTTTTTGGGAAAGTCCCTTTGAATTGTAGTAAAGACATGTTGCATCAGCTCATTTCCCAATCCTTGACCACGGTAGTCTGGGTTAGTGAGGACTCGGCCGAAAGTAACTTTTTCATTCTGATTAAAGATTCTAGCATAAGCTACAATTTGACCATTTTCTAAATCAAATACGTGAATGGATTCGGGATCATGTTCGTCGACTTCTTGATAGACTCTCTTTTGGTCAACTACGAAAACTCTTGTACGTAAATATAAAATTTCAAAAAGTTCATTGGTACTCAATTCTGGAAAACTTTTGGAATACCACATTGAAAAGGCCTACTTTCTATTGAATAGTAATTTGTCTATTGTTTCGACAGCTTCATAGAATTCTTGTTGCTGTTGAGGTGATAAATTGATTAATAAATCTTTTATTTGTTGATCCGAGCGTTCATCTAATTGTTGGGCAAGTTTTGTTCCTTTAGTGGTTAAATGAATCTTTTTGGAACGAAGATCGGTAGATGAAGGTGATTTATAGAGTAATTCATTTTTTTCAAAACGTTTGAGAATACGGCTAGTGTAACTTTTATCAAGATTCAAGTGATTAGCGACTTCAATTGGGGTTTTGTCTTGATTGAAATAGATCTCTAGAATGATACGACCTTCAGTCCAACTAAGGGGCGTATCTAAAACCCTTTTATTAAGAATACCCAGTAATTTAGTGTAGTTACGGTTGAAACTACGGATTGATGTGATCTCATTTCGATCTAACAAGTGAAAGAACCTCCTGATTTGGATTGAGAATAGTATATCATAATGGTGGACTTTGTCCACTACTTTGGACAAAAATATCCAGTAACTTACTTTTTGTTGTTACTGGATTAAATGGTGTGTGTTGGTCTCTAAATTTCTTTAATACGTCCTTCTGTATCTGCGCGGATCATTTCATGATAAAAGTCACTTTCAACAGGTGTCATATTTGAGAAATCAACATCGGTGATGGCTGAAAATGTTTCTAGATAAGTTTTACCATTTTTTTCTTGTGAACACATGATAACCATTTGTCCTTCGTCAACATTTGTAGAAGCAATTAGTTCACAGTCATCGGGATGGAATTTTTCTTCAATTTCAGTCGTTTGACCGTTACCGACATTTTGCATGAATTCATTGTACATTTGAATGTACTTCTTACCGGTTGTGACACCCATGTCTTTGAATTTTCCGCCTGCCCATACTTTTTTAACAATTTTGAAATAGTCGTCTGATGAAATTTCTGCCATAATATTTACCCCTTGAATAAGATCCTAATTAATTTAATATTATTATAATAATACTTTCTATTCAATGATAGGGGAGGTTTGGACAAATGAGCAGTAAAACTTTTCATTTTGCATTCGGATCATACGGGATTATCCATGAATCAGAAAAATTGTTGGTGATTAAAAAAAATGGTGGTCCATATATTAATCGTTATGATTTACCTGGTGGAAGTATGAACGAGGGAGAACCTTTGGAAAATACCGTTATTAGAGAGATCGCTGAAGAAACTGGATTAAGAGTTACAGACTCACATCAATTGGGTACAGTTAGTTTCATATTTCCTTGGAAGTATCAAAGATATACGTGGAATGAACATATTTGTGTTTTTAATTTAATTGAAGAATATCAAGGTGAAGTAAAAGCTACAGTTACACAATTTATTGGTCAAGACTCGTTGGGTGCTGTCTGGGTACCATTGTCTGAATTGAGTATCAGTAATAGCTCTCCTTTAGTTCTCAAAGCAAAGGAATATCTTTTGATGGGAAAATTTGAAACTAAGGATACCGAATATCCTGATTGGCAGGTTCTGTTATAGGGTTTTCACAAAATCTTCAAAAAATGTTGGCGGAATATCAACATTTTTTTTATACGATAAAACGGTTGAGAAAATTGATTTTTTTATTGAGGAGTTATAAATGAGGAGAAAGAAATTATTTTTGTTGGGATTGATTCCACTGATGTTACTAGTATTAGTGGGATGTTCCAGTGGTTCAAAAAATTCAGAAGTTTTATCGACTACACAGATTAAAAAGAATATTGGTTCTAAGCTGATTTCAACGAGAGAGGATGCTCAGAAGAAATTAACTAAAAAATATCAGAGCGCAACTAAAAATAAAGCGTATACGTTGAGTGATCCGTACGTGAAAGTGAACCCTTATAAGGATTCACCGTTAACTGCTTTAGTTATTTTCAAGACTGACAAAGCAGCTAAAATAAGCTATACCGTTTCAGGAAAGACTGATAAAACAAGTATTACTAATCAAGTGAAAGGTTATCAAAAGACCCATCAAGTTCCGATAGCTGGGTTATATGCTGACTATAATAATACTGTGACAATAACCGTAACTTATAAAGATGGTAGTACGGAACAAAAGGTCTTGCATTTACAAACTGAAGAATTACCTAAATATATTAAAAATGCCAAGATCGTAGTTTCCAAAAATGATAAATCAAAAATGGATATTGGTGACAATAAGCTAACCTTGATGAATCGTACAACTAAAGAACCATTCGCCATTGATGCAGATGGAGAAGTTAGATGGTATTCAACTAATTACTCACAACATACAATTGAACAAACTGATGATGGACATTTTTTGATTTTAACTAAGAAGAATGTCGATTCAACAGTCTATAATGACTTGATTGAGACAGATGCTTTGGGTCGAGTTTACCGTGAATATAGTTTTAATAATAAGGTCAAATCTAATGACAGTGGTAATGCTAAAGATGAAACAACGGTGATTCACCATGACCTTTTGGAATTGCCTAATAAAGATATTTTAGCAACCGTGAACGACGGCTCTAAGTATAAAGAAGATGTGATGGTTCAAATTTCACATAAAACTGGAAAAATAGTTAAAGTGATCGACTTGAAGAAAATCCTACCTAGTTCAATGTATAAAAATTATAAGGCTGGGTCAGATGGGAAAATCGATTGGTTCCATCAAAATGCCGTTGATTATGACAAGTCAGATAATACGATTATGATTTCAGGACGTAATCAGGATATGATTATGAAACTGAATTATAAGACTGACAAGATCATTTGGATTTACAGTGGAAAATCGAAGAAGAGTTGGCCTAAGAAGTATCGCAGTAAATTGTTGACGCCAACTAAAGGTACGACAATAACTGGTGGGCAGCACGGACTTTATCAATTGAGTAAAGATAAGGATGGTGAAAACATCCTACTTTATGACAATAATGTTGATGTTACTAATGGTAATAAGAAAACGTCAGGTAAGTATTCACAGGCGGTTCAATATCATATTGATACTAAGAAGATGACAATAGATCAGACTTGGGCGTATGGAAAATCACTGGGAAAAACTAATTTCACAAATATTATTGGTTACGCCGAACGTGAGAGTAATGGGAATACGTTAGTCGATTTCGGATATAAAAATAATGGTGCTGAAAGTAATGTGATTGAAGTTGATTCAAGCGGTAATCAAGTTTTCAACGTAACAGTTAAGAATGCTTCATCGAAAGCCTATGTTTATCGAGCCTATCGTTTAGAATTTTATCCACAAGGATATGTTTTTGATGTTAATAAGTAAATAAAAAGTCGACCAAATGGTCGGCTTTTTTAGTTGTTTAATCTTTTATCCATAATTGAACGTAATGCTTTTTCACGAAGAGAAACTGCATCTACACCATTTTGTCTTTCGTAGCCACGAATTAAAACTTCACAAACATATAATTGCGATAGTTGACCAGCTAAAGAGCCACCATTGAGGAATTCTTCAATTGAAGTACGTAGCGTTATATCGCTAATTTGTGCAATGGAAGAAAGATTGTTATTAGTAATGGAAATGATGCTTGCACCACTTTTTTTCGCCATTTGGAGTGAATCGTAGGTATCTTTAGTTTCTCCAGATAGGGATATTCCAATAACAAGGTCATTATTTGTCATCATGGCCGCCATTTGTGATTGAAAATGTGGGTCTGTTTCGGCTTGAACGATTAATCCAATTCTTAATAGCATTTTAGAAAAATCTTTTCCAATTTCACCACTGTGTCCAACTCCGAAAATATAAAGTTTGTGGCAATTTGTGATTAACTGTATTGCTTTATTTAGATCGCTTGGATTTATAAGGGATGCAGTATCCTTGATTGTCGAAATCAAACGGTCGGCTATATCATCATAATAATCATGGCTGGAATCAATATTGCTTTCTTCCAATTCGGTTTTAGCTAAATCAATCTTTAAATCGTTAAAGCCAGAGAAACCTAATTTTCTTGAAAAACGTACTATTGTGGCATCTCCCACAGAGACGTTTTTTTTAATTGTTTCCATTGTCCCATAAATAATAGATTTCTTGTTATTCATAATATATTGGGCGATTTTCTTTTCTGATTTAGTTAGTGTTTCATATTTGTCTTTAATTAAATTATCAATATTCATTTTGAAAATTCTCCAATTGTATTTCTCTTGATAATTATACATTTTCTGATGATTATTTAGAATCTTAAAAAAGAAAGGGTTTACAAAACATGAATAATGTTTTATATTTCTTTCTGGAGAATATAATCCAAATTAATTAATTTTGGAGGAAAAATGAAGAATGAAAAAAGAAGATTTTATAAAACAAATTAAAGGCGGCTTGATTGTTTCCTGTCAGGCACTTCCCGGAGAACCACTTTATACAAAAAATGGTGGGGTCATGCCCTTAATGGCAATTGCAGCTAAACGTGCAGGAGCTGTCGGTATTAGAGCAAACTCGATTCGTGATATTAAAGAGATTCAAGAAGAAGTTGACTTACCGATTATTGGAATTATAAAAAAAGATTATCTACCAGAGAAACCATTTATCACAGCTACTATGAAAGAAGTTGATGAGTTACATGAAACAGGAGTAGCAGTAATTGCTTTGGATTGCACTTTACGCAAGCGTCATGATGGTAAAACTGTTGCTGAATTTATCAAAGAAATTAAAGAAAAATATCCAGATCAGTTATTAATGGCGGATACTTCAATTTTTGAAGAAGGTAAGAATGCCTATGAAGCTGGAGTTGATTTTGTCGGAACGACATTAAGTGGATATACAGAAGAAAGTGAAAAGAAAGATGGTCCTGATATAGATCTAATAAAAGCGTATGTTGATGCCAAGATGCCTGTGATAGCTGAAGGTAAGATTCATACTCCAGAACAAGCCAGAAAAATACAAGACATGGGAGCGACAGGAATTGTAGTTGGTGGGGCAATTACAAGACCAATGGAAATTGCTCAAAGATTTATTACAGCACTTAATTAAAAATAAGGGGTAAATAAAAATGTTTAAAAAATTCTCACAGTTAGGAAGAGCTTTCATGCTACCGATAGCTATTTTACCGGCAGCCGGTCTTCTGTTAGGTTTAGGTGGTGCGTTGACTAACGACGCTGCTGTTAAGGCATATCCATTCTTATCAATGCCTTGGTTGCAAACAATTCTAAAGATTATGAATTTTGCTGGTAGCGCCGTCTTCAATAATATTGCATTAATATTTGCTATTGGTATTGCGGTGGGACTGGCGAATGGTGATAAGGGAACTGCTGGTTTGGCTGCAGGTGTTTCTTTCTTAGTTTATACAGCTACGATAGCTGGATTTATTCAAATGTTTTCCCCAAAAGGAACAACAATTGACACTGGTGTAGTTGGCTCAATTGTGATTGGTGGTATGGTTGCTTATCTTCACAACCGATATCGTAAAATTGAATTGCCACAATTTTTAGGCTTTTTCGGTGGTTCAAGATTTATTCCTATTATTACTTCTTTTACAGCAATTTTTATTGGAGCATTATTCTTTATGATTTGGCCACCGGTACAAGGTTGGCTAGTAATAGTAGGTCACAATATTGCCAAAATGGGTAGTATTGGTACTTTCTTCTATGGCTTCTTACTACGTTTATTAGGTGCCGTTGGTTTACATCATACAATTTATCCACTATTTTGGTACACATCACTTGGTGGTACTGCAACTGTTGCTGGGCATACTGTGGTTGGTGCTCAAAATATTTTCTTCGCACAGTTAGCAGATGCTAATCATGTTGGTTTATTTACATATGGAACACGTTTCTTTGCTGGGAGATTTGCCACGATGATGTTTGGTCTGCCAGCAGCAGCCCTAGCTATGTATCATTGTTTACCAAAGAAAAATAGAAAAAAGGATGGTGGACTTTACCTAAGTGGTGGGTTGACATCGTTTCTAACAGGTATTACTGAGCCACTTGAATATACTTTCTTGTTTGTTGCTCCATGGCTATATGTGATTCACGCTTTTCTTGATGGTTTATCATTCTATTTTGCAGATATTCTTAATATTAGAATTGGTAATTCTTTCTCAGGTGGACTAATTGATTATTTATTGTTTGGCGTTTTACAAGGTAAAGATAAAACAAATTGGCCTACTGTACTTTGGTTCGGATTAATTTGGGCTGTCGTATATTACGTGGTATTTAGATTCTGTATTACAAAATTCCATGTAGCAATTCCGGGTATGGAAAACGATGATACATCACCATCAACGGACAAATCGTCAGCCGATAAAAATTCCAATCTACATGATCAATCTCAACAAATTATTGGTGCATTAGGTGGAGCTGAAAATATTCAAAGCGTTGAGGCTTGTGCTACAAGATTACGTATTGCCGTTGCCGATAATACAAAGGTTGATAAAAAGGTGTTAAAAGATTTGGGAGCTACAGCCGTATTAGATGTCAGTGGAGGCTTGCAAGCCGTCTATGGTGGAAAAGCAGATTTATACAGTCAAGAAATTAACGGTATTTTAGGAACTGATGAATAGAGGTAGATTAAATGGGATTATTTGGATTAGGAAAGAAAAAAATTACTGAAACAATTTATGCTCCAGCAAGTGGTAAGTTACAGACTTTAGAAAATGTTAAAGATCCAGTATTTGCACAAAAATTAATGGGGGATGGGTTTGGCATTGTACCAACTCAAGGAGAGGTTTATTCCCCAGTAGAAGGAACAATTACTTCAGTTTTTAAAACTAAACATGCTTTAGGATTAAAAACCTCGAACGGTCTAGAAGTTATGGTCCATATGGGATTGGATACAGTTGAACTTGAGGGAAAACCTTTTGAAATTTTAGTTGAAGAAGGAGACAAAGTTAAAGTTCAGACGCCAATTGCTAAGATGGATTTAGAGCAAGTGAGACTTGCCAAAAAGGATACCGTTATTTTGACCATCATAACTAATACTGCGGACAAGATTGATAGTAGTAGTCTGTCAGTGGAAAATAATGCTGACTTAAAAAATGGATCGAAGGTAATGGAAGCAAAACTTAAGTAAATAAAAAGTCGACCAAATGGTCGGCTTTTTTAGTTGTCTAAATATTTTGTTTAATTCTTTGATCTCGACGAATGAAGTCATACAAAGCAAACATCAGAATGACTAATAAAATAGCTACTATAGTAACTTTGATATTACCAAATATCAATTCATCACCACCAAAGGCATATAAGAATGATACTGGTAAAGAACCTAAGAATATGCAAATAAGTTTATTACGCCAAGACAATTTCATTTCAATTGCAGCGTAGTTGACTAATAGGGTTGGCAACATTGGTACAGCGTAACCGATACTTAACCCTAATCTGGGATGATGCATATTCTTGAGTTTATCGGCTAATGGTCTAAAACGACTTGAACGGACTTTGTGAGGAAAGGCACCTAGAATGTTTATCGCTAGCATGTTTCCAATGACGGCACCAGTTACGTTAACCCCGAAACCAAGCCAACGACCAAAACACACGCCAGAAAGAATTGCCACCGCAGCAATAGGAACTCCAGGGATGGCTGAACCAATGGCAATCACGGCGATGAACAAAATAGCATTATGTCGACCTTGATGCCTTAAAAGCTCAATTAAATTTTCACGATCGAAAGTATAGCTAAAGAAGTTCTGAATAATGTCGCTATATTGGTACCAAATCATAGTAGAAAAAATAATTATCCCCAAAATACCTAGGGTAATAAGAATTACCTTATGATAAAGTTTCATGGCTGTCCCCCTCAAATGGACTTACTGTCTACTATTATTAAGCAAAATTCTCAATCTGACTATAGAAAAGTTTCGAAGTATTTATTTTTGCAGCAAAAAAGCCGACTATTAGTCGACTTCATTTATTCTGTAAATGATTGATTGAATTTATTTAATTCAGAATCGTTGAATCTAATATCATCCAATTTATCAGCATTCTCATTAACTTTATTAGCAATGTGTTCTTTTAGTTGATCGGCATCTTCTTGACCAGCACCGTCAGGCAATACACCAACGATCATGTAGTCAACAGGAATTCTATCATTGCCCCAAGCAACAGGATTTTTGAAAGTTAAAGTCATTGAATGTGCCTTGTGCTTCTTATCGCTAGTTACAAACATATAAACGACACGGTCATTTAGAATAGTTGGCTCTTGAGCGGCGCTAGCAAATAAACTACTTTGCACAGTTTGAGCGTCCAATCCGAATTCGTCGGCAGTCTTTTCGGCAGCTAGTTTCAAAGCACTCAATTGGTTGTTGTCCTTTAATTCGACGTTAGCAGTAGTATGATTTTTTCTAAAAATTTTGAATAGCATAATATTGTATCTCCTCTGTCATTATTTAACGAAGGAGCTTCGACATGTCTTACTCTCTTTACAATTATTATGTTACTTTATCGAACCCGTTTCATATCAAGGGAAAAGCTCGATTTTTTAAAAAAAAGTTTTATAGCTACATTGCTCGAATTTCAGAAGGTACCTCAGTTGGATCTTCTAAGATTGATTCGGCGCCTGCATCACGCAATTCAGCGTAATCTCCGAATCCATAGGTGATACCTAAAGTGTGGACATGGTTGGCAATGCCACCTTGAATATCGGTTGAACGATCACCGATAATAACAGATTCGTCGGCCTCGGCTTTGGCATTTTCAAGTGCATATTTAAGAATGTCAGCTTTACTTGAGCGTGTAACTTCATCTTCTGAAGCACCATAAAGTCCGGTAAAATATTGATCTAATTTGAGGTAAGTAATTAATTTCTTAATAAGTGATTCAGTTTTGGCGGATGAGATATAAAGTTGATAGCCATCGTCTTTCAAAGCTGATAAGACATCTTCAATTTGTGGATAAAGAGTCAATTGGTAAAGACCGTCGGTTTTGTAATATTCGTCATAGGCAGCAATGGCTTCAGAATAACGTTCTTTAGGAAGATCAGGATAGTATTTGCCAAAACTTTCAGTGATAGCAGGACCAATAAATTTTTGATAAGTATCAGCCCCCAAGTCAGTGATATTCAATTTTTGAGCCATGTATTGAAGTGCTTTAATAGTTCCAACTTTAGTATCGGCAATTGTACCGTCGAAATCGAAAAAGATATATTTCATTTTAAAAATCCTCATTCTTTAATAGGTTTGTGACGCATAATAAAAATTCCTGATAGTGTTAGTAAAACTGATAGTGAAATTAAAATAATGATAATTAAATTCCATGATTGAGTGCTACTTTGTAGAAAACCAAAGAGCGTTGGACCAATTGCAGCCAACAAGTAACCAGCTGATTGAGCCATACCAGATACTTCGGCAGTCTGAATTGGATTAGTAGTTTTTTCAGTGAAGAAGACCACAGCCATATTAAAAGCCAAGCCTGATCCAAATCCAGTTACCACAGTTACGATAGTCAAAAAGACAAGACTGCTAGTAGAAATCAAGTATCCCAATGGAGCAATCGCGTAACCAATAAATAGCATTGTTAAAAGTTTTTTCAATCCACCTTTTCTAACCGAAAGAAAGGGAACAATGAATGAACAGGGCAAACCACTCAATTGTAATAACGTAAGCAGATTACTGGCAGTGATACTAGCAATACCGTTACTTTCGAGAATTGAAGGCAACCAAGTGATGAAAGAATAATAAACGATTGATTGTAATCCGAAGAAAGCAGTGATTAACCAACCTAAGGATTGATTCCAAACACTTCGATAAACTTTGGATTGTGTTTGTCGAGCGTTGTCTTTTTGGTTGTTCTTGAGATTAGGTAACCAAAAGATAGTTGCGATGATTCCCATAATTGAAAGTAGAGCTAGAGTTATTTGGAGACTTGTTTTAGTGATTAGAATTCCTGACAAAGCCGTCCCAATAGCACCAATCAATAACATTGAAAGAGTATATAAACTGGTTCCTAAAGGAATTTCATTAGGCATGTGATCCTTGATGATAGCAGGAACTAGGACGTTCCCGCTGTCAATACCGATGCCAACTAAAAATGTACCAAACATTAAAGCTGCAATTGTTGGGATGATTCGTAAATAACTTCCAATTATTAATAGTAGGAAGAAGGCAAAGATTGTTAGCTCATTCCCCAATTTTTTAGCAACTTTGACAATGATAGGAGAGAGTAAAGCAAAGGTAATCAATGGAATTGAAGTAATCAAACCAGCTGTAGATTTGGGCAATCCTAATTGACCTTCAATTGTTTTAATCAGTGGAGGGATAATCATAATTGGCAAACGTAGATTGGCAGCAATTAACATCATACTCAATAGAAAATATTTTTTGGATTTGGTAGTTTGCATCTGAACTTCCCCCTCAAAGATGAACACAATATTACTATTTTAGAACAGAAAAAGAATTGTGCCAACTAAGACACAATTCCTTTATTTTGGTAAAACCAATTATTAATAATAATAAGCAAGTAGGGCAGTTAAATTATTATAAGTTGCAGACTTCATACTTGGAATATCTCCTAAGCATCCAGAAAAGTCACCATAGCCAGAAGGTACTTGCGAGTCGTTCAGATCTTGAATAGAATCGTTGTACATTTCTTTATCACCTATGGTAGAAGCAATCATTGCTGTTATAGCATAAGTTGAAGCGGCAGAGTTTTTTTCAACGGGGGTTCCATCAGTGTAATAGTTGTTATAGAGTGTTCGGTTATGAACATGTTCTTTTATCCAACTAATACTTGCGGGTTTAGCCTTGTTTATTTGTGCTAAATGTAATACAACTAGCAGGCTATCTATTGAATTAACCTCACCTTTTGCCTCTGGCAAAGTAGAGTAATTTCCCGCTTTATATCCGTTCATATCTCCGTAATAATAATAAGTTTGATACCATGGAAAGTTATCCCCTAAATAACCATTTTGTAATATTTTTAATTGATCATCATAATCCTTCTGACTTAGACCTGCTTCCCCGTATACGTATTTCAATTCCTGCATGTCCAAATAACATAATCTGATGGCAGGTTCTTTAGTATTATCGTCAAAAAAGGTACCATCAATCATCTTGCCATTAAGAAGGGAATATTTTTTAAACCCAGTTATTAATTCTTTTATTTCATTTGCCCTAGAAGTTGATGGTGATTTTGCTTGCATAAGGGTTAATGCTCTTATAATACGCAAATCATCTAATGATGCGTTACCTTGCTTCTTTTGTTTTGTTCTAGTATTGTACATCCAATTAAATGATCCATCTCCATTAGAAAAGGTCTTTTTAACTTGAGCGTAATAGCTATCAAAAGCGTTGGCATCTCCACGCATTGCTAGGGTTTCAAGATAAAGGCCAGCTGACTCAGTAATTTCATTGAACATGTCTGGATCCGTATCGGGATCATTTTTTTGAGTTTCTGTCATATAACCTGAATAGATACCAGTATCGGTCATCATTGTGTTCCTTATGTAGTTATTGAGTGCAGAAACGTTTTTGGTAACGACGTTGCTATTACCTGTGCTTAAAGGAGTAATGCTAGCAACAGATGAGGCTTTAATGGGGGACATTGGATCAGTAATTACTGAATCTGATTCAGGAACCTTGAAATCGAGTGTGTCCCAAGTTGAATAAGATGATCCATTGTCAGTAGCGTTAACAGTAAACTGAATTTGAATTGATGTTGATGGAGTGATTTTGTTTAAATTTAGTTCAATTTCATTTTTATTAGTATTAACAATGGGTGATAGGTTTTCGGAACTAGAATACTTTATCTCAACGGTTGGATTAACTTTCTTGAAGGAACCATCAGATTGTTTGAATCCTTCAAAAAGTTTATCAAATGGAATTACGGCTGTTTTTTTATCGGCACCATATACTAGTGAATCATCCGAAAGGGTGAATGTTCCCCCAATACTTTTGTTATTGAACCCATAGTTAATGTCTGTATATGTTGAGGTTGTATTGTTAAAAGATACTTTATTTGATAGAACCCATGAAGGACTAGTGCTACTTAATGCATAATTACCTATATTTAGAGAGTAGAGGTTGTCATTGCCGGGAATTTTGTCAGGCAACGTTTTAATTGAATTTCCGGAGAAATCAGCCTGGATTAGCCCGGTGGCATATTGAAGACCAGTTAAATCAGTGATGTCTTTTGAATTAACATTCAAATAACGAATGTCCTTTAACATATCAGGTGTGATTTGATTAATTGATGTAGTATCATAGCCGCCATTCACATTGACTGATTGGCCTAAATCGTGCAAAGCATTATAAATTGTTTTTTGCAAATTCTTATCTGGCATCCAAGAATCAATAGATTCATTAGATACTGTATTTGTATCACTAGCACGAACTGTTAATTCCTCATTATTAACAAAGTTTGTATTAGATCCTAAAATGGTCGCAATTGCTAATGTAGCCCCTATTGTATTTAGTATTTTACTCAATGAAAATCCCTCCATAAATATATTCTTATATTTTAAATTCAATACTCCATCCGCCCATTAAAATTGTTGATTAAGATATGATTGTATCAGCGTGTGCTGATATTAGTTTAATATTTTATTATTAGTAGTTTGATTTGTAGTTCTTTTAATTTTACTCAATCGATTGGAATAGATACGAAAGAATCCAGTTTTAATGTTTTGATGATATATATTTTTAATTGCATGTGAAAAAGCTTTATCATACTTTGGAATGACTACATAATCGTATTTTTTAAGATTATTATTAAACTTTTTTTTGTTTTTACTAAAAATTGCCTGACCGGTTGCGTTATTAGTGAAGAAATAATAATTAGCCAAATAACCTGCATAATAAGTGGTTACTTCAACTTTTTGAGGATCTACGATTAGAATTTTTGTGTCATTTTGTTTAGTCCATGGTTTTGCAACCCTAGTTAGGGTGACCGGTAAAGAATGGCGATTATAGTTATTAGTAAAGGTTGTACCATTTATTTCTGAATACATCATAATAATGGCAAAAAACATAACCAAAAAGGTTGCTAACTGATAACCATTCTTAGACCAAATAGATTTAAAATTTCTGGGACTTCTTTTAGAAAAGTCTTGTTCATAATAGGTTTCATCAATAATATAAACTAGACAAATCATACCAATAAATAGATTTAAGACTACTACTGTCGACATATAACGTTCAAAACCATCGAGAGTGATAGCTTCTGCAAAAGGCATCGACAGGAGATACATTCCCAGCAAACTAAAGTAATAAAGAAATGTTATTAAATCTAACCATCCAAGCAGTTTCAAAAGTTTATTCGGACGGTGACAAAGATATTTAATGATTGCCCAAGAGATGATTAAACCGATATTTAATAATAGAAATCCTTGAGTCGAAAGTGATCCAATATTGAAGATTTGGTGTATGAATGCCTGCCCAATACTAACAAAACCTTTAGTACCATCGTGAACTAATTGGCTATGATATGCGCTAGCATTAATCTCATGTTTTGAGGCCGTAAATGTTGAATGCACATGTAATTCCCACCAGATAAAGGGAACTGCCCCGAGAAGTAGAGTTCCGAGGAATTGGCCACTAATTAGGGATGTACGTTTTAACCAACTGTTAGGATGAAGTTGCTTTATTAGGATATATAAGTAATAAACAGCAATAATTACGACGAAGAAAGCGGCTGAATTTTTGATTAGCAGCAATGTTCCAATAAATAAGGCTACGTGTGCTGCTAACATTTTGGGACGTTTTCTGTAAACAAAAATACCTGTGAGTGCCGCTACGGTAATGATTGCCAATACATAATCCACCAATAAATTGTTTAAACGAATATTGATGTTGAAAACATATGAGATAGCAATAGTTAAACAAAGCAACATTGAATTCAAACCACGAGAACGATCTCGTAAGGTTGAAAAAATGGTATAACTGGCAGCCCAGATTAGAATAAATTGTGCTACTAGCATGGTTCCTTCATGAAAACCTGTGAAAGTTACGAATTGAGTTATAAATAAGGCAGTTGCAGGTGGATATGAGGTGAAAGAAATGATTGTATCACTTGCTCCAGGCAAGTGACCTGTGTAGTACAGAAATTTTACAATTGTGGCCCAATGTGAATAGTTATCATAATGAATTAGAGGACTATTCAATAAAACTAATGCCATAACCGTACCGAGAAATATCATCCAGATGTCAAACAGGTGTAAACCTTCATGATGGATACTAACTTTACCCAGATATCCTAAAACCAAACGACCAACTAATAGAAGAAAGCCTAATGAAGTGGTTAACCAAATTCCAATACGTAATATGTTCATCATGGCAAAGACGTATAAAAACATGATTTGTACTAAAATACTGGTAATCCATGTAAAATATGGATTTACATGTAATAATCGAAGCGTACTGCTGTACCCAATTAAGGATAATCCAAAGAAAATTAATCCAATTATTGCCAAATTGATTCCTACCTTCGTTGTTTAATGAATTCGTATTAATCCATTTTTTGTAACTTTAAATAATCCTGTTACAACATGCTGATGAAAAGTCTTTTTTGTTAGAGTCGTGAATGTTTGATGTGATTCAGGAATTGCTACGTATTGATATTGTTCGACAGCTTGCTTGAATTGTTGAGGCGTCATCATAAAGTTTTCTTGTCCAACAGCTTTGTCAGTAAAGTAATAATAGCGACCAACATATCCGGCGTAATAATCGTTCACATCAACTACTTCAGGATCAACGATTAGTACCTTACGATGATTTAAATGGTTCCATGGTTTGGAGATTCGCTTCATCTGTAGAGGCAAAGTATTATGATTCATTTCATTAGTGAACTTGGTTCCAGTTATTTCAGAGTACATCATAGTAATTGCAAAGAATGCGATAACCAAAGTAGTGATTTGATATATGTTTTTAGTTAAAGCAGATTTGAATGATTGGGTGTTACGCTTTTGAAAGTTTTGTTCGAATTGTTGATGATCAATGACCCGAACAAGACAAATTGCTGCGATAAATAGGTTAAGTATAACGGTACTAGCCATATAACGCTCAAAGCCATCTAGCAAGATAGCCTCTGCATAGGGCATTGATAAAATATACATGCCAAATAAACTAATATAATAAACAATAAAAACTATATCTAATAATATTGCCATTCCTAAAAGATTGTTGTGTTGGTGTTGATAGAACTTAACAAACATCCAAGTAATAATTAAGACAATGTTTATTAATAAAATTCCTTTTGTTGAAAGTGAGTTAAAGCTAGTAATTTGTTCAATAAACTTATGTGCAATTTTCAATAGGGCTCGATGGCTTTCACCGTTGAGCTGTTTGGAATAAGCCTGTGTACTAATTTGGTGTTTAGATATTGGGAAAGTCTGTTTAACATGCCAATTCCACCATAGAAATGGAGCAATTCCAATACCTATAGAAATAATAAACTGTAATGGGATAGTGAAAATACGTTGCCACTGCCATTTATTATTTGTTATTAGGGTATATAGGAAATACACGACAATCATAATTACGAAGAATGTGGCGGAATTTTTTACAAGTAATAGAGCAGCAGTAAAAAGGCTGACGTGGGTACATAATAAAATTGGCTTTTTTCGATAGATAAAGACACCCACTAGTGCTGCAATAGTGATTATTGGTAATACATAATCTACTAATAAGTTATTCAGACGAATGGCTACATTAAAGACGAATGAAATAGCCAATGTAAAACATAAAATAAAACTAGTAAGAGCTCTTGAACGATCTCGTAAACCTGCAAAAATTGAATAGGCAGCACCCCAAATCAAAATAAATTGTGCTACCAACATTGCTCCATCACTGAAACCAACCCAATGTACAAACTGGGTTATAAAGAGTGCTGTAGCCGGTGGATATGATGTGAATGAAATTAATTTATCCGCTGCACCAGGTAAATGTCCAGTAAAAGTCATAAATTTAACCATGACTGCCCAATGTGAGAAGTTATCATAATGAACAAGTGGACTGTTCCAAAGGACGTTACCAGTCGCAATTCCAAGTCCAATCATCCAAAAATCAAACAGATGAATTCCCTCAAATTTTAATTGAGATTTCTTGGCAATACTTAGTATGAACCACAGTATTGCTAGAAAGATTCCCAAATAAGTGACCAATTGGATCCCTATATTTAAATGTCCCGTCATAGCAAATCCGTATAATAATAAAATTTGAACAAGCATTGAAGTGATCCAAGCCAAATATGGGCTAACTCCTAGTCGACGAACGGTACTGTTATATCCAAGTAAACCAAGAGCATATAAAATAAAGCCAATCCATGTTGACATATTTTCCTCCTAAAATCGATTAAAGCGACTGCTTATCTTGCGTTCAATTGCTCGAGCTCTAACGACTAGGTTCATGTATAATTCATCGAAAGGCGTTACCCAAGTATCCTGAACACTTGGTAAAGTTTTATTTGATCCATCATAAATTATTTGTAAATAGTGATCCCTATTTTCATCTGAAGGGACTTGAACTTGTGCACTATAAATTGGTTGATTGTTTCGGTTACTTATTCGAGCAATTTTTCCAGCTAAATGGATACTGAAATTGCGATGTTGAAGAATGATTCTAATATTATCTTCTTGTTGAATTTCACTGTTATCTTTTTGGGTTATTTTAAAAGCAATACCACCTTCAGAAACATCTTCTGTCATTATTGGATAATATTTACCATTTTTTAGTTGAATTTTACCGGATACTTTGCGAATGAAACGTTCACTTTTACGGTAAACAGGTCTACCTAAGGATATAAATAAACACATACTCAAATTAATAAAATGCATTAATAACCAAAAAGTGATAACACTACCAACTAATATTTCTGAGCCGTATTTACCATAATTGAATTTGATTATCGCAATAAAAGTAATACCCCATAGGATCAAGTAAGGTAGTATATATAATTTATCCTTTAAGGAGTAAGTTACATTTTTTGAAGTTACCTTGAATTTCTTTGCTTTGATACCAATACTTTCGAGAATAACTGGAATAAATAGATAAGGAGCAAAGAATGTTTCTTGAACTTCTCCCCAACGTTCATTTCTAATCTTGGCATTATCTTTAATTCCAGATGTATCACCCATAACGTAATGTAAAAGAAAGTAACCCGGGGCCCAAATAACCATAAGAATCCAAAAGTTGGCATTAACGACTTGAATTTTAAATAAAGCATACAAAATAGGGGCAATCATATAAATCATTCGACGGAAGAAAGCCCACCAATAAAAATAGGTGTTAAGTAAAATTATACGATTGATCATTGTGAGGTGTGGATTAGTAAAGATATGTAAATTCCGACAGCTCTGTATTACGCCACGTGCCCAGCGAGTTCTTTGTTTAATAACTCCTTTCATATCTATAGGGGTAATACCACTGGATTGAGGAATTTTGGTAGCTAAACTGATGTATCCAGCCATATTTAACATAGTACCAAGTTCAAAATCTTCAGTGATTGTATCTGTTGGAAATCCTCCCACTTCATCAACAGCCTTACGTAAAAAGACAGCATTTGAGCCTGTGAAAAGGGCTCTTTTGTTACCGCCATTTAGAACATTAACATCTCGAGAAAAGAAGTCTTGCTCGTTGGGAATAATTTTTTCAGAGAATAAATTGAATTGGAAAATGTCAGCATTATAGAAACTCTGAGGTGTTTGAACAAAACCTAGAGGATCGGTATGGTCTGGATCGTCTTCCAATTGTTGAAAATTTTCGGTAAATAGTGGAACAGTGTTTCGTAGAAAAGTAGAAAAAGGAATCATATCAGTATCAAAAATAGCGAATAATGGTGAATGAAATTTTTCTAAAGTATTATTGATATTTCCAGATTTAGCATGTTTGTTATTTTCCATGCCGGAATAGTTAATATGGTAGTGTTTTGCCAGTGCTTGAACCTCTGGACGATTACCGTCATCAGAGACTACAATATGAACTTTGCTTTTGTCAGGATAGTCCATGAATGTGGCAGCATTGATAGTTTTTCTTAATAAATCAACACTTTCATTATGGGTTACGATAATAATATCAATGTCAGGTAATGGCTGCGTGGAACTATATTTAGGCATTGTTAAGTTCCATTTTTTCTTCGTGGATAGCATCCTAAAGAAGATCAAGATGAATCCTGTTGAATTGGATAGAATTTCACTTATGACTAAAAGTAGAGCAAAAATTAATGTGAAAAGGTTGGAGTGCCAGGGGATAGTGAAAAAAATTCGCCATACTAAGTAAATAATTGATAGAGCGATTGCTAAAAAATATAAAAAACGACGTTTATTAGACATTATGTGAAACCTCTTTAAAAATAAAATCACGCTGAACTTGGTAACTTATGATGAATAAAATGAAGTCGACAATTACTTTGGCTAAAGTTGGCATTAATTGCCCGTTAGTAACAGGGAATACAGTAGTCAATAGATTGGTAAAGAAACCAGAAGCAAACATTTGCACAACAAATAGACAACCATATTTAAGAAAAGTTTTTTGACCAGCGTGACCAAAAACAACCCGATGGTTTATAGAGTAATTAACAACGGATGAAAGAACACGAGAAACAATGGTTGCAATTAGAATGCTGTTTAAAATGTGATTTCCAATAATAAAAAGTACAAGATAAAATAAACCGATGTCGATGATGAATGAAATAAAACCACTTGTGGCAAATTTTAAAAATCTAGAATAGATTGCTAATGAATCACGAATAATACGAAAATGCGATGAAGAATTTCCATCTATATATATAGTAGGAATTGGTTGTTCAAGAACTTGAATATTGTATTTCTTTGCTTGAAGTAGCATATCAAATTCAAATTCAAAACGGTCTCCAGGAAAATTGATGAGTTCAACGATGTAGTCCATTGGAATCACTCTCAGTCCTGTTTGAGTATCTGAGATATTTTGTCGAGTTACTAATTTTACAAGATGACTGGTTATTATATTGCCAAACTGACTTCTAAATGGAATCTTATTGGTAAAATGACGAACTCCAATTACTAGACTATTGGATTTAAAACAAATTTAGCAATACAGGAATTCAATGCTGAAACTGTATGTTGACCGTCAGAGTCCATAGTTGCAATCCCATCTAAGTATGAAAAATGGTCATATATATACTTGAATCCCGTTTTAAGAGCGGCACCTTTTCCTCTGTTCTTGTTATGTTTTAAAATTACTAGATTCTTCATTGAAAATTTGGAGATTATGTTGAAGATATTCTCATGCTTATAATCACTTCCATCATTTACTACTATGATGATTTCCAAGCTTTTTTCGTTATTCAATTTTTGAATTAATTTAATTAATCTTTCATCCGGATTTAGTGCCGGAATAATTACCCCGATATGTATCATGTTTTCCCCTCATTAAAGAGCTAATATAATTTATTCACATAAATTATATTAGCTTATAAAAGGGATTGTATAAAGGAGTCGGGGAATCTTTTTTAATTAATAGCTAGATAATAAAAAAACAAGCCTCAATAATGGCTTGCTTTTCAATTTCTAGTAAATTACTACTCAATATTTGTACCATTTGCATCTTTCCATGCTGATCCATCGTACCAGATTGTTTTATTCAAATTAGTATCATAATATTGATAACCAACATATAAATTGGCAGATGGACGATTTGCTGTTGTTCCTGATTGTCCTACGGTTCCAGGCTTAAGTGACATTTTTGAATTACAACTTGAATTTATCAATTCGACGTGAAGATTCTCATCTCCAACGATACTCGTAGGGCACTCTCCTATTTGACGATACCCTATGATAGTTGGATTCCCTCCGTTTAGAGAAATTCCAATTCCATGTTCGTAGTTATTTCTTGAATAACATGAAACCATAGAATTACCGACACCACCATTGATTTTATAGTCAATTCCGGGATAATCATCATTTCTATGAATTTGATCTTCAGCACCGCAACCAATCAATGCAATGTTGTTACAATTATTGTTTAAATAGAAACCAATTCCACAAACTTCTACCGCACAGGAATTAATCGTAGAATAATTCAATTGAGCAAAATTATAACCTGCTTGTGTACAAGTAATAGCATAGCAATTGTTCATTACAACAGAAGTACCACTATTAGTAAATGAAAATCCATCACCAACTACCCCAACTACTTTTACATTGGTAAATGATGAGGTAATAGGACAATTAATTGTAATAGCATTTCCTACAATTCCGTCCAACGTTACATTTTCAAAGTCAATGCCTTCAGTATTACCGCTGTTCTCGCGATCAAAGGTGATTCCACCACCCCAAGGTGCATTCATTCCCGGTCCTTTAAATGTAATATCTTTAATTGTTACAAAACTAACATCTTTTCCGTATATGTGAGCGGGAATACCGTTTTGTACAATTGAAGTGGCGCCTTGAGCAGCACCTTGTAGTGTTGTATTGCTATAAATAGTTAAAACAGCAGTAATCAAATAAGTTCCCACTGGAAAGAAAACTGTGCCCCCACCATCTGTATGGGCAGCATTTATCGCATTTTGTATAGAAGCAGTATCATCCGTCGTTCCATCACCTTTGGCAGAATAATCATCTTTAACATTGTAACCAAACATCATAAACTCCTCCATTAATATATTTTTCAATCATATACAAGTGTATAACTATTATTGAATAACAGAGATTGTTAGTGAAAAGATGTATAGATTAGTTTTAGGATAATTCTGCAGACTTAATTTAATTATTCAGAATTAAAAAACACTTGTTCAAAGATTCCAATTTACGATAGGGGTCTTTGAACAAGTGTTATTAAAATATAAGTGACAAATAAATGATTCTTTTATTTTGACCATTTAGCGAAGAAACCTTCAGTAAATTCAATAAATTTATCGTATGAAACATTGAAATCATTATCTTCTAGGTATTCAACTAAACCGATCAGTCCACCGACGATGAAACTGATCATCAACTCGGGTGTATCGGATTCAGTAATCATCTTAATTAAAGGATCATTTTGACTGCCAGGATCTTTACTTTTATTTTTAACAATATCACGTAAAATACTTCTGAATTCGGGATAAAGGTTAGCTTTAGTCTGATATTGTGGGGAAATATGATGCATGAATTTGCTATTCTTTTCCATAAAGTCCGCTATCTGGTAGACAATAGTTTTGGCATTGGAAGTGTTGTTCAATAAATCGTCTAATAAATATGAAAAAACAGCATGCAAAAGGGAGTATTTGTCGTTGAAGTAACGGTAAAAAGTACTGTGGTTGATCAAAGCTTCATCACAGATGTCACCAACGGTAATCTTTTCAAATGGTTTTTTTTGAAGCAGTGAAACCATTGCTGTGATAATCGATTTCTCTGTTCTTTTTGTTACTTGTGACATGTTTCCCTCCTAAAGTACCTTTACATTTTCATATCTAGTCATTAATTTATTAAAGTCGTAATCTTTAATTTCTTTGATACTGTCAGTTCCGTTAAAGAAAGCTGTCAGACTGCCAGCCAGCATTAGGTTAAGAGGTTCGTCCTTAATATTTCTAACTCCGATAACAGGAACATTATTAGCCACTGCATAACCGCATTCCCACATTGTACCAGAATCTGGTTCTAATTCGTTTTCTTCTATCTTATAATCTAACATTGCGACAACAACGTCGGAATTATTAATATTGTTAATATCATGTTTGTAAACGGCAGTTTGCCATTCAAATGAGCCAAACTCGGCTGCTGTATATTCGTCGTCTCCGGGTCTGAATACATCACCAATTGTAGAGTTGGCCTCTAGTAACTTTTGGATTTCGTCTAAACGTTTAATTTGATTTTCACTAAAGAAAGGTCCAGCCAAATATACTCGATTCTTCTTATTCATGGTTAAGTCAGTAGCTCCTTTGTGTTTATATATTAATTATACTTAAATTTTTGCTTAATAAGTGAAAATAATATTGAGATTAGATATTTTTGTGGTTAAAATATAGTTTAATCAAAAAACGAGGAAATTTAAATTATTAATTTTTCAAAAAAGCCTTTTCATAGTGGAGATTAGATGATATAACAAAGACGGCACGGAGGAATGATGCTTATGGATAAAAATGGATTGCGAAAGATTCATGACGATAAGAGAAAAGTCAGTATGCTAGCAGTATTTGGTATTTTTCTGGCGTTTATTTTATTGATCTTTTAGGATTATACGTGCTATAGATGGGATAGGAAACTCTAAAATATAAATGATAACTGGGACTGAATTCATTTTGGTCCCAGTTTTTTTGACTGGAGATGCAGTTATGGAAGCTAATCTAATAAAAAATATTTTATATGCCGGGATTGTGGGTGATGCTTTGGGCGTTCCTGTAGAATTCGAGAAACGTGATACCTATTATGTTGATTCAATGATTTCCGGTGGAACTTGGGAGCAAGCTGCTGGCAGTTGGTCAGATGATACTTCTTTTACTTTACCTTTGATTGAAAGCTTAACTGAAAAAAGTGACTATGAAAAATTAATGCAAAAGTTTGAGAATTATATGTTTCATAACGAATACACACCTAAAGGAATTGCTTTTGGGATTGGCGGTACCTGTGCAAAAGCTGTGCGTAACTGGTCAATCAATCATTATCCAGCTTTGGAGTGCGGCGACCCTAGTGAATATGCGAATGGCAATGGGGCTTTGATGAGATTGGCACCTTTAGCAATTCATTTAAAAACGGAATCCGATTTAGCTAATAGATTGGAATTGACTAAGAATTATACCAGTTTAACTCATCGGCATGCTCGTGCCATTATGGGAAGTTATATCTATTTAGAAATTTTACATGGATTATTGAATGGTAAGAATTTAACTGATATTTTGGCTAAGTTGCCACAGCAATTAAAAGTAGCACTTCAAAATGAACCAGATGAATGGGCAGAATTCGTCTATTATAAGGATATTTTTGCGCCTGGATTTAAGGATATCAATCGAAAGAATATTAAATCAACTGGCTACGACGTTGATACTTTATTAGCTTGTATTTGGTGTGTATTGAATTCTAAATCAATTGATGAAGCAATTTTATTGGCGGTTAATTTAGGGGAAGATACAGATACGATTGCTAGTATCACTGGGACATTGGCTAGCTGTGTATATCAAACAGAAACTGTTAATCCTGAATGGGTGGCACAATTACAGAATAAGGAACTATTGGATAGTATTATTGATCCATTTATAATAGTAGAAACTAAAAAAGCTGGTCAAAAATAAGGTTCTTTCTTAAATTTGGTTGTAGCTAAATACCAACTAATACGGTTGAAGTATACCGTTGTCCGCAATCATGGATCTCGAAGCTCAGTCTTTTACTAACCTTGCTACGCAAGCTAAGTAAAATTGCACCACTGAGGGCCCACAAATTTTTTACTACCGACTGGTTCCTTAGTTCTAGTATTATGGATATTTTAGTACTTTTAATCTACGAATATAGAAATTAAATCAAAAGAACGGCCTCAATTAAGTATTCAAGATATATCTTCTACTTGAATTTCTTAATTGAGGCCGTTTCGTCTTACTAGACTAAATTATTTTACAAAATCAAATATACTTAGCTTCAAGTCATGCCTATAGCGTTCCAACACATTTCCAATTCTTGCGGAAGACGGAAATTTAAGCACATTTACACTTTAACCAAATTAATTGATCAGCTTTTTATTTTTCAGGTTGGATTAAAGAATTATCGGAATTACCAAACCATTTTTTATTTATCTTTTGAAGTTCACCAGTATTAGCAAGGTGTTGTAAACCATTATCAATTTTTCGTTTAAGGGTTTTATCGCCCTTACGCATACCAACAGCAAAATCTTCACCGGTAAATCCGCCACGAGTTACTCGATAAGATGCGGGATCTTTTTCTTTACTAATATAGTAACCAACATAAACACTATCGATTAGTAATCCTTGAATTCGTTTATCGTCTAGATCCATTAGAGCATTGTTAAATGAATCGTAAAGGACGGGAGTTTTGTGCTTGATATAATTTTTTAACTTAGTGGGATGTTCATCTAAAAGACTAGCACCAGAGGAACTGGTTTGAACACCAAGAATTTTATTTTGCATATCTTTAAATGAAGTGATGTTCTCATTAGTTTTTGTAACTAAAACTTGTTGATTGGCCATATATGGACGTGAAAAAGCTAATTGCTTTTTTCTAGCAGGAGTGATGGTGTAACCATTCCAAATTAAGTCAATAGTTTGATTACGAAGTTCAGTTTCCTTCATATTCCAGTCGATTGGTTGAAAATCAGCTTTGATACCATACTGTTTAAAAACAGCTTTGGCTAAATCGATATCGTAACCAACTAATTTCCCATTTTTTTGACGGAATCCCATGGGTACAAATGTATCATCCAAACCAATAATGACACGACCGCGTTTCTTGATATGATTCCAAGTATCGGTAGTATTGGCCTCTTGTGCAACGGATTTTTGATTATCGCTACAACCACTTAATCCCAAGGCAAGTAAGAATAATGCCATGAATATTAATAATTTTTTCTTCATATTTAACCCCCGGAGATTAATCATTGATTGGTTTAACTTCTAGTAATTGATCGGCAATCTTTTTGGCAAAGTCAGGATCATGGGTGATGACGATTTGTGTGATACCAGTCTTTTTCAGGTCCAAAATAACTTGGGCTACAGTATCACGTAAACTAGGATCAAGGGCTGAAGTAGGTTCGTCGTAGCAAAGAATTTGTGGCTGCATTGCCAAGGCCCTAGCGATAGCGACACGTTGTTTTTGACCACCTGATAATTCAAAAGGATATTGGTTCTTCAAAGAAGTGAGGCCTAATTGTTCCAAAAGTTTATCCACATTCTTTTGCACAGTAGTCTTATCTTGTTTCAAAACTAATTTAGGTGCTAGAGATATATTTTCCATAACTGATAAGTGAGGGAAGAGATTGAAGTCTTGAAAAACAACACCAATAACTCGTTCTTTAACTGATTCATCGAAAGGATCAAACGGTTTGTCATTGAGCATAAAAGTTCCAGAATCAACTTTTTCCAAACCGGCAATACAACGTAAAAGGGTTGTTTTACCGGCACCACTAGGACCGACAATGCTGAGAATTGAATTGTCTTTAACTTCAAGGTTTAAATTATCTAAGATGGTTTTACCATCAAAACTTTTAGTAATATTTTCTAACTTCAACATAATTTTTCTCCTAACGGTAATAACTGAAATGTTTTTCTAAGACTTTTAATAACCAAGTGCAGATCAAGGTTAATAGTAAGTAAATGATACCAACTAATACTAATGGTAGAAGCGTTACATCTCTTGAACTAGCGATGTTTCCGGCACGAAGTAGATCGCCTAAACCGATAACGTAGACTAATGATGAATCCTTAACTAAATTGATAACCTCATTACCAATTGATGGCAGCACAATTTTAACTACTTGTGGAATAATAATTTTTCTCAATGTTTGCCAATAATTGAGGCCTAAAACTTTAGCACCTTCAAACTGACCTTTGCTGACAGTGCTGAAACCACCACGAAAGATTTCGGCAAAGTATGCTGTGTAATTGAGAATGAAGGCAAATAAGGCGGCATCGTATCTTTCAAAAACAATATGAGCAAATGGCATATTAGGTAATCCGTAGAAAACAAAAATTAATTGTAGTAACAAAGGTGTTCCACGCATAACCCAGATGTAGAAGGAAACTAACCAACTTAGTGGTTTGAATTTCGAACTACGACCGAGAGAAACTAAAACTCCTAGTGGTAGTGAACAAATCAGTGTCCAAAAGAAAACTTTTAAAGTCATGGCTGTACCGCTTAAAAGCGATGGTAAAATTTCAAAAATATAATTCATCATAATCTCTTTCCCCTTTAACTAAAGACATAAAAAAACGTCCTTCAGCAAATTTGCTAAAGGACGTTTTTAACGTGGTTCCACCTTAATTTGTTAATACCTCACGATATTAACCTCAGGAAGTTATTGTCACTAAATAAGGGTTATCCCAAATAAAAAACCCTCTCGATCCAAAAGGACCAAGAGGGCGAATATTCGCGGTACCACCTCTGATTTCTAATATCTCACGATATTAGACTCATGAAGTTACAATAACTTCAGCTGTAACGGTGCTACCGAAATGACTTACTTGTTTCAGTCATTCAACTTACAGATGTGTTTCACTGAGGATTAGGTTAACTTCGCACCAACGTTAACTCTCTGGACTAATTAACTCAGCTACTCTTCTGTCGTCGTTTTTAGATTTGTTTTGAAATGTTGCAATAATCGTACGACGTAGAAAAAAGATTGTCAAGCTTTTTAGATTAAATATGTCATCCTCCACAATAATTGGGAAAGCATTGGATCCCCAAGATCGGCCTTATTGTAAATGGCAAAGCCATTCCCGATTGTTGTTCCGGATTAGTTAGAGGTTCTATTTCAATTCAGTTTTCTAAATGTTTAAAGTAAAAATAACGGTATTTACTCGAAAAGTTCAAATCTATTTTTATGAGTTAATTGAATTCTTAATAGATATTCTTTCTAATTTCTAAATTAATTGGAATAAAGAATAAAACACGTAATTCAGTTGGTAATAAAATTCTCTGTGGATGGCGGCATGTTATACCGCCCGAAATAGAGAGTTAAATTGACTTATACTATTTTTTATAATAATATTATTAATTGAACGATATTATACAACGTATAGTATGATAGAAATGAGGAGATAATATGGCAATTCAAGTTTCAACTGAGATACTTGAGGGTTCTGTTTTAGCTCTGCTTACAAGTGAAGATTATTATGGGTACGCAATTACTAGGAAAGTTCAAACGGTATTTCCTATTTCTGAATCAACCATGTATCCGATTTTGCGTCGGTTAAAAAAAGAAGGTTGGTTGAGTACTTATGACGAGGCTTACGAAGGTAGAAATCGTCGTTATTATAAAATTACTGATTTAGGTAGAGAGCAACTGGATAGAATCAGAAATAATTGGCAGGAATTAAAGGCAGCAACTGATACTATCTTGGAGGGGAATAATGAATAATAGAGCAATGGATTCGTATATTGATGAATTTAAAATATATTTACATCAATTGAGTGAAGCTGAACAACAAGATGTGATCGAATTTTATCAAGAATATATAATCGATGCTAAATTAAGTACATCGGATGCAATTATTAATGAATTGGGAACACCCAAAAATTTGGCTCGTAAGGTTTTGGCAGACTATTCGATTAAGATGTCTGAGCAAAATTATCAAAATATTGATAATGGTCATATTTCGAATAATGATCGTTTTAAGAGAAATTTAAAGATGATTGGATTAGTTTTATTAGCGTTAATGGCGTCACCAATTGCTTTGCCAATTGCACTTATAGTGATATTAATGTTGGCCTTAGTAGTTGGATTGGCAATATTGTTTGTTTTGATATTCTTATTCTTGGTCGCTGTTTCAGTAGTTAGTGGTATTGGAGCAATATTCATCGGTCTTTCGGTTATTTTTCAGTCATTTTCTGTGGCTATCTTCTACATTGGTGGAGGACTATTAGTTTTAGGAATTGATTTCTTCTTAATTCCCATTATTATTGCTTTGTTGAAGTGGTTCTTTAGTGTAGTTGTCATTTTCTTCCGTTGGTTGGGTAAGAAGTTACTTCACGGTAGAAAGACTCCAATGAAGGGGGAAAAAGAAAATGCGTAAATATTTTGTAACAGGATTTTATTTATTAATAGTCGGTGGCTTATTGTTACTCGGTGGTTTTATTATGGGTGGAAATAAATCGGTTGTTTGGAATCACGGATTTAAAATTATCCAAAAGATTGATGAAACTTATCCGTTGAGTAATTTCAAAAATGTGTACGTCGAAGGTAGAAATACTAATGTTACCTTCCGTTTAGGCGATCGCTATAAGATTCGTATTGATGGTGAAAAGAGCTCAGAGCCTACTTATAAGATTAAAAATAACACCCTAACCGTTACGGGTCAGGAAAGAAAAAATCATGTTGGTGTTGATTTATTAGATGACAATAACGTAACGGTAACTATTCCTATGAATAAATCATTGGACAATGTAAACGTCCGACTTGCTGAAGGAAATATCAAAATAAATGATGTAACGATAAATAATTTTATTAAATCAGCTAAAGATTTGGATTATGATTCTAATGTTTACATGAATGATGCTACGGTCAATAATATTGAAAAAATGAATTTGTATGACGCTAAATTAACAATGAAGAATAGCAAAATTTCAAACGCTAATTTGGTTGCCAGTGCATATTCACAAATTACGGCTACTAATTCAACCATTTTGAAATCTAGTTTTAATTTGGACGAGTCGAAAATGAGTATTAAACAGTCTAATTTGGATACACTGAAATCATTGAATAATCACAGTAAAATTTCTATTTCTAAAACAACTTTGATGAATCATAATGACTTCAGAATGTTTGGCACTGGACATTTTGTTGGTTCAGGACTTAGTGTTGAAGGACTGGATCTGACGAGTGAGCATGGTTATGTTCGATACTTTGATAAGAAATATGGCAACGCCTATCAGAATAAGGTTGATGCTAATAATTTGTTAATGATTAAGACTACTAAGGCACCAATCACGATAAAGTAAATTAGTTTAGTTAATTCATCTTTGTTATAATGGCGTTATCTAATGTGAGGGATATTGATGAATAACGCTAATTACAATCGAATATCTGCTTTTGAGATCAGACGTGAGGCACATCGTGCTTTTAGAAAAGATATTAAAGGAAATATTGCACATAATATCGTTCCGATTTTGTTAAGATTTCTAGCAGTATATTTTGGAATGAAAATTTACACAACTTGGATGGCTAATATAAATGTTAATTTAGCTGATCCAGAGCAGGCTAGTCGTCGCCTGTCAGAGATTTCAATGAGTATGGCAAATGATCCGGGTTCAGCATCGCAATATATGTTGAATCTAACACCACAAAGTAACGTTGCAGTTTATGGTTTCTTTTTCTTTTTTATGATGGTTTGTGCAGGTGTTTCTTATGCTTTGATCGATAAATTGAGAAATCCTGATTATCAAATCAATGCTATTAAAGATAGTTTACAAGCATTTAGTGGCAAATATTTCTTTCCACTACTCTTCATAACGGCGTTATTAGGACTATTTTTGGAAGCTGGTTTCATGCTTTATGTGCTTCCTGGAATTTGGTTCTTGGTAATCTTTTCTCAGTCATTCTTGGTTTTCAAAGATGATCAAGCTGATCAAGGGAAATGGTCGTTACGCATGGCGTTTTCGAGTTTTAGTCGCAGTACTATTGTGATGCGTGGTTATAAGTGGACTTACTTTTCAATCATTTTTGAATTTTTCTTCTGGGAAATTCTTAATGCAATGACACATGAATTGCTATCTGTTTGGTTACAACCATATGAGCAACTGGTTATGGCTGTCTTTTATAAGAAAATTGTCGAAAATAATCAACAGGCACAAAAATAGTAGAAAAAAAGAGAATCGGATGGCCGATTCTCTTTTTTTACTGCTCAATTTGTTTGATTACTTTGGCTGGAACACCGCCAACCAATACGTTATCAGGAATATCTTTTGTAACGACTGCTCCTGCAGCAACGACTACACCGTTACCAATTGTGACTCCGGGGCAAATTGTGCAATGTCCACCAATCCAAACATCGTTGCCGATATTGACGGGTTTACCAATTCCTAATCTTTGTTTGCGTCCTTTTGCAGTTAAAGGATGATTAACGGTATAGATGTCGGTATCAGGGCCGATCCAAACGTCATTTCCCATGTTAACGGGTGCAATATCTAATATTGTTAAATTGTAATTGGATAAGAAATTGTCACCGACGTGAATATTCTTACCATAATCAACAGTTAGTCGACTATGTACTGTTAAATTTTTACCAGCAGAGCCAAAAATTTCACGAGCTTTAGCAGTTTGCTTTTCCGGTTCATTTTCGGGAATGGCATTGAAATCTTGGCATAAAGTTGCGGAGCTTGTTTTTCGACCTGCAATTTCAGGGTCAGTGAGTCGATACCATTCACCGTCTAACAATTTTTGCATTTCTGTTTTTTCCATTATATAAAATCCTCTCTATAATAAATTTCATATTCTCATCTGCTATACTACTAGTTAAACCATGGTTCAAGTCAAGGAGGAATTGAAAATGAGATATTCAATTGGAGATGTGGCAGAGGAAATGAATTTGCCAGCTTCAACTTTACGCTTTTATGACCGTAAAGGATTGCTACCATTTGTTGATCGTGATAGCGCAGGTAGAAGAAGTTTTAAAGATAATGATCTAAATTTTCTACAAGTGATTGAATGTATGAAAAAATGTGGAATGACAATTACTGAAATTCGTCACTTCATTGATCTATGTATGCAAGGTGACGTTACGTTAATGGATCGTTATGAATTATTGGAAAAAGAAGCAGCGACAGTGAAAGAACAGATTCAAACCCTCCAAGATCAATTAGATTTTCTTCATTATAAGATGTGGTATTTTAAAACGTCTGTTGAAGCTGAAACTGAGGATATTCATATGGTGCCGTCCGGTGATGGTAGAAGAGTAGCTCCAGATATTCATGAACAGTATCGTGAAGCTTTGGAAAAGTGTCATGATTTGAGTGAATTGATTGAAATTGAGCGTGATGAACGAAAACAAGCAAATGGATAATTAAAAAATAAACATAAATAGGACGAGAAGCCAAATTGGTTTCTCGTCCTATTATTTATGCGAAATTATTAACGTAATTCCACGAAAATGTAATCGATAGCTTTAGCACCGATAGTTAATTTTGAACCGTCATCTTTTTCAACAACGAGGGAATTATCAAATTTTTCATGTTTAAGAACGGTAATTGTATCATCAATTTCAAGATTCAAGCTACCGAAATATTGTAAGAAGTCGTAGTTATCAGAAACTCTGACAATTTGAACCTTAGTATCATCTGGAATCATGCTTAACAATTTATCGTCGGCATCTGTTTCACCTTGACCATTGCCAGGAATGATACCACCATGTGGACAACGTTGGGGATGACCCAAAAAGTCGTTTAAGTGTTCAATTAAATCGTCATCTGAAGAATGTTCCAGAGCATCAGCATTATGATGAACATTATCGACTGGGTACTTCAAGCATTTATTTAGAAATACTTCCCAAAGACGATGTGTCTTAACTAGTTTCTCAGAGACCTTATTCCCCTTGGGAGTAAGTACAATCTTATTGTAAGGTGAGTGAGTTAAGTAGCCTTCGCCAGATAAAGCATTCAGCATTTCAGTAACTGATGGGGCGGAAACATTCATGATCTCAGAAATACGCTTATTAGTGATTTTCGTGAAATCATAATTTAGTTCGTAGATAGTTTTTAAATAGTTTTCTTTGTTAGGTGACAATTTTTCAACCCTTCGTTTAGCCTAAAAATTTTATTAGCCATTCTATTATAGCGCATATCACTCAACTTTGATAACTCTTAATGTTAAAATAATTGTTGGTATTTAGAAGGGAGGTAGAAATATGAGTCAACCAAAGAAACGTTTTGATTGGTTTGGTTTTATTATTGGTTTAATCTCGTTATACGCTGGATATTTAGTAACATGGTATCCATTGAGAAGTTTGTCGACCATTGCTGTATTATTCGGATTCTTCGCCATTTTACGAGGAGTTTATCAATTATGGTTCGGTTCTCAAATGACTAAATTCTTAGGTGTCAGAAGCGGATGGACCATCTTTGGAGCAGTTGTTGATATTATTATCGGTATTATTTTTGTTGCTCACGTACAAGTTGGAGTTATAGCAATTGTTTACATGTTCGCTGTTTGGTTTTTACTAGATGCCATTTTACAAATATTGACATCTCGCTTTTATCATTTCTTCGGTAAGAAGTACTACATCTTTATCGTGATTTTGGCTTGTTTGAACCTATTGTTTGCGATCATTCTGTTGTTCAATCCAGTATTGGCTGGAGGATTCATCGTCTTTATGTTGGCATTCTTCTTCTTTGCCACAGGTATTGCCGAAATTATTGAAGCATTTTAATTAAAAGCATTTTCTACATGATATAAGTTTGATAAAATGTAGGAGATGTATTGCCGTCTTAGCTCAGATAGGTAGAGCATCACCATGGTAAGGTGGGGGTCGTCGGTTCAAATCCGATAGACGGCTGTTTAAAAAGATTGAAAATATCTAAGTGCTGATATAACAGTATTTAGGTATTTTTTATTTGCCTAGCTTTTGAAGACATTATAAATAATCATAGTGGAAAAATAATTTCAGAATGGCATTTTTAATTTGTTTTTACTGTTATTATGAATTCAGATAGAAGTATAGAAGCAATGTATATTATTTTGATAAATGGTATTATTATGGAATGAATTTAGAGGAACCTTCATAGGGGGACATGAAATGTATCAAATTTTAACTGACTCAGAATGTGATTTGCCAGCAAAATTCTTGGAAGAAAATAATGTTAAGGCAATTTACTTTCATACAGAGATTGATGGAAAAGAACTTGTCAATGACTTCGGTAAGAGTTACTCATTAGATGAGTTCTACGAACAGATTAAAGCGGGAGTTTTGCCATCGACGACACAAGTAAACGTTGGGGAATACTTGGAATTCTTTAAAAAATATGTGGAAAAAGGAATGGCTATTGTTTATGTAGGCTTCTCTGGCGGTTTAAGCGGCTCAATGTCCAGTGCCAATCAAGCTAGAGAGATTCTATTAGAAGACTTCCCTGAAGCTGATATTCGTATTGTCGACACTCTAGCAGCTAGTGGTGGTGAAGGCCGTCTGCTCCTTGAAGCAATCAGATTACAAAAGGCTGGTGCCAGTTTGGATGACTTGATTTCTTGGTTTGATAAAAATAAATTACGTTTACAACAGTGGTTCACGGTTGATAATCTAACTTATCTTTATCATGGTGGACGTATTTCCCGAGCCTCAGCCACTTTAGGAACGTTACTTAAAGTAAAACCATTATTAGATGTCGATCCTGCAGGAAAATTACGCTTTGTTTCAAAAATCAGAACACGAAAAAAATCACTGTTAACCTTGGCACAAAAGGTAGTAACAGCGATTCAAAGTGATCCTGATCAACCAATTATTATCACAACTAGTGGTGACTGGGAAGCTGCCGAAACAGTTAAGCAACATATTATTAATAAGGTTCCTAAAGCTGATATTCAAATCAATCCCATTGGGATGACAATTTCTAGTCACACTGGATTCGGATGCGTGGCCGTCTTTGCATTGGGATCTCAAGCTAGACAATAAGTATATTCATAAATAAGTTAACTAAATAAAAGTATTCTCAAAATTGCTTGCTCCATTTTTTTAAAATCGATAATGTTAAGTCATCAAATACATTGGAGAATACGCATGCAACTTTTGTACACTTTGCTTCTGGGCTTCTATCCTTTAGGACTAATTTATTTAATTGATCGTCATTTTCATGTGATGGATATGAAGACGCAAAAATTTAATTTAGATTTGAATCTAATTTTCAACAAGAGTTACGTTTATACTGTTATTTATCTCGTTATTATTATTCCAATTATTGTCGTCTACCTTTATTTCTCTCTGAATATGGTGAGGGATATGTGGAATACGGTTCTGGTTGTTTTGAGTGGAATCGATATTTTATTGACGGGGTTGGTTTTAATTTTCTGTGGTTCACAATTGATGATTTTGAACCGAGACATCAAGAAGTTAGTTTAGCTATTCTTTATTCTTATATAAGGTATCTAGGTACATTTGACCCCAGATATCCATTTCTTTAATGATCGGCACAAGCGATTGTCCCAATTCAGTTAAGTGATAACTGGTTTTAGTGGGGACAAACGATGTGTCGATCTCTTTTTTTATGATGTGGTCGGCTTCAAGTTGAGACAATTGTAAGGAGAGCATACGTCTTGTACATCCAGACAAAGTTTGAAGAATTTCGCTGTAACGCATCTCTTTTTGTTGCATTAATCGGCAAAGAATAATGGACTTCCATTTGCCATCGAGAATCTTGAGAGTGCTGTCTAAAGGGCAATGTTCACCGTGTCTAGTACTCATATCAGCTGCAACCATAATGAACCTCCAGTAATTAAATTCAGCTGAATTGTATCATCAGAACAGTTGAGAACCTAATATTTTGAAAGTGCAATACGGGAAATTTTTGATACTCAGTATCATTAAATTCCCGTATTGTGCTTTTTTATTTGTGGATTTATATTGCAGATGCTTAAGAATAATTTTTATAAAATTTAGAAAGAAGTATTGATTATGAAACAAAATGATAATTATAAATCTAAAGATATTTTATTGGTTATTGGTTTATTCTTGGTCGTTTTCGTTATTGGAGCTGATTCATTCATAATCTCACCTTTGTTACCAGCCATCGAGAAAGATTACGCAGTAACAACTTCACAGGCAGCACTGGCAGTTACCATTTATGCTTTGTGCTATGCCGTAGGTAGTCCATTTTTCGGACCCTTAGGGGACAAGTTTAATAAGCGCAAACTTTTGATAACTGGATTATTGATTTTTCTAATAGGTAGTTTTATTTGTGCACAAGCCACTAATATCGAAGCCTTTTATATTGGTAGAGCTGTAGCTGGTATCGGTGCAGCAGTAACAATGCCTAATATCTGGGCGACTGTCGGTAGTTACTTCACTGGTAAAAAATTGAATATTGTAATGGGAATTACAATGTCAGCTTTATCTTTGTCAATTGCTATTGGTGTACCTATGGGCACATTATTATCACAGTTATCCAACTGGCATATGGCCTTTTGGGGATCGATATTGTTAACGTTATTGGCTTTTGGCGTTTTACTATTAGTCGTTCCCAATTTAATGAGTGGTCAGGGGAAACTAAAGTATTTAGCTAGTTTTCAAACATTACTTAAGTCAAGAAGGGCCTTGCTTTCATTGTCGATTAATTTGGTTTGGATGTTTGGCTTTTATTTAATATATACCTTTTTAGGAACTTTTCTGAACCAGAATTTTCATTTCAATACGGCTCAAACGGGCAATATCTTTATTGCCTATGGTTTAAGTAACTTTATTGCCAGTTTTTGTGGCGGTCATTTGTTATCTAAATTAGGAGCTATGAAAGATGTCATTCTCAATGGTTTCCTCTCAATGATTTTTATTCTAGGATTGGTGATCTGTCAAAATCAGTTATGGGGAATAATAATTTTTCTCATATTATTGGCGGTGGCTCAAGGCTTGGGCGTTACGGCTTTGACGACTTACATTGTGGACGTTGTACCGGATAAACGTTCGACGGTAATGTCTTTTAACAGCTCATTTCTCTACTTGGGATTAACTTTAGGTTCATTAATTGGAGCAATTTTGTATTCTAGGGTTGGATTTACGGGATTAGGAATAATCGCTATCATGGCGTTAGGAATCGCAATTATTGAAACTTTAAGATTGAAGAAATGATTAATTCTCATTAATTGAATCGCTATTTGACAATAAAAAATAGTAGCGTAATAATCGACATAAATATAATTATTACCAGTTTTATTAGATAATAATAATTATTCTAAATTCAACGAGGGAGATTTAGTTGATTATGTTAATGAGAAAAGGGAAAAAATGGGCTTTGTCGTGTGTTGCTATAAGTGCGGTAGTGCTAACAGGGATGAGTGCTACAACTGTAAATGCTGACGAAACAGACAGTGCAACAGCAACAACTCAAAGTACTGGTAATCAAACTGATCAAAACCAGACTAGTGGTAATAATGTACAAGCTGCTAAGGGAGCAGTTACACAAAGTACAGTGCAAGATACTACAAACACAGCAGATTCAACAAATGCAACACAAACTGCATCTGCTCAAAGTTCAGCTACAGCTCAAGCTCCAGTTGCTACACAAAGTTCTACTAGTGGTGTGGCTGCACAATCAGCTGAGAGTAATACAGAGGCTACTTCGAGAGTTGCCAATTCGGCAGTTAGACCTGGTGGAAAGTTCGAAGACGATATAAAGAGAGATGATCCTGATATAGAAAAAAATAATGAATTGGGTTATGCATCATACTTTCATATTTTTGCTAGAGAGGCTCAATTAAAGGCACATACAAATGGTAATGTTGCTGTTCAGCATTTGGATGGCGGTGTTAACTTTGGAACTAATACTACTGAACAAGGATTATTGAATAAAGATATTTCTTATATTCAAAATATTACTAATATTGCTCAGAGTTCTTTTGTATCTAGTGGTGATACAAGGGAAAATAAGGTTGTATTTGGGGAGAATGTTGATATTGATATTTCAAATCCTAATCGTCCAACAGTAGATGGGAAAGATATGGATCATCTTGTAGCTCAAGAAGTTTATCAGGATAAAGATGGAAATTACTATATTGACTTTGATAAGTATTTCCAAGAACTTGAAGATAAATCTACTGAGTTGTCTAATAAGGATTCTCAAATGACAATTACGAATGGCGATTTTCCTGATATGAATCAAAGGGTAATTGATTTATCTAGATTTGAACCAGATGAAAATAATCAAATTGTTCTTAATTTAGATCCAGAAGTTCTGAACATGGCAACACCACTAACAATCTATGGATTGTCTAAGGATGCTGGTGGTACAAATATTATTGTCAATGTTGATACTAAGGGTGTAGATGAGTACAAAATTAATTCTCAAATTAAATTGATTTATAGTGATGGTAGTACCTCAGAAGAACGTCCAAATCAAGAAACGGAATATTTTGATGACAATCATTTGCTATGGAATTTCTATGATAGTACAAAGGATGATAACTTATATGAAGGTACAGTCAATGTTGATAAGCCATTTCAAGGTAGTGTATTAAATCCTAAAGGAACTATCATTGCCAATCAGAATTTAGATGGAAATATTATTGCTGATAAAGTTGTTGTTAACGCAGAAACACATAGATGGGATTTTCAAGATAACAACAAGAAAGAAACTGAATATGATAATGTTGTAACGCTTCCGGCAGAAGGTGTTGTACCTCCAGTATTTCCAGTAGATCCAGATGATAATAATCATGAGGGTAACGAAGGTAATACCACGGATCCCGAAGATCCAGATGAAAATAACAACGAGGATAATGGTGGTAGTACCACAGACCCTGAAAATCCTGATGAGAACAACAACGAGGATAACGGTGGCGGTACAACAGATCCCGAAAATCCTGACGAGAACAATAATGAGGATAACAATGGAAATGAAGATGGCGACGGTAACGACGGCGACAATCCTACAGATCCTAAAGATCCTGACGAAAGTAACAATGAAGACGAAGATGACACCACAGGTACTGATGAAAATGGTGGAAAGCCTGACGAAGAAAAGCCTGGTGAAGAAGATAATGGCGTAACTCCAGATACTGACAAAGAAGAGGAAGAAGATTCTGATTCTGAGGAAACAACAACTGGTGAAGATGGCAACCAAAATCTAATCAACGGTGGTTCTGAAGGTAGTCAATCTGAAGACAATGCTGAGGAAGGCTTATTGCCAAATACTTCTGGTAACAAAGGTGAATCAGAAACACCAGCTACTGGTACATCTGACGAAGCTGGAACATTGCCACAGACTGGTGAAGCTTCAAGCATCTTTGCAACTATCGCAGGAGTATTCTTAATTATCTTTGGTTTTTTATTAAAGACGACAAAAACTAAGAAAAACTAGTGTACAAAAATAGACGATCCCAATTGGGAATCGCCTATTTTTTTGACCTTGTATGGCCGATAAGTAAGTAGTTAATACCAGGTATGAAACTGACTACTCGGATAGTCACGATAGTAATAAAAACCACAACAATATAGCGTAGAAAAGTTGCAGGAATACCACGTAGATTGGTATTTTTGAAAAACCAAGGTTCAATGAAAAATATTACTAAATAATGTAATAAATAAATTCCGAAAACTAGTGGTGCTAGACTTTCAAAGAAATTGATCACTCCTCGAGAACGTATACTGCTACCCCATTTCTGCAGCAAAATGAAAGCTGCAATCGACATAATGGGAATGAAAAGAGAAGTCACGTAGTAACTATTGTTGGTGTCAAAGGTTTTAGGAACCGATTCGGAAAAGAAGTTCCCGAAAGTACCAATTCCAATAAATAGAGTCAACAAAGCAAAACTACTGATATTTCTGAAATCCATTTGACTCAATAAATATCCTAAAATGAAATAACCAGTAAAACCGCCAATTAATAAAAAATTTGAAACTGGTGATAGTTGGAAAACGTGTTTCATATCTTTTCCCATCATAACGTTGACCGATGGTAATAATGAACAGGTAACTAACCAAACACTAGTGACGTAAAATAACATTTTAAGACTAGCATTATCAACAAAGGTTTTAATGATTGGAGATAAAATATAGACTCCGATTAAGGGATACATAAACCAGAAAACCGGTATGGTTGGTTTATTGAGAATGAATTTCAATCGTCCCCAGACATCATTAGTTGATAATAAATTGGACGTTAAACTGATAACAGTTGGTAAGATTATCGACCAGATAACAAAAGGGATGACAACTCGAGGAATTCTTTTTTGCCAAGTGTACTTTAAAGATAAAGCTTTTGGACTGTTGAGAATTAAAGTACCAGAAATCATGAAAAAAATAGGGACACTGATATGGGCAAAATAGTTAAGCATTTTTATAATTTGCCAGTCGGTAGTTCCAATATGTTTAGTAGTGTCAATAGTTGATACGTGTATAAATATAACTAAAAGAATAGCGATGACACGAATAAAATCTAAATAAAAAATCCGTTGTTTCTTATTCATGAGCAGATTCTCCCCTAGGTAACTCTCTCCATAATAATGTAAAACACCTCTAAAATGAAGTATTAGCGTATGATATAATGGCAAAGTAAAATTATTGATTGGAAGAATTTATTATGCGCGTAGGAGAATCCCCAAGTACAGATTTTGTCAGATATATAATTTGGATAGTATTTTCTATTGTTACATTGATGTTTAAAAACGCAGCTGCCACCCAAAAAGGTTTGAATATACCGATTACCGTTATATTTTTCCTAATTGGACTTTTCACTCTGTTTTTAATGATTAGAAAATATGTCCGTGAAGAAAAATCATTTTCAGATACAGCAGAGGGCTTTGCCTATTCACTAGTTTCTAACATCGGTCTAGTTAGTCTGATGATCGTAATGGTTTGCTTGTTAAGAATCATGGTTAGTTATTTACAAGTAACTGGGAAATTACCAAGCTTCCAAAACGATGATATAGCCAGCTCCGATCAAAAAGTATTTGTATTTAATATGATTGCAAACGTCTTTATTGTTGCGATTCAACAACAATTGGTGCAAACAGGCTTTTTCTTCAATTATTTCTTTAGAGAAAGTTCAGCATACAGCGCCGTGATGGGAATTATTTTTAGTGGAATTATAGCCGGAGTAATTAGTTTACCAGGGTCAATCTTACAATTCTTAATGATGATGGCCTTAGGTTGGTGTTACGCTTTAACATATTTGTACACCAAGGATGAGAAAATGGCGATATTTGTAGCCATGGTCAGTGCCGCAGTTGGAACTATAATTATATAGAGAGCGAAGCAGGGGCGGTCAGCTCCCGAGGATTAAGACTACTTATCTCAGTCGGTGGCGAAGCGCCGGCAGAGATAAGTTGACTTAACCGGAAGGAGTTGCCCCTGCGTAGCTCATTTCGATAGAGAATGCAGTGACCTGTTTAGATTCTGATGGCTGCGAAGCAGACAGTTTGTGAAGCCCTGCAGAGCACAGGAATCTGGTCTACGTAACTCGTTTCTACTATATTGTCAGGCACATTGGTTATCTAAAAAAGAACATCAAAAAAGTCGACCAAACCAAGGTCGACTTTTTATATTACCTAAAATTAGTTTTCAGAAATTAATTTTTGAGGTTCTTTTTGAAGTAGGGGTGACAATTCACCATCAACACACAGAGTTAAACTATGCATTGCCCGAGTACAAATCGTGTAAAGCACATCGGTACTACGGAGATCCGGATAATTTTTAGCTGAAATGTCGTGACCAATAACGGCGTCGAATTCCAGTCCTTTAGCCAAATAGATTGGTAAAATTAGAATTCCCTTAGGAATGGAACGGAAGTCAGCGTCAACTAATGTAACGATAGATTCATCACTGAAATGGGTATAAATCTGTTCAGCTTGAGCTTGATTACGGGCTAGAATCGCAACAGTATCATATTTCTTGTTTAATTCTTTAGCCGTTTCTTTCAAACCTTGATAATAACCATCATCGTTGAAAACTTTGATAACAGGATCTTCACCTTGACGAGAGAAGGCTTTGACTTCATCACCGTTTGGCAATAGTTTCTTAGCAAAGTTAGTTATTTCAGCGGTTGAACGGTAACTCTGATTCAAAGTTATGGTAGTGATACGTTTCTTTTTGAACAATTCGTTAACTTCAGTGACTAAATCATTTTTACGATAGGAGCTAGTCAAAACATCTTGTGAACGATCACCTAACAGAGTCATTTTAGCGTTAGGAAAGGCATGGGAGATGTATTTTAACTGGGCCATTGTGTAATCTTGAACCTCATCAATGAAGATGTGCTGAATAGCATGATTGATACCACCATCGGTAATGAAGTCTCTTAAATAGAGAATAGCAACTGAGTCGCTGAGGTTTAATTTATGAGCTTCAATTTGGTTATCAATTGATTCAATCATAGTTTGCCAAATACTGTCAGAAACTAAATTTTGCTGCATCTTATTAAGTAAGAAAAGGTACTCCTTGTAAGGATTAAAGAAGTAGTTATTGAGTAAGGCGTTGTAAATTGGTGCATATCGTTCACGCAAAAACTCTTCAGCAATAATTTCACGTTGGTTAGCTGATTCCTCAATATTGTGGTCTGTAATGATTTGTTGAAAATCCTCATCAGATAAGTTATCGATTTCGGCTTGAACCCAATCTTCATTTCGATCCTCGTGAATTCTTCTTTGGAGACGTTTAATCAAAGTATTCTTAGTTTTCAGAAAACGGTCGGGGATATGATAAGCCGGATTAGTACTTTGATAAATTTCAGAAATTTCATCACCGGTGAAAAATGGCTTACCTTCAAAAATAATGTCTTCGAAGTATGGCGTATGCTCACGGTGATCGTCTTCTAATTGTTCCAAATGTTCTAGGAAGTCGCCACTTTCTTTGTATAAACGCATCTTGATAGTGGTTTCTGGTAAATTGCGTTCATCCTTTTCATAACGTTCAAAGAGTGTTTCTACTTGAACACCTGTTAGACGGAGTGAAATAAATTCATTGAGAGTAACTTGACGCATATTTCGTTCACCCAAACTAGGAAGGACTTCAGAAATATAATTACTGAATAATTTGTTAGGTGAAAAGAGAACAATATTATCGGCATTCATTGTTGTACGACTGTGATAAAGCAGGTAAGCGACACGTTGCAATATGGCTGAAGTTTTACCTGATCCGGCTACACCTTGAACTAAAAGAACATCGGAACGGACGTCACGAATAATAATATTTTGTTCATGCTGAATGGTTGCGACTATACTTTTTAGATATTCATCGCTATATTCGCTTAAAACTGATTGAAGAATTTCATCACCAACAGTTTCATTAGTATCGAACATGTTTCGAATCTTATTGTGGACAATTTGGAATTGACGCTTTTTCTTCAATTCAACTTCGGCAGTACCATTAGGAGTAGGATAAGTAACGTTTCCTAAAGTACCGTTATAATAGATACCAGAAATAGGAGCTCGCCAATCGTAAATTAAGAATTCGCCATCGTCGTCTTGGAGTGTAGAAGTACCTATATAAAGCGTATCCTCTTCACCATCTTCGACAATATCAATTCGTCCAAAGTAGGGAGAACCTTGAAGATTTTCTAACTTGAGACGATTTGAATTCAAGATATTTTCGTTTTCGACAGCTAAAGCCACCAATTGTTTCTGTTGTTGAACGGAAGCGTTAGTTTCCATTTGGTCATCGACTTCAGTGGTATTAACTTTGGTATTTTCACCGTAATTACGTTCGATACGGCTAGTTTCTTTGTGTGCCTGTGCGATACTGGCATCAACACGTTCAATCTGTCGTTCGATTTTTCCGGCAACTTGATCGACGCGCTTTTGTTCTGATTCTTTGGATTGATTGATCGTCATTAAAATACCTCTCGTTGACAATTTGTTGTTTTTTAATTATGCTAATAGCAATTAGAGTACATTAAAGCATAAGCATTTTTGAGTACTAATTCAAGTAGTTGCTATTAGAGAATAACTTCATGGCTGAAAAAGTTATCAACCTTGTTTTGGGAAATGGGTATGGCTAGTTACCTTATAACTTTGAGTGGTAGAGTATACTCTACAAAACAGGTGGCACCACGTTTAAGCGTCCTATTATTAATATAATAGGGCGCTTTTTTTATGGAGAGTCATTATACCACCTCAAAAATGTTTTTGCATTAATGAATCCAGGAGGAAAAATATGAAAACAAATACTATTTTGACAGGGGATCGTCCCACAGGTAAGTTGCACATTGGACATTATTTAGGTTCATTGAAGAACCGTGTGAAACTTCAAAATGAAGGCAAATACAAAATGTTTGTCATGATTGCTGATATGCAAGCCTTCACTGACAATGCTAGAAATCCAGAAAAGGTTCGTAACAGTTTGATTCAAGTTGCACTTGATTATCTTTCTGTAGGAATCGATCCTAGCAAAACTAATATTTTAGTACAATCACAAATCCCTGCACTAAATGAATTGACAATGTACTACCTTGACCTTGTTTCTGTTTCTCGTTTGGAAAGAAATCCTACTGTTAAATCAGAGATTCAACAAAAGAGTTTTGGACAAAGTATTCCTGCTGGATTCTTAACATATCCAGTTAGTCAAACGGCTGATATTACAGCTTTTAAAGCCGATACAGTTCCTGTTGGTGATGATCAAGAACCAATGATGGAACAAGCTCGCGAAATAGTTCGTACTTTCAATAATACTTATAACGTTGACACATTGGTTGAACCTCAAGGTGTCTTCCCACCTAAAGGCCAAGGTAGATTGCCTGGTATCGATGGTAACGCCAAAATGAGTAAGTCACTAGGTAATTGTATTTACTTGTCAGATCCTGCTGATGTTGTAACTAAGAAGGTTATGTCTATGTATACTGATCCAGATCATATACATGTTGAAGATCCAGGTAAAATTGAAGGCAACACTGTCTTCACATACTTAGATGCTTTCGGTACGGATACAGATAAGATTGCCGAATTAAGGGCACAATATCAAGCTGGTGGTTTGGGCGATGTTAAAGTAAAACGTTATTTGAATGATGTTCTACAAGAAATTCTAGAACCAATCCGCAATCGTCGTGCTGAATATGAAAAAGATATTCCTGGTGTTTACGATATTCTTAAAAAGGGTAGTGACAACGCCAACATCGTTGCTAATCAAACTTTAACAGAAGTTAGAAAAGCAATCGGTGTTAACTATTTCGACTAGTTTCTGAAAATTAAAAACGTTTTTACAGAAAAATGCTGCACTTAACTCTTGATTTTATCAAGAGTCGGGTGTAGCATATTTTTTGTTCTAAAAAAATTAAAGTTTTTTTTGAAGAAAATGAGGTAGATTTATGGATGACTATAATTTGATTGGTTTCGTGATGAGATACACGATGATCAGGAAACGAATCGCGGCTAGTTATTTGAAAAAAGAAGATTTGAATGCTTTTGAAAGTATTTTGCTAGCCATTGTCTATAAGAGACATGAATGTAGTCAGGATAAGATTGGTGAAATCA
Source organism: Companilactobacillus kimchii DSM 13961 = JCM 10707 (assembly GCF_001435445.1). GTDB lineage: Bacteria > Bacillota > Bacilli > Lactobacillales > Lactobacillaceae > Companilactobacillus > Companilactobacillus kimchii. The sequence goes on along the minus strand of NZ_AZDH01000014.1, from coordinate 231,662 downwards.
CATTATTTGATGGTGCCAGTATTGCCCGTTCGTTAAAAAAACTTGAGGATCGCGGATTCGTATCCCGGCATGCTGATCCTAATAATCGTCGTAAGAAGATTGTTAGCATTACTGAAGCAGGTTCAGAGCTTTATGGTGAAGTGCGTAAGGCATTCAGCGAGAGTAATGATGCAATCTTTAAAGGCATAACTTCTGAGGAACAAACAGAATTAGAGAGTATTTTGATGAAGGTTTACAAGAACCTTGATGACATCGAAATACCTTCTAAATAATATAGAGAAGAGGAATTTTTGTTATTATGGCGAATAATGATAAAGCAATTGTGGATGCACATGGGAACCCCTTTAACCGTAATCTTTTGGTTTTAGTGCTTCTTGTTGGTACATTCTGTACTGTTTTAAACGGTACAATTTTAACCACAGCCTTTCCAACCTTGATGAAGGAATTTAGTGTTACTACTTCCGACGTTCAATGGTTAACGACTGGATTTTTGATGGTTAACGGAATTATGATTCCTGTTACTGCTTGGTTAAGTAACAATTTTAGTACAAAGATTTTGTATATTATCGCAATGTCGACTTTCTTAGTCGGTACAATTATGTGTTTTACGGCGCCAAACTTCGGTACTATCTTGGCTGGACGTTTGATTCAAGCTGTCGGTGTTGGTATTACAATGCCACTTATGCAAGTGGTTATGTTATCAATCTTCCCAGCTAACCAACGTGGTGCTGCCATGGGTCTAGGTGGTTTAGTTATTGGACTTGCTCCAGCTATTGGACCTACACTTTCAGGTTTTATTATTGATAACTCTTCATGGAGACAACTTTTCGGAATGATCATCCCTATTGTCATTATCGTTTTGATTTTGGCATTCTTCTTTATGCGTCCAGTTATCAAAACACGTCGTACTAAATTAGACGTGCTTTCATTAATTGAATCAACACTTGGTTTTGGTGCCATTCTTTATGGTTTCTCATCTGTTGGTGATGATGGTTGGGGTTCAATGAAAGTTATTGGCTCAATTGTTGTTGGTATTATTTTCATCCTACTATTTGGTTATCGCCAATTACATATGGATACACCATTCTTGGAATTACGTGTTTTCACAGAAAAGAAATTCGCGATTGCGGCCGCTTTGTCATCAGTTACTAATATGGCCATGGTCGGGGTTGAAATGGTGCTTCCATTGTACCTACAAATCGTTAAAGGTATGTCAGCTTTCCATTCAGGATTAACCTTACTACCAGGTGCCTTGATGATTGGTGTTATGAGTCCAATTACAGGTAATGCTTTTGATAAATATGGACCAAAAGATTTGGCACGTATGGGTATGTTCTTATTAACAGCCGGTACAATTCCATTCTTATTCCTAACAAAAAGCACACCTGTTTTAGATATCGTTGTGCTATACATGATTCGTATGTTTGGTATTTCAATGGTCTTGATGCCAGTTACAACTGATGGTATGAATGCATTGCCATTCAACTTGATGAGTCATGGTACAGCCGTTAATAATACCGTTAGACAAGTTTTCAGTTCTATGGGTACAGCTATTTTGGTCAGTGTCTTGACTAATGTTACAAACAACTTAAAACCAGGACATGCCATTCTTAAAGCAACACCATTAGAATATAAAGATAAATTCTTCAATGCTACATTGAGTGGATATCACGCAGCCTTTGCTGTCGCTATTGTCTTTTGTTTAATTGGTTTCTTGATCACATTTATGGTTAAGGGCAGTGCCAAATCAAAGACAATCGATACCGATCAATTGAAGAAAACAGAATTGGCAGGTGAAGAATAATGATTTTAATTACAATTTTAATCTGTGCAGGATTAGCATATTTCTTCGCCGTCTTTTTAAAGAATAAAAAAGTTGGATATGGATTATCATTCACATTCATCGCTCTGTTTATCATAAGTTTGGTACTTTTGATTTCAAATGAATATGGTCATTTTGGAATGGAAAAAGTAACTACCGAAAAGAATTATCAGATTCAATCCGTTCAAAAAGGATCTAACTTACTTTTAGAGAAGAAGCTAGGCACAAGTGGCAAAGAAAGTGTTTATGTTTACCGTACTCCTGAAACTGCTAAAGCTAAGAAACCACAAACAACTAAAGTTGATGTAAATGTTAAAAACGTAGTCAAGACTGGAAATTATTCAGCTGCTACATTAACAAAGAAAACAACACGTTGGGAATACAAAAATGGTTTCTATTCATTCCTCTTTGGAATTTCTGATAACGACAAAGAATTTGTTAAACAAACAAATACCTTTAAAGTCGGCAATGATTGGTTAGTTTTGACAACAACACAAGCTAGTCAACTACAAAAGAAAATGAAGAGTAAGACTTTTAAGGCTCAAATGAAGCAAGAAGGACAAGCTTATGTGAAGGCAGCAGTAGCCAAAGCAATGCAAGCAAATCCAACTATGACATCAGTTGAGCAAAAGAAAGTTATCCAACAGGCTCAAAAAGAATTTAAAGCCGAAGCACAAGCTAAGCTAATTCAAGAAATTAAGAATCAAAAATAAAGTTCCTTGTGGGACAAAAAATAATGGCATCTATTGGGAATACGTATATTCGTAAACCTAGTGGGTGCTATTTTTTGTTGGTGTAAAATGCCGTCTTCCGTAAAAGTTGAAAATGCTGGTGGAACGCTGTGGGCACGGCTTGAAGCTAATTATTTCACACTTCGTGCAAAATAATGGATCTTCAAGTCCGGCCTCATTGTAACCGGCAAAGCCGCTAACAATGATTTCACAGCTGACCGCATTTTCAACTTTTACTCCAGACTAGTGAACGGTTCTATTTGGAATGGATGTGTATATTGTGTGGATGAAGTGGAGAACTAATCATAATTGAGAAAGAAATGGTGTTGGTCGTTTTTTGCAATTCGGAGGTGATATGGATGTTAATGAGAAGGAGATAAGAAAGTAATCCATATCGAAGTGTATGTAATAAAATTAACTTCAATTTGGAAATATTGGTATAGAAAGAATGTTATAAATTGAAAGAAAACAAATCATTTTTCTCAGATTAAAAATTGAAATACTCTTTAGTCTGGAACAAAAATTGGGAATGCCTTCAGCCATGAAATCATTGTTAGTGGCTTTGCCACTTACAATGAGGCCGACTTTGGAAATCCATAATCTTGCACAAAGTGTAAGATTATTAGTTTCAAATCGTGCCCATGGCGTTCCAAGGTATTCCCAATTTTTGTGGAAGACGGCAATAGAACACCTATCCCAGCAACAGCAGCAGTAGAACTATATCACGGAGACAAAACGTCTATCAAAATGACGCCTAAATATTTAAGTAATATTAAATATGATGTTAAATTTATTACGAAAAAAATTATACGGATATAAATTAATAAATCCCATTATTTTTAAGGAAGAGGTACAGACAAATGAGTAACAAAATCAAAATTGCTTTTGTTTGTGGTTTAGCTTTATTAATGATGTCTCCACAAAGTGTTAAAGCCGATTCGACCAATACATCCAAAATTGATTCTCAGGCAATCGTCAGTACGAAGTCTATAACAAAGTTATACACAGAAAATGGTGAACTAATTCAGAATCGAAAATTAGGAGCTGATACTTCCTGGGTAACTGATCAAAAGATGATATATCAAGGTCAAACGTATTATCGTGTGGCAACAGATGAGTATTTGGAAGCCAAAGATGTAACTATCAGTTACGGTCATGGAGAATCTGGAACAGTAGCCATCAATGGTTGGGGTGGTGTCAGTTTTTCTCATGATGATAATGGTTTTTATCGTAATGGTCAAAAGAATTTTGTGGCTAATTCCTTATGGAAATACGATAGGATCGACCAGAGTAGCGGTCTAAATTATTATCGAATTGGTAATAATATTTGGGTCAATAGTAATGATGCAACTACAGTAGTAGGCTATCAAAATCCAAGTAGTTGGCTCCGGATTCAAAATACTCAAATTAAACCTGTGGGTAATGTTGGATATGATCTTTATAATGGCGTTGAAGGTGTCAAAGTTTATTTAGTGAGAAGATACTTTGGCTATTCCAATGCTCATACTATCTATGATAGTTCGGTTGCGGCTAGTGTCAGAAGTTTCCAAGCTCGCAGAGGATTACCTGCAACGGGAGTAGTTAACTTAGCTACGTGGGAAAATATGGGCTTCTCAGAGTCTTCTTGGTATGATATTGATTCTTACGTAGCACCACTAGAAACTAACCAGACAAGTACAAGATCAGACCATATTGAAGCAATGATCAATCAGGCATATAAGTATTTAGGTCAGACTTGGATCTCCGGTGCTGCCAGTTCACCACAATATGGAGTTGACTGTTCAGGACTGGTAACTCAGGCTTTATATGCTTCAGGTATTAATCCGGCTCCAGTTTCGGCTATTCAACACGCTCAAGTGGGTAATGAGTGGAATAGCCGCATGCTTTGGAGCGATGGTCGTATGCCAAAGGTTGACTTCAATAATCGTCAAAGAGGGGATTTGATTTTCTACACTGATCCCTCGACTGGTTTGATTTGGCACGTGGGAATTTTATTAAACCGTGATACGATGATTGAATCATGGCCATACGCTGTGCAAGTACACTCAATCTATTCAGGACGCGGGAACATCGCCGGTGTCAAACGTGTATTTGCTTAATCAGAAATAAATCCGATATAATAATAAAATTCGGTTTTATCGATAGGGATAGAATTGTGTTCAATTTCCTAAATAAAAGAATCTCGATCAATTGTTAGTTAATTGGTCGAGATTTTGTATTTATCTATGATTTCACTCGTAGGCCGATTATTATGTATTGTAGATAAATATGTTGATAATTAACAGTAAAATTAGTGGGAGAGGTGAGATGATTGTGGAAAAGATTTTTGATGTTCAAGACTTGTCTTATCAAGTTGGAGATAAAGAGATTTTAAAACATATCAGTGTAGAAATAGAAAAGGGTAAATACATCACAGTAGTGGGACCTTCAGGGAGTGGAAAGAGTACTTTCATGCGGATTCTAGCTTCAATGATCAGTCAAACATCGGGAAAAGCACTATTTGAGGGCAAACCAATTGATTCTTATGAACCAACGGAATACCGTCAAAGAGTTTCCTACGCTTTTCAACAACCGACCTTGTTTGGTAAAACGGTGCGAGATAATTTAACATTTCCCTTTGAAGTTCGTAATAAAGAGTTTGATGAGGCCAAAGTTAAACAGTATTTGAAGATGGTCAATTTGGATGAAAGCTATCTTGATAAGAGCGTCAATGATGTTTCTGGTGGTGAAAAACAGCGAATTGCTCTTTTACGTAATTTGATTTTTCCACCGGAAGTGTTGATAACTGATGAGGTTACTGCTGGTTTGGATGTAGAGAACAAAAATATCGTGCATTCGATGTTGAAAGAATTCAATCAACGTGGGTTAACAATCTTACGAGTAACACATGATGAATCAGAAATTGAAGCCGCACATGACAAAATAACTATCAAAAATGGGGAGGTAGTGAACAATGTCTAATTTAACAGTCTCCAATTCAACTTTAATGTTGGGATTTGTATTAGTAATTGTAGCGTTAGTAATTGGCTATATTGAAAAGTTACATATTGATAAAGATATTATTATTGGTGTTGTTCGAGCAATCATTCAGTTGTCGATTGTCGGATATGTTTTAAAATTTGTTATTAAGGCTGATGATATTTGGTTAACATTAGCTTGCTTCATTATTATTGTTATTAATGCTTCTTATAACGCTGGAAAACGTGGTAATGGTATTCCCAAGGCTTTTCAATCATCATTGTTAGCTATCTTTGTGGGTACGACGATTACTTTAGGAACTCTAGTTTTCACTGGCTCTATTAAATTTGTCCCTGAACAGATCGTCCCCGTTACAGGAATGATTGCCAGCAATATCATGGTTGCCATCGGACTTTGTTACCGCAATATGAAACAGACTTTTTCCGACCGCCATCAACAAATTTTGGAAAAATTGGCTTTAGGTGCCGATATTAAACTAGCTTCACTCGATATTTTACGAGATAGCATCAAGAGTGGTATGCAACCCACGATCGATTCAATTAAGACACTTGGTTTGGTTAGTTTGCCAGGAATGATGTCAGGATTGATTTTTGCTGGGGTTGACCCAGTTAAGGCGATTAAATACCAGATCATGGTTACTTTTATGCTGTTAGCATCAACTAGTATCGGTTCAATTATTTCCTGTTATTTAGGTTACAGACAATTCTTTAATGATAGAAAACAGTTAAAGAATGAACTAATTTCTTAACTTTGTGAAAAATAGGTCTACTATATAGGCCTATTTTTTTATATAATTGATACAATGGGATGTGATGTAAATTTGAAGTTAGCAGTTATTGAAATTGGATCTAACTCCATTAGAACATCGGTGTATCGATCTTCAAAAAAGAATCGCTTTAAAACTTTGGATCGTTGGCGTGAGCCGGTTCGATTAGGCAAATCAATTGCTCAGAGCCGTCTTTTAACTAATGATCAAATAGAAGAGACCATTGATGTTCTAAAGAAATTTCAAACTCGAATTGAAAGGTATCACGTAGATCGAACTAGTTTAATTGCCACTGCAGCAGTCAGAATGGCTAAAAATCAAGAACAATTGATTTTTGCCGTGCTTAAAGAAACTGGCCTACAACTAGAAATCATTAATGAGCAAGAAGAAGCTTATTATGATTATGTAGCCGTACGTAGCACGATGCGGATCAAAGATGCGTTGATTGTTGACGTTGGTGGCGGTAGTAGTGAAATTAGTTTGGCAAAAAAAGGACGCTTAAAACACGGTCTCAGTATTCCAATTGGTGCTATTTCAATTTCGGATTTGTATTTAGAAAGTGATCCAATAAAAAGTGAACAACTAAGAGCGGCAAGAAAAGATATCAGTGAACGTTTAGACCGACTTACATGGATGAATGCGAAAGCTACCTTCGTTGGTTTAGGCGGAACTTTAAGAGCCGTAACTAGCATTTTGAATCGTGAAAATAGAAGAAAAAAGACGCTTCACAATTCAGTGATTACCGTTGATCAAATTGATGACTTATTTAACCAATTGATTCATGCTTCAATGGAAGAACGGAGTCAAATCAAAGAGTTGAGTGATGGTAGATATGAAGTCATTTTAGGTGGAATATTGATAATCTCTGAGATAATAAAAAAGACCCCCTCTACTGAAATTCGTTTTTCGAATTTTGGAGTTAGAGAAGGTTATGTCTTTAATTATTTCCACAAGATGCATTTAAAAGAGTAAACAATTATGCACGACTAGGGATGGTTATTTGAGTTTGGTCAAGAATATGTCCATCCATTTTGTGCAATAATTCGTTCATCCAAAAACCATTTTCCAAGTTAAGGTTATCATCTAGAGCAAACACCTTGAGAATGTAATCATGGGTTTGGTCTGGTGGATATGGTCCATTGTAACCAGTGGCCAAATCTTTGGGGCCATCAGTTAATGGACTAGCTGTGCTGTTCTTTCCTTGAACAATTGGGCTTTGAGCAAGTTGGCTGAAGTTTTCAGGTATTTCTAGTTGAGAACTAGGAATATTTGCCATTGTCCAGTGAATCCATTCAAATCCACAAACGGGAATTGAATCAGGATCAGTAAAAGTCAAAGCAATAGTTTTTGTATCTGCCGGTAGATTGGATAATTGAATTGGGAAACTAATTAGAGGTTTCCCATTTTTTATATCCTCAGGAGCAGCATGCTTGCCATATTTGTCAGGCAAAAGATTATTCGGTAAAGATACATTAACATCCATAAAAAATCTCCTTTAAAATGAGGTGTAGTAATGAAACAAATAGATAACAATGACCTATCTACTAATATTGTAGAGCAGGTCCAAAAAATTGAGCAAGAATATAATAAAAAAGTCGAAATATACTCAGACTATTCAGAACAGGAATTTTTGACTTTAGATCAAGCAAGCCATGAAATTAATGGTGATATTGTAAAAGTCGTTATTACTAATGAAAAATACAGTGAATTTGTCTTAGCACATGAACTTTATCATATTGCTTTGGAATTATCTGATGAGCCAAGTATTTCTTGTGCTGTAACATCTGGTAAGCCGGATTACGATGGTCGTATTTTAGCGATTGCTAATTCAATCTTTGAAACATTGGAACATATCTCAGTTTTAAAATCTCAAAAAGCTGATGGAACTTATACAGACGAGATCAAAGAAGAATTTCTCAAAGGAATTGAGGCAGCACTTACACCAAAGGTTTCTCTAGATTTAGCCAATATGCGTTTCTACCGTACTTTGATTATGTTTGATGGCATTATTTTTAGTGAACACGCTCAAGATGACAAATGGAAAGATGAATTCCCAACATCATATAAGTATGCTGAAAAATTAGTCAAGATTGCAGAAGCTAATGACTTATCAAGTGCTTTCCACTTCAGACGTGCTTTAGTTAATGCATTGGATGCTTATAATGAAATTATTTTATCTAATGGTTATGAAGGTCTAGGTTATCACGAGTTCCTAAATGTCACGCCTGTATTATCAGAACGTCAATTGAGATTATCATTAAATCAAGTTTACCAAGTAAAGCATTCTTCATTTAAGAATCGTGCAACTGGAAAAGATGCCTTCGTACTTTTAGGTATTAACGACGGTCAAAGTGTTACAACCTTAGATATTGATCCTGGTAAAGTGACACCAGAGTTTTACAAGGCCTTCTATCAATACAAGATCATCGATGTTTTCGAAAAAGAAGGAGTTAAATACTTAACTAGATAAGAGGGGATTAAGGTGCAAGATAAGATTGAAGAGTTTAAAGAATTATTAGACAAGGCTAATTTTGTAACTTTTCTAACTGGTGCAGGCGTCTCTGTACCATCGGGGATTCCTGATTATCGTTCAAAAAATGGATTGTATAAGCGGAAGAATTATAATTTTCCACCGGAATATATGTTGAGTCATGACAACTTAGTTGAACATCCCGATGTTTTCCATGATTTCGTAGTTCATAATATGTACTTTCCTGATGCACAACCTAATATCATTCATGAGAAAATGGCCCAGATCAGCAATCAAAAGGGTGCCATCGTAACCCAGAATGTCGATAAGCTTCACACAAAAGCAGGAGCTAAGAATGTGGTAGAGTTTCACGGTAATTTGTATGATAATATTCATTGCTTAACTTGTGGCAAAGAGTTTGATTATAAGGATTATTTAAAAGATTACCGACATCACGAAGATAACGGTATTATTCGTCCTGGGACGACTGTCCTATATGGAGAAAATATTAATCCAAAGAACTTTCAAAATGCTGCTTTAGCAGTTCAAAAAGCTGATTTACTAGTGGTAGTGGGAACTAGCTTTAAAGTATATCCCTTCGCAGGATTACTAGAGTACAGCGCTTCCCAAGCTAAATTAGTAGTTATCAATAAAGAAGATTTAAACATTGATTCGTCGATTTTAGCCATCGATGATGATGCGACGAACGTTTTTTCACAAATATAAAAGAATGCTATACTTAATATCAATTTGAAAGCGGTGGAGGTTAATATATTGACTGAAGAAAGAAAAACTTTTTACATTACAACACCCATTTATTATCCATCAGGAAAATTAACAATTGGGAACTCATATACAACGATTGCAGCGGACACTCTAGCTCGTTACAAACGTAATGAAGGCTATGACGTTTTCTTCCTAACAGGAACTGACGAACATGGTCTCAAAATTGAACAAAAAGCCGAAGAAAAGCATATGGAACCACAAGAATATGTTGATATGATGGCTAAAGGAATCAAGGAGCTTTGGAAGAAGCTCGATATCTCTAACGACAAGTTCATCCGTACAACAGATGATTATCACGTTAAAGCTGTTCAAAAAATTATTGAACGCCTAATTAAACAAGGGGATATTTATTTAGGCGAATACGCAGGTTGGTATTCAGTTGATGATGAAGAATACTTCACTGAATCACAAATGGCTGAAGTTTATCATGATGAGAATGGTAAAGTTATCGGTGGTAAAGCTCCTTCAGGTCATGAGGTTCAACTTGTTAAGGAACCATGTTATTTCTTCAAAATGAGCAAATATGCTGATCGTCTATTGCAATATTACAAAGACAACCCAACCTTCATCGAACCAGAAATTCGTAAGAATGAAATGATCAATAACTTTATCAAACCAGGTCTAGAAGACTTAGCTATTTCTAGAACAACTTTCAACTGGGGTGTTAAAGTTCCAAGTAATCCAGAACATGTTGTTTATGTTTGGGTTGATGCACTTTTGAACTATATCACTGCTCTTGGATATGAAAGCGACGACGATTCACTCTTTAAGAGATACTGGCCAGCTAATGTTCAATTTGTTGGTAAGGAAATTGTTCGTTTCCATACTATCTATTGGCCAATTATTTTGATGGCTTTAGGTGTTGAATTGCCTAAGCAAGTCTTTGGTCATGGTTGGTTATTAATGAAAGACGGTAAGATGTCTAAATCTAAGGGAAATGTTGTCTATCCAGAGATGTTAGTTTCTAGATATGGACTAGATTCACTTCGTTACTACTTAATGCGTGCAATGCCATTTGGTAGTGATGGTGTCTTCACTCCCGAAGATTATATCGACAAGATTAATTACGATTTAGCTAATGACTTAGGAAATCTATTGAACAGAACTGTTTCAATGATCAATAAGTATGACGATGGTCAAGTTGTTTCAGTTACTGCTGTGACAGATCTTGATAAGGATCTTGAGAAGTCATATGCTGATACTTTGACAGCTTACAGAGAACATATGGATAAGTTTGAATTCCCTGATGCTTTAGCTAGTGTCTGGTCATTCATCAGTCGTGCTAATAAGTATATTGATGAGACACAACCATGGGTTCTTGCTAAAGATGACAGTAAGAAGGCTGAGCTACAAGCAGTTCTAGGTCACTTGGCTGAGGCATTACGTTTGATTGCGCTACTAATCAGTCCAGTTATGACACAAGCCCCAGTTAAGATGTTTTCTCAATTGGGTCTTGATTATAGTAGTGATAAGTCACTTGATTTTGGCGATACAGTAGTTGGTAAGACCGTTACTGCTAAACCAGAACCAATTTTCCCACGTTTGGATGCTGAAGAAGAGGTCAACTATATCAAAGGTAAGATGGCTGAAGAACAAGCTAAGCATGGTGCTGGTAAGTTGAGTAAATCTGCTCAAGCTAAGGCTAAAGCACAAGAAGCAGCAGACGATGGTTTTCCTAAGGAAATTGAATTTGATGACTTTGAAAAAGTTAAGATGGTTGTAACCGAGATTCTTGACGTTAAGCCAGTAAAGAATTCAAGTAAATTACTTCAATTCAAGTTGGATGATGGATCAGGCGTTGATCGTCAAATTCTTTCGGGAATGCATAAATTCTATCCTAACTATAAAGAATTGATTGGTAAGAAAGTTCTAGCTGTTGTTAACTTGAAGCCTCGTAAGATGGTTGGCGAATGGAGTAACGGAATGTTGCTTTCAAGTGAAAAAGGTGACGAAGTAAAACTTGCTATCGTGGATAATTCACATAAAAATGGAGCTATTTTAGGCTAATGAAAATCTTTGATACACATACACATTTAAATGATGAAGCTTTTGCTGGTAAGACCCAACAATTCATTGATAATGCCAAGGAACTAGACGTTGTTGAAATGGCTATTATTGGTTCTAATGAAGAGTTCAATATTGAGGCTATTCGTCTAGCTCAGAATTACCAACCATTGCACGCTGTAGTCGGTTGGCATCCTGAATTTGCCAAAGAATACAATGAAGAACAATTGGTCAATCAGATCAAATTACCCGAAGTTGTAGGAATTGGTGAAATTGGCTTGGATTATCATTGGGAGGAAGATCCAGATCCCAAGATTCAACAAAAAGTTTTGATTCAACAATTGGATGTAGCCAAACAATATAACATGCCAGTTTCAATTCATTGTCGCGATGCTTTTGATGATATGTATGAAATCCTTAAGAATCATGATATGTCTAAGTCAGGTATTATAATGCACAGTTTCAATGGGGATGTTAAATGGCTTAATCGCTTCTTAGATCTTGGTTTATGGATTTCTTACAGTGGTGTCGTTTCATTTAAAAACGCACCTGAGGTTCACGAGTCTGCTAAGAATACACCACTAGATCGATTGCTAGTGGAAACTGACGCACCGTACTTAACACCTGAACCATATCGTGGTCATTCTAATCAACCGGCATATACAAGATATGTGGTTGATGCGATTGCTAAACATAAAGATATTTCACCTGATGAAGTTGCTGAACATACCTTCAAAAATGCTCATAAAGTGTATAATCTATAAACATGAAAAAAATAAAAGAAATTATAGTAGTAGAAGGTAAATCCGATACTAATCGGTTAAAAGATTGTTTCGGTGATATCGATACGATTGAAACAACTGGTTCGGCACTTAACCAAGAGACAATCGAACGTATCAAGATTGCTCAAGAAAAGCGTGGCGTAATTGTCTTCACTGATCCCGATTTTAATGGAAATCGTCTCCGAACTATTATTCAAAAGGCTGTTCCTGATGCTAAACAGGCCTTCCTACCAAGAGCTCAAGCAGTTCCAAAAAAGAGTGATGGTAGTTTAGGAATAGAGCATGCTAATGATGCAGATATCAAGGCGGCTTTATCAGCCGTTTATACTAGAACCGATAACGATTTTAAAGATTATGACCATGATGACATGGTAGATCTTGGATTAGTGGGAAAAAGTGATTCACATTTACGTCGTGAATTCGTTGGTTCAGAGTTGAAGATCGGTTATACTAATGCCAAACAATTTTTGAATCGTCTGAATATGTTTCAAATTGCACCACAAGATTTAGTCGCTGTAGTTGAAAAATTTGATAAAGGAAGTACTCATGACACAAAATAGATTAAGTATCGCTGACCCTATTCGTACTAATGACATAATGCGTAAGTATAAGTTACGTGCGAAAAAAAGTTTGGGGCAAAATTTTTTAACGAATGAAAAAGTTTTAGACGGAATTGTGGATGCTAGTGGTTTAAAATCAGATGAGATTGCTATCGAAATTGGACCTGGTATCGGTGCTTTGACTGAAAAATTAGCACAAGTGGCTGAAAAAGTTTATGCGTTTGAAATTGATGAGAATTTGATTCCCGTATTAGCTGATACGTTGCAGTATTACGACAATATCGAAGTTATTAATCAAGATATTTTGAAAGTTGATTTAGATGAATTCGTCAAAGAACATGATTTGGTTGGTAAAACAATCAAGGTTGTAGCTAATTTGCCTTATTACATCACCACACCAATTATGTTGAACTTGATTAATAGTGATTATCCGTTCCAATCACTTGTTTTGATGATGCAAAAAGAAGTAGCTGAAAGAATCACTGCCAATCCGGGGCATCGTGAGTATGGTTCTTTAACTATTGCAGTGCAAACACAAATGGATGCAAAGATTGATCGTATTGTCGGTCGTAATTCTTTCATCCCACGTCCTAAGGTAGATTCAGCCGTTGCGGTCTTGAATCGTTTACCAAAGGAAAAAGTAGATATCAGTGATCCAGTGTTCTTCAATAAAGTAGTTCGTTCCGCTTTTGCGCATAAACGTAAGAGTTTGATGAACAATATGTTGAACTGGCAAGGAAGAACTGATGAAAATAGAGCAAAGATCAAAGCAGTCTTTGAAAAATGCAATATTGGTGAAAACGCCCGTGCTGAAGAAGTTTCAATCGAGCAATTCAAGCAAATGGCAATAGAGTTTGCAAAATAGTGTTTCTTATTGTTCAAATTAAATGATTTATAAAAAAATAGCGATTTCTATTTGGAATTCAATATTTATCCAGTTAAGTAGATGTTGAGTTCTCTGAATAGGGTTGCTATTTTTGTTTCAAATATTTAGAGAATTGCATGATAAATAGAATAGAAAATCTGTTATGAAAGACAGCGCCAAAGAAATAATTTTATGCCAAGTGAAAGTTTTTCTTGAAAAAAATAATAAAACGTGGTAAAATTTCACTCCTAAGGAGTGATTATTATAATGCCAACATCATTGAAGACAATCAAGAGTCGTTTAGATTCACACTTAGGTGAGAATTTGACTATTGTCGCACAAGCAGGTCGTAAGAAAGTAATCCGCCGTCGCGGAACTTTATCAGAAACATTCCATTCAGTTTTTGTGGTAGATTTGGACCAAAATGAAAATTCTTTCGAAAGAGTTTCATACAGTTATGCAGATCTATTAACAAAATCAATCGATATTCATTTTGACAATGAAGAAGAAGTAGCTGAAACTGATTCTGACTCAGACACTGAGGCAGAGGCTGAATAATAAGAATCCGTTAGTTGGAATAATTGAACAGTGAGTCTATTTTCCAAGCAATAAAGCAAATAGGTTATGGTAATCAAAGTTGATTATCATGACCTATTTTTTGTTTTTCAGTTGTTCACGGAATTCTATATCAATCAACTTGGTTACGGAAACAGCATTCAAAATTTATACAAAAAATTATAAAGTTTGTAAAATGATACTGGTTACATTCAAAAAAACATGAATTGTTCATTGTTTTGCTTTATAATCTTGTAGTGAGATACGTTTTAGGAGAAAAAAAGATGAAAACACGAAGAAGCGAACGTTTAATTGATATGACTCGCTATTTACTTGAACGACCACATACGCTGATTTCATTGGCGTTTTTTGCTGATCGTTATGAATCAGCTAAGTCGTCAATATCTGAGGATTTGGGTATTTTGAGAAGAACATTTATGATCAGAGGGATCGGTGTTCTGGAAACATTGCCTGGTGCTGGTGGTGGTGTGATTTTTACACCCGGAATTTCTAAGAAAGAAGCAACCGAATTTGTTGAGGAAACGTCTAAAAAGTTAGTTGAACCCAACCGTATTTTACCTGGTGGGTATTTGTACTTGACTGATTTATTGGCTGACCCTGAATTATTGAGAAATGTTGGTCGTATGATTGCCACTCAATATTCACAAAGCTCAATTGATGTCGTTATGACGGTGGCTACTAAGGGTATACCAATTGCCCAAAGCGTGGCTAATTTCTTGAATATTCCATTTGTGATTGTTCGTCGTGACTCGAAAATCACTGAAGGATCAACTATTAGTGTCAACTATGCATCAGGTTCATCTGATCGTGTTGAAAAAATGGAATTGTCCAAGCGCAGTTTAGAAGAAGGATCACGTGTATTAGTTGTTGATGACTTCATGAAAGGCGGCGGAACCATCAATGGTTTGCGCAGTCTGATCTCCGAATTCAATGCTATTTTTGTTGGTGCAACGGTCTTTGCTGAAAATATCAATATTAATAGTCAATTTGGTGATTCTGACGTAACGTCAATTTTCAAAGTAACAAAAATTGATACCAAGAATCGAGTTTTGAATGTGGAACCGGGAAATTATTTAACAAATACCGATTTCAGTTATTTTGAATAAATTCTTGATTGAGCAGTTATATATAATAATGCTATTATATATAAGGATATTTGAATGACTGAAGGGAGTTTCTGATGTCGAATCGTTATGTAATAATTCTTGCTGCCGGTAAAGGTACAAGAATGAAGTCGAGACTATACAAAGTATTGCATCCTGTTGCTGGTAGAGCAATGGTCGATCATGTTTTGACGCAAGTTGAAAAGATCGAACCTGACTTGATTGAAACTGTTATTGGAAATGGTGCTGATAAAGTTAGAGATCTACTTGGTGATAGAACTAACTATGCTTTGCAAGAGGAACAATTGGGAACAGCAAATGCTGTAATGCAAGCTGAAAAAGATTTAGGTAACAAAGAGGGTATAACGCTCATTGTTAATGGTGATACACCATTATTCACTGCTGATACTTTTGAAAAATTGTTAGATTATCATGAAAAAGAAGAAGCAGCCGTTACAATTTTGACAGCGCATGCTGATAATCCATTTGGTTACGGCCGTATCGTCCGTGATAATGGTGGCAACGTTGAAAAAATTGTTGAACAAAAAGATGCTTCAAGAAGTGAACAAGAAATACAAGAAATTAATACTGGTGTATTGTGCTTTGACAATAAGTTATTATTTGAAAACTTACACAAAGTTAATAATGATAATGCCCAAGGCGAATATTATTTACCTGATGTAATTTCATTACTTAAAGAACAAGGCAAGAAAGTTTCAGCTTTTGAAATGGCTGATTTGAGCGAATCATTAGGTGTTAATGATCGTGTTGCTTTGTCACAAGCTGAAAAGATTATGCAAAGAAGAATCAACGAAGCACATATGCGTGATGGCGTTACAATCGTTGATCCTGATAATACATATATTGATATTGATGTTGAAATTGGTAACGATACAGTTATCGAACCAAATGTAAAAATTTTTGGTAAAACAACTATTGGCTCTGAATGTGTTATTGGTTCTGGCTCAAGAATTTCTGATTCTGAGATTCAAGATAACGTTGAAGTTATTAGTTCAACAATTGAGAGTGCCATTATGCATAAGGGTAGCAACGTTGGGCCTAACTCACATCTAAGACCAAAGGCTGAAATTGGCCGTGATGTCCATATTGGTAATTTCTGTGAAGTTAAAAATGCTAAAATTGGTGACAGAACTAAAGTTGGTCATTTGACATATGTCGGTGATGCAACTCTTGGAACTGATATCAATGTTGGTTGTGGAGTGGTTTTTGTTAACTACGATGGTGTTAAGAAGTGGCACAGTAATATCGGTGACCATTCATTTATTGGTAGCAATTCAAATATTATTGCCCCAGTAGAAATGGCTGATCATTCATTTATTGCCGCTGGTTCAACTATTACTAACGACATTCCTAAGCATGCAATGGCTATTGCACGTGAAAGACAAACTAACAAAGAAGATTTCTGGGAAAGATTACCACTATCAAAAAGTGAAGATTGGAAATAAGGGTGAATAATTAATGTCATGTCAAAATAATGAACAACCAATGAAGATTTTTGCATTGAACTCTAACAAACCTTTAGCAGAAAAAATTGCTAAGGTTGTAGGAGTACCACTTGGAAAGTCATCAGTTACACGTTTCAGTGATGGTGAAATCCAAATTAATATTGAAGAAAGTATTCGTGGATCAGAAGTCTTCTTGATTCAATCAACTTCAGCACCAGTTAACGATAATTTGATGGAATTATTGATCATGGTTGATGCTTTAAGACGTGCTTCAGCTAGTGTTATCAATGTTGTGATTCCTTATTATGGTTATGCTAGACAAGATCGTAAGTCACGTTCACGTGAACCTATTACTGCTAAATTAGTTGCTAACATGTTGGAACGTGCCGGTGTAGATCGTGTACTTGCACTTGACCTTCATGCTGCACAAATTCAAGGATTCTTCGATATTCCAGTTGACCATTTGATGGGTGCTCCATTGTTAGCTGATTACTTCCTAACAAACCATCTAGAAGAGGGCGCTGTTGTTGTTTCACCTGATCATGGTGGTGTAACTCGTGCCAGAAAACTAGCTGAATTCTTGAAGACACCAATTGCTATTATCGATAAACGTAGACCTCGTGCCAATGTTGCCGAAGTTATGAATATTATTGGTAATGTTAAGGGCAAACGTGCCATCATTATTGATGATATGATTGATACTGCTGGTACAATTTCTCTAGCATCTCAAGCACTTATTGATGCTGGTGCTACTGAAGTTTATGCATGTTGTACACACCCAATCCTTTCAGGTCCTGCTATCGAAAGAATTGAAGCATCACCAATCAAGACTTTAGTTGTTACTGATTCAATCAATTTTCCTAAAGAAAAAATTATCGACAAAATGGTTCAAGTTTCAGTTGGACCACTTATCGGTGAAGCAATTCAACGTGTCCATGAAAATGAACCTGTCAGTCCATTGTTCAATACACGTTTTAAGAACAAAAAATAAGCTTCAAATAAAAAGAGTCACTTCTCAGAAAGTGGCTCTTTTTTTCATGGGTTATTGGTATTAACTCTTTTTAGTACGTGATAATATGAGCAATAGAAGAAGGTCATTAGAACCTTTTGAGGTGATAGGATGAAACAATATAAAGTTATCGTTTGGGGCCTTGGAAATGTTGGCCGAGCAGCTATCAGAATGATTCAAGAAAAACAATCATTAAAACTAGTTGCTGCTGTTGATGTTGATCCTAAAAAAATCGGTCGTGATTCTGGTGAAATATTTAATTTCCCTAAAACCGGTGTTACTGTAACTAATAATATTGAAGATGCATTGAAGTTAGATGCGGATGTCGTTTTGGATTATACACCGTTAGTTCGTGACGAAAAGGGCGGCTTTACTCCTAGTGCACTTGATATTTGCCGAGTATTAAAGTCTAAAAAGAATGTTGTCACAACTTTACCAATCTATTATTCACAAGTAACAACTCCAGATTTGTATAAGATGATCGATGATACTGCTAAAGAAAATGGTGTTTCATATTTACCAACCGGATTATTGCCAGGAGCCTATGCATCATATATTCCAACAGTTTTGGCGGGCCTAATGGGACATGTTGATAAAATAACCGTTCAATCAGGTGAAGATGATCAACACAATTATTCAAGTTGGGTCAAAGTTTTTGGCTATGGTATGGATCCAGACAAGTTTCCACAAGATAAACTTAAATTAGGAATTGCTTCATACTACATCTCAGGTGTTTATGAGATGGGGGAGCGCCTAGGAATTAAGTTTGACGATGTAAAAGTTGATCATGAGTGGTATACAGCTCCACAAGATTTGCATCCAACCTTTGGAACGGTTAAGAAAGGTACTATTTATGGACACAAGTTTACAATGAGTGGCATGGTCAATGGTGAAGCTAAGGTAAGTTTGATTTATGTACACAAGATTTGTGATGATGTTGTTAAAACACCTGCTATTGATAATGAAATTCATATCGAAGGGATGCCAAAGTCATTGGATATCAGCATCAATGGAATGATGCCCCTAGATGAAAGTTATGTAACTAGTGCAGCACCAAGCGTTAATGTAATTCCGATGGTAGTTGATGGACCAAGTGGATTTTTGCAAGCTCTAGATTTGAAAGTTGTTACACCTTTGCATTAAAAATTTGAAACAAAAAAATCCGTATTAACTGTTTGTGGGAATAGTCCCAATGCAGTTAGTACGGATTATTTTTTAGTATCGATTGTTATTGTTGTTATTTCTTTGTTGATATCTCAATAGGTCACGAATTTGTTGTAAGTATTCAGTTTGTGGATCAGGAATTTCATCACCATTTTTATCAAACTTACTACGTGAACCGTCACGACGCATTTTATTCATCATTTTAACAATTACGAAAACAACGAACATAATGATCAAGAAATTGATTATAGCATTGATGAAGTCACCGATTAGAAAATTTGCACCTAAAACTTGGAACTTCATGTCTGATAAATCAATTTGCCCAATAATGAGACCGATTAGCGGATTTAAAATGTAGGTAGTTAGCGCTGATACCAAACTGTTGAAAGCAGCACCAACGATAACACCGACGGCTAAGTCAACAACACTACCACGGGAAATAAACTCTTGGAATTCCTTAAACATTTTCGCCAAATCTCCTTCATTGATTTTACCTTTTTCAAAGTACAAGACTCACTCTACTATATTTTCAAAAAAATAAAAGAGGTGACATAAATATTTAGTGAAATTTTAATTGAGATTATTATTTTACTGGGGGAAATATGCCGTCCTCCGCAAAAGTTGAAAATACTGGTGGAACGCTGTGGACTAGTAGGCAATTCTATTTATTATTTCTTTTCTAAATTTTTAAAATAAAAATAACAGTATCTACTTAGAGTGAGCGTAGTTACGTCTCTAAATAGATACTGTTTTAGATTTTCAACTTTTGTGGAAGACGGAATTTTAAACTAACCATAGTAAGAATAATTCAGTTTATTTGTTAATATACTGTGCATACTTTTTCTTGATATCTCTTAAATCAGTTAAGGCTAGCTTAGTATCAACTTCGTCAGTCATTGTCTGTTTGGTGTTATCATCCCAATCGTAATATTTAGCCATGCACTCAATGACTGGTGTCTTGATAGAGCGCATGTGTTTGATATCGAAAAGCATTTGGCTACTACGACGTAAGAGATAGTCAATTGGATGTTCTACCATTTCATGTTCTAGGCCGTATCTTAACATGGCCCAATCAATTCTAGGTAGACGAGCTTTAGTTTTGGTTTCTGGCAATAATTGATAAATAGTATCAACATTGGAACCATAACGTTGAACTAGCTTTTCGGCTTCATCACGTGTCAGATTGTGGTTAGTGATTCCTTCGTGAACGGCTTTATCGAAGAAATCCATCCAATGTTCTTCGCCACCAACATCGCCACCACCAAGCGTTAAATCTTTGGTCTGTGCGGGTTGGAATTCGTAATTAGTTTCAGCTGATAGTTGTTGAGCTACTCGATCGACAATTTTCTCAGCCATTTTACGATAACCAGTTAATTTGCCACCAGCGATTGATAATAGGTCACTGTCAGATTGGAAAATTTCATCTTTACGAGATATTTCGGAAGGAGATTTACCTTCTTCCTGAATTAGTGGTCTGACACCAGACCAACCAGCCTCTACATCATCAGGTGTTAGGTATTGAGGTAAATCGAACATTTGATTTGCTGCGGTTAAGATATAGGTCACATCGGTAGCTGTGATATTAGGTTCTTTTGGATCTTCGGTCCAAGTGGTATCAGTGGTACCGATATAAGTTTTACCTTCACGGGGAATAGCAAACATCATACGATTGTCATGGAATGGAGTGTCAAAATAGATTGAATTAGAAATTGGAAATTTGTCATGATCAATGACTAAATGAACTCCCTTAGTTAAATGGAGATGTTTACCCTTATTAGAATCATCCATTTGTCGGATTTCATCAACCCACGGTCCACAGGCGTTAACAACCTTTTTAGCGTGTATCTCACCAATTTCGCCATTGATTTGATCTTCATAAGTAACGCCGCAAACACGTTTGTCATCATTATAAAGTAGACCGGTGACTTTAATATAGTTAGCAATTTTGGCACCTAGGTCGTTAGCTTTTTTCAAAACCTCCAAAGTTAGACGAGCGTCATCAGTTCTATATTCAACGTAAACGCCAGCACCCTTAAGGTTTTCTGATTTCAAGTAAGGTTCGCGCTCCATAGTGTCGCGTGGTTTTAACATATATTTACGTTCAGAGTACTTTACTTCAGCTAATCGATCGTAAACATCTAATCCGATGGCAGTCGTAAATGGACCAAAGGTTCCACCGTCATAGAAAGGTAACATCATCTTCAATGGGGTAGTGATTTGAGGAGCATTATTGTAAACAATGGCCCGCTCACTACCAACTTCGTGAACTTCTTTGATAGCTGCTTGTTTTAAGTATCTTAAACCACCGTGAACTAGTTTGGTAGAACGACTTGAAGTTCCAGAAGCAAAGTCACACATTTCAACTAAGCCAGTTTGAATGTGCCGACTTTGAGCGTCTAAAGCAATACCGCTACCGGTAATACCACCGCCGATAACAAGTAAATCTAGTTGGTTGGTTTGCATATCTTGTAGATTCTTAGTTCTTGTGTTATTTGAAAATTCTTTCATGTTGCCCTCCAATCGATAGATGCTGATTATTGAATTCAAAATAATCATAATCTCACTGAATAAGAATTGCACGAGTGAAATAGAAAATTAATACATTTATTTTAATTAAAATTTCAAAAATATGAAAGAACCACGAATTAGATGATCGTATCGTTGTAAATATGTTTTTGAAATTCGTCGTATTCGTTACTAAAAATGTCATCAGAATGTTCCAAAAGCATTGATTTAGGGAAGTAGAAACGCTCGTCTCCAGAAATTTTACCGGTCAAAGCTTTGACTAAACGACTTATAGTGGATAATTCAATTAATGAACCATCATTTTGCATGATTTCAATCTGAGTCCGACTCTTGTTAGAGTTGGGGTTGTAAACATCATAAGGTAAATCGTAGCTAGTGTTAGTATCAGTGTAATACTTCTTTTGGAAGCCGACACTTTCAACGATGTCAGCAATTTCTGGCAACAAATGTTTAGTCTTTTTATCGTACTTGGCCGATTTAAAGGGGTTACGTGCTAGGAAGCGGTAAGACAAATCCTTGAGAATTTCATCAGGATAACTTTGCCAAAGAGTAAAGTAGGTATTGAGAATGCCATCATCCAAAAGTAAGTAGTCATCAATGTTAACTTTGTTTTCGAAGAAAGGAATCAGGAGACTAGGCATTTCAAAACCGTTCATGTGGTTATGTTCGTATAGGTCTTTGGCTCTTTGCAGCAACTTAGTTAGGACAACTTCCATACCACGAGAAACGGGATGGAAATAAACTTGTTGATACATTTGGAAACGACTTAGTACATAATCTTCGACAGCGTGCATACCATCGTAGTCAAAAGCAATCCCGTCTTTATAAGGGCGCATCACTCGTAAAATTCTAGTTAAATCGAACATTCCATATTTGGTACCTGTGAAATAAGCATCACGTAATAGATAATCCATACGGTCAGCGTCAATTTGGCTAGAGATCATCTGTACAACTTGGGGATTGGGATAAGTATGAGAAATGACACTAGCGACTTTTTCAGGGAAGTCATCGGAAACTTGCTTCAAAACGTGATTGATTTCAGTTTCTGGTGATGTGATGATCTTTCTAGTCCACATTTCATGGTCAGTATCGAAGATATGTTCAAAGGTGTGTGAATAAGGGCCGTGTCCGACGTCATGTAAAAGAGCAGCACATAAGGCTACAATTCGTTCATTGTCATCCCAAAGTCCATCTCCAGGAGTCTTTGTAGAATAATTTCTTTGAAAATTATCACAGATTTGACGGGTTATCTCATAAACACCGATGCAGTGGCCGAAACGAGAATGTTCTGCACCGTGGAAAGTGAATGAAGCTGTGCCAAGTTGTTTAACCCGACGGAGTCTTTGAAATTCCTTAGTATTGATTAGATCTAAAATGACTTTGTGTTGAACGTGAATATAATTGTGAATTGGATCGCGGAAAACTTTTTCACGTGGTAACATTTCGATATGATATGGCATTATTTTTCCCCCAATATTTGTTGATTACGTTTGATTAAATCTTTTAAAGTTGCATTGTAGGCTTCTTGATATGGTAAAGAATTCTGAATAATGAAAAATTCCTCTTTACTAATAGTATATTGCTTCGCTATGGTAGCTAAAATCTTTTGCTTAGCTTGCTCAATTGAGAGATTGTGGCCTAATAAAGTATCAAGATTTTCCATCGAGTGAATATCTATTTGCGGATAACCACTTTTTGGAGGATAATTACTAATTTCGTAAAAGTCTTTCATCAATTGACTGCGGTCTTTTTGTTGTCCGTTGACACTGATGTAGGCCATAATAGCTACAGCATTTCCCGCTCTTCGTTGGGAGATACCGGCAAATTTTTTCTGATCAATGCTGAGGTCGTATGTTCCTGGACAATAGGAGGTGCTGATCTCACCAGTTTTGATTTTGAGAGAAAAGCTTTCTTTGAGGACAGTGAACATTTTTTCATAGGCATCATCGATCAATAAATTATCCTTGTCTGGTAAAAAAATGGAGAAGTTAAGAATACCAGCATCGGTAACTACACCGAGTCCACCTGAATTGCGAAGGTAGAAAAGATAATTTTTTTCTGATAACATTTCTAAGCCAGCTTGTAAATTATTGAGACGCTTGTCTTGCATACCTAATATAACAGTTGGCGGTGTAACCCAAAAATGGATTACGGGTTGATTATTTTCGGAAACAAATTTTAAAATAGCCCCAGTATCTGAAAAAGGAACAAGCAGATCTTTGCTAGAGCTTATTTTTTGGTCGTATAATATAATAGTATTGTTCACTTAATCACTTCTTTTAATTAATTAATATAATTTTATCATGTAGAGGCGGTAAGGATTGGAAAATAATAGTATTGATATAAATGTGAATTTGAGTATTGAGACTTTGCAATCAGGTAATTTGACGAAAACGAAGATTGCTGAGCCAGGTAAGTTCACTCAAATGGGTAAATCAATTTATCTAAGATTTAATGAAAGTCTAGAGAATGGTGCGAATGCATCCATCTTAGTAAAGGTTGGTGGCGACGGTGAAATCCATATTAAACGTGTTGCCAAATCGACTAATTTGTCTTCACTTTTATATTTTACACATCAGAAGCATAATAATGGACAATTGGAAACGGAATATGGTGTTCTACCACTAGATACATTTACCAAAGATTCAAAAGTCGAAATCGTAAGTAAACCACTTTCAGGAAAAATAAACATTGATTATGATTTGATTTACGACAATAATGTAATAGGTAATTATAAGTTTAGATTGATTTTTGGCGTATAGGTAGATATGATTATAAGTAAGACGCTGCGAAAGGACGTGTACACGTTTGAAGTTTGATAAATTCAAGGATCAAAATAAAGACGAACTCTCATTGATTGAGGTTGCATACGAGATTCTTAACGAGAATAACAAGAAAGTTATGAACTTTTCTGATATCGTTAATGAAATACAAGACTACTTAGGCAAGTCGGATGAGGACATCAAGAGATCACTTCCACAATTTTACACAGATTTAAATAACGATGGTAGTTTTCTTTCATTAGGTGAGAATGTATGGGGCTTACGTAAGTGGTATCCATATGATTCAGTTGATGAGGAAGTAAATCATCCTGAGGATAATGGTACAGAAAATGCTCATAAAGCCGCCCAAAAGGTTAATGCCTTCTTGAGTGACGATGATGAAGATGACGATGTTGTCGACTATGAAGATGATAGTGATTTAGATGTTAATGAGATGGACGACGATGACGATAGCGATGGTTCAGACAATGGTCCTGACCTATCTAAATTTACTAACTCAGATTTGACATCAGTTGATGATGACGACGATGATCCTCATGATGAAGGATTAGACGACGGTATCGAAGGTCAATTATCTGAATTTGACGCGGACGATGATGACGATGAAGACATTGATCTTAACGACGACGATGATGATGAAGATGATGACGACGACGATGATAAAGAAAATTAAGTTTAACTTTTTGAATTAAAAGTTTGACGACTCGAACATATCACGGTATTATATAGTTCGGGCTCTATTAGATAGACAACTTTAAGTTCCCTGTTCATGCTGAATGGGGAACTTTTTTATTTTTGTGAGTTAAGAAATCCCTAGAATTAATATGTGGAGGAAGTTATGACTAAATACATTTTTATTACAGGTGGAGTCGTTTCATCATTAGGTAAGGGAATCGTTGCCGCATCCCTTGGTAGATTGCTAAAAAATCGCGGACTTAAGGTAACAATGCAAAAATTTGATCCATACATTAACGTGGACCCAGGAACAATGAGTCCATATCAACACGGTGAAGTTTTTGTTACAAACGATGGTACAGAAACTGACCTTGATCTTGGACACTATGAAAGATTTATCGACAACGATTTGAACAAGTATTCAAATGTTACTACAGGTAAGATCTATTCAGAAGTTATTCGTCGCGAACGTCGTGGTGATTATAACGGTGCAACTGTTCAAGTTATTCCACATATTACAGATATGATCAAACAAAAAATCATGCGTGCTGCAACTACAACAGATTCAGATGTTATTATTACTGAAGTTGGTGGTACTGTTGGTGATATTGAATCACAACCATACCTAGAAGCATTGCGTCAAATGAAGGCCGAAGTTGGCTCAGAAAATGTTGTTTATATTCATACATCACTAGTACCTTACTTGAAGGCAGCTGGCGAAATGAAGACAAAACCAACACAACACAGTGTTAAAGAATTACGTGGTATCGGTATCCAACCTAATATCTTGGTTGTTAGAACTGAACTTCCAATGCCACAAAGTATGAAAGACAAGATTGCATCATTCTGTGATGTTGATTCTGAAGCAGTTATCGAATCACGTGATGCTAAGTCATTGTATGACGTTCCATTGAATCTACAAGCACAAAACTTTGATGACATTGTATGTCGTTACTTGCACTTAGATACAAAACCAGCTGATATGACAGATTGGCATAAGTTGGTTGACCGTGTTAACAACTTGAAACATAAGACAAAGATCACTCTAGTTGGTAAATATACTAAATTACAAGATGCTTACATTTCCGTTACTGAAGCACTTCGTTCAGCTGGATATGTTTATAATACAGAGATAGAGATTGAAAAGATTTCAGCTGACCTTATCAATGATGACAATGTTGCCGATTATCTTAAAGATTCTGATGGTATTCTAGTACCAGGTGGTTTTGGTAGTCGTGGCCTTGAAGGTATGATTGCTGCTATTAAGTATGCTCGTGAAAATGATGTTCCATATCTTGGACTATGTTTAGGTATGCAAATGGCAAGTATTGAATTTGCTAGAGATGTTGCTGGTATCAAAGATGCTACAACAGGTGAAGTTGATCCAGATGCAGCAAACAAGATCATCGACATTATGGCAGATAAGAAAGATGTTGAAGACCGTGGTGGTACATTACGTTTAGGTGCTTACCCATGTAAATTAAAACCAGGTTCAAAGACAGCTGCTGCTTATGGCAATCAATCAGTTATCCAAGAAAGACATCGTCACAGATATGAATTTAACAATGAATATCGTAAACAATTTGAAGATCTTGGACTAGTATTCTCAGGTGTTTCACCAGATAACCACTTGGTTGAAGTTATCGAAATTCCTGAAAACAAGTTCTTCATTGCTGCTCAATACCATCCAGAATTCTTGTCAAGACCTACTAAGCCAGAAGGCCTATTCAAAGGCTTTATCGGTGCAGCTTCAGGCCTTGAAGAAGACAACATGTAGTCTTCTCTTGAAGTAGTCAAATATAGTTAGGAAAAAGCTTATGCAAAAACTTGTAATCAACGGTGGAAAGAAATTATCAGGTGAAGTAACAATTGGCGGGGCTAAGAATAGTACTGTAGCCTTGATTCCAGCTGCTATTTTGTCTAATACACCTGTAGTGTTAGATTCAGTACCACAAATTAGAGATGTAAAAAATTTGCGTTCAATTTTAAAAGATATGAACGTTACTTCTGAAATGAATAATGATGTATTAAAAATTGATCCAACTAATATCCAATTTGCTGAATTGCCTAGTGGAAAAGTTAGTAGTTTGCGAGCTTCATATTACTTTATGGGAGCAATGCTAGGCCGTTTTGGTAAAGCTGTTGTTGGTTTCCCAGGTGGGGATGACATCGGACCACGTCCAATTGATCAACATATTAAAGGATTTGAAGCACTAGGTGCACACGTTGAGAACAGACACGGGCAAATCATTATTACAGCTCCTGAAGAAGGTCTTAAAGGAGCAAAAATCTTTTTAGATATGGTTTCAGTTGGTGCAACAATTAATGTGATTCTGGCTGCTGTTAAAGCTAAAGGAACAACTATAATTGAAAATGCTGCCAAGGAACCTGAAATCATTGACCTAGCAACGTTTTTGAACAATATGGGAGCAACTATCCGTGGCGTAGGTACCGAAACAATTCGTATCGAAGGTGTTGATACCTTACGTTCAAATAATGCTCATACTATTATCCCAGATCGTATTGAAGCAGGAACCTATCTTAGTTTAGCTGCAGCTAATGGTGGCGATATTTTGGTAAAGAATATCATCAGTGAACATTTGGATGCCTTTTTAGCTAAATTAGATGAAATGGGTGTGAACCTTGAAGTTGGAGAAGACAGCATTTACGTGAAGCCATCTCCCAACTTAAAGGCTGTTAACATCAAGACAATGCCATATCCTGGTTTTGCTACAGATTTGCAACAACCAATTACGCCATTACTGATGAAAGCCAGTGGTGAAGCAATGATTGTTGATACTATCTATCCCAAGCGAGTAAAACATATTTCTCAATTGACTAAGATGGGTGCTAATATCACAAGCGAAAATGATTTGATTTTTGTTCATGGTGGAGCTCAATTGAAGGGTGCTAATGTTAGTGCCGATGAAATCAGAGCTGGCGCTTGCTTGATGATTGCCGGTTTGTTGGCTGATGGTCAAACAGTGATTGATCATGCTGAAAATATTCTGCGTGGTTATGATCAAGTCGTTTGGAAATTACATTGTTTAAATGCTGATGTTAAGCTGATTGGCGAAGATGATTTAGTTTAGTCTTGACTTTAAGGATTTAAATTGGTAGATTTAGTGATAGTTTAATACAAGAGAGGAAGTGCGCCGTTGAGAAAATAAGCTAGAGTTCAAAATTATACAAGTATAGAAATATATGGTGTGTAGTTTGGCTCGGCTTAAATTCTCAACAGTGCTTCCCAAAAACAATTAGGGAACGCTGTTTAGCGTTCTCTTTTTTGTCGAAAAGAATGAGCAAACCAAGTCGATCTGACCCGCACCTTAAGTGGGGTGTTGTTTTATGGGAACAATTCAAATAGAAAATGTCAGTTTTAAATATGATCAAATGGTGGATAATTTATTCAATGCTTTAAATTTAAAGATTGATGAGAGCTGGAAATTAGGTTTAATCGGACGTAATGGTCGTGGAAAAACAACTTTGATGAAGATGTTGTTAGGACAGTTACAGTATCAAGGCCAAATCCTTTCCAATTTGAATTTTTATTATTATCCACAGACGGTTGTTGATAAAAATGTGCCAACCGTTGAAGTAGTTAAGAATTTAGCACATTTAGAAGATTATGATCTTTGGAAAATCGAAATTGAATTAGAAAAGTTGCAAGTTGACGTAGACGTTTTGCGGCAAGAGTTTTCAACCTTGAGTCCAGGTGAACGGACCAAAGTATTGTTGGCAATCTTGTTTATTGATGAATCAGGATTTCAATTAATTGATGAACCAACTAATCACTTAGATATTGAAGGTAGAAAGATTGTTTCAGAATATCTCAAGAGTAAAAAAGGCTTTATTGTGATTAGTCATGATAAGAGCTTCTTGAATCCAGTAATTGACCATGTTATTTCAATTGATCGTAGTGACGTAGTAGTGTACAAAGGAAATTTTGATACTTGGCAAGAACAAAAAGAACGTCAAGATCAGTCAGAGTTGGCTGAAAAGGAGCAGTTAAAGAAAGATATTAATCGACTTCATGAAACAGCGGTTAAACGTGAGAACTGGTCCAGACAAACTGAATCGCATAAGAATAGAAAGCATTACACTGAAAAAGTGCATTTGGATAAAGGCTTCATTGGGACTAAGGCAGCTAAGATGATGAAAAAGGCCAAAACGGCTGAACGTCGAGTTAATTCGGCTATCGATGAGAAGAAAACTTTATTGAAAAATATCGAAATAGAAGCCCCTATCGAACTAAATTACGAAAAATTATCGCATCCTGACGTATTTGTACAGGTAGAAAATTTAACATTACAACATGAGAATATTGTGACACCAACAGTTGATTTCAAAGTGAAACGAAATCAAGTAGTATCCTTGATTGGACCTAACGGAATTGGTAAGACAACTATCTTTAAACAAATTCTAGGTTTGTCACAGCCTTTTGAACAGGCTGGACAGATCCATGTTGCCAATAATTTAAAAATTTCTTATTTACGTCAAGACAATGAGTTGCAAGGCACTATCAGGCAGTTAGCGGAACAAAAACAAATCGAACCAGAATTGATTTTTTCTAATTTACGTAAATTAGGTTTTGAACGTTATCTTTTTGAACAACCGATTGAACAAATGAGTCAGGGACAACGTCGAAAAGTCGCACTAGCAGTCAGTTTATCAGAAAAGGCTAATCTTTATTTCTGGGACGAACCGTTAAATTATTTAGACGTAATTACTCGTCAACAAATTATCGAGGCAATAAAAAAACAACATCCAACGATGTTGTTAATTGATCATGATCAGGATTTAATTGATGCGGTATCTAGTAAAAAGATTGAACTACATAAATAATTATGTGGAAACGAAAGGGAGTTTTAAAGTTGAGAAAAAATTCTTTAATACATCATATAAATTTATGTAGTCCAAGTAAGCCTTTGACTACATCGGGGGTATTTTTCTTATGGGAACAATACAAATAAAAGATGCTAGTTTTAGATATGACCAAATGGCAACAGATCTTTTCAGCAAAATCAATTTGAAAATAGATGAGTCGTGGAAATTGGGTCTGATAGGACGTAATGGCCGAGGTAAGACAACTTTATTAAAGATGATAATGGGGCAATTAAACTTTTCAGGGGAAATAATTTCTAATCTGAACTTTTATTATTATCCACAGACGGTTGTTGATAAAAATGTGCCAACCGTTGAAGTTGTTAAGAATTTAGCACATTTAGAAGATTACGATCTTTGGAAAATTGAAATTGAATTAGAAAAGTTGCAACTGAACGCCGATATTTTGCAACGAAAATTTTCTAATTTAAGTCCGGGTGAACAAACTAAAGTGTTGTTGGCTATTCTGTTTCTCGATGAATCAGGTTTTCAATTGCTTGATGAACCGACGAATCACTTAGATGTTGAAGGATGAAAAACAGTAGCTAATTACTTAAAAGGTAAAAAGGGATTTATAGTTATAAGTCATGATAAAAGTTTTTTAAATCCAGTGATTAATCATGTAATATCAATTGATCGAAACGAAATTTCGATTTATAAAGGAAACTTCGATACTTGGCAACGGCAAAAGAATTATCAGGATGAACGAGAATTATCTCAAAAGAGGCAGTTGCAAAAAGATATTAATCGTTTAAAGGTCACAGCTAACGAACGAAGAAATTGGGCATTGGAATCGGAAGTCAATCCTGATAGTACTGCCAGAAAGATGATGAAGAAGGCCCAACATGTCCTGAAACGAATTGATAAATCGGTAAGTGAGAAGCAGTCTTTATTGAAGAATATTGAGATTGAAAGTCCATTAAAATTTAATTATCAAGAATTAAAGTACCCTAAGGTTCTTCTACAGGTAGTTGGTTTATCCTTGAAAAAGAGTGCGATAGTGGTTCCTAAAGTTGATTTTAAAATAGAAGTGAATCAAGTCGTTTCACTTATGGGACCCAATGGAATTGGAAAAAGTTCAATGGTCAAAAGTATTTTAGGATTGTCTCATTTTTTTGAACAAAGCGGAGATATTCAATTGGTTAAAGGGTTAAAAATTTCTTATCTACGTCAAGACAATGAGTTGCAAGGCACTATCAGACAGTTAGCGGAACAAAAACAAATCGAACCAGAATTGATTTTTTCTAATTTACGTAAATTAGGTTTTGAACGTTATCTTTTTGAACAACCGATTGAACAAATGAGTCAGGGACAACGTCGAAAAGTCGCACTAGCAGTCAGTTTATCAGAAAAGGCTAATCTCTATTTCTGGGACGAACCGTTGAATTATTTAGACGTAATTACACGTCAACAAATTATCGAGGCAATAAAAAAACAACATCCAACGATGTTGTTAATCGATCACGATCAAGATCTAATTGATTCAGTTTCTAGTGCTAAGGTTTACTTACATTATTAGAATGGTATTGAATAATTGTGTAACTCATGATATTATTAGACACTGTTAGTAATTTAATCTATATTTCTGTAAAAGATTTATGGCAAAGGAGCGACATAGAATGAAACAAGGAATTCACCCAGATTACCATCAAGTTGTATTTATGGACTCATCAACAGGTAAGAAATTCTTAGCTGGTTCAACTGTTGAATCAAAAGAAACAACTGATTACGAAGGTAACGAATATCCATTAATTCGTGTTGAAATCTCATCAGATTCACATCCTTTCTACACTGGTAAACAAAAGTTTGCTCAAGCAGATGGACGTATCGACCGTTTCAACAAGAAATATGGCTTGTCAAACAAGTAAAAAAAGTCATCCGAATGGATGGCTTATTTTTTTTGCAAAGCTTTATATTTTGACTTTGCTTTTCTTTGATTTCAAATGTGTATAAACCCAGATAAAGTTGATCAAAGCTAAACCACTAGTACTGATAAAGACAGCGGAATAACTTAAAGCACTGGTGATATAAGAACCTAGAAGTGGTCCACAGACATTACCAACTGATTGGAATGACTGATTATATCCGAAGATTCTACCAGTGTATTTTGGATCAGTGTATTTGGCTAGGATTGTCTGAACTTGAGGGACCAAGCAGGCATCGGAAACGCCAACTAAGAATCTCAAAGCAGCTAGCTGCCAAACATTAGTGACGAAGGCTTGTGGAATGTAAACCAAGATGGCAAAGATTAATCCGCCAACTAAAATTTTCCCCGTTCCAATCTTATCACCCAAAGCACCAAATCTAGGTGCCGCAATAATATTAGCAATACCTGGCATCGCTGCAACGACTCCGGCAACCAACGTGACCTGACTAGAATTGTGCATCAATTGTTTAACGTACAAACTGATGATCGGATTGATTGAGTTGTTAGAGGTCTGAATGATCATGGTTGTGACAAACATTGCCAAAATGAGATTAGGATTTTTCAACTTGTGGAAAATTTCCTTAGTTGATTCCTCTTCACCTTTGGGAATTGGTTTGAAATCTTCTTTGATGAAGATAGTAACCAAGATGAAAGCAATGAAAAGTAGAGAGCCGGTTATCATAAAGGGAATTCGATAACCAAAATATTGTGCAATTACACCGCCGACCAGTGGACCTAATAAAGTACCGGAGATAACACCGGTGTTTAAGGTACCCAAGGCTTTTCCACTTTCAGATCTAGGAGCTGTTGAAGCAATTAACGTATTGGAGTTACTAACAAATCCAGAAAAGACACCTTGAAGGAGTCTTAAAACAACTAATTGCCAAGGTGCAGTTACGAAGGCCTGTAGGAAAATAACAATCGCCATACCAAGTGAAGCCCGGATCAGCATTAATTTCCGACCTCGACGGTCAGCAATCTTACCCCAAATAGGAGAAATGATCGCCATGACCAAAAAGGTCGATGAGAAGGCAATACCATTCCAGATCACAAGTTGACTTTTTGTGAAATTACCTAACTGGTTAATGTATAATGGCATAAAAGGTGTAATCATACTAAAGCCAATACCTGATACAAAAGTACTAAACCATAAAACTATTAGATTCTTTTTCCAATAATTATTCGGTTCGGGAGTATCACTTGTATTAGATGTCATATACATCAAATCCTTTCTAAGTATCTTAGTATACTCTTTTTTTGTTTATATCTTATAAAATTATTTTTTCAAATTAAGGAAGTTTTTCTATGAAGATGAAGTTAAGGGAAGTTTACTCTGCATTAAAAATTGAAAGTGACAACGTTGAAGATGTTGAAATAACAGGGGTTTGTTTCGACAGTCGTAAAGCTAAAACTGGTGATTTATTTTTTCCATTGCAGGGGGAACGTGATGGACATGAGTTTATTAATAGTGCAATTAAGAATGGTATCAGTGCGACTATTTGGCAAAGTGATCACGAAGTTCCTAACGACGAAGTACCTTACGTTGTTGTAAAAAATGTTTCAGAAGCTTTTGAAAATTTAGCTAAGTATTATTTAAAGAAAGTAAATCCTAAAGTTGTTGCTGTGACAGGTAGTAACGGTAAAACAACGACTAAAGATATGATTGCCAAAATTTTAAGTACGAGCAATAATGTTGCTAAAACTCCACAAAACTTCAATAATGAAATTGGTGTGCCATACACAATTTTGAATATGCCAACTAATACTGAAGTTTTAGTTGTCGAAATGGGAATGGATCGTCCTGGTCAAATTGACCATTTGAGCGATATTGCTAACCCTGATATTTCCGTTATTACAATGATTGGTGAAGCGCACATTGAATTTTTTGGTACTAGAGCTAAAATTGCTGATGCAAAAATGGAAATCGTCGATCATCTTAACGAAGATGGAACCTTTGTTTACAATGGGGATGAACCACTACTGTTGGAGCGTGCTAAAAAAGTTAGTCAAAGACAAGCAACTTTTGGTAATCATGATAATAATGACTTGTATGCAACGGAAATTAATCCTGGTAAAACGACCACTAGTTTTAAAACTAATTTGTGGCCCGAACTAGATTTCGAAATCCCAATGATGGGTGAATACAATGTTAATAATGCTTTGGCTGCAATGCTAGTAGGTAAAATGTCTCATATTAAGCCGGAAGCTATGCAACAAGCATTGAAAGATTTATTTGTGACAGCCAACCGTACTGAATGGATGAAAGCTCAAAATGGTGCTGATATTTTGAGTGATGTTTATAACTCTAATCCAACTGCAGCTATCGAAGTACTTAACAGTTTGAAGGATATTAAGACTACAGGTCGTAAATTGATTGTCTTAGGCGATATGCTAGAGTTAGGTCAGGCATCGGAAACGCTCCATGAGTCCTTAGCAAGCCATATTAATAAAGAAGATTTTGCCAAAGTTTATCTTGTTGGTGACTATATGAAGTATTTACGCAATAAACTCAGTGCTAAATATGAAACAAACGATCTTTTTTGGTTCGAAAAGGATCAGTTGGAAGAATTAACTACAAAATTAAAAGAAGAATTACAGCCCAATGACACGATTTTATTAAAGGGTAGCCATGGAATTCACTTAGAAAACGTTTTACATGAACTAATTTAGTCTTGTCGATTGAGATTGTTCATAAAACATGGTAGAGTAGATAGATTGTTATTTATCGTGTTTTAAAAAATGGAGGACATTTGTGAAATTTAAAGAATTAGATTTAGATCCCAGATTACTGAGCGCTATTAATGAAGCCGGTTTCGAAGAAACAACACCCATCCAAGCTCAAACTATTCCACTAGTTATGAGTGGGGCCGACGTAATTGGCCAAGCTCAAACTGGTACAGGAAAGACGGCAGCCTTTGGTTTACCAATTTTAAATGCCGTTGATACTCAATCAAGTAATATTCAAGCATTGATTATCTCTCCAACTAGAGAATTAGCTATTCAAACACAGGAAGAACTTTACCGCTTAGGTAGTGACAAGAAGGTTAAGGTTCAAAGTGTTTATGGTGGATCAGATATTAGAAGACAGATCCGTGCCTTGAAGAATCACCCTCAGATCGTGGTTGGTACTCCCGGAAGAATGCTTGACCACATCAACCGTCACACCTTGAAACTTGGCAACGTTAATACCGTTGTTCTTGATGAAGCTGATGAAATGTTAGATATGGGATTCGTTGAAGATATTGAAAGTATCCTTTCAAACGTTCCAAACAAACATCAAACATTGCTATTCTCAGCTACAATGCCAAAACCTATCATGAAAATTGCTGATAAGTTTATGACAGATCCTCAAATCGTTAAGATCAAGTCAAAAGAATTGACTGCTGATAAGATCGATCAATACTTTGTTAAAGCTAGAGAATTTGAAAAGTTTGACTTGATGACTCGTTTATTCGATGTTCAAGCTCCAGAGTTAGCTTTGATCTTTGGTCGTACAAAGCGTCGTGTTGATGAACTTACACGTGGCTTACAAGCTCGTGGTTATAATGCTGAAGGTATTCATGGTGACTTATCACAGGATAAGAGAACTAGCGTTTTACGTAAGTTTAAAGCTGGTAAGTTGGACTTCTTAGTTGCAACTGATGTTGCTGCTCGTGGATTGGATATTTCTGGTGTATCACATGTTTATAACTATGATATTCCTCAAGATCCTGATAGTTATGTTCACCGTATTGGCCGTACAGGTCGTGCCGGACATTCTGGTGTTTCTGTAACATTCGTTACACCAAATGAAATGGGCTACCTACGTACAATTGAAAACTTAACTAAGAAACGTATGGAACCACTTGCTCAACCTACTGACAAAGAAGTTCTTAAAGGACAATTGGAATCAGTTAAGCAAGATATTAAAGATACTTTGGAACATGACAAACACTTGGATCGTTTC
The DNA here is from genome assembly GCF_001435445.1 of Companilactobacillus kimchii DSM 13961 = JCM 10707. Lineage (GTDB taxonomy): Bacteria > Bacillota > Bacilli > Lactobacillales > Lactobacillaceae > Companilactobacillus > Companilactobacillus kimchii. The sequence goes on along the minus strand of NZ_AZDH01000014.1, from coordinate 195,838 downwards.
GATTCAGCTGTTCAAGAATTGTTAGCAGATTATTCTGCCGAAGATATCGCTCGTATTTTCTTAAGTGAATCAATCAAGGATGCTCAAAGTGTTCCTGTTAAGATTGCTCCTGAAAGACCACTTCCTTCACGTAAGGTAAGTCACAGTCGTTCAGGTCATGGTCGTCGTGGTAAGTTCAACGGACATCGTGGTGGTGGAGATCACCGTGGTGGCAGTGGCAATGGCAGACGCCGTAACAGCGACCGTCGTGATGGAGGACATCATGATGACAAGGGTGGCAAGCGTCGCGAACATGACAATAAACGTAATGGTCGTAGCAAAAAGTCATTCAAGATCAGAACAAATCTATAATTTTTAAATATGAATTATAGTTATTGCAAATATAATTATAATAATTAAGCCAGGTAAATTATTTTACTTTGGCTTTTTTTTTACAGTAAAATAGACCTGCCAAGATAATTTAGACTTGATAAACTTGAAAAGTTGTCTGAAAATGCTATGATTTAAGCTTAAATCAAACAAGTTTTAATTTAGTTGTTGATTGAAACTGCAAGAAATTGAAAATTGTGCTTTACTTCAATTGGAAGCTTTTCAATTTATTAATTAAAAAAATAGATTGCGAGAGAAATTATGATCAAAGGATTAGGTATAGATATTGCAGAAATTGACCGTGTACGAAAGATTTATGGTCGTCACCCTCGATTTTTAGAGAAAATTTTAAATGAAGATGAGATTGAGGTTTTTAATAATCTTAATACCGAAAAAGCTAAGATGACATACCTAACGGGAAGATTTTCTGTAAAAGAGTCATTTACAAAAGCTATGGGTACTGGCCTTCGTGGAATTGGATTTCATGATTTGAGTGTTTTGAATCATGAATCGGGTCAACCTTATATCAAAACTGAAATTTTCAAGGGTAATATTCATGTATCGATATCAGATACAGATGAACTAGTAATAACTGAGGTTATTCTAGAGGAGGAGAAGTAAAATGTTACCATCAATTCATCGTCCAGCCTATGTTGAAGTAGACTTATCAAAGTTAAAAAGAAATTTACAAAATGAACTAGAGGCCGTTCCTGAAGGAACAAAAGTTTTTGCTGTTGTAAAAGCTAACGCCTATGGTCATGGCTTAGTTAAAGTTGCTCAGTCAGAAATTGAATTTGGAGCATCTGGACTTTGTGTAGCCTCATTAGATGAAGGCTTAGAAATTCGAAATAGTGGCGTTACAGCGCCTATTTTAGTTTTGGGTATAGTTCCCGTAGAATACGCTAAAGTGGCCGCACGTGCTGATATTTCGTTAACAGTCGGTAGTTTAGATTGGTTGAAGGTAGCTGTAGAACTAAGAGTTACTAATTTGAAAGTTCATATTGCTGTCGATAGCGGTATGGGTCGAATTGGTTTCCAAGACAAGACTAGTCTGATTGAAGCCTGCAACTTTTTAAATGAACATAAGGAATCGTTTACTCCTGAAGGACTGTTTACACACTTTGCAACTGCTGATAGTCCTGATGAAAGTTACTTTGAAAAACAGGTTAAGAATTTCAAAGAAATGTCTAGTGATCTACCAACTAAATTTACTTACGTTCACTGTGCTAATTCCGCTACAGCTTTGTGGCATAAAGATTTAGCCGTCAATATGGTTAGATACGGTTTAGCCTTGTACGGTTTGAATCCATCAGGAACTGATATTACAAAATTACCATATGAACTAGAACCAGCTTTAAGTTTGTATTCAGAACTTACATTTGTTAAAAAAATCAAAGCTGGACAAAGTGTTGGATACGGTGCCACTTATACTAGCAAGGAAGATGAGTGGATCGGTACAATTCCTCTTGGCTATGCAGATGGCTGGCTGAGAAGAATGCAAGGGTGCGATGTTTTGATCAATGGAGAACGTTGTCAAAGCGTTGGCCGTGTTTGCATGGATCAATTCATGGTTCGCTTACCTAAGGAATTACCAGTTGGTACAAAAGTTACATTGATTGGTAAAGACGGTAATGAAGAAATCACTGCAACGGATGCAGCTAAGTATGCTGGTACGATCAGTTATGAAATTCTTTGCTGTTTGAGTGAAAGATTGCCTCGAGTTTATAAATATTAGTTCTAGTTAAGAAAGAGAAATATTGTTTTGCTAAATAATAAATAGGATGGCCTCTATCAAAGTTCTTTCTTAAATTTGGTTGTAGCTAAATACCAACTAATATAGTTGAAATATGCCGTCGTCCTCAAAAAAATTGTGAGCCGCTGGAACGTGGTGGACACGACTTCAAGCTAATAATTCCACACTTTGTGCGAAATCATGGATCTCGAAGCTCGGTCTTTTACTAACCTTGCTACGCAAGTTAAGTAAAAACGCACCACTGAGGACCCACAGATTTTTTACTACCGACTAGGTTCCTAGCTCTAGTATTATCAGTGTTTTAATTTATAATCTAAAAAGAACAGCCTCCATTAAGTATTCAAGATATCTTACTTGAATCTCTTAATAGAGGCTGCTTTTATCTAATTAGACTATATTATTTTTAAACATACTTATCTCAAGAAAAATAATTTAGTCTGGAGTAAGAATTGGAAATGTGTTCACGTCCATAGCGTTCCAACACATTTCCAATTCTTGCGGAAGACGGGAGTTTAAGTATGTCCACGCTTTAATTTAAAATTTTCTTCTGTGCTATTTTAAAAAATTAAACGCAAATAATTGTTACATGAATGAAAATGGTAGTATTCTCTGGTTGGGATTTTAGAAAAGGAAAAGAAGTGTCAACTATGATTAATGAAGAATGGTATAAGTTCATGCAAAATGGTGAGTATAAGAGGTATCAGATTCTTATTGATCGTAACAAACCTTATGTTGACAGGTTTCAACGAGATTTGATGGAGGAATATCAATTACAGTATTTTAAAAGTCATCCTGTTGATGAGGAATTGAATCGCTTTCGTGCTGAGCCAGCGTTTAAAATCAAAAGACTATAAAAAGTCCGCTCTAGTTGACGTAGTTCAACTAGAACGGACTTTTAGGTTTTGTTTTTAGAAAAGGTTTTGTTTTAGAAATATTGTTTTAGATAAGGACTATAGTGTGTTCTTATCTAAGATCTTACCAGATTTCAAATCATCGATTTCTGAAACTACGAAGCTCTTCTTTTCAAGACGTTTGATAATTTCTTTTAAAGTATCGATATCAGTACCTGATGGTAAAGTAAATAGAGTTCTTCGTACAACTTCATTTGATTTGGCATCCAAGGTCATACAAGCGGCCACAGAAACATACTTAGCAAAGATTTTTGACATCTTTTCTAGGTCGCCACGGTCGCCAGAAGAACTAACAGTCAAAACGTAACTACTAATATCAAGGTTCCAAGCATCTGATAACATGCTAAGAAGTCTTGCATGGGTTAAGATTCCATAAAATAAATTATTTTCATCTAAAACAGCAATGTAAGGCAAATCCTTAATGTTAAAGAATACTTTGAAGAAAGGTGAGTCTACGCTGATTGTTTTAGTAGCGTTCTTCATAAGTGTAGTTACAGGTAAGCTCATATCGCCACCACGAGACTTGTGACGGTAGATGTGCATCTTGTAGATATTACCCCTAAATATTTGTCCACTTTCATCCAAAATTGGCACACAGCGGAAACCTGAGTCTTCTAGGACTTTTAATGCTTCTTCTAGTGTGACAGTTTCTTTTACTGTCGTAAGCTTGTCCTTTTTTAGTACAAGTGACTTAACTAACATATATATTCACATCCAATCTATCTATAATTGAATTAATAATACAGTAATTCAGGATAAAAAAAAAGCTGAAACAAATTTTCATTTGTTTCAGTCTTTTTTATACATGCATTAAGGATTATTGACGACCCTTGATACCTGTAGCTTCGAAGCCATCTTTAAGGATCTTTTCAAGTTCCTTAGCTGATTTCTTCATTTGTGCTGATTCTTCATCATTCAATGGAACTTCGATAATTTGTTTTAGACCTTTACGGTTAACAATAGCAGGTGAACCGATATAGATGTCTGAAACGCCATATTGACCACTCATCATGTTTGATAATGGAAGAACAGTGTTTTCGTCGCTTAGCAAAGCCTTGCAGATTCTTGCAAGAGCAGTACCGATACCATAGAATGTAGCACCCTTAGTATTGATAATGTCGTAAGCTGCGTTAACAGTCTTCTTGTAGATCTTGTCAAGTGTGTCTTTAGTGATTTCTGGGTGGCTTTCCATCCATTCGGCCATTGTAACGCCACCGATTGTTAGATGTGACCATGCAGCGAATTCTGAATCACCGTGTTCACCCATGATGTAACCATGAACTGAACGAGGGTCAAGATCTAATTCTTCACCAACGAATTTTTGTAATCTAGCAGTATCAAGTGATGTACCTGAACCAATTACACGTTCCTTAGGGAAGCCTGAAAGTTTCCAAGTAGCGTATGTCAAGATATCAACTGGGTTAGCAGCAACTACGAAGATACCATTGAATCCTGATTCAACAATAGGATCAACGATTGTCTTCAAGATGTTTAAGTTCTTGTTAACAAGGTCAAGTCTTGTTTCACCTGGTTTTTGTGGAGCGCCGGCTGTGATAACTACGATATCAGCATCCTTAGCATCTGAATATTCACCAGCGTGAATGTTCTTAGGGAATGAGAATGGAATTGCATCTGCAAGGTCCATTGCGTCACCCTTAATCTTGTCTTTAGCGATATCACAGATAACTAGTTCTTGAGCAATACCTTGAAGTGTCATTGCGTAGGCAAATGTTGAACCTACAGCACCGTCACCAACTAGAAGTACTTTTTGGTGGTTCTTTTCGTTTGTTGGAGTTGTCATTATAAAATATCATCCCTTCGAAAATAATATGTTCCTGACCCATTATACAAATAATTAAGGTAAATAAACAAGCTGATTGTGAAAAAAGTGAAAAAATAGTATTTTTGACATGATATAATGTAAGTTCGAAATGAGGTATATTAAATATGAAACTAATTGTTGGCTTAGGAAATCCAGGAAAGAAATACGATCGAACAAAGCATAATATGGGCTTTATGACCATCGATAGATTGATGGATGAATATGGTCAAACACAAATGAAAAAAGATTTTGAGGCTGAGTACTGCAAATTCAAAGTTGACGGTGAAACAGTTTTTCTAGTTAAGCCGCTCACATTTATGAATGAATCTGGCCGTGCTGTTAATTTTTTAATGGGATACTATCAGATCAAACCTGAGGAAATGCTGGTAATTCAAGATGACTTAGATATGCCTATTGGAAAAGTCAGATTACGAACAAAGGGTTCTGCTGGTGGTCACAATGGTATTAAGAGTATAATCTCTGCTGTGGGTACTAAAGATTTCAAACGAATTAAGATTGGTATACAACATCCTGATCGCCAAACAGTAGTCAATTGGGTGTTGACACCATTCAGTAAAGATCAAGAGCCAGTGGCTTTATCAGGTATCGATCAAGCAGTTGATATGGTTAAAGATTGGGTTGCTGGTAGTAGCATTGATCAATTAATGAACAAGTATAATTAGAAGATTAAAAGGGGGCAAAAATTGAATTTAATAAATTTCATTACAAATAAGTTGGACTTAGGGGAATTTATTAGTCAAGTTAAGCCTGAAACAAAGAATTTATTGACAGGTTTAACGGGATCAACAATTTCCCTTTTTGCATTGGATACTTTAAGACAATTAAATAAGAAGATTTTGATTGTTGAGAATACTAATTTTCATGCAAATAAGCTATATGACGACTTAAATTTATTGAACAGCGACGCTGTTCATATTTTCCCCGTTGAAGAATCAATTTCGACAGAAATAGCAACCAGTTCACCGGATGAACTGAGTCAACGATTAGATACCTTAAGCTTTTTGGCGGATGATAAACCGGGCATAGTTGTAACATCAATTGCCGGTCTAGAGTATGAATTATCAGCAAAAGAGCTCTTTAAGTCTGCCCAATTAAGAATTGAAGTAAACGAAGAATATGATTTAGAAGATTTAAATCAACAATTTGTTCAGATGGGATATGTAAAGGATAAGTTAGTTGCCAAACCGGGTGATTTTGCCATTCGTGGTGATATTGTTGATATTTATCCATTAAATGTTGATAATCCGGTGCGAATTGACTTCTTCGGTAATCAAGTTGAAAAGATTAAGTACTTCGATACTGAAACGCAACGAAGTATTGAAGAGTTAAAGAAAATTCAAATTTTGCCAGCACAAGATCGAATTGTTACCGACGAACAAGTTGAAACGGGGTTAGCTAAGCTACAAAAGAGTTATGATCGCCAATTGAAATCGTCAGATGATAAAGATGTTAAGGAAAATTTGCGGACAAACTTTGGTCAAACAATTGAAGAACTATCAGAAGGAATTCGTCCAGAAAATATCGGTCGAATTGCTGATTATCTTTTTGAACAACCTAAGAGTTTATTGGATTACTTAGATTCTGATGATGTCATCATCTTTAATGAATATAACCGATTGATTGAACAATCCAATGATAGTCAAGCCGAGAATCAATCTTGGTTAGCTAGTCAATTGGAATTTGGTAAAGCTTTGCCAGAACAGAAGATCCGTCAGAGCTTTGTTGATTTAATCAAGGATAATAAATTGGCTCAAATCTATTTGTCAGCTTTCCAACAAGGAATGGGACATATTCGTTTGAATCAATTGCAAAATGTACCAGTTCGAACAATGCAACAATTTTTCAGTCAAATGCCGCTGTTAAAGTCAGAAGTTGAACGTTGGCAAAGGCAAAAGTACACCGTTTTGTTAACCATTAGTAATGAAAAACGGATAGCAGCAATCAATAATACTTTGGTTGATTTTGGAATTAAAGCAACTTTAACCACTGCTGATAAAGTTATTGAAGATCAGACACAAATTATGAATGCTACATTGAGTTCTGGTTTTGAAATGCCTGAACAAAAATTAGCCGTTATTACTGAAAAAGAACTTTTCAACAAGCAACCGAAAAAACGCCGTCATCAAACTTTGGCTAATGCTGAAAGATTAAAGAGTTATAACGAATTAAAACCAGGCGATTACGTCGTTCATGTCAATCATGGTATTGGTAAGTTTATCGGTATGCAGACAATGGAAGTCGACGGTAAGCATCAAGATTACATTACGATTGAGTACCGTGACGATGGTCGCTTGTTTATTCCAGTTACCCAATTGGATATGGTTCAGAAGTACGTCTCAGCTGAAGGTAAGTCACCTAAAATCAACAAATTAGGTGGTAATGAGTGGCAAAAGACTAAACGTCGAGTTCAGTCTAATATTGAAGATATTGCTGATGACTTGATAGATCTCTACGCTAAACGTGAAGCGGAGAAAGGCTTTGCTTTTCCTAAAGATGATTCGATGCAGAATGATTTTGACAATGCCTTTCCATATCCTGAAACGCCTGATCAATTAAGATCTGTCGACGAAATCAAACGTGATATGGAAAAACCACATCCAATGGATCGACTTTTAGTTGGTGATGTTGGATTTGGTAAAACTGAAGTAGCATTGAGAGCGGCCTTCAAAGCGGTTGAGGCAGGTAAGCAAGTAGTCTTTTTAGTACCAACAACATTGCTAGCTCAACAGCATTATGAAACTATGAAGGAACGTTTCGCTGGCTTTCCAGTAGAGATTGGAATGCTATCACGTTTCCAGACTCGTAAGCAGAGCAAAGAAATTATTGAGAAATTAGAAGACGGGTCAGTTGATATTGTTGTGGGAACACATCGTTTGCTTTCGAAGGATGTTAAATTCCATGATATTGGATTGTTGATAATTGATGAGGAACAGCGTTTTGGCGTTAAACACAAGGAAAAGATTAAGCAGTTAAAGAGTAACGTTGATGTTCTGACTTTAACGGCAACACCAATTCCGAGAACTCTGAATATGTCAATGCTTGGAGTTCGTGATCTGTCTTTGATTGAAACTGCCCCTAGCAATCGTTATCCAGTTCAGACCTATGTTATGGAACAAAATTATCAGGTGATTGCCGGCGCGATTAAACGAGAAATGGCCCGTGGTGGTCAAGTCTTTTATTTACACAATCGAGTTGAAGATATGGATCAAGTGGCGGATCAATTGCAGTCCTTGGTACCAGATGCTCGAATTGCAACAGCTCATGGGCGAATGAATGAGACTCAAATGGAAGGTGTTATTTCCGACTATTTGGCTGGTGATTATGATGTATTGGTAACAACAACAATTATTGAAACTGGTGTTGATATGCCTAATACCAATACCTTAGTGGTAGAGAATGCTGATCGTTATGGGTTGTCACAGCTTTATCAAATCCGTGGTCGTGTTGGTAGATCAAATCGAGTGGCCTATGCTTACTTGATGTATCGTCCTAATAAAGTTTTGACTGAGGTCGGTGAACAACGCTTGGAGGCTATTAAGAACTTTACTGAATTAGGTTCTGGTTTCAAGATTGCAATGCGTGATCTGTCGATTCGTGGAGCCGGTAATCTATTAGGTAAACAACAACATGGCTTTATCGATTCAGTTGGTTTCGACTTGTATACGCAGATGCTAAATGATGCAGTTGCTAAGAAACGTGGTCACACCAAGGCTGAAAAGACTAATTCAGAAATTAATTTAGCTTTAGAAGCTTATTTGCCAGAGGACTATATTAGTGATCAACGTCAAAAAGTTGAACTCTACAAACGAATTCGTCAAATTGACTCTTTGGAAAATTACCAAGAAGTTAAATCAGAATTGTTGGATCGTTTCGGTGATTATCCACAAGAGGTTGCTAATTTGTTAGACGTTAGTTTATTAAAGAACTCGTTTGATGAGTCCTTGGTTAATAGTGTAGTGATGCGGAATAAGAAGATTACAATTAAATTTTCACCTAAAGCCGGTGATTATTTGACGGGAGATCTAGTCTTTAAATTCCTAGCTAACACAACAATGAAAGCTAAGGTAAACAATAAAAATGGTGGATTCACGATTACTTTGGATTCAGCTAGTGTTAAAAAAGATGAATGGTTCGATCAATTGAAGGTATTCGCAGAAAAAATGGCTGATGACTTTGATAATTTGAAGAAAGAAAAAATAAAAAATTAATATGCAAAAAGAAGTGTCGAGGGCGATTAAGGGGACTTGGATTTTAACGATTGCTTCATTGTTCTCAGAACTTTTGAGTGCAATTTATCGGATTCCACTGCAAAACATCGTAGGTGATCGGGGATACTTCATCTACCAACAGGTTTATCCAATTTATGGGATATTCTCTGTGCTAGCTTTGTCAGGTTTGCCAGTCGTACTATCGAAGACATTTGCACAGCAAAAAAATAATGCCGCCAAGAATAATTTATTAAAGAGGACTTTTGTTCTCTTAATGATTGCTAGTTGTGTGGTTACAATTTTGTTGTGGATGTCTTCAAGATACTTAGCCTTTTTAATGGGTGATCCTAGACTTTATTTAGAGGTCCGAGCAGTCTCTTTAACTTTCTTATTGATACCTTTTGAGGCCAGTTTGAGAGGATTTTTTCAAAGTGATCTGTTAATGACACCCAGTGCTATTTCACAAGTTTCGGAACAATTTTTAAGAATTGTGATTATCATTGGCAGTGCTCTATTATTTGGTCACGGAGTGATTGACGTTTACCATATGGGAACGTTGGCTAATGCTGGTGCCTTCATTGGAGGATTACTAGCAGTTGGACTTTTAATAGCTACCTTTATGAGAAATAAGAATAGTTTTCTAGCAGCTGATCAGGATGATGGCACATTTAAATTAGAGCATGGATTAGCTTTGGAAATTGTTTTGATCGTTGTATTTACAGGGATTACTATTTTTTATCAATTCATCGACTCTTTCTCAATGATTCGATTATTGATGCATTCAGGAATTTCTTTAGATCAAGCTGAAATTCAAAAGGGAATTTTTGACCGAGGCCAACCTTTGCTGCAATTAGGTATTGTGATTTCACTTTCATTTGTTTCAACAATAATGCCGCAATTGAAAGAAAGTAATCGTCTAGAACAGAATAAGAAAACTATTTCTAAGATGGTACGAGTCTGTTTATGGTTGTCAGGCGCTGAGACAGCAGGATTGATTGCTTTAATGCCACAGATCAACATGATGCTGTTCACTAATACCAATGGATCAAGAGCCTTGAGTATTTATATGTTTTCAATTATCATTGTTTCCTTCATTAATTTATTAATTGCGGTAACAAGTGGTGATGATGAAAAGAATTTGCATAAATTGATACTGTTTGGGATGTCTTTAGTGGCCAAGGCTGCTTTGAATGTTATTTTGGTACCAAAATTTGGAATTGCTGGAGCTGCTTTAGCAACTGTGCTCAGCGAATGCGTAATTTTATTTGGAATCATGAGTATATATGGTTTCAATCGAAGTTTCTTATCATTGGATAAAGGTTTTATCAAAGCGTTAATTAAAGCTGGTTTAGTGATGGCAATCATCGTTAAACTGGCGGTCATTATTTTGTCATCAGGATTTGTTATGACTAGATCAAAGAGCATTTTGCTGAACGTCATAACGATACCAATCGGTGCTTTGGTGTACTTAAAGTTAACCAAACGTTGGCATATATTGACTAAAGAAGAATGGGAAATATTACCCATGGGAAAATATATTACGAGATTTATGAAGATAGAGGATAAAAAATGAGATTAGACAAATATTTAAAAGTTACCAGAATTATCAAAAGAAGAACAGTAGCAAAAGAATTTACTGATAATGGTCGTGCCAGCATTAATGGTCGTGTAGCCAAATCGTCTAGTGACGTATCTATCGGTGATGTGATTGAATTACATTTTGGTGAGAAAACAATGAAGGTAAAGGTCCTTAACATTAAGGAAACTACTAAGAAGAACGAATCAGAAGACATGTACGAAGAGATTTAGTAAATAATTAGAATTAGATTAAAATTGGCAATTTTATTGTTCAAATAATTGCTTAAACTTGTTATACTCAAGGTAATCATTTCTAGGGGAGTAGTGGTATGGAAGTACATAAATTAAATTCCAATGTTTCTGTATTGAAACCTAAACAATCGCAAATGCCTCCAAAACCAGGCCCTCATAATTATGCCAAAAAGGTACATCGTCGGCGTATGGCAGTGATTGGTGTTGTTTTTGCAATTATTCTGGTTGTATTTGGTGTTCAGATTTTTAATGCACATCGAACATATGCAAATACAATGGGACAGATTGAAGTTAGTAAGACAAAATTAAGTAAACAAAAAGCCGTTCAAAGCGATTTGAAACTTGAAGTTGCGCAACTTCATGATACGAATTATTTAGAAAAATATATTCGGGAAAAATATATGTATAGTAAACCGGGTGAGCAAATATATAATTTGCCTGGTGACGTTAAGACCACTACGATTCAAAAATAGGGAAAGGAATTATTTTTAATTAGATGACAGTCGAAGTAGGAGCTAAAACAGAAGGTAAAGTTACTGGAATTACAAACTTTGGGGCGTTCGTTGACCTTGGAGAAGGACAAAGCGGAATGGTACATATCAGTGAAGTTGCTGATGGTTACGTTAAAGATATTCACGATGTTTTGAGTGTCGGTGATACCGTAAAGGTTTTAGTTCTTAATGAAAAAGATCATAAGATTGCACTTTCAATCAAACAGGCTTCTGATAAGCCTAAGCCAAAGTATCATGCACATCATTCTCATGAACGTAATGAACATAAATCACGTCCACACAAACCAGAGAGTTTTGATGATATGATGTCAGGTTTTATGAAGGAAAGCGAAGAACGTTTAAGTACTATTAAGAAGAACACAGAAGGAAAACGTGGTGGCCGTGGCGGTCGTCGCAGTTAATAAAGTTTAAGGTTGAGACATTGTCTCAGCCTTTTTAGTTTCAGGGGCTTGGAGGAGTAATGGAGTTAGATAATAGAATAATAAATACTGTTAAAAGTGTTTTGAAAAAATATCATGCTAAAAAAGTTCTAGTAGCTGTTTCCGGTGGTGTCGACTCAATGGTTCTGTTAAATGTGATTGGCGAAATCATACCTAAAGAATTTTTTGGCGTGGTTAATGTTGATCATGATTTACGTCCAGAAAGTGCTAAGGAAGTTGAGTTTGTTCAGAATTTTTGCGTAGGTAGAGGTTATCAATTTTTTACGACTAAATGGTTGAATAAGCCACAAGATGATATTGGAATGGAAGCGGCTGCTCGGTCATTCAGATATGATTTTTTCAAAAAGATTATGCAGGATAATGATTTTGATACATTACTGACGGCACATCATGCCAATGACTTGGCCGAAAATATTTTAATGAAGCTGATCCGTTCAGGTAATGCCTATGAAGTGGTTAGTCTAAAAGAACAACGTCCATTTGCGGATGGTCAGATTGTACGTCCATTGTTGAATTTTGCTAAATCGGATATCACAGTTTTTGCAGATATCCATGATATTCATCATGTTCAGGATAAAACTAATTTTGATAATATAACTATGCGCAATCGCTTGCGTAATAATATTTTTCCAGAATTACAAAAAGAGAATGGACAACTACTGACACATTTTAATTTTTTTGAACAACAGATTATGGCGTTGCTCGATTTAGCTCAAAAAGAATTTTCTCGAATTGAGAATTCAATGAAATTAGTGAAGACACCCGAAAAGATAACGGGATTGATAAAGCCGGTTGAAACCTTAAACTCGGAACAGCAAACACTGTTTTGGGGGAGTTTCTTCACCAAAAGTAATTTGGGTATTTCAATTAGTAATCGTCAAATTGAACAGATAATTGAAATTGTTACAGGTGATCATGCCAATGCCTCAATTGATTTAGCAGATTCATGGCAATTTATTAAAAGCTATGATCAATTTTTGATCCAACGAGTACAAGATCAAAATTTGCAAGTCTTCCCTATTAAAGTAGGCCAAACTCAGATAATTAATCATAGAAAATTTAGCCTTTTAGAAGATGAGCGGAGTTTTACGTTGACGGTGGAAAATACTCCTCATGAAATAACTTTACGAACTCGTAGAAGTGGCGATAAATTACTCTTGTCGAATGGTCAACATCAAAAATTGAGTAAGAGATTTATAAATGAAAAGATACCTGAATATGAACGTGATAATTATTTAATTTTATTATTTGATAATCAGATAGTATGGGTTGAAAAAATTTATAATATGAGTGATTATTTAAAAAAAGGCAGTAAGCATTACAAAATAAAACTTGATTGAGGTAAAAACATGAATTCAGATATTAAAGAGGTATTAGTCTCTGAAGAGGAGATTAATGAAACTATTCAACGTTTGGGTAAACAGTTAACGGAAGAATATCAAGGTAAGAATCCTTTGCTCGTTTGTATTTTACGTGGAGCCGCTATGTTCATGATGGACCTCGTTAAGAGTTTAGATTTTAAAATGGAATATGACTTTATGGATGTTTCTAGTTATGGTGGCGAAAATACCGTTACGACTGGGGATGTTCGTATCATTAAAGATTTAGATACATCGGTACGTGATCGTGATGTAGTAATTGTTGAAGACATTATTGATACTGGATACACGTTGGATCGTTTGGTAGAGCTATTTGAATCACGTCATGCTAAGTCAATTAAGTTGGTTTCATTCTTGGATAAGCCAGCTCGTAGAATCAAGCATGTCAAGGTTGATTACATTGGAGTAGAGATTCCCGATGAATTTGTAGTCGGTTATGGGATGGATTATGATGAGCATTATCGTAATTTACCTTATGTTGGTGTATTAAAACCAGAGGTATATAGTACAAAATAATTAAGATAGAGTTACAATTATTATTGTGTTACTGTTCACCAATGTTACAATATGTAACGTCTAAGTAATTTAGGAGGAAATGTATGAAAAATAATCGAAATAGGTTAATTAATAATAGCCTGTTTTACATCTTGCTCTTTGTTGTTTTGGTTCTGGCAGCAAGTTGGTTTGCTGGTGGTCAATCCTCAGATCAATCTAAAACACTAAGCCAAGACCAATTCATCACACAATTGAAGCAAGGCAAAGTGAAGAGTTTTAAATTAGAGCCTATTGGGGGAGCTTATCAAGTAACTGGTGAATACAAGAAAGCTCAAAAGGCTAATACAACACGTTCCGTGTCGTTATTCAGTCGTGCTCAATCTAGTGGTTCTAGTGAAGTAACTTCATTTAGTTCAACTGTTTTGCCTAACAATGATACGTTAAAGAGAATCAATAACGCCGCTATGGCAAAGGGAGTTAAGACTACTGCTGCTCCTAAGTCACAATCCGGTCAATGGATTTCCTTGATATTGACGGTCGTTGTTCCATTTGCATTGTTCTTCTTTGTAATCTTTGCAATGATGGGTCGTGGAGGCCAAGGTGGTGGCGCAAACCGTGTCATGAACTTTGGTAAATCCAAGGTCAAACCAGAGGATCCTAAGAAAAACAAAGTTAGATTCTCTGACGTTGCTGGTGCTGAAGAAGAAAAACAAGAACTTGTTGAAGTTGTTGAATTCTTAAAAGATCCAAGAAAATTTGTTTCCTTGGGTGCCAGAATACCGGCGGGTGTCTTGTTAGAGGGTCCTCCCGGGACTGGTAAAACTTTACTAGCTAAGGCTGTTGCTGGTGAAGCTAAAGTTCCTTTCTATTCAATTTCTGGTTCAGATTTCGTTGAAATGTTTGTTGGTGTCGGTGCCTCACGTGTTCGTGACTTGTTCGAGAATGCTAAAAAAGATGCCCCATCAATTATCTTTATCGATGAAATTGATGCCGTTGGTCGTCAACGTGGTTCAGGTACCGGTGGCGGTAACGACGAACGTGAACAAACACTTAACCAATTATTGATTGAGATGGATGGATTTACTGGTAATGAAGGTGTTATCGTTATGGCTGCTACTAACCGTTCCGATGTCCTTGATCCAGCGCTATTACGTCCTGGCCGTTTTGATCGTAAGATTTTGGTCGGTCGTCCTGATGTTAAGGGTCGTGAAGCCATTCTTAAAGTTCATGCTAGAAATAAACCATTTACAGATGATGTTGATTTGAAAGCTATTGCACAACAAACACCAGGTTTCGCTGGTGCTGATCTAGAAAACTTACTTAACGAAGCTGCCTTGGTTGCTGCTCGTCGTGGTAAGCAAAAGATTGATTCAAGTGATCTTGATGAAGCTGAAGATCGTGTTATTGCCGGTCCAGCTAAGAGAAATCATGTTGTTCCTGAACAAGAGCGTCACACAGTGGCTTACCACGAAGCGGGACATGCTTTGATTGGTTTGGTTTTGAGTGACTCTCGTGTTGTTAGAAAGGTTACTATCGTTCCTCGTGGACGTGCCGGCGGTTATGCTATCATGTTACCTAAGGATGATCAAAACCTTGCAACTAAGAAGGAACTAAACGAACAAATTACTGGTTTACTTGGTGGACGTACTGCCGAAGAAATTATCGTTGGTCAACCTTCATCAGGTGCTTCAAATGACTTTGAACAAGCAACACAAATTGCTCGTACAATGGTTACTGAATACGGTATGACAGATCGTTTAGGTACTGTTCAACTTGAAAAGAATGGTCAACCATTTAGTGGTGGTAATTATCGTCAATTACCTTCTTACTCAGAAGACACTGCTAAGTCAATTGATCAAGAAGTTAAACGTATTATTGATGAAGATCACGAACGTGCTAGAGAGATTCTTGAAACACATCGTGAACAACATAAGATTATTGCCGAAGCTCTATTGAAGTATGAAACACTTGATGAAAAGGAAATCTTGAGCTTGTACAATACAGGTAAGATGCCTGCCAATGATGCTAACCAAGAATTCCCAAGTGAAAGTGCTGCTACTTTTGAAGAATCAAAGAAGGCTGTTGAAGCCAAAGATGCTGAAAAGCAAAAGACTGAGGGTTCAACTAAAGATGAAACAGCTAAGTCAGATGAAAATCTTGATGAAACTGTTTATCCTTCAGAAAAAGACGAAGCTAAGTCAGATGACACAAATAGTTCTACTGAAACTACACCATCATCTACTGAAACTAAGTCTGATAAAGATTCAACAGATGCTACTGACAATAGTGACAAAGATAATAACAATAATGATAATCAATAAAAAAAGAGCGACTCGTATGAGTCGCTTTTTTGAACGGAGGAAACTATGACTGATACTTTAACTAAATCAGTTTCTAAGGATGGAAAGTTTAGGGTTTATGTTGTTAATGCTACCCAAACTATTCAAGAAGCACAAAAAAGACATGACACTTGGAGAAATTCCAGTGCTGCATTAGGTAGAACAATGATTGGCTCTATCCTAGTTGCTACTTCAACTCTTAAAGAGGACGAAGTTTTAACAACTAGAATTCAAGGTGGTGGCCCAGTCGGTGCCATCGTGGTTGATGCGGATGCCAAAGGAAATACTAAAGGTTACATTACTAATCCACATGTGAGTCTAAAGGCTCGTGAAGATGGCCATATTGATGTCCAAGCTGCTGTTGGTAATAAAGGAAATCTAAGTATTACTAAGGATTTGCATATGAAGAAACCATTTACTGGTGAAGTGCCGTTGGTTTCTGGAGAAATCGGAATGGACTTTGCCTATTATATGGCTAAATCAGAACAAATTCCTTCAGCTATTGGTGTTTCGGTGTTTGTGGAACCTAATGAAAAAGTTGGTGCTGCAGGTGGTTTCTTAGTTCAAACTTTGCCGGGAGCTACTGACAAGGATATTTCTAAGATTGAAGCTAATTTGAAGGTTGTTCCTAATCTATCAACCCTGCTCAATGAAGGATTAAGCAATAATGAAATCTTGGATAAAATTATGAACGGTGTTGAGATGAAAGTCTTGGATGAAATGCCTGTTCAATTCCAATGTGATTGTTCTAAAGAACGTTTCTCTAAATCACTGGCTACTTTATCTACTGCTAATCTACAAGCTATGGTCGATGAAGATCATGGTGCTGAAGCGGTCTGCAAATTCTGTGGTAACAAATATCAATTTAGTGAAGCTGAATTAAAGAAAATTATTGAAACTAAAGATTAATCATGTTTGCCATATGAATGGAAAATTTGTTATTATTGCAAGTTGTAGTTAATAATTTGAGGTAAAAAGTATGGAATGGAAAATAGGCAATGTAACAATTCCTAATCAAATTGTAGTTGCTCCAATGGCCGGGATAACCAATTCGGCTTTTCGAGTTACGGCTAGAGAATTCGGCGCAGGTCTAACTGTTTGTGAAATGATCAGTGATCAAGGTATTAAATATCGAAATGAGAAGACATTGGGGATGATGTTTGTTGATCCTAAAGAGCATCCCGTCAGTATTCAGATTTTCGGTGGTAGTGTTAAGTCATTAGTTCAAGCAGCTAAGTTTGTTGATGATAATACTAGTGCTGATATTATCGACATCAACATGGGATGCCCTGTTAAGAAGGTTACTAAGACAGGTGCAGGTTCTTGTTGGTTAAGAGACCCAGATCATCTTTATGAGGCTGTGAAGGCTGTTAGTTCAGCTATCAGTAAACCTCTAACGGTAAAGATGAGAACTGGTTGGGATGATGATCATATTTTGGCAGTTGAGAATGCTTTAGCAGCACAAGAAGGCGGAGCTTCGGCAATTGCTATGCATGGTCGTACGAAAGCCCAGATGTATATGGGACATGCCAATTGGGATATCTTACATGAAGTAGCCCAAAGTGTTTCCATTCCATTTATGGGTAATGGTGATATCAAGACTCCTCAAGATGCTAAGACAATGATCGAAGATGTAGGTGCGGATGCCGCCATGGTAGGCCGAGCTGTGCTTGGCAATCTATGGAGATTGAATGCGATGAACCATTATTTAGAAACTGGAGAATTATTACCAGAACCAAGCGTTCCAGAAAAAATTAATATAGCTAAACTTCAACTCCAACGTCTGGTAGACTTAAAAGGTGAGCATGTTGGTGTTCCAGAATTTCGTCAACAGGCAGCATATTATCTAAAGGGGATTCCCCATGCAGTAAGAACACGTGCTAAAGTAGTGGAAGAAGATTCCATGCAGGAAGTGTTCGATACATTAGATCAATTTGTTGAAAGTTACGAGAAGAGAGAAGCGAGATCTTCAAGAATTTCGTAGACAGGGGGAAAAATTTTGAGTAACGAAAATAAGAAAAAGCAACCAACGAAAGAAGAAATAAAAAAGACTAGAGTCATGAATGACCAACTAAGGGTCAGACGTGAAAAATTACAAGAACTTTATGATGAAGGTGTTGACCCATTCGGTTCAAGATTTGAAAGAACTGCATTGGCTCAAGAAATTCATGACAAGTATGGTGATGAAGACAAGGAAGTTCTTGAAGAACAAGACTTGCCAGTTGTTATTGCCGGTCGTATGATGTCAAAACGTGGTAAAGGTAAAGTTGGTTTTGCTGATATCCGTGATAGAAGTGGCAGAATTCAAATTTATGTCCGTAAAGATGTCGTTGGTGAAGAGAACTACCATATCTTCAAACGTGCCGATATTGGTGACCATTTAGGTATCCACGGTGAAATCATGAAGACAGACATGGGTGAATTAACTGTTAAGGCTACTCACGTAACAATGCTATCTAAGTCATTACGTCCATTACCTGATAAATTCCATGGTTTAACAAACGTTGAACAAATTTATCGTCAAAGATATTTGGATCTAATTGCTAACCAAGATAGTTTTGAACGTTTCAAGAAACGTACTAAGATTATTTCAGCCGTTCGTGAATACTTAGATGGTGAAGGCTTCATGTCAGTTGAAACTCCTGTCTTAAATACACAAGCTGGTGGTGCTAGTGCTAGACCGTTCATCACACATCACAATGCTTTGGATATGCAAATGTATCTCCGTATTGCTCTTGAACTACCACTTAAGAGATTAATCGTTGGTGGTTTCGAACGAGTTTATGAAATTGGACGTGCTTTCCGTAACGAAGGTTTGGATACACAACATAACCCTGAATATACTTCACTAGAAACATATGCTGCATATTGGGATATGACAGATGTTATGAAAGAAGTCGAAGGACTCTTCAGACATGCTGCTCAAAAAGCTAATGGTACACAACAAGTTACTTATCAAGGTGAAGAAATTGATTTAAGCAAGCCATTCAAACGTATCAAGATGGTTGACGCAATCAAGGAACAAACAGGAATTGATTTCAGCCAAGATATGGATCTTGAACAAGCTCGTAAATTAGCTGATGAAAAAGGTGTTAAGTATGAAGACTTCTGGGGTGTTGGTCATATCATCGCTGAATTCTTTGAAGAATTCGTTGAAGATACTCTAAAGGAACCTACATTCGTTTACGAATATCCTTTGGAAGTTTCACCACTTGCTAAGAAGAGTAAAGAAAATCCTAACTTCACAGATCGTTTCGAAGTTTACATCTTAGGCCATGAATTCGGTAATGCCTTTACTGAACTAAATGATCCTATTGATCAAAAGGAACGTTTTGAAGCACAAGCTGCCGAACGTGAAAAGGGTAATGATGAAGCCGAACATATTGATAACGACTTCGTTGAAGCTATGGAATATGGTATGCCACCAACAGGTGGACTAGGAATCGGTATTGATAGACTAGTAATGTTGCTAACAGATGCACCATCAATTCGTGATGTTATCTTGTTCCCAACTATGAGACCTGAAGATAATACAAATAATGAAGAGTAAATTTTAAAAGTTGTCCTTTAAAAACAGGGGCAACTTTTTTTATTCCTTATGGATGAAATTCAGGATAAACGTTCTATTAGACCCCTTGGTGAAGCAATTATAAAATATAAATCTGTTTTAGTTAGAAATGTGGCAACAAAGAAGATGAAAGAAATTTGATTATGTTTAAAATTTTCGTTGACAATTTTTATGGTCAAAAGGTATACTAATATAGTTGTTTCGAACGAGAAACACTATGGAGGATTAGCTCAGCTGGGAGAGCATCTGCCTTACAAGCAGGAGGTCACAGGTTCGAACCCTGTATCCTCCATTAAGCAAAGTGCTTAGTGGAAATCATTTAGTTTTT
>NZ_AZDH01000014.1:0-175853 GCF_001435445.1 Companilactobacillus kimchii DSM 13961 = JCM 10707 | reverse complement strand
AGATTTAGGTTCTAGTGTCCAGTGGACATGAAGGTTCAAGTCCTTTCACCCGTATTGATAATTGGTCTTGCAAAAAGATCAGTTATTGTGTATTATGTTAAATGTCGTTTGACATAATGCCGACTTAGCTCAGTTGGCAGAGCATCTGTCTTGTAAACAGGGGGTCGGAGGTTCGAATCCTCTAGTCGGCATAGTCATAATGCGGAAGTAGTTCAGTGGTAGAACATCACCTTGCCATGGTGGGGGTCGCGGGTTCGAATCCCGTCTTCCGCTTAGAGAGGTTTCGGGAAATAGCTCAGCTTGGTAGAGCGTCACGTTCGGGGCGTGAAGGCCGCAAGTTCGAATCTTGTTTTCCCGATTCCATGATAAGTTTAAAAGGGTAATTAATTCTGAAAATGAATTGATTACCTTTTTTCGTTCTCTAGAGATTTTTTTGAAGTCAGGAATCAATTATAAATCCCACGAATGTGTTAGGATTCTATTGGAGGCAAAATCTGAAGAATCATTAACTTTTTTATATTTTGCAAGATGAAATAATTGCTTTTTTTTGAAACATAATTATACTTTCTAAACAGACACTTAAAAAGTAGAGGTAACATTAATGGACAAAGTATTTACCGAAAGCGCCAAGAATGCACTAGTTTTAGCTCAAGAACAAGCCAAGACATTTCATCATAATGCCGTTGGTACAGAACATATTCTACTTGGGTTAGTTATGGAAAATGATGGTATTGCCGGTATTACTTTGAGAGATCTAGCTGTAAGTGATCGAGATGTTGAAGAGGAGATTGAACATCTGACAGGTTATGGGGATGTCTCATCTAATACCGCTAAAGGAATTTATTTACCATATTCTCCTAAAGGACAAATGATTTTAAGCAATGCGGAAGAAGATTCTAACCTATATAAGGCTAACCGTATTGGTACAGAACATATTTTATTAGCAATTCTTGATGACGCTGATAACTTAGCTAATCGTATTTTGGTTAATTTGGGCTTGAGCCTATCTAAGACTAAGTCTTTACTATTAAGCAAGATGGGTATGTCAAACAAGGCTGCACGTCGTGGCTTTGCTGCTAACTTAAATAAACAAAAGAACCAACAATCACAAGGTGGAACTCCAACATTGGATTCTTTAGCTCGTGATTTGACTAAATTAGCTCGTGATAATCAAATCGATCCTGTTATTGGTCGTAAAAAAGAAGTTGATCGGACTATTCAAATCTTGAGTCGTCGTACAAAGAACAATCCTGTTCTAGTCGGTGAACCTGGTGTTGGTAAGACAGCAATTGCTGAAGGCTTGGCTATTGCTATCATTAAAAAAGAAGTTCCATTAGATATGCAAAATAAACGTATCATGATGTTAGATATGGGTTCACTAGTAGCTGGTACTAAATATCGTGGTGAGTTTGAAGATCGTTTAAAGAAGATTATCAAAGAAATTTATGAAGATAAGCATGTCATTCTCTTTATTGATGAATTACATACATTAATTGGTGCTGGTGGTGCCGAAGGTGCAATTGATGCATCTAATATTTTGAAGCCTGCCTTAGCTCGTGGTGAGTTGCAATTAATTGGTGCAACAACATCTAATGAGTATCAAAAGTACATTGAAAAAGATACAGCTTTAGAGCGCCGTTTTGCTAAAGTTTACGTTGAAGAACCTAGTGCCGAAGATTCTGTTAAGATTTTGACAGGACTTCGTCCAAGATATGAACAACATCATGGCTTGACAATTTCTGATGAAGCTGTTGAAGCAGCAGTTCGTCTTTCTACACGTTACTTAACTAATCGTTTCTTACCAGATAAAGCTATCGATTTGATGGATGAGGCTTCAGCTAAAGTTAGAATCCACAATGTATCTAAGAATAACAAACTTGAAGAATTAACTAATCAAGCTTTGAAATTGATGGATGACAAGAATAATGCAATTTTGGATCAAGACTTTGAAAAAGCCGCTAAGATTCGTGAACAGGAACAAACTGTTCAAGCCGAAATTGCTAAGTTAAACGACAAGAAGTCAACACAAAAGAAGCCTGTTGTAACAGCAGATGATATTGCTGAGATCATTGCTGAATGGACTGGAGTTCCAGTTAAGCAAATTACTCGTAAAGAGAGTGAGAAGCTGCTTAACCTTGAAAAAGAGCTTCATAAACGTGTTATTGGTCAAGATAATGCTATTAATGCCGTTTCACGAGCAATTCGTCGTGCTAGAAGTGGAATGAAAGACCCCAATCGTCCAATTGGTTCATTTATGTTCTTAGGACCTACAGGTGTTGGTAAAACTGAATTGGCTAAATCAATCGCTGAGGTAATGTTTGGTTCTGAAGACAATCTGATTCGTGTCGATATGTCAGAATATATGGAACAATACAGTACTTCTAAGTTGATTGGTTCAGCTCCGGGATATGTTGGTTTCGATGACGGTGGTCAATTGACAGAAAAGGTTAGAAATGAACCTTACTCAGTTGTTCTACTTGATGAAGTTGAAAAGGCTCATCCAGATGTTTTCAATATCCTATTGCAAGTTCTTGATGATGGTATCTTAACGGACGCTAAGGGTCGTAAAGTTGATTTTCGAAATACTATTATTATCATGACTTCTAACCTTGGTGCTAGATCACTAGAAGATGATAAGTCAGTTGGTTTTGGTGCTAAAGATGTTCACGATGACTTTAAGGAAATGCAAGAACGTATTAATACAGAATTGAAACGATTCTTCCGTCCTGAATTCTTGAACCGTATTGATGAAACAATTGTCTTTAAGGCTCTTGATAAGGAACAGCTTAAGGATATTGCTAAGATCATGAGTAATAACTTAAGAAAACGTCTTGCTGAAAGAGAAATCAAATTGGTTATCACACCAACAGCCTATAGCGATTTAGTAAAAGATGGCTATAATCCTGAATATGGTGCTCGTCCGATGAGAAGAACTATCCAAAGAGAAATTGAAGATCCAGTTAGTGAACAATTACTTATGGGTAATGTTAAAGCCGGTGATTCAATTAAAGTTGGTTCTAAAAAAGGCAAGCTAACGGTAACGGTTGATAATCCTAATAGTAAGGAAACAGTCTCCAATCAAAAATAATGGGCTTGACTATTGACAAAAATAGTGCATAAGTGTATTATTTCTCTTTGAGATTCATAGTTCAAATTGCAGGCCGCGATCTATTGTCCGTGGTTATGCTAAATAAAAAAACACAAAAATAGATTTTCGTTTCTATTTTTGGTTTTTTTTTGCCTTAAAACAGGTTTTAAAACCGTTTTCAAGCAAACTGTAATCAAATTGTAATATTTGAGGTCTGGATTTGAACAAAATATATGTTGAGGTGAAAAATTTGACTTATCATAACGTTAATTATGGTGCACACCGTGTTCGTCGTAGTTATGCAAAGATCAAGGAAGTACTTCCACTGCCAAATTTGATTGACATCCAAACAAACTCTTATAAGTGGTTCTTAGATGAAGGACTAAAAGATATGTTTGACGATATTATGCCAATTGATGACTTTGCTGGAAACCTTTCTTTGGAATACGTCGGTTACAAGTTACTAGAACCAAAATATACTGTTGAAGAAGCTAGAGCACATGACGCTAACTTCTCAGCACCATTACATGTAACATTGAAATTGACTAATCATGAGACTGGCGAAATCAAGACACAAGATGTTTTCTTTGGTGATTTCCCAATCATGACTGATGAAGGAACTTTCATCATCAACGGTGCTGAACGTGTTATTGTTTCTCAATTAGTACGTTCACCTGGTATTTATTACAATCAAGACACAGATAAAAATGGCCGTGAGAACTATGGTACAACTGTTATTCCTAACCGTGGTGCATGGTTGGAATTTGAAACAGATGCTAAAGGTCTTGGCTATGTAAGAATTG
The DNA here is from genome assembly GCF_001435445.1 of Companilactobacillus kimchii DSM 13961 = JCM 10707. Lineage (GTDB taxonomy): Bacteria > Bacillota > Bacilli > Lactobacillales > Lactobacillaceae > Companilactobacillus > Companilactobacillus kimchii. The sequence continues at coordinate 171,962 of NZ_AZDH01000014.1, read as the reverse complement.
ATAGAACTAGAAAATTACCTATTTCTGAGTTAGTTAGAGCACTTGGCTTTGGTAGTGATTCAGAAGTTCTTGATATTTTTGGTGAAAACGATACTTTAAATCTAACACTTGAAAAAGATGTTCATAAAGATACAAGTGACTCACGTGTTGAAGAAGCCTTGAAAGATATCTATGAAAGACTCCGTCCTGGTGAACCAAAGACTGCAGATAGTTCTCGTTCATTGCTATATGCTAGATTCTTTGACCCACGTAGATATGACTTGGCTCCTGTTGGTCGTTACAAGATCAATAAGAAGTTAAATCTTAAGACAAGACTTTTGAACAAGACTTTGGCCGAAACATTGGCTGATCCTGATACAGGTGAAGTTGTTTTAGCTAAGGATACTCTAATTGACCGCGATGCTATGAACAAATTGAGTCCATATCTTGAAAGAGATGATTTCAAGACAGTTACATTGACTCCTTCTGATGAAGGTGTTCTAACAGACCCAATTACCGTTCAAATCATTAAGGTTTATTCAGAAGCTGATAATGAAAAAGTTGTTAATATTATTGGTAACGGTCATATTCCAGAAGAAAACCGTACAATTACACCAGCCGATATTTTAGCTGGTATTAACTACTTCCTAAACTTGAAGGAAAACATCGGTACAACAGATGATATTGATCACTTGGGTAACCGTCGTATTCGTTCAGTTGGTGAATTGCTACAAAACCAATTCCGTATTGGTCTATCACGTATGGAACGTGTTGTGCGTGAAAGAATGTCAATTCAAGATTCAGCTACTGTTACACCTCAACAATTGATTAATATCAGACCAGTTGTTGCTTCAATTAAGGAATTCTTTGGTTCATCACAATTGTCACAATTCATGGATCAAACTAATCCACTTGGAGAACTAGAACATAAGCGTCGTCTATCAGCCCTTGGACCTGGTGGTTTGACTCGTGATCGTGCTGGATATGAAGTTCGTGATGTTCACTATACTCATTATGGTCGTATGTGTCCTATTGAAACACCAGAAGGTCCTAATATTGGACTTATTAATAACTTGGCTTCATACGCCATTATTAATAAATATGGTTTCATTGAAACACCATATCGTCGTGTTTCATGGGATACTCACAAAGTAACTGATAAGATCGATTACTTAACTGCTGACGAAGAAGATAACTATGTTGTCGCTCAAGCTAATACACCATTGGAAGATGATGGTTCATTTGCTGACAACACAATCTTGGCTCGTCACAAAGATGACAACATTGAAACTACTCCAGAAAAAGTCGATTACATGGACGTTTCTCCTAAGCAAGTAGTTTCTGTAGCTACTGCATGTATTCCTTTCTTGGAAAATGATGACTCGAACCGTGCCTTGATGGGTGCTAATATGCAACGTCAAGCTGTTCCTTTGATCAATCCACATGCACCACTTGTTGGTACTGGTATGGAATATATTGCTGCTCATGATTCCGGTGCTGCTCTATTAGCTGATCATGATGGTGTTGTTGAATATGTTGATGCTAAGAAAGTTACTATCAAACGTGACGAAGATGGCACAACAGATACTTATAAGGTAACTAAATTCCGTCGTTCAAATAATGGTAAGAGTTACAACCAAAGACCTATTGTCCGCAAGGATGAGAAGATCAAGAAGGGTGATATCATTGCTGATGGTCCTGCCATGGAAAATGGTGAATTAGCCCTTGGTCAAAACCCACTTATTGCCTTTATGACATGGAATATGTATAACTACGAAGATGCTATCGTACTTTCAGAAAAACTAGTACGTGAAGATGCATATACTTCAATTCATATTGAAGAGTATGAATCAGAAGCACGTGATACAAAACTTGGACCTGAAGAAATCACACGTGAAATTCCTAACGTTGGTGAAGATTCACTTAAGGATCTTGACGAATTCGGTATTATCCGTGTTGGTGCTGAAGTTCGTGATGGCGATATCTTAGTTGGTAAAGTTACACCTAAGGGTGTTACAGAACTATCAGCTGAAGAGAGATTGCTACATGCTATCTTTGGTGAAAAGGCTCGTGAAGTTCGTGATACTTCACTTCGTGTACCACATGGTGGTGGCGGAATTATCCAAGATGTCAAAGTCTTCACTCGTGAAGCCGGAGATGAACTTGATCCTGGTGTTAACATGTTAGTTCGTGTTTACATTGCTCAAAAGCGTAAGATTCAAGTTGGTGATAAGATGTCTGGTCGTCATGGTAACAAGGGTACTGTTTCAATCGTTGTACCAGAAGAAGACATGCCTTACATGCCAGATGGTACTCCAGTAGATATCCTATTGAACCCAATGGGTGTTCCATCACGTATGAATATTGGACAAGTTCTTGATCTTCATTTAGGTATGGCTGCTAGAAAACTTGGCATTCATGTTTCAACCCCTGTTTTCGACGGTGTAAGTAACGATGAACTTTGGGATATTGTTAAAGAAGCCGATATGGATACAGATGGTAAATCAATTCTTTATGATGGACGTACTGGTGAACCATTCAAGAACCGTGTATCAGTTGGTGTCATGTACTACTTGAAACTAGCTCACATGGTTGATGATAAACTTCATGCTCGTTCAATCGGACCATACTCACTAGTTACTCAACAACCACTTGGTGGTAAAGCACAATTTGGTGGTCAGAGATTTGGTGAAATGGAAGTTTGGGCCCTTGAAGCTTACGGTGCCGCATATACACTTCAAGAAATCTTGACATACAAGTCAGATGATATTGTTGGTCGTGTAAAGACTTATGAAGCTATCGTTAAGGGTGAAAGTATTCCTAAACCTGGTGTTCCTGAATCATTCCGTGTTCTTGTCAAAGAACTACAAGCTCTTGGATTGGACATGAAAGTTCTAGATGCACATAAGAAAGAAATTGAACTTAGAGATATGGATGATGACGAAGACACAGTTAGTGTTGATGCCTTATCTAAATTCGCTAAACAACAAGAACAAAAACGTGCTGAAGAAGAAGCTAAGAAGCTTGAAGCATCAAAGGATTCAACTGAAACTAGTACAAAGTCAGAAAACTAGTTAAAACTGTAGGGAGGTTACCTTTTGATAGACGTTAATAAATTCGATAGTATGCAAATTGGTTTAGCATCTCCTGATAAGATTCGTAGTTGGTCTTATGGAGAAGTTAAGAAACCAGAAACTATTAACTACCGTACTTTAAAACCAGAAAAAGATGGTCTATTCGATGAAAGAATCTTTGGACCAACTAAAGACTGGGAATGTGCCTGTGGTAAGTACAAACGTATCCGTTATAAGGGTATTGTTTGTGACCGCTGTGGTGTTGAAGTTACTCGTTCAAAAGTTCGTCGTGAACGTATGGCTCATATTGAACTAGCAGCTCCTGTATCACATATCTGGTACTTTAAGGGTATCCCATCACGTATGGGACTCGTATTGGACATGAGTCCAAGAAACTTGGAAGAAGTAATCTACTTTGCATCATACGTAGTTATTGATCCCGGTGAAACAGATCTAGAAAAGAAACAATTATTGACTGAAACAGAATATCGTAAGAAGCGTGAAGAATTTGGTAACAAGTTCGTCGCTGAAATGGGTGCCGAAGGTATCCGTGATCTTCTAAGACAAGTTGATATGGATTCTGAAGTTAAAGAGTTACGTGAAACATTGAAGACTGCTCAAGGTCAAAAGCGTACACGTGCTATCAGACGTTTGGATATTTTAAGTGCCTTCCAAAAATCAGGTAACAAACCTGAATGGATGGTAATGGAAGCAATTCCTGTTATCCCACCTGATCTTCGTCCTATGGTTCAACTAGAAGGTGGCCGTTTCGCTACTTCTGACTTGAACGATTTGTACCGTCGTGTTATCAACCGTAACAATCGTTTGAAGAGATTGTTGGATCTACATGCTCCTAATATCATCGTTCAAAATGAAAAACGTATGTTGCAAGAAGCTGTTGATGCCTTGATCGATAATGGTCGTCGTGGCCGTCCTGTTACAGGACCTGGTAACCGTCCATTGAAGTCGCTATCACATATGCTTAAAGGTAAGCAAGGACGTTTCCGTCAAAACTTACTTGGTAAACGTGTTGACTACTCAGGACGTTCAGTTATCGATGTTGGACCTACATTGAAGTTCTATCAATGTGGATTGCCTCGTGAAATGGCTTTGGAATTGTTCAAACCATTCGTTATGCATGAACTTGTTAAGCGTGAAATTGCTTCTAACGTCAAGAATGCTAGAAGAAAGATTGATCGCCAAGATGATGACATTTGGGATGTACTAGAAGACGTTATTAAAGAACGTCCAGTATTACTTAACCGTGCCCCTACACTTCATAGACTTGGTATTCAAGCCTTTGAACCTGTATTGGTTGATGGTAAGTCAATTCGTTTGCATCCACTTGCTTGTGAAGCTTACAATGCCGATTTTGATGGTGATCAGATGGCTATCCATGTGCCACTATCAGACGAAGCTCAAGCTGAAGCACGTATGTTGATGCTTGCTGCTCACCATATTCTTGCTCCTAAGGATGGTAAGCCTATCGTTACACCTTCACAGGATGTTGTTTTAGGTAACTACTATCTAACAATTGAAACAAGACATATGACTGGTGAAGGTAAGATCTTCAAAGATTCTAACGAAGTTCAAACAGCTTTGCTAAATGGTGATGTTCATTACCATACAAGAATTGGTATTGCTGTTGATTCAATGCCTAACAAGCCATTCAAGGATGACCAAAGAGATAAAGTTATGATTACTAGTGTTGGTAAAGTAATCTTTAACGAAATTCTTCCAGAAGATTTCCCATACTTGAATGAACCAACTGATGACAATTTGAAGAACGGCGTTCCTGACAAGTACTTCCTAGGTAAAGGTGAAGATATTCATCAACGTCTTGATGAAATGGATCTAGTAGACCCACTTAAGAGTGGTTATCTATCAGATATCATTGCCCAAATCTTTAAAGTATATCGTGTTCAAAGAACATCATCACTTCTTGATGATATGAAAGAATTAGGTTACACAATTTGTACATTATCTGGTCTAACAGTTGGTGTTACAGATGTTCCTAACCTAACTCAAAAACCTGAAATCGTTGAAAAAGCCCATAAACAAGTTGCTTCAATTTCTAAGCAATTCCGTCGTGGTCTTATCACTGACAACGAACGACATGATCGTGTTATTAGTGTTTGGAATGATACAAAGGATGAAATTCAACAATTGTTGATCGATTCATTTGATCCTACAAACCCTATCTCAATGATGTCTGATTCCGGTGCCCGTGGTAACATTTCAAACTTTACACAGCTAGCTGGTATGCGTGGACTTATGGCCGCCCCTAATGGTGGTATGATGGAAATCCCTGTTATTTCTAACTTCCGTGAAGGACTATCTGTCATGGAAATGTTCATGTCAACCCATGGTGCCCGTAAAGGTATGACCGATACAGCCTTGAAGACTGCTAACTCAGGTTACTTAACACGTCGTTTGGTTGATGTTGCTCAAGATGTTATTGTTCGTGAAGAAGATTGTGGTACTGACCGTGGACTTGTTGTAAGTTCAATTATGGAAGGTACAGATATGATCGAACCATTGTATGACAGACTTGTTGGTCGTTATACACAAAAAACAGTTAAAGATCCTAAGACAGGCGAAGTTATCGTACCTCGTGGTGTCATGATGGATGAAACAATGGCTCAAAAGGTCGTTGATGCTGGTGTTACACACGTTACAATTCGTTCAGCATTCACATGTGATACAAAGCATGGTGTATGTAAGAAATGTTATGGTCGTAACCTTGCTACTGGTGAAGAAGTTGAAATTGGTGAGGCAGTTGGTACTGTTGCTGCTCAATCAATCGGTGAACCAGGTACACAATTAACTATGCGTAACTTCCATACCGGTGGTGTTGCTGGTGGTGACGATATTACTCAAGGACTTCCTCGTGTTCAAGAAATTGTTGAAGCTAGAAATCCTAAAGGTCTTGCCGTTATTTCAGAAGTTGATGGTACAATTACAGCCATTGATGAAAACCCAGCAGAACACACCAAGGAAATTACTGTTCAAGGTGATATTGATACTAGAACATATAGTGTTCCTTATACATCAAGTGTTGCGGTTGCCGAAGGTGATCACGTTAAACGTGGTGGTAAGTTAACACAAGGTTCAATTGATCCTAAGGAATTGATCAAAGTTACAAACGTTCTACATACAGAAAACTACTTACTTGCTGAAGTTCAAAAAGTTTACCGTATGCAAGGTGTTGATATCTCTGATAAGCACTTTGAGGTTATGGTTAGACAAATGCTTAGAAAGATTCGTATTCTTGATCCTGGTGATACAGATGTATTGCCTGGTCAATTGATGGATATTTCTCAATTTACTGACCATAACCGTGAAACATTGTTCAATGGTGGTATTCCAGCTACTGGACGTCCAGTACTTCTTGGTATTACTAAGGCTTCTCTTGAAACAAACAGTTTCTTGTCAGCCGCTTCCTTCCAGGAAACAACAAGAGTTCTTACTGATGCTTCAATTCGTGGTAAGAATGATCCACTTCTTGGACTTAAGGAAAATGTTATTATTGGTAAACTTATTCCTGCCGGTACTGGTATGGCTAAGTATAACCATATGGAACCAAAGAAGACTGGCCCTATGGCAGATAACTCTTTGAATGGTGCCTACACAATTTCTGACATCGAAGCTCAAATGAAAGCTGAAGATGCAGCTAAAACAGAAAAATAGTAATAAATGAAAAAGACGGCCGATGAGGTCGTCTTTTTTTGTATAATGATGTTATTGATAGAAATTTTGGGAGGGTATGTATTTTGCAAAAACAAGAATTATCTTATGAAGATAGCAAGTTTACTTTAGATACCTATTGGTTAGACCCTATTTCCGATTTTGACGAACCGGTTGATCAACCATTGGCAATTATTTGTCCGGGTGGTGCATTTAAGTTTCATTCAGACCGTGAAGCACAACCAATTGCTATGAAATTCAATGCAGCAGGAATGCACGCTTTAGTTCTACATTATCAATTGATTGAAGATGGTAAAGCTGTTTATCCTTTAGCATTACAAGAGATGGCAACGACTTTAAATTGGTTGAAGACACAAAGTGAGAGTCACCATATTGATTTGAGTAAGGTTCTATTAGTTGGCTTTTCTGCTGGTGGACATGTAGTAGCCGACTTTAATTCAATTATGTTAAATCCAGATGAACGTAAAAAAATCTTTACAGACGACCTAGAAGTAGAACCAGCCGCTAATATTTTAGGATACTCAGTTATTGATATGACTCTTGGGTGGCCTAAAGATGAAGAGTGGTCAATGAAGATTAGTCCAGATATCTATTATTGGCAAGCACAAGAACATCTAACTAAGCATGGTAAACCAACATTCATTTGGCAAACGGTGACTGATGATACAGTTCCGGTCATGAATTCGATTATTTATGCTCAGAAGATGGATCTTCTAGGAATTCCTTATGAAATGCACCTCTTTGGTTCGGGTGGTCATGGATTATCACTTTCAACATATGTAACAAAACATCCAAATGGTGGAGACTATAATGTTTATGATGCTAAATGGTGGGAATTATGTGTGAACTGGATGAAGCTTCAAGAAATTTTGCCTAAGTTCTAATTACAAAGATCAGATAGATGATGCCTGTTGAAACAGTGAGATAGGGAATAAATCTATATGATCTTTTTTTATTGAAAAGAAATTGGATGATACACAAGAAACAAGCAAGAATAGTTATTCTCAATACGTCATTTAAATCAAAAATAAGTGCTAATAATGCCATAATTTCAATATCGCCTAAACCAATCAAAGAGTGATTGTTTAAAAGTAGTAATGTTAGATAGATAATGACTGCCGCTAGAAGATGAACTGTGGAAAAGTGCCAAATAACGGTTGGCAAAGCCAGTAAGTAAAAGATGGGGTAGATATAGCCATAAAAAGCGTCACTAAAGCCTAAAATAATTAGCATTAGGAATAACGGCAAGTAATTTAGCGTGCCAAACTGTACATTTAATAGAAGAAAGGTTCCTCCGGCAAACTCTTGGAGTGGATTATAAAAATCAATTTGATTTTTACAGCCGGAGCATTTACCATGAACTATGAAATAGCCTATTATAGGAATGATTTCATACCATTGTAGAATTCTGTGACAGTAATCACATCTCGAACGTCTGGTGTAGTTGATATTTGGATAATCTTGTGCGATTACTTTTAGAAAGGAGATAATGCAAGCTCCTAGAATAAAGACGGTTACTTGTAAAAAAAGTTCCATTTTTAATCACCTCGTTTTAAATTACGGGAAAATTGTGGATAACTTTTGCGGGATTACGTTGACATGGCTTTTTATAGATGGTATTCTAATAGACGTGCTTTTATTGGCAGCAATAATAGTTTGTTTATTTAAATATAAGCTCATAACGTACGCCACTAACGTGGTTTATTATTTTACAAAATTATGAACCACCTGGATGTGTGTACTTAAATTTTTAGGAGGAACTTTGAATGCCTACAATTAATCAATTAGTTCGCAAAGGCCGTAAGTCAACAGTATCTAAATCAGATGCTCCTGCATTGAACTTTGGCTACAATAGTATGAAGAAAGTTGCTACAAAGAACCCAGCTCCACAAAAACGTGGTGTTGCAACTCGTGTCGGAACAATGACACCTAAGAAACCTAACTCAGCTTTACGTAAGTATGCCCGTGTTAGATTATCAAACCTTATTGAAGTAACAGCATATATCCCTGGTATTGGCCACAACCTACAAGAGCATAGTGTTGTCCTTGTCCGTGGTGGACGTGTAAAGGATCTACCTGGTGTTCGTTATCACGTTGTTCGTGGTGCCTTAGATACAGCCGGTGTTGATGGACGTATGCAAAGTCGTTCAAAATATGGTGCTAAGAAGCCTAAGAAATAACAATAAATAATCATTCTTAATGAAATAATGTAATAACGGAGGAATTTTTTATGCGTAAAGGTAGAGCTCCAAAACGTGATGTTTTGCCAGATCCAATGTACAACTCAAAGCTAGTAACTCGTTTGATTAACCACTTGATGTATGATGGTAAAAGAGGTACTGCTTCAACAATTTTATATCGTGCATTCGATATTATTAAAGATAAGACAGGTAACGAACCATTGGACGTGTTTGAAGAAGCAATGAACAATGTTATGCCTGTACTTGAAGTTAAGGCTCGCCGTATCGGTGGTTCTAACTATCAAATTCCTATCGAAGTTCGTCCAGATCGTCGTACAACTCTTGGACTTCGTTGGATCACAAGCTATGCACGTCTACGTGGTGAACACACAATGGACGAACGTCTAGCTAATGAAATTATGGATGCAGCAAACAATACTGGTGCAGCTGTTAAGAAACGTGAAGATACACATAAGATGGCCGATGCTAACCGTGCATTCGCTCACTATCGCTGGTAGGATCTAGTTACATAAACTAGTTAATTTGAGAGGAGAAACAATTATTCATGGCTAATAAACGTGAATTTCCACTAGAAGATACCCGTAACATTGGTATCATGGCCCACATCGATGCCGGTAAAACTACAACTACTGAACGTATCTTGTACTATACTGGTAAGATCCATAAAATTGGTGAAACACATGATGGTGCTTCACAAATGGACTGGATGGCTCAAGAACAAGAACGTGGTATTACTATCACATCAGCTGCTACAACTGCTGAATGGAAGAACAACCGTATCAATATTATTGATACTCCAGGACACGTTGACTTCACAATCGAAGTTGAACGTTCACTCCGTGTTCTAGATGGTGCTATTACAGTTCTTGATGCTCAATCAGGTGTTGAACCACAAACAGAAAATGTTTGGCGTCAAGCCTCAACATACGGTGTTCCAAGAATTGTCTTTGTTAACAAGATGGATAAAATCGGTGCTAACTTTGACTACTCTGTAGAAACATTGCATGAAAGACTAGATGCTAACGCACATGCTATTCAAATGCCTATTGGTGCCGAAGACAAATTCGAAGGTGTTATCGACTTGATCGAAATGAAAGCCGACCTTTATGACGAAGATGAATTAGGTACAAAATGGGATACAGTTGATGTTCCTGAAGAATATCGTGCTGAAGCTGAAAAGAGACGTGCTGAATTAGTTGAATCAGTTGCTGATGTTGATGATGACATTATGGAGAAGTATCTTGAAGGTGAAGAAATCAGTAATGATGAACTTCGCTCAGCTATCCGTAAAGCAACAATCAACTTGAAGTACTTCCCAGTTCTTGCAGGTTCTGCCTTCAAGAATAAGGGTGTTCAAATGTTGATGGATGCCGTTGTTGACTATCTACCATCACCACTTGATGTACGTCCTTACAAGGCTACAAATCCTAAGGATGAATCAGAAGTTGAACTTATGGCTGATGACAGCAAACCATTTGCTGGTTTAGCATTTAAGATTGCTACTGACCCATTCGTTGGTCGTTTGACATACATTCGTGTATATAGAGGTTCTCTAGAATCTGGTTCTTATGTCTTGAACTCAACAAAAGACAAACGTGAACGTGTTGGTCGTTTGCTACAAATGCATTCTAACCACCGTAAGGAAATCCCAGAAGTATTCTCAGGTGATATCGCTGCTGTTATCGGTTTGAAGAATACTACAACTGGTGATTCTCTAACTGATCCTTCAGATCCATTGATCCTTGAATCATTGGATATTCCAGATCCAGTTATCCAAGTTTCTATCGAACCTAACTCAAAGGAAGATAGAGATAAGATGGATATTGCCATCCAAAAACTATCTGAAGAAGATCCTACATTCCAAGCTGAAACAAATCCTGAAACTGGTGAAACTCTTATCGCCGGAATGGGTGAATTGCACTTGGATATCATGGTTGACCGTATGAAACGTGAATTTAACGTTGCATGTAAGGTTGGTGAACCTCAAGTTGCTTACCGTGAAACATTTACACAACAAACAAGTGCTCAAGGTAAGTTCGTTCGTCAATCTGGTGGTAAAGGTCAATATGGTGATGTTTGGGTTGAATTCACACCTAATGAAGAAGGTAAAGGCTTCGAATTCGAAGATGCTATCGTCGGTGGTGTTGTTCCTCGTGAATACATCCCTTCAGTAGAACAAGGATTGAAAGAAGCTATGGAAAACGGTGTTCTTGCCGGTTATCCATTGATCGATGTTAAGGCTAAGTTGTATGATGGTTCATACCACGAAGTCGATTCATCTGAAGCTGCCTTCAAGATTGCCGCTTCAATGTCTCTACGTAACGCATCTAAGACTGCTGGTGCCGTAATTCTTGAACCTATTATGAAGGTTGAAATTGTTACACCAGAATCATACTTAGGTGATGTTATGGGACAAGTTACTGCTCGTCGTGGACGTGTTGAAGGAATGGAAGCACGTGGTAATGCACAACTTATCAATGCCTTTGTTCCACTTGCAGAAATGTTTGGTTACGCTACAACACTTCGTTCAGCAACACAAGGTCGTGGTACATTTACAATGACAATGGATCACTACGAAAAGGTTCCTAAGTCTATTCAAGCTGATATTATCAAGAAGAATGGCGGAAACCCTGACGCTGACTAATAATTAGTGAATAAAAATAAAAACACAATAACATTTGTTATTGTGTTTTTTTTGTGCATTCAATTAAAATCTAAAACTCTGAGTTTGACTTCGGCGATAAACTGAAATTAGTAGACATACAGCGATGAGTGCAAAAATAACTGTTTCTATAATGGTGAATAGAGCATCAACACTAGTAACTTTACCGGACATCATTTCTCCAGAGGTTGTAAAAGCAAGAGTATCTAATAATGTATGAAAGATAACTGGAAGATAGAAGAGATTAGTATATAGATAAATACCACACATTAGTAATCCCATACCAGAGGCAAAGATGACTTGATCAATTGTGTTAGCTAAACTTTGACCAGCAGAGACGTTACTTAAATGAATAATTCCAAAACAGAGACTACTTAGGATAGCTGCATAAAATATTCTAAAGCGAAAATTTTTAAAAGCAGCTAGTAATACACTTAGAAAGACATAACGGAATAACAGCTCTTCAGCAATTCCTGCTTCCATGCCACTTAAAAGATAACGAATATTGAAGTTAGTACCTTTAAAATTAAATGTATAAAGTGAACTGAGTAAACTCCGACCACCGCCGAATGCATTCCACATCGTAAACCAAGTACATAATAATAGTAGAAAGATTAACACTTTCCAATTGGCACGACGGTCCAATCGCATGTGAGGGTATGCATAGCCCCACTTTCTCATCATTATCAGAACCATTATTAGGAAAACAAGCGTTCCAAGAAATCTGGAATCAGTTACGATACTAATAAAAGGGTTGAAGCCAAGAATAGTTCCGTAAGTTACGATGCTAACGGTTCCCATGGCAATCACAGCAAACGCAAAAGTTGCCAGTAACAACTGTAATATCTTGTTTCTAAATGGGGTGAAGAAAACAACCGTATAAGGAACGTACATTGCCAGTATGGAAACTAACAGTAAACCAATCGAACTAGGTAAGTTCCAATCATAATAACGAGTGCTGAAACTTATTAAGTAGAAGTATGATTCTGCAATTATGAATGCTTGGAAAAAGAGCTGAAAGACAAAATTAAATCGTTCCGAAAAGTTGCTAGGGAGCAGTTTAACTTTTAAAGCTAAAATATTTAAGAAAATCGGAATGAACAGATAAAGATTCTGAGTCAAGGCACTGTAAGCAAATATAATAATCGTATTCAGAATAACTTGACCACGGAATAAATGTAGATAAATTTTGTCTTTATTATTTTGTTGAAACCTGTTATTATATCTAAATTCGTAATCGTCCAATATACACCTCCACTTTTATTAGAGTATAGATTAAATTGGCTTTTTTAGAAAGCTACTTTAATTTGAAAAAGTTCTTGATTTAACTTGAAAATGTGGAGTTCATCGTGTAGTATTATAAGAGTGCTTATTTCGCGGAGAAGTATGTACTTAAATAGATATTATAAATAATATCGACGGTTTAGAAGTGAGAGGTTGCGACACACCCGGCCGCTTTGCCACGGCAGGGCTGGCGGATATTTTCACGGAGCCGGTCATCTTGAAAGAGACAAAAAGGAGGTAACCCCATGGCAAGTCAAAAAATTCGCATTCGCTTAAAGGCTTACGAACATCGTATTCTAGATCAATCAGCTGACAAGATTGTGGAAACTGCAAAAAGAACTGGTGCAACAATTTCAGGACCAATTCCTTTGCCAACAGAGCGTTCACTATATACAGTGTTAGCTTCACCACATAAGCATAAGGATTCTAGAGAGCAATTCGAAATGCGTACACATAAAAGACTTATCGACGTTGTTAACCCAACAAAGAAGACGGTTGATTCACTTATGAAGTTGGATCTACCATCTGGTGTTGACATTGAAATCAAATTATAATTATTAAAAATAAATTATTGGAGGTGCAAACATGGCCAGAAAAGGAATTCTTGGTAAAAAAGTCGGAATGACTCAAATTTTTACTGACAACGGTGAATTAGTTCCCGTTACAGTTGTTGAAGCAACACCTAACGTTGTTATGCAACTTAAAACAGTTGAAAATGATGGTTATGAGGCCGTTCAACTAGGCTTGGGAGATATGCGCGAAGTACTATCAAACAAACCTGCCAAGGGTCATGCAGAAAAGGCAAATACAACTCCTAAACGTTACATTCGCGAATTCCGCGATGTTGAAATGGGAGACTACGAATTAGGTGCTGAAGTTACAGTAGACGCATTTAATTCTGGTGATGTTGTCGACGTTACAGGAACAACAAAGGGACATGGAATGCAAGGTAATATCAAGAGATTTGGTCAAGCTAGAGGACCTGAAACTCACGGTTCAAGATATCACCGTATTCCTGGTTCAATGGGTGCTATCATTAACCGTGTATTCAAGGGTAAGATGCTTCCAGGACGTATGGGTAACAACCGTGTTACTACACAAAACCTAGAAATCGTCAAAGTTGATACTGAACATAATGCAATTATGATCAAGGGTAATGTACCCGGTGCAAACAAGTCATTAGTTAAAATCCAAACAGCTGTTAAAGCTAATCAAAAATAGGAAGGAGGAAAATGAGTTATGACAAAAATCACAGCTTACAAAGATAACGGTGCTGAAAACGGTAGTGTTGATGTAAAGGATGAAGTTTTTGGTGTTGAACCAAATAACAACGTTGTTACAGATGCAGTTATCATGCAACGTGCATCAATGAGACAAGGTACTCATGATGTTAAGAACCGTTCTGAGGTTCGTGGTGGTGGTAGAAAACCATGGCGTCAAAAAGGTACTGGACGTGCTCGTCAAGGTTCAATTAGATCACCTCAATGGGTAGGTGGTGGTGTCGTATTCGGCCCAACACCAAGATCTTATGCATATCACCTTCCTAAGAAGGTTAGCCGTTTGGCATTGAAGTCTGTTCTTTCACAAAAGGCTGCTGACAGTAACCTAATCGTTATTGACTCAATTTCATACGACAAACCAAGTACAAAAGCTTTCGCACAATTACTAAACAAAGTAGGTGCTGACAACAAAGCTCTTGTAGTTGTTGAAGATGGTAACGACAACGTTGCTTTATCAGCTAGAAATATTGATAAAGTTAAAGTTGTTGCACCAGAAGGTGTTAACGTTCTTGACGTTATTAACGCTAATAAGTTAGTTGTTACACAAGCAGCACTTTCTAAAATTGAGGAGGTGCTTGGATAATGAGCGCAAGAGACGTAATTATTCGCCCTATTATCACTGAAAGCTCAATGGATGCAATGAGCGACAAGAAATATACTTTCGAAGTTGCTTTGGATGCTAACAAGGTTCTTGTTAGACAAGCCGTTGAAGAAGTTTTCGGTGTAAAGGTTAAACAAGTAAACATCATGAATGTTTCAGGTAAGAAGAAGCGCCAAGGTCGTTATGTTGGTTTTACTAACAAACGTCGTAAGGCAATTGTTACACTTACTGCTGATTCTGATGAAATTAAGATTTTTGAAGACGAGAAATAAATAAGGAGGTCAAATAATGGCGATTATCAAGTATAAACCAACCACAAACGGTCGTCGTAATATGACAGGTTCTGACTTTTCTGAGATTACTAAAACTACTCCTGAAAAGACACTTCTAGAATCACAAAGCCATACTGCTGGTCGTAATTCATACGGTCATATTACAGTTCGTCACCGTGGTGGTGGACACAAACAAAAATACCGTGTTATTGATTTCAAACGTATCAAAGACGGTGTTAAAGCTACAGTTAAATCTATTGAATACGATCCAAATCGTACAGCTAATATTGCACTAATTCACTATTCTGATGGTGTTAAGTCATATATTTTAGCTCCTAAGGGCCTTGAAGTAGGGCAAATTGTTGAATCTGGTAAAGATGCTGATATCAAACCAGGTAATGCACTTGCACTTGCAGATATCCCTGTTGGTACAGTTCTTCACAACGTTGAATTAAAACCTGGTAAGGGTGGTCAACTAGGCCGTTCTGCTGGTACTTCAGTTCAATTATTAGGTAGAGATGGTAAATATTCACTATTACGTTTACCTTCTGGTGAAGTTCGTATGATTCTTTCAACTTGCCGTGCTACTGTTGGTTCAATTGGTAATGAACAACATGAACTTATTAAGATTGGTAAAGCTGGACGTAAGCGCTGGTTAGGTATGAGACCTACAGTTCGTGGTTCAGTTATGAACCCTAACGATCACCCACATGGTGGTGGTGAAGGTAAAGCTCCTATCGGTCATCCATCACCAATGTCACCATGGGGTAAGAAGACCTTGGGTAAGAAGACTCGTTCATCACATGCCAAATCTGAAAGACTTATCATTCGTCATAGAAAAGGTAAGTAAACTATTCATTAGAATAATATAAGGAGGACATAAGATGAGTCGTAGTTTAAAAAAAGGACCATTCGCTGATGCACACCTTCTAAAGAAGATCGATGCACAAGCAGATTCTGACAAGAAGTCAGTTATCAAGACATGGTCAAGACGTTCAACAATTTTTCCTAGTTTCGTAGGATACACAATCGCAGTTCATGATGGTCGTAAGCATGTTCCAGTTTATATTCAAGAAGATATGGTTGGACATAAGTTAGGCGAATTCGTACCTACACGTACTTTCCATGGTCATGGTACTGATGACAAAAAGACAGCACCAGCTAAGAAATAAGAAGGGAGACTTAAATGATGGCAGAACAAGAAATTACATCTGCAACAGCTAGAGTTACTAACGTGCGTATTGCACCTCGTAAGGCTCGCCTTGTTATTGATCTAATCAGAGGCAAAAATGCTGCTGAGGCACTTGCAATTTTGCAATTCACACCAAGAGCAGGCTCTCCAATTATTGCTAAAGCTCTTAAGTCAGCAATTGCAAACGCAGAACATAACTTTGATTTAGATGCACAAAACCTATTCGTCAGTGAAGCATTCGTTGACGAAGGACCAACTCTAAAACGTTTCCGTCCTAGAGCTAAGGGTTCAGCATCACCAATTAACAAGAGAACAAGTCACATTACAGTTGTAGTAAGTGAAAAAGAATAGTATTGGAGGTAACTTGAGTGGGTCAAAAGATTAATCCAGTCGGATTCCGTGTCGGTGTTATCCGTGACTGGGATGCCAAATGGTATGCAAACAATAAAGACTTTTCAACATTTTTACATGAAGACCTTAGAATTCGTAAGTATATTGAAGAAAAACTTTCAAATGCTTCCGTTTCAAGAATCGAAATCGAACGTACTGCAAAGAACGTTACTGTTTCAATTCATACTGCTAAACCTGGTATGGTTATCGGTAAGGGTGGTTCTGAAGTTGAAAAATTACGTAATGAACTAAATAATTTAACTAAGAGAAACATTCACATCAACATCATCGAAATCAAGAAACCTGATTTGGATGCAAAACTTGTTGGTGAAAGTATCGCTCGTCAACTTGAAGCTCGTATTGCTTTCAGACGTGCACAACGTCAAGCAGTTCAACGTTCAAGACGTGCCGGTGCTAAAGGTATCAAGGTACAAATTTCTGGTCGTTTAAACGGTGCCGATATGGCTCGTCGTGAATGGCATACAGAAGGAACTGTTCCTTTGCACACATTGCGTGCTGATATCGATTATGCTTGGGTTGAAGCTAAGACAACTTATGGTAATTTAGGTGTTAAAACTTGGATTTATCGTGGTGAAATTCTTCCAGCTAAGCCACAACATAATGACAAAAAAACTGAAGGGAAAGGAGAATAATCTATGCTAGTACCAAAACGTGTAAAACACCGTCGTGAATTCCGTGGAAAGATGCGCGGAGAAGCTAAAGGTGGTAAAGAAGTTACATTTGGTGAATATGGTTTGAAAGCATTACAATCAAGCTGGATCACTAATAGACAGATCGAAGCAGCTCGTGTTGCTATGACTCGTTATATGAAGCGTGGTGGTAAGGTTTGGATTAAAATCTTCCCTCACAAATCATACACAGCTAAAGGTGTCGGAGTTCGTATGGGTTCTGGTAAAGGTGCACCTGCAGGTTGGGTAGCTCCAGTTAAACGTGAAAAGATTCTCTTCGAAATCGGTGGAGTATCTGAAGAAGTTGCTCGTGAAGCTCTTAGACTTGCATCAAACAAACTACCCGTTAGAACTAAGTTTGTAAAACGTGAGGAAGTAGGTGGCGCTGATGAAGGCTAGTGAAATCAAAGAGCTTACTGCTGCTCAATTACAAGATAAAGTTAAAGAATACAAAGAAGAACTATTCAACTTGCGTTTCCAACAAGCTACTGGCCAATTGGAAAACACAGCCCGTCTTAAGGCCGTAAGAAAGAACATCGCAAGATTAAGAACAGCTCAAAACCAAAAGAATAACGAAAAATAATAAACAGGAAGGGGATATCAAGTTGAGCGAAACACAAACTCGTAACCATCGTAAAGTATATCAAGGACGCGTCGTTTCAGATAAAATGGATAAGACAATCGTTGTTGTTGTTGAAACTTACAAAACACACCCAGTCTACGGCAAGCGTGTTAGATATTCTAAGAAATATTACGTTCAAGACGATAACAACGAAGCTAAAGTTAACGATATTGTACGTATCATGGAAACTCGACCTTTGTCAAAGACAAAGCGCTTCCGTTTATTAGAAATCGTCGAAAAAGCAGTCAAAATCTAGACCATAACTGATGAGAGGAGGGCCAAAACGTGATTCAACAAGAGAGTCGTTTAAAAGTTGCAGATAATTCTGGAGCCCGTGAAATTCTAACTATTAAAGTTCTTGGTGGTTCAAACCGTAAGACAGCTAATATCGGTGATATTATTGTTGCTACTGTCAAACAAGCAACACCAGGTGGCGTTGTTAAAAAGGGTGACGTTGTTAAAGCTGTTATCGTAAGAACTGTATCAGGTGCTCACCGTACAGATGGTTCTTACATCAGATTTGATGAAAATGCCGCAGTTATTATTAATGCTGATAAAACACCTAGAGGAACACGTATCTTCGGACCCGTTGCTCGTGAACTACGTGATAACGATTTTATGAAGATCGTATCTCTAGCACCAGAAGTGCTATAAAAAGAACAATTAAATTCAGGAGGTGCTGAATAGTGTTTGTAAAAACTGGAGACAATGTCAAAGTTATTGCTGGTGATGCTAAAGGCAAGACAGGTGTAGTTAAAAAGGCTATCCCTGCAGCTAACAAAGTAATCATCGAAGGCGTTAACGTTGTCAAGAAACACTCTAAGCCAAGCAACGCTCAACCCCAAGGTGGAATTGTTGACGTTGAAAGACCTATTAGCGCAACTAACGTTAAAGTTGTAAGTAAAACAACTGATAAAGAAGATAAATAAGAAAGGAGAAAACTAAATGGTTAACGCTTTAAAAGAAAAGTATGTTAATGACATCACACCATCAATGATGAAGAAGTTCAACTACTCATCAATCATGGAAGCACCAAAATTAGACAAGATCGTTCTAAACATGGGTGTTGGTGATGCTATTGCTAACTCAAAGAACCTAGACGAAGCCGTTGAAGAACTTGGCCTAATTGCTGGTCAAAAGCCATTAATCACAAAGGCTAAGAAATCAATCGCTGGTTTCAGACTTCGTGAAGGTATGTCAATCGGTGCTAAGGTTACACTTCGTGGTGACCGTATGTATGACTTCCTTGACAAACTAATCAACATTGCTTTGCCACGTGTTCGTGATTTCCGTGGTGTAAGTACTCGCTCATTCGATGGTCGTGGTAACTATACACTAGGTATTAAAGAACAATTGGTTTTCCCAGAAATTGACTACGATAAGGTTAATAAAATTCGTGGATTGGACATCGTTATTGTTACAACAGCAAATACTGATGAAGAATCACGTGAACTATTAACACAAATCGGTATGCCATTCACAAAATAATTTAGGAGGTAAATTCATTGGCTAAGAAATCTCAAATCGTACGTAATCATAGACCCGCAAAGTTCTCTTCTCAAGCTTATACACGTTGCGAACGCTGTGGTCGTCCACATTCTGTATATCGTAAGTTCAAGCTTTGCCGACTTTGCCTTCGTCAATTGGCTCATGAAGGTCAAATCCCTGGTATG
The DNA here is from genome assembly GCF_001435445.1 of Companilactobacillus kimchii DSM 13961 = JCM 10707. Lineage (GTDB taxonomy): Bacteria > Bacillota > Bacilli > Lactobacillales > Lactobacillaceae > Companilactobacillus > Companilactobacillus kimchii. The sequence goes on along the minus strand of NZ_AZDH01000014.1, from coordinate 152,335 downwards.
AAAAAAGCTAGCTGGTAAGATTTTAATTAATAAAGGAGGTAAATTAAATGGTCATGACAGATCCTATTGCGGATTACCTAACACGTATTCGTAACGCTAATATGGTTAAACATGAATCTCTAGAAATTCCTGCTTCAAACATCAAGAAGAGCATGACAGAGATTCTTAAAAAAGAAGGATTTATCAAGGATTACGAAGTTGTTGAAGACAACAAGCAAAACGTACTTCGTATTTTCTTAAAATATGGTAAAGATCAACAACGCGTAATTTCAGGCTTGAAACGTATTTCAAGACCAGGTCTACGTAGTTATGTTGATTCAGATAACGTACCTAAGGTTCTTAACGGTCTAGGTATCGCTATTCTTTCAACTTCAAAAGGTGTTATTACTGACAAAGAAGCTCGCGCACAACACGTGGGTGGAGAAGTAATCGCTTATATCTGGTAATAATCTTAAAAAGTAAGGAGGTGCACTAATTTGAGTCGTATCGGTTATAAAGTAATTGAAATTCCCGCAGGAGTAACAGTTACTCAAAAAGATGAAAACATCACAGTTAAAGGCCCTAAGGGTGAATTAACAAGAGCATTCAATTCAAAAATCAAGTTGACTATTGAAGGTACAGAAGCTAAGTTCACACGTGAAAGCGAAAATGACAAAGCTCTTCATGGAACAATGCGTTCAAACCTTAACAACATGATTATTGGTGTTACAGAAGGCTATGAAAAGAAACTTGAACTAAGAGGTGTTGGTTACCGTGCACAAGTTAAAGGTGACACACTAACACTTTCAGTTGGATATTCACATCCAGTTGTTATGGATGCACCAAAAGGTATCAAGTTGGAATCACCTTCTAACACAGAAATCAACGTTTTAGGTATTTCAAAGCAAAAGGTTGGTCAATTTGCTGCTGAAATCCGCGATGTACGTTCTCCAGAACCTTATAAAGGTAAAGGTATTCGTTATGTTGGCGAATATGTACGTCGTAAAGAAGGTAAAACTGGTAAATAGTAAATAAATCTATGAGGTGAAAATTGTGATTACAAAACCAGACAAAAACAAAGCACGTCAAAAGCGTCAAAAACGTATCCGTGCAAAAATCTCTGGTACTGCTGAGCGCCCACGCTTAAACGTATTCCGTTCGAATAAAAACATTTACGCTCAAATTATTGATGACGTAAAGGGTGTAACGCTAGCAAGTGCCTCAACTCTTGATAAAGACATTAAAGACGGTTCAAAAGTTGAACAAGCTGAAGCTGTTGGTGCTTTAGTAGCACAAAGAGCTCAAGAAGCTAAAATTAGCAACGTAATCTTTGATCGTGGTGGTTACTTATATCACGGACGTGTTCAAAGTCTTGCTGAAGCAGCTCGTGAAAATGGACTAAAATTCTAGAAGGAGGAAACCAAATTTATGACATATATCGATCCATCTCAATTAGAATTAGAAGATCGCGTTGTCTCAATCAACCGTGTTACTAAGGTTGTTAAAGGTGGACGCCGTCTACGTTTCGCTGCTATCGTAATCGTTGGTGACAAAAATGGTCACGTAGGTTTCGGTACTGGTAAAGCTCAAGAAGTTCCAGAAGCTATTCGTAAAGCTGTTGAAGATGCTAAAAAGAACCTTATCAACGTTCCTATGGTTGGTTCAACAATTCCTCATGAAGTAATCGGTACTTTCGGTGCTGGTAAGATCATGTTGAAGCCTGCTGAAGAAGGTTCAGGTATTGCTGCTGGTGGTGCTGTTCGTGCCGTTATCGAATTAGCCGGTGTTGGTGATGTTACAAGTAAATCACTTGGTAGAAATACACCAATTAACGTAATTCGTGCAACAATCGAAGGATTAAAACAACTTAAAACTGCTGAAAGCGTTGCTGACATGCGCGGCATCTCAGCCCAAGAATTGCTTAACTAGAAGAAAGGTGCGTAATAATGGCTAAACTTAAAATTACTCTAATTAGAAGTGCAGCTCACCGCCTTCCTGCTCAACGTAAGATTGTTAAGGAACTAGGACTCGCAAGAGTTTCAAGTTCTGTTGTTAAGCCGGATGATCCTGCTATTCGTGGTGCTGTATTAAAAATCGCTCATTTAGTTAGCGTTGAAGAAGTTAAAGATTAATAAAATATTCAAAGATTAGGAGGTGCAATAATGGAACTAAACGAACTTAAGCCAAGTGCAGGCTCAAGACATGCTAGAAAGCGTCTAGGTCGTGGTACTTCAAGTGGTACAGGTAAAACTGCTGGTCGTGGTCAAAAAGGTCAATTAGCTAGATCAGGTGGTAAGACACGTATCGGTTTTGAAGGTGGACAAATGCCTTTATTCCGTCGTATGCCAAAACGTGGTTTCAATAACATCAACCGTAAAGAATATGCTATTGTTAACCTAAGTGATCTAAGTAAGTTTAACGATGGTGCTGAAGTAAATGTTGAAACATTGAAGGCAGCCGGAATCGTTAAAAAAGAATTTAATGGTGTTAAGTTGCTTGCTAACGGTGAGGTTAGCGCTAAGTTAACTGTTAAAGTTGCTAAGGCTTCTGCCGCAGCTACTAAAGCAATCGAAGCCGCTGGTGGCACTGTAGAGGTGATCTAATGCTTGGAACTATCAGAGATGCTCTAAAGGTAAAGGAGATACGTAAAAAGATCCTATTTACCTTGATGTTACTTGTTATATATCGTTTGGGATCACAAATTACAGTGCCCGGTGTTAATGCCGCCGCAATGGATAAAGTTGGTTCTACAGGGTTAGTTCCCCTATTGGATACTGTAACCGGTGGTGGTCTTTCAAACTACTCTATTTTCTCGATGGGTGTTTCACCATTCATTACGGCCCAAATTGTTGTTCAACTTTTACAAATGGACATTGTTCCTAAATTTGTTGAGTGGAGTAAACAAGGTGAAGTTGGTCGTAGAAAGTTAAATCAAGTAACGAGATATTTGACGATTGTTTTAGGTTTTGTTCAGTCAATCGGTATAACAGCCGGTTTTAACACTTTAAGTGGTTTAGGATTAGTTAAATCTCCTAATATAAGAGCTTTCGTTACAATTGGTATCATCTTAACCGGTGGTACGATGCTTCTTACATGGATCGGTGAGCAAATCACTGATAAAGGTCTAGGTAATGGAGTTTCAGTAATTATCTTCGCTGGTATTATTGCTAGATTCCCTAGTGGAATTAAAGAAATTTATCGTGATTATATTACTAATTCCAGTTCAGCTGATCTTGCAAAGAATATTGCATTCCTCGTTGGTCTTGTGATCATCATCTTGATTGTTGTGCAATTTGTTACATATGTTCAACAAGCAAGTAGAAGAATTCCTATTCAATATACAAGACGTGCTGCTGGTAGTGGTAGCGAAAGTTTCCTACCATTGAAGGTTAACGTTGCTGGTGTTATTCCTGTTATCTTTGCTAGTTCATTTATTGTTACGCCTCAAACAATTTTGATGGCGTTCCAAAGTCATAGTGGAGATCAATGGTATCAAGTATTAACAGAAATATTCAGTATGCAGACTACAACAGGTTCTCTTCTCTATACATTGTTGATTGTATTATTTACATTCTTCTATGCATTTGTTCAAGTAAATCCTGAAAAGCTTGCAGAAAACCTACAAAAACAAGGGGCTTATATCCCTGGTATTTGGCCTGGTAATGAAACAATCAAGTTCATGTCAGGTGTATTAATGAAATTATCAACTGTTGGAGCTATGTTCCTAGGTTTGGTTTCATTACTTCCATTGCTAGCCGCTAACTTATTCAATTTACCTCAATCCATCGGATTAGGTGGTACGAGTTTGTTGATTATTGTTGGTGTTGCTTTGGAAATGGATCGTCAATTACGTGGTCTTTTGATGAAACGTGAATACGTTGGATTTATTAGATAATTGGAGATGTTACAGACAATGAATATTGTATTGATGGGATTACCTGGTGCTGGTAAAGGTACTCAAGCTGAAAAGATTGTTGAAGATTTTAAAGTTGTTCATATTTCAACTGGTGACATGTTTAGAGCAGCTATGGCCAATAAGACAGAAATTGGTCTAAAAGCTAAAGGGTTCATCGACAAAGGTGAACTTGTTCCAGATGATGTTACCGAAGGTATCGTTCAAGAACGTTTATCTGAAGATGATGTTCAAAAAGACGGATATATGTTAGATGGATTTCCGAGAACTCTTGAACAGGCTAACGCTTTACAGACAATTGCAAAGAATGTAAACAAACCAATAGATGCTGTCATCTATATTGATGTTAAGCCTGAAACATTAGTTGATCGCTTATCCGGAAGATATATTTGTTCTAATTGTGGAGCAACTTATCATAAAATTTACAATCCTACAAAGGTTGAAGGAACATGCGACGTCTGTGGCGGCCATGATTTCTATCAACGTGAGGACGATAAACCAGAAACTGTAAAGAATAGATTGAAAGTTAATATTGAAATGAATACACCATTAATTGATTTTTATGACAAGTTGAACTTGTTACATAAGATCAATGGTGAACAAGAAATAGATGAAGTTTATAACGAAGTAAAGAAAGTTTTACAAAGTTTGTAAAACTTTTTGCTTTGAATGTTTACATGTACGGAAAATTATTGTATAATTCGCCAGTATATGCAGAATAATTTCATCCCGATGGAGGTTAATATCTTTGGCAAAAGAAGATGTCATTGAAGTAGAAGGTACAATTTCAGAAACATTGCCTAATGCAATGTTTAAGGTAAAGCTTGAAAACGGAGCTACAATTTTAGCTCATGTGTCAGGTAAAATCCGTATGCACTATATCAGAATTTTACCCGGTGACAAGGTTACCGTGGAATTATCCCCTTATGATTTAACCAAGGGAAGAATTACATATAGATATAGATAATAAGTTTTTTAATGGAATGGAGGTTCCACAACATGAAAGTAAGACCATCCGTTAAACCTATGTGCGAACACTGTAAGGTAATTAAGAGACGCGGTCGCGTCATGGTTATTTGCTCTGCAGATCCAAAGCACAAACAAAGACAAGGATAATATTTAATAGGAGGTGTATTGATTAATGGCTCGTATAGCAGGTGTAGATTTACCTCGTGATAAGAGAATCGTTATCGCCCTAACATACATTTTTGGTATCGGCGAAACAACAGCTCAAAAAGTATTGAAAGATGCTGGCGTATCAGAGGATATTCGTACAAGAGACTTAACTCCTGATCAAGAAGAAAAAATTCGTGCAGAAGTTGATAAAGTTCGTGTCGAAGGTGACTTACGTCGTGAAGTAAGTATGAACATCAAGAGACTACAAGAAATTGGATCATATCGTGGCATGAGACATCGTCGTGGTTTGCCAGTTCGTGGTCAAAACACAAAGAACAATGCAAGAACTCGTAAGGGCAAGAAGACTGCCATTGCAGGTAAGAAGAAGTAATAAGATAAAGATAGGAGGTTAATCATGGCACAAACTAAAGGTCGTAAGCGCCGTACTAAGAAGCATATTGAATCTGGTGTTGCACATATCCACTCCACATTCAACAATACACTAGTTATGATCACTGATGTTAACGGTAATGCCGTTTCATGGTCATCAGCTGGTGCATTAGGATTCAAAGGTAGTCGTAAATCAACACCATTTGCTGCACAAATGGCTGGTGAGGCTGCTGCTAAAGAATCAATGGAACATGGTATGAAAACAGTTGAAGTAGCTGTTAAGGGTCCTGGCTCTGGTCGTGAAGCTGCAATCCGTTCATTACAAGCTACTGGTTTGGAAATTACTGCTATTCGTGATGTTACACCAGTTCCTCACAATGGTTCTCGTCCTCCAAAGCGTCGTCGTGTATAGAATGGTTGTATACCCATATGAACTAAGCTACACACATTTCGTTTTGAAAGGGGAACTAACCGAATGATCGAATTTGAAAAGCCAACCATTACTTCTGTTGAAGAAAGTAAAGACTATGGCAAATATATTATCGAACCGCTTGAAAGAGGTTATGGTACAACTTTAGGTAATTCATTACGTAGAGTTTTATTAGCATCATTACCTGGTACAGCGGTATCTGATATTCAAATAGATGGTGTATTGCATGAATTTTCAGCTGTTGATGGCGTAATTGAAGACGTTACACAAATTGTGTTAAACGTGAAGAAATTAAAGCTTAAGTCATATGCTGATGACAGTTTAAAGGCTGAAATCGACGTTGTTGGTCCAGCTACTGTCACAGCAAATGATATCAAGGCTGATGATGACTTGGAAATCCTCGATCCAGAACAATTTATTTGTACTGTTGCTGAGGGTGGACACTTCCACATGCAAATGACAGTTATTAATGGTCGTGGATATACTCCTGCAGAACAAAATAAGACGGACGAAACACCTATCGGTGTTCTTCCAGTTGACTCAATTTTTACACCCGTAGAAAAGGTCAACTATCAAGTTGAAAACACTCGTGTGGGTAAGAGAAACGACTTCGACAAATTAACAATCGATATCTGGACAAATGGTTCAATTGGACCACGCGAAGCTATTAGTTTGTCAGCTAAGATTCTTACAGAACATTTAACAAGTTTTGTAAATCTTACTGAAGAAGCTAAGAGTGCTGACATGATGATCGAAAAAGAGGAAACTCAAAAAGAGAAGAAACTTGAAATGACTATTGAAGAACTTGACTTGTCAGTTCGTTCATATAATTGTTTGAAGCGTGCCGGTATTAATACTGTGCAAGAGCTTACTGAAAAATCCGAAGCAGATATGATGCGTGTCCGTAATCTTGGACGTAAATCACTTGTTGAGGTTAAAGAAAAGCTTGCTGATCTTGGATTATCATTAAAGCAAGAAGACTAATCATATCAAATTCAAACAGGAGGTATAGACATGGGCTACCGTAAATTAGGACGTAACAGTTCTCAAAGAAAAGCAATGTTACGCGATTTAACTACTGATTTAATCATTAATGAACATATTGTTACAACTGAAACACGTGCAAAAGAAATCAGTCGTACAACAGAAAAAATGATAACCTTAGGTAAACGCGGCGATTTACATGCTCGTCGTCAAGCTGCTGCTTATGTTAGAAACGAAGTTGCTAACATTTCAGAAGAAGATGATGCAGTTGTTGTTCAATCAGCTCTTCAAAAATTATTCAGTGATATTGCACCTCGTTACAAAGAACGTAATGGTGGATACACACGTATTTTGAAGACAACTCCACGTCGTGGAGACGCAGCTCCAATGGTTATTATTGAACTAGTTTAATAATAATTGTTTATTAATCATTAAAAAATCAGTCATTCTGATAAGTTAGTGAGTGTTAAGATGATGGTTGTTAGCAACCAAGTCTATCTCTGAGATCCCTTTAATCGGGGACACTAACTTGTCGAATGATTTTTTTTTGCCCTTTTTTGTTTTCTTGATTATTGAAGTTAGTTATTATATATGTAATACGGTTCAAGGAGATAACTTTGGAAAAAATCATTTCAATTAAAAACTTAAATTATACTTATCCCGATTCTAAGAAACCTGCAATTAATAATTTAACTGTGGATATCTATAAAAACGAGTGGTTATCAATCGTTGGTAAAAATGGTAGTGGTAAATCAACACTGACTAAATTGATCGATGGTTTAATTGATGCTGACTCTGGTACGGTCGAAATCGATGGGCAAGAAATCAACGAGGAGAATATTTGGGAAGTTAGAACTAAGATTGGAATCGTCTTTCAAAACCCAGACCATCAATTTGTTGGAGCAACAGTTGAAGATGATGTTGCTTTTGGTTTGGAAAATCAAGGTATGCCGAGAGAGCAAATGGTCAAAGAAGTAGATCATGCCTTAGAATTAGTTGGCATGCACGATTTTAAAAAACGTGATCCACAGACACTTTCTGGTGGACAGAAGCAGCGAGTGGCTATTGCGGGTGTCTTAGCTACTAAGCCAAGAATTATTATTATGGATGAATCGACTAGTATGTTGGATCCTGAAGGACGTAGGACGGTTTTGAATTTAATTCAGAATTTACGTCAACAACAGGATCTAACGATTATTTCAATCACACATGATATTTCGGAAACGGAATTATCACAGAGGATTGTTGTCTTAAATGATGGACAGATTGTACGAGACGATATACCTAAGAACATTTATAATATAGGAACTAATTTAAGCAAATTTGGCCTTGAGGAACCATTTTCTGATGAATTAATGTCAACACTAAGGGATTCGTTAGAATTGCCTGAGGGTTATCTAAATGAAGAGGAGCTAATGAAGCAATTATGGAAATTACGTTCGAACATGTAACACATTCTTATGATGCTAATAGTCCTATAGCAAATCTTGGTTTAGATGATGTTTCTCTGAAAATAGATGACAAAAAGTTTACCGCTATTGTTGGTCAAACTGGTAGTGGTAAATCTACTCTAGTACGCCATATTAATGCACTTTTAAAACCCACTTCAGGAAAGCTTACTGTTGGTGATCGTATTATTACATCTGAAACTAATAATAAGAATCTCAAACCATTGCGTAAAAAGGTCGGTATGGTTTTTCAATTTCCAGAAAGTCAGCTATTTGAAGAGACTGTGGAAAAAGATATCATGTTTGGGCCAATGAATTTTGGTTTCAGTGAATCTGAAGCTAAAGATGCAGCTCATGAAATGATTGAATTAGTTGGTTTAAGTAAAGATTATTTACAGAAGTCACCATTTGATTTATCTGGTGGACAAATGCGACGTGTAGCGATTGCTGGCGTTTTGGCTAGTAATCCTGAAACGATTATTTTGGATGAACCAACGGCAGGATTAGATCCAGTTGGTCGACATGAAATTATGGATCTGTTTAAAAATTTGCAGTCAAAAGGTAGAACGATTATTTTGATCACGCATAATATGGATGATGTAGCTAATTATGCAGATGAAATGGCCGTTATGAGTCAGGGAAAACTAGTAGCTAGTGGATTGCCAAGTGATGTATTCAATAATCAAGAATTATTGGAGAATGATTTACTAACTTTGCCTCAAAGTGCTCAGTTTGCACAATCATTGGCACAAAAATATTTCCAATTTGATAAATTACCTATTACAATTGATGAATTGAGTGCAGAAATAAAACAACAGGTAAATGGTGATTAAATGAATAAATTAATTATGGGACGATATTTACCCGGGGATTCATTGATCTATCAGTTAGATCCGCGTGGTAAATTTTTATTAACATTCTATTTTGTTGGTATAGTCTTTTTAGCCAATAATGTGGCATCATATGTATTTCTCATGGCGTTTGTTTTATTTGCTGTCTATTTATCCAAAATCAACTTTGGTTTCTTTATAAAGGGACTGCGGCCGATATTCTGGCTGATCTTATTCACAGTTTTACTGCAATTGTTCTTTACACCTAGTACACACCCAATTTGGCATTGGGGCTTTTTGACCTTATCCAAAGAAGGTATGGTTATTGCCAGTTATATCTTTGTAAGATTCGTATTGATTATTTTCATCTCAACACTATTGACTTTAACAACGACACCAATCGAAATTTCCGATTCAATCGAGAGCATTCTGAAACCATTAAAGAAAGTGAATTTTCCGGTTACTCAAGTAGCTTTAATGTTGTCGATTGCCTTAAGATTCGTGCCGCTATTGGTTGATGAAACGACTAAGATCATGGATGCACAGAGAGCTCGTGGAGTGGATTTTGGTGAAGGTGGTTTGATTAAACGTATCAAATCATTTGTGCCAATACTGATCCCGCTTTTCGTCAGCAGTTTTTCAATTGCTTATGATCTAGCAATTGCTATGGAATCGCGTGGTTACAAAGATGGCGAAGGTCGCAGTAAGTATCGTGTATTAAAGTGGAGCAGGCGTGATAATATCACAGTTTTGGTTATGTTAGCTGTAACCATCATATTATTATTTATTCGGAGTTATTAATTTATGACAATAAGATACAAATTAACCATCGCTTATGATGGAACTAAGTTTCATGGTTTTCAAAAACAAAAGCAATTAAGAACGGTTGAAGGTGTACTTGAAAAAGCCATTTCAAGAATTGCTAATGGAGAAGAAATCAAAGTCTTCGCTTCGGGTAGAACTGATGCTGGAGTTCACGCTTTGGCACAGGTTGTTCATTTTGATTATCCAAGATTTATTCCGGCTGACAGTATGATGCGAGCCATTAATACGTTGATGCCCTTGGATGTGTTGGTCAAAAAATCTGAGATTGTTGATGAAAACTTTCATGCCCGGTTTAATGTTAAAAAGAAGACTTATATGTATCGTGTGGATTTAGGACATTATACTGATCCATTCAAACGTTTTTACACGGGTCACTATCCTTATCCTTTGGATGTCGATAAAATAAAAATTGCAATTAAAGATTTAATTGGAGAACACGATTTTACTAGCTTTGCAGCCGCTGGTGGTGTGATCGAAAATAAAGTTAGAACTATCTATTCGGCTACAGTTGAGTATAATAAAGAGAACAATGAATTAGTTTTTGAGTTTACAGGTAATGGATTCTTATACAATATGGTTAGAATTCTCGTGGCAACTCTGTTAGAGATTGGTAACGGTCGCAGAGATGTTCATGACTTTTTACGTTTATATGAAGTAAAGGATCGCCAGGAAGCTAGAGGGACAGCGCAAGCTAGTGGTCTATATTTGAAAGAGGTTTTTTATTAAAAAATCTGTGGATAAATATTGACTTAATGTGAGAATCAAAGTATCATTGTAGCTGGTATTGTTTGCCCCACGATAAGCCCCGGAAACTTATTGAGTTGTCAAACAGACGTAGAAACTGGAGGAATTTAAAGTGCGTACAACACCATTAGCAAAAGCAAGTGAAGTTGAACGTAAATGGTATGTAATTGACGGTGAAGATGTTGTCTTAGGTAGACTTTCATCTGTTGTTGCTTCTATTCTTAGAGGTAAAAACAAACCTACTTACACACCTAACGTTGATACAGGTGATAATGTTATTGTCATCAATGCAGATAAAGTTAGATTAACAGGTAGAAAAGCAAAGAATAAGATTTACTATTCTCATTCAGATCACCCAGGTGGGTTGAAGAGCATTAGTGCCGGTCAAAAACAAGCTGAAAAGCCTGACAGATTCATTGAAGATTCTGTTCGCGGTATGCTACCTAAGAACACTCTTGGTCGTCTAGAAATCAAGAAGTTGCATGTTTATGCAGGTTCAGAACACAACCACCAAGCACAAAATCCAGAAAAGTTGGATATCAACAAACTAATTTAAGGAGGAAAAGAATTTGGCACAAGTATCATACGCCGGAACAGGTCGTCGCAAGGATTCAGTTGCTCGTGTACGCTTAGTTCCTGGAAACGGAAAGATTACTATCAACAAACGTGATGTCAAAGATTACATTCCTTTTGACAATTTGATTGCTGATATGAAACAACCTCTAGATGTAACTGAAACAGCTGAAAGCTATGACGTTATTGCTAACGTTAACGGTGGAGGCTTCTCAGGACAAGCTGGAGCAATTAGACATGGTATTGCTAGAGCCCTACTTGACGTAGATCCTGATTTTAGACCTACACTTAAGTCGGCCGGCTTCTTAACACGTGACCCTCGTATGAAGGAACGTAAGAAACCAGGTCTTAAGAAAGCCCGTAAGGCTTCACAATTCTCAAAACGTTAATATTTATATTTTCAGTTTTGGATCAAAAAACATCTCTCATATCGAGGGATGTTTTTTTGTTGTGGAAATTTATTTATATTAAATACCCGAAAACGTTTACAAAAAATAACATCTTTGATATTATTAACTCGTTCGAATGAGTGGAAAACTTAAAACGTAGGAGGATATATTTATGACTGGATTTCCAAAAGGATTTTTATGGGGCGGTGCCGTGGCTGCTCATCAACTAGAAGGTGGCTGGGATGCTGGCAATAAAGGTGTCAGTATTGCTGATGTGATGACAGCTGGTGATAACGAGACGGCTCGTGAAATTACTGATGGAATTATTCCCGGTAAAAACTATCCTAACCATGAAGCAATTGATTTTTATGGTCACTATAAAGAGGACGTTAAGTTGTTCTCTGAATTGGGCTTGAAATGTTTCAGAACTAGTATTGCCTGGACAAGGATTTTTCCTAATGGTGATGAGGATGAACCCAATGAAGCAGGATTGAAATTCTACGATGATCTTTTTGATGAATTACTTAAATACAATATTGAACCAGTAATTACTTTGTCTCATTTTGAAATGCCTTATCATTTAGTTAAAGAATATGGCGGTTGGCGTAGTCGTAAGATGATCGACTTCTTTGTAAAGTTTGCTGAGGTGGTCTTCAAACGTTATAAAGATAAAGTTAAATATTGGATGACTTTCAATGAAATCAACAACCAAACTGGTTTGAATGAATGGGGCTTGTTCACTAATTCAGGTATTTTAGTAAAACCAGGCGAGGATGCTGAAAAGGTTATGTATCAAGCTGGACACTACGAGTCAGTTGCTAGTGCAATGGCTGTGCAAATTGGGCACGAGATCAATCCTAATTTTGAAATTGGTTGCATGTTGGCTATGGGACCAACTTATCCAGCTTCACCAGATCCTAAAGATGTTTTGAAAGCTCAACGTGCGATGGAAGCTAACTATTGGTTTGCAGATGTTCAGTGTAAGGGTAAGTATCCAAACTGGTTGAAACGTTACTTTGAACGTAAAGAGTTTAATTTGGATATCACATTAGCTGACTTGGATGTTATCAAAGCGGGTGTTGTTGACTATATTGGTTTCTCTTATTATGCTTCTCACGTTATTAAAGCCGACAAGAACGAACCCGATGACTACATGACACCAACAAAGAATCATGAAGTTAAGAATCCAGCTTTAGTACGTTCTGATTGGGGTTGGGAAATTGACCCGGTTGGTTTGAGATATGCTTTGAATTGGTTCAGTGATCGTTATGATCTACCATTGTTCATTGTGGAAAATGGACTAGGAGCTTTTGATAAAGTGACTGAGGATGGTAAGATCCATGATGATTATCGTATCGATTATTTGAGAAAACATATTGAACAAATGCGTTTGGCAGTTGATGTCGATGGTGTCAACTTGATGGGTTACACTCCATGGGGCTTTATTGATTTAGTTTCAGCTGGAACTGGTCAAATGGATAAACGTTACGGTATGATCTATGTAGATAAGAATGATGCCGGTGAAGGTACTTTGAATCGTTCTAAGAAAGATTCCTTTGAATGGTTCCATAAAGTGATCGAAACAAATGGTACAGACCTTTCTTAATGAGGTATGATAATAAATGATTAGAAAACGTATTCCTAACGCTTGATAATGGAATGCGTTTTTGTTTTGGAGGAAAGTTTAGAAATGCCGAAAAAAATGGATACGAATGTTTTAGTTAAGAAAATTATTACTGAAATTCAATCTGGTGAATTAGTTGACCAAGATTTAAAGTTGCCAGCAGAACCTAATTTGATGTCACGCTACGAAGTAACCCGCTATACTTTACGCCAAGCGTTAAAGCAGTTGAGTGTTATGGGGTACACCTATCAAGTTCATGGAGTGGGGACTTTTGTCCGTCATCAACAAACTGTAGATTCGGTGGCTTTGGAACATGAAGGTGGATTGTCAGCTGAGATGGAACGAATCGGTCGAAAATTGACAACCCAGACTGCAAGTGAAAAGATCATCCCTGTATCGGAGGCACCTTTTTTACCAAAGACACACCACTTCCAGAATGATGATAAATTAATCGAAGTTCGTCGTTTTCGCTTGTTGGATGATAAACCTTATTTGATGGAACAGTCTTATTATTTACAATCAGTGATTGATAGCATTCCCGAAGAAGCTTTGTATGGATCACTATTTAAGTATTTTGAGCAAAGTCGTAAGACACAAATTGGTTTTATTGATCAAACAATTATGAGTGAACCTTTACCAGATGAAGCTAGTGATTTTATGGAGATGCCAGCTGGTTCACCAAGTTTGTTAATTCAAGATGAATCATATTTGGCTAATGGTGAGTTATTGGCCTTTTCAAAACAATATTATAATTATCAACAGGCTAAGCTATTCATGATCAAAAAAGTTCATTGATAGGATGAGGTAAATATTATGAAGATAGCGGTGATCCAAGCCAGTAGTCAAATTAAAAAGAATCAACTTTTGTATGATTCAACTAGGTCAGCTGTGGAAAAAGACGATGAAGTAATCAATTTCGGAGTTTATCCACAAGAGGAAACTTTGTCGTACGTTCAGGTAGCTTTACTTGTGGGATTATTAATTAATTCTGATGCCATTGATTTTGTAATAACAGGCTGTAGTTCTGGAAATGGAATGAATATAGCATGCAATACGATGCCAAATGTCATCAGTGGCTATTTACCAACGCCTAGCGACGCTTATTTGTTTGGACGAATAAACTATGGCAATTGTGTTTCATTACCCTTAGGATTGAATTTTGGCTGGGCTGGAGAGTTGAATATAAGTTATACACTGGCAAAGTTATTCAATGGGCCAATGAATACCGGTTATCCACAAGGCGAGGCACTTCGAAAACAATGGGATGCAAAGTTACTGCTTGAGATCAAAAGGTCCGAATCTATAAATATGATTGATATAATGGAAAAGTTAGATGAAGAAGTTTTGAAACCGATTTGGCAGAAGCAAGATGTATTAAATTACGTAATAGAGAATGGAAATAATCAAAAATTACGGGATTATTTGATTCAAAAGATTTAAGTGGAGGAAGAATTATGGATTTAGCAGATTTTTCTAGTGAATATAAAGTTAGACGGTTAGTGACTAGTGACACTGAGGAGATTCTCAAATTAAGTTTAAGCAATCCTACATTTTATAAATATTGCCCACCTGTGATTACACGTCCAGTTATTCGTCACGATATGACTGTCGTACCGCCTCATAAAACAAAGGACGATAAGTATTATGTTGGTTTCTTTGACGGTGATAAGTTAGTTGCTATGTTGGATTTAATTGCAAAGTATCCAGATGAGATAACGGCTTGGGTCGGTTTATTTATGGTTGATAGCCAATATCAAGGGAAGGGTATTGGTACAGAGATTTTTAGTGATATCATGTCAGCCTTGAAGGAATCAGGTCTGAAGCAAGTTGAATTAGCATACGCTAAAGGCAATGAACAGAGTGAACATTTCTGGTTGAAAAATGGTTTCTTTAAGACTGGTAATGAGACTGAGGAACCTGGATATACAGCTATCGTGATGGGGCGACTATTGTAATAGACGTTGTGTATTGCACGTGTGTATAAATTTTTATTTTAAAAATATAATTGTTAAAATAAAAACAAAAAGAGAGAATTTATTATGGCACAGAATGATGTAAGAGAGGTCACTGTAAAACCTGTTGTCGACGTTGTGGCCGAAAGAGAAAAGAAACGTCACGATTGGATTGAAAACTATCTTAATCGAAATTTGAATGTTTATACTAAAAAGTGATCAATTGAAAAAGGTGTTCATACTCAACTACAATTTTGCAGGAGAATATGAACACCTTTTTTCTATTTAGTTTTGAAATCAACGTAAAGTGTTACTAACATTGATAGTAGAACGAAGAATCCAATAATGGAAATCATAATAATATGACGTTTCTTGTTCATAATCAGAATAGCGACAAATTCACGGATCAAGGCGTTGGGTAAGAAATAGAATCTAGTTGGAGCACCGACGCCATTAGCTGCTAGACCAGCCATTCTTGCATAAAGTCCAGCCCTAAAAATGTGATAATTATTGCTGAAAAATTTGATATATGCCTTACTGCTGCCATAATCATCCTGAATGACTTTTTTCGAAAACTGCATATTCTGCAAAGTATTCTTCGATTGATCTTCTAAAATGATTTGGTCTTTATCCCAGCCATGATCAATAGCATAATTGGCCATGGCTTGAGCTTCAGATAACTTTTCATCATTACCTTGACCACCAGAGAAGACAATTTTAGGAGTCGGTCGACCCTTTTTCATTTGTTTGTTAGCAAATTTGATAGCAGAGTCGATTCGGTTACCAAGTAGGCGAGAAACAGTATCGCCATTGATTAATCCAGCTCCCAAAACAATTAGATAATTGGCTTTATAGCGTTTAGGGAAAAATTGATAGAGCAAAACGTTGACCAAAAAATTATATGAACATAAGATCAAGTAAGCACCAACAATTGGCAGACCAGAGATCAGAACATTTAACCAGTCTGGTAAGAATTTAGCGTGAGCTGATAAGAAGATGTTTGCAAACCAGAGCACAACTAGAAAGATTCCCAACAACAAAGTCAGCATATTAGATAACGTGTGACTCTCTCGTTTCCAAACGATAAAGGCATTCCATAGTAGTAGAAGCCACATCGAAATCATGGTGATAAAGATCACACCGATAATAAGTAAGAAGAGCGTTCCCATAACGACAACGAATGGCAAATTACCAGTACTGAATATTAGAACCGCTAATTCAGCTAAGAAGCTAAAGAAAAAGATAGAAAAAGTAATTCCGTTGATTAAGCGTCGTGGTTCTCTTAACCAAAGAAATAAAAAGATTCCTAACATAATTAAAGTAGCTAATCCCCAGTAGACTGAAATTTTTTGCAAAACATTGACGTACGGATTCAAACTATTCATAAAATCACCTCTCTTAGATTTATGAATGATATATATTCCCATACAATCAAATTAATTTTATCATAGCCAGAAATTTGTTTTGTAGATAAGCATTCATAATTGTAAAAATTCTGGGTCGAATAAAATGTAAAGAGATGTTATTCTGAAATTAGAGGTGGAGTATGGCTGATATAAAACTGATTTTGAGTGATATTGATGGAACAATTTTGAATGATAAAAATGTTGCTGATAGCGATTTGAAAAAGAATATTATCGAATTGAATCGTCGCAAGATACCATTCGTTTTGGCTTCAGCTCGGTCTCCTAGAGGGATGCTAACTTTGGCTAAAGAATTAGGAGTGATGGACAATCCGATTGTTTGTTATAACGGTGCTTTGGTGGTAAAAAATATACAAAGTAGTGACTATAGGACTATTTTGAGTCATGGATTGAATTTGTCAGAGGTAAGGCAAATATTTCAAATTTTACAGAAAAACTTTCCTGAAATCTCAATTAATCTGTATTCAGGAGCAGATTGGTATGTGGAAAATCTCGACAAATGGGTTAAGATTGAAGCAGATATTACTAATATGACACCAATTGTCACTGATTTGAATCAATTGGTGGATAAACTTGAGATTCCAATTCATAAGTTACTTCTGATTGGCGAACCGTCAGAAATAAGTCAAGTAATGAATTATTTACGGAGTGCAAATATTGTCGGTAGTTCTTTCTATTTATCGAAGGATAATTATTTGGAAATAACTGCCGATAAAGTATCAAAAGAACATGCTTTGCGAGAATTGGCTGATTATTATCAAATAAGTTTGGGTAATACCATGACGTTGGGGGATAATTTCAACGATGTACCCATGTTAGATTTGGCTAAAGTCGGAGTGGCTATGGATAATGCACCAGTCGATGTTAAAGTTCATGCTGATTTTGTGACTAAAAGTAATAATGAGAATGGAGTCTCATATGCAATTGAAAAATATGTATTAAAGAGGTAGAAAAATTGTCTAAGGTTACAGTTATCAAAGCAGATATAGCTAATTTACCATTTCGTGTCGACGGTATAGTCAATGCAGCCAATAGTGCCTTGATTCCCGGTGGTGGAGTTGATGGTGCATTAAACGCTAAAGCCGGATCTAATTTGAAAAAAGATATGTTGGCTTTTAAGGGTACGCCTACAGGAACGGCTGTCTATACGAAAGCTTATAATTTGAATGCTGATTATGTTATTCATGCAGTCGGTCCTAGATACGTTAATGGACATTCGGGTGAAGAAGCTTTGCTAACCAGCGCCTATAAGTCAGTGATGTTATTGACTCAGGAACTTCATTTATGGACAATTGCTGTGCCTTTTTTGAGTACGGGTGTATATGGATACCCCTTATATGAAGCAATTTGGATTGCAATTAAGACGATTCAAGAGTCTCAAGTAGATACAGAAGCTTTTTTAGTTGCCTTCGATGATCGAACCGAAAAAATAGCAAAGAGTATTCTAGAAGAAAACTAGCTTAGAGCGTAAATGTGCTTAAATTCTCGTTAATTATAATTAAACTTGAGTAAGAATTGATTAAGCCTTTGGGCTTATTTTTTTTGGAACGGGTACTAAAAAGTGCCTATCAGACCTTAAAGTGCGTACTAGGCAAAAAGAACATTTCGTTCTATATTAATAATACAAATTAAACGATAGAGAGTTTAGCGGAGGAACATTATGGATCTTCATTTAACAAATAAAAAAGCTTTGATTACTGGTTCTACTAAGGGAATTGGTAAAGCAATTGCTATGGAAATGGCAAAGGAAGGAACTAATGTCATTATTAATGGCAGAAAGCAACCCGAAGTTGATGAAGTTGTGGCAGAAATTAAAAATAATTTTCCTAAAACCCAACCACAAGGGATAGCGGCGGATTTAGCCAATGAAACTGACCGTGAGAAATTATTTCAAGAAATTCCTATGATCGATATTTTGGTTAACAATATGGGTATTTTCCAACCAATGGACTATTTTGATATTGATGATGCTACTTGGGAAAAATTTTATAGAGTAAATGTCTTGGCCGGAAATGCTTTGGCCAAATTCTACTTACCTAAAATGTTGGAGCAAGATTTTGGCAGAATTATCTTCATTGCTAGTGAAGAAGCAGTTATGCCATCAGGAGAGATGCCTCAATACAGTATGACTAAGTCAATGAATTTATCTTTGGCAAAGAGTTTATCAATGTTGACGGTTGATACACATGTAACGGTAAATACAATTATGCCTGGTTCAACCTTGACTGAGGGGGTTCAGAAGATGTTGGATGAAATGTATAAGGATAGCGACTTGCCTAAAGACAAGTGGGAAAAAGATTTCATGAAGAATCATCGTTCTCGTTCACAAATTCAACGTTTGATCAGACCAGAAGAAATTGGTCGTTTTGCGGCTTTTGTTGCTAGTCCAGATGCTTCATCATTTTCAGGAGAAGCATTGCGTGTCGACGGGGGATTAGTTCCAACTATTTTCTAAACTTAATGCTATGATGGAATGCATTAGGAGGAGAGAATATGATTTGGTTATGGACTCATTTAATAACATGGATCGTTATGGCGATTATGATTCTATTGGCTTTATTCACCAATACACACACTAAAGTTTACGAAATGATCACAAGAGTTGGTTATTTGGTTATCATTGGAACAGGAATAAAGTTGGCAATTAGAGCTTGGTCAGTAGAACCAACTCTGTTGATTGTTAAAATTATTGTAGCTTTGATTTTTATCGCTTTAGTTGAAATAGCTTTTGCCAGAAAGGCTCAAAAGAGTTTAAATCGTCCATTGATTTGGGCAGTTGTAGTGTTTTGTGTTGTAGTGGCTCTCTTAGGATTTGCTTTGGCAGGCTGGTATCCATTTGCGTAAAAAAAAACGACCCATTGGGTCGCTTTTTTAGTTAACCATTTGTTCGTTAACATATTGAGCATAGAGTTTATGATCTTTCATTAATTCTTGGTGGCTTCCGTGACCAGTTACAGTACCTTTTTCGATAAAGTAAATTTGATCTGCATCAACGATTGTTGAAAGTCGATGTGCTATCACTAAGGTAGTACGGCCGATCATTAATTGATCTAAAGCTCGTTGAACCTTTTCTTCGGATTCTGAATCTAGACTGGCAGTGGCTTCATCTAACATTAGAATTTTTGGATCGCGTAGGAAGGCTCTAGCAATGGCAATTCGTTGTTTTTGACCACCAGATAGTTTGACACCACGTTCACCAATTTGAGTCTCTAACTGTTCTGGAAAATTCTTTACGAACTCGTCTGCGTAAGCTAATTGAAGTCCATGCCAAAGTTCTTTGTCAGTTAATTGATGATTCAAACCGTATTGAAGATTATCGCGAATACTTCCGGCAAAAACAGCACTATCTTGAGATACGTAACCAATCTGGGAACGCCAATTAGCTAGACTAATATTATTGATTTCTTCTTGACCGACTTTGATTGTACCGGAATCAGGTTGGTAGAATCTTTCTAACAGAGCAAAGATAGTTGATTTACCTCCACCAGAAGGTCCAGCAAAGGCAATAACTGTATTGGGTTTTGCTTCGAATGAAACATTATGCAAAATGGGATGATCTTTATCATAACTGAAATTCAAGTGATCGGCTGTAATTGTCTTTCCCTCAACGTCGATATCTTGACCGGTAGTTGTTTCGGGTTCAGTACTTAGGATCTCTTGAATTCTTTCTGTTGAACCCATAGCCTTTTGAACTTGAGAGAAGAAAGTGGCAAAACTGGCTACGGGGGTAATGATATTGAATAAATATAGTAGGAAAGCAACTAATGAACCACTTGTTAAAGTACCTTGTTGAATTCTGACGGCACCATAGCCAAGAATACCGACAAAGATTCCTAACATAACGGTTGTCATGATTGGCTGCAAAACAGCTTCAACTTTAGCATCTTTAATCCCAACTTTGAAGATACGATCAATCAAAGTTCCGCCGGTCTCTTTTTCAAATACTTCACCGTTACTTGATTTGATCAAACGAACTTCGGAAAGCTTTTCACTGGCATCAGCATTAAAGTCAGCCGTAGCAGCTTGAAGTTTGCGGCCTAAACGAGACATTACCTTCCCAATAGGCAGTAAGATCAGAACAATAATTGGGACAACACCAAACATTAGTGAAGCCATTTTCCAATCCATAAAGAAAAGGATGACCATTGAACCGACTAATTGAATTGCTCCGGTTATGAAATTAGGGAATTGAGCAGTAATTAAATCTTTAATAACGCTAGTATCGTTAACTAGGCGGGAACTGCTTTCACCTGATTTATGATCATCAAAATAATCAACCGGTAGTGTTAACAGGTGGGCCCAGAGTTTCTCACGTAGAGTTTTAACTGAACTTTCGCCAACATATCTTAGAATGTAGCCGCCGATTGTTCCAAAGCCTAATTGGGTTACAAAAGCTAGGATTAAAACGACTAACATTTTACTGTCTATTTTTGATAAGCCACTGGTATCAACCAGCTTTTTGGTTAACTGAGGTACGACTAAACTGGCACCACTAGTAACTAAACTCAAAAGCATTCCTAATAGGAAAAGAGCTTTTTTCGGATTGACGCTGTTGATCAACTGTAGGAAGTCCTTGAACTTGAAAGTACCGGTTCTTTTAGGCAGATCACGTCTCATCATTGTTTCATTACGCATTTTTATATCCTCACTAAATTAAAATTCATTGCCACGCCAAAAGTTATTATGAAAATCTGGTCTATGACCGTGGTTATCATGATTACGTGGGTCATGTCTAGGATCGAATCCGGGCATACAGCGTCTGTCAAATGGCATGTTATGCATATTTTTTCTCATCTCATCACGCATACGATCAATTTCTTCAGGATCCATGTTTTGATGCATTTCCATCATTTGATCACGCATGTTCAGCATGGCTTTGAAGCGATCGGTTGGGTCGACGAATTTTTCGGAGTTTTTTTTGAAATCAACGTCCCAACCATCAGAAATTTTTTGAAGATAAATACTGAATTGCTGTTTCTCGTCGTCGTTTAAGCCGGCTAGAAAAGTTTCACTGTAGCTTTCGTTCTTCAAAGCCGCATTTTCTTCAGCTTTTTGGTGTCCCTCATCAGTTAGATAGACGTGTTTGCTACGTTTGTCCTCAGGATCTTCTTGACGTTTGATGAGGCCTTTAGTTTCCATTTTCTTCATCAATTCAGCTAGAGAACTAGGTCTAAGGTCTAGGACATTAGCCAAATAGTTCTGGGTCAAACCATCTTCTAATTTCAAAATGGCTAAGACACGTTGTTGACCAGTTAATTTTTGTTTCTTTTGGCTCATGAAGTAGTTGCCTGCTTCACCGATAAAACGTAATTGTTTCATTAAATCATCTGTAAGTTTACTCATATTTGTATTCCTCATTTCATTTTTTTAAATTAATTCGGTACCGAACTTTATTACGAGAATGAATTATAGTTCGGTACCGAATTAATGTCAACGATTTATTTCTAAAAATTAGGTTGAAACAAAATAGTTGACTTTAATAATTAAAATCTCTAGAATACAAACAGTAAAAATTATCATTTATATATGTGAGGGAAATATGCGTCAGAATATTATATTAGAGTGTAGTAGGACTAACGAACGTCTCTATCTAACAAGCAAGAATAAACAAAATAATCCAGAACGTTTAGAACTAAGAAAGTATTCACCAAAATCAAAACAAAGAGAAATTTTTAAAGAGGTAAAATAATGGCTAAAAAATCAAAAATTGAAAAGAATAAGAGACAAGCAGAATTGGTAGCAAGATACGCTGAGATCCGCAAGCAATTAAGGGCTCAAGGTGATTACATTGCTTTATCTAAGTTACCTAGAGATTCGAGTCCCGTTAGAATTAAGAATCGTGATTCATTAGACGGACGTCCACACGCTTATATGCGTAAGTTTGGTATGTCACGTTTGAATTTTCGTAAGTTAGCACATGAGGGTAAGATTCCTGGTGTTCAAAAAGCTAGCTGGTAAGGAGAAATTATGGAACAAGTAAAAACTGCCACAGCATACAGACAATTGAAGAGTCCTAATATCAAGACACGTAAACGTGCTTTACGTGCGATTAAGGATAGTAAGAAGAGATAAAAATAAACAGCGATTATTTAGGATAGATATCCTGAGTAGTCGCTGTTTTGTTTATCCAAGATAAACAATAAAAAGTGTTTTCTAATCGGATTTATTTTTATCTAAAGACAACTTCGTTATAATTGATGTATTAAATTATTTGGAGGAATTTGATGGCAGACTATAGAATTGAAGAAGACACTTTGGGTGCAGTAAAGATACCTCAAGAGGCTCTCTGGGGACCACAAACAGAGCGTAGTCGTAATAACTTTTCCACAGGTGCAAAGATGCCTTTAGAAATTATTAAGGCTCTCTTACAGATTAAGAAGGCTGCCGCAATTGCCAATAATGAAGCTCATGCAATCAGTACAGAAAAGGCCAATTTGATTGTGAAAAGCATTGATCAATTATTGAGTTTAAAAGATGAAGATCTTCAAAAGGATTTTCCATTGGTGGTATACCAAACAGGTTCTGGTACACAAACTAATATGAATGTGAATGAAGTGGTTTCACATGTTGCTCAGAAAATCGATGCTAAACTAGAAATTTTACCAAATGACGATGTTAATCATGGTCAAAGTTCAAATGATATTTTTCCTACGGCAATGAATATCACGGCTGCTCTGGCTGTGGATAAATTAGAAGAATCAACACGACACTTAATAGATGAATTGAAACAAAAGCAAGAAAAATATTGGAAAGTAGTTAAGATAGGTCGCACACATTTACAAGATGCTACTCCGTTAACCTTTGGACAGGAAGTTAGCGGTTGGGTGAGCATGTTGAAACATGATCTCTCATATTTAGAGAGTCTTAATCAAACACTTGGTGAATTAGCAATTGGCGGAACTGCTGTTGGAACGGGATTAAACGCCGCACCAGGATTTGCTGATAAGATTGCTGAACAGATGAGTCAAGTTTACAATCATCCATTTACTGCTGATACTAATAAATTTTATGGGTTAGCTGCTCATTCTGGTTTGAATGTTGTACATGGTGCCATTAAGACTTTAGCTAGTGATTTGCTGAAAATAGCTAATGATGTGCGGTTCTTGGCCAGTGGTCCTAGATCTGGTTATGGCGAGTTGAATATTCCTGCTAATGAACCAGGATCATCAATTATGCCAGGAAAAGTTAACCCTACTCAGGCTGAAGCTATCACGATGGCTGCTGTGCGTGTGATGGGAAATGATGTCGTTGTCACAATGGCATCTAGTCAAGGTAACTTTGAAATGAATGTCTACAAACCAGTTTTGATCAGTGCTTTCTTAGAATCCGCCGAATTATTGACGGGAACGATGTATGGTTTTGCCGATAAAATGATTGCTGGTTTGACTGTTAATAAAGAACGTATGACCGAATTGGTTGATCGTTCACTTATGACAGTTACAGTTTTATCACCACATATTGGTTATCATCAAAGTGCAGAAATTGCTCAAAAGGCCCAAGCTGATGGTACAACTTTGAAGGAAGCCGCTGTCAAGTCGGGTCTAGTGACAGAAGAGCAATTTGATAAATGGGTTGTACCGATTGATATGAC
This sequence comes from Companilactobacillus kimchii DSM 13961 = JCM 10707, assembly GCF_001435445.1. Taxonomy (GTDB): domain Bacteria; phylum Bacillota; class Bacilli; order Lactobacillales; family Lactobacillaceae; genus Companilactobacillus; species Companilactobacillus kimchii. The sequence goes on along the minus strand of NZ_AZDH01000014.1, from coordinate 128,123 downwards.
TAATATTGAGGAGAAATAAAATGGCAGAAAAATTTATTTTTACACCTACTAAAATAGATCATTTGAAAAATAATTATGATGTAATAATTATCGGTTCTGGTGGTGCCGGGCTGACAAGTGCTATCCAAGCCTATGAGCTGGGACTTTCTCCCGTCATATTAGAAAAAATGGATAAACTTGGTGGTAACACGACTCGTGCTTCCTCAGGAATGAACGCCGCTGAAACATTTGTACAATTGAACCATAAAATTGTGGATAGTTTTCAAGATTTCTACGATGAAACCTTTATTGGTGGAGGAAAGCAAAATAATCCTGAACTGTTAAAATTTTTCACTGAACATGGAGCTCTAGCCATTGATTGGTTGGCACAGCACGGAATTGAACTGGATGATTTAACGATTACCGGTGGTATGAAAACGATGCGTACCCACCGTCCTAGTTCGTTGGCACCGATTGGTGGATACTTAGTAACAGAATTATTGAAATTAGTAAATAAATATCAAATTCCTTTGTTTGATAATATTAAAGTTGATCAACTGTTGATGAAAGATGATCAGATTGTTGGTGTAAAAGCATCGGCAAATCAGGAAATTAAAATTCATGCGAAAGCTGTTATTTTGGCCACTGGTGGATTTGGCGCGGGTAAAGATCTTTTAGCCAAGTATCGTAAGGATTTAACTACTTTGAAAACAACTAATCAACCGGGTGCTACTGGTGATGGAATCAAATTGGCTCAAAATGTCGGAGCAAAGTTGGTTGATATGGATCAAGTTCAAGTCCATCCGACTGTTCAACAAGATACACCACATGCTTTTTTAATTGGTGAAGCCGTTCGTGGTGAAGGAGCAATTTTGGTTAACAACGAGGGCAGACGCTTTGTTAATGAATTGGATACACGGAAGAATGTTACCCAAGCAATTGATGATTTAGGTGGAACTGGAGCTTACTTAATTTTAGATACAAGCATTCGTCAACGAGTTAAAGCCATTGAATTTTATGATCATGTCGGTTTAGTAGAAAATGGAAAAGATTTAACTGAATTAGCGGAGAAGACGAATTTGAATCCAGAGAATTTGCAGGCAACAGTAGAAAAATGGAATAAAGCCGTTGAAGCTAATAAAGATAGTGAATTCAATCGTAGTACAGGAATGGAAAGAACCATTTCTCAAGGACCATTCTTTGCAATCCATATTGCACCAGCCGTTCACTACACAATGGGTGGTGTAGCGATTAATCGTGATACCCAAGTTTTGAATACTGATAATCAAGTCATTAAGGGCTTGTTTGCAGCAGGAGAAGTAGTCGGTGGATTACACGGGAACAATCGGATTGGTGGTAATTCAATTGCCGAAACAGTAGTCTTTGGACGTCAAGCAGGACAACAAGTTTTTAAATATTTAAAATAAAATAAAACCTCAGACTCCGGTAGTTTAATTGGAGTCTGAGGTTTTTATGATATATCGAAAGCAAACATTTTGTGTTACATTTTTTTTAATTTGATGATGTAGTAGAATGGATATTAACGAATTTAATAAAATTATTTTTAATATTTAACGAATGGGGGATTAAATGAATTTTATAGGGCCGTTATGTTTAATTTTAATTACAACTACAATAGCCGGCCATTTTGCCAATCGTATTGGGATACCTGCTGTTATTGGTGAACTGTTGGTAGGAATCGTATTAGGACCAGCGATACTTGACTGGATAAAATTAGATGGACTAGTCAGTGCTTTTTCCGACATTGGAGTTGTTATTCTGATGTTTCTAGGTGGACTAGAAAGTGATTTGAAATTATTGCGAAAATATTTACGTCCAGCCGTGATCGTGGCTATTTCTGGAGTTATTTTACCAGTTTTAGTAATGGGTGGAGTAACTTACTTGTTTGGCTTTTCTTTCTTAGAAGCTTTGTTCATCGGGGTCGTTTTTTCAGCTACTTCTGTTTCTATTTCAGTGGCCGTATTAAAACAATATAAGGCTTTGTCGACTCGTGAAGGGGCTACTATTTTGGGTGCTGCGGTAGCAGATGATATTATCGGCGTTTTGTTATTATCCTTGATGATCAGTTTGTTGGCTAGCCAAGGAATTCACGCCGGTGGACATCAACCAGGAATTCTGATTATTCTTTTAGAGCAGTTAGCCTTTTTCTGTGGAACCTTCTTATTAGTTAAATGGATTGCACCATATTTGATGCATTTGGGTGAACGTCTAATTGTGCCATCGAGTGTAACAATTATGTCGATGATTATCTGTTTAAGTATGGCTTGGTTAGCTAATATAGTTGGACTAAGTGGTGCTATTGGTGCATTTTTTGCAGGAATCGCCGTAGCTAATACACCGTATAAGAGCGTTTTGGCCGATCATGTTGAGCCTCTAGGAAATTCAATTTTTATACCCGTTTTCTTTGTAAGTGTTGGTTTGAATATGACCTTAAATCATTTTTTGAGAAATTTAATTTTGGTTATCGTGTTAGTTATTTTAGCTGCTTTAACTAAGTGGATTGGCTGTGGATTAGGCGCCAAGTTCAGTGGTTTTGATAACTTGAGTAGTTCAGTTATTGGAACAGGTATGATAGCTCGTGGTGAGATGGGCTTGATTACTGCTCAAATTGGTCACCAAGCTGGTTTATTGAATAATACTGATTATTCAGCCATTATTCTAGTTATCATCTTAGTAACTTTGATTTCACCATTATTATTAAAACAAACTTTGAAAAAATCATTAGCTCAAGATTAATTGTGGGTATCAGTCTTTTGTGACTGATACTTATTTTTTTATGTAGGTAAATAAAATGGTTGATTTTTATTTATCTAGGATGTACTGTATTAGTGTAGTAGGACAGTGTGGAGGAAAAATAATGGAATATATTGATAACATTCCGATATATTTGCAAATTAAAGAAATTTTATATCATAAGATTATTTCACATGAATATGAACCAGGTTCGCAATTACCATCGGTACGACAGTTGGCAGTTCAATTTACAGCTAATTCTAATACTGTTCAAAAGGCTTTAAAAGAAATGACTGAAGAGCATATTATTGCGGCCCAACGTGGTAAAGGGAATTTCATAACGAGCGACGAGACAATTATTGGGGAATTGAGGGATCGTATTGTGAAGAGTACATTGGATGAAACATATGATAAATTGCATGCTTTAAAAATGAGTAACGACGAAATAATTGATAGTTTTATTAAGTATGTTAAGCAGAGGGATGATGACCATGAGTAAAATTTTAGAAATTGATAATCTTAGTTATCGAAAAAATAGTAAAACAATTTTGAACCATATTAATTTGAGTTTAGATAGTGGAAAAATTATTGGTTTGTTAGGCGAGAACGGTTCAGGTAAAACCACTTTGATGCGTTTGATTGCAGGGGTTAATGCTAGTAGTGAAAAGAATATTACAGTTAATGGCATGACGCAGAAATCTAAAATCAAATCTCAGGTTAGTTTGAGCGATTATTTAGATGGCTTTGCTAGAAGTTCAAGAATTGATGATATTGTCAGATTTTATCGTAATGCTTATAGTGACTTCTCTGATGAAAAATATAAAGAAATCTCTGAGTATTTGAATTTAGATGGTTCTAAGCGTTTAGCTTCGTTATCAACAGGTACCCGTGGAAAGTTAGTCATAGCTTTGGCTTTATCTAGGGAAACTAAACTGTACCTTTTGGATGAACCTTTAAATGGTATCGATAGTATGTCACGTAAGAAAATTATTAGTAGTATTATTCGTTGGAAGACCGATGATTCAACGATTATTATCAGTGACCACTATGTAACGGAAATTGCCAGTTTGTTGGATGATATTGTGATCATCAAGGATCAGACAGTTTACGAAGTAGATTCTGTAGAAAATATTCAAATGAAATATCATTTAGGAATCGAAGAATATTACGAAAAGGTTTATGAAGGGGGATTAGCTCGATGAGTAATTTTTGGGGAGTAAGTAAAAACCTAATGTGGAATAAATTCAAATTGATGAATTGGATTTTAGTAATTGACGCAATAGCCATCGTAGTTATTTTTTTCATCAATCTTTTTAAAATGGGATATAGTAGCTTTGAATTTATTCCAGTACTATTTATTTCAAGCATAATGATTGTTAATTTTGTTAGTGTTGTCATGTTGTCACGTGTTAATGAACGTGTCCTGACAAGTAGTAATTATCGTTTGATTCCTATTTCTGATACTAAATTATACTTAAGCAATATCTTAACGACATTTTTGGCAACTGTTTATCTATGGATTGTGGAAACCGTTATAAATGGTCTAATAGATTTAATTGCTATAATAATTAAATACTCTAAATATAAGCAGTTCAATAACAATATTAGTTCTCAAGATATCATGGCAGCAATTCAACTTTTATTGTTTATGGCTTTAGCTACTATCGTAGTTTGGTCTGGTATTACTTTGATTCATTTTATTGTTAATTTGGTCAGTGGCTTTTTACCATTTGGTCGACAAAAGTTTGTTTTATTCTTAGTTTATTTGGTTGTCATTGGCTTATCACTATGGGCTTTTAATTATATTATGTTTAACATTTTCACAGCTTTTTATCAAAATGATTTCCAAATTGATACGGTTAGACAGTTGAATTCAACCTTGTGGATTGGTTCAGGTATTGCGTGTGTTTGGATAGCGCTCTTTAGTGTCATTAATATTTATTTGATGAAACGTTGGATCGAAACAGTTCGTTAGAATATAAAAAAAGATCATCCGAAGGGATGGTCTTTTTTTTCTGCTTATTAGTGATTTTGAGTTGTGTAAGTTGTTGATTCTTTTAAGAATTCAGTGTCGTCAGGATCAGCTCCAACACGTTTATTGCTGTCCAATTGAGAGATTTGTTCCATTTCTTCAGGACTTAAATTGAAATGATAGTCGAACAGTTGGATATTTTCTTTAATACGATTTTCATGAGTTGATTTAGGGATAATAATTTCGCCACGTTGAATGTGCCAACGTAGGACTACTTGTGCTGGTGACTTTTGATGATTTTCAGCAATTTGTTTAATAATTGGATCATCGATAACTTTATTGACACCACCGCCAAGTGGACTCCATGATTCATGGGCAATGTGATGTTTCTTTAAGTATTCATGAAGATCATTTTCTTGGAAATAAGGATGAGTTTCAATTTGATCGACCATTGGGGCAATCGTAGCTGTTTTCATCAACTCTTTAATATGGTGTGCTTTGAAGTTGGAGACACCGATAGCTTTAATCTTACCTTGTTTATATAGGTCTTCCATGGCTCGCCAATTTTCTTCAAAACCAGCTGCTGGCCAATGAATTAGATACAAATCTAGATAATCCATACCTAATTTTTTCAAAGATTTATTGAATTGAGCAATAGTTTCATCGTATCCACGGACATCGTTCCAAACTTTAGTAGTTACGAAAAGATATTTACGATCAATTCCCGTTGCTTTAATTGCCTTACCGACAGCTTCTTCGTTGTCATAGAAACTTGCTGTATCAATATGTCTGTAGCCACTCTCAATGGCCCATTTAACACTATTAAGAACTTCCTCGTCACTCATTTTGAATACACCCAGACCAACTTGAGGAATTGTAACACCGTTTGCTAATTCAACATAAGGAATATTTGTTGCCATAAACTTACCTCCCATTTTTTTCAAATCTATTATAGCGCTGACTTGACGATGGCGGAAGATTGTCATTTGTATATAAATTGTTTAAAACATGTAAAGTTTATAAAAATATATTTTACAGAAAGTTAATCGTTAATTTACATAGCTTTGTTAATCTAAGATTGTTCGAAAAAATGAAATAGAAAGTTGGGAGTTAGTTATGAAAAAAGGGCGATTATTAACCGCTTTTCTAGGGGTATTTTTATTATTAACCGGTGTCTTAGCTGGTTGTTCTTCAAAGAGTTCAGCTTCACCAAAAGCTGGTAGCAACAGCAGTAAGGAAATCACAATGGTTTTCTATCCAAATGAATCAGCTAAAAATTTCAGTGCTTCAAGAAAGGCATTGAAAGAAGAATTACATAAAGCAACTGGTAAGAAAATTAATATTCAAACAACTACAGATTACAATATTGCTATCGAAGCTATCGCTTCAGGTAAGGCTCAATTAGCATTCATGGGTGCTGACGGTTATATCCAAGCACATGCTAAGAATGAAAAAGTTGTTCCATTGCTTCTCCAATCAGGTCCTGATGGTACAACCAAAGGTGCTAGTTACCGTTCATATTTGATGGTTCAAAAAGGTAAGGCAGATCAATACAAAAAAGACGGTAAGTACAGCATTGATAACATCAAAGGTAAGAAAGCATCATTTGTTTCAACAAGTTCAACTTCAGGTTTCGCCGTACCAACAGATGAAATTCAAAAGCACTTTAAATTAAAGAATAAAGACCAATTATCAGAAGGTGGCAAATTCTTCGATAAAGTTCTTTACGGTAGTACTCACCCAGGTTCAGCCATTAACTTGCTAAAAGGTGACGCTGACGTTGCTGCATTTGACGATGGTGACCTTACACCATTCCTAAAGGTTACATCTGGTAGTTATGACAAAGTTGGTTCAACATTCACTGTAAGAAGTGATGCTGATGCACCATTCGCAGAATTCAAAGGTAAGGAATTAGTTAACCTTTCAGTATTGCCAGTACAAAATGGACCTTTCGTTGTAAATTCAAAAGCCCTAAGTAAAGATGATATTGACGCAATTGCAAAACACTTTACATCAAAAGATATTACAAATAATAAAGATCTATTCTCTGATGGAAAAGGTAAAACACCAACTCTATGGCAAAAGAAAACAGACAAAACTGTTCTTCTAAAAGTTGATGATGAATGGTACAAACCTACTCATGAACTAGTTGGTAAATAAAGAGGCGGCCTATGTTAGAAGTTAAGAATTTAGACAAAAGTTACCAAAAAGATCATCCAGCTCTAACAAACATATCTTTCAGTGTTAAGCCAGGGACATTTGTCGCTATTATTGGACCATCTGGTGCTGGTAAAACAACAATATTGAGAAGTTTGAATCAATTAATCAAAGATGATAATGGAGAGATTCTTCTTGATGGTAGTAATATTCGTTCGGCTAATAAAGCTCAATTAAGAAAATATCGTCGTCAGATTGGAATGGTTTTTCAAAATTATAATTTGGTTGAGCGATTGACTGTTATTGAAAATGTTTTACATGGTCGTTTGGGTTATAAATCAACTTTGGCTGGTGTTTTCGGTCGTTATACCCAAGCCGAAAAAGAAGAGGCTATGTCTTTATTAAAGAAAGTTGGTTTAGAAGATTTTGCATTGCAAAGATGTTCTGAATTAAGTGGTGGTCAAAAACAACGAGTTGGGATTGCTCGCTCTTTAATCCAACACCCTAAGGTCATCTTGTGTGATGAACCGATTGCCTCACTTGATCCAGCATCTGCACAAACTGTAATGCAATTGCTTAAAGATTTAACTGAAGAATACAATTTGATTTGTGTTGCCAATTTACATCAAATAAACATGGCAAAAAAATATGCTGACCAAATTATTGGTATTCGTAAGGGACAATTAGTCTTTGACGAAGCCGCTGATTTGTTATCAGAAGATATTTTGAGGACGCTCTATGATCAAGACATTACAAAGGAGCTTGAATAATGCAATCTTCTGCAAAATATTTAACACGCAAAGGTTGGTATCAAACCGCGATAATCGCAATTATTGGCGGTACCTATATATTAGGTAGTTGGGTTCTAAACTTTGATAATTTAAGCGGACTAATGGCAGTTCCCAGAGCTTTTGGGTGGTTAGGTATTAACTTTCAACCTACAGCTAAGTCAGTAGAGTATCTACCTAAGATTTGGCAAAAATTGATGCAAACGGTGTTGTTGGCCATTTCTTCAACAGTAGTGGCTGCTATTATTTCCATCTTTGTAGCTCTAATTGGTTCTAAAGTCACTGGTATAAATGGCTTTGTTCAATTGATTGTGCGTGGAATAGCTTCTTTCTTTAGAAATATTCCATTAGTTGCTTGGTCAATGATTTTACTATTTTCATTTAAACAAAGTGATTTTACTGGATTCTTAGCTTTGCTATTAATGTCCATTGGATTTTTAATCCGTGCTTTTATGGAGATTATTGAGGACGAGGCAAGTGAGACGATGTTGGCTTTGAAAGCTACTGGGGCAAGTTATTTCCAAGTTATCTTTCAAGCTGTTTTGCCACAAATCTTGCCTAGTGTTCTAAGTTGGATTCTTTATATGATAGAAAATAACGTCCGTGATGCTACGTTGGTTGGAATTTTGACAGGTACAGGGATTGGATTCATTTTCGATTTATATTACAAGAGCTTTAGATTTGATGCTGCTGGAATGACTGTCTTGTCCATTATTATCGTGGTAATTGGACTGGAATTAATTTCAAATCAAATTAGAAAGGTAATCTTATGATAGATAGCGAAGATAGGGTTATTAAAAAACCTCAGTTGCCAAGTTCACCCAACATTAAATTACATGAGACTAGTTTATCCCGAGTAATGATTTTGTTAGTATTCGTCTCATTATTGTTGATTACAGGTTTTACACTGACACATTTGGATACGGCTAATGTGCAGTTAAATGCAGCAGTTAAAGAATTAACGTCAACACTCCACCAAATGTTTTTACAACCTAGTACTGGTAGTGATGGATTAGGAGAACTACTACAAGGTTTAGGAATGAGCTTGCTCATTTCAATTATGACAACCATTATTGGAGCTGTATTCGGATTTTTCTTTGCCGTCTTAGCTTCTAAAAATCTAACTAATGTTTATCTAGGAACAATTATTAGAGTAGTTATGGCTGTTGTAAGAGCTATTCCAACAATTATCTGGGCTTTGATCTTTTCCATTGTTTGTGGATTAGGATCAACTGCGGCTATTTTAGGATTAAGTTTCCACAGTGTGGCTTACTTAACTAAAGCTTATTCAGAAAGTATTGAAGGAATTGATAAATCTACTATTGAATCATTGGAAGTTACAGGAAGTAAATTTTGGGTAATTGTATTTCAAGCTATTTGGCCAACCATCATGGCCTCATTTGTTTCATGGACGTTTATTCGTTTAGAAATTAACTTTGCTAATGCAATTGCTGTTGGCGCTGCCGCTGGTGCCGGAGGAATTGGATACCAATTATTTGTTGCCAGTGGTATGAGTTTTGATTTTCATGAAGTAGGATTTATCGTTTACTTAATTATTTTAGTAACATTTTTGCTTGAGTTTATTGCGGTCAAAATAAGACATTTCTATTTAGATCGTTAAGTTAGGGAGAGAATTTTTATGATTGAAGCAGTTATTTTCGACTGGGCGGGAACAACCGTTGATTATGGGAGTTTAGCACCAGTCATCGCATTCAAAAAGGCGTTTAAAGATGCCGGAATAGAATTAAGTGATGAAGAAATTCGTCGAGATATGGGAATGGCCAAGTGGGACCACATTGGCAAAATTCTTGAACTCGATGATGTTAAGCAGCAGTGGCAAGAAAAGTATTCAGCATTACCTAACAATGATGACCGTAAAAAAATATATGCCGGTTTTCAACAATCATTGATTCATTATTTAAAAGAATATACAGAATTGAAATCAGGTGTATTAAAGACTTTCAATTATTTGAAAGATTACGGCATTAAAGTTGCAACTACTACTGGTTATACTGCGGAAATGATGAAGATTGTTGAATATAAAGCTGCAGAATATGGCTATACTCCTGATTTAGTTGTGACGTCGGAAGATGTTAATAATCAAGGACGTCCTTCTCCAGCAATGATCCAATTGATTATGAGAAAATTCAATATTGATGATTCCAAAAAGATAATTAAAGTAGGGGATACTTTAGTAGATATTGAAGAAGGTCGTAATGCTGGTGTCAAAACAGTTGGGATAGTCGAAGGCAGTAGTTTAATGGGATTATCACAGGTTGAATTTGATGAATTGGATAACGAGCAACAAATTGCTAAACGTAATGAAGTAAAACGTAAATTTGAATCTGTTAATGCTGATTTTATAATTGACAGCATTTATGACTTGGTTCAAATTATTGAATATTTAAATGAATCGATGGATAAAAAATGGTAAAAAAATATTTGCTTCTAACACCTGGACCATTAACTACTAGTGAAAAAGTAAAAGGTGCAATGGATTTTGATTACTGTACTTGGGATGACGATTATAAAAAGATTACACAATCATTTCGTCATTCGCTACTGGACGTAGCACAAGTTAGTGAAGAAGAATATTCAGCTGTACCAATTCAAGGTAGTGGAACTTATGGAGTTGAATCAGTAATTAGTTCGACTATTTCTGATAATGATAAGTTATTAATTGCTATCAATGGTGCATATGGTAAACGTATCAGTGAAATGGCTGATGTTTATGGTATTAAGCATGTTGATTTAGTTGTTGATGAAAGACAACCAATTACTTTGGAACAAGTTACAAAAGCTTTGGATGAAAATCCAGACGTAACTCATTTTGCAATGATTCATTGCGAAACAACAACTGGAATTCTAAATCCAATTGAAGAAATTATTCCTAAGGTCAGTGATCGTGGAGTAATCACAATTGTCGATGCAATGAGTAGTTTTGGTGGAGTTCCAATTGATGTGAAAGCTAATAAAATTGATTTCTTGATTAGTAGTTCTAACAAATGTATTCAAGGCGTACCTGGATTCTCATTTGTTATTGCTAAAAGAAAGATTTTAGAAGCCGCTAAAGGAATTGCTAGAACATTGTCGCTGGATCTATATGGACAATATGATGAAATGGAACGTAACAATGGTAAGTGGAGATTTACTTCACCAACTCATGTTGTCCATGCTTTTGCGGAAGCTCTAAAGGAGCTAAATGAAGAAGGTGGAGTAATAGCACGCCATCAACGTTATGTAAATAATCAAAAGCATCTGGCCTCTGGTATGGAAGAACTTGGTTTTAAAGTTTTAATTGATGAAGAATTTCAATCACCAATTATCACGTCATTTATTTATCCAAGTGATGATTTTGATTTTCATAAATTCTATCAAGAATTAAAGGAAGATGGGTTTGTTATTTATCCTGGGAAGATTTCTCAAGTGCCAACATTTAGAATTGGTAATATTGGGGAAGTTTATGATGAGGATATTACGAAACTATTATCAGCTGTGAAGGAAATCGTTAATAGATAAAAAAATACTCAATCGACCCTAACAGTCGATTGAGTATTTTAGTCTTTATGATCAATTAGATTAGTGATTGAGTCATAGTATCTTAAATATAGTAGTTCACAACATTCCCACCAAGTACCAGCCAATAAGGCACTCCCGATAACATCACTGGGAAAATGTCCTCTGAGGTATACTCTTGAAATAGCAACAATTATAAGCCAGGTTATTAATAATCCTGTGATGATTTTCCTATTAGATACCTTTTTAATAACAGGTAAAATTAGAAAAATTAATGTCAGAATAACCAGAGTAGTTCCAAAGACATGACCGCTAGGAAAACTATATCCTGAAGCAGGGATGATTTTTCCCAGTGGCCTTTGGCGTCTGACGGTCATTTTTACAAGGAAAGCAATAATATTTCCACTAATTAGAATGAAACCAATCCATAAACTAGAATCCTTTTTACCCTTTTTGAAAAGAATAAACATAATTAATAATAGGTAAATCACGTCCATCATAGGACTACCTAAAAATGTAATTGTAGAAAATATTTTAGTGTTAGCAGGTGATACTATGCTACCTAGAATATTTTGAATAGAGTGGTCAAATCCTAAAATGAAAGAATTATTGCTGACAATCATAATCTCTAGTAAAAAGAAGATAACTACATAGGTTAAAGAAAGCCACTTTCTGTGATTATTTGGTTTAAATATCAAAATAAAACTCCTTTGGATCAAAAAGATAAATGTACACATCCGTAATTGCTTTAAGCTTTGATTGTAATATTATTTTCATGAGATTTACAGTAAATTATATATTTTTTTAAAAGATATTTAATTACACAAAATAATATACTAGTTAAAGTCATTAATGATATAATCTAATCTACAAAAGGAGGCTTAAAATGCTCACATTAATGGCAGCCAGCACGACTAGTAGCTCGGCACCGATATTGATTGCTATTGGGGCAGCAATTCTTGTAATTATTTGGTTATTTATCAAGACAGGAATTGCGTTGTTACATCATCCAATAATTGGGATTATCTTAATTCTTTTAGGGGTATTAGGATTGTGGAATTATCTCATTATCGGTATTGGGGTAATTGTTGGTGGAATAGTTTTCCTAGTTGTATCACAGTTTTTCAACAATTGATGAAATTACAAAGCAGGGCGCTTGCCTTGCTTTTTTTGTTGAAGTTTTGTATACAATTACAAAATATATCGAGATTAATTATTTGATTTTTTCGCTAAAGTATTCGATGATAACGTTTGCAGGCAACTTATATAGTTATGCATAAATGTTAATTGAGGTTTTCGAAAGGAAAGTGTAAATATGACAAAAATGATAGCTGGGCAAGCTTTAGTAAAAGTTCTTGAGGATTGGGGTGTTGACCACATTTATGGTGTACCTGGTGGTTCAATCAACCATACCGTTGAAGGTCTTTATTTAGAAAAAGATAAGGTTAAGTATATTCAAGTACGTCATGAAGAAGTAGGCGCTATTGCTGCTTCGGCTGATGCTAAATTCACAGGTAAGATTGGTGTCGCCTTTGGTTCTGCCGGCCCTGGTGCCACACATTTATTCAATGGATTGTATGATGCCAAGATGGATCACGTTCCTGTTTTGGCTTTAGTAGGTCAAGTACCACAAGAAAATATGAATACTAATTACTTCCAAGAAATGGATGAAGGACCAATGTTTAGTGATGTTGCAGTTTATAACCGTACCGTCACAACAGCAGAACAAATTCCTTATGTAATTAATCAGGCCATTCGTGAAGCATATCGTCAAAATGGTGTAGCGGTCGTTATTTTGCCAGAAGATTTAACAACTAAGGAAATTGATTACACACCTGCCAAGACTCCAAAGATTGTAAAGAATACTTATTCTCAAACAATCAATCCAGATGATGTTCAAAATACTTTGAAAATGTTGAAGGAAGCTAAGCATCCATTAGTTTATGCCGGACGTGGTTTGCTAGGAGCAAGAGATGTTTTGACCAAGTTCTCTGAACAATTCAACATACCAGTTATGAATACAGTTCCAGCATCTGGTGTTATCAGTACCGATCATCCTAACTTCATCGGTACCTTTGGTAGACTAGGGAGTAAGTCAGGTTTTGAAGCTTTACAACATACTGATTTGATTCTGTTTATCGGTTCAGAATTCCCATTTGCTAGATTCTGGCCTGAAAACGTCAAGATTATCGATGTAAACAATAACCCTTACGATATTGGTAAAACAGTTGATGTTGATTATGCAGTTATAGCTGATGCGAAGAGTTATTTGCAAGCCTTGATCAATACCAAAGAAACTTTACCAGCAGGTGTTTGGTTGAAAGCTAACCAAGAGAATAAAGCTAACTGGGACAAGTGGTTAGACAAACTTGCTAAAGATGACAGTGATGGATTGAATCCTGAAACTGTTACAAGTAAAATTGCTGAAATGGCCGGACCTAACGATACTTATGGTGTTGATACTGGTAATGTAACTGAATTTGGTGTCCGTGGATTGCCAATGAATCACAATCAACGTTTTGCCTTGTCAGGTTTATTTGCAACAATGGGCTTTGGATTACCAGCTGGATTGGCCGGTGCCTTGAGTGTTCCTGAAGGACAAGCTTGGACTCTATCAGGTGATGGTGGATTTTCAATGGTAGCACCTGATTTAATTACTGAAGCTAGATATGGTTTGCCAGTTGTTAATGTTATTCTTTCAAATGAAAGATTAGGTTTTATCTACTATGAACAAGTTGCATCAAAGCAACACTTGTACGGGGTTGATTTGACAGGTGCTGACTGGGCTAAGGTAGCTGAAGGACTTGGTGGTATTGGATTTACTGTTAAGTCAATTAAAGATGTTAATGAAACGTTCGACAAAATCAAAGAACTACAGGCTTCTGGGAACAAGAAACCAATCGTCGTTAATGCGGTAATTAAACAAGATGACCCGATTGCAACGGCCTTTATGCCATTGGACCCTAAGTTGTATGGTCAAGATGCAGTTGATGCTTATGCAAAGAAGTATCATATTGATGTTAAGGAACAACCTTCACTCGGTGAAATTTTAAGAGCTCAGGGAGACAATGATTAATGTTAAAGATAACTTATTTAGACAGTGGTATAGAAAAAACAAAGGAATATAAAAATGGTGATCAGTTTGTAGCCATTCAACAATTGGAGGTGCCTGATTTTGAAGATTATGTCAAAATTGTTCAAGCAACCGAAGATAATCAAAAATTACCTTTGAAGGATTCTACAATGTACGGTCTATATAATTATTTGATAAACAAGTAAAATAAAAGACGGGATAAAAATTATCTCGCCTTTTTATTTTTATACAAATGAGGAAATCGTATGTCAGTTGATAATTTAGGGGATTTAAAAAAATTAGTTCGATCTAAAGAAGATGGATTTGAAGTTACAGGTTCAGCTTTTGAATTTTGTGATCAAGTACATCAGGCACAGGTATTCGGCAGTGGGTCCGATTGGTCAATAGCAGCTACTAATGGCTGGATGGCTCTGGTTACAGGGTTCAATCATAAGATACATCGTCTATTTATGAGTCAAGATAAGAAAGAACGTGAAGATCTTCAACATTTGATTTCTACGCAATATGTTATTAAAAAGACTGAGCAAGCCGAGAAGTATCGCTTAATTTTGAAGAAATAAAAAACGACCATTTTAAATGATCGTTTTTTATTTAGCCAAAATTACCAGAAACATAATCTTCGGTTGCTTTCATTTGAGGATTAGTAAAGATATTGACGGTTGAGTTGTACTCAATCACATGTCCCAAATGTAAGAAAGCTGTGTAATCACTGATACGTGAAGCTTGTTGAAGATTATGGGTAACGATAATAATGGAATAGTCTTGACTTAAATTTTTTAAAGTTTCTTCAATTTTAGAAGTTGAAATAGGATCTAGTGCACTAGCTGGTTCATCTAAAAGTAAGATGTCTGGGTGCATGGCAATTGATCTGGCAATACAAAGACGCTGTTGTTGACCACCTGAAAGGGCGAGAGCACTTTTATCGAGATCGTCTTTAACCTCATCCCAAAGTGCTGCTCCCTTTAAACTTTGTTCCAGACGCTCTTCTAAGTCACTCTTTTTCTTTATTCCGGCATTCTTCAGTGCAAAAGTAATGTTCTCACGAATTGACTTAGCAAAGGGATTGGGTCTTTGAAAAACCATACCAATATGCTTACGTACTTCGTAAACATTGGTAGCTGGTGAATTGATATTGACCCCACGATAAGAAATTTCACCGTCAACCGTAGCAACTTTATCATTCATTCGATTCAAACAACGAAGAAAAGTTGATTTACCTGAACCGGAGGCCCCAATCAAAGCAGTGATTTTATATCTGGGAAAGTTTAGATTTGCGTCAAATATTGCCTGGTTCTTACCATAATAGACTTGGACGTCTTGTGTGGAGAGAGCTAGTTTTTCTTTAATATCTGTTATATAGGATTCATTCAAATTGTATTCATTCATTTTGGGTACCTCATTTCGTGGCAGTAATTTTTTTGTATAGTTTATTACCCAAGAAACGAGCCCCTAGGTTAAAGAGAAGGATAACGATGATAAGTACGGCAGATGAAGCACTAGAAATTAGGTTTGCATCTGGTGTGACACTTTCAGTATTAACTTTCCAAATGTGAACAGCTAAGGTTTCGGCAGGACGCATTGGATTCAGAAAGCTATTGGCAGAGAAGATGTTCCAATTGCTGTAATCAACGGTTGGAGCACTTTGACCAGCTGTATAAATTAGCGCAGCGGCTTCACCAAAAATTCTACCGGCACTTAAGATTAAGCCAGTCAAAATTCCTGGTAATGCGGCCGGCAAAATAATTTTAGTTGTAGTTTTCCAGTTGGATAAACCTAATGACATACCAGCTTCTCTCTGCAGGTTGGGAACACTACGTAGAGATTCTTCAATGTTTCTAGTTAATAGAGGGAGATTGAAGAAAGTTAAAGCAATGGCACCAGATAAGATAGAGAATCCGAGTTTTAACTTTATAACGAATAGTAAGTATCCAAACAAACCAACAACAACTGAAGGTAGTGAACTTAAAACTTCAACACTAGTTCTGATCAAATCAGTAAACCAATTGTCAGCAGCATATTCAGACAAGTAAATACCAGCACCTAAACCAATTGGTAAAGAAACGATAATTGTTAATATTAGTAGATAGAGCGAGTTGAATAACTGATCGCGAATACCACCACCAGCACTGAAAGATTGGGCAGCTGAAGTTAAGAAATGCCAAGAAATATCAGGGACACCGTTAAAAAGAATGTATCCCAAAATGGCAATCAATAGTAAAATTACGGCGCCGACGATAGTGTAAATAATAAAACTAGCGATACGGTCGATTTTTTTAGCATTCATTTAGAAACGACCTCTCTTTCCAATGAATTTAACGATTAAATTAAGAATTAACGACATTAATAAAAGAATCAAAGCTAATGACCACAAGGCGTTGTTAGGGAGAGTTCCCATAACGGTATTACCAATATCGGTGGTCAATTTACTTGTTAGGGTAGAAGCAGGTGAAATTAAGTTTTTTGGCATTAAAGCTGCATTACCAATAACCATTTGAACAGCTAAAGCTTCACCGAAAGCACGAGCCATTCCGAAGATGATGGCAGTCAATAATCCAGGAATAGCAGCACGTAGAACTACTTTGTAAATAGTTTGCCATCTAGTTGCACCTAGGGCTAAGGAGGCTTGACGATAATACATAGGAACTGACTTAAGACTATCTACAGATAAGGAAGTAATTGTTGGTAAGATCATTACGAATAAAACTAATGTACCTGAGAGAATACCGAATCCAGTTCCACCAAAAATTCCTCTAATAAAAGGAACAATGACAGACAGGCCGATAAATCCATAAACAACTGAGGGAATACCGACTAGTAATTCGATGACAGGTTGTAAAATCTTACTACCATTTTTGCTTGAGAATTCTGACATAAAGATTGCTACACCAATAGCAAAGGGAGTAGCAATTAATGCGGCTAAAAGTGTCACACTAAATGAGGTAACAATCATTGGTAATGCCCCAATGTCAGGTCTTCCTTTGCTATCTAGGGCGCCAGGATTCCAATTGGTCTTTGTTAAAAAATCAAAAACATTAACCTTATCCTTAGTAAAGGTAGCTAAACCTTTAGAAGCAATAAAATAGAGGATACATGTAACTAGTAAAATGATTAAACCAATGCATAGATAACAAATTCCCTTGCCAAAGTAGTCTTGAAAAGTGGCTTTGGATTTCGTTTGTAGTTTCTTTTGAATTTTATCCATAAGGGAATCACTCCTGTATATACAAAAAGAACCCCGACCAAGATTTACAAGGTTGAAGTCCCTCTGATTATTTATTTAGAACTAACTGTTCCTTTTGAATCTTTTTGAACTTTCATGTTATGAATACTGATATATCCCATATCTTTAACTAATGATTTTTGAACGTCATCTGAATTCATGTAATTTAAGAATTTAGCAACGGCACCCTTAGCAGCTCCGTTTGTATACATGTGTTCATATGACCAGATCTTCCATTTGTTTGTTTCAACGTTAGCATCTGTTGGTTTAACATTGTCGATTGAAACAGCTTGGATCTTATCATTAATGTATGAGAATGCTAGGTAACTTACAGCACCTGGTGTACTTTCAACAATCTTTTGAACAGTACCATTTGAGTCTTGTTCTTGAGATTTAACAGCTTCAGCGCCTTTTAGGACAGCTGCTTCGAATGTTGCACGAGTACCACTACCTTTAGCACGGTTGACAACGGTAATTTTTTCATCTTTACCACCAACTTCTTTCCAGTTAGTGATCTTACCAGTAAAGATTTTCTTAACTTGGTCCATTGTAAGGTTCTTAACGTTAGCATCTTTGTTAACAACTGGAGCCATACCTACAACTGCAACCTTATGATCAGTGAGTTTCTTGGAATCAATACCTTGTTTTTCTTCGGCAAAAATATCAGAGTTACCAATTTCTACTGATTTGTCTTGCACTTGGCTTAATCCAGTACCAGAACCTCCACCTTGAACAGTGATGTTGATCTTACTATTCTTCTTTTGAAAATTTGTTGCTGCTTTTTCAACAAGTGGTTGTAGAGCAGTTGAACCGACAGCGGTAACCTTACCTGAAGTCTCATTGCTGCTGTTTCCCTTTGATGCAGCTGAGGAATCCTTACTGCCACTATTTCCACAGCCAGTTAGGATTAGCATCAAAGCTGCAACTCCTAATACTAATGAAATGATAGTTTTCTTTTTCATTCTTAAAACCCCTATTCAAAGTCGTATTGGTAAATTTCTTTATCGAACAATATAAATATAAGGCGACTGTGTATATATAATGTTTATTTAATGTAAAGTTTGTGTAAAGTTGTTAAAAAAATATACATTTAGCCAGTAGACTATCTTTTGCAAGGGATTCAAGGGTTTCACTTAATATAACAATAATTGTAAATGTATATATTCAAATACAATGGATGAATTGGTCTTTGTAAATGACCTACCTAATTTCCATTGTTATAATCAAAATGTTAAGTGGCTGTTGTTAGTTTTGTTAAGAAAATTTACCTTTTCTAAACTTTTTAATATTGTAAAGTTTCAGCCCTTGCAATATTAAATGACCGGAAGGAAGTAGAGATAGGATGCAACCGCTAGTATTGTTGAGTAATAAGCTATCACTTTTTATCGAGATCAATGGTTATTTTAATAATCAGGGATGGTTTATCAGAAATGTAACCGATCCAAATGAAGTTGAGAAATTAGTTGAAAATGAAGATGTTGCTGGATTACTTTGGGATTCATCGATTACCAGTATGAGTGAATCTTTAAAGATACTAAAATCATTACGCAGCAAAATTTCGGGGCCAATAATAGTTTTGGCACCTGCCAAAGATAAGAAAAGACGGTCACTTTTTTACAATATTAATATAGATAGTTTTATTACAAGACCATTTGAGTATCCCGAATTGGTGGCCAAGGTAAAGCAATTGTTTTGGGTTTATGATCGCTTTTCAATTACTAATGATTTAAAGAAAAGTAAAAAGCAAGAATATCGAACTGAAACAGTTAAGTATAACGATATTGTGATTGACTTTAAGCATTATAGGGTAACGCATCGAGGTTATGATATTGGCCTAACACCAAAAGAATTCAGTTTGTTTTGGTATCTAGTTCAGCATCGTGGAAAGGTTTTAAGTCGAGATCAATTATTAGAAGGAGTCTGGGGTTATGATTCGGCTGGCTCTAGTCGAACAGTTGATATTCACATCAGTCATTTAAGGGATAAACTAGCAGAAAAATCTGAAACTAAGGACTGCATTAAAACAGTGCGTGGTTTTGGATATGTATTGGATAATCAATATCCATTAGTTTCAGAGAAATAAAAAAAGATCAATATAACGTAATTTCTACGTGTGTATTGATCTTTTTATTATTTCTGTAGCTTTATTCTAATCATTTTGTCGATTTCAGTAACTACTAGAACGATGGCTCCAGCGGCGACTGCTAATCCCCATTCAAGGGAGGTGATAGGTCCGGTTGAGAATATTTCTTGCATAAACGGTGTATAAGTTAAAAATAGTTGTAGCAAGATCATCAAACCAACGAAGACAAAGACTTTTGAATTGGAGAAGAGTTCTTTTGATAAAGCTAGTTTAGGTGTACGAATATTGAATAAGTAGAAAATCTTACCAATAATCAAAGTGTTAACCATAGTTGTACTGGATATCACTTCTCCCACACCTTTATTGTTTAGGTAAATATCTATGATCAAACTGACGGCCGCAATTAAGATAGCTACATAAGTCATCTGGAAGACATCGTGACGACTCATTAATTTACTACCAGTTTTTCGTGGCTTTCGGTTCATAATCCCTTCTTCAGCTGGTTCAAAGATTAAAGCAAATTGAATCGTAATGGCGGAAACCATGTTGATCCATAGTAACTGTGTCGGTTGAAGCGGAATTTCTTGTTTTGTCAGAATGGCATAGGCAACAATCAAACCTTCAGAGAATGAGATAGGTAATAGGTAAAGAATGCTCTTTTTGATATTATCGAAGATTCGTCGACCTTCTTTGATAGCAGATGACATAGTTGCAAAGTTGTCGTCAGTCAAAATCATATCGGCAGAGTCTTTGGCAACATCAGTTCCTTTAATACCCATGGCAACACCGATATCGGCTCTCTTTAAGGCTGGGGCATCGTTGACACCATCACCAGTCATGGCAGTAACTTTGTTGTTCTTTTGCAATGCTTCGATTATTTCTAATTTGTTACTAGGGGTTGTTCTAGCAAAAACCTGATTTTTGTCAGCAGCAATAATCTTTTCTTCATTTGATAAAGCATCCCATTGAGTACCAGTAATAGCATGGATTTCATCAGCTAAACCTAAACTTTGACCAATAGATTTGGCAGTAATTGCATTATCACCAGTGATCATTTTAACCTCAACACCAGCACTACGCATGACCTTCAATGATTCAATCACTTCTTCACGTGGAGGATCAATGATGGCGACTAAACCTAGGAAGTTAAGGCCATCGACAATCATTTCATGGGTAATCTCGTTTGTGGTGTCGGGTTCTTTTTCGTAACCAACAGCGATGACACGTTTTCCTTCTTTAGAGAAGCGTTCAACTTTGTCTACCCAACTATCATAGTCAAAGTTAGCATCCTGTTTTTTAGCCATAGCCAAAAGTTTATCCGGAGCACCTTTAACGAAAAGAATTCGCTCATTTTGTTTGTTCTTAACCAATTTACCGATGTAACGGTAATCTGAGTCAAAAGGTAGGATATCGATTTCTTCAAATTCTTTGGGTTGGTCGTAAGCAAATACTTTATGGTAAAGCGTTAAAAAGGCTCCATCAGTCGGTTCACCATTAATGTGCCATTGACCATTTTCATGTAATAGATCAGTATCGTTGGCATAGTATCCGGCTTGTAAAAGTAATTTCAATTTGGGTGTCATCGTTACTGATTTACCCTGACTTAGAATTTCACCATTTGGTTCGTATCCAGTTCCACTAACGGTTAACTCCTGATCATCAATTAGAATGTCAGTTACAGTCATTTCATTTTTAGTCAGAGTACCAGTTTTATCGGTTGCTACAACGTCAACTGAGCCAAGTGTTTCAACAGCTGGCAAAGTTTTAACAATTGTATTTTGCTTTTTAGCCATATCACTAACACCTTTGGCTAAAATAACCGAAGTAGTAGCAGGCATACCTTCAGGAATAGCACCAACCATCATGGCCACAACAGCTAAAGCCAGAACTGGAAGGGCATAGGTATCAAAGATTAAACCAATGATAAAAATTAGGATCGAAGCACCCACGATAGCATAAGAAACCTTTGTTCCTAAACCATCGATGATTTGCATTAATGGTGTCTTTCTCTGTTTAACAGCACTAACTTCTTGAGAGATTTTACCAATTTCAGTATCGGAAGCTGTTCCAACAACTATACCGCTACCACTACCGTTAGTTACTGCGGTTGAGGCGAAAGCCATATTAGTTTGTTCAGCCAAAGGAATGTTTTCGGCCGTTAAGGCATCAGCAGTTTTGGCAACAGAGTTGGATTCTCCGGTTAAGGCGGATTCCTGAATTCTTAAATTATCAGAATCAATAATTCTAAGGTCGGCCGGTACATTGTCACCAGCTTCTAAGAAAACTGTGTCACCAACGACTAAATCCTCAGCGGGCACGTCTTTTCTTTGTCCATCACGGTAAACAGTAGCCTCTATTGAGAGCATTTGTTTAATTTTTTCTAGGGCATCAGACGCATTTACTTCTTGGTAGTAACCAATAATAGCGTTGATAACAACTACTAATCCAATGATGATTGAGTCAGAATAATGTCCCATCAATAAGGTGATGATTACTGAAGCAATCAAAACATAGATGACCATATTGTTAAATTGGCGTAGGAACATTTTCCATTTTGGTGTTCGATGCGATTCTAGTTTGTTGGGACCATTCTCAGCTAAACGTTTTTTAGCTTCTGAGGCAGTTAGTCCCTCTTTAAATTCATTTGTGTTATATGTTTCTTTGAGTTTTTCAAAGTTTATTTGATAAGGTTTAGGTTTCAATTTACATCTCCTTGTATATTAAATTTGGGGTCAAAAAAAGCGCATTGCTTATAAGTAATGTGCTAAAACTCAGCTCCTAATTCGATGCAGGAAATATATAAGATTTGTCTTCAGTTAAAGTTCACTCCTTCAAATATCGTAATCTAAAGATATCAGGTCTCATACATCATGTCAATATTAGAGAAACGATTAGATTATTTTAATAATAGACAACGTGGAGTATACCAATGCTATAAACGTCTAGTCCATTATTTTTGTGTAAACGGTTAATTAACTTACAATTTGATGTTTTGATATAAAGTTCTTGCAGTATTGGATGTATACCAGTATTATTAGCTTTGTTAAAAATGTTTTGTGTTTATAAGGAGGAAAATAGGAAAATGAAAACCTATCTTCAACGAATGGGCCGATCCCTTCAGTTGCCAGTGGCTGTTTTACCAGCTGCAGCGTTACTAGAAGGTATTGGTCACTGGTTACCACAAAATTGGGGTCTATCTCAATTTCTACAAATTGGTGGTACAGCTATCTTAAGTCAATTGGCATTATTGTTTGCCGTTGGATTATCGATTGGGATGTCTAAGGTCAAAGATGGTGCTTCGGCTATGGCTGGGGTAGTTGCTTATATTGTGCCAGTTTATGTACTTTCACCTAAAAATGTTGCTCTATTAAAGGGAATTAATGTTAAAGATGTCAATCCGGCTTTCAGCGCAATTGCCGGAAATGTCTTCATTGGTATTGTGGCAGGTTTGATTGCTGCAGCTTTGTTTGATCGTTTCCATGAAACTAAGTTACCAATGGCTTTATCGTTCTTTAGTGGTAAGAGATTAGTACCTATTCTATCTACTTTAGTAATGTTGTTGATTTCAGTTGTTTTATTATTTGTTTGGCCATTTCTATATGATGCTTTGATTAGTTTTGGTAAATTCTTTGTTGGATTAGGGGCTGTTGGTGCTGGATTATTTGGTTTCTTCAACCGTTTATTGATTCCAACCGGATTGCACCAAGCTTTGAATCAAGTATTTGAATTTAATATTGCAGGTATCAATGATATTGGTAATTTTTGGGCTAACAAAGGTACTAAAGGTATTACCGGAATGTATCTAGCAGGTTATTTCCCTGTTATGATGTTCGGACTTCCTGCAGGTGCCTTAGCTATTTATAAGAATGCTTTGCCAGAACGTAAGAAGGCTACTGCTGGTTTAATGATGGCCGGTGCGTTTGCCTCATTCTTTACAGGTGTTACTGAACCTTTGGAATTCTCATTTATGTTTGTTGCTTGGCCATTATATGTTATTCATGCTGTTTTGACAGGTCTATCAATGTTCTTTGCAGCGTTAATGCATTGGACCGCTGGATTTACATTCAGTGCTGGATTAGTCGATTATATTTTGAGCTTCCATATGCCAATTGCTAACAAGCCATATATGCTTCTAGTTCAAGGTATTGTAATGGCGTTCATTTATTACTTTGTATTCGATTTTGCTATCAAGAAATTTAATCTAATGACACCAGGCCGTGAACCGGTTGATGTCGATGGTGCTACTGATCAAAATGCTGCTGTTGCCACATCTGATGACGATGATAAGTATATGATTGCTGCTAAAAAGATCTATGCAGGTATCGGTGGTCACGATAATATTAAGGTGATCGACAATTGTACAACGCGTTTACGTCTTCAATTGGAAGATACAGGCAAGGCTAATAAGTCACAAATCATGAGTGCTAACGTTTCAGGAATCAATGTCTTGGATAAGACTAATATTCAAATTGTTGTCGGTACAGAAGTACAATTTGTCGCTGATGCTTTGAAGAAATTGTATGACAATAATGTTGTTGTATCTGCACCGGCCACTGCTGAAAAAGAACCAGAACCTAAATCAGAACCAGTTAGTGATGTTAAATCCGGTGAAACAGATGTCTTTTACAGTGTTGCTAATGGTGAATTAGAGGATATTGAAAAAGTCTCTGATCCAACCTTTGCTCAAAAGATGTTAGGTGATGGCTATGCAGTTGTTCCAACTGATGGAAAAATTGTTGCACCAGTTGATGGTACAATTACTACTATTTTCCCAACAAAACATGCTTTAGGTATTAAAACCGATAATGGACTAGAAGTATTAGTTCATATGGGAATTGATACTGTTCAATTAAAGGGTGAACCATTTGAAATTAAAGTTTCTGATGGTCAAAAAGTTCAACATGGTGACCAACTTGCTCAGGTTGATCTTAAACAAATTACAGATGCAGGCAAGAAGACAGATATGATGGTAATTATTACCAATATGCCAAGTGTTGCTTACATGAAATATGATGTTTTAAATCAAGAAGTTAAGCTAGATAATGAAGTTGTTAAAGTTACAACTAAATAAAAATAGAGCTCACACATTTGTGTGGGCTCTATTTTTTTAACCTAAGAATTCGAAAACGTCTTTACGGTCATATAAATGAAGAACTTTTTCTAAAATAAATTGTAAAGCTAATGATACGATTACTGGAATTACTAACCAGCTAATCAATAATAGAGCGATATTTAAACCGGCTTCCATTGATGCTAGTGGACCAACTAGTCCAACTAAACCGAATCCAGCTGATGCGGGTGTACCAGAAATGGAGAAGAGTGCTACAGGAATAGCGGAAATGGCAGCAGTTAATAAGCAAGGGATAAGGATGATGGGTTTTCTAAATAGATTTGGCATCATCATTTTCATAGCTCCTAGGGCAATCGCAATGGTTACACCAGGTTTATTAATTTTCCAAGAATTAACGACAAGAACAATTGTAGTAGCAGCGACGCCCATAGCCGCAGCTCCAGCGGAAATACCGTTTAATTGAATGGCCATACCGATAGCAACTGTTGAAATTGGTGAAATAATGATGGTTGCGAAGGCACAACTGATTAGGATACACATGATGATTGGTTGCAAGTTAGTGAAGGAATTGATCCCGTCACCAATAGCTTTAGTGATATCAGTGACGTATGGGTAAAGATAAAATCCAATTAAACCAGCACCGACACCGACAACAATAGGGGTTAAGACAATTGCAACTGAACCGAACTTTTCACCGATCAGTAAAATTAATCCGACGGCAATAGCAGCTGTTAACATGGTGTTGATAATATCCCCCGTACCGGCTCCAATGTAGGCTTGAGATTTGGCATCAAATTTAATAACACCGGAACCAACAAAAGCAGCTCCACCAACGACCATCATAGGCATTGGTTTGAACTCGAACTGGAGTGCAATCAATGCTCCAATCAATAGGGGTGTTGCAAGTTGAAAGATAATCGCCATTTGACCGATGGCAAGTGCAAAAGGATTGTTACCGAACAGTTTTAAGATAGCAGCTAAAACGGCATTGGGAATCAATCCGATGATAATACCGGTTGCGGTTCCTGATAATACTTTGTTTAGAAAAATTTTGGCTGTTAGTTTTTGCTTCATAATAATCCTCCTGTGATTTACCTATTTAGCACCAAGAATGTCTTCTTTGCAGTGAATTAGTTGAGTTAACAAATCACAATATGGAGTAGGAATTTGATATTTTTTACCTTTACGAGAAACGGCGCCGTTAATGTAGTCGATTTCTGTCAGGCGATTATTCTTAATTAAATCTTGATACATGGATGGATAATGTTTACCAATTGTCTCAGGATCGAAACAAGATTCAACGTGGGCAACGACTTCATCAACGTCCAAGTCAACGCCTTCGTGTTTAGCCACAGCAGCAAATTCATTTACTACGGTTACGACAATGTCATGAGCTGGCTTAGTAGCACCAAATTCAGCCATATTGACATCAAGGATTGAGCATAGACAGTTCATAGTTCCGTTAACACAGGCCTTACGATAGATAGAGTAGTGGATATTATCTGAATACTTAGCGTTTAAGCCAGATTCGGAAAGAACCTTAGCTAAGTCCTTGGCTGCTTCTTCTTGGTTTTGACCAAGGTTTTGTAATTCAACAGAACCATCACCAAATAATTTGACTTCGCCAGGTCCAACTAGGCCAGCAGTCCACATTGTATTACCGATAAAGATATTTTCCATTGGAATATATTTTTCAATAGTATCTTCATGGCCAATACCATTTAGAAGACAAAGAATTTTTGTCTTCTCAGCGATAAGTGGTTTGACGTCTTGTAACATTTGGGCCAACTGCATTGATTTAGTGAATAAAATAATCAAATCGGCTTTCGTGTCACCTGTGACTTCGGATGGAAGTACTACGGGGATATGTTCAGTAATATCCTCACCATTAAAGTTAGCTTTTAAACCATTTTGACGGATAGCTTCAACATGAGTTGGCCAACCATCAACTAAAGTGACATCATTTCCACCTCTATGAAGCATAATTCCAAAGCGACTACCCATGGCACCCGCACCTGCGATGATAATTTTCATCATATTCACTCCTTTGTGATTTCTGTAGCTATCATTATACTTGAATAGTTGTGAAAAAATCCACAAGTAAATACGGTAAACGTTTTAATAAATATTATTTGTGATTGCTGATAACGATTTTACCGATCATATGATTAGTTTCTACTAATTGATGGGCCTTCTTCAGATTAGCAACATTAATGGGAGATAAGGTTTGGGTCAGAGTACTGTGAATAATTTTGTTATCAAGTAGCTGGGAAATATTTTCAAGAATATCATGTTGCGTAATCATATCAGGTGTTTGATAAAAAGATTTGGAATACATCCATTCCCAAGAAAAAGTTGCTCGCTTTTTGGTTAATTTCTTGAGATCTATAGGATGATGATTCTCGGTAATTGAAGTTATCTTACCGCTGGGTTTAATGAGTTGAGCCATTTCTTCCCAATGACCGTCAAGATCGTTCAATTCTAGAATGTAATCAACGTATTTAAAACCTAATTTATGCACTTCAGCAACCAAATTTTTACGATGATTAGCAGTAAAATCGGCATTATTTTGTCTTACCCAAGAAATAGTTTCATCACGGGATGCGGTAGCAATTATTTTTAATCCAGCCCAATGAGCCAATTGAGTAGCAATTGAACCTACACCGCCAGCTCCATTGATTATTAAGATTATCTTTTGATTGTTCTTATCCTTATTATATGGAGAAATTTCTAATTGCTCAAAAAGAGCCTCCCATGCAGTTAATGAAGTTAATGGCATAGCCGCAATTTCGGCATTTGATAAAGTTTGTGGAGCATGACCGACAATTCTCTCATCAACTAATTGATATTCACTATTACTGCCGGGTCTAATAAAGGAACCAGCATAAAATACTTTTTCACCATTATGGAAGAGAGTAACTTCTTTTCCAGTGTCGACTACTACTCCAACAGCGTCCCATCCAATTTAGCTAGCTTTCGATAACCACTTCTTCTGACACCAACATCAACAGGATTGACTGATGTTGCAGATATTTTTACTAATAGATCATGTCCTTTTACCTCAGGTAAAGGTTGTGAAAATTCAATTAAACTGTCTTTAGCTTGAATAGGTAGATGTTCCGTAAATCCGATGGTTTTCATAATATATCCTCCTCGTTATTTAGTATTAATCGTTTGGGGGATGTTAACAATCGTGAAATTTTTGTTACTAGTCATAATTTGTTGCTTCAAATTTTAAAAAAAGGTAATTTATATGTTGATTGATTGGGAGTGAAAATATGCAAAGACATATTTATGATTGTAATTCAGGTTGTCCGGTAGAAAGTACCTTACAAATAATATCTGGTAAGTGGAAAAGTGTGATTATCTACCATCTATTCCAAAATGAAATCTGCCATTTTGGACAATTACAGCGTGAATTAGTGGACTGTTCTAGGAGAATGCTTGCCTTACAGTTAAATGATTTAGAACAAGATGGAATAATTGAGAAAAATGTTCATCAATTGAACCCGTTGAAGACAGATTACCAATTAACGGAGTTTGGTAAAACTTTAGAGCCAGTTATTGAAGCCATGGCAAATTGGGGTGAGCTCTATAATCAAAAAGAAGCTTCAAATGAGTAAATTATCATATTATTTTAAAAAAATAAGCTTTTTTTAGTACTTTTGTTTAATTCCAAAAGGAAGCTTTTTCTATATTTAAAAAAATTAATGCGCTATCATTGGTACAGACCATTTACAGTAAATTCGATTCGTTCCACTAAAAAAATTACAAGAATAGATTTTAAGAAAAACTAATACTGTGGTATGTTACAAAAAAGTAACACGTGAAAAGGTGTGCGATAAAGATATATTTATATGCAAATAAATTAGAGGATTACCATTATTTAGGGCTTTAAGAACGATATATTTGAAAATCAGTGAAAATGATGATCTACTTTCAGGTATCACAAACAACCATAAAAATGGACAAAAATAACAGAAATAAAATCATTTAATAGGGAATGAAAAATTAAAAACATTGTCAAAACGGTTCCGATTAATATGCCAAATGGACAGAAAAAAATTCTCCAAAATCACAAAGATAGTTTAATTTAATTGTGGTCTAGACTTTTTTTTAAAAGGACTGTTTTTTTTTCTGAAAAAATGATATTATGTAAGGGTTCACATGAAGGGTGAGCTCAATTAAAACGGTTTATTAGGATATTATTCTATTTTTTTAGGCGACCATAATGGGTGGTCGAAGTAAGCGTTTTAATTATATAAAACATAAGGAGGAAGAAACATGGTTGGAATTATTATTGCAAGCCATGGTGACTTTGCCGACGGCATTAAGATGTCTGGTTCAATGATTTTCGGTGAACAAAAAGATGTTCAATCCGTTACATTACAACCAAGCATGGGGCCTGATGACCTTAAGGCAAAATTGGAAGATGCTGTTTCCAAATTGGAAGACCAAGAACAAGTTTTGTTCCTTGTTGACCTTTGGGGTGGAACACCATTCAACCAAGTAAATGGTTTGTTCGAGGCACATAAGGATAAGTGGGCTATTGTTGCAGGTCTTAACTTACCTATGTTGATTGAAGCCTACGCTTCACGTATGTCAATGAACTCAGCACATGAAATTGCTGCTCATATTATTGAAACAGCAAAAGATGGTGTAAAGGTTCGTCCAGAATCACTACAACCTAAGGATGCCGCTCCTAAAGCTGCTCCTAAACAAGCTGTTTCAGGTGGTAAAGCTGGTTCATTGGAATATGTTTTGGCTCGTATTGATTCACGTCTATTGCATGGTCAAGTTGCTACTGCATGGTCAAAATCAGTTGCACCAACACGTATTATCGTTGTTTCAGATAACGTTGCTAAGGATGACTTGCGTAAACAATTGATTATGCAAGCTGCACCGGTTGGTGTTCATGCTCACGTTATCCCAATCAATCAAATGATCAAGATTGCAAAGGATGACAAGCATTTCGGTGGCGAACGTGCATTACTATTGTTCGAAACACCACAAGATGTTGAAAGAGCTATCGAGGGTGGAGTTCCATTGAAGACTATCAATGTTGGTTCAATGGCTCACTCAGTTGGTAAAGTTCAACCTAATAAAGTTTTGGCATTTGATCAAAACGATATTGATACATTTAAGAAGATGGAATCACAAGGCATCAAATTTGATGTTCGTAAGGTTCCAACAGATTCTGAGGACAATCTTGATAATATTATGAAGAAAGCCCAAGCAGAATTGGATAAAAACAAATAGGGATTTAATTTTATATTTATATAAGAAATAAAACGGAGGATTAATAATCATGCAATTAAATGCTATTCAGATTATTCTTGTCGTTTTGGTATCATTCCTAGCTGGTATGGAAGGTATTTTGGATGAATTCCATTTTCACCAACCAGTTATCGCATGTACTTTAATCGGCTTAGTTACAGGTCAATTGTTACCTTGTCTTATCCTTGGTGGATCACTACAAATGATCGCCTTAGGTTGGGCTAATATCGGTGCTGCCGTAGCACCTGATGCCGCTTTGGCATCTGTCGCTTCAGCTATTATTCTTGTTCTTGGTGGTAAAGGACAAAAAGGTGTTGGTTCAGCTATTGCTATTGCTGTTCCTTTGGCTGTTGCCGGACTACTTCTAACAATTCTATGTCGTACATTAGCAACTGGTATTGTTCATATTATGGATAAGGCTGCTGAAGAAGGTAGTTTTGCTAAAATTGATTTCTGGCAATATGTTGCTATTTGTATGCAAGGTTTACGTATCGCTATTCCTGCCGCATTGATTCTTGCAATCGGTGCTGGTCCTGTTAGATCATTACTAGATGCTATGCCTACTTGGTTGACAGATGGTTTGTCAATCGGTGGTGGTATGGTTGTTGCTGTTGGTTACGCAATGGTTATCAATATGATGGCTAGTCGTGAAGTATGGCCATTCTTTGCTATTGGTTTCGTACTTGCTACAGTTACAGATCTAACACTTATTGGTCTTGGTACTATCGGTATTTCTATGGCGCTCATCTACTTGAAATTATCTAAATCAGGTGGCAATGGCGGTTCAAACGATGGTGGAGGCAGCTCCAACACCGGTGATCCAGTCGGCGACATAATAGATAACTATTAAGAGGGGAGAACACATAAAAATGGCAGATCAAGTTAAAATTTCTAAAAAAGATAGAATCTCCGTTTGGTGGCGCTCAACGTTCCTCCAAGGTTCATGGAACTACGAACGTATGCAAAACGGTGGCTGGACTTATTCACTAATTCCAGTTTTGAAAAAATTATATAAGACAAAAGAAGATCGTGCTGCTGCTTTGAAGCGTCACATGGAATTCTTTAATTGTCATCCATACCTTTCATCACCTATTCTTGGTGTAACAATGGCATTGGAAGAGGAACGTGCAAACGGTGCCGCTATCGATGATGTTACAATTCAAGGTGTTAAAGTTGGTATGATGGGTCCTTTGGCTGGTATTGGTGATCCTGTGTTCTGGTTCACTGTTAAGCCTATTATTGGTGCTTTGGCTGCTTCATTGGCTATGACTGGTAATATTCTTGGACCAATCATTTACTTCGTTGCATGGAATGCTATTCGTATGGCCTTCATGTGGTACACACAAGAGCTTGGTTACAAAGCCGGTTCTAAGATTACAGATGATGTTTCCGGTGGTGTCCTACAAGACATTACTAAAGGTGCTTCAATTCTAGGTATGTTCATCTTAGGTTCATTGATTAACCGTTGGGTTGTTGTTAAGTTCACACCAACAGTTTCAACAGTTAAGTTGGCTAAGGGTGCATACATTGACTGGTCAAAGATTCCATCAGGTGCACAAGGTATCAAACAAGCCTTGATCCAACAAAAAGATGGTCTATCATTGACTGCTCATAAAGTAACAACATTGCAAGATAACTTGGATCAATTGATCCCTGGATTAGCTGCTTTGCTTCTAACATTGTTCTGCATGTGGTTACTAAAGAAGAAAGTATCTCCAATCGTTATTATTCTTGGCTTGTTCGTTGTAGGTGTTCTTCTACACGTTCTACATGTTATGTAATAATTTGAGACTTTCAAAAAGTTTTACTAATTAAAAATGAGACATCAATTCGTTTTTGAGTTGATGTCTCATTTTCATTAGAGCAAAAGTCATCGTACTTTTGATAATAAATAAGTTCCGCCGTATAATATTTTTAACAAAACAAAGGAGCGGTCAGATGGTTCAATCATTAAATACAAAGTCGGATTTGGTTATTCAAGGAACTTCTCATTTAGGATTGACTGATTATGGAAAAATCATGATCGGTGATAAAGGATTTGAATTTTACGATGACCGTGATGTTTCAAACTATATTCAGATCCCATGGACAGAAGTTAAGCAAGTTGTTGTTTCAGTAATGTTTGGTGGTAAGTGGATTCCACGTTATGCCATTCAAACAAAAAAGAACGGTATGTTTACTTTTTCTTCAAAAGATCCTAAGAGAGTTTTACGAGCAATTAGAGTTTACGTTAAACCTGAAGATATTGTAAAATCCTTAACCTTCTTCCAGGTTGTTCGCAGAGCTTTTAAACGAAATCCTAAGAAATAATTTACTTTTGGGCCCGATTGGGCCCAATTTTTTTTGCCCTTTTCTGTTGGACCAATTGAAATCAATTGTTTTCAACATTGCCACAAGCACCGATATAACAGAATAGAATGCAAAAAAATTCAAGTTGATGGGGTGGCATTGCTTTATCAGAAATGCTTTTATGAAAATGAAAGCGGTGTTATAATATTCTTAGGATTTAAATGGATGTTTGAATTATTCCTAGACTTCTTCCTACCAGAGATAGACGTACAGTTGCCAAGATTTTACGGAATCTGCTTGTTCCATCTGCTACATATCGGAGGATACTTTAATTATCTCAAGACTCCGATAAGGCTACAATTAGAGGGAAACAAAAGGCTACTTAAAAATTCTACATACACAAGAAAGTCCTGGTTGAGCTTATTGGATGTATATCAAATAACGAAAGAAGGCGATTTCTGATGATTTTTCCATATTTAAAATTAGGTCTCAGAGATGGAGTAATGTTGATTTCAGTTTTCATTATGTTAGGTTTAACACTAGTTTTTAAATGGTCAGTATGGGAGTTTTTGTCCTCTATCATTGCAATCATAATTGCATTCTCAGCAGGAAGAATGAAGCCGGATGAGAAGAATGTGCTTGCTTTCTTGAAAAAATAGTTTGAATTAGGACAGAGTACTTTAAATACTTTCAAACAAAATGTGTTATACGCATATTATCAAGAAGAAACATTACCAAATCTGGATGATGTTTTCTTACAATAGTATGAAAAAAATAGTTTGGTCAATTTGATCAAACTATTTTTTTGTGCCAAGAGTTACAAAGTGTCCACTTTTGAAACTTATTTTTGGATTATTTAAGCAATTAGTTCTATCTTTAGTGTAGTTATAAACAGTCAAGGTGATTGATATGGAAAACGAATTGAGATTCGCTAGAAAAATCAGTTTCAAACCACTGTTAGGCAGTATATTTCTTGGCATAGCAGTGGGAGTTGTGATTATTTCAATCTTCCCCAATGAGCCGTTGTTGTCGATTCTATGCTGCGTAGTAGCTTTTTTAATCGACAGCACGATGATTTACCCACAATCGCTAAAGCACTTCTATGGTGGCTGGAAAATCAATAATAGGGGAATATACTATGTTGATACTGAAACTTGGGGTAAAAAATTAAAGTTAATTTATTTACCATTATTGCAAGAATATAAATTTATACCATTATCAAGAATTCAGGCTTTTTCCATTATAGATGGTGTGAGTTTAATGAACAGTCAAAGTATTACTGGAGGTACTCTGAATCGACCTATTAGTCGTCCAGAACGTCTGCTAGTTGTTAAAACTGAACATGGTCAAGTGTACTTAAATCTTTCTTGGGATTCTAAAGGAAAGGCTGTTACCGATAAAAAAGTTAATCAAACATTAGCAATACTAAAAAACTCATCCCGCTGACGGATGAGTTTTTTTAACAAATAAATATCTTGGCTTGTTGTGAAATACGTGAAGGGTGAGCTTTTTAACAAAAAATGAGGTTTTGCGTAACTCGTATCTCAACGATTAAAGAATAGTTTATCGAACGCGTTTCATGTCAAGAACTTTTTCTATATAATTAAAATATAATGACTTTTAAGGAGAACCCATGAAATTTATAAAAAGTAATCTTGCAAAGATTATCATTGCCAGTCTAATTTTTCCCGCTGTCATGTTTATTTTGGCCTTTTTCGTTAGGAAACATACAGTCAACAGTTATTGGCAGATGTTAAGCGATCTCTTAGTATTTGTCATAGCTTTCCTATTGAACAAATTCTTTTTTAAACAAAAGATCAATTGGTTTAATTCCAAAAATTGGTCGGCACAGTTATATACGGCAATGCCAGCTATAATTCTGATTGCTGTTTTGAATTCTGCAACACTGACCGCTAGTGACTTGGCAGTTAAATTTAAAATTATTGTATTGTGTCTTTTGGTAGGATTAGCAGAAGAATATATTTTTAGAGGTCTTTTAGTAAGTTTATTTCTAAAATTATTCCACAATAACGTTTTAGGAGCAGTTCTTGGATCTAGTATTATGTTCGGCTTGATTCATACGATGAATTTAAAATCGATGCCGATTGGATATGTTTCCGGACAAGTAATCTTTGCCGCGGCAATTGGTTTATTATTCGGTACGATCTATGTTAAGACTAAAAATCTTTCAATAGTCATTCTGTTGCATGCTTTACGGGACATGTTTCCGATGTTTTCCAATAAATTAATGGCAGAAGCTGCTAAAATGCAGTTCTCAATGTCTTCATTATATGTAATTGGTGTTATGTTCCTAATTACTTTGTTTATAGCATATGTTCAACTAAAGGATTTTAAGTTAGAAAGCAAAACGGTATAAGTCAGAAATTTAAAACAGCACATGTTTAGAATATCCTGCGTATTGGGATATACCTCTAAACATGTGCTGTTTATTTCAATTTCAGCGGTTGGGTTGTATCTAGCCAACCATTTGTTTGAATATTCTTGAAGTACATTGTAACTTCTGAATCAGTATCCTTTACCTTTACTAAAAGAGCACCGTCGAAGTTTTTGTTAGGTTGAACCAAACCATTATTACTTGAGTTGACAATAGTAGCGTATTCGCCTTTAGCAGCGGTAGCTGATAATTGTTGGTTATCTTGTTTCAGCATAATAGCAGTATTTTGAACTCTCTGTGGAACTTCATTATTTTGAGTTTTATTCGTGTAGTTGTATTTAACCAGTAAAGCTGCATCGCCATTGCTGTCTTTGATCAATTTAACATCGTTTGAAATCTTGAAGGTATACCAATCTGTGTCATAAGTTAAATCAGTATAAGTTCCAGCATTTTTTATTTGATTAGTTGTCTTTTTTTGCTGATCATTATTTTGTTTATTGTCATTTTCTTGTTGTTTTGCGGTAATTTCATCTGCAGCTTTTTGTTTTTTGGCTTTTTTAATGCTCTTTTTCTTAGCTGGCTTTTTCTTGGTTTCTTTTTTAGGTTTAACCTTTTCTATTTTATGAGAAGGTTGAGTAGTATGAGTGTTGTCCTTCGAAGAACTGGATTTCCAAAAAATAAGTAGACCAATTATTAAAATGATAATTAGAATTAAAGAAATAATAAAAGGCTTTCTTTTGTAAAAGGGCGCGCGTTTGCGTCGAAATGATTCACGCGTCATATTTTTATTTGAATTGTTATTACGCCTGTCCATGATATATCTCCCTGACCAATGAATAGATAATTACTAGTTATGACAATAATATCATAATTGTTTACTATGAATTAATTTACTAAAAAATGCTATTACTTTCTTAAAAAAGGAATTTTAAATTAAAGTGTTGAACCGACTATTGAAAAGTGGTATAAATATCTGGTCGATGTTAATGAGATGTTAATTTTTGTAGAAGGGGGTCGCAATGATGATGCTATTTAGAAATCATGGCGATTATGAAGTAACTTGTAATTTCTTGAGCAAAGAGGGCCAAGAAGTTGCAAAGAAGCGCGTTTGTCACAATGTTTCTAAGAAAGAAGCTCGTGACGGTATGAGAGATTATATTACAAATAGATTCTCTGATATTATTGATGTCGCTCATCCCATTAAAGTTGTTGCTAAGTTAACAGCTAAGTAAAGGATATTTAAAGATAAATAATAAGCGAAGCCAATTCTGAATTAGAGTTGGCTTCGTTTTGTATATAGCACTATTTTTTATATTTTAAGAAAACATTGGTATGATAAGGGCGGGAGGCAACGTTATGGATCATGGAAAAGTAACAGGTAGACGTTTCTTTTATGTCACCGCACTAAATGTCATAATTACGATCACAGAATTTATTGGTGGAATTTTTTCAGGTAGTTTAGGACTTATTTCGGATGCGTTTCATAACCTAGAAGACTCTTTGTCCATTATTATTTCCTTTGTTGCCAATGTTATCGGACGCAAAAAGAATGATGTCCAGAAAACTTTCGGATACAAGCGAGCTGAGATTTTAGCAGCATTCGTTAATTCAATTATTTTAGTTGTTATCACTGTCATGATGGTTTTTGAGTCTTTCAAACGTTTATCACAGCCCCAGGAGATCAATGGTCAATTGATGATGATCGTTTCGATAATCGGATTACTGGCCAACTTTGTTTCAATGTTAGTCTTATTCTCCGGTTCTAAACATAATCTAAATATTAAAGCAACATTCTTACATATGTTGTCAGATACGCTTTCGTCAGTGGGTGTCTTTGTTGCATCTATTTTCGTTATTCTCTTCAATTGGAATTGGGTGGACCCAGTTATAACAATAGTTATTGCCATTTGGCTTTTGAAAGAAGCTTACAGCGTCGTTTCGGAGACCGTCAATATTCTTATGGAGGCTAGTCCAAAAATTGATCTGGATGCAGTTCAGCAGGCAATTTTGACTGTTCCTGAAATTGTTAAGGTTCATCATGTTCATTTGTGGATGATTGATGAAAATCATATCATGTTGGATGCTCACATTAATGTTGAGAAAAACTGCAATATGAAGGACTTGGATAAACTTTACGATGTGGTCGATAAAATGTTGCAGGAGCGATTCAATATTACACATGTTACATTGCAAGCTGAATGTAATCGTGGGATAGATAATTCGTTGATAGATTAATAAGAATAGTGATTTGTGCTAAGATTAGAAGGTAATTCTATAAATGAAAGTTGGAATGTCATAATATGGTAAAACTTGTTATGGTAAGACACGGCGAAAGTACAGCAAATGCATTAAATCAATATACTGGTTGGAATAATGTTGGCTTGACTCAAGAAGGGGTTGTTCAAGCACATGTAGCTGCTAAAAAACTACAAGGTTTTGAATTTGAACATGTTCATACTTCGGTTTTAAAGCGGGCAATTCTTACCGCATATATTATTCAGGATGATTTGAATCTTAATTATGTGCCAATTACAAAGAGTTGGCGCTTAAATGAACGTCATTACGGAGCTTTACGAGGTCAAAATAAAGATGCCACAAGAAGAGAATTTGGTGTTGAACAGGTTCATTTGTGGAGAAGAAGTTTTTATGCTGTTCCACCTAAGCTTGAGCATGCAGATCCTAATGTAGGTCCGTACAAGTATTATGATGCTCGGATTATGCCTTTAGCAGAAAGTCTCTATGATGCTTATCAAAGAATTGTTCCTTACTATGTTGATCAAGTTGCTCCTAGGTTATTGGATGGTAAAGATCAATTGATCGTGGCTCATGGGAGTACCATTCGAGCTTTGATCAAATATATTGAAGGTATTAGCGATCAAGATATTGATGGT
The DNA here is from genome assembly GCF_001435445.1 of Companilactobacillus kimchii DSM 13961 = JCM 10707. GTDB lineage: Bacteria > Bacillota > Bacilli > Lactobacillales > Lactobacillaceae > Companilactobacillus > Companilactobacillus kimchii. The sequence goes on along the minus strand of NZ_AZDH01000014.1, from coordinate 90,637 downwards.
GTTGAAGTTGCTAATGGAACACCTTTGATTTATGAATTTGATAAAAAATTAAATATTTTAAGCTCAAATCGTCAGGGTAAATAAAAGACTAGTCGAATGAGAACTGGTCTTTTTTAATGCCATAAAGTGTTGTCATGGTATGTGATAAATGTAGCAAATACTGGTACGAGTAGAGTCAAAATTTTTTTTAAGAAAATGCTTTCTTTTTTGAAATTATGAGGTACACTATTTAAATGGTCTAGATATTTACTTGGTTTTGTGCCAAGTGGACAAATTAGATAAAAAAGTAGTAATGTTCGAAGCAAGTTTTATTTTATGTATCATTAGAAACCAATATTGTTCCTTATATACAAAAAAATTATCACTTTAAAAAAAGATTATTACTAATATTTTGCGAATTAGAGGGAGTTTTTATGAATATTTTAATTGCGCTAATACCTGCGTTAGGTTGGGGCTTCATGCCAATCATCACCGGTAAAATTGGTGGTTCTCCTGCTAACCAAATGTTTGGAATTGGTGCTGGTGCGACAATCGTCGGGTTTGTCGCCTACTTAATAACACAGCCAACTGTTAACACAACCGCTTTTTGGTTCTCAGTTCTCTGTGGTGCTCTGTGGACTATTGGACAGATAGGACAATTCATTTCATTCAAGCGTATTGGTGTTTCAGGTACAGTTCCACTGTCAACTGTATTCCAATTAGTAGGTAACTCTATTATTGGGATGTTGATTTTCGGAGACTGGGCCGGAGCACAATCTAAAATAATTGGAATTATTGCTTTATTGATTGTAGTTGTTGGGGCTTTATTAACTTCAATAACTGATAGTGCTGAAGGAAATAAAATGGAACTTAAGGATGCCATTTTCCTATTATGTACGACTGTAGGTTTTTGGATCTATTCTTCATTCCCTAATATGCCAATTGTCAAAAATCAAAGTGGTACAGCTATTTTCTTACCAGAAATGCTAGGAATCTTGGTCGGTGCAATTATCTACGCATTGTTTACAGATGTTAAAGCTTTTAAACAAAAAGAACATTATTTAAATATCTTTGCCGGAATTGCTTGGGGAATTGCCGCATTTGCTTATATTTTTTCGGCTAAGGCTAACGGTAATACTTCAGCCTTTATCTGGACTCAATTGAACGTTGTAATTGGTACCTTCGGTGGAATCTTTATTCTACATGAGAATAAGAGTAGTCGTGAAATGAAATTCACGGTTCTAGGTATTGTATTGATCGTTATCGGAAGTGTCGCAACATCATTTGCATAAATTAAAAACAATCCGTAGAGATTGTTTTTTTTTACACTAAAATAGAATTATAAGGGGAGAGCAAAATGATCAAACATATTTTTTCAGACATGGATGGAACTTTGTTAAATAGTGAGGGCAATGTTAGTAATATAAATGCTTCATCGATAAAGAAGAGTGGGATTCCATTTACTTTAGTTTCAGCACGAGCACCGATGGAAATGGCAAATGCTATTGATAAATTGAATTTAACTGATCCTCAAATTGGATTTAATGGCGGGTTGATCTATGAGAAAAACAATGCCGGTTTCAAAATTTTAGATGATAAACCACTGAATATGTCTAGTTTTTGGAAATTAATGAAAATAATTCAAACCAAATTTCCGGATGTCAGCTGTAGTTGTTATGGATTAAATGATTGGTATGCTGAAAAAATTGATGAGGGCATTAATTATGAATCCAAACTTACGGGCCAGAAGACCACATTGATTGATTTTACTGATTTGACGGATACTAAATTATATAAAATTATGATGATAACCTTTGATCTGAATTTAATGGAACAATTAAATCAAACACTCTTGAATCTTAATATTACTGACGTTAGCATCAAACGCTCTGGTGATAATTATTTAGAAATAACTAGTAATTTGGCTCAGAAATCAAAAGGAATAAAATATATTCAAGATTTAGAAAAGTTGTCTAAAGAAGAAATGGCAGCTTTTGGCGATGGTCATAATGATTTGCCAATGTTAACAAATGTAGGTACACCAATTGTTATGGCTAATGCTCCTTCAGAGATTCAGCAATATGGTAAATACATAACTAAAAGTAATGACGATGATGGGGTTGCATATGGAATTGAGAGCTTTTTAGAGAAATAATTAATAAGTTTCGTACAAACTACTATTAATAGAAGAAAAGCATCTTAGATGGCCTTAAATTTACATATATGAGAGAGTAAAAAAGTCACCAGATTATTCTAGTGATTTTTTGTTTGGCATTAAGCTTTAACGGCCTTAGTTAAATGTTTAATTAGATATTCATTTTCACCATATCCAGAGTTTAGGAAGATATACTTTTGAGCATTGTAGATGAAACTAATACGATTAGTACCATAGAATTCTTCAACCATAATGTCGGTAACATCTGATAATGGGATATTGATGCGATGAAGTTTTCTCATTCCTCTAACTAAGGTCATTGAAATTACATTATTCTTAAACTCATAATCGACATAACCCATGAAGTTGTGTGCATCTTTGTCAATGATTTGAATATATGTAAACATAATGATCATCTCTTTGCTAGCTATTTTTAAATTAGTTATTTTAACAAGAATCAAAGTACTTTTTTTAGAAGTTATTCTTTAATCCTTGATTAACTGAGATTATAAAGAGATTTTCTAGTAAAAGGGACTGATAAGAGCCGATTTGGACGAGATGTATAAATGAGTCTTTACAATTGTAGTTTATCTTAGACGATTTATAATTGGGATATAAAAAGATATAGAAGAACATTTATATCTTCGTCGAGGTATAGTCCAGTAGGCTAGTTAAATGATTTACCCTAGGAAGGTTGTCTGATTTCAGATAACTTTCTTTTTTATGGATAAAAAAATCGCTATAGGGTCCTAAATAGGAATCCTATAACGATTTTTAACTGATTGAATTATTCGTCTTCATCATCGTCATCAATTTCTTCGTCAATCTTGATATCTTTCAAGGCTGAACGATCTTTTCTGACTAGGCGTAGACGATTAAGTGAAACCTTTCCAAGTACCAATGGAACACGCTCTTCAATAACATCGCTGTATGAAAGACCGAACCAATTGGCTGGTGAAATGAATTTTTGTAAGAGTAGACGTAAGTGAATAACACTCTTCTTAACATTGCTGATCTTAGTATCTGGTGATAGGACCTCTTTGATGATAACGAATGAGAAGTCACCGACATCACGATCAGGGATGGTTGTGTATTTCTGTGGTTGAGCTTTAATCTCACCATTTGACATCATATCATTGACGACTTGACGGAGATAAACATTAACCTTTTGATCAACTCTAAATCCAAGATACAATTGAACACTGATCATGTAATCAGTATCAAAAGTTTCAACGCTGTATGCAGCAGTATAAGGTTCATCAGTAACGTTAACGGTAACGAACCAGTAAACTTGAGCACGTTTAGGACGTTTGTCGAGAATTGAGTAGAGAATGTTCTTTTTAATACGATATCCATCATGGACTTTAGTTAAATAAACTAAGTTAGTCGTGTAAAGTGGATAACTTGGATCTTTTCTTAAATCATTTAATTGATGTTTAAAAGCTAATAGAGAAGCAAAGTGACTACGGTATGTGTTGTCATCCTTGAGACGCTCACCATATCTCCAAATGAACATAACAGCGATTAATAGAGCAGCAATGAACATTGTGATATAGGCACCATGGATGAACTTACTACTATTTGTTACGAAGAAGATACTTTCAATAACAAAGAAGAAACTGATGATAACAGTTGTGAATAACCTGTTGACTCGTTTCATTAAGAGCCATTGATGTAGCAAGATAGTTGTCATTAACATAGTGATCGTAATTTCTAGACCATAGGCGTTAGACATGTTTTCTGAAGTTTTGAAATAGAAGACAATGAACAAACAAACGACCCAAATAATTGAGTTAACAGTAGGAATATATAACTGTCCTTTGAAATTTGTTGGGTAATAAGTTTTCAATCTTGGGAACATTCTTAACTTAGTAGCTTCAGAAACTAGGGTGTATGAACCGGAAATCAAAGCTTGAGAAGCAATGATAGCAGCCATAGCTGATAGGAAAATTCCGAAGAGTCTGAAATCGGCTGGAATAGATTGATAGAACGGATTCATAGCTGAACCCATTTGTTGCAAAGTATGATTATCTCTAACACTAATGATCCAAGCGGCTTGACCTAAATAGCTCAATAGCAAGCAAATTTTAACGAAAGGCCAACTTGTATAGATATTAGGACGACCAACGTGTCCCATATCAGAATACAGTGCTTCAGCACCAGTTGTAGCTAGGAAGATACTACCTAAAATGAAGATACCACGGATATTAACGGGACTCCGTAATAGCTCAATAGCATAGTAAGGATTCAAAGCTCTGATAATAGTCCAATCAGAAGAAATATTAAGTATTCCGACCAAACCTAAGAATGAGAACCAAACTAGCATTATCGGACCGAAAGCTCGACCAATCATTTGGGTACCAAATCTCTGAATGAAGAAGAGGGTCGATAAAATGATCAGCGTAACGATAATTACTTGGTTCTGTGTACTGATTAACACAGCATTATTGATCTTAATACCTTTAAGACCTTCAATGGCAGCTGTAACGGTAACAGCTGGTGTCATCATACCATCAGCTAAGAAGGTTGCCCCACCAATCATAGCCGGAATGATTAACCACTTAGCGCGCTTTCTAACTAACGTGTAAAGGGCAAAAATACCACCTTCACCGTTGTTGTCCGCACGTAAAGCAATCAAAACATATTTAATTGTTGTTACCAAAGTTAGTGTCCAAAAAATTAATGAAACACTTCCTAAGATAAAATTAGTGGACATTTTTGCAAGTCCACCATTCCCAACCATTAAAGAGTGCATAACATAAAGGGGAGATGTACCAATATCCCCATAAACGATTCCTAAAGCAATTAGAAATCCAGCAATGCTCATCTTTGAATGGGGGTTATTTTTCAATGAATTCAGTTGTGTCTTTTCCATATAAATAATCTCCAAAAATAAACAGTTCAACGGCAATTGTAACATTAAGTATTAGGGTATGAAACTACTTATTTTGGTCTAGTTATATTCCCTATATAATTAAATAAACCAATACTCCTAGATTAGTCTTCGTGTAATGGAACGGATAATGAAGATTGGTCTAATTGAACTGTATATTTAATATTTTGATTTCCACGAACTGTCATTCCAAAATCAGTTGCGTAAATAATTAAACCTAGTTGATGACCAGCTTGCAGCTTGTAGAAAGTTGGTTGAAGTTCGACGCTTATATTGTAGAAGATATTAGGTTTTAATTCATCAACTTTATAGGCATTTTCACGATTTTGCAGATTAATGTGACCTTTTGTAATCATCTTGGCTGAAGATTCTTTGCCTAAGGTGAACTCGCGTAAGTCATCTTCACGCCAATCATAAGTTCCGGCTAAACTATTCTTAGATAGGAGAGTAGGTGAAACATTGAAACGTTTAGTTTTACCATAATCAACTATTTGGAAACTTAGCATTCCAAGATTTTCACTTGAGGCGACTTTCAAATCAACATTAATTTTGCCATCTAGTAATAGTTGCTTTGTTAATGGAGCTGATTTGAATGTCAATTGGTTATTAGCTAATTTACTGTCACCGTGAATAAGATCTTGTTCCCATGTAACGTTGTCATCGCGGTAAGATTCGAAATCTTTTTCAGGTAACTGATCCATGAATGATTCAGAATCAGAAGTAACGTTTTCAGTAGTTAGTTTATCACCCGATAAATTGTATTTTACTTCTTTATTATTAGGGTTTGCCCAATCAGAATGTGCCGTCCAAGTCTCTGGCGCAACATTATCTTGAACAATGACATCGGGGATGATTTCTTTGGCCTGATTATCAATACCTAAAAGTTCATGCGTGAGCCATAAGTTGATAATGTCACTGTAATCAATAGAACGGAAAGCATTAATGTAAATATGTTGTCCTTGATGAAGAATGATCTTCTGCGTAACGCCGTTATGCTTAATGCCATTCCATAATCTTTCGACATTACGTGGTTTAACGTTCCAATCATTCAATCCATGGACCATAAAGACATCAGCAGTGATATTTTTGAAATTATTGTGATAATTTCTAGCATCCCAGAAAGTATTGTAATCACCACTATCACGGTCTTCACCTTTTTGAATCTCTTCAATCTTTTGATTCCATTTACCCTTGATTTCATTAAAATCACCAGGTTGCAAACGACGACTGAAAGTCTCTTCAGCTAAGACATCAGCATCTTCACCAGGGAAGCCACCAGGTGCGATCACTAAACCACCATCACGATAGTAGTCATACCAATTTGAAATAGCAGCCTCACTGATGACAGTCTTTAATCCCTTAACACCAGTAGTAGCGGCAGCAGTTGCTAAAGTTCCTAAGTAAGAACGTCCGGTCATAGCGACTTTCTTATTTGACCACCAAGCTTTGATTTCAATATTATCGGTTCTGTTAGTAAAGGCTGGTAAGTCGCCAGTTAGCCATTTGATAATGGAGATGGTTGAAATAGTTTCTTCGGGATCACCAGTAGTTCTTAATCCGTCAGAATCTTTTGTTCCAATACCAGCCATATAAATGACAGCAAACCCACGAGCTAAGAAATAGTCATTTAGTGTGTAAGAACTTTCTCTAGAGAAGGTTTCTTCAGCTTTCTTTGTTTCACCGTTAATATTACGAGCTAGAGGCAAGGAGTCAGATGATTCATGATATTCGACATCTTCGTAATTCAAGTTATTAGGAATTTTGTGTTTTAAAGGTACATTTACATTATGAGTTAATTTTTCACCAGTTTCGTCATTAGTGCCTTGATTATAGGGACTAGCAGTGTAGAGAACTGGTACTTTGAGACCATTTTCAGTTTCGTAGGGACGCAAGATTTCAGCCTTTAATAAGTCACGCTTGCCATCGTGATCACTGTCTTGAGGTGATTCAACATAGACAACTTCACGGATTAATTTGTGTGGATCAAAGACGGGAAGTGTTTTGCCATTGAAAAACATAGGCTTTGATACCTTACCGTAAAATGAGATGAAGTAACCTTTAGCAGCCAACGAATCAAGATAATTTTGACCATCTTTATTATGAGTAGCTAGGAGCCAATACCAAGCCGATTTTAACTCTTCAACGGAAAAATTATTTTTTCGATGGTCAGCGATTGGCAATTGGATTTTTTCCATTGCTTTTAGTGGATTATCGAATGAAAAATCAACATCTGGATTAAATTTCAATAACTGTAGTGCAACATTATAAAATGTTTGTACGGAAACGTTAATTGATGAGTCAAGATACTCACTTAAATTTTGATCTGGAGTTGCCATATAAGTACGTAATTTCTCTTCAAAGTTAGAAGAAGTTTTAGCTTCAATAAAGGCCTTACTTAAGAAACTCTTCCATAATTTGATAGGATCATTTTCGTTACTATTATCTTTATCTAAAAAACCAATTTCTTTTAATTCTGTAATTTGGTCGCCAAACTGAGTTGGACGAATCGCAAATTGATTGTTTTTCATATTGACACCCCTTCACAAATATTAATTTCATTATAGAGCACTCTATAGTAAAGTTACGAATAATTCAATAGCATAGACGTGTCAAGACAAGCAATTTTTAAGCCTGGTTGAATGCTTTCTTACTCCAGGCTAAATAGTATTTCAATTATTTTTTTTGAGGCAAGTATGTTTAATACATAATTTTGTAAAATAAAAACGACCTCTATTAAGAGATTCAAGTAAAGGATATATCTTGAATACTTAATGGAGATCGTTCTTTTGAATTTAAATTTTAATAAGAGTCGTAATTAAGCTAAAGCACCCATTGGATCCCAAGGAGCTAGAACTTTAGGTTCTTTTGATTCTGTTTCGAAAGTATTCTTAAGATCGTCACTTAAGAATTTCTTGTTGATAACTAATTGGTAAACATATTCATCGAACCATGAGTCGCTCATAACAAAGTATCCTTTGTTACCAACTTTTTCACCCCATGAGTTTTCAACTTTCCACTTAAGTGGGTTACCATTTTCATCTAAGTCGACACCTGTAATTACCATGGCGTGTGTCATCATACTTTCAATGTAATCAAGACGTTCTGCTTTAGTCATCTTAAGGTCAGTATTTAGTAGGCCTTCAAGATCATAGATGTTTGTATCCATGATACCAATCTTACGATCAGAACTTTGACCAACATCACTACCGAACCAAACTGTTTCACCAGCTTGTAATTGTTTAACAGCCAATTTCTTGAAGTCATTGATTTCAAGGTTCAAATGACGAACTTGACGACCGCCGACAACGTTACCTAACATTTCAACTGTGTAAACGTGATTATAAGGCTTGTCAGCTGTTGGAGCATTGATAGTTGAGATGTAACTGTCTAGATCCCAGCCAACGTACTTCTTGAAGAATTCTTGGGGTGTGATATCAGTTTCTTTATGATAATTCTTATCATCATCACGGTAAGCCCAATCAAATTTAGTGGGTGGAACACCAACTGTGTAAACTAGAAGTTTGTAAATTTCACTTAGTAATTCATTCTTCTTACGTTCGATATCTTCTTCAGATTTGTTGTCATTAACAAGATCACGAAGAATAATAGCATCTTTACGTAATTTCTTATTGAGAACGTTGTTTAATTCAGAGGAGTTTGTACGACTGAATGTATCTGGCATAACACTCTTTGGAACGACACCATATTTTTGAACAAGAGCCATAACCATGTCCCATTGACCACCGTCTTGTTGAGGTGTTGTCATAAGGAAGTCAACTTTACGATCGCCAGTTGGAAGGGCAGCAGTGTTAATAACATTTTCAAAGAAGTAGTTTGATTTTTCTAGTTTATCCCAGAAAAGCATGTATCCTTGTGATAGTTCAAAGCCCTTAATCTTGAAGTTGTTTTGAAGTGGATGTCTCATTGTGTTCAATGCAGCGAATACCCAGCAAAGTCCTGATTGCTTTTGATCAGCAACTGAACCTGTATCCAATTCAACTGAGAAAGTAGGATCCATTGCTACTTTTGAAGCAATAGTTTCACTTGATTTGAATAAACCGTTATTAGCAACAGCATTTTTGATAGCTGAAGAACCTGGTGTATTGTCAAATGCAGTTTGAAATTTATCTAAGTCTGATGATGTGATTTCTTTTGTCATACAAAAATTCTCCTTTTTATCTGATATTGTCGATTACTTTAGGTCCATCTTCGTAACCAACGATAATAGTATTAACTATATCAAGAAATAGTCCGTGTGCAACTATTCCAACTTGATGGTCCAACCAATCTGCCAACAAATGTGGATGTTTGATTTCACCAATTTTTAGATCAATAATGTAATTCTTGTTGTGTGTAAGGAAGAGACTGCCATCTTCATTGAGACGGAATTGAGGGTTCAAACCTTCTTTTTCAAGATCAGTAAAAGTTTTCTCGCAACCAAATGGAATCACTTCAGTTGGTAATGGGAAACTACCTAATGTATCAGCCATTTTTGATTGGTCAACAATCCAGATATTACGAGTGGAATTTGTAGCAACCATTTTTTCAAGCAAGTGGGCACCACCGCCACCTTTGATACCTTGACCATTTTTATCAATTTGATCAGCACCATCGATAGTAAGGTCGATATGGTCAACCTCGTTTAAGTCTTTAGTTGGGATACCTAATTCTTTAGCTTGTTTTTCAGAACGTGAAGAAGTAGTTACAGCGACGATATTTTTGATCTCACCAGCTTGGTATCTACGTCCGAGTTCTTCAATCATATAATAAACAGTTGAGCCAGTACCAAGTCCGACTACCATATTACTTTTGAAGTAATCGACAGATTTAACACCGACTGCTTTCTTTAATTCATCTTGATTCACTATTTTTCCCCCTTTAAAAGCTTTTGGTAATTCTCAGTTAATAAAAATCTGATTTCTGGTTTGTTTTCAAAAGCAGCTTTGGCATATTCACAAACGGGAACAATTTTTAATCCTTTAAGGTCAGAAAAGTCGACAGCTGCATTAAAGAGTCTACCGGCTAATCCTTGACCACGATAAGACTCGTCAACATAAGTGTAATCGAGTGAAATAACGTTGTCTTCAACCTTGGAATAAGTTAATTCACCAATTGTTTTGCCATTGTCTTCAAGATAAAAACGTCCATCCTCATGATTTAATTCCATAAAATTACCTCCTGCTGAATTATTTATTTTAATATTACTCTATTATAAGAAGAAAGTCAGTGTAATCAATAGTTTTATATGGGCTAAAATGCTATTATTTTAGTTATCTAATGCTTAAGGAGTTTTCAATTTGACTAAAAAACGTGGATTCGAGATTGTGAAAAAATACGAAGGTAAAGGAATTAATTTACCAGTTCGTCAAACTAAAAATGCTGCTGGTTACGATATTGAAAGTGCTGAAGATTTCGTGGTTCCTTCAATTTGGAAATTTGGCTTCTTTAATGTTTTAAAATTCATTTTAAATAAAGGTAAAATTGATGATGATAAATTAGCTGAAGTTCAAAAGTCAATTAAACCAGTGCTAGTACCAACTGGAGTTAAGGCTTATATGCAAGAAGATGAAGTATTGATCATGGCCAGTCGTTCGAGCAATCCATTAAAACGCGGCTTAGCTATCCCTAATGGTATTGGTGTAATAGATGCTGATTACTATAATAATGAAAGTAACGAGGGAGAATTATTTGTTCAATTGATCAACTTTTTCCCTATTGATTACAAGGTTAAAAAGGGCGAACGTTTAGCTCAAGGCATCTTTATCAATTATCTAACAACTGATGAAGATGAAGGCGGATTGAAGAAACGTAATGGAGGATTTGGTTCTTCAGGAATATAATAAGAAAGGAACTATTTTATTGGCAAAAGCTAAAACAAAATTCGTATGTCAAAATTGTGGCTACGTCTCACCTAGATATTTAGGACGTTGTCCTAACTGTGGCGTTTGGAATCAGATGGTTGAGGAAGTAGATCATCCTGAATCTGCTAAAGCAAAGGCAACTCCGAGCCGCCGAGTTAGTGACCTAGAGTCTAAACCAGTTAGTATTGATAATGTTTCCTTTGAAAAGGAACCTCGTATTAAGACAGATCTATCTGAATTGAATCGAGTTCTCGGGGGCGGTATCGTTCCCGGTTCTTTGATTTTGATTGGTGGTGATCCTGGTATTGGTAAATCAACATTGTTAACACAGGTTTCAGGACAGTTAGCAAATACTGGTGGTAAAGTATTATATGTTTCTGGTGAAGAAAGTGCCTCACAGATTAAGATGCGTGCCGACCGTTTGGATATTTCGGGTAAAAATCTCTATTTGTACCCTCAGACAGATATGAGTTATATCCGCCAAACAATCAACGAGATGCATCCGGATTATTTAATCATTGATTCTGTGCAAACAATGGATGAACCAGAAATTACTTCTGCTGTTGGTAGTATCTCTCAAATCAGAGAGGTTACAGCTGAATTGATGAATATTGCTAAGCAAGATAACATCACCGTTTTCGTTGTTGGACACGTAACTAAAGGTGGAGCCATCGCTGGTCCAAAAATATTGGAACACATGGTGGATACTGTTCTATACTTTGAAGGGGACACGCACCATAGTTATCGAATCTTACGTTCTGTTAAGAACCGTTTTGGTTCAACAAATGAAATTGGTATTTTTGAAATGCGGACTAAGGGTCTGGTGGAAGTATCCAATCCATCAGAGATTTTCTTAGAGGAGCGTTTAGCGGATGCCAATGGTTCAGCAGTAGTAGTTTCAATGGAAGGAACTCGACCAATCTTGGTTGAAATTCAATCTTTGATCACTCCTACAATTTTTGGTAATGCCAAAAGAACCGCCACAGGATTGGATCATAATCGAGTATCAGTGATTATGGCTGTTCTAGAAAAACGTGGTAATTTGATGCTCCAAAATCAGGATGCTTATTTGAAATCAACTGGTGGCGTTAAATTAGATGAACCAGCAATTGATCTTGCCTTAGCGATGTCAATTGCCTCCAGTTATAAGAATATGGGTATCCCAGGAACTGATTGTTTTGTAGGTGAAGTTGGATTGACCGGTGAGATCCGTCGTGTTAATCGAATTGACCAACGAGTAAATGAAGCAGAAAAATTAGGTTTCAAACGTATTTTTATTCCCAAGAATAATATGGGAGATTGGTCTAAAGATAATAAGATTCAAATTGTTGGTGTCAGTACCGTAACTGATGCGATGAACAAAATATTTTAAATAGGAGGCATATATGCGAAAGATCGTAGTAAATATAATTTTTGCATTACTTGGTATCGCCGTCGGAATTACCGTTTTACCAAGTTTATGGGAAATTTCAGGTTTAGCAGGAATTGCTTTTGTTAATAACGGTTATTTTGATGGACTTATTGGATGTATTGTATTTTATTTCTTGTCATTCTTGTTTGTTAAACCAATTTTGGAATTAAATCAAAGAATTGAGAAGTATTTGAATTCTCGTTCACCAGGGTGGATCATTTATGGTGCTGGATTCTTAATTGGTGGTTTAGTATTAGCCAATATTATTTCCATACCTTTCTATATGATGAGTAACATGTTTTCAAATGTTATCCCCGTCATCTTAATGATCGTCTTTGGTTGGATTGGTTTTAGAATGGGAACAAGTCGTCGAAATGATTGGAGTAATTTCTCAATCACAAAACGTAACACTAAAACTGCACCAGCAGCTGAAAAGAGTGATGCATTAGCCTCAGAAGGTGAAGTTACACGTCGTTCAGCTAAGAAAGATTACTATCCATACAAAATCTTAGATACATCAGTTGTTATTGATGGACGAATTCATCAACTAGCACACACTGGATTTTTGGAAGGTAAGTTGATGATTCCTGATTTCGTTGTACATGAGTTGCAATTGATTTCAGATTCCAGTGATAATCAAAAGCGTGAACGTGGTCGTCGTGGACTTGATATTTTAAATGAAATGAAAATGGATAAAGGTATCAACTATACAACTACAACGCGTGATTATGATAATATTCCAGAAGTGGATATGAAATTACTTAAATTAGCTAAAGAAATCGGTGGTGCTGTCATCACAAATGATTATAATTTAAGTAAGGTAAGTGAATTTCAGAATGTTCAAGTGCTTAACATTAACGAATTAGCCAAAGTTTTGAAACCTATGGTTTTGCCAGGAGAAACGATGACTGTTAAAGTTATAAAAGAGGGTACTGAAAGAGAGCAAGGTGTCGCATACCTAGAAGACGGTACGATGGTTGTTGTTGAAGAAGGTAAATACTTCATTGATAAGGACGTTGAGGTCGTTGTAACTAGTGCATTGCAAACTGATGCTGGTAAAATGATATTTGCAAAACCTAAGCATTCAATGCATGGTATCCAGGAAAAGAGTAATTCTAAAGAAAATTCGAATAACCATAATAATGGTGGTAACAAACGTAATAACCGCAATAATGGCAATAAGAATTTGAATAGAAATAACTCAAGAAGTAAAAGGGGAGAACAAAGAAATGGCAAAAAAGTCAGATAATAAAATTCGTGTAAGATATGCACCAAGTCCAACAGGTCACTTACACATTGGGAATGCTAGAACAGCTATCTTTAACTACCTATTTGCACGTAGTCACAAAGGTACTTTTGTAATCCGTATCGAGGATACAGATACAAAACGTAACGTTAAAGGTGGTACAAAGAGTCAACTAGAAAACCTTAAATGGCTTGGCGTTGATTGGGATGAAGGTCCAGATGTTGGTGGAGACTATGGTCCTTATCGTCAATCAGAAAGAAAAGAAATTTATCAAAAATATATTGATGAATTGCTAGAAAAGGGCTTGGCTTACAAATCATATCTGACTGAAGAACAACTAACAAAGATGCGTGAAGATCAAGAAGCTCATGGTCAAATGCCTCACTATGAATACGAATTTGAAGGTATGTCTGAAGACGAAAAGGCTGCTAAAATCAAAGAAGCTGAAGACGCTGGATTACAACCAGTTGTTCGTTTCCATGTACCAGTTGGTAAGAACTATGAATGGGACGATATCGTAAAAGGTAAAGTTTCAATTGGTTCAGATACTATCGGTGGCGATTGGGTTATCCAAAAACGTGATGGTATGCCTACATACAACTTTGCCGTTGTTGTTGATGATCACTTGATGGAAATTAGTCATGTTCTTCGTGGTGATGATCATGTTGCCAATACACCAAAGCAATTGATGATTTATGAAGCATTAGGCTGGGAAGCACCTAAGTTCGGTCATATGACATTAATCATTAATACTGAAACTGGTAAGAAATTAAGTAAACGTGATGAATCAATTCTCCAATTCATCGAACAATATCGTGAATTAGGTTACTTACCAGAAGCTATGTTTAACTTCATTGCTCTACTAGGTTGGTCACCAGTTGGTGAAGATGAATTATTTACACGTAAACAATTCATCAAGATCTTTGATGAACATCGTCTAAGCAAGTCACCAGCTAAGTTTGATCAAAAGAAACTAGAATGGGTCAACAACCAATACGTTAAGCATGCTGATGTTAGTGAAATCACTGACTTAGTATTAGCTAACTTGGTTGAAGCTAAACGAGTTTCAGAAGATCCAACTACAGATGAAATTCAATGGGTAAGACATTTAACAGAACTATACATGCCACAAATGAGTTATACACAACAAATCATTGACTTGGCAGATGTCTTCTTCAATCAACCAGAACATCTAACAGATGATGAACAAAAAGAACTAGAAGATGACGATGCTAAGACAGCTATTGAAGATTTGAAAGGTAAGCTAGAAAAATTACCTCGTTTCACAGCTGCTCAAATTATGGATGCTATTCAATCAGTTAGAGCTGATACTGGTGTTAAAGGTAGAAAACTATACATGCCAGCCAGAATTGCAACTACAAGAACAATGCATGGTCCAGCAATCGCTGAAACAATCGAATTATTTGGTAAGAAACAAGCCTTAGCAAATATCGATAAGACATTGGCTGAAATGAAATAGGCAAGGGTTGTAAGATACAAAATAAATAAAACAAAAAGAGGTTGAAGGAAAACTTAGTTTTGCCTCAACCCCTTTTTTATATAGGTGAAGATTATGTTAAAGATATTCAACACATTAACACGCCAAAAAGAAGAATTTAAACCATTAACACCTAATGAAGTAAAAATGTATGTCTGTGGACCAACGGTTTATAACTATATTCATATCGGAAATGCACGCTCAATTGTAGCTTTTGATACAGTTCGTCGTTATTTAGAATTCTTAGGATACAAAGTGAAATTTGTTTCCAACTTTACTGATGTTGACGATAAGATGATCAAAGAAGCTAATCGTGAGGGCATTACTGTACCTGAAGTAGCAGACCGTTTTATCAAGGCTTTCTACGAAGATATTGCAGCTATCAATGTTCAAAAGGCAACTATCAATCCGAGAGCTACAGATAATATTCAAGAGATTATTGATTTTGTCAAAGCTTTAATTGACAAAGGTTATGCCTATGAATCTGATGGCGATGTTTTCTATCGTGCTAGAAAGTTCAAACATTATGGTGAATTGTCTGATCAAAACATTGATCAATTAGTTGAGGGTGCCAGTGAACATATCGGTGAAACTGAATTCGACAAGAAGCAAGATCCAATTGATTTTGTTTTGTGGAAGAAAGCTAAACCAAATGAGATCAAGTGGGATTCCCCATGGGGTGAAGGTCGTCCAGGTTGGCATATTGAATGTTCAGTTATGTCAACTAAGTATCTCGGCGATACCTTTGACATTCATGGTGGTGGTCAAGATTTGGAATTCCCTCATCATGAAAATGAGATTGCCCAAAGTGAAGCTAAGACTGGTCAAAAATTTGTTAACTATTGGATGCATAACGGTTTTGTCACAGTTGAAAATAATGAGAAGATGAGTAAATCACTCGGAAACTTTGTAACAGTGCATGATCTTGTTCAAAAGACTAATCCACAAGTATTGCGTTTCTTCTTGTCATCAACACATTATCGTCGTCCACTTGAATATTCACAAAAGAACTTACAAAAGGCTGCTGATAATCTTGAGAAAATCAAGACAGCTTATAACAATTTGAAGTTCCGACTTGATGGTGCGACTGATGAAACTGATGATATTCAAGCACAAGTTGAACAAATTGTGGCTGATTTTAAAGCAGCAATGAACGATGACTTCAATGTGCAAAATGGTTTGACAGAAATTTTTAATTTGGTTAGTTTAGCTAATAACTACTCTGCCCAAGATAAAGTAGCGAAGACTAGTGTCGAATTGATTCTTAAGACTTTGACTGAATTGACAAGTATCTTAGGAATTAAATTGGACGAACAAAAAGACCTTTCCAAAGAAATTCAAGAAATGGTCGATCAACGTGACCAAGCTCGTGCAGATAAAGATTTTGCAACAAGTGATAAATTACGTGATCAATTAAAAGAAATGGGTGTAATCCTCGAAGATACACCACAAGGAACACGGTGGCATATTAATGACTGATGTTAAACAATTTAACGGAGTAACTTTGGCGTATTTAGGAGATGCAGTCTACGAAGTCTTTATTCGTGAACATCTTTTAGGCAAAAATATTACCAAGGTTAATGAACTACAAAAACAAGCCAAACACTACGTTTCCGCGAAAGCCCAAGCATCATTGATTACTTTGATGATGGATAAGGGAATTCTTTCTGATGAAGAAATCAGAATTTATAAGAACGGACGTAATGCTAAAAAATATACTAAAGCTAAGAATACAAGTGTCGTCACTTATCATATGTCTACAGGTTTTGAAGCACTTTTTGGTTATTTAGATATTACCGGCAACAAAGACCGAGTTGTAGAATTGGCACAATGGTGCATAAATGAAGTAGAAGTGGGTGAAGCAGATGACAGAAAATTCGAATAAACGTAACAACAGTAGTAACAATTTAGAAGAAAACGAATTAGTTTATGGTGTACATTCAGTAATTGAATTATTGAAGTCCGCTACAGCTGATCAGCGTGTTAACAAAGTTTTAGTTCAAAAGGGACTTTCTAGTGAACATATTGCTGAAGCTATCAAGTTAGCTAAGCGTGATCGCTTGATTGTTCAAGAAGTACCTAAGAATAAGCTAGATGATATTAGTAACGGTGGTAACCACCAGGGGATGGCTGCTTATGTTGCTCCTTATCAATACGCTGAAATGGAAGATATTTTCAAGAGTGCTGAAAAGAAAGGTACTGATCCATTCATTTTGATTTTGGATAAAATTGAAGATCCTCATAATTTAGGTTCAATCATGCGTACTGCTGATGCCGTCGGTGTAGATGGAATTATTGTTCCAAAGCATCGTTCAACTGGATTAACTTCAACGGTTGCTAAAACATCGACAGGTGCGATTGAACACGTGCCAGTTGTTCGTGTAACTAATTTAGTTAATACCATCAAGGACTTGAAGAAACGTAATGTTTGGGTCTTTGGAACAGCTATGGAAGGTGACAACTATCGTAACTGGAATGCCAAGGGAGCAGTTGCTCTAATTATTGGTAACGAAGGTAAGGGTATTTCACCATTAGTATTGAAACAGGCTGACCAAACTTTGAATATTCCGATGGTTGGACATGTACAAAGTTTGAACGCTTCAGTTGCGACAGGTGTTTTGTTGTATCAAGCTTTTGCTTCACGTAATGCTTAATTAAAAAATTCTAAGTGAGATAAACTCTTGCTTAGAATTTTTTGTATTAAGGATTTTGGATGGATTTATAAAATGATTTTTTGCAAGCATATTTAAATTGTTGTAAACAAGTGTTCGCTTAAATTTGCCTTAAGTGGGTGGTACTTTTAAATTACAAAATTATTATTCGTAAAAAAGTAAAATGAAAGTTGAACAAGAAAAGCAATGGATTGAATTGATTAGAGAAAATGATGACTCAGCAGCACTAGATAGGTTGGTCAGAAGATACCGGCCAATGATCGATAATATGTATATTAAATATTTCATTGATGGTTATGATCGTAATGATTGGTATCAGGAAGCTTTTTTAGTCTGTTATCAAACTTGTAAATTATTCGATGGCAACAGTGGTTCCAAATTCGGAAGCTTTTTTAAATTAAAATTTCAGAATCACATTATAGATATCATTAGGCGTGAGAATGCCATTAAACGTAAGGCTAATCAGCAAACGGAATCGTATGACAGATTACTTGGTAAAGGTAAATTTGATGATAAAGTTGCAGAAAATAACGATAGTGTCGATATATCTAATCAATTAGAAAAGATTATGATTAAAATGAGTCGTATAGAATTAGTGGCTTTTCAATTCCTGCTGGGAAAGGTGTCAATGCACGATGCTTGTGCCGAAGCTCGTTGTGATATGAAACAGATTATACAAGCAGCTAACCGGTGCAAAAAGAAGATAAAACGTGATCAGAAACTATAGTCATGTGAGATTGCAATGGACAAAACAACTTCCAGAGTTTACAATTAATAAGATTAAAACAAATTAGTTTTGGAGATAAACATGGGATTAAGAAAAGTCGCCCTTGCTTGTACTGTTTGTGGCTCACGTAACTATACAATTACTGAGAACCCAAATAGAACAGAACGTCTAGAAGTTAAAAAGTTCTGTAAGCACTGTGGTAAACATACACTACATAAAGAAACAAGATAACTCTGGAGGATTACATGAAACTATTTAAATTTTTTGGTAGCGTCAAAGATGAAATGAAATTAGTCGTTTGGCCTACATTCAAAGAAAATAGACGTGATACATGGACCGTTATTGGTACTTCATTGATGTATGCAATCTTCTTTGCATTAGTTGATTGGGGTCTAATTACATTATTGCAGCACTTCGTAATGGGTAAATAGATTGTAAGTACGTAAAAAATTTGCTATTATGGAACTAACGGAAAAAACTTCGACATGGTTCGGAGTTTTTTTATTTTGAATTTTGGAGGAAATTATGGCTGAAGCTGGCGAAAAACAATGGTATGTTTTACATACCTATTCAGGATATGAAAATAAAGTTAAGGAAAATCTAGAATCACGTGCTCAATCAATGGGTATGGAAGATTACATTTTCCGTGCAGTTGTTCCTGAAGAAGAAGAAACAAAAATGAAAAACGGTAAAGAAAAGAAAGAAATGGAAAAAACTTTCCCTGGCTACGTTTTAGTAGAAATGGTTATGTCTGATGAATCATGGTTCATCGTTCGTAATACACCAGGTGTTACCGGATTTGTCGGCAGTCACGGTTCTGGTAGTAAGCCTGCACCACTATTACCTGAAGAAATTGATAACATTCTAAGTCAATTCGGTATGAGTGCACAAAATCAACCATCTGACTTTGAAGTTGGTGAAACAGTTAAGATTACTGATGGTGCCTTCTCTGACACAACAGGTAAGATCACTGAAATCGATGATGAACACAGAAAACTTAAAGTTGACGTTGATATGTTTGGTCGTATGACATCAGCCGAAGTTGACTTTACATCAGTTGAAAAACAAAAATAGTTATTGATAAGACGAGTAGACCGTGCTACTATAAAACGGTATGTTTTTGACACATACATGTGGGAGAGAAAATTTAGATTCTCATCATGACCACATCACGGAACAAGGAGGTATGCACCGTGGCTAAAAAAGTTGCTAACGTAGTAAAATTACAAATCCCTGCTGGACAGGCTACTCCAGCTCCTCCAGTTGGTCCTGCTTTAGGACAAGCTGGTATTAACATTGTTGCCTTTACAAAGGACTTCAATGCACGTACACAAGATCAAAAGGGTATGATTATCCCTGTTGTTATCTCAGTATATGAAGACCGTTCATTCGATTTCGTTACTAAGACACCACCAGCTGCAGTTCTATTGAAGAAAGCTGCTGGCGTTGAAAAGGGCTCTGGCGAACCTAACACAAATAAGGTTGCCACAGTTACTGAAGACCAAGTTCGCGAAATTGCTGAAACCAAGATGAAAGACCTAAACGCTGCTAGTGTTGAATCTGCAATGCGTATGGTTGCTGGTACTGCAAGAAGTATGGGCTTTGAAGTAAAGTAAAAGACTAGATTTAAGCAGTTTACAGGGATGTGAAAGCATTCTTAACAAGTGGGAGGAGAAAATTTGATTCTCCGAAAGACCACAAAGCAAGGAGGAACTTAGCATGGCTAAGCATGGAAAAAAATATTTAGAAGCAATGAAACAAGTCGATAAAGACAAGAGATACTCTGCTACAGAAGCTGTTGACTTACTTAAGAAGGTTAACTACGCTAAATTTGACGCAACTGTTGAAGTTGCAATTAATTTGGATGTAGATCCTAAGCAAGCTGATCAACAAATTCGTGGCGCTCTAGTATTACCTAATGGTACTGGTAAGACACAAAAGGTTATCGTTTTCGCTGAAGGCCAACAAGCAAAGGATGCAGAAGCAGCCGGTGCTGATGTTGTTGGTTCAGATGACCTTGTTGAAAAGATCCAAGACGGCTGGTTAGACTTTGATGTTGCCGTTGCTACACCACCTATGATGGCTAAAGTTGGTCGTTTAGGTCGTGTTCTTGGACCTAAAGGTTTGATGCCAAACCCTAAGACAGGTACAGTTACAATGGATGTTACAAAGGCTGTTAATGATATTAAAGCCGGACAAGTTACATACCGTGTTGATTCAAATGGTCTTATCCACGCACCAATTGGTAAGCTTTCATTTGATACAGACAAGATTGCAGCTAACTTCGATGCATTTTACGGTGCAATCGTTAAAGCTCGTCCTGCATCACTTAAAGGTAATTATGTAACAAGTGTTAACTTGACATCTACATTTGGACCTGGTCTAAAAATTAACGCTTAATGTTGACTAATAACCAAAATAATGATAGATTAGTATAGTTGATTTCTACCGAAGACTCAGGTGATGAAAGTCTTAATATCCTGCCGAGGCCAGAAGATTATTTCACTTAATCTCTGTGTCCCTTGGGCACAGAGATTTTATTTTTTAAGCCGAAATTTGTAGATATTAACTAAAAAATTGTGGAGGTGAAACGTAATAATGAAGCAAGAAGTATTAGCACAAAAACAAGCACAAGTTGATGAAATTGCTAAGCAACTTACAGGCGCAAAGTCAGTCATCGTTGTTGACTACTTAGGTCTAACTGTTGAACAAGTAACAGAAATGCGTGCCGAATTACGTGAACAAAATGCTACTATGCAAGTTGTTAAGAATACAATCTTGAGACGTGCAGCTGAAAAAGCTGGTGTTGAAGGTCTAGAGAAGTTCTTCGTTGGACCTACAGCTATTGCTTACTCTGAAGAAGATCCTGTTGGACCTGCTAAGATCGCTGCTAAATTTGCTAAAGATGTTGACGCCGTTGAAATTAAGGGTGGAATCATCGAAGGTAAAGCCGCAACTCTTGACCAAATTCAAGAACTTGCAACATTACCAGACAGAGATGGCATGCTATCTATGTTGGTATCTGTATTACAAGCTCCTGTTCGTGACTTTGCTATGGTTGTTAAGGCCGTTGCAGATAAAGAAGACGCTGGACAAGAAGCATAATTAACTAAAAAAACTCATAATATTTGGAGGATACAATAATGGCTTTAGATACACAAAAGATTATCGATGATTTAAAAGAAGCTTCAATTCTAGAACTAAACGACCTTGTTAAGGCTATCGAAGAAGAATTCGATGTTAAGGCTGCTGCTCCAGTTGCTGCTGCCGGTGCTGCTGGTGGCGACGCTGCTGCAGAAAAGGACTCATTCGACGTTGAACTTACAGAAGCAGGTCAAGAAAAGGTTAAGGTTATCAAGGAAGTTCGTGGTATCACAGGACTTGGCTTGAAGGACTCAAAGGACCTTGTTGATGGTGCTCCTAAGGTTATCAAGGAAGGCGTTGCTAAGGCTGACGCTGACGAAATGAAGACAAAGCTAGAAGCTGTTGGTGCAACAGTTACATTGAAGTAATTCACTTTAATGATAAAATTAATCCTCGTAAGAGGATTTTTTTTTACCCTCAAATGGAGAAAGGGGAAAATTATGGCTAATCAGTATTTTGATAATACACCAGATTTGGAACACGAATTAAAAAAATTCGATTTTACACTTAGAAATCATAATCTCAAGTTTATTTCTGATAGTGGAGTTTTTTCACGACAAACAGTAGATTATGGCTCAAGAGTTTTAATTGAAGCAATTGACTTTCAAAGTATTCCTGAAGGTAATATTTTAGATGTTGGTTGTGGATATGGATCTATTGGATTGGCTTTAGCTAAAGAACAAAAAGTACGCCAAGTTACAATGGTTGACGTCAATCTTAGAGCCTTAGACTTAGCTAAGCAAAACGCTGCTAACAATAGTATCGAAAATGTGGATATTTTTGAGTCCGATGTTTATAAAGCTGTCGACAAGAAATATGCATTGATTGTTTCAAATCCACCAGTTCGTGCAGGTAAAAATGTTGTTACCGCAATTTTGGAGGAGTCTAAGAACTACTTGTTAAATAGCGGTGAGCTTTGGATTGTTTTACAAAAGAAGCAAGGTGCACCATCAGCTAAGAAGTTGATGGAAAAGACTTTTGGTAACGTTGAAATTGTTGTACGTGATAAAGGATATTACATTTTAAAAAGTAAATTGATTTAAATTTTTGCTCAATATGGTATATTTTGAGTTGGAGGCGTTTACATATGAAGAAGAAATTAATTATTTTGACGATATTATCCGCCGTTTCAGCGGGATCATTTTTTGCAGTACGAAAATTAAATCATTTTATGAAAGATAAGGCTGTCAAACAGGACCGTAAGAAATTAGAGTCTTTGGTTGATAAATATCTACATGGCAACGAAAAACTACTGGGCTTTGTTGGGACTTTATCAGATGAACAAGTCAAAGAATTGGTTGAAATATTAGATTCAATTCAAAGACAAAGAGATCAATTAAAGTTGAAATCACCAGCAATTCCAGAATATTTGGAAAAGAAAGTAACACAATTACTTAATTAATATGATATTTACAGAAGAAAAAATAAATAGTTACATGGATCTAGCTTTAAATGAAGCTAAAAAAGCCGGTGAGCGTAAAGAGGTTCCGATTGGTTGTATTATCGTTGATAATCAAACTGGTGAAGTGATTTCAGTAGGTTCAAATGAACGTGAGGAAACTCAGAATGCTATTAAACATGCGGAGATTATTGCAATCGAAGCTGCCTGTGCAAAAGTAGGTAGTTGGCGTTTGGAGCATACAAGTCTCTTTGTAACGTTGGAACCATGTCCAATGTGCGCCGGTGCTATTATTAATAGTCGTATCGAAGAAGTTATTTTTGGTGCCAGTGATCCTAAGGCTGGTTCAGCAGGTTCGATTAATAACTTATTGGCGGAAACTAGATATAATCATCAACCAGAGGTTCTCAGTGGCGTTAAAGAACAAGAAGCTGGGGATCTTTTAAGAAATTTCTTTAGAGAAATTCGCCGCAAAAAGTAGAAAAAAACTATTATTTATAGTATGATAGTTATTGCCGCAAGGCCTTAGGGCAATGATGCTCTTGTGAACTGTGTCAGATCCGGAAGGAAGCAGCACTAAGCAGGGTGTGTCATGTGCCTTTTGTTATGCATATAAGCCTCCTAACCAATTTGGTTAGGAGTTTTTTTGTGTTTATTTTGAAATATGATGTAATTTTTTGCCAAGCAGTATTTGTCAAAAATCTTGTGGTAAAATTTACATATTAGATTTTTAAAGGAGATAAAATGGCATATCAAGCACTTTATCGAGTTTGGCGTCCCCAAACTTTTTCTGATGTAATCGGCCAAGATGTTATTACTCAGACACTGCGCAATGCGGTGGCTAGTCAGATGACTAGTCATGCTTATTTGTTCAGTGGTCCACGTGGTACTGGTAAGACATCCTGTGCCAAAATTTTAGCCAAAGCGGTGAATTGCCTTAATCCACATGATGGCGAACCGTGCAATGAATGTGAAATTTGCAAAGCTGCAAATGAGAACCGTTTGAATGATGTAATTGAAATTGATGCGGCTTCAAACAACGGTGTTGAAGAGATCCGTGATATTAGAGACAAAGTAAAATACGCACCAACCGAAGCCAAGTTTAAAGTTTACATTATTGATGAAGTTCATATGCTCTCTCAAGGTGCCTTCAATGCTTTGTTGAAGACTTTGGAAGAACCACCGGCTAATGTCATGTTCATTTTGGCTACAACCGAACCACAAAAAATTCCAGCAACAATTATTTCAAGAACGCAGAGTTTCAATTTCCGTCGTATTTCACGTCAGGATATTTTGAAACGAATGGAATTTATTTTAAATGATAAGAATATCAAATATGATGAAGAAGCTTTGAACATCATTGCAGCTTCCGCTGAAGGTGGAATGCGTGATGCTTTAAGTATTTTGGATCAGGCTTTGTCATATGGTGATGATGAATTAACCTTGAAGAACGCCCAAGAAGTAACGGGTGCTTTGAGTAATGAACAGATTGTTTCCTATATGACAGCTATTGCTGAAAATAATCCAGCTGAAGCTTTAACTAACTTGTATCAGATTTTAGCTAGTGGACGTTCAGCATTACGTTTTACAGAAATGATTATTCGTGTTTGTCGAAATCTTATTTTGTATAATTCTGATTCGGATTTATCTAGTAAGATGGATAAGTCAGTAATGACCGATGAATTATTGGCTATCTCAGATAAATTTGATAATTCACGTCTGTTTTATATTGTTGATCAAGTCAGTGCAACGCAAAAGAATTTGAAAAACTCGAATCAAACTGATATTTATATGGAAATCTTGACTGTTAAAATCAGTGAACCAAAAATTGCTCAACAGAGTGCAGCGCCGGCAGCAACCAATGAGACTAATGATAATCAAGTTGGCAATGCCGAGTTAGACAAGTTGAGAGATGAAGTTTCGCATTTACAGAATGAAGTAAAAGACCTCTCAACAGGAACTGTGGTTAAGAAAGCAG
Source organism: Companilactobacillus kimchii DSM 13961 = JCM 10707 (assembly GCF_001435445.1). Classification (GTDB taxonomy): domain Bacteria; phylum Bacillota; class Bacilli; order Lactobacillales; family Lactobacillaceae; genus Companilactobacillus; species Companilactobacillus kimchii. Next base: position 65,674 of record NZ_AZDH01000014.1, on the reverse strand, counting down.
AACCTAAGAAAACTCGTCGTCGAGCTAATACTAATGCTCGTTTGAATAAGACGGCTATTTATAAGGTTTTGGGTAGTGCAACTAAAAAAGATTTGATGGCTGCTAAGGAAATTTGGCCTGACCTAATGAGTATGCTTTCCATAACTCAACGTGCTATGATGAAAGTCGCAGAACCTGTGGCTGCATCGTCAGAGGGTGTTGTAGTAGCCTTTGATTATGAGATGTGGTTTGAACAAGCTCAAGATGATTCAGAGTTTTTAAAGGAATTAGAAAATAATGTTAGTCGTCTGATGAAGAAAGATTCTCAAATTGTTTTAGTTCCTAAAGCTGATTGGCCAAAGATTCGTAAAGAATATATTAATAATAATATTGATTTAAACAATCAAGGCAATGTAGAATCAAAGCAAGAACCAAAAAAGAAAACTGATCCCACCGTTGATGAAGCTGTAAAATTGTTTGGTGACGATATAGTTGATATAAAAAATGACTAGGAGGAATTATTTATGAGTAAAGGTATGCCAAATATGGGTGGAATGGGTGGCAACATGGCCAACATTATGCGCCAAGCCCAAAAGATGCAAAAAGAAGTTCAAGCAACAACTGAAGAACTTAACAAAACAGAATATACAGGTAAGTCAGTTGATGATTTTGTCACAGTTAAAGTAACTGGTGATAAGAAGATTGCCGACATGACAATCAGTGAAAAGATCATTGATCCAGATGATCCAGATACTTTGCAAGATATGTTGATCGATGCTTTGAATAATGCCTTCGAAGCTGTTGATAATGATAAAGAAGCTAAATTAGGTAAATACACAAACGGGTTGATGTAATGAAATATCCAGAACCAATATCAAAATTAATTGATAGTTATATGATGCTACCAGGAATTGGTCGCAAAACTGCAACCAGAATGGCATTCTTTACACTTGGGATGGACAAAGATCAAGTGCAAGAATTTGCTGATAATTTAATTTCCGCAAAGACAGATTTGAAGAGTTGTAGAATTTGTGGAAATATTACTACTGAGGATATTTGTAATATATGTAGTGATAAGAGTCGTGATCAGTCAGTTATTTTAGTCGTTGAACAAGCCAAAGATATTATGTCTTTGGATGACATGAACGGTTATAACGGTTTGTATCACGTTCTAGGAGGGGTCTTATCGCCAGTCGATGGAGTTGGCCCAGAAGATTTGAATATTAAGTTGTTGCTGAATCGCTTGAAGACTAATCAGAACGTTAAAGAATTAATTATTGCAACTAATGCGACGCCAGAAGGAGAAGCAACTGCTCAATATTTAGCCAAATTAGTTAAGCCAGCAGGAATAAAAGTAACTAGATTAGCACATGGATTAGCTGTTGGATCTGATATTGAATATGCGGACGAAATGACTTTGAAGAGTGCGGTTCTAGGTCGCAGGGAGATTTAACATGTTTGGTAGAAAAAAGGTATCTGTCCAGAAAATGGAAGATGATCGCCTCTTAGATAATATTCATCAGATTCAGCAAAGAATCGGTAATACACAGAGGATGATGAATAATTCAGTTGATATCGATGATACGACAAGAATCAAGTTGAAACTCGATCAGTTGAAGTATCAATTCTTGTATCTAGAAGCAAGAAGAAGAAAAGCTAAAGCTAAGGCTACAACAAATATTATTTTCGGAGACGAGGATACATTTTTGAAGCAACCTAGCCGTGCTGAAAAACACTGGTAATATGGGTAGAATGCCGTCGTCCGCCAAATCTTCTGTGGACCACTGAGGGTCCACAAGAGATTTAGCTACCGACTAAATAGTTTTTCTTATTACTTAGTTTCAGTTAATTCGAAAATTAAAAAACAGTATCTATTTAGAATTCCGTTGGTACGTATAAAATATACGTATGGAGTTTCTGAATAGATACTGTTATTTTTTTACTTTAAATATTAGAAAATTAGATGATTAAATAGAATCGGATTCAGTTCGGAGTAACAAGCCCGATTAGTCTCATCTGTGTCCACAGCGTTCCAGACCAATCGAGCTTATTGTGGAGGACGGCATATTTCAGTTGTCATTCTCGTAGAATAATATCTTAGGAAGTTTCATTTATTTCCAATTTCAAGTAAAATAGTAGTAATCATCTAGGAGAGATTATATGCCAGGAATATTTATTTCATTTGAAGGACCAGATGGAGCTGGTAAAACGACAGCTCTGAAAAAAATTATGCCACTATTACAGGCTAAAACTGATAAGGAAATTGTTTTATCAAGAGAGCCTGGTGGTAGTCAAATTTCTGAAAAAATCAGAAAAATCATTTTGGATATTCATGATGAAGAGATGGATGCCAGAACCGAAGCATTATTATATGCTGCAGCTAGACGTCAACACTTAATTGATGTGATTTTACCAACTTTAGCTGAAGGTAAGATTATGTTGAGTGATAGATTTGTCGACAGTTCAATTGCCTATCAAGGTGGAGGACGTCAGATTGGAACAAAAGAAGTCGCTGATATTAATAACTTTGCGATTGAGGGACATTTACCGGATTTAACAATTTACTTTGACGTGACTCCCGATGTAGGATTAGCTCGAATCAAAAAAGATCATGCTGGACAGATGGATCGGTTGGAAAAGGCTGCTATGAGTTTCCACGAACGTGTCTATGATTCTTACAAAGAAGTTGTTAGGGATAACAGTGAACGTATCAAGACGGTTGATGCAGCTCAAGCACCTGATAAAGTAGTTCAGGATGCTGTTGAAATTATTGTGCAAAGATTTCCTAATATTTTTACTAAAGGAGAATAACCATGAAATTAATTTTAGCCATCATTCAAGATAAAGATAGTCAACAACTACAAGAAAAGCTTGTTAAAGGCGGCTTTAGAGCCACTCAATTACCATCTACTGGTGGTTTCTTGAAGGCTGGTAATTGTACCTTTATTATTGGTGTTGAAGAGGAGAAGGTTGATGAGGTCTTAGCAATCATCAAGAAGAATTGTCATACACGTTCTCAGTACGTTACACCAACATTTTTAATGCCAGAAGCTGCTTCTAGTTTGGCCGAACCTATTGAAGTTCAAGTTGGCGGTGCTACTTGCTTCATTTTACCAGTTGATAAATTTGTGAGATTCTAAAAATGGAGAATCTACAAACTGAGCAGCCTAAAGTTGTTCAAGAATTTCAAAAGATTATTTCTTCCAATATGTTGTCGCATGCGTATTTGATTGATAGTGCTTCTTCCAAAGTCAGACAGCAGATGGCTATTTGGTTAGCACAGAGTCAGTTTTGTGAGAATCTTCAAGACGGCGCTCCTGATCAGACTTGCCGGAAATGCCGTACAATTGCCCTTGGGGATAACCCAGATGTTTTAGAGGTAGAAACCGAGAAGCAGAGTATCGGAGTTGATGATATTAAATTCTTTAAAAAAGAAGCTAATATGACAGCCACACAAGGTAAAAGGCGAATTTTAATCATCGATGAAGCTGAGAAGATGACTAACGCAGCTAGCAATAACTTGTTAAAAACGATTGAAGAGCCAGAAGGTAACCTGATGATTATTTTATTGGCCGATTCTGCAAAACAACTTTTGCCAACAATTCAATCACGTGTGCAGATATTTCATTTATCGAATAAGAGTAATGAAGATGAGATTGAAACTTTAATCAATGAAGGTTTCAAAAAAGAACAAGCCGAAAATGCCTTGAAAGTCACCGATATTAAATATTTAGAAAGCATTACAGCTGATAAATACCAATCACTATTAACCGCAATTACGAATTGGTTAAAAGAAATCAATAAACAAAAAATAAATAGTTTTATCGACATCCAGACTGATATCATGCCTTTAGTAGAGAATAAAAATCAGCAACATTTGGTTTTCGACATGTTGAATCAAATGTTTAGTGATATATTATCAATTAGGTACAATTTAGAAAAATCAACATTAACGACAGAAGATTTACTCTCAAATAAAGGAATCAAAAAAGTTGTAGGGATGTCTGATGACTTATTCACAGCCGAACAAATGTGGAAAAGTAATGTATCGTTTCAAGCAATTTTAGAAGATTTGTCATTAAAATTTGTGGATTAGTAGGTGAAATCATGGCAGAGAAAGATTTATATGATGAATTTGAAACAATCACAAATCAACTAAATGATATAAGTAAAAAAGTTTCTTTGCTAAAAGAGGAACTATCCGATACTTTGGAAAAGAACGAAGAGATTAAGTTGGAGAACCAAAATCTTCGTAAACATTTAGAAAAGGTTGGTTACGAGGAAAAGGACTTTAATGGTAACACGTTATCTGGTTCGCGATTGAATTTGGAAAAACTATATCGCAAGGGATTCCATGTTTGCCAACAATATTACGGTTCACATCGTGATAATGATGAAGAGTGCCTTTTCTGTATGAACGTTTTGTATGGAACTAACTGGAAAAAGAACAAAAAAGTTAAAAAGATTTAAGTAAGGGGAGCTATTTGAATGAAGGAACAAAAGAGTTTTGTTGATAATTCGAAGGGCTGCCTTTTTTTAGTGCCAACGCCCATTGGTAATTTAGAAGACATGACTTTTCGAGCTGTTAACACTTTGAAGGAAGCAGATTTAGTCGCAGCTGAGGATACACGTAATACCAAAAATTTATTAAATCATTTTGAAATACCAACAGAATTAATAAGTTTTCATGAACACAATACTGCCCAAAGGATTCCCGAATTAATCGAAAAGATGAATTCAGGTCTAAAGATTGCTCAAGTCAGTGATGCTGGAGCCCCATCAATCAGTGATCCGGGTAAGGAGCTAGTTAAGGCTGCCATTAAGGAAGAAATTCCAGTAGTCCCACTACCAGGTGCTACGGCTTCAATAACGGCTCTAATAGCCTCTGGTATAGAACCACAGCCATTTTATTTCTTTGGCTTCTTACCTCGTAAAGGAAAAGAAAGAACTGAAGCTTTAGTAGACTTAGCTAATCGTAGTGAAACAACGATTGTTTATGAATCACCATATCGAGTGAAGAAGACGATTCAAGACTTGATTGCTAAATTTGGTCCAGAGCGTCAGATAGCTTTGGCCCGTGAATTGACTAAGATTCACGAAGCTTTTTTACGTGGTAGTTTACAAGATGTCGCCCAATATTATGAAGAAAACGATCCAAAAGGTGAGTATGTTTTAATAATTGCAGGAAAACCAGCCGATCAAATGGAAACTAGTTCAGATGCCGATTTAGTAGCAGCGGTGGATAACTTAATTGATCATGGTAAGAAGCCTAATAAGGCTATCAAAGAAGTAGCCGCCGACAATGGTTTGAAGAAACAAACTGTGTATAACCTTTATCATGGAATTGGAGAAGAAGAATAGTGACGCAGAAGGAAACATATTCAATGGAAGTAGAAGTACCATATTATTTTGTCAATTTTACGGGTGATATTCGTTTATCTGCCTTAATTGATATTATGTTACTAACTTCTGAAAAACAATTACACCAAGCCGATGCTGATAGTACCGAAATGGTTGTGAATAATGGCTTAGGATGGGTAGTTGTTCAATATCACATGGATATCAAGCAAATGCCACGTTTAGGACAAAAGTTAAAAGTTACTACACAAGCAACAAGTTACAATAAGTACTTTTTCTATCGTGATTTCTGGGTTGAAGATATGGACGGTAATGTCATGGTCAAAGCCCAAAGCGCTTTTGTTTTGATTGATATTAAAGAACGTAAAATTGTTAGTGCTGCAGACCGTTTAGAAAATAAATTTGGTGCGGAAGAAGTTAATCGGATTCAGAGATTCGCTCGTTTACGCGTGCCGGATAATTATGATTTCAAGCAACCGCAACATATCGGTTACTACAATATTGACGTTAATAAACATGTTAATAACTCTTACTATTTTGATTGGATGGTAGATACGCTTGATACAGACTATATTGCCAGTCATCATTTGAAGAGTATGGATATTAAATACGAAAAAGAACTCAATTTGGAAAGTGAACCATTGTCATTTGCTAAAGTGGATTCAGAAAACCACACATCAACTCATTGGATAAAGAATGGTGATACTTTGAATGTTATTGCTCAATTGGGATGGGAAGACAAATAGGGATAGTGGTTCTTTAGTTTAGTTAGCATTTGATGCCATCCTCCACAAGAATTGGGAATGCATTGGAACGCTATGGGCACGATTCGGAGCTAATCATTTTACACTTCGTGCAAAATGATTAGCTCCGAAGTCGGCCTTATTGTAATCGGCAAAGCCGATTACAATAATCTCATAGCTGAACGCATTCCCAATTCTTGTTCCGGATTAGATAGTGTTCTGATTTTTTGTTTTGTGGATTTTAATATCGACGAGAAAATGATTTTTATTATATAGTTTCGTTAATTAAAAACAGTATTTATTTAGAATTTTACAGTCGTGTGGAATTTTGAATAGATACTGTTTATTTTTGCCTAAAAATTTAGAAAGAAAAATACAAAATAGAATTACTATTCAGCCCGGAGTAACAAGTGCTATTGGTCTCAGCCGTGAAATTATGCTTAGCGATTTATCGCTTAGTACAAGACCTGTATTTGAGACAATTGTGGACTTCAATTGGCTCAAATCAGCGTCCACAGCGTTCCAGACCAATAGTGCTTGTTGCGGAGGGCGACATCCTTAGCAAAATCTTATCCAAAAACCAATTACTTGTATAGTTATTTTATTGTGCTACCATATTTAAGTATTCAAAAATATTTGGGGTAGGATTCAAGGCGTTAAGTGCCGATGGAACGGAATGTGAACATCGGACGAAGAGATTTTTCTCGCGATCTTGTTTCCGCATTCGCCACTTTATATATGTCTCTTTTATATTCTGTGGCAGCTCCGTTGGGAGATGTCGATTATGAACAGTAGAACGAAAGTCGTTAGTGTTCAAGGAATTACGTGGATGGCTTTGTTAATAGCATTGCAAATGGTATTGTCAAAGTTATCGATTGGTAGCAACATGTTGCAGGTAGGATTTAGCTTCATTGCTGTTGGATTGTTGGGATATTACTTTGGTCCCGTAAAGGCTGGAATTGCTAATGTCTTAGCAGATATTATCAGTCATACGATTATGGCAACGGGAGGCAGTTTCTTTTTAGGTTTCACTTTAACTGCTTTAGTATCCGGAGTGATTTATGGTTATATGTTGTACAATCATAAAGTTACGATCCTGAGAACATTTATTACGGTCTTGCTGATTACAGTAATTGTTAATACGGGACTTAATACTTTGTGGATTCACATGATGTCTAATGTACCTTACATTACATTGTTAGTACCAAGACTTGCAAAAGAGGCATTTAGTTTGGTTTATCAAACTGGTCTTCTCTTCATCGTATTAAGATGGATAGATAATTCGAAATTTAATAGAATCGACCGATAGGTCGATTTTTTTTTGTTTAAAATTATGTGTTAAAATAATTCTATTAAGAATGAGGGATAAACGTAATGAAAATATTAGCATTTGATACATCAAATAAACCGTTATCCGTTGCAGTATTTGTGGATGGTAAGGTTTTGGCACACATAGAATCAACTGAGAAGAAAACGCACAGTGTTTCCTTACTACCTGATATTCAAAATGGATTGCAGGAAGCAGGACTTACAATGGCTGATATCGACTTGATTGCTGTTGCCAAGGGTCCAGGTTCTTACACGGGTGTAAGAATTGCTGTGACAGTAGCTAAAACTTTAGCCGATACCTTAAATAAAAAGTTAGTAGGAGTTTCTAGTTTGAAACTCTTAGCTGCAAATGGTGACAAAAAACATCTCTTGGTACCTTTAATGGATGCTAGAAATGATAATGCTTTTGCTGGTGTTTATGTAACAAACCGTGATGGCAGATTATTAACTGTTATTGCGGACCATCATACTTCAATGGCCAATCTATTTGAAACATTAAAACAATATGAGCCTAATGAATTAGAGTTCATTAACGCTACGCCTAGATTACAAGAATTAATTCAAAAACAATTTCCTGAAGCAACAATAGTTATGAGTGAAGATTCATTGCCAGATGCAGGCAAGTTGGCTAAAATTGCAGAGACAACTAGAGTTGTTAAGGATATTGATAATTTTATCCCGACATACTTGCGTTTAACTCAGGCGGAACATGATTGGTACGCTAAAGGTAATAAGGAAGACAAAAATGTTTCCTATGTTGAAGAAGTTTAAAAATATCTTATCTAGTAATAAGAAGGAAAAATTTGATTTTGAAAAACAATTAGTTACAATCGATGGACAGGAATTTACCTTAAGAAAGGCTATTCCAGATGATTCGATTGAATATATGCGAATTCAAGAAACAATTTATCCAATTCCGGTACCATGGCCAATTGATATCGTCGAAATGGAAATTGGTAATAAGAATGCGCTCTATTTGTCATTGGTTAGTAAAGCTGGTGTCGTAGCTTTTATTGGTATTTCACTGAGTGATAAAACAGAATCACATATTACTAATTTGGCAGTTAACAGTGATTATCAGAATTTAGGTATTGGACATTTATTATTGAATCAGGCTTTTGCATATTGTCGCAAACGTGAATTCGAAAAAATGTCATTAGAGGTTGATGTAACTAATGATGCCGCAATTGCTTTGTATGAGGCTTTTGGCTTTAAGGTAAAAACGGTACATAAAAAGTATTATTTTAGAAATCATCACGATGCTTTAGAAATGATGGTTGATTTGTAGGGGAGAACATTGTGGAAAAAGATACGTTAATAATGTCATTTGAAAGTAGTTGTGATGAAACTTCCGTCGCTATTATTAAGAATGGTAAAGAAATCTTATCGAATATTATTGCAACACAAATAAAAAGCCATCAACGTTTTGGTGGAGTAGTGCCGGAAGTCGCTAGTCGTCATCACGTCGAAGAAGTAACCCATTGTATCAATCTGGCTTTGGATGAAGCTAAAGTCGGTTATAGTGATCTTGATGCTGTAGCCGTGACTTATGGTCCTGGCTTAGTTGGGTCATTGTTGATCGGAATCATGGCCGCTAAAACGGTGGCATTTGCACACAATTTACCTTTGATTAAAGTTAATCATTTAGCCGGACATATTTATTCAGCCAATTTTGTGACTGACCTACAATATCCATTCATGTCCTTGTTAGTTTCTGGTGGACATACGGAGATTGTTTTAGTTACAGCTCCTGGAGTTTTCCACACCCTTGGCGATACTAGGGATGATGCTGTTGGTGAAGCTTATGATAAAATCGGTCGTATCTTAGGGATTAACTATCCAGCCGGTAAAAAGGTTGATCAAATGGCTGCTAAAGGTAAAGATACGTTCAATTTTCCAAGAGCAATGGTACAAGAAGATAACTTGGACTTCAGTTTCAGTGGATTAAAGAGTGCTTTTATTAATCGTGTTCATCACGCTGATCAAATTCATGAACAGTTAAATAAAGATGATTTAGCTGCTAGTTTCCAGGGTGCAGTGTTGGATATCTTGAGTAATAAAACATTTAGAGCTTTGAAACAACATCCCGTTAAGCAATTGATTGTTGGTGGAGGTGTCTCCGCTAACCAGGGTCTACGTAAACGTTTGGCTGAAGAAATCGAAAAACGCCATATGGATATGGAATTAGTTTTCCCACCATTAAGACTTTGTGGTGACAATGCTGCCATGATTGGTGCGATGGCTCAGATTCAATATGATAAAGGTGATTTTGCTAAATTAGATTTGAATGCTGATCCTAGTTTAGATTTTGATATGGAATAGAATGATACCTCTAAGTTGAATTTCAACTATTAGAGGTTTTTTTTATATACAAGTTGCAAATAATACTAATTTTTTGTAAAAAAGGATTAATAAATCTAGAAAATTGTGGTAAAAAAGATGAGAGGTGTAATTGATGGAAAATAGAACGGTTATTTCATACGTGCTGCTAAAGTATGACAAGAGGACAGATGGGATTTATACGAAAGCTACTAATAATGGCACTTTTGAAATTCCTAGTTTTGAATTTGATCCGGCTGAGAATGAAACTTCTACTGATTTAAAAATGCATATTATTGAGAGATTGAAGATGCTCGATGCAGGAATCGATATTGACCATTTGTTTATTCCATTTACCAATTTATCTGTTTCTTCAGACTACAAGATTTACAACTACTTGGTATTAGTCTTTGAATCAGATCACGATGTATTTGCCACAATGGAAGATGAATCTTGGTATCGTGTTAAATATAATCTTGAAAGTAAGGCCTGGGATCTATCGTGGCAAAGTGGCATGGAACATGTCAGTGATTTTCAAATTAAGGATAGAGCATTGAATCAATACGCGGTTAATAATTCAATGACTGATGAGATTGATTTTTACAATATTATGCATTTTGTAGCCCAGGAGACGCAACAATTTCCTATCCTAGGATTGATGTCGGGAACTGAGTTTACTCAAAGGGAAGTATTACATTATCAAAAATTGTTGGGTTTTAAAAATAATGGGCTGAAAACAGCCTTAGCTTTTGAGAGCAAATACTCGGATGCAATTAGAGCTATTGATGAAACTTCTTATAAAATAAAGAATAAGTATTTACAAAAATAAAAATAAGTTATCAATTCAAAATTAATTGGATTGATAACTTATTTTTTTACTTTAATCTGACTTGTCATATTTTTTAATAAAAATTAAAATTCGATAATAAAATTTGCTAAATATGATATATATAAAGTGATATAACCTTATATAATATTTATAAAATATAAGATATCGATGTTTGACGAGGAGGTTGATCTTATGAAGAAACGTATAGAATTTCTTTATTTGATTATATTTCTTTTGCCGTTCATTCAATTGTTTAAGCCTACCATGGTCCAAGCTTATTCAGTTCCAGATAGAACTAGTGTATATGAGCATGCGCCTAAGGGTATGAAGCTAAATGATTTCGTCACGGCTCCAGAATACTATACGAATACAAAAACTAACGATACCACGGCTTTTAAAAGTTCTAGTAAAATAATTCGTGCCGGTGATTCTAATAATGATTCAACTGACATTATTCAATTGTTAGATGGATCAAGCACGCAGAAAAAGCAAATTGGTTCTTTTTGGGGAACTGTTAAAGATAGTAATGGTAATAAAACTTATAACTATTTTGATTTGAGTAAACCACAAGAAATCTCGGTTTGGTTCTATGGAGGAAGCAAAGTCGATGGTTACGATGGTTTTGCTTTTGTGCTTCAAAATGATGATTTAGGTGACCAAGCAATTTCTCGTAGTAATGGTGCCCCAACTGCAGGTGAGACCTTGGGCGTTTGGGGCGGTGGAACTCCAGATAATAAAACTACTACAACGAAACTTTCTGGTGCTTCTGACGGAATTCAAAAAAGTGTAGCCATTGAATTTGATCATTATGTGAACAAAACAGCAGGATCATTTTCAAATTCTGTTAATGATTATCTAGACTATGACAAATTTTCATTGTCTAATCCTGGTAATATTGTTATGAATCAATTGAAAACTAGTCATATTGCTTGGAATTATCCAGGTGACACCGCTACTTATATGGAGAATAGTTATAATCTTATTCTAAACAATTATTTCTACAACATAACACATCGTGGACCAGTTCAGAATAATTCTTATTTCACAGGTTATGACGGTCTTGAAGTCGCTAACTCAGAAACGCAAGATCCACGTAATGGTTGGCGCCATCTTAAAATTACTTATACACCACCTACATCAGGAACCACAGCTCGTTTATCATATTTGATTAATGATAAGTTCCCTGATGGTACTGATAAAATGCAGACTTCACAGGATAGTAAAACTTTCAGTATCGATATCTCTAAATTGGTAGGCACTAGTGATGATAAGAAGGTTCGTTGGGGATTTACTGCTTCAACAGGTTCTCCAGAGTCATCAATTGCTGACTTGGATATGGTTATTGAAAAAATGCCTTCGATTGTTGATATGAAGGGAACTTCACAGATAACTGATGTTACAAAAAATAGTAGTAAGACTTTAGGTAGCACTAAAGAATTACATACTAGTGACGGTGATGAAATTAAATTAGAACAAAAATTGGCCTATAGTGGTGGTATTTCTGAGTCAGGTGAAATCACAGCTACAGTTGGATTGCCAGAGTATGTTGAATACAATGGTGATGCGAATGGTGTGATTGGTAAGATGACCTATCAAGATGAAGATGGCACTACTAAAACAAAAGAAATTAATAAGTCTGATCTAAAAGATGTCACGATAACGATTCCAGGTAAGTATGAGACTGATCCACCAAGTTATAAGACTGTTAAAGGATTTGATGTGACGATTCCATCAATGAATGCAATTGGTGATAATTCTAATATTGAAGTTTATGGAACCGCTAAAGGACCAGAAAGCTCCACACCAATAACAACTAGTGTATCGGGAATCAATACAAGTTATCAGGCTGATAATTATACTGGTGATACGATGAGCCCTGATTTTGTAATTGATAATGAAGTTTTACATATTGAAAATACTAATTCGTTATCACAGGAATTAAATTTGGGTGATGAAGTTCATTTTCAAGGTAATATTTCTTATCTAAAGGGTTCAACCTTTGATGGCGAAGAGCTACTAAGTAATTTGGAAGTTTATGACCAAGATGGCAACAAACTTCCTGGTGTACAAAAGGGTGACATTCAAGTTGATAAGGGCGCTAAGACTGGAACTTATGATATTCCTTATACGTTAAATGGATTGGAAAATGATAAGACTTATACATTCAAGTTGAAATTGTCAGATTCTAAGGATCGTATTTCTAACACTTTGGAATATAAAGTTAAGATTAAACCGAAAAAGAATTTACAATTAGAGGTTGATAATTATCGTTTTCAAACAATTAATGCTGGTTCCAAGATAGGCGAATACGTCAAACGTTCGGGTGACTGGGATATTGATGTAAATAGTACTGGAACCAAATGGAAATTATCGGCTCAATCAACGGGTTTGTTTAATAAAGAAGATAATAGCTATTCTGAACCACTGTACTTCATTGATAAGGATTCAAATGCAAAATCTTTGAATGATGATACATTAATTGCTCAACAGGATACTGTTAATAGTGATGAAAGCCAAAATACGGACATTACAGACGCTTGGAGTGAAGAGGACGGTATTCTATTGAAGAACGTATTTCCTAACCTTGCAGGCGATTATACAGGTGAAATTAAATGGACATTGAGTGAAACTCTATAAAAAAATACTGCCGATAGACTTAAAAATCTATTGGCAGTATTTTTTTCGTAAATTTACTTGTAACGTTCTTCTAAATTGCTCATCCAAAGTGCTAATAGGCAACCGATAACGAAGAAAACCAAACTTAAGATAATATCAGGGCCAGCAGTCCCAATATAAGAAATACCATCAGTCGTATATGGATTAGGAATCAGAATTAGAACGGTACTGGCTAAGACGATACCCAAAATGAAATGATAAACTTTCGAATGATGTTGTTGAATTAATTTTTCCATAGCCTTGGAGAATGTCAGTAATGAGATTACACCACCGATTGCAATGGGAATAAAGACTAATGGGTCAAAAGTTTTGAAACCTTTTAGCATTGGCGTATAGAGTCCTAAAATAATCAATAAATTTGAAGGACTTAATCCGGGTACCAAAACTCCCAGTGCAATTAAGATACCTGCGATAACGAATCCAAAGAAGTTGGCGGGAATGGTTCCGAAGATTTCACTCATGAAGAAGAGGAAAACTCCTCCACCGACAAAACTGGCTAAGAACCAAGTGAGGTCATATTTATCTCGAGGTGTTTGGGATGTCGACTCTTTGAACAAGGTCGGTAAAGTTCCGATAATTGTTCCAGCAAAGCCCCAAAGGACGATCACTTGGTAATTTTGCAAAAGATAATCAAGTGGTTTAGATAAAATACCAATTCCGACAATGCCACCAATTCCGATAGGTAAGAAGTAGAGGAAGTCGCGTTTAAAATTCTGACGAATGTGGGCCATAAAACTCAACATTCGTTCGTAGATACCCATGATAGCGGCTAAAACACCACCGGAAACTCCTGGTAAAATGAAGCCTAAAGCGATAATAACACCCTTAAAGAATCTGATTAAGAAATTTTCTTGTTTTATTGTTATGCTCCCTTGGAAATATTCTTTATAAATTAAGTTATCAAATTTGGAGAAACTGGGCAATGAAAAAGAAAATTTAAATCGAAAGAACAGCCCCCATTAAGTATTCAAAGCAATATCCTCTGCTTGAATTCTTAATAGGGGCTGTTTTCTACTTTCTAATCAGAAAAGTCTTCTAGTTCAATGGATTTTTCAGTCCATTCTTCTTCAACTTTATCCTGTTGCTGCTTGTTTTCATCGAGTTCTTTTTGGAGATCGGCTAATTTACTATAAGAAGTTAGATTTTCATCTTTAGTCATTTCCTTTTGAATGGCAGTATTTTTGTCTTCTAGTTCAGCAATCTGTTTCTCTAAGTCTTCAACTTGACGGCGTAATTTACGTTCTTGCTTTTGTTGTTCCTTAGATTGTTGATACTGAACTTTCTTTTCACTGACATTAGAAGTTGCCTGCGCTTCTTCTGTAGGATGATCGGTTGTCTTTTCCAAATAGTAATCGTAGTCACCAAGATAAATCTTGCTACCATGTTCGCCGATATCAACGATACGATCAGCTAAGGTATTTAAAAGATAACGGTCATGGGAAACAAAGAGGACAGTTCCTTCAAAGTTTTTCAAAGCGTCTTCAAGAACTTCCTTACTGTCAATGTCCAAATGGTTAGTGGGCTCATCCATGATTAAGAAGTTATCGTGTTCCATAGCTAATTTTGTCAAAGTTAAACGGGCCTTTTCACCACCAGATAGGCCGGCAACCGGTTTGAGTACATCATCACCGCTGAAAAGAAAAGCTCCCAGCATATTACGAATTACTTGCTCATCTAAACGAGGATAAATATCCCAAATTTCATGGAGAACATCTTTTTTAGGATCAAGATTTTTTAGATTCTGATCGTAGTAACCAACTTCAACATTGGCACCAAATTGAGTTGTTCCTTTGATCATTGGAATTTGTCCCAAGATAGATTTTAGAAAAGTTGATTTACCGATACCATTAGGTCCAATAATACCAACACGTTCACCTTTTTTTACATCTAAGTTGATAGGTTCGGACATGATTTGATCCTCATAACCAATGGCGGCATCTTTAACAAGTAGTACGTCATTTCCGCTCTCTTTATCAATTTGAAATTTAAAGTGAACGGAACCTTGGTCACTGTCGGGACGATCTAAGACATCCATGTGTTCAAGCTTTTTACGACGACTTTGGGCCATCTTAGTGGTAGAAGCGCGGACAATATTCTTTTGAATGTATTCTTCGGTCTTTTTGATTTCAGCCTGTTGTTCTTCATAGTGTTTCCAAGCTACTTCTTGATTCTTTTTCTTTTCTTGCAAGTAGAAAGTGTAGTTACCAGAGTAATGTGTCGAAGAATGATGATTGATCTCAACAATTTCAGTAACGACTTTATCCAAAAAGTATTGGTCATGGGATACGATGACTAGTGCGCCACGGTAATTTTTAAGATAACCTTCAAGCCATTCAACTGTATTGATGTCCAAATGATTTGTTGGTTCATCCAAAAGTAAAATATCATGATGTTCCAATAACATTTTAGCCATAGCTAAACGTGAACGCTCACCACCAGAAAGAGTTGATATTTGAGCCTGCCAAACATCTTCATCGAATCCGAATCCTTTAAGGACACTACGGATTTCCGATTGATAACCGTAACCATTTTCTTGGCGGAAGGTATTTTGTAGTTGATCGTATTGTTTTAAAATGTTGTCGTAGTCTTGAACATTGGGATCAGCAAGTTTTTCTTCTAAGGCATGCATCTTTTTTTCTTGTTCTTTTAAATAGTCAAAAACATGTTCCATCTCGTCAAAAATTTTATTTTCACTATTTAAACCGGAATCCTGAGCAAGGTAACCGATATTTGTATCCTTTTTTAGAGCAATATTTCCACTATTATAACTTTCCTGATCGGAAATAATTTTGAGCATAGTTGATTTGCCGACACCGTTTCGGCCGACTAGACCAATTCTGCTATTATCCTGTACTTCAAAGCTTACATTAGAGAATAGCTTCTTAGTACCAAAATTTTTTGTAATGTTTTGTGCTTGTAATAAAATCAATTTCAAACTCCTTTATGTATTCACAATTTTAGCATTATTTAATAAATTATGTCTTTATAGGTTTAACGTATTGCGTTTTTGTCGATTTTTATTTACTATAAATGTTAGTGAAATGACACACATATGGTGGTAAATTATGACAAAAACAACAGTTCCAAACGCAACAATAAAGCGTTTACCAATCTATTATCGGTATTTTCAATTTTTAAAAGATGAAGGTACAAAAAAGATCTCTTCTGGAGAATTATCAGAAGGGGTCAAGATAGATAGTGCTACAATAAGACGTGACTTCTCATATCTAGGAGCACTTGGAAAACGTGGTTATGGCTACGATGTAAACGATTTAGTAGCTTTCTTTAAAAAGCTCTTAAATCAGGACAAACGTACCAACGTAGCTTTAGTTGGTGTAGGTAATTTAGGTAACGCCTTACTAAATTATAACTTTTCTCGGACTAATAATGTTCGAATTGCGGCAGCTTTTGATATTAATAAAGAAATTGTCGGTACAGTTAAGAGTGGCGTTCCTGTTTATGATATATCTGAATTGAAGGAACAGCTTCATTTGCAACAGATTGATGTCTGTATCTTGACTGTTTCTTCAAATGCAGCTCAAACAACAGCTGATTTATTGTCTGATGCCGGAGTTAGAGGAATTCTAAACTTTACACCGGTAATTATCAACGTTCCAAGTAGTATCCGCGTTCATTATGTTGATTTAGCTAATGAATTGCAGACCTTGATTTTCTTCTTAGATCGTGATAAGTCAATGAAGGAAGAACAAGAATAATTTTTTGGGGGAAAGTATTATGAGTGAACCATTGTTCTTAAAGCCTGTATTCCACGAAAAAATTTGGGGTGGAAGAAAGCTAGAAACTAAATTTGGTTACAATATTCCAGATGGCACTATTGGTGAATGCTGGGCTATTTCAGGTCATCCACATGGTAGATCACAAGTTGAAAATGGTGAATTTGCTGGTCAATATGTTGATGATCTTTGGAAAAATCACGGTGAATTATTTGGTAATCCTAAGGGAAAAGTTTTCCCACTTTTAACAAAGATTTTGGATGCTGAAGCCAGCCTATCTGTTCAAGTTCATCCCGACAACGAATATGCAGCTGAACATGAACATGAATTAGGTAAAACAGAATGTTGGTACATTATTGATGCTGAACCAGGTTCATACTTGATTTATGGTCACAATGCTAAAAACAAGGCTGAACTTGATAAGATGATTGAATCAGGTGATTGGGATCATCTATTAAGAAAAGTTCCAGTTAAGACTGGTGACTTCTACTACGTACCAAGTGGTACTGTTCATGCCTTGAACAAGGGTATTATGGCCTTAGAGACACAACAAAGTAGTGATACAACATATCGTTTGTATGATTATGACCGTGTTGAGAAGTCTACAGGTAAGAAACGTGATCTTCACATCAAACAATCAGAGGATACAATTACAGTTCCTCATAAAGATCCACAATTAAATATTGAATCAAAAGAAGAGGGTAAGAACAAGTTTACAACATTTGTTCAACCACCTGTATCACCATTCTTCTCAGTTTATCATTGGGAAATTAAAGAACCAGTCGAATTACATCATCAAATCGGTAAGTATACTTTGATTTCTGTAATTAATGGTCAAGGTAAGATTACTGTTGATGGAAAAGACTATGATTTGAACAAGGGTATTCATTTGATTGTTCCAGCAACTGTTGCTTCATGGACACTTTCTGGTGATTTGGATATTATTGCTTCAGAATCTGGCGAAAATTAGATAAATATTAAGATGACATAAAAAAAGTGCAGAATACCGATTTGAAAAAACCGGATGTTCTGTTTTTTTTATTGGCTAAATCAGGCAAAAACAGAACTATTTTAGACAGTTCACTCAATATTGTTCGCTAAAATGTATCAAATGAAAAATATTTTAATTTGAAACCGTTATCAATTTCATTTTTTACAAAAAGTCTTCTATAATTAAGACTATGTTGATTTCAAAGGGGACTTTAAAGTGCAAAAACGACGATTTTTTCGAGTCAGTTTAGGCTGGCAAATTATTATTGGTTTGGTTTTAGGTATTATCCTTGGCCAAATCTTTTATCAGAATAAGGCTGCTATTCAAGTCATGCAGAACATTGGTACGATGTTTATCTCAATGATTCAGATGATCGTATTGCCGATTGTTATCTCTTGTTTAACGGTTGGTATCGCCAATATGGGTGATATTAAAAAGTTAGGTCGAATTGGATTAAAGACTTTAATTTATTTTGAAATAATGACAACATTAGCGATTATTATTGGTATTATTGTCGCTAATGTTACACATCCCGGTACCTTTATCGACGTACATAGTCTAAAAGGTTCGGATATTAGTCAATACACAGCTACTGCCAAAACAGCCAAACATTCGGGTATTTGGTCAATCTTGATGAGTATCATTCCAACTAATATTTTTGAATCATTAGGTAAAGGTGATATGTTACCAATTATTTTCTTCTCAGTCTTATTCGGATTGGGAACGGCTTCTATTGGCAAACAAGGACAGATTATTACTGATACTTTGAATGCTGTCGCCAATGTTATGTTTAAAGTTACGAACTGGGTTATGCGATTAGCACCTATTGGTGTTTGTGCTTTGATTGGTGTTACTGTTGGTGAAATGGGCTTTAACTCTTTGAAACCACTGGCATTGTTCATTCTGATTGCTTACGCAACTATGGCATTTTTCGTCTTTGTCGTTATGGCTGGAGTTGGACATTTGTTCCATGTTCGTTTCTATGAATTATTCAGAATTATTGAAAACGAAGTAACTTTAGCTTTTACAACAGCTAGTTCGGAAGCAGCTCTTCCTAAAATGATTGAGAAGATGCAAAAGTATGGTGCTTCTAAAGGTATCGTCAGTTTCGTTATTCCAACTGGATATACTTTTAATTTGGATGGATCAGCTATCTATCAATCATTAGCCGCACTATTTTTAGCACAAGCTTATAATATTCATTTAAGTCTAGGACAACAAATTACCCTTGTGGTCGTATTGATGTTAACATCTAAGGGGATGGCCGGAGTACCAGGAGCATCGTTTGTTGTGCTCTTAGCCACGGTATCAACCATCGGTGTGCCAATGCAAGGTTTAACCTTCATTGCTGGTATCGACCGTCTCGTAGATATGGGGCGTACCGCCGTTAACGTCGTCGGTAACTCTCTAGCAACAATTATTATCGCTAAGAGTGAAAAAGAATTTGATGAGGATAAACGGGAAAAGTACGTTGCATCCTACAAGCGTGGGGAATAATAATCCGCGTAGTAAAAAACGATTTAAACACAAAGAAACAGTCTATCTCAATTGATAGGCTGTTTTTTCAGTATATTCATAATTTTGATTAACGCATACTTAAAGTTAAAACAATGGCATTCATCAGAATGTGACTGCCGGCACTGGCATAAATGTTCTTTGATTTGTAATAAACAAATGAGAACCAAAGCCCCATAGCCACATAAACGATAAATCTTGTATCCTGATGCATAAAAGCAAACAGTAAAGCTGAAATGATAGCAGCAATATAGATATTAGTTGGTTTGATCATATTGGCAAAAAAGATACGTCTAAAGACAATTTCTTCCATGATAGGTGCACAGATCAATACATACAAGAAATAATATGGATAAGCTTTAACCATCAATAGTAATTGCATAGTGTTTTGTGAATGGGTACTAGTGTGGAAAATTAATTGATCAATGAAGCCAACTCCGTATTGGAGAGCAATAGCACCGACAGTTCCTAAAATGATCCATTGTAAATTGTGATTCAAATCGGTTTTCTCTTCGAAATCATTTGGACCATTTAGTTTTACTAGATACATCATAAGACCGGTAGCAATTAAAGCTCCCAGAGTGAGTATGATGAAATAGATCGAACCGGTGATTGACAACATGTTTAGAACGCTACCCAGTAATAACAAGAGGATATATGTTAATAGGGTGAAGAATTGATTTTTTGGAAAATTCATGATTACTCCTTACATTTTTAAAGGTAAATACTTGCATGTTTTCAATATAATGTTAATATAAAACTTGTGATTAGCACAAGAGATGTTCGAGTGCTAAAGATATAAAAACAAACATTAAGAAAAATAATAATCGGAGGGATTTAAATTGTTAAAACCACTTGGAGATAGAGTCATTGTAACAGTCGATAAAGAAGAAGAAAAGACAGTTGGTGGCATTGTTTTAGCAAACAACGCTAAGGAGAAGCCACAAACAGCCGATGTTGTTGCCGTTGGTGAAGGCTTAGTTACTGAAGATGGAAAGAAATTACCTATGAACGTTAAAAAGGGTGATAAAGTTCTTTTTGATAAATACTCGGGCTCAACAGTTAAGTATGAAGACAATGAATATTTAATCCTTCATGAAAAAGATATCATGGCGGTTATTGATTAATTTTAAACTTAAAAAATTTTAACTAAAAGAATTTAATTATGGAGTGTGAAAATTAATGGCAAAAGAAATTAAATTTTCAGAAGATGCACGTTCAAAGATGATGGACGGTGTTAATAAGCTAGCTGATACAGTTAAGACAACAATCGGACCTAAGGGTAGAAACGTTGTTCTTGAAAAGAGTTATGGTTCACCTGAGATCACAAATGATGGTGTTACTATTGCTAAGAGTATTGAACTAGAAGATCATTTTGAAAACATGGGTGCAAAGCTTGTTTCTGAAGTTGCTTCAAAGACAAATGACATTGCTGGTGATGGTACTACTACAGCTACTGTTTTGACACAAGCAATTGTTAAAGAAGGTATGAAGAACGTTACAGCCGGTGCTAACCCTGTTGGTATCAGAACTGGTATCGAAAAGGCTACAAATGCTGCTGTTGATGAACTTCACAAGATTTCACACAAGGTTTCAGGTAAGAATGATATTGCTCAAGTAGCTTCAGTTTCATCAGCTAGTGAAGAAACTGGTAAGTTAATTGCCGATGCCATGGAAAAAGTTGGTAACGATGGTGTTATCACAATTGAGGAATCAAAGGGTATTGATACAACACTTGATGTTGTTGAAGGTATGCAATTTGATCGTGGATACATTTCACAATATATGGTTACAGACAATGACAAGATGGAAGCTGACCTCGATAATCCTTACATCTTGATTACTGACAAGAAGATTTCAAATATCCAAGACATCTTGCCATTACTACAAAAGATCGTTCAACAAGGTAAGGCACTATTGATCATTGCTGATGATATTGATGGTGAAGCTCTACCAACACTTGTTTTGAACAAGATCCGTGGTACATTCAATGTTGTTGCTGTTAAGGCTCCTGGTTTTGGTGACCGTCGTAAGGCACAACTTGAAGATATTGCTACATTAACTGGTGGTACAGTTATTACTTCTGACCTTGGTCTTGAACTAAAAGACACAACTATGGATCAATTAGGTCAAGCTGGTAAGGTTACAGTTACAAAGGACAACACAACAATCGTTGAAGGTTCAGGTAACAAGGACGCTATCAACGAACGTGTTGAAACAATCAAGAAGCAAATCAATGAATCAACATCTGATTTTGACAAGGAAAAGCTACAAGAACGTCTAGCTAAATTAGCTGGTGGTGTTGCTGTTGTTAAAGTTGGTGCTGCTACTGAAACAGAACTAAAAGAACGTAAATACAGAATCGAAGATGCTCTAAATGCCACACGTGCTGCTGTTGAAGAAGGCTACGTTGCTGGTGGTGGTACAGCTTTGATGAATGTACTTGGTAAAGTTACTGCTCTTAAAGAAGAAGGAGACGTACAAACAGGTATCAATATCGTTGCACGTGCTCTTGAAGAACCATTACGTCAAATTGCTGAAAATGCTGGTTTCGAAGGTTCAGTTATCGTTGAACACATTAAGAACCAAGAAAATGAAGTTGGTTTCAATGCTGCAACTAACAAGTGGGAAAACATGGTTGACGCCGGAATTATTGACCCAACTAAGGTAACACGTTCAGCATTACAAAATGCAGCTAGTGTTGCATCTCTATTGTTAACAACAGAAGCTGTTGTTGCTGATAAGCCAGAACCAAAGGATAACAATGCTGCTCCTGCAGCAAATCCTGCAGCCGGTGGAATGGGCGGCATGATGTAATCTTTTGATTCATAAAGAAGATTATTTGAGAAGCACATCTTAATTGATATGCTTCTTTTTTTGTACCCATATGTCTTAATTGTGATAAATTGAACTTTATATGAACTATATAAAATATGATTATTTTGATTAACAAAAATTAGCTAATTTTACTATACATCCCGTATATATCAACGAATATAACGATTAAAAGCTTAAAAATTCAATGGAACTAAGTTAATGTTTTAAGCCAAAAATAGTTTAAACAGGTTTACTATTTGTGATTGAATGAACTATAATGTGGTCGTAATGAAATTACTTATAAAAAGTAATTTCAATTATGCATAGAATCGATTCAAATCGGAAATATAAGGAGGCAATATTATCATGAGTAGTCGAGATACTGCGAATGTTTTATGGTTTGATGAATTGCACCGTAAGGATGTTAATTTAGTTGGTGGAAAGTCTTCTTCTTTGGGAGAAATGACTTCTTCAATGGACGTACCGGTACCATATGGTTTTGCAACGACCGCACGCGCATATCAATACTTCATGCACCAAACTGGATTGAACGATAAGGTTAATTCATTGTTGGAAAGTATAAGTGACTACGAGAATTCTGATGAACTTCACAAAACATGTGAAGAGATTCGAAATTTGATCGTTGGAGCAACGATGCCAATTGATTTGGCTGATGATATTAAGAAAGCATATGCTGATCTTTCTGACAAGATGGGACAGACCGATCCATTCGTAGCTATTAGATCGTCTGCTACAGCTGAAGATTTGCCTAATGCTTCGTTTGCTGGTCAGCAAGAGTCTTACCTAAATATTAGAGGAGAGGATGATGTTGTTAACCGTGTACAGCAATGTTATTCATCACTCTTTACTGATCGTGCAACGTACTATAGACACAAACAACATTTTCCACATGAAAAAGTTGCTCTGTCAGCTGCTATTCAAATGATGGTCTTCTCTAAAGCATCAGGAATCATGTTCTCAGTCAATGTTGCAAATGGTGACGAGTCTAAGATTGTGATTGATGCTATTTATGGTTTAGGTGAATATATTGTTTTAGGAAAAGTAACACCTGATCACTTTGTTGTAGATAAGCAATCAATGAAAATTGTTGAAAAGAATATTATTAAACAGCCAGTTGAATTAATAAGAGATTCAACTGGCGGTACTAAAGAACAAGAAGTACCTGAGGAATTACAAGGACAACCAGTCCTCACTGACAGCCAAGTGATCGAATTAGCTGGATATGCTAAGGAAATTGAACGCCACTACGGTAGTTACATGGATATGGAATATGCCCTCGATAGCAATACTAATAAATTGTGGATCGTTCAAGCTCGTCCAGAGACCGTTTGGTCACAACGTAAGAAGAATAAAGCTAACGGTGGAGATGATAACGTGGTTGCAGAAGCAGATGCTAAAGTTGCAGTTCGTGGATTGCCAGCCAGTCCAGGTTTAGCTAGTGGTGTTGTGCATGTTATTGATGATCCAAAAGATATTGATCAATTTAAAGAGGGCGAAATCCTTGTTACCTTGATGACATCACCTGATTGGGTTCCTGCTATGAAGAAGGCCGCTGCCATTGTAACCAATAATGGTGGGATGACTTGCCACGCTGCTATTGTTTCTCGTGAAATGCAAATTCCATGTATCGTTGGTACTAAGAGTATGAATATTGCCGCAACTGATGCTTTGAAGACAGGCGACGTTGTTACAGTTGATGCCACAAACGGCATTGTCTATATGGGCAAAGTTGAGAGTTTGCTTAAGAAACCAGAACCAGCTCAAGCTGGAGGTCAAGTAGTTGCAGCTGAGACATTTGCTCCTACAGCAACTGGGGTAATGATGAATCTTGGTGATCCTGATTTGGCTGATAAATATTCAACATTGCCAGCTGACGGAATTGGTTTGATGCGTGAAGAGTTCTTGTGGACAACTTTTATTCATGAACATCCACTATATTTGATTGAACAAGGACATCCAGAAAAAGTTGTCGACATGTTAGCTGATGGAATTGCTAAAGTCGCGCGTGCTATGGCTCCTCGTCCAATGGTATTACGTTTCTCAGATTTCAAGTCCAGTGAGTATCGTAATTTAAAGGGTGGCGACAAGTATGAACCACATGAACCAGCTGATTTGTTAGGTTGGCGTGGTGCTTCACGTTACTATGATCCTAAATATATTGAAGCCTTCAAACTTGAATTAGCTGCCGTTAAGAAAGTACGTAATGAATTTGGTTTGAAGAACTTGAATGTTATGATTCCATTCGTTAGAACTGTTGACGAAGCTCAAAAGGTTACCGATATTATGCGTGGTGAAGGACTTGTACGTAGTGTCGACTTCCATGTATATATGATGGCTGAAATTCCAACGAATATTATTTTGGCCGATCAATTTAATAAATACGTTGATGGTTACTCAATCGGATCAAACGATTTAGCAATGTTGATTCTTGGCTGTGATCGTAATAATGATACAGTTGCTAGTTTGTTCGATGAACGTAACCTAGCTGTTAAACGTGCGATCAATCACTTGATTAAAGTAGCTCATAAGGATGGCAAGACTGTCGGTATTTGTGGTCAAGCACCATCAGAGTACCCAGATTTCACTAATTTCTTGATTAAATGCGGTATCGATTATGTTTCAGTTAACCCAGATATGGTTAAGGAAACGAAACGTAATGTGGCTCGCTTTGAACAAAGAATTATGTTGGACAAGGCCACTGGGAGGGGACTAAATGATCCAACAGACTATGATTGGAAATAATTAATTAAATTATACCGGTAAGACTGCATACAACGTGTGGTCTTATTTTTTATTGTCTTTGTGAATGTGAAAAGTATAGAATTGTTTACTAGAGTATAAAGAAGAAGAGAGAATTAGAATGGATAGTATTGAATTTGGTCGCAAGATTAACTATGTGCCAATGACTGTGAGTTTGGTAATTGGAATATTAGTTGGTTTAGTGATAACGGTATTTACGCATCAGATATTATTAGCAGTAATTTTAGGAGTAACTTTTCTTGTTATAAGTGCGCTTATTTTTGCTAAAACCTTATCAGATTTTTATGGTTATTGGGAAGTTACCGACGACGGCATTAGATGCTATGATTATCAAAATTTTGGTGTCAAATTTCAATCAGTATTGATGCCTTTTAGCGAAGATAAGATGAGTTTTAAATTTGATGATGTTAAGTCCTTGAGAGTAATCGTGGGTCGGGAAATGAATGCACCTGCCAATATTTTAGGTGGTTCATTCTATGCACCTAAGAAGATTATGTTTAATTTGCCAACACCATATTATTTGGAAATAAAGTTAAAAGATGGGCGAGAAGTCAATTTGGATTTGTCAGCCGATTGGGATGATACGGAAACAATCGAGTATGTTATTGCTATTATTTGTGATAAGGCTGGCATTGGTGCTGAAATGGTTAAGCAATCATAGAGTAAGTAGTATAAGTGTATGTGTGCTTGAAATTCTTACTCCAGACTAAATATTGTTTTAACTATTTAGGGCTTTAATTTTGAAATTAAAGAGGTATTCATGTTAACCAAAATTAATCGGTTAATATGAACACCTCTTTTTATGATTGATAAATAATACAAAAATAGATTGTTTAACTCTTGGTAATTCGCATACGTCCGTTTCTTTTTGATTGGTAAAGTGCATCGTCGACTCGACTATAAAATTCGTCTGAGTTGAGATCATTTTTTCTTATTTCAGAACTGCCTACGGAGACTGAAACGTCAACGGTTTGATTATTGAAATTGAATTGAGAATTATTGATGGCGGTGAAGATTTCTTGAGTAATGGAATCTATTTCCGATAATTTATAATTAGGTAAGATAATATTGAATTCCTCACCACCGGTACGATAAAATCTGATATTTCTATCGTTAGCATTGATAACTGTTTGTGTGATGTCAGCGACTTGTTGTAAAACTTTATCACCAACCAAATGCCCGTAGTGATCATTGATACTCTTGAAGTGATCAATATCGAACATGATCATGGCAACGTTAATATCGTTACTTTGATGTTGATTGAAGAGAGCGTGAATGTCATTGTCGAATGCAGCAAAATTTTTAACATGGGTTAGAGCATCTAAATGAGCAAATTCGTAAAGTGTATGTTTAACGCGGACATCACGAACGAAGAAGCCGATGTAACAGTAGACAAAGATTTCAAAAATAATTAAGTAAGATACTTGTTGAAAAATAGTAGCGCCGTTAAGTGAAAATTTGATTCTAGCCAAACTCCAAAGAATTGTACCGAAGAATAGTCCATCTAGCATATAGTAAATAAATGGAAAAGGATTAGTTCGCTTTTTCTTGATATATTTCAACGAGTAATAAAAAAGAAATAACGTTAAGGCAAAACACCATGACTCCCAATAAAAAATTGCTGAATTGAAGATCATGAATGCTAAGACAATGGGAATGAAAATAGGATAATTAACTGGTGCATCTAGAAAAACAGCACAGAAAATCAAAGCGATAATTTGAAAATTAATGAAGATCCAAGTAGCTTGGTGATTGACAACAAGAGCTTGTAATCCGAATAGGAGAATGAATAAATACATGATTCCTAGTTGAGCTTTGAGAATACTGGATTCAATATTGATTTCTTTTAAAGATAAAACGGATCTGACTCCATCAAATAATATTTCGTAAATAATAAAAACACCAAAGATAAAGAAGAGACTAGTGAGTAAAGGCATCTCCTGTAAAACATACTTTGTTAACAATTTTTTTATTAACCCCCTTTAGGAAATATGCTTAGATGGCCTTATATAATAAAATGAAAATATATTTTTCAATTTTTGATACATAGACATTATACATAAGTAATAATAGATTTATAACAGAATGATTATGATTTTTGTCTCATAATAGACGAATTACATAAAAATGTGGAATATCGCATTAAAGATTATCTTATGGAAAATAAATATCCAGCAACTTTTTGATAAGTTGCTGGATACCTTTTATAAAGTAAATAATTACGTTATTGTAGTACGTCTTGCATTGACCAAGTAATCTTACCTGAATATTTACCCGCAGTAGCGGTGCCAGGAACACGCAAGCGCCACTGTTTTAAACCAATATAGTTGGTTAGATCATAATTTGTATGTGATCCAGAAAAACCTTCATTCTTGATAGGAATACCATTAACTGAAAGGGGCAACCAATTTTCTTTATTAGAATTATTGTTTTGGTTAAAGTAAATAGCATTGTCATCATTTTGAATCAGTTTTGAATTATCACTAGTATTTTTAATAGAATCGTTACCATCATTATCGTAGCCTACGGTAATTTGGAAAGGCGTATCACTAGTGTGATCAACTATTAAATGACCGTCAGTTTTGACATTAGGCAATATTTTTTCAGAGCCAGAGCTGTTGATAGTACCAAAATCGATGGAAGTTGGTACTTGTTCGAAACTCATTGTCGGTGCTGTTTCCGCAATATTTAGAATAGCACTGGTAGATTGAAAATTGTTATATGTTTTACCATTAGCTGTTTTAATACTATTCAAAACAGCAATGTTAGTCGCGGTTTGTTTAGTGACAGCTGTAACTGTAGCTTTAAACCCAATTGTTACTGTACCGTTATTTGCAATAGCACCTAGATTAATACCATCAACGTCTCCACTTTGTGCAACACCATTTACCGTGACACTGCCAGACTTTAGTTCAATTCCCTCAGGAAGTTTATCATTGAAG
The DNA here is from genome assembly GCF_001435445.1 of Companilactobacillus kimchii DSM 13961 = JCM 10707. Classification (GTDB taxonomy): domain Bacteria; phylum Bacillota; class Bacilli; order Lactobacillales; family Lactobacillaceae; genus Companilactobacillus; species Companilactobacillus kimchii. The sequence continues at coordinate 37,661 of NZ_AZDH01000014.1, read as the reverse complement.
ATGGCACTTTTTACCGTATCAGTTCCGGTAGGTTTGATTGTCGCTTTATATTCAATAGTGTCACCTTTTTTACCATCAACTGAACTTGAAAAACTACCAGTTGGATTAGTAGTGTCGTTACGTAATGTCTTGTCGAATGAGATGTCGAGATGAGGACTTGCTATAGGTATTTTTACACTGTCATTATAAGTAGCAGTAGTATCAAGTGCGACTCCACTGGCATTTTGATTATTACCATAGAAAGAGGCTGAGTTAGTCAAACTAGAACTTTCCCCAGCAGCAAATGTAACCGTAGCATCAAAGGTAACAGTGTAAGTAGCTTTATCTTCTAGAACCTTATTTGGCGTAAAGTTGATTGTATTATTTGTCGTTGAAGAAGCAGGAACACTGCCTTCTCCATCAGCAACATCTTTGTCATATTGATTGGAACCAGAACCGTACGAGACTGATTTGGTAGAAACATATTTAACGGAATTTTGATCTAGTTGTAATCCCTTAGGCAAAATATCAATTAGTTTGCTGTAATTCCAGTGGGAATTCAAACCATTATTAACAACTTTTAGTTTGAAATGAAGTGTGTCGCCAACATTATTTGTTCCATCAGAATTCTGATTACTATTTGTATAAGTCTTAGTTACGATAGGTACGGCGTAAGGGGAAACAGTTGCACCTATTGTTGAAGCGTAGTGACCTGTACTGCCAGCGGGCAATGTGACACTATCCCATCTCAATACATATGCCGAATTTTGACGACCATTAGCATCAACAATAGCTTGCAAACCACTATTTTGCGTTTCGGCAAATAGAAGTGGTTCTCCGGCTTTTTTGTCGGTATCACCAGGATCACTGCCACCAGGTTTAAGGTTAGGTGTTAATACGTTACCAGCGTTACTGTTGACAGGTTTACCTTTAATGTCTTGCGAATATTGGCTGGAAAAAGCGATACCCATGTAATTTTTGAATCCACCGGGGACATTGTTTGTAACGAATAATTTAGATTTACTGTTGTTAGTATTCTTAGCACTATTAATGTAAAGTCCTTGACCGCCGCCGATAGCATAAAGTGGAACATCATCACCAACGGCATCAACGCTAGTATTAGTAGTAGCGTCATATATGGTACTATCGTCGTTCATTGCAGTATCTTCGCCAAAATATGGTTGGAATTGTGCCGATCCAGAAGGATTATAGACGTAAAGTTCACGTTGGACAATAGGTGCTCCAGTTGATGAAGGGCGTAAAACAACTTCAGCATAAGTACGGGCGCCAGGTCCACTGACTAGGTATCCAGCAATTTTTAAGACCAGACGATTGCTATTATCGTGACCATACATAAAGACTTTTGGACTCATTTTTCCCATTACAGAGTGATCAGCATAATATTTACCTGACGAGCCAGAAACAAGAGCATAATCGAACGATGAATCAGAGGTTCTCTGAGGACTACCGTTGATGTAAGAATCTTGTCCTTGATGAACAATACTATTGTATTTACCATGATTATCAATAAAGACGTTGATTTTAGAATAGTAATTATATCCCGCACCGGAAACACCACTATTCAATTTGGTAACGTCAGTGGCTACAGTATTATCACCGCCATTTGTCACATTACCATATTTGTCACGAGCCGATCCAAAGGTATATTTCAAATAAACACCATCACTAATCCGAATAGAACCAACGTAACCGCTGTTACTGGGATTAGTTCCTGATATCTGATGCCACGTACTAATACCATCATCAATTTTGTTGGTGTTAGTTATTACATCACTTTCAGAAGTAGCTTTAACATTTAAAATTGTGTTGTTAAAAGTAATAATAAAAATAAATACTGCGAACAAGGCCACTAGAGACCCTCGAATATATTTATTAATCATTTATATCCTCCCCTAAAGATACAATAATAATTAATCGTATTTTCTATCAATATCATTATATATTTTAATAAAAAATAATTTGATTCAATTATCAATTATTATTTTGTTGGAGATTGAATTAAAATTCACAATATTTTAAAGAGGGTGTATTAATTGAATCCTTTATTCACCATTGGACAATTATCAAAAATTTTTAGAATAAAAATAACCACACTTCGCTATTATGACGAGGTGGGGTTATTGAAACCGGCTAAAATAAATCGTAAGACACATTATCGCTATTATTCGACTGAACAATTTGAAAGATTGAATGTAATTACTTATCTGCGAGCATTGGGACTATCAATCGAGTCAATCAGAAAATTCTTTGAGGCCCGTGATACCTCATTGTTGGAGAAAATGCTACGAGACCAAAAGTCACAAATACATCGACAAATAATGATGTTACAAAGGATAGAACAACGAATTGATGATCGGATTACTCAAGTAAATGATGCGATACAGAGTAATTTAAACGTGATTGAGTTAGTCAATTTGCCATCAATTCCAGTCATATTTTTAAGTGAAAATTATCATGCCAAAGAGGATATTGAGTTACCAATCACTACTTTGAGACAAAAATTTGGTGTTGATAAAAGTATCTTTTTAGGTAAGATTGCTCTAATGTTATCAAAGTCAGAATTAGAGAAAAGTCGATTTGAGAATTATAGCGGCTTATTGTTGATACTTGAACCGGGAGACGATAAGGTAGCGACCGGCGAATTAATAGCAGGACAATACTTACGTTTAAGGTTTAATGGAACACACGAGACATCTGCTATTCAGTATCAGAAAATGATGGATTATTGTCAAAAACATCGTTATCAGGTTATAGGGGATGCTGTAGAAACAGCTTTAATCGATTATGGAATAACTAATGATCTGTCTAAGTACGTTACAGAAATTAGAATTCCCGTTAAAGAAATTTAAAATAAGTTGACCCTCCACCGACTAGAGAGTTTATAATTTAAAATTAACGAAATGATATTATTGGGGGGATAAACATGATAGGAACAACCTTTAATGTAGCAATGATTATTGGTGGCAGTTTTGCTGGAAGTTATTTTAAAAAAGGAATCAAGGCTGAATATAATGAGATTTTGACGCAAGCCTTAGGATTGGCCGCAATGATGATTGGAATCAATGCGGTTGTGGGAAATATGTCAAAAAGTCACTATCCTGTTTTGTTTATTGTCAGTTTAGCAATTGGGGGACTGATCGGACAATGGGTCGACTTAGAAAAAAATTTTGATAATCTAGTTGGAAAGTTTTCCAAGAAGAGCACTGATGGTGGCAAAAATTTGTCTGAAGGATTAGCAACCGCCATTTTGTTGTATTGCATCGGTTCATTGTCAATTTTAGGACCAATACAGGAAGCCTTAAATCACGATTCCACTTTCCTATTTACTAATGGAATGTTAGATGGTATTACTTCAATTGTTTTAGCATCAACATTTGGTATCGGAATGGTTCTGGCTGCCATTGCTGTATTTGCTTGGCAAGGTAGTATTTATGTAATTGCGCTACTTTTACAGAATTCGATTAATACTAATATGATTACTGAATTAACTATTGTCGGAGGAGTGCTGATTTTTGCTTCTGGATTGGGATTGTTGAATATTCGGAAGATTAAAGTTTTGAATCTCTTGCCTTCTTTGTTGGTTCCTATTATTGTGATTGCTGTTATGCAATTGTTTTAGATATAAGCGAGGACTCTCCTGAAAAGGCGAGTCCTTTTTTGAATACAATTATTTGTGGATTTATGTGAATACGTTATTATTCTAAAAATCTCAAAAATGAATTAAATTTTAATTAGTTATTTCGTAATTTAGGGACTTATTTTTGATAAGATAAAGTCAAATATGTAAAAAATTTACAATCGCAACTAAATCTTTACATTTGTTTAGGGGGAAACAAATTGTGATAAAAACTAATGAGTTAGATTTTGAAGATGATTTAATCAGCCATTTGGTTGATTTGGGTGGAACAAAGCAATGGAGTTATCTTCCTAATATTAAAACAACTGACGATTTGTGGGCTAATTTCAAAAGGATCGTTGAACAACATAATCAGGATCGTTTGGATGCGCCACTGACTAGGTCAGAGTTTCAACAAATAAAAGTCATTATTGGTCAATTAGAAACTCCATATCAAGCCGGACAATTTTTGTATGGTATGAATGGAATCTCTCAAGTTGAAGTGGATTTGGACAATGGTAAACACGTATATCTTAGAATATTTGATCAAGATAATATTGGTGCTGGGGATACGATTTATCAGATAGTTAATCAAATTGAACGACCAGCAGTTATTCCTGGTCGAAAAAATCGACGCTTTGATACAACTCTATTAATCAATGGACTGCCAATTTTACAAATTGAAGAAAAAGCCGATGGGCATGATGCTAAAGAAGCCTTAAATCAGATGCATCAGTATATTGATGAACGTCAATATACAGATATCTTTTCAACTTTACAAATATTGGTCGCCATCACACCGCATGATAGTAGATATATGGCAAATACTACTACAGACAAATTTAATACTGATTTTGCTTTTCGCTGGCAAAAGGCTGATGATAATAAGCCGGTCTTTGATTGGAAAGAGTTTTCCAATTATATGTTGTCAATTCCAATGGCACACCAAATGGCTACTAACTATATGATTTTGGATGGAACCCCAAAACATCAAATGATTAAAGCCATGAGACCATATCAAGTTTATGCTACACAACGTGTTATTAGAAAAATACGTGAACATGATTTTAGTATTGGTAAACAAGGAATAGGTTATGTTTGGCATACGACTGGTTCGGGTAAAACAATTAGTTCGTTCAAGGCTGCTTGGTTAGCTTCACGTTTACCAAACGTTGATAAGGTTGTTTTCTTAGTTGATAGGATTGCCTTAACTAATCAAACTGTTGATGAATATAAAGCTTATGATCCAGAAAATATTGATGAAAGTAACGGAGGAGTTGTAACTGATACAGCTAATCGTTGGATTTTATCTAAGAAACTATCCAAAAAGGGTAATGGAATAATCGTTACTTCTACTCAAAAAATGGATTCGATGGTTCAAAGTAGTAATTTCAGACCTATTGATAAAAATATTGTTTTCATTGTTGACGAGGCTCATCGTTCAACTTCAGGAGATATGCTGAAACGAATTAAAGATGGATTCCCGAGATCAGCTTGGGTTGGTTATACAGGGACACCAGTTTTTGATGAACATCCAACAACTCAGGAAGTTTTTGGTGATTTAATTCATGCTTATACGATTAGGGATGCTATTGCTGACGGAAATGTTTTAGGATTTAAAGTTGATTTTGAAACGACTTTGTCAGATTCAGTTTTACGTGAACAATACTTACCTGAATATTTTAAGGGACGTTATCCGGGAATGTCAGATGAAGATATTGAAATGCGTATCGACAATATGACTGATGCAGATATGGATGATACTGTTGAACCATCAGTTTATGATAATAATCCTAAGCATATTAAGCTAGTAGTTGATGATATTATCAAGAATTGGAGCAAACGATCAAGACAAGGTAAGTATAATGCTATATTAACGACCCATGTTGGTGGTGGTAAGGCTTCAACACCAATGGCCATGATGTATTATCGAGAATTCAAAAAACGTGACTCAGGTTTGAAAGTAGGAATTACTTTTAGCCAGACTACGTCGAATAGTGATAATCAGTTAGATAATAATAAAGATTTGCGGGAGGCAATGGCTGATTACAACAAAGAATTCGATACAAGTTTTGGAGATCAAGATGTTAAAGATTACACCGCTCAAGTGGTTTCTAGACTAAATAGAACAATTGATGACGGTAAGTATTTTGATATTGTAATTGTTGTTGATCAATTACTAACTGGTTTCAATGCTCCACAAATGAATACGTTATACGTTGATCGTACTTTGCATGGTTCTGCATTGATTCAAGCTTATTCAAGAACTAATCGTGTTTATGATATGCAGACAAAACCATTTGGTCGAATCGTTAATTATCGTTGGCCACATCAAACCGAGAAGTTAATGAAAGAAGCTCTAGCAATATATGCAAATCGAGATTCAGCTAATATTCAATTGGAATTGCCCGGTGAGGTAGATGTGATTGCCAAACCTTATGAAAAAGTTAAATCAGAATTAAAAAAAGTTACTAAACAATTGAATAATTTTTCTGATGGTTTTACAGGAATCCCTCAAGATGACAACCGTATTGAAGAGATGTATTCAGCCCTGCGTAAATATAATCATTTGATGGCTATGGCTAAACAAGACGATAAATATGATGACAAAAATCCTGATACTCTTTTGCGTGAATTAGGAATGGATGTAGACACTGAAGAGGTATTAACGACAACTTTAAGCAATAAGCTGAAAAAGGAAGTTGCTAGGATTCATCATGTTGATGTATCACAAATTGATCTTCAGATGGAACACGTTAAGGCTATTCGAGTTAATTATGATTACTTGGAAGAATTGATTGCTGATTTGATGAATCAGTACCATGACGATGACTTGGAAACTGCTAATAAAACAGCTAAAGAAATTAAATCAATTTCTGATAAGGTTGACAACCGTAAGTATGCTGAACAGATTAATCAATTTACCGATGACGTTTTAAATGGCAATGTTAAGTATTCTGACACATACCCTGTAAAACAGAATGAAATCAAAAAGTTAGTTTCAGGTCATAATGACATGCGTTTGCGTAATGATATCTTTGACTATAAAAAGAGTTGGGGATTGACTGATATTGAGGCATCTCAAGACGTTAATAAATTGGTTTCAGATCATGTAAAAGATGCCGATGATTTAAATATTGATGGGGCTTTAGATGAAATAGTTAAAGAGGCCTGTGTTGTTTATCGAATGGATGCTGAATCTGAAGAAGTTAAGAAATTATCAAAAATTAAATACCGTACTCATTTGAGAAGAAGCTTTAAGAAGTTTGCAGATCAAATGGTTGATAAATATTAGGAGAAATTATGAGTAAAGCACAAGAAATAACTGGTCAAATTTGGGAAATGGCAAACCGCTTGCGAAGTAATATGGATGCCAGTGAATATCGTAATTATATTTTAGGATTTATGTTTTATCGATATTTGTCAGAACATCAAGAACAACGAATGGTACAAAATGATTTAATTGATGTTGAAGAAGGACAAAGTGTTAATGATGCTTATATTGAGCAAGCTAGTGGTGATGATTTAAATGACTATCTAGAAGAACTGGCTGATTCATTAGGTTACGCTATTGCTCCCCAATATACATGGCAAACGATTGTAGATAAGGTAAATGATAATTCAATTGCACCATCTGATTTTCAAGATATGTTGGATAGCTTTAATCACAACGTTGATTTGAATAAAAATGCTAAACAAGATTTTCATGGCGTATTTGCGGATATGAACTTGGGTAATTCACGATTAGGACAAACAACTGCTGCTAGAGCAAAGGCTTTAGTTGAAATTGTTAATCTGGTTGATGAAGTTCAATATAAAGATGATGACGGGCATGACATTTTAGGTGATATTTATGAATTTTTAATTGCCCAATTTGCTGGTAATTCAGGTAAAAAGGCTGGAGAGTTCTACACACCTCACCAAGTTTCAGAAGTTTTAGCCAAATTAGTGACTATTGATTTAAATCCAAAAGAAGATAAACCAAGTGTTTATGATTTTGCTTGTGGTTCTGGTTCATTGCTACTAACTGTTCAAGAACAGATTAAAAATCGTAGTTTGTTCTATTATGGACAAGAACTGAATACGACTACTTATAACTTAGCCCGTATGAATTTGATGATGCATGATGTTTCATATATGAATATGGATTTACGTAATGCTGATACTTTAGAGAGCGATTGGCCTGATGGTATTGATTCTAGTGGTGTTGATCATCCACGTAGTTTTGATATGGTTGTGGCAAATCCACCATATTCAGCTCACTGGAATAATGAAGATAATAAAATGAAAGATCCACGTTTTAAAGAATATGGCGGTTTAGCACCAAAGACTAAAGCAGATTACGCCTTCTTACTTCATGGCTTATATCATTTAAGTAATGAGGGTACTATGGCAATAGTTTTGCCACATGGTGTTTTATTCCGTGGTGCTAAAGAAGAAAAGATTCGTAAAGCATTGCTGAATAAGAATCAAATTGATGCTGTGATTGGATTACCTGCTGGATTGTTCTATTCAACTGGGATTCCAACATTAGTGATGGTCTTGAAAAAGAATAAGACTAATAAAGATGTCATGTTTATTGATGCAAGTAATAATTTTGAAAAGGGTAAAAATCAAAATATTCTTCGTGATGATGATATTAATAAGATTATTAACACTTACAAAGAACGTAAAGATGTTGATAAATATGCTCACATTGCTCCAATGAGTGAAATTGAAGAAAATGAATTCAATTTAAACATTCCACGATATGTTGATACTTTTGAGCCTGAACCTGAAATTGACTTGGGTGAAGTTACTAAAGAAATTCGAGAAAATAACAAAAAAATTATGGAAAATAAAAATGAGTTGCTTTCAATGATGAAAGAACTCACTTCTTCTGATGAAAAGACTCAGAATGATCTTGATGATTTTATCTCCATGTTGAGTGACGAGGTGAATAATCATGGATAAGAAAATGGTGCCTGAGGTTCGATTTAAAGGGTTTACTGCCGATTGGGAACAGCGTAAATTGGATAAAATATTATCTGAAAGTTTAAGTCCAGGAACAAATGGATTGAAAAGTAATAAATTAAGCGTGAAACTTTGGGGTAAGGGTGTAGTAAAAAAGCCGGAAATTTATAAAGGAAGTAGTTCTACTAAATATTATAAAAGACACTCTGGGCAAATAATTTATGGTAAATTAGATTTTTTGCATGGTGCATTTGGAATAATTCCCGCAGAATTAAATGGATACGAATCGACTATAGATGCACCAGCATTTGATGTGCATGGAGAGTTTAACAGCAACTTTTTATTAGATATCTTTGTTCAAAAATCTTTTTATCTAAAAAAAGGAATCATCGCTAATGGATCACGTAAAGCCAAAAGAATAAATGAAGAAACATTTTTGAATATGTCAGTAAGTCTACCTAAAAAAAGGGAACAAGATAAAGTCAATGAATTGATTAAAAAGACATCAGATTTAATTACTCTACAACAACGGCAGTTAGACCTATATAAGAAACTTAAAAAGGGATTATTGCAGAAATTGTTCCCTAAAAACGGGGAAAAAGTACCTGAGGTAAGATTTACTAATTTTCATGATGATTGGGAACAACTACCGTTTTCAAAAATTGGTACTAATTTTAGTTATGGCCTAAATGTTAGCTCTAAAGAGTATGATGGCAAAAATAAGTATATTAGAATTACTGATATTGATGATAGTAACCACAAATTAATTGAAAAAAATTTAACATCTCCAAATGCAAATTTAGAAGACATAAAAGATTATCAATTAAAAGAAAATGATCTATTATTTGCACGCACTGGCGCAAGCGTCGGAAAATCATATCTATATGATAATAATGATGGCAAAGTATTTTTTGCTGGTTTCCTAATAAGAATGGAAATTAATAATAAATTTGATAAAAACTTTGTATTTCAAAATACTTTAACAGATAAATATCAACAGTTTGTTAAAATCACTTCTCAAAGATCTGGGCAACCTGGAATAAATGCCAAGGAATACGCTAGTTTTAAAATATTTATTTCTAAATCTTTGAATGAACAAAAAATGATTGGTAAATTATGCTTTCGTTTAAATAATCTAATTAATCTACAACAAGATAAATTGGAAGAACTAAAATTTTTAAAAAAATATCTCCTACAAAATATGTTTATCTAACAAAAAAATCAAACATAACAATTTAAATATTGTTATGTTTGATTTTTTACATTAATTGAGCCATTTGCCTCATTATTTTTTCACCATCTTGTGTTTCTAGTTCTTGAATAATATGAAGATAAGTATCTTGTGTGGTGGTCATATTAGAGTGCCCAAGTCTTCTCGCAACACTGGCAATTGAAACACCAGCAAATAAAAGAATTGAAGCATGAGTATGTCTAAGTCCATGAACAGTTATGACAGGGACTTGAGCATGTTTACATAGAACAGTTAGACGGTTGTTTACAGTCGAATTAAAAACACGTCGTTTAACAAAAATCGGTTCATCTTCAGGTAAATTCTTCACCAATTGTGAGAATTGCATAGCAGTTTGCCAATCGAGTTGTACTTTTCTAATTGAAGAAAAGTTTTTTGTCGGTTGAAATCCACCCTTTGTTGCCCGATAATTCCAAGTTTTACTAACGTTTAATAATTGCTTGGTAAAGTCAAAATCATTTGGAGTAATCGCCAAAGCTTCCGCAAATCTTAATCCAGTTTTAGCTACTAGTAAAATATACCAATCCCAATTCAATTCCGTTCCTAAATCAAGTTGTCTAATTAGTTGTTGTAACTCATATTGATTTAAAAACTTCGGTTTTTTATTACCTGGCTTTTTACCTTTAATAACAATTTTCCGGGTAGGGTTTTGTTTGATTAATCCTTCATCTAAAGCATCTATGATTGCACTTTTTACTTGATGATGAAAATCTAGAGTTGTTTGTTTCTCATGTTCCAAAGCATAATCATTGATCAATTTCTGATAAGTTCGACGATTCAAATCATTTAATTTTAATTCTGGAACCAATTTAGTAATCCACTTTAAACACATATAGTATTTATCTAAAGTTACTGATCTAATAGCATTAACTTTGTACAATTCAATCCATTCTTCATAATACTTATAAAATAATTGTGACGATTTAGTTCTGGACATAGAAAAAACCTCCGAATAATTTATATGGTATTAAATTTAGATACCAGTATTTATTATCCAGAAGTTTAAAAATCTAGCATTCGTTTTTGTTAAATAAATAACTTTTGCAGTAGATATTTTTTCAAAGTTTTTAATTCTTTTATTTTTTTATTTTGTGTAATACTTGTGTCATCAATATTTTTTAATAAAATTCCGATATATCGTTGTTCCATAACACTTTTAGGCACTAAATTAATATAATTTGAAATCTGTTTCAAAGAAATATGTTTGATAGCATTTCCAACTGATAGTTTCCTCATTTCTGACAAGAAACGATTACTAGATGTTATTTGATATACAAATTCAAATTGATTCGATTGAATCCTTCCAACTCTTTGAGCAAGTACAGCATTTTTATTAGAGAATAATCCTGTTTTTCCTAAATTAACGCCGTCCATTGTAACTAAAATATTTTTTCCGTCTAAATTGTACTTTTGAATTGTTTTTGTATCAGATATATCGATTCTATCGGTTTTAAAACTATTAGATTTGGAATCATTTGAAATATTCTTATTGGTTATTACTAGATATTTTCCATTTTCATTAAAATCAGAACTACTAAACGCTTTTCCAGTTGAAACTGTACTTAGATCACTTAACTTATATTCTTCCCAATCCTCAGAAAAATTAACAAATCTCACCTCAGGTACTCTTTTCCCATTTTTAGGGAATAGTTTCTGCAATAATCCCTTTTTAAGTTTCTTATATAGGTCTAACTGCCGTTGTTGTAGAGTAATAGACAAATCGACGTCCTTTAGAATATTCCCAACTCTACTTTGTTCAGGAATACTAGGAATATAGAAAGGTGATTGTGACACACTTTTCCAATCCGATCTGGGCATTTTTGTTCCAGATGTGTTATTAGCAACCTTTTGGTAACTTGAAGATTGTATTAAATAGTAAACAAAATTTACGTTTGTCCCTTTAGTTTTTAATACCCAGAAATCTCCTAATGCAATACCCTTAAAGTTCGATAGATACCATTTTTTTAAATATGGCCGTAGTTTACCAAATAAAATATTATTTTTTTCAAACAGAATGCCTTTTCTATTATCGAATTTTTTACTTATATCTTTATTGAGTGTTCCATAACCTGAATTAATATCTTCGTATTCCAATTTAGGTAAATTATTAGAATTAGACATGTTGTTAATTCTTGTTACTATGTCAAGAAACTTTCGAAGTTCCCAAGTTTCAGTGCAAAAAGTAGTTATAAAATTTTATAAATTTGATTATTTTTGCGAAGTGAAAGTCTATAATATCAACAAGAGAAATTATATTTTAAATAAAAATAGCTATTCGAATTTATTAGTGGGTAGGAAAACAATCCAACAATATAGCTGGGAACATAATTTGCCTTCGGATTTAAAAGGAAGTTTTTAAGTGTTAAAATATACGACCAGACGTTCGTCTGGTCTTTTTAATTTCCTCTAAAATTGATACAATATCATAGGTAAAGATTGGGGATAAAAATATAATGAAAATACTTTTCGTTGGCGATGTCGTAGGTTCTGTCGGCATTAAAGCTATAGAAACATATCTACCTGAGATCAAGAAGAAGGTTAAACCACAATTAACAATTGTTAATGGTGAGAACGCCGCTGGTGGCAAGGGTACAAAAGAGCCTGATTATCAAAAAATCACTCGTGCCGGTGCTGATGTCGTAACGGGAGGAAATCATACTTGGGATAAGCGTGAGATCCTTGACTTTATCGATGATCCGAAGAAAAATATTCTCCGTCCATATAATTTTCCTGGCAATCATGTTCCTGGGCGTGGTTATCTAGAAATTAATGTGAATACTAAAAAAGTCTATGTTATCAATATGATGGGTACTGCTTTGATGCAACCAATCGATAATCCATTCCTTGAAGCTGATAAGTTGCTTGAAACTTTAGATAAAGATGCTATCAAGTTTGTCGACTTCCACGCTGAAACAACTAGTGAAAAAATTGCCTTTGGTAATTATGTGACTGGTCGTGTCTCAGCTGTCTGTGGTACACATACTCACGTTCAAACAAATGATGCACAGGTTATCAACAAGCAAACAGCTTACTTAACTGATGTCGGAATGACCGGCTCATATGATGGTATTTTGGGTGACAAAAAAGAACCAATCATCAATCGTTTCCTAACACAAAGACCTAACAAATTTGATGTCGACGAAGATGGTCGCATGCAAATCGGATTCGCAGTTATTGAAATTAATGATCAAACAAATAATGCACGTAGTATCAAGAACTATGTCATTACACCAAACAATCAATCTTTCTTGAATTAATGGAGGGGAATTCATGCCTCAAAAAACTAAAGAAACACCAATGATGGAGCAATATCTGGAGTATAAGAAACAATATCCAGATGCTTTTTTGTTATATCGTGTCGGTGATTTTTATGAAATGTTCTACGACGATGCCGTTAAAGGTTCACAGATCCTGGAACTAACTTTGACATCCCGTAATAAAAAAGCTGATGAAGGCATCCCAATGTGTGGAGTTCCTCATCATGCAATTGAGGGTTATATCGATACACTTGTGGATAAAGGCTATAAAGTTGCTGTCTGTGATCAATTGGAGAATCCCGCTGACGCAGAAGGTAAGATGGTTAAACGTGGTGTTACACGAGTAGTTACACCAGGTACTATCATGGACAAATCGGATCAAGCTAAAGAGAACAATTACATCACAGCAATCACAGCTAATAAAGATGTCTTTGGCCTAGCTTATGCAGACTTATCCACCGGTGAAGTAAAGGTTACATCAGTTACTAGCCAATTAGATTTAACAAATGAATTGCAAAATTTGGATACTAAAGAAACTGTCGTTTCCGGCAGTTTCCCACAAAAATATCTCGATCAATTACGTAAATACGGTATTCTAATTTCTAAATTGGATGAACTGGATGACAATTACAGTTTTGATTTCTCACAAATCAGTTCAGATTTAGAAGTATCCACCGTTAAGCTGTTGATAAGTTATTTAATCAAGACGCAGATGCGTTCACTGGATCATTTGAAGGCTGCTCAATCATATGAGACTTCTTCATATTTATTGATGGATCATTCAGCTCAAAGTAATCTAGAATTGTTCAAAAATATCCGGACTAATAAGAAATCCGGAACACTTTTGTGGTTATTGGATGAGACTAAAACTGCTATGGGTAGTCGGTTGTTAAAACAATGGTTAGCTCGTCCTTTGATCAGTGTTGAGAAGTTGAAAGAACGTCAGCACTTCGTTCAAGTCTTTATGGATAACTATTTCCAAAGATCATCCTTCCAAGACTATTTAACAAAAGTTTACGATTTGGAACGATTAGCTGGTCGAGTAGCTTATGGAACTGTCAATGGACGTGATTTGATTCAGTTAAAGACCTCGCTCGAACAAGTACCCGAGATAAAATCGATTCTTTTAGACATTGGCGACGATGAATTGACAGCCTATGTGGAAAAAATTGATGAAGTGGCTGATATTCGTGAACTGATCGACAAAGCTATTGTGGAGGAAGCTCCAATATCCATTACTGGTGGTGGCTTGATTAAAGAAGGTTACAATGACCAACTCGATAAATATCTAGATGCCTCGAAGAATGGTAAGCAGTGGTTAGCTACTTTGAAGGCTAAGGAACAAGAATTGACTGGCATCAATAATCTGAAAATCGGTTATAACAAAGTTTTCGGTTATTACATTGAAGTTAGTCGTGCTAATATCGACAAAATTCCTGAAGACCGCTATCAAAGAAAGCAGACTCTAGTTAACGCCGAAAGATATATTACGCCTGAACTAAAGGATAAGGAAAGTTTAATCCTTGAAGCTGAAGAGAAATCCAAGAGCTTGGAATATCACTTATTTGATCAAATCAGAAAGAAGATTAAAGATCAGATTAGACGAATCCAATCACTAGCTAACATCTTGTCACGTTTAGATGTTTTGCAGAGTTTTGCGGTTGTCAGTGAAGAGTATCATTACGTTGCACCAGAGTTTATTGACAAGCATGAGTTAAACATCACTAATGGTCGTCATCCGGTTGTGGAAAAAGTTTTGAGTAATAATAGTTATATTCCTAATAACGTTGACTTTGATGATCAGACAGATATTCTTCTGATTACTGGTCCCAACATGTCTGGTAAGAGTACCTATATGCGTCAGATGGCTTTAACAGTTATCATGGCTCAAATTGGATGTTTTGTACCCGCTGATTCTGCACAGATGCCTATCTTTGACCATATCTTTACTAGAATTGGAGCCGCTGATGACCTTATTTCTGGTGATTCGACTTTCATGGTTGAGATGCGTGAGGCTAATGATGCTTTGAAGAACGCTACTCCAAACAGTTTGATCATCTTTGATGAAATCGGTCGAGGAACAGCTACTTATGATGGAATGGCTTTGGCTCAAGCAATTATTGAGTACATCGATAAGCATGTTAAGGCGATGACTTTGTTCTCAACTCACTATCATGAATTGACTGAACTAGAAAGTCAGTTGCCTGGTTTAAAGAATGTGCACGTTGATGCTTCAGAGGAGAATGGTGATTTAGTCTTTCTTCATAAAGTATTGCCTGGTCCAGCCGACAAATCATATGGTATCCACGTTGCTAGGTTGGCCGGATTACCAAATGACGTATTAGTTCGAGCTGGTAAAATTTTGAGTAGTTTGGAAGAAACTTCGGTTCATACGACGACATCTGATAGTATTCATGAAGATGTTCAACCAGTTGTAAAAGTTCAACCAGAACCAGAGGTTGTTCCTGAATCAAAACCAGAGTCAAAATCTGAACCAGAAGTGGCAGAAGACACACAAATGTCGTTGTTCCCAGAAACATCTAAACCAACTAAGAAATTATCATCTAAAGAGAATCAAGTTCTCAAGGAACTAAATAATCAAGATTTAATGAGTGTCACACCAATTGATGCCATCAATTTACTTTACAAGTGGCAGAAGAAACTTAAATAAAAGAAGGTGGAAAACGTGGGTATAATTCATGAACTACCAGTTGAATTAAGTAACCAGATTGCGGCTGGGGAAGTTATTGAACGCCCCGCATCAGTCGTGAAAGAGCTGGTGGAAAATTCCATCGATGCACAAGCAACTCAAGTGCTAATTACGATTCAGCAAGCTGGATTGAAACTAATAGAAGTTAATGACAATGGAAAAGGTATTTCTTCAGATGATGTTGAAGTAGCTTTTTTACCTCATACCACTAGTAAAATTGCTAATGATCGTGATTTATTCAATATCAGGACATTAGGATTTCGTGGTGAGGCCTTAGCTAGTATTGCTTCTATTTCTAAGTTAATGGTTTTAACAAGTACCGATGGCAAATCAGCTGTTCGTGCCAAATATTCAGGTAATGAATTGGTTAAGAAGGAAACCTTTGCTCGTTCCAAAGGGACAACCATCACGGTTGAAGATATGTTCTTTAATACACCAGCTCGTTTAAAATATGTGAAGTCACTGCATACAGAATTGAACAAAATTGTTGATATTGTTGATCGTTTGGCAATGGGACATCCCGATATTTCCTTTAGATTAATTAACGAAGGAAAAGATTTAGTTTGGACATCAGGCAATGATAATCTTCAACAGACAATAGCTGGTATCTATGGTCGAACAATTGCCAGTCATATGCTGGAGTTTGAAAATTCTGATCCAGATTATGAAATACATGGCTTCTTTTCTAAACCAGATACGACACGTTCTAATCGTTCTTACATTTCACTGATTTTGAATGGACGTTATATTCGTAATTTCCAATTAACTAATGCAGTGATTCGGGGCTATGGTTCTAAATTGATGGTAGCCAGATTTCCGGTTGCGGTGATCGATATTAAAATGGATCCCAGTTTGGTTGATATTAATGTTCATCCGACAAAACAAGAGGTCAGACTTTCAAATGAGGGACATATCGGTGACTTGATCAGTGAAGGAATTAAAAACCGTTTGTCAGATCAAAATTTGATTCCTGATGCTGTTAAGAATCTGGGTAGAAAAGAACCTATTAAGACAGTTGATACTTATAAGCCAGAACAGATTAGTTTCAATGATATTGCCACAATCGACAAGATCAGTGAACCATTAAGTACACCTACGAAGAGTGTTGAACCGGCAAGCTCAATGCCAAGTGAACAGTCTCAACCCATGGAAACAAATGGAACTTTTGAAACACCAATGACGGGGATGCCAATTTTTAAAGACCCTGATCATTTAAAATCTTGGGATCAACGGTTACAAAGGGAAACTGAATCTAAAGTAAAAGTTTTAAACAGTCAATCTCAGAAAGCTGATATGACAAAGCCTGAACCTATCAATCAAGAAGAGAAGAGTGGTTTTCCTGATCTACGTTATATTGGACAGATTCATGGAACTTATTTAGTCGCTGAAAGTGAAGACGGATTTTATCTAATTGATCAACACGCAGCGCAAGAGCGAGTTAACTATGAATATTATCGTAAAGAGATTGGGAAAGTTTCCAATGATCAACAAAAATTGTTGGTGCCAATCGTTTTGGATTATCCCAATTCGGAAAGTATTTTAATTAGAGAAAAGAAACCAATTTTGGAAAGTATTGGACTCTATTTGGATGATTTTGGTCAAAATAGTTTTGTCGTCAATACCCACCCCACATGGTTTGTTCCCGGGCAAGAAGAATCAACTATCAAGGAAATGGTTGACTATGTGCTAAATGATTCTAAAATCAGTGTTGCCAGTTTCCGTGAAAAAAATGCCATCATGATGAGTTGTAAACGTGCTATTAAGGCCAATCATCATATTGACGATCGTGAAGCAGTACAATTGCTCCATAATTTGACTAAGGCTGAAAATCCTTATAATTGTCCTCATGGACGTCCAGTTTTGGTTGAATTCAGTAACAAAGATTTGGAAAAGATGTTCAAGAGAATTCAAGATCCACATGATACTAGAGAGAGTGAATAAATTATGTTTGAATATTTAAATGGTTTAATTACGGCAATTACCCCTTCGTATATTGTTGTGGATGTTAAAGGTGTAGGATATAAGGTTCAAGTGGCTAATCCTTATCGTTATGAAGAAAATCAAGAGGCTAGAGTTTACGTCGAACAAATTGTTCGTGACAATGAACAGTCATTGTACGGATTTTATGATTTAAACGAGAAGAACATTTTTCTACATTTAATTAGTGTTTCCGGAATTGGACCAAAGAGTGCTTTAGCTATTTTAGCTGGGCAAGACTTGCAAGGTTTGATTCATGCGATTGAAAATGATGATGTTAAATTCTTAACTAAATTTCCTAAAATTGGTAAGAAAACGGCTCAACAAATTATCTTGGATCTATCTGGCAAATTTACAGCTGAAGGTCAAATGACACTTGGTGAGGCTCCGGTTGAATTCAGTAGTGGTCTAAGTCAAGAGTTGGAAGATGGATTGGCAGCCTTGGAATCACTTGGTTATTCACCTAAAGAAATTAGTAAGGTTAAGTCGACACTTGAAAAAGAACATTTAAAGAGTGCTGATGAATACTTGCGTGCTGGTCTTAAATTACTAAGCAAATAAATAAACTTTTGAAAAGAAGGGAGTGTTAAAAATCGCAAATAACGAGAATGATGAGAGTGAACGTTTAACGGATGCGGATTCACTTGATAACAATGAAGATGTTATTGAACAAACACTCCGTCCGCAAACTTTTGACCAATACTTAGGTCAAGAGAAGGCAAAAAAAGAATTGGATGTCTACATCAAGGCAGCTAAGCAACGTCAACAGACACTAGATCATGTTTTGCTATATGGTCCTCCGGGGTTAGGTAAAACAACGTTGGCTATGATCATCGCTAACGAAATGGGGGTCAACATTCATACAACTACTGGTCCTTCGATTGAAAAGTCTGGTGATTTAGTAGCTGTTTTGGATGAATTGGAACCCGGTGATGTCCTATTCATCGATGAAATTCATCGTATGCCTCGAGCTATTGAAGAAGTACTCTATTCAGCTATGGAGGATTTCTACATTGATATTATTGTTGGCCAAGGTAGTGAATCGCGATCGCTACATCATCAACTAGTTCCTTATACACTGATTGGTGCTACGACCGCTGCCGGGAAACTTTCGGCTCCTTTACGAGATCGGTTTGGAATTGTCGAAAGAATGGAGTACTATACCATAGATGAATTGTCCAAGATTGTTTTTCGTTCGGCTAATGTTTTGAATATTAACGTTGACGAAGAAGGGGCCCATGAAATTGCTCGTCGATCTCGAGGAACACCTAGAATTGCCAACCGTTTGTTGAAACGAGTGCGTGATTTTGCTCAAGTTGCCAATAAAGATACGATTGACTACGATATGGCTGAATCAGCTCTGAACCAATTACAAGTTGATGATGCTGGACTTGATCATCTTGACCGTCGAATTTTATCGATGATAATTGAACTTTATAGTGGTGGTCCAGTTGGTTTGAAAGTTATCGCCGCTAATATTGGTGAAGAACAAGAAACAATTGAAGAAGTTTATGAACCATATCTAATGCAAATGGGATTCTTGAAGCGTACAGCTAAAGGTCGTGTTGTCACGAGAAAAGGTTATGAACACATGGGACTACCTTATCCCGAACAAAACGAGTAAAGTGATTTACTCGTTTTGGTGTATCTCAAGAAAAACATTATTCCACGATTAAAAGGAGAGTTTACAATGACACTAACAACAGAAGATTTTGATTATGATTTGCCAGAAGAACTTATTGCGCAAACACCAATTAAAAATCGTGATCAATCAAGATTATTAGTCTTGGATCATGAAACAGGAGAATATCAGGACAAGCATTTTTATGATATTCTTGATTATTTAAATCCTGGTGACGCTTTGGTAATGAACAATTCTCGTGTTTTACCAGCACGTTTGTATGGTACTAAAGAAGATACTGATGGACATGAGGAAGTATTACTTTTAAATAATATTGAAGGTGATAAGTGGGAAGTCTTAATGAAACCTGCTCGACGTGCCAAAGTAGGAACAAAAGTTGAGTTCGGTGACGGACAACTTGAGGCAGAGGTACTTGAAGATCTTGAACATGGTGGCAAGATCATTGAATTCCACTATCAAGGTATCTTTATGGAGATCCTAGAACAATTAGGTGAAATGCCTTTACCTCCTTATATCAAGGAAAAATTAGACGATCCTGATCGTTACCAAACTGTTTATGCTAAGGAAAATGGTTCAGCTGCTGCTCCAACAGCAGGTCTTCATTGGACTAAAGATTTGTTGAAAAAGGTTGAGGATAAAGGCGTTAAGTTAGTTTATATTACTTTGCACGTTGGTTTAGGAACTTTTAGACCAGTGACTGAATCAGATATTAGTAAGCATGTGATGCACTCTGAATTCTATCGTCTAGATGAAGATTCCGCTAAGACTCTGAATGAAGTAAAGAAGAATGGTGGCAAGATTGTTGCAACCGGAACAACTTCAATTAGAACCTTGGAGACAATTGGAACTAAATTTAACGGTGAGATTAAAGCTGACAGTGGCTGGACTGATATTTTTATTAAACCAGGTTACGAATGGAAAGTTGTTGATGAATTTATTACTAACTTCCATTTGCCAAAATCAACTTTAGTTATGTTAGTTGCAGCATTTACTGGAAGAGAAAATATTTTGAACGCATACCAACACGCTGTAGAAGAGAAATATCGCTTCTTTAGTTTTGGGGATGCAATGTTCATTAAGTAGAGGAAAGTTATGGAATCGGCTATTAAGTACACATTAATTAAGAAGGAAAAGCATACTGGTGCTCGTTTAGGATTGTTAGAGACACCCCATGGAACATTTGAAACACCAATGTTTATGCCTGTTGGAACGGAAGCATCTGTTAAAAATATGGCACCTGAGGATTTGGAAAAAATTGGTGCTTCAATTATCTTGGCAAATACTTATCACTTATGGTTACGTCCTGGTGAAGATATTGTTCAAGAAGCCGGTGGTTTACACAAATTCATGAATTGGGACAAAGGTATTTTGACTGATTCAGGTGGTTTCCAAGTTTTCTCACTAGCTAATATGCGTGATATCACTGAAGCGGGAGTTCACTTTAGAAATCATTTAAATGGTCGTCAGGAATTTCTTTCACCAGAAAAAGCTATCAAGATTGAAAACTATTTGGGCCCTGATATCATGATGAGTTTGGATGAATGTCCACCATTCTTTGAAAGTTACGATTATATTAAAAAGTCAGTTGCCAGAACTAGTCGTTGGGCTGAACGTGGTTTACAAGCCCATCGTAATCCTGATTGGCAAGCTCTATTTGGAATTGTTCAAGGTGGAGGATTTGAAGATCTTCGTAAACAAAGTGCTCGTGATCTTGTCAGCATGGATTTCCCGGGTTACTCAATTGGTGGTTTGTCCGTTGGTGAATCAAAGGGTGAAATGAATCGAGTGTTAGATTTTACAACACCAATGTTGCCCGAAAATAAACCTAGATACCTAATGGGAGTTGGTACAGCTGATTCCTTGATTGATGGTGTTATCCGTGGAATTGATATGTTTGACTGTGTTCTACCAACTAGAATTGCTCGTAATGGTACATGTATGACTAGTCATGGTCGTTTAGTTGTTAAGAATTCTAAGTATGCTCATGACTTTACACCATTGGATGATAACTGTGATTGTTACGTATGTCGTAACTATACACGTGCTTATATTCGTCATTTGATCAATGCCAATGAATTATTTGGTACACATTTGACTAGTTACCATAATCTATACTTCTTGTTGAACTTGATGAAGGGTGTTCGTCAAGCTATCAGGGATGATAACTTACTTGAATTTAGAGAACATGTCTTTGAAGAATATGGTTTTAATAAAAAAGATGCTAAGAAATTTTAGAAGATTTTGATAAGAAAAGTCTTCTAGTCTGGAAACAAGGTTATATTTTTGGTAACCTATAAGTATGTAAATTATTAAGAGGTGGAAAATTTGAATATGCTTACGTTAGGTGCCGGCGCTGGTGCTGGTGGCTCAATGGGTCTTTTGATCTTTGTTGTTATTATGTTTGTTGGTATGTACTTTATCTCCATTCGTCCACAAAAGAAACAACAACAAAAGCGTCAAGAAATGCTTAAAGAAATGTCAAAAGGTGACAAGGTTGTCACACTTGGTGGTATTAAAGGTGTTGTTGCATCAATCGATCGTGATAACAAAGAAGTTGTTGTTGACTGTGATGGAATTTATTTAACATTTGATTTGAATTTCATTCGTCGTACAACTCCAGTCGCTGCTGGTGCTACAAAGCCAGCTACTGATAAGGCTGCAGAAGATAACAAAGAAGTTAAAAACGATGCTGCTAAGGAAAATGCCAAGGCAGAAGTTTCAGATGACACTAAGTCAGACGAAACAGAAACAAAAGAAGTAACAGAAAAGGTAGAAGATACAAAGCCTGCTGATTCTAAAGAAGAAACAAAATAATTTTTAATTAAAAAATAATCCCACCGTTAAACGGAGGATTATTTTTTTGGGCTCTTTTTAGCATATGGCTTGCGTTAAAGTACACTCTAGGGAGTATTATTTAAAACGTAAGATAAGTAATGCCGTTAGAGTAGGCATGGATAACAAATTATTTAAAAAATAATAAGTCATAAATCAAGATGTTTAATAATTCATGTTGTAAAATATAACTACATGATGCATTCAAAGGAGTTTAAAAATGGTTACAGAAAAATCAGCAATTTTTATTATTTTTGGGGGATCTGGTGATTTAGCTCATCGGAAACTATATCCATCTTTGTTCCGTCTTTATAAATCGGGGATTTTAAAAGATCATTTTGCCGTCATTGGTACTGCTCGTCGTCCATGGAGTGATGATTATTTCCGTGAAACTGTTATCACCTCTTTGAAAGATTACTTTGATGATAGTGAGGATATCATGAAGGGGTTTGCTAAACACTTCTTCTATCAATCACATGACGTTAATGATTCAGAACATTATATTGCTTTGAAGAATTTGGCTGCTAAATTAGATGATCAATTTGAAGCTGGTCATAATCGTGTTTACTACATGGCTATTGCTCCTAGATTCTTTGGTACAGTTGCTGAACATATTAATTCAGAAGGTTTGAAGACTGAGGACGGTTATAATCGTTTGGTAATTGAGAAGCCATTTGGTCGTGACTTGGATTCTGCCTGCGAATTAAACGGTAATATTTCTAAAGCTTTCCCAGAGGATGATATTTATCGTATCGATCATTACTTAGGTAAGGAAATGATTCAAGATATCCCTCACATTCGTGCCAATAACCCTAAGCTTGAAGCAGCAATGAATAACAAGTATGTTTCAAATATTCAAATCACGCTTGCTGAATCTCTTGGTGTTGAAGATCGTGGTGGCTACTACGAAACAGCAGGTGTATTACGTGATATGGTACAAAATCATATTATGCAAATTATTGGTGCTGTTGCCAGCGATGATCCTGAAGCTACAGATGCTAAGATTATTCACAAGAATAAGACTGATCTATTTAGCAGTCTTAAAGAATTGACTCCTGAAGGAGTTGATACTGACTTTGTACGTGGTCAATATGATACTGATAAATTAGGTGATGAAAAGGCCTATCGTCAAGAGGATAATGTGGCCGAGGATTCTAATATTGAAACTTTTGTTGCAGGTAATATCCAATTTGACACAGAACGTTGGAGTGGTGTGCCATTCTATGTTCGTTCCGGTAAACGTATGCCTGAAAAATCCTCAAGAATCGATATCGTTTTCAATGATAAGGTTGATGAAGTAGGTATCAAACCTAATACTGTCATTACCCTATTGATTGAGAGGGTTAATGGTAATAGTATTTTAATCAATGGAATTAACTATAAAGAATCAGGTCAAGACTTTATTTCATTCCCAGAAGAAGCTGAGTTCGACAAAGCTCGTGAAGCTTATGAAAGTTTGATCATTGATATTCTTTCTGGTAATCGTGTTCATTTCACTCTTTGGGATGAATTGAGAAGTACTTGGAAGTATATTGATACGATCAGAAATCGTTGGGATGAACAGACACCTGATTTTCCAAATTACTTGAGTGGTTCAATGGGTCCTGATGCAGCTGAAATGTTGTTGGAACGTAATGGCAACTCATGGGTTTGGGATGACTAGAGGAGTGTTAAGCCATCTTTTTAAAAATACCAATTAAAATTGAAGAAAATCGAAAAGTCATCCATGTCGACATGGATGCTTTTTTCGCTTCTGTGGAAGAAAGAGAACATCCTGAATACAAGAAAAAATGTCTGATTGTGGCCCAAGATCCACGGAAACATAATCATCATGGGGTTGTGACTACAGCAAATTATAATGCCCGAAAATACGGTGCACATTCAGCTATGCCAGCTCAAGAGGCAGTTGATTTGATCCCTCGAGCTAAATTAGTTATCACACCGCCACATTTTGAATTGTATCGTCAGGTTTCAGATCAGATCCATGATATTTTTCATGAGGTAACAGATAATTATCAGACAGTGGCTTTAGATGAGGCTTATCTTGATGTCACACATAATAAATTACATGAGACAAATACGATAGAAATTGCTAACTATATTCAACAAAGAATCGTTAAAGAAACTAGATTGACCTGTTCGGTAGGAATTTCTTACAATAAATTTTTAGCTAAGATGGCATCAGATTATCGGAAACCATTTGGTAGAACAATTATTCTTGGGAAATATGCTGAGGATTTCTTGAGACCAATTCCAATTGAAAAATTTAACGGCATTGGTAAAGCTATGCAACAGAAGATGCACGAGATGGATATTTATACAGGCGGTGATCTGCAAAAATTAGATCAAGACATCTTCTTGAAGAATTTTGGTAAAATGGGTTATATCATATACAAACGAGTTCACGGAATCGATGACTCATTAGTGAATGGACATCGAACTCGGAAATCAATTGGTCGTGAAAGAACTTATAATCGTAATTTAGTTACAGATGAACAAATACTTCAGGAATTAGATTTTTTGGCCGATTTAGTCAGTAAGGATTTAAAAAAGCAACGCCAACATGGCAAGACTGTCGTTCTTAAATTACGTAATTCGGACTTTGAAACAATTACTAAACGGATGAGTTTTCAAGACTATGTTCAAACAAAAGCCGAAATTTATCGTGTTGCCAAGGATATTTATGATAAATTAAAGGTAACAGACCAAAAGATTCGACTATTAGGGATCACGGTCACTAATTTAGATCCGTTGTCATATGAAGAAGTTTCTTTGAATTTGTCTTATAAGGAGGACAATTATAATGAATAGCTTTGCTGAAATAATTGCAACAATAAAAAAATATGATAAAATTATCATTCTACGTCATCAAAATCCAGATCCTGATGCATTGGGATCCCAAGCTGGCTTAGCAACCGCCATTCGTCAGGCTTATCCTGACAAAAAAGTTTTAATTGGTGGAAATGATACCGAAGGTTTGAAGTGGTTATCAACTGCTCAAAAAGTATCCGATGAAGATTATCAAGGTGCTTTAGTAATCGTTGTTGATACTGCTAATGAACCTCGTATCGACGACCAACGTTACAATGATGGAGCATTCTTGGTAAAAATCGATCATCATCCTAATGATGAACCTTATGGTGACCAGTTATTCGTTAATACTGATGCCAGTTCTTGCTCAGAAATCATAGCTGATTTGATTGATAGCAGTGATGAACTACAATTGACAGAGAAAGTTGCTTATTATTTGTATGCTGGTATCGTTGGTGATACAGGAAGATTCCTTTATCCAGCAACAACTGAACATACAATGCAAGTTGCTGGAAAGTTTATTGCATTAGGTGTTGATACTGCAGGTATTAACAATAAAATGAATGAAGTTAGTTTGAAACAAGCCAAGTTGCAAGGATTCATTTACGATATCTTGCAGATCGATGATTCAGGAGCTGCTCTAGCCATTATTGATGATGATTTAATGAAAAAGTTAAATCTTAATCAAGAGGAAGCTAACTCAGTAGTTTCTACACCAGGTCGACTTAAAGAAGTTTGTTCATGGATGGAAGCTGTTCAAAAAGATGATGGTACTTTTAGAATGCATTTACGTTCTCAAGGTCCAGTTATCAATGAATTAGCTAAGAGACATGATGGTGGTGGACATCCATTGGCTAGTGGTGCTACAGCTAAGGATCTTGATGAAGTTAAACAAATGTTTAAGGAACTAATAAAAATAGTGACTGATTTTAATCAGAAGGGTGAATAGATGACTAAATTTTCACAATACAACTTTAATGATGCTATCAACAAATCATTAAAAGAAATACATTTCGATGAACCAACAAAGGTTCAAGAAGCTGTAATCTCATTGGTCAATAAGAAAAAAGATATTATTGTTCAATCTGAAACAGGTTCAGGTAAGACGCATGCTTTCTTGTTGCCATCGATGAATGCTTTGACAAAGGACCAAGAAGTTCAATTGTTGATTGCTACTCCAAGTAGAGAGCTAGCTTATCAAATCTATGAAGATACACAGAATATTTTGAAAAATTATCCAGAAGAATATAATGCCTTTATCTTTGTTGGTGGAGCTGACCGTGATCGCCAAAAGAGAAAATTAGAAGCACATCAACCACAAATTGCTATCGGTACTCCCGGAAGACTTTGGGATTTGATTCGTGAGAATGATTTACATGTGGATAATGTTCAAAGATATGTTATTGATGAAGCCGATATGACTTTGGACATGGGCTTCTTAAATGATGTTGATCAAATTACTAATAAATTACCAGAAAATCGTGAGATGATGGTTTTCTCAGCTACAATTCCACAAAAATTGGAACCATTCTTGGATAAATACATGCATGGTCCTAAACGAATTGAGATTAAGAATAGCAGTATTATTCCTAAGAATGTTGATAATTGGTTAATGTTCACTCATGGTCGTGATAAGAAGGAAATCATTTATCGACTTATGACAATCGGTGAACCATATATGGTTTTGGTATTTGCCAATACTAAGAAGACTGTAGATGAGATTTACCATTACTTGCGTAATAAAGGTTTGAAGACGGCTCGTATTCATGGTGGTTTAACACCTAGAGAACGTAAGAGAACGATGAAACAGATTGAGAACATGGAATATCAATTCGTTGTAGCTACTGATTTGGCTGCACGTGGTATTGATATTAACGGTGTATCTCACGTTATTAATGCTGAAATTCCTGATGATCTAGACTTCTTTATCCATCGTGTTGGTAGAACTGGCCGTAATGGGATGTCTGGTATTGCCATTACTTTGTATGAACCAGGTGAAGATCACAAAGTTGATGAAATTGAACATATGGGCATCAAGTTTGAGCCTAAGGATATTAAGAACGGTGAAATCGTTGACGTTAAAGAACGTGATCGTCGTCAAAGTCGTAAGGCAACTCAAGAAAAACTTGATACTAAATTAGTCGGTTTTGTTAAGAAACAAAAGACTAAGAAGAAGCCAGGTTACAAGAAGAAGATCAAGCAAGCCATCTCAGATGAACGTCGTCAACAACGTAAAATTGAGATTAGACAAGAGAGACGTAAGCAAAGAGACGTAAGACGTAAAAATAATAGTTAGTTTTAAATATTGACAATTTTTGAGTTGGTGGTTAATATTTTCTTTGGATATATCTTGTATTAAGTACTTTCAGAGAAGGCCGGTTGGTGCGAAAGCCTAAGTATTTAATGTAAAGATGCTGCCAATTTAAATTGTATATAAAATATTGAGAGGCTAACGAAATCGTTGCAAACAAGGTGGTACCGCGCATGGGCGTCCTTGGACTTGCAACGATTTTTCGTTTTTGGGGGAGATAAAATGAAAAACTTATCAAGTGCTGAAATAAGAAAGATGTTTTTAGACTTTTTCCAAACAAAAGGTCACATGATTGAACCTAGTGCATCATTGATTCCACATGATGATCCAACTTTGTTATGGATTAACTCTGGTGTTGCTACTTTGAAGAAATATTTTGATGGAACAGTTGTCCCTCAAAATCCTCGTATCACTAATGCTCAAAAATGTATTAGAACTAATGATATTGAAAATGTCGGACGTACAGCTCGTCACCAAACTTTCTTTGAAATGCTTGGTAATTTTTCAGTTGGTGATTATTTCAAGAAAGAAGTTATTCCTTGGGCCTTCGAGTTTCTAACAAGTCCTGAATGGATTGGTATGGATAAAGACAATCTTTATATCACAACTTATCCTAAGGATACTGAAACACAAAAACTTTGGGCTGAAGCTGGAATTGCTCAAGATCATATCCTTAAGAATGAAGATAACTTCTGGGATATTGGTGAAGGTCCCTGTGGTCCCGACTCAGAGATTTTCTACGACCGTGGTCAAGAGTTCAATAACCTTTCAGAAGATGATCCTGAGAACTATCCTGGTGGCGAAAACGAACGTTACCTAGAAGTATGGAACATTGTTTTCTCAGAATTGAATCATTTACCAAATGGTCAATATGTAGAACAACCTCATAAAAATATTGATACGGGTATGGGACTAGAACGTCTTGTATCTATCATTCAAGGAACAAAGACTAACTTTGAAACTGATCTATTTATGCCATTGATTGAAGACGTTGGTGAATTGAGTGGCAAGAAATATGGTGTAAATGATGAGGATGATATTTCATTCAAGATCATTGCCGACCACGCTAGAACTGTTTCATTTGCTGTTGGTGATGGTGCTCTTCCTTCAAACGAAGGTCGTGGCTATGTTATCAGAAGACTTATCAGACGTGCTGTTTTGAATGGTAAGAAGTTAGGCGTTAATGGACCATTTCTTTACAGATTGGTTCCAATTGTTGGTAAGATCATGGAAAGTTACTATCCAGAAGTTAGCCAACAACAAGACTTTATTGCTAAGACTATTCAACAAGAAGAAAAACGTTTCTCAGAAACTTTGGATGCTGGTCTAGCACTATTAAACGGTGAAATTGCTGACTTGAAGAAGAAGAACCAAACAGTTATTGATGGTGCTTCAGCTTTCAAGCTCTATGATACTTACGGTTTCCCTATGGAATTAACTCGTGAATATGCTAGTGATGAAGGACTAACAGTTGACGAAGATGGTTTCAAGCAAAATATGGAAGAGCAAAAACAACGTGCTCGTGACGCTCGTGGTAACTTACAATCTATGGGTATGCAAGATGAAACTTTGATGGAAATCAAGACACCTAGTGAATTTGTTGGTTATGATCACAACGAAACACAAAGCACTTTGAAGAATATCATCGTTAATGATAAAGAAGTTAAGAATGTCACAGAAGGTCAAGCACAATTGGTCTTCGACACAACACCTTTCTATGCTGAAATGGGTGGACAGGTTGCTGATATCGGTAATATCTACGATTTAAAGGGTAATCAAGTTGCTGAAGTTGTTGATGTTCAACATGCACCAAACGGACAAAATATTCATTTAGTGAATGTAATGTCAGAAATTGATGCTGATACAGAGTACAAGTTGGAAATTGATGGTGACTTCCGTGAAAAGGTTCGTCACAATCACACTGCTACTCACTTGTTGGATCAGGCTTTACGTGATGTTGTTAGTTCAAGAACACATCAAGCTGGATCTTTAGTTGAACCTGACTACCTACGATTTGATTTCAATAGCAATTCAGCATTAACAGCTGAACAAATTAGTCAACTTGAAAAAATCGTTAATGAAAAAATCTGGGCAGCTATTCCTGTTAAAACAGAAGTATTACCTATTGAAGAAGCTAAGAAGAAGAAGGGTGCTATTGCTCTATTCAGTGAAAAGTACGGTGATACCGTTCGTGTTGTTGAAATCGACGACTTTTCAACTGAATTCTGTGGTGGTACACATGCCCGTAATACTTCAGAACTAGGTCTCTTCAAGATTACTTCTGAATCAGCTATTGGTTCAGGTACAAGAAGAATTGAGGCTGTAACTGGCGAGGAAGCATTTGAATACTTAAATGATCAATTGCAAGCTTTGCAAGAGACAGCTAAGAATATGAAAGTAAATCAATTAAAAGATGTTCCAGTTCGTGCTAGTCAATTAGTTGATGAAATCAAAGAATTGAAGCGTGACAACCAAAACTTGAAGACTCAATTAACAAGTCAAAAGTCTGCTGAAGTCTTTGATAGTATTGAAGAAATTAACGGTTATAAAGTTATTTCTAATATTATCCCAACTGATATGGCTACATTGAGACAACTAGCTGATAAATGGAAGAATGACGAGAAGTCAGACATCCTTGTTTTAGGTGCTAGTGGTGACAATAAGGCTAGTCTAGTTGTAGCTGTAAATAAAGATTCACAAGCTAAGGGTGTTAAAGCCGGCGATATCGTTAAGAAGATCTCCAAAGAGATTCAAGGTGGCGGCGGTGGTCGTCCAGATATGGCACAAGCCGGTGGTAAAAATCCAGCTGGTTTAACAAATGCGTTACAATTAGCTAAAGATATTATTAAATCTTATTAAAGTGGGCTATAATTGAACTAAGCATTCTAGTCACTTAAATATTTGTTATATGGAGGTTTGCCATGAGTTCACTTGATAAAACAATGAGTTTTGACTTTAATGAAAACAAAGGCAAAGATGTCAAAGAGACACTTGAAAGTGTTTATCAATCACTAGAAGAAAAGGGATATAATCCAATTAATCAAATTGTTGGATATCTTCTTTCTGGTGATCCAGCATATATTCCAAGACATAATGATGCCCGTAATTTGATTTTGAAACATGAAAGAGACGAGATAATCGAAGAATTAGTTAAGAGTTATCTCAATCAAGGTAAGTAAATGCGATTATTAGGTTTAGACGTTGGTGCAAGAACTGTTGGTGTCTCAGCAAGTGATCTATTAGGCTGGACAGCACAGGGTGTGGAAACTATTCATATGAATGAAAAGAAAGATGATTTTGGCTTAGATCGTTTAGGTGAGATCATTAAAGAAAAGCAGGCTACAGGAGTTGTTCTCGGTTTGCCTAAAAATATGAATAATACTGAAGGACCCAGAGCGGAAAAATCTCGTGAATACGGTAAAATGGTTGAAGATCGTTTCAATATACCAGTTGATTTTATTGATGAACGTTTGACAACTGTGCAAGCTGAAAGAATGCTGATTGATGAAGCAAATGTTTCACGTCGTAAACGTAAGAAGGTAGTTGATAAGATTGCTGCCGAAATGATTTTACAAAATTACCTTGATGCCAAAGGTAAACTAACACGGAATTAGGTGATAAATATGAGTGAAAAACAACCACCAAAAGATTTAGATGAAGTTATTTTAAGTGATGAACAAGGTAATAAAGAAGTTTACAAGATTCTCTTTACTTTTGATTCAGATGATTATGGTAAATCATATGTCTTTCTATATCCTAAGGCTTCAGAAGATTCAGATGAAATTGAGATCCAAGCCTTTTCTTTCACACCAGACCAAAATGGTGATGTGGATGCAGGAGAATTAGATCCAATTGAAGATCCTGAAGAATGGGATATGGTTCAAGAGGTATTAAATACCTTCACAAGTGACGAAGAATAAGATAAAAATAACGATTGGCGCAAGCCAATCGTT
Organism: Companilactobacillus kimchii DSM 13961 = JCM 10707; assembly: GCF_001435445.1. GTDB lineage: Bacteria > Bacillota > Bacilli > Lactobacillales > Lactobacillaceae > Companilactobacillus > Companilactobacillus kimchii. Next base: position 6,350 of record NZ_AZDH01000014.1, on the reverse strand, counting down.
TGATGTTTTTATCTTAAAATATGATTCACAAATTCGCTTTTTAGCATGATTGATGTAAGGGGAAATAATGCTTAGTCTTTTACTTATTTTACTTTTGATTTATGGTTTTTATATTGGTGCTCGCCGTGGCCTTGCCATGGAGGCATTTTATGCAGTTGGATATGGACTGTTCTTTTGTTTAGCATGGGTGACTTATAAGGCCCTTGGTCCTAAATTTGAAATGATCGTACCATACCCTTCAGCTAGCTTGGGCAGTGAGTTTGCCTTTTTCACGACAAAAGTTGGTATGAAATTAGATGATGCATTTTACCGTGCCTTTGCTTTTATATTCGTTTGTTTCATTGGTTGGGTAATTATTCGTTTTGCTGGGCTTTACTTTAAACGTTTAACTTATTTCCCAATGTATAATGACGTTAATATATTAAGTGGTGGAATTATTGGTTTTGTTGTCACATATGTAACGATCTTTATGATCTTATTAATTTTGGCAATGATTCCAGTATCCGGAATTCAACATGCTTTGCAACATTCATTTGTAGCTTCGACGATGATTAAGAGTACGCCAGGTTTAACGGCAATGCTAAGTAATCTGTGGATAGGAGCTATGTAAAACTTTAAGACTGAGACGTTTGTTTCAGTCTTATTTTATAACAGGAGAAGAGTATGAATAATAAGGCTTTGAAAGTATTAGAATTTGACAAAATCAAAGCTGAAATTGCCAAATACCTAATCACAACGCGTGGGAATACTCTCTTAAAAAAGTTAATGCCGATGTCAGTCGAATCAATTGTTCAAAGATTGATCGATCAAACTAAAGATGGTGCTGACATTCTTCGTATTAAGGGGGAAATCCCTGTTAGAAAATTGGCTGATCTACATGATCAGGCCAACCGTTTGAAAAAAGACGGTAATTTAAATGGAACTGAATTGGCTCAAATAGGACAAGTACTTCAGAATACAACTGAATTGAAAGAATTCTTTGCAGGTTTAAAGGATGACAGAATTGATTTACGTCAATTGTACGAATTGAATGATAAATTAATTGATAATCCAGGTTTAACAAAGAGAATTTCTCGCTCATTAGATGATACTGGCCGAGTTTTGGATACAGCTTCTGATGATTTGAAGTATATCCGAGGACGTATTTCGCGTTTGAATGACCAAATCAGACAATCAATGGAACAATATACTCGTGGTAAAAATACTAAGTATTTAACCGAAGCAATCGTGACATTGCGTGATGATCGTTTTGTAATTCCAGTTAAGACTGAATATAAAGCTAAATTTGGTGGTGTAGTCCACGATCAAAGTGCTAGTGGTCAAACACTTTATATTGAGCCTCAAGCTGTTGTTGGCCTAAATAATCAATTACATGAATCTCAAGTTTCTGAAAAGATGGAAGAAGTTCGTATTTTGAATGATCTATCGGATTTAGTTCGTCCAGAAATTGATGAGATCGTCAAAAACAATGAAGTACTGGCTCAATTTGATTTAATCAATGCTAAAGCTAAGTATGCACGTGAAATAAAGGCGACAGAGCCTTTAATTTCGAAGGACCATGTAGTTGAACTTTACAATGCAAAACACCCTCTAATCGACCCTGATAAGGTTGTAGCCAATGATATTAAAATGGGTCATGGATATAAGACAATGTTAATCACCGGTCCTAATACTGGTGGTAAAACTATTACTATGAAAACTTTGGGATTGATTCAATTGATGGCTCAAGCTGGTTTGTTTATCCCAGCTCGTGAAGAAAGTGAAATTGCCGTCTTTGATGAAGTTTTTGTCGATATTGGTGATGAACAATCAATCGAACAAAATTTGAGTACTTTCTCATCACATATGGATAATATTATTAATATCATTCATAAAGTATCAGGACACAGTTTAGTTCTGATTGATGAACTTGGTGCCGGCACTGATCCCCAAGAGGGAGCCGCGATTGCAATTGCCATTCTAGAAAAATTGGCCCAGTCGCACTGTTTTATCATGGCAACAACTCACTATCCAGAATTGAAGGTCTTTGCTTACAATACACCTGAAACAATCAATGCTAGTATGGAATTTGACGATGAGTCATTAAAACCTACATACAGATTATTGATTGGTATTCCAGGTGCAAGTAATGCTTTCAATATTGCGGCTAGATTAGGTATGGATCGTAGTGTTGTTGATCGTGGTCAGTCGTTGATGAGCGGTGAAAGTCAGGACTTGAATAACATGATTGCCGACTTGGAGAATCGTCGTAAAGAGTTTGAACAGAAGAATGAGCAGTTACAAGTTCAATTGTCTAAGAACAAAGATGTTCAAAAAGATTATGAACAAAAGAGTGACGCTCTGGATAAGTCCAAGGCTTCTGAAATCCAAGCTGCCAAAGTTCGTGCTAATCAAATCGTTGCTAAAGCTAAGAAGGAATCTGAAAAGATTATTGATCATCTTCGCGAAATGGAACGTAAGGGATCAATGGTTAAGGAAGATCAAATTATTTCAGCTAAGACTGGTTTGAAGAACTTACATCAAGATGAAACAATCAAGAAGAATAAAGTTTTGCGTCGTAATAAGCGTAAACAAATTTTGAAAGTCGGCGATGATGTTAAAGCTTTGCCATACGATCAAATTGGAACGATTGTTCGTAAGAATAAAGATAATGAATATGAAGTCCAATTAGGTATTTTGAAGATGAAGTTTGGTGCTGAAGATCTTGAAAAAGTTCAATCAACCGAACCTGAACCTGAGAAAAAACCAACTATGGTTAGAAGAACAAGAAGTACAGGTCTATCAAGTAAGTTAGATCTACGTGGTGAACGTTATGAAGAGGCTATGTCAGATCTAGATCAATATATTGATGCGGCCTTGTTAGCCGGTTATAATCAAGTAACAATCGTCCATGGATTTGGTACTGGCGTTATCAGAAAAGGTGTTACTAATTACTTGCAACGCAATCCTAGAGTTAAGTCATTTGGCTATGCTCCAGCCAGTTCAGGCGGTTCCGGTGCAACAATTGTTGATTTGTAATATAAGCAAAATGTTTTTTAAAATCAGGTTATTAATGATAATATTTAACCAGTTAAGGAGTGATTATAATGGTTGATGAAGTAACAGACAAAGATTTTGAGGAAGAAACAAAAGATGGCGTTGTCCTAGTTGATTTCTGGGCAACATGGTGTGGTCCATGTCGTATGCAATCACCAGTTATTGAACAATTGTCTGAAGAAGATGATTCAGTTAAGTTTTTGAAGATGGATGTAGATGCTAATCCAGATACACCTAAATCATTTGGAATTATGGCTATTCCTACATTGCTTGTTAAAAAAGACGGCGAAGTAGTTGATAAGATAACTGGATTCCATAATAAAGCTCAACTAGCTAAGATTCTTGATGGCTATTCTGATTAATCCAAAATAAATAGCAAATAAAAAATGCCCTAATTCATCTGCGAATTAGGGCATTTTTGGTGTATACTTTAGTTTCGATCAATTTGTATTTTAATTGAAACGCTTTTGGCTTTGCTGTCGACGGTATATGTGCCTAAGCAATATGCTGCAATAGTTTTTTCGACAGTTTCAGCAATTATTCCAGTCTCTAATGAAAACTCTGGGTCATCATTATTAGTATCAAAACGTTGAACAACTTCGGGACCGGTTAACGTATAGATGTAACTATGTTTAGTTTGTTTGGTAATTTCAAGTTTACCAAAGCCAGCTTTTTGAAATAGTTCAGGTAGGCTTTGCATGTCAAGAATCAATTGACGGCTAAGATTTTTACCTGCCCAATATAGTAGTTCGACGGTATCTTTATCGAGTAGATCAGGAAGGATAAAATCGCGGAGTACCGAAACTGCAAAGTAATTTTCAGTTAACGTATTTTCACTTTTATCATCTTGGGTATCTGTTAACTTTGGTTTGTTGAGATCATTTGATTTTGCGGCCATTGCTTTAACTCCTTTTTTCAGACAATTCATTATATCATTAGAATAATTGCTTTTTAAGTCAATGTAAAAGATAGCACATAATTATTTTCATAAAATACAGATAATTCGCTTAAATGAAGGCAGGGGTAACATATGAGTGATAATAGACCAATTGGAGTGTTAGATTCCGGGCTAGGTGGATTGACAGTGGTAAAAGAAGTAATTCGTCAATTACCTAACGAAGACGTTGTATTTATCGGTGATGAGGCCAGAATGCCTTATGGAGTCAAAACACATGACCAAATCATATCTTATACTCGTGAAATGGTACAGTATTTAATTAGTCAAAATGTAAAATTAATAATTTACGGTTGCAACACGGCAACTGCCAATGCATTACAAACTTTGCGTCAAGAATTTACTATTCCTATGATCGGTGTGATCAAGCCAGGCTCTGAAGAAGCTTCTAAAGTAACTAAGACTGACCATATCGGAATTATTGGAACTGAATCAACTATTAATTCAAAGAGCTATAATAAAACTATTCAAGAAATTGATCCTAAACTTACTTCTTTAGGTGTGGCAGCACAAAAGTTTGTTTCTTTTGTTGAAAACGATCAGGCTGATACCAAAGAAGCTAAGGATAATATTGAAGCAACGTTAAAACCTTTTAAGGATAATGATTATGATACTTTAATTTTGGGATGCACTCATTTCCCAATGTTAAAGAAACAAATCAATGATTATTTGCCAGGTACTAAGTTGGTCGATCCAGCTGTAAGTACTGTTAAAGTGGCAACTAAATATCTAACTGAAAATAATTTGTTAGCTGATAACAAGAAACATACACTGAAATTACATGCAACTAGCGATATTGATGAATTCTCAAGATTGGCAAAGCGTTGGTTGAAGACGGATATTGATGAAATCAGCTTAGTAAATATTGGAGGAAACGATGAAAGAAATAATAATAGCAACTAAGAATCCTGGTAAGGCACGTGAATTCAAGCGTGTTTTTGATGATGAACATTTTGAAATCAAAACTTTGTTAGATTTACCAAGCTTCCCAGAAATTAGAGAGACTGGTAAAACTTTTGAAGAAAACGCTACTTTAAAGGCCCATGCTGTCATGGAACGTTTCAACCTACCAACAATTGCTGATGATTCTGGTTTACAGGTGGATGCTTTGTATGGACGTCCTGGTATCTATTCGGCTCGTTATGCGGGTGATCACAATGATGCTGCTAATAATGCTAAGTTATTGAGTGAGTTAGGTGGAGTTCCTAAGGAAAAACGTACAGCTCATTTTGTCTCGACTCTAGTTTTTGCCAATCCTAAGAATGATAAGGATTTAGTTGTTGAAGGAAAAGTAGATGGAGTTATAGGCGCTTTCCCAGAGGGAGACGATGGATTTGGTTATGATCCCTTGTTCTATGTGCCAGAATTGGGTAAGACGATGGCTCAAATAACTGTCGACGAAAAGAATCAAATCAGTCACCGTGGACAAGCTATTAAAAAGTTAGAAAAACAGTGGCAAGATTGGATTATTTGGTAATTAATTGCCCTAAAATTGTTATAATGCTAGTATGAAAGTGCTATTAAAATACAGGAGGGTAATATTATGACTGGTGGACAAATTGCAGGATTGATTGCTGCAGTCGCATTTGTAGTGTTGGTTGTATATTTAGCCAGAACACTAGTACAAACTGCTAAATTGCTTCAAGAGTTACAAGAAACAATGAAGGAAACTACTAAGATGGTGGAGATCCTATCTAAGAATACGGATCAAATCATGGATCAAAGTACAAAGCTTGTTGATAAGACAAATACTTTGATGGATGACGTTAACAGTAAGTCTAGTAAGTTGAATCCACTTTTTGATACAGTGGAGAATCTGGGTAAGAAGAGTGCTGCTGCAACTTCAGAGCACCATAATTCAGGTTTTAGCTTTCAAAACTTACTAACATTAGGCAATGTGGCTACAGTTCTAAAGACAGCCACCAAAGTATGGCCAAGAAAGAAGAATAATTAGTTATGAAAAATAATCATTTTATTGTTGGCCTATTTTTAGGTTGCGCATCAGGCTATTTAGCTTCTAAGTATTTAACTAGTGAATCAGGACAAAAGTTAATTGAAAACATTAAGACTATCCGCGGCGATTTTAACAATGGCGGTGTAGGTCTAAATACTAATAGTGACTTAGTAAATGCTTTTAATGACAAGACAGATGCCCTAAAAGATCATATGGCTTCAACTGTTGATAAGATTAAAGATGATGAAGATACATCAGATATCGTTTTTAATGAAGACGATCTTAACGACGAAGATTAATATATATTTTAAAAATTAAATTAAACATAAAAAAGAGGATTCAGACCATTTTGAAGTGCCCTAAAATTGTTAGACATAATCTAACAACTTTAGGAGCACTTTTTTT
>NZ_AZDH01000013.1 GCF_001435445.1 Companilactobacillus kimchii DSM 13961 = JCM 10707 | reverse complement strand
AAAAAAAGTGCTCCTAAAGTTGTTAGATTATGTCTAACAATTTTAGGGCACTTCAAGTCTTCCTTCGGGAAAAGTTATCTTCTTTTTTAACCGATTAAATTCAATTTTTTCAACCAAGAATGAACACCAAAATCATTTAAACCACCTTGAACTTTTACTTCGCCACCGTCGAGAATAATAATTTCATCAGCATGTTCAAATAATTGTTCATCAAATTGATGAGTAACGGTTATCCAACCGGAGTGCAAATCAGTCAGAATTTTGCTTATATCGTGGGCGGTTTTAGGGTCCAAGCCAGTTAACGGTTCGTCAAAAATTTTGAAATTAGCATTTTTTAACAGCAATCTTCCTAAAACGATTCGACGTTTTTCGCCACCAGAGAAATTATTATTGTGTGAGGATAGGCTATCAACCGATGCGTATTTTTCTAGGCCAACGATGTTAAGAGTGTTGATCAATTCTTCATTTGAGAATCTATTGGAATATAGCGTTAAGTTATTTTTCAAACTGTCGTCGAATAGATAACTATCTTGTTCTAGTAAGTTGATTTGTTCAAATATATCAATCAAACTGTAACGGTTCAAGGGATGATTGTTTAGAAGAATCTTACCGATAAAGTTAGTATGACTAAGTGGTAGATTGATTAGAGTAGATTTTCCACTGCCACTTTTACCAACTAGTAAATAATGTTTAGTAGAATCAAAATTTATAGAAATGTTTTTCAGAATATTCTTTTGTTGATCACTGAAGGAGACGTTATCGTAATTGAGTGATTTCAATTTTGAAAGTGTCAGGAATTTAGTTTTTTCAGATGAAACATTCACTTTGGAATTGATTTTTTGAGCGGCTTCTTTACCACCTAAAACATCACCGATTAAACCGGATGCGGATTGAATTGGTTCGGAAATGAAGATCATCAGTTGAGAAAAGGCGACTAATTGTCCTAAAGTGATCGACTTTTGGAGGACGAAGTAGATACCTACAACCCAAGTTCCTAGGTACAAGAAGTTATCTAGAAGTTGACTGATACCGCCAATTTGTTTACGGATCAACTGATCTTTGTTTTGACTTTTTAATAGTTCGGAGTTTTGATTTTGAAAGATATGAGTAAGAATTTTTTGGAGATTGAATAACTGAATGGTTCGCAAACCATTGGTGATATCTTGTAAACGTCCAGTATATTTTTCAGAGATATTAATCAATTGATGTTTATTCTTTTTCAGACTTTTTTGTCGAAAGAAAGGTAAGAAGAGTCCGGGGATGCAGAGCAGGATAATGACGAAACTCAAAGCTGGTTTGATCATTAGTGATAAGACTATTGCAATAACAAATTGACAAATTTCTTTATAACAGTTGATACTGCCTTGAAGATAGTCAGAACGAAGAATGTCAGTGGTGGAAGTAAAATCATTGTAGTAGTCGGTAGTTACTTTTTTAACATCGTGACCAACACCGGTATTTTGTCGAAACATGGCTGAGAGTAATTTATTCTTGATAGCGCTGATAATGTCGTTTAATGTCGTTTGCTCAAGATATGATGAAGCAAAATAGACTAAGGCATCAACAATAATATAAATAATGACGACAGAAACTAAGTTGGTATAGGATAAAAATCCTTTACCGGTAGCGGTATCGGTAATTAATTGAAGTAGATATGAAACGGAAATCTCAATGGCCGATGCAATTGGAATCAGAATTAGTAAAAAGAGGGATTTAGATTTGGCCAGCTTAAAGTATTTTGATAATAACATTAGTATTTCCTTTATAATTATAATTATTTTAATTTAATTATAGACTTAATAATTAATTTTAAAAGAGAAATAAAAAACGCCTCCCAATTAAGGAGACGTTTATGGCTAATTGAATCGACGATCCATGACAAAAGCTCGACCATATCCAGATGGTTTAACTTCTTGGAATTTCAGTGATTGATAAAAAGCTAATGTTTTATCTTCAGGATCAGTAATTAAAACTGTCTGTCCAACATCTTGATACTTTTTCAAGAATCTCTTAACTAAATCAGTACCAATGTGTTGATCTTGATGAGAGCGGTTAACCAAAATATCTTGAATATAAAGAATAGTTTTACCATCAGTGATACCACGGCACAAGCCGACCAGCTTTTTATTTTCAATGGCCCAAAGAACAACAGAATTATTAAGAGCTTCAACCGTTGTCTGTGGTTGTTGAACATAAGCTAACCAACCAACACTTTGATAAAGGTCAAGAATTTGTTTAGAATCAATAAAATTTGGTTTTTGAAATGTGTAATCTATCATTATAATTCGTCCTTTTATTTAAAATCTGACGTGATAGATTAATTACGACGTTTTGTCACTTCAATCATCTCATTTCAATTATTTGAAAAGGTTAATTGCAAAGTAAGGTTCATAAGCAGATGAGTTAGCTAGTTCTTCTTGTAAGACATTGTCAGTAAAGATTGAGCTACCTAGTGGAATCCATTCGTTGTTTGAAACTTTAGCAAAGAAGTAACCAGCACTATTTTCAACAGTAGCGTTGACTTTCCAAGCTGATCCGGCTGGAAGTGTTCTCGTCATTGAATTACTTGAAGTATCGTAAAGTTGAACTGGTTTAGCCAAAGTAACCGTAGCAGTACCTTTGCTGAATACAGAAGTATTCTTATCTTCAGTAGCTAGGACCCATTCGTTAGTAGCAACTTGATAATATTGATGGCCATTAATTGTCTTTTCTTGAGCAACTTTCCATGAAGAGCCCTTTGGTAGAGTTGTTCCTAGACTAACACCATTACCATTATATAGAGTAGCGTTTGTACGTAATGTAATTGGTTGATGTGCTGTTGGTGTAGTTACAACAGTTTGACTGTCGTTGTTCACTGAAGATGCAACATTAAAGTCTAGTGCTTTGACCCATTCGTTAGTAGCTACACGATAGTAGGGATAGCTATTGAAGTATCTAACTTGATCAACTTTCCAAGCTGATCCTGCGGGTAAAGTTACGCCTGTGGCAGCACCATTATTATTAACAATAGTAGCGGCTTTACTACCAACGGTTTCAACACGGTTGATGTAAGAAATTTGATTATTGATTGGATTGAGTAACTTTCCATTTTGTGTGATATCCATAGAGCTGGCATCAACATATTCGTTGGTTGCTACTTCATAGTAAGGATTACCTCCGATAGTAATTCTTTGACCAAGTTTCCATGAAGTAAAGTTACCAAAGGCAGCACCATTGATAAAGTGACCATTACCATCAACGGCAACAGCACCTCCACGTCTGATGGTACCAATCAATTGAGTATCGGCATGAACGATTTGTGTAGTTGGTAATGTATTTAAGGCAGCAGGAGCAAGTAAAATAGCAAGAGTAGAAGCTAAAACAATTTTTTTCTTATTCATAATTAATCTCCCTATAATTAATGTATTATCCAATTACAAATTACCACTACCATATTTTTTTAACTCAATAAATAGGCCATGTTAATAAAAACTTAATCGTTCGGTAAAATACGTATTAGATATTCATATATCCATGATATAGTTCATGAAATATGTGTTTTGAATTTAACTGATAATATTAAGAAAAACTGTCTTTAATATGTTTATTAATAGTATAAATAAATAAAATTATCATTGGATACGAACAATATTAGTGAAAAACTATATAAAAGTTTTTATTTAGCTTGAAAAAATGCTTAAAATCTGTAATACTATATGAGTTCTCAAAAGTTTATTATTTTACAAGGGGCGAATTATATTGAATTCATTAGATAATAGGGGAAACTTGAGCTTACTTGAGCGCTTGTTTCACTTGGAAGAAGCCAAGACGAACGTTAGACGAGAGATTTTAGCTGGTTTAACTACTTTCGTTTCAATGGCTTATATTTTGTTTGTTAATCCTCAGGTTTTGGGAGACTCAGGGATGGACAAGGGGTCACTATTCACAGCTACCGCATTGACTGCTGTGGTTGGTTCAGTTTTAATGGGAATTTTGGCTAATTATCCGATTGCCATTGCCCCAGGTTTAGGTGATAATGCCTTCTTTAGTTATTCAGTTGTTATTGCGATGGGAATTCCTTGGCAAACAGCGATGGCTGGGGTATTCGTTGCCAGTTTGATTTTCTTAGTACTTTCATTGATGAAAATTCGTGAAGTGGTTATCAACGCAATTCCTAAGGATTTGAAATTAGCAGTTGCTTCCGGATTAGGTATCTTCATTGCTTTCGTTGGTTTGCAAGGTGGGGGATTGATTACAGCAAGTAAATCTTCACTTGTTGCAATTGGATCATTTACTAATCCAACTACATTATTAACAATCGCCGGATTATTAGTTACAGCAATTTTAATGGCACGTAAGGTTCCAGGATCAATTTTTATCGGAATGGTCTTCACAACAGTTGCCGGTTTGGTAACAAAATTGATTCCAGCACCTGCACATATTATTTCAGGAATACCTAGTTTGAAGCCAACCTTTGGTGTTGGTGTGGCACATATTGTTGATATCAAGGAACCTCAATTGTGGGCCGTAGTTATTATCTTCCTATTAGTGGCCTTCTTTGATACTGCTGGTACTTTGATCGGATTAGCCGAACAAGTTGATGTCATGCAAGACAAAGATGGTAAAATGCCAAGAATTGGTCATGCTTTGATGGCTGATTCTATCTCAATGGTCAGTGGTGCCGTTTTTGGAACAACTCCTCCAACAGCTTACGTTGAATCATCAGCTGGTATTGCTGTCGGTGGTAGAACTGGGTTAACCTCAATTACCGTCGGAGTATTGTTCGCATTATCAATGTTCTTCTCACCATTATTGTCAGTCGTAACAGGTAACGTTACAGCACCAGTACTAATCATCGTTGGTACTTTGATGGCTCAATCTATGCGTGGAATTCAATGGGATAGATTTGAAATTGCGCTGCCAGCATTCTTAACAATTGTCGGTATGCCACTAACATATAACATTTCATACGGAATTGCTTTCGGATTCCTAGTTTATCCAATTACAATGTTAGCCGCAGGTAAGAGAAAAGAAATTAATCCAATTATGTACGGGTTGTTCGTAGTCTTCGTTATCTTGCTATACATTATTAATATTTTGCCAAAAGCTAGTTTGGCTTAATCAAAAAAGTCCAATTGTTTCTATATTATATAGAAGCAATTGGACTTTACTTTTTAATTAAATCCGGATGTTCTCGAGAAAAATCAACTAATCTTCTTCTTGATATATCGCAAGAAGAACCATCTTTAAAGTAAATCTTTCGCTCCTTCTTATTAATAGACTGGGTATTATTAGGATTGATCAATAAACTTTTATGAGCACGATAGAAATAAGGAACTTTGTGAGAGATAGATTTTAAAGTATCAGGAAATTCAATATTTTGATTAGTGGCATGCAGGAATACATTGGTAGTATGTTCTAAGGATTCAAAATAGTTAATTTGATTAATATCAAAGTTATATTGTTTTGAACCAATTCTGAAATTGAATTCTTTTAATCGCTTATTCTGCGGTCTGACTAATCGCTCAACAGTGATATCTAAATCAGTGTATATTTTTCTTTTAATATTATTAATTCCTTTTTCCTTAGTAATATAATCCAAAGGTTCTACTTTTCGTTCGAAAATCATTGGCATCAGTTCTTCATGTGTCGTAATGAAGACAATTTTAGCATTCAAATCATTTTTTCTGATTTTAGTAGCTAAATCTATACCTCTTATTTTTGAATTAGGAAATTCAATATCCAGTAGAAAGAATTTCATCTCTTTTGGATTGTTGTCTAAATAAATATTTACATCATTAGGATTTCCAGTAGATAACATAATTTTCATATCAATGTCCGGATGAGATTTAATGTAATCCTTGATTATTAATTGATAGTACATTCTAAGGGTTCTGTCGTCTTCGCAAATTATTATATTAAGTAGCATTATTTATCTTCCAATATAGTTAGGATTGTTGAAAAGTAACCGTCTTTAACTTTGTTTTGTAAGAGTAGATTACTATTTGAATGAATGATTTTATTAACAGTCGATAGTCCCAAACCATTATGATCTTTTTTAGATGTATAACCAGTTTGGTAAATTTGATCCAAATTGATTTTTTCAGATGAGGCAATATTGTTTTTTACAATGAACTCTAGATAACTATCAAATGTAACAAGAGCAAAACTTATTTCAGGATTGTTAGTTAATAGGGATGCTTCAATAGCATTATCAAAAAGAATTCCTAGAATACGGGTTATTTCGACCGATAAAGTTTTAGGAATGAGGATGCTTTGATCTACTTCAAAGTTGGTTTCAATATGCTTATTTTTGGCAGCTACTAATTTTGTAATAATAATTCCCTTAACTAGATCGTCATTAAGATGATATAAATTAGCGTTTTCAACGGTTGAAGTCATATCAACATTACTATCTGCATAATCAAGAAGCCGTTGAATAGAATCGTTATTAGAATTGTTAGATCTTAATGAAACCGATAATGATGTAAGGAGATTTTTGTAATCATGTTTGAATCTTCTCAATTCAGTATTCTTTCTTTCAAGTTCCTCGATGTATAAATTTCTTTCCTTCAGATGTCTGATTTCATATTTGGATCTCACTTCTTTCATGTATCCCATTACCAACATGATGCTTCCTATTACTATAAATATAGTAGACATTAAACTGACCAATAGTGTTGTTTTTAAATAGGTTAATTGATTAAATTCATGTCTAGACATTAATATTAATGATGCATAAGAGACGGTTATTACGATAGTTGATAAAAGAGCCATTTTAATTACTGTCTTGTTATGAATAATATTTTGAATAGTGTCTAGGTGCAATATAAATTTTAGAATGATAATAATTAGTAATGTTAAAGTGTAGTTTATTAATGTTAGTAGAATTGTTCCTAATAAAGTTTTAAATGAATAAACACTGAATCCTAAGTTAAAAACTTTTATTACAAAGTAACTAGCTATTCCTTGGGTGAGAGAAGTTAATAAAAAAGATACCAAGAATAAAATGATTTGAATTGGTAAATTTATATTCAATTTTGATTGTTTTAAAAATAAGAGGTATGTAAAGAAAGTAAGCAATAACGAAGCATTAGGAAAATAAAAATCAATAAAAGTAAACAATAAACTCAAAGAAAAAGATAATATTACGTTTCTTTTTGAGTATAAGTTAGGAATTAATAGAAATATTGATATATACATTAATAAGGTGTTTGAAAAATCAAGAACTAACCAAGACGGTATTATAAATTGTTCCAATTTTAATTCTCCTTACTTTATATTTAATGGTGACTCATATCTCTGAGTAAATCGAAATTTGCTAAAATTTGTAAAGAGTCAAACATATTTTTTCCTTTCTTATAAAAATTTCAAACAATGTAGTATATCATATTTAAAACCTTCTTTAAGAAATTACGTTAAAAGGTAAAATATAATTTCGAATGGTACAATTATACTAACTTGTAATAATGATTAGTGAGGTAGAGACGTGTTCTTAGGATCAGTAATTTATGATAAACGACGTAGTTTGAATCTAACTCAAAGCGACTTGGCTAGTGGTTTGTGTAATCAAAATACTATTAGTAAAATGGAAAAGCATAACATGACTCCTCAAATGGATGTCTTGATAAAAATTTGTCAGCGCCTGGATCTTTCTTTGAATGATGTTTTTAGTGAATTTTCCAGTGATTCCAAACCTGAACAAACTTTTATTTTGGATGATATCGAAAAAGATGTTCTTTTAGGTAATTTAGATTCAATTGAAGATAAGATTGCTCTAATTCAAGACAAAATTAAAGCTAAGGATCGGGCACAATGTGACTTCATTCTTGGTGTCATAAAGTTCAATGTTGGTAACTATGAATTGAGTTCCTTCCACTTTGATAAAGTTTTGCGAGAAACTAAGACTGATGAAGATAATATCTATACTTTGATGTCGTATTTATTCAAGGGCAAGATATATTATCGCCAGAAGCACTTTGATGAAGCTGATTACTATCTCGGTTTGATTAGCAGTTCTTTGAGAGAAAATCTTAATGTTAATAATGCTAGTGGATTAGAAATAATTTTTCTTGCTAAAATGGTAGGTAAGGCATACTTACAAATAGAACAATTTGATTCAGCCAAAAGTATTTCTGAGCGTGGTTTGAATTTTGCCAATGACAATCACTTATCCTATTTTCTAGATGAATTGAACTATAATCTTTATTTAGTTTATCAAGCGGATGACGATAAGGATAAGCAACAGTTGTATAAAAATCGAGCCTTTTACTGTGCAGAAGTATTAAATAATCATAAACTCCAAGAAAAAATTGAACATAAATAAAGACAGTCAAAGTGGCTGCCTTATTTTTTTACGATTATTATTTGAAAAGACTGATAGCAAAGCTTGGTTCGTAAGTAGCAGAGTTAGCCAACTCTTGTTGAAGGAGTCCATCATTAAAGACTGATCCGCCTAATGGAATCCATTCGTTGTTGGAAACTTGAGCAAAGTAGTAACCTGCGCTGTTCTCTACAACGCTAGAAATCTTCCAAGAAGTAGCAGTCGAAAGTGATCTAGTCATAGAATTTGAAGAAGTGTTATATAGTTGAACGTTCTTAGCCAAGGTACCAGTTGCAGTACCATTACTGAAGATAGAAGTGTTCTTATCCTCGGTAGCTAGAATCCATTCGTTGGTAGCTACTTGGTAATATTGATGACCGTTGATAGTCTTCTCTTGAGCTACTTTCCAAGAACTGTTACTTGGTAAAGTTCTACCAGTGTTTTGACCTAAGCCATTATAGATGACTGAATTAGTGCGAAGTGTGATGATTTTTTGAGCATTAGTATTGGCAACAGTATTGTTAGTGTTGCTTGTACCGTTGTAGTCAGAAGTGAAGTTTAAAGCTTTAACCCATTCATTTGTGGCCACACGGTAGTAAGGGTAACCGTTGATAACTTTGTATTGGTCAACTTTCCATGAAGTTCCGTTAGGAAGGGTAACTCCCAAGCTGTAACCATTATCATTAACTACAGTAGCATTATTGCCAGTAATGGTTTTAACAGCATTAACATAGGATACTTCTTTTTGAACGGGGTTGAGTACTTGATTACCATTGCTAATATTCATAGCTGTGGCGTCAACATATTGGTTAGTTGCGACTTCATAGTAAGGATTGCCACTGATAGTGATTCTTTGACCTAATCTCCATGAAGTGAAATTCCCTAAGTAACCGCCACGAACGTAATTACCGTTGGCGTCAACCGTGGCAGCACCACCACGTCTTACGGTTCCAATTAGTTGAGTGTTGGCAGCATGAACAGTTTGATTTGTAGGTAAATTATTAAGAACAGATGGGGCTAATAAAACAGCAAGTGTTGAGGCTAAAACAATTTTCTTTTTATTCATAATTAATTCCTCCGAATATATTATTCAAGTATAAAATAGCACTTTTTAATATAATAAAAGAGGGTTATTATCTTTGTTAAGAAAAACTTAACTTAATGAATTACTTATTTACACAAAAAAATATGAGATGGGGATATTCAATTTATCCTCATCTCATATTTTCATTTAATCGTTAACCGTTATATTTTGATAATTTGAAAACAACTTTGTCTTTGTTATGTAATTTCTTTTTGTCAGCTGAAACGTTAACTTGTTTGCCGTTAACAGTGAATGTCCAGTAAATTTTCTTCTTGTTATTTTGTTTGTGACCATCGATAGCTGAAATAAAGCCGCCTTTGTCGTTAACTTTCCAGCCTTTCTTTAGACCGTCAGTAACAGTGGCATTCTTTTTTAATGTGATAGTTTTCTTAGCAATCTTCTTTTTGTTCTTCTTCAAAGTGTAAGTAACTTTGATATTCTTAGATGCCTTGGCTTGAACTGTTGTCGCAGTTGCTGGAGCAAATACTCCTAGTAACATTAATAATGACAATAAAAATGCTGTAATCTTTTTCATTGTTTTCCTCCTCAATTTGTACAACGATTTTTATTATAACAAAGAAAAATCCAAATGAATCAAATAGATTTTTTTCGTGAATAAGTTAAAATAGGAATATTGAGAAAGGAGCGTGCGATGATGAATAAGTTGATTTTGAACTTTCAAAAAAGAACTAATAGCGTGACGATTTTCATCTATTTGCTTGGTATTATCCTGATATCGCTGCTCTTTAACAATCCAATTATTTCTCTCATTAGCTTAATAGCTTTAATCTTTATGGCTATTCTGGTTAACCGTGAGAAAATAAAAACTTATTTCAAGTTTTCTTGCGTAATCTTTATTGTGACCTTTGCGTTTAATTTAATTTTGAATCAACGTGGAGAAGATGTATTCTGGACTTTCTATTCGTTTCGACTTACACAAGAATCGTTACTTAATGGTCTTATTTTAGGAATATCCTTTGTAAATTTGTTGTGGGCTTTTTATATTTATAATGCTTTGATTCGAGTAAAAACGGTTTTTGAGTTGTTATCTAGTCTGTTGAAGAATGTAGCACTGATCTTTATTTTGACGATTCAATTCATTCCACGGATCATTCAAATTTATAATGAAACGAAGTCGATTAGAAAATTTCGAACTCAAGATGAGGTACAGCATTCTAAATTAAAGTCAACGATGGATCTAATGGAGATTATTTTGAATAAAGCTGTCGCCAGTTTTATGAACGTTTCAGATACATTAATTCTGCGTGGTTTCAATAATCATCAAAAAAGTATTGGTAAGCTGGAATACAGAGGTGCCGATTTTCTATTGTCAGTTTTGGTGGTTTCAGGCCTAGTAGCTGATATTGTGATGGCTATTGGTAAAGTTGGTGTCATTAATTTAGGTTCAATTGATGTTCGATTGACCTTTACTAATTCAGAACTTGTTTTACTTTTAATTAATGTGATTTTGATTTTATTACCAGTTATATTTGGAGGGGTAAATTACTTATGGTGGAAATTTTACATTTCAAAGATTACAGCTTCAAATACAACAACAGTCAAAAAGTATCGTTAAAAAATATTGATTTTTCCGTTCAAACGGGTGATTTTGTCGTATTAATTGGTGAAACTGGCAGTGGTAAAAGTACTTTATTGAAACAAATGTTAGCTGATTTAGCGGTGGGAAAAGTTTTGTCAGGTGAATTGGTGACTGACTTGTCATTAAACAATAATAATTTTGCCTATGTGTCACAGTTTGTTGACAACCAGATGGTCATGGAAACTCCGCGGGATGAATTGAAGTTTGTCTTGGATAACCAGGGCTGTAACCAAAATGAGATTCAGTTACGGATTACGGAAATTGCCAGTTATTTAGGGATTATTGATTTGTTGGATATTAATGAGAAACACCTTTCCGGTGGACAAAAGCAATTAGTCAACTTAGCTAGTGCCTTGATTTTGAAGCCAAAGGTCTTGTTATTGGATGAACCGACTTCCCAATTAGATCCCATTGCGGCCGAAAAGTTATTGCAGATGGTACATAAAATCAACGAGGAATTGAATGTGACAGTATTACTGGTTGAACATGAGATTGATCGTGCAATTCGCTATGCCAACAGATTACTAGTCATGGAGAAGGGCAGTTTGATTGAGGATGCACCAGTGAATACAGGTTTGCGTGATATCTATCAAAATCCTCACCTCAAAAATTACTTGACCCAAGTTGACCGTTTGATTTTGGAGCTGAATTTGTCTGCAGATAAACAATTACCTTTGAGCAATAAGGAGGTTGGACTCCTAATAAATCAGAACAGGGCATCGTTAAACTGTGTTCCTCGTAAAGTTGAGATCGACACTTCCGCTGAAAATATTTTGGAGATCAAGCATTTAAATTTTCGGTTTGACTTCAATGGCCCACAGATTATCAATAATGTTAGTTTTGAGTTGAGAAAGGGGCAGTCTTATTGTGTTATTGGGCCTAATGGGATGGGAAAGACGACATTGTTAAAGACGATGACGCAGCAATTGAAGCCTCAATCGGGCAAGATTTTATTTACCGGTCATAAAGTTCAAAGCAATTTCTATCGGAAAGTTTTCGTTCTACCACAGAATCCAGCTATCCTGTTCATGAAGGATACGGTAGCTGAGGAAATCAAATATCAGCTACAGTTAAGCAAGCGTGACACTACACTTGAAGCGGTGTTAGAAAAGTTTTCTCTAACTGGTTTGGAAAAGACGAGTCCTTATGACTTGAGTGGTGGTCAGCAAGAATTCTTAGCATTGGCTCTGGGTTTCATCAAGAACCCCCAAATGTTATTCTTGGATGAACCCACTAAGGGATTAGATCCCAATAAGAAACTAGAATTGGGCCAAATGTTGAATCAGTTTCAAAATGACGGTGGAACGGTGTTTGTGAATAGTCACGATTTATTATTTGCGGCAAGATTTTTTGACCAAATAGCGATGATGTTTGATGGAAAAATCAGTCAATTTGCTGCACCAACAGTATTTTTCAGAGATAAATTTTTCTATACGACGGAAATAAACAAGGCACTAAGGGAAACTTTTCCACTAGCCTTGTCATGGAAGGATATTAGACGACGTGAATCGTAAATCAATTTCTTTATTAGTTTTAGCAATTTTAGTGTTAGTTTTAATGGCCATTTTTTCAAGTAAAAATTATTTATTGTTTTCTTTTGGATTTTTGGTTTTGACTTTGGGCGTTTATTTTTGGAGGTTTGAAAAATCACCGCATACTTCACGGGAGATTGTTTTTATTGCTATTATCTGTGCTTTAGC
Organism: Companilactobacillus kimchii DSM 13961 = JCM 10707; assembly: GCF_001435445.1. Taxonomy (GTDB): domain Bacteria; phylum Bacillota; class Bacilli; order Lactobacillales; family Lactobacillaceae; genus Companilactobacillus; species Companilactobacillus kimchii. The sequence continues at coordinate 33,516 of NZ_AZDH01000013.1, read as the reverse complement.
AGTCGTAGGAAGAATCATCTTTGCGGCTATTCCGGCAGTTAAACCGGAACTATTTATTTTAATTCTAGGGGCTATTGTCAGTGGACCGGAAACGGGCTTTTTGATGGGAACAATTATTGCTTTAACGTCAAATATGTACTTTGGTCAAGGTGCCTGGACGCCATGGCAGATGTTTGCTTTGGGGTTAATTGGCTTGATATCAGGATTGATGTTGAAAAAAGATATCGCAACTTGGAAATTAGCTCTCTGGGGCTTTTTGTCAGGGTTTATCATGGGCTGGATCATGGATGTTTATTACATTATTGGTTTTGTGAATCCAATTAGTTGGCAGAGTATTTTGACCTCTTTAGCTGCTAGCTTTTACTTTGATGTCGTTCACGCTGTGTTTACTGCCGTTCTACTATTGTTAGTTGGTAAGCGTTGGATTAAGTTATTTAGTAATTACCAACGAAAGTATGATTTATTTAAAAATAATAACTAATAATTAAAGGTACGAATGTACTTAAATTTCCGTCTTCCGCAAGAATTGGAAATGTGTTGGAACGCTATGGGCATGACTTGAAGCTAATAATTTCACCTTCGGCAAAATTATGGATCTCCAAGATCAGCCTTATTGTAAGCGGCAAAGCCGCCAACAATAATTTCATAGCTGAACACATTTCCAATTCTTGCTCCAGACTAAATAGTATTTTGATTATTTTCACTGAAATAAGTATGTTTAATACGTGATTTTGTAAAATAATTTAGTTCAATAAGATAAAAACAGCCTCTGTTAAGGGATTCAAGTAAAGGATATATCTTGAATACTTAATGGAGGCTGTTCTTTTAATTAAAATTTCTATATTTGTAGGGTTGAAAATACTAGAACCAACGAACTAGTCGGTAGTAAAATCACACCACGTTCCAGCGGCTCACAAATTTTTTTGCGGACGACGGCATATTTCAACTATATCAGTTGGTATAAACACCCTTTTAGTGATTGAAATGTTCCACTTTTAAATATTTTAAGGAATTAATAGGTATGCTAAAGCACCAATAGCTCCACCAGCTAGTGGTCCAAGAATTGGTACCCAACTGTAACTCCAATCGGAATCGCCTTTGTTAGCAATTGGTAAAATCTGATGTGCAATTCTTGGTCCTAAGTCTCTGGCCGGATTGATGGCATAACCAGTAGTCCCACCGAGTGAGAATCCGATAGCAGTGATCAAAAGTCCTACAACGATCGGATTTAAGCCTTGTGTGAATTTACCTCTAGTAAAAGCCAGTAGGGCAAAGATTAAGACGAATGTCCCAATAAATTCACTGATGAAGTTCATTGGATAATTCCTGATAGCTGGACCTGTAGCGAAAACGCCTAAAATAGCTTTAGAATCTTTGGTTTCTTGCCAATGTGGATAATAATTGATCCAGACAATCACAGCTCCAACGATTGCTCCTAAAATTTGAGCAATCATGTAAGGAACAACGTAACTCCAATTGAAGACACCCGCGATAGCCATTCCCAAAGTTACAGCAGGATTTAAATGTGCTGGACTAAGAAAGGCTGAACAATAAATACCTAAAGTTACGGCTAATCCCCAGCCAAGAGAAATGGCAATCCAACCGGAACCTTCAGCTTTAGATTTTTTCAAACTGACCGCGGCGACAACGCCATCACCTAATAGAACTAATACTAGGGTACCAATGAATTCCCCGAGTAATTGTAATGTTAAACTGTCATGCATAAAACTTACCTCCCATCCATATGATATCGGTTGCATAAACTGATTATACATAGATAAAGTTGAGAAAGCTAAAAATAGTCATCTTTTGTACATTATTTCTTGGTATAGTTGTTAAGAAAGATAATTATTAGGCAAGGAGCTTTGTTAAATATGAAAATTTATACACGTACTGGAGATAAAGGTAAGACTAGAATTATTGGCAATGACGTTTTGTATAAGTCAGCTCAAAGAATTGAATCGTATGGAACAATTGACGAATTGAACTCCTTAGTTGGTGTAGTGATTGCTAATTTGTCTGAAAAGAATTTGGTTTTAAAAGATGAATTACAAGAGATTCAGCAATTATTATTCGACTGTGGAACTGATTTGGCAATTTCGGCCAATGATAAGAAGCATGAATTTATTTTTACAGAGGATAATAAAGCTGTTGATTGGTTAGAAAAGAAGATTGACGATTATTCTGCCAAAGTTCCTGCTATTCAAAAATTCATTTTACCTGGTGGTTCAAAGACCGCTTCTAATTTACACTTGGCAAGAACTGTGACTAGAAGAGCTGAAAGAGAAATCGTTGCCTTGATGCAAGAAGAACCAATCAATGATTACGTGCTTAAATTTATTAATCGTTTATCCGATTATTTCTTTGCTGCAGCAAGATACAGCAACGTTTTAGATGGGGTAGACGATATTCAATATCGTAATAGTAAGCCTGTTTTTAGATAGAATAGAAATTGTACCTATTTGCTTTTGTAAATGGGTATTTTTTTGACAAAAAATTGTTATCCTTGATGTATGAATTTTTAAAGATAGAGGAATATGACTATGAGATCACAAAAAGAGAAAATGTTGGCTGGCGACTTATATATAGCACATGATCCAGAACTGAAAAAGGATTTTTTGAAAGCTAAGAAACTATTAAAGGAATTCAATCAATCCGACGAAGAACAAATTCCACGTAGAACTGAGATTTTACAGGATTTATTTAAAGAGGTTGGTGAAAAGCCTTATATAACGCCACCGTTCTATACTGACTATGGTTGTAATACTATTATTGGAAAAAATTTCTATGCTAATTACGACCTGATTCTGTTAGATATTGCGCCGGTAAAGATTGGTGACAATGTTATGTTTGGCCCTCGTGTTGGAGTTTATACGGCTGGTCATCCAATTGATCCCGTGATTCGAACAGAAGGATACGAATACGGTAAGCCAATTGAGATTGGCAATAACGTCTGGATTGGTGGCAATGTGGTGATTAATCCAAATGTCAAAATAGGTAATAATGTTGTTATTGGATCTGGCTCAATCGTAACTAAGGATATTCCTGATAATGTGGTAGCAGTTGGTAATCCTTGCAAAGTATTAAGAGAAATCAATGATGAGGATAAAAAGTATTGGGAGTTAGAGAAACAACGTTATTTTGAAAATTAAACCAAGCAAAAAGCTCAAAACCGTCAGCAAGCGATTTTGAGCTTTTTGTTTGAACTGAATTCGTAAGAAACAGTTTTTTTAAAGTTGTTAAGGATTATACATTATCTATAGGGGAAGGATAACCAAATATTTTCTTATTTGATTATGCTTATACTTTACCGCCAAGATATGAATTAATTATTGAAGAAAATCGATGATTGTTTTAATTAAATGTGAAGAAAAATTGATTTTACAATTCAAAAACAGATTCGAGATGCTCGAGAACACCTTGTTGGTTATTATTAGTTGTTTGGTAAGGAGCTGTTTCTAAGACGATGTCACTAGCATTTTCCATGGCAACACCATGACCGACATAACGTAACATTTCAAGATCGTTGCCGCCATCCCCAAAAGCACACATTTCTTCTGGCTTGATATTTAGTTTTTGTGATAAATACTCTAAACCAGTAGCCTTGTTAGCTTCAGCTTGAATAATATCGATATCACCGTGACCACTAGAAACGACGGAGACTTCTTTACCGATACCATTAGATAGGTGATCCATGTAGGCTTCAGTTTCAGTTAGAGGACAGTTGACTGAGAACTTAAGAATTTCGTCGTCAATATCTTCAAAACTATCGACACTTGTAATACGTGGAAAGTAGAATTTACTAATATTGTAAAATTCTTCAGTTGCACTTTTGAGAATGTAGGCTGACTTGCGGCCACAGGCAATGTATTGAATATGATCAGTGTTCTCCAAAACCTGAATAACTTTCTTAGTTACAGTATCTGGAAAATGCCAAGTTTTAAAGATCTCCTGATGATCACCGACCAAAGCACCATTTTCTGCGACAAAAAGTGTTTCAGGATAATTTTTAAAGAAGTTCTTCAATTGATAATATTGATTACCACTGGCAGAAACAAAATAGATGTTGTGATCAGTCATGTATTGATAAATCTTATCGAATCTCTTAGTGTCAAAGTGTTTACTGTCATCTAAGAAGGTAGCATCCATATCGGTAGCAACTAATTTAATTGTCATAGTTAAATCCTTTCCAGTTCAGCAAAATTTTTACGGTATTGATAGGGAGTCGTGTGCTTCCAATTTTTAAAGTTTCTGATAAATGATTTGGTGCTGTTAAAACCACTATCAATCGCAATATAGTCGATATTTTGATTAGTATTGAGTAATTTCTTTTGGGCTGCCAACAAGCGAACAGTTGTGATATATTTGGTAATCGACATTTGAACGGTTTGGTGAAATTGTTGATTCAAAGTTGTTACTGAAGTATTTAGTTTATGAGCTAATACTGTTCCATTCAAATCCTCAGTGTAACTACTGTTGATTAGTCCTAGAGCTTGATCGATTAGACTCTCATTGACAGAGGTGTTGGAGGTGACTTTGTGGGAAAAATTATTGATCAAATTGGCCATCAAGATATAAATTCGACCAGTCAAATCAAGATTGAAAGTATCATCACGCGGTTCCTGCAAAAGTTGAATCATCATTCGCAGTTGTTTTTCCAACTCTTGATAGGCGATTAACTGTTTTAAACAAGCTGGCTTACCTTTAAGATCAAAATGGATTTGGTCGATATCAGGATAGATTTTTTTGAGGAAGTCATAGTCAATCAAGAGGCAGAAAACAAAGACTGATTTTCTATTAATAAAAGTAGTCTCGTGAATATCTCGTGAATTGATGATCCAAATGTCACCTTGATGATATTCGTTTTCTTGATTATCATCTTTGACCAGTATGGTGTTCTTAGAAACCATAAAACCTAATTCAATATTACGGTGCCAATGTGGGGCAACACGTCTAGGTGAATTTTCATCATGGAAGTAGTATTTGAAGGGTACTTTTGGGGTTGGCTGAACTATTTCGTGCGTAATTTTCATTAAAGGACATACTTCTTTAGTGCTTTGGCGATACCGTCGTTGTCGTTAGTATCAGTCACATACTTAGCATGTTCTTTGGCAATATCTGAACCATTGCCCATTGCTACAGCGGAGCCAACAAAATCAAACATTGGTAAATCATTCTTTTCGTCACCAAAAGCCATTATTTCATCACTACTCAAATGTAAAATATCAGCTAGAGTAGTTAAACCTTCACCTTTGTTAACTTCGGGATGCATGATCTCGATGAAGTTAGCACCAGCACGCACAACATAATATTCATCAGAAAATTCGTCTTTTACGGCTTGTTCATATTGATCCAAAGTCTCTTTTTCGCCAACAATAGCAGCTTTGGCAATTTCAAAATCGGGAGCTAATTCATCTGGTTCACGGACAAAAATTCCAGCACTGTTTTCCCAAGCTTGAGTAACGGCGAAACGGTTAATATCATGATTGGAAGTATAGACGTTGCTATCATCGTCAAGCACATAATATTGCATTTTTCGAGCTTCAACAAATTTAACGATTCTTCGATAGTCTTTATTATTAATTATCTTACGGGAAAGGACTTTACCAGCGGCTGTTTCTACAAGTGCTCCATTGTATGTGATGACGTATTGGTCATCACCCTGTACACCCAATTCATCCAAGTAATGGCTAACACCAGCTAGTGGTCGACCGGAACAAAGAACAACTTTGATACCTTTGGCCAAAGCTTCTTTTAAAGCTGATTTAGTAGATTCAGCAATCTTTTGGTTGGAAGTTAGTAATGTATCGTCAACATCTAAAGCAATTAGTTTTATACTCATGTATTTACCCCTTTTTAAACTTAGTTAATTAAGATAAGGATATTGTACCAAAAAAGTTAAGCGGTTTCAATTACCACTTAACTTTTTAAAAATAATATTTCGACCAATAGTAGCCAGACCAAACAAATAATCATCTTGAAAATTACGATTGAAATCCAATTTATAGTTCTGATGGAGTGGTAGATGTCGATGGAGTGTTTGAATAATTTGGTTAATTTCTAAATCGGTTAGGTTCAATTCATCAATATAGGCGATGAGCAGATTAGGATTGATTAAACTAATGATGTTTCGTAGGTGATCAATAATTTGATCTTTAGGAGATTCATTTTGATCAACGGTACCGTATTGAATTTCACCTGCTAATCCGTCTGCACCAGTAATAAGTTGGTCGTTGATGACAATTCCGACACCAGGCCCATAGAGTTTGGGAAAATATATTCCAGCAGCAATATTTTGACTTTCGTGTAACGAAGAGGCTGCTCCAAAGATACAAGCATTGATATCGTTAACGATGATAGTATCGATATCGGTTGAAACCTCAATAGCCTTGGATAGCTTGATACCACGCAATGCTTTGACATCAATTAGCTGCAAGTAACCATTCAATTCATCACCAGGGATGCCGACAATTATTTTCTGAGGTTTACTTTGGGCTGTACGCTGTTTAATGAATTCTAAAAGTTGTTCAACTGAAGTTATATTCTCTTCGTAATGAGTCTGAGAAATGATTTTTCCTGACAGATCAATGAGAGAATAATTGGCCTTGATATAATCATGAACTTCGTGGAGCTGCAGTGCTCCTAGGGTATACGCTTGGTAGTTTATTTGATAAGTCTTAGCTCGACGGCCTCTAGTATTGGTAAAGTCGACTGTGAGGATATCTTTTAATTCCAGTAGTTCGATCAGTTTATTGATACTGACAACACTTAATCCGGTCAATGTTGAGAGTTGTTTAGCGGAGAGAGACTTGTGTATATCCAGTAAATGTAGGATTGACTGTAAATTGTGCTCTCGGGCTGAAATTTTGCTGTTAGATGTCACTTTGTTCCCTCCTGATAGAGTGATTTGATAAATCAATATTAATAAAAAGTTTTATTATAATTTAGCTCAAAATATGTTTAAACAGGACGTATACTATTTGTAGTATAGATAATACGAATTGACTTAAATAAAAAATAAAAGGATGGCTTTTATTATGATGAATAACGATTATAACGTTGAGTTGAGCCGATTGAATCAGATTGAATCGGTCGATATTCCTCATCTAGAAAATGTCAAAATGATTGTTAAAGATAGGGTAGATGCCCATTCTTATGAGCCAATAATTTGGGACCATTTGAAAACTTTGAGTGATGACCCACAATTGCCTGATGATTTGACTCAATTGCGTGCTGGAAATCAAAAGGCCGATATAATCGCTTCCGATTCGACAGTTAGAATCGATGTAGAAATGAGTAATAAGCTGGATCGTAAAGTTAGATATTTGAAGATTTATCGTAATGACAAAAATTTATCAAACGAAAAAGCTTTGATTTATGTTCACGGAGGTGCTTATTATGGCGGTTCCGCTGAAGACACTTTACCATTTTTACGCTTATTAGCTGCTAAATTCAATGGTGTTATCTATAGTGTGGATTATAGCATTGCACCAGAAAAGCCTTATCCAGCAGCTATTGAAGATTGTCTTTCAGTATTGATGGATATATGTGATAAACATCAACAAATTTCTTTAGCTGGAGATTCAGCCGGTGCCTCGATTGCATTGAGTGTGAGTCAATTAAGCAGTAATATGGGTATTTGTGAAATTTATAAGCACATATTATTCTATCCAACAATAGTTCAAGGTTCAGATTATAATGGTCCATTTTGGAATGATCGTTTGATTCCAATTAATCCAGAACAAAGACAAGCACTTCATAATAACTATACACAATTTAAACGTCTAGATAAGATTATGACAAAATATTATTTGAATGGTGCTAATTATAACCTTTCTGCACCACTAATTTCACCAATGTATGCTGATCCATTGGTTTTTAAAAAAGTTTTGGTAATGACAGGTGAGTTTGATCCGTTCAGATTACAAGATGAAGCCTTTGTTCAAAAAATTGGTATGGCAGGATGTGAAGCCGAATATATCCGCTATGGTGGTTTGGCACATGCCTTTTTGAATTATGTAGGCAAAATACCAGCAGTAGAAGATGCCTTAATCGAATGTGCTGAAGCTTTAAATAGTTAAAAATAGCTCCTATTTAGAATGTTTATATATCTAAATAGGAGCTATTATTTTGTGAAAGTTTAGTAAAATGTAAACGTCATAATGCCGGCGATACCGATAAATAAAGCAATAACATCGGTGGTCCAGAGAGCATACGCGATAAAAGGTGAGGGATTGGTTATTTCACCTTTTTTTAATTTTTTGAATGTTCTTGTCACAGAACGAAAAGTTAGAAGAGAAAGTAAAATCAGAATTATACCTATGACAATAGCCCAGATTCCCATAATAACATCTCCCTAAATGTATTTATGAATATTATATCGTTTGCTTGTAAACGGATACAAAAATATCCTGAATGTAGTCAATTTATGTCGTGAGTGATGATTGAAGATAATAAAAGAATATCTTAGTAATCATATGTGGTTGAAATATGCCGTCGTCCGCAAAAAATTTGTGAGCCGCTGGAACGTGGTGGACACGACTTCAAGCTAAGTAAATCTCACCACTGAGAGCTCACAGATTTTTTACTACCGACTGATTCTTTGGTTCTAATATTATCTGTGTTTTAAGGCCTTGGATTCTATATAATGCAAGAAAAAATTTCTAATCAAAAAAATGACCTCCTTGAGAATTCAAGATGTATCCTTTACTTGAATCTCTCAATAGAGGTCATTTTTGTTTTTATTTTAAAAAGTTAGAAAAAAGGTAATAGATAGAACCACTTACCAGTCTGGAGTAAAAATTGAAAATGCGGTCAGCTGTGAAATCATTGTTAGCGGCTTTGCCGGTTACAATGAGGCTGATCTTGAAGATCCAAAATTGCGCACAACGTGTGCAATTTTTAGCTCCAAGTCATGCCCACAGCGTTCCACCAGCATTTTCGATTTTTATGGAAGACGGAATTTTTAATAAGAAACTCAGGTATCAATTATTCGGAAGCTGCTTCCTCATGATTCAGAAGATTCTTCATATTTTTCAGTTTCTTTATCTCAATATTCCAAGTACTTACTAATACCAATACTGAACCGGTCCAAGCTAGTGGATTGGCCATAGCAGCACCGTAGAATCCGAATAGACGGATAAGAACGACACCAGCAAAGACTCTCATTAATAGTTCGGCGATACCCGCAATTGTTGGTGCTTTTTGATTGCCCAATCCCTGCAAGGTGTATCTGACAATGAAGAGAATTGACAAAATAAAGTAGGTCGAACCATTGAAGTAGTAGTAAATTTGAATCAAATTCAAGACTTTTGTTTCACTACCATTCATGAACAAATGAGAAATTGATTGCCCGAAGAAAATTAAAAAGATTCCGATGACAAGACTAGAAATAACGGAAACTAGAATTCCATCTTTGACACCTTTTAAGATACGATCAAATTTCTTAGCACCCATATTTTGAGCAGTGAAGTTAACCAAGGCCAAACCAAAACTAAAGGCTGGCAAAGTAGCAATCTGTTCAACTCTTCCGGCAACCGTGTATGCAGCGACTGCATTGGCACCTAAGGTGTTGAGCATGAATTGTAGGATGATTGAACCAATGGCGATGATGGAAGACTGAAAGCCCATTGGCAAACTAACTTTTAACAATTCTTTGATCTCATCCATATCAATTTTGAAATCATCACGTGTCAAGATTAAATATGGGATGTGTTTTCTAATGTAGAAATAAAGGATCACAAACGTGATTGTTTGGGCGACAACAGTAGCTAAGCCAGCACCAGCTACACCCATTTTCAAATAGAGAATAAATACTAACTCTAAAAGAATATTTAAAACTGTACTTACGATTAAAAAGAATAGAGGCACTCTTGAATCTCCGAGTGCTCGCATTGTATTTCCCAGAAAGTCAAAACCTACAAAAGAAAAGATTCCTGCAAAGATGATCTCCAAAAAGATAAATGAGTCATGTAACAACACTTTAGGTGTTTGCATAGCAACAAGCAGTGGATAAGCTACTAAAAGAGCAATCGTTGTAAAGACAACGATGATGAATAAGGAGATGATGATTCCTGAAGCAAAGCTCTGTCTTACTCCAGCCTCATCATTGGCTCCATACTTTCTCGCAGTTAAAATAGTTAGTCCACTGGTCATTCCTTGAGCAAATCCAATAACTAAAGCTGTTAATCCCCCTGTTGCACCAACACTGGCTAAAGCATTGACACTGATAGTTTTACCAACAATTAGGGTATCAATGAAGCTATAAAATTGCTGGAAAAAGTTACCTAATAGCAAAGGTATGGTATACAGAAAAATAACTTTCATAGGTCTGCCGTTAGTCAGATCTATCATATTTTAAAACCCCTCCATAAAGATTATGAATATTCTATCATTTTATTTTTGATTGGTAAGGGGGTAGAACTGAAAGATTAAGTTATTTTTGAGTAACTTGTCACATCTGGGTGTAAGCGCATAAGAAAAACAAGCCATACTGACTGTAAAAGAGCATCAATTACAGTTGGTATAGCTTGTTTATTTTAGTTAGTAAGTTAATTGAATTTCTTGGTTAGCTGTTAATGGTAATTTTTGATTAAGGAATTTGATTTCCGTATCCTTGTCGGTCGTCACGATAAAGGTATTGTCAGTAACCCTAAATTTGAAGTTGACATCTCTAAAAGTCATTTGGAAATCTACTTCTTCCCATTGTTTTGGCATATGTGGATTAACTTCAAGCATCTTGCCACGATAGTCCACACCAGCAAAGTAGGAGGTAACGACGTTCAATGTTGCACCCATAACACCTAAATGGATACCTTCAGCAGTTGTGCCACCTTGGATGTCGTAATAGTCACTAGTTAGTGCTTCATAAAATAATTTCCAAGCTTCGCTGTCTTCACCGATTTTAAGCATCAGCATTGAGTAAACGATTCGAGAAAGCGTCGAGCCATGTGTCGTTCTGGCAATATAGTATTTAATATTATCGTGAATAAACTTGTTAGGGTTAACGATTGGATAGCCTAGATCCAGCATGATTTTTAAGAAGGCATTCTCGCGGATATTGAATAGGGCCATTAAAGTGTCAGCTTGTTTCGCAATTTGATAATTATCAGGTGAATCATTATGAGCCTTGAGGATTCGATCCATTCTGGAAATATTGCCATATTGTTGACGGTATTTGTCAAAATTGATTTCTTTGAGATCGAAGTAACCCTCGAACTGACCCAAAATATCACCGCTGAAATCTAATTTGAGATTGTGTCTAATATTATTTAGATCTTTGATATTTTGTTGAGTGAAGTTAGTTCGTTTGAGATTATCATCGATTACTTTAGCAGGCTCGTCTTCAATTAATTTGGCAAGTTTCTTGAAGAACCAACTAACCATGATATTCGTATAAGCGTTGTTCTTTAATCCTTGGTTATCAGTATCACCAGGATAATTTTCGTGGAATTCATCTGGTCCCATGACATCGGAGATCGTGTACTTTCTAGTATCAGGACCAAATTTGGACATACCAATCCAGAATTCAGCAATATCAAAAAGCATTTCTAATCCATATTGACTCATGAAAGCTTCATCTTGGGTAGCGTTGTAATAATTTAGAACATTATATGCTACGGCTAAGGAAACGTGACGTTGTTTTCTGGAATTGTCAGGGTCCCAAGTATTAGTCATAGGATTTAGGTGAACTTCTTGTGATTGTTCGTCACCATACATACCGCTTTGCCATGGGAACATAGCTCCTTTGTAATCGCTAGTTGCAGCATATTCTTTGGCGGCATCCAAACGGTTGTAACGGTACATCATTAAGTCTTTAACCAGTTCGGGATAGTGTAGGAGATAGAAGTTCATATCAAAGAGTTCATCCCAAAAAATATGACCACGATAACCTTCGCCGGTTAAACCTCTGGAGCCAACAGAAGCATCCAAATGTTTATTAGCCAATTCTTGGGCAGCAATTGTCATACTGAAACAATTTAAATGTAATAACTTTTGAGCAGTTATGTCGCCTGTAACAACAATATTTTCTTTTTTCCAAACATCATGCCAAGCTTCTTTTGATGCCTCTTGAGCACCGGCAAATGTAGGAATGAATTTGTGATTTCTAGCGGTGTCAATCATGTCAGGCTTGGTCTCAAGTGAAGTGAAAATACTGACGGCTTTTTCTAGAGTATAAGTGTGATTTGGTTTGACATTAAATTCAATAAATTGACTAGCAATTTCAGATTTGTTTTCCATATAGTATTGAGTATTGTCGATATCAGGATAAGAAATATTGGTTTTAATGGCTAGGTCAATTTGAGATTGACTGGTGTGAGCCAACATTAACATTTCTTTGTCATCGTTTTCGATATTGTCGACAATTAAATGTTTATTAGCTAAATTACGGTACCTAGCAACATTACTATTTACAATTGAAGCGTCTGTTTGGGTCAATATAGTTATTTTGCCGTAAAAATTGAGCGGTGTGACAGAATATTGAAGGTAGTAATCGTGATAATTTTTTAAGTCAGCTAATTTCTTAGCGACGACTTTTAATTCTTTACCATCATCCAACTTTATAATAGTAGAAATCGTCAAAATTCCATGTTTCATATCTAAAGAACGAATTGATTCTTGAACTAAATCGTCCTTAATTCTGAGATAATCACCTTCATCTACTTTAAAGCTGATGTATTGAGAATTTGGCAAGTTAACTAAGTCTTCATTGATAACATCACGATTGTTGATAGGGGTAGATAATTGATTAAAGACACCAGCTACATAAGTAGCAGGGTAATTATCATCACTGGCCTTAGCCTCTAAGTAAGTGCCTCGTAAACCTAGGAACCCATTACCAATGGTTTGCATGGATTCTTGACCATACTGGCGTTTATCATGATCTAAATGATTGTAGTCTAGGTGCCAACCGGAATAAATAATTGCGTTATGAGTAGCCAGGGCTAAGCCATCTTTACGAATATTTTCCATATTAACAACAGGGATGTGGAAGATGTTTTCTAAATCGTTACGGCAATCGATAGTTTGACCATTATACGTAATTAAATTTTTATTTAGTAAACTTTCACGCACATTTGTAAGCACTAAAACATCGACTGGAGCGGGAAGAATTTTTGCAAAATTTCGAAAATTTTCTTTTAACTCTTGTTTAGAATTAAATTTATAGCTTTGTTGATTATTTAGATCTTTATTGTCGGAATAAATAATTTCATCATCTGTAAACTTTAGATATAAGGGTTTCATGACTATTTCCTCCATAAATAAAAACTATATATTTGTTTAAACACATTATTACAATGTGTATTATACACCCCGTCAATACTGATTTAGTGCGAATTTTATAATAAAAAATGTTCTAACTTGATGTTTATACATGACAAGATGTATTATTATTATGAATGAAAGATGTAACCGGTTACTAAATCAAGGAGGTGCTATTCTTATGAAGAGTACAGTTAAAATGCTTGCTCCTGTAAATGGAAAAGCTGTACCAATAACTGAAGTTCATGATCCAATGTTTTCTGAAAAAGACATGGGCGACGGCTTTGGAGTTATTCCTACAGGAAATGAAATTTTATCCCCAGTCTCTGGGAAAGTTATGCTAGTAGCTTCAACAAAGCATGCAATTGGATTCAGTACTGATGATGGACTAGAGGTTTTGGTTCACATGGGTGTGGATACTGTTGAACTAAACGGTGCTCCTTTTGAACTATTTGTTAAAGAAGGAGATACAGTTACAGCTGGTCAAAAGGTAGCTACAATGGATATTGATGCTGTCAAAAGGGCTAGCAAAGTAACAGATGTCATCGTCGCTATTACCAATACCAATAAGATGGTTAAAGATGTTAACGTCACTAAAGGTGATATCAAAGCTGGCGACAATGTTGCTGAAGTTAGTTTGATGGCCCCTGGTGAATCTACTGCTAAGCCATCAGGTAAGGTAGATTATGACCAGTTAGGTAAAGATATCGTTAAGAATGTTGGTGGAGTAAGTAACGTTGAAAATGTTATTCACTGTATCACACGTGTTCGTTTCTATTTGAAAGATGACAACAAAGCTAATGACGACACTATCAAATCCATGAAAGGTGTTCTAGATGTCGCTAAAGCTGGTGGACAATATCAAGTTGTTATCGGACCAGCAGTTGAAGATGTTTATGATGCTGTTGTTAAGGCTTTAGGACCTGGATTTGGTGGAGATTCTGAAGTTAAGAAAGAAAAGGTTGAAGCTCCAAAAGGAGTTTGGCCTAAGACGAAGTTTTATTTCAGTGCTTTAATTGGTGTAATCACAGCCAGCATGATGCCTATCATTGGATTGTTAGCTGCATCAGGTATTTTAAAGGGATTATTAGCTTTAATCGTTTCAGCTAAATGGTTATCTGCAACAAGTTCTACATATATGATTATTAGTGCAATGGGTGATTCGGTATTCTATTTCCTACCTATTTTAGTTGGTTTTACAGCTGCTAAGAGATTAGGTGCTAACCAGATCATCATGGGTGTTATCGGTGGTGTCTTGGCATATCCAACTTTGGTACAAGTAGCAACTAAAACAAGTAGTACCGCAATGAATTTCAACAGTAATTTCTTTGGTATTCCTATTCATATCGCAAATTATACTTATTCAATTTTCCCAATGATCGCTGCTGCATGGATTGCTTCAAAGATTGAACCATGGCTCAAGAAACATATTGTTATGTCACTACGTATGATCCTTAGTCCTCTACTAGAAGTATTTATTGTCAGTGCAATTATTATCGTTATCGTTGGACCAGTTATTACACTTCTAAGTTCATACTTAGCAAATGGTATCGTTGCTCTATTGAAGTTCAGTCCTGCTATTTCTGGATTGTTGATTGGTGGATTCTATCAATGCTTGGTTATCTTCGGTTTACACTGGGCTGTTATTCCCGTTGTTGCTAGTCAAATTGCTACAACAGGACACAGTGCATTGAATGCTATTGTTTCTGCAACAATGGTTGCTCAAGGTGCTGCTGCAATGGCTGTCTTTGTTAAAACAAAGAAGAACATTGATATGAAACAAATTGCCGGTGCCGCTACACTTTCAGCCTTTGCTGGAGTTACAGAACCTGCAATGTATGGTATTAATTTGAAATATGGTCGTATCTTCTGGACAGCAAATATCGGTAGTGCCGTTGGTGGTTTGATTACCGGATTAATGCATGTTGATATGTGGGGCTTTGCCGGTTCATTAATCGGATTTGCTTCATTCATCAATCCAAAGGGTATTGACAGTAGTTTCACAGGATACTTAATTGCATCAGCTGCTACAATCGTTGTTTCCTTTGTATGCACATACCTCTTCGGATTCAAAGAAGAAGACCTCGAAAGCAGTCATGCTGTTGAAAAGGTAAGATTAGGTAGCCGTGAACCTGCACAAGCTAACTAAATGTTTTAATAAAAAAGTAGAAATGCTATCAGATTAGCATTTCTACTTTTTTTGTGGATCTAATTTATTGTTTTAGTATTTTTAGCTGGTTGATGTAAAAATATAAAAACTGTTCCAATAATAATTACAACAATAGCAGGAAATGCCATCGCAGCAGTTATAAGAAACAAGGCATTTCCTATGATTCCTAGTACAGGACCAACTATAGAAATATTATTTTTTCTACTTTGAACAAGGGCAACAATATTAAGGATGACTCCCAAAGCAGCCATCACGTAGAAAAATACCCCCGTTCCGCTAGTTAAATTAGTACCACCGAATGCGTCACTGGCGGCAGTACTAAAAATAACCGGCCATGATATTGCAAATAAAATACAGTTGATGATATCCAGAATCCCTGTCCAGATATTAATTTTCAGGTTCTTCATTTCGAAAGAATCCTCCTAAACATCAGCTTTTTGTGTCGTCAGTATTTGGACAAATTAATTATAGAAAAATGTTCAAAATATAGCAGTAAAAAATAGACGATATTTATTTTATGTTGAACTAGAAAGAATTTGCCATATAATAATGACAAGTTCTTTTTATTTTGGAGATGATCAATTTGTCAAAAATAGAGTTACGCCAAGCACAACCAGAAGATCTAGAAGAATTCTGGCAATTGGCCTTTAGTGATCCGAATGCTGGATGGACAAAACTAAACGGTCCATACTTTCATGATGATTTGCCTACTAAAGAAGAGTTTATTAATGATTTAGCACCAAAAGCTTGGTTAGGTAATAAAGAACATCTATTGATTACAAGTGATGAAAAAATCGTTGGTTCCGTTGGTGGACATTTTAAAGATGGAAAATTAGCAAAGTGGTACGACATGGGAATTACTATTTATGCGACAGATACTTGGGATAAACATATCGGTAGTCAAGCTTTAAAACTTTATATTACTTACTTATTCAATCTTTTTAACTTCCCACATTTGGGTTTAACAACTTGGTCCGGAAATCCACGAATGATGCATGTAGCTGAGAAAATCGGAATGAAACAAGAAGCACGCATTCGTCAAGTTCGTTTTTATGAAGGCAAGTATTATGATTCAGTTCAATACGGAATTTTACGTGATGAATGGAAGTAAAAAATAACAAAAAACATCTATTAAGGACACCATAATTTTATGTGGTGAAATTAATAGATGTTTTTATTTTTGTAAATTTGGTTCTTTTTTGATTATATAGAGTTAAAAAATTTAAAATACTGCGGTTTTACTTGATAATATTGGAAAAGAAAACTAGTCGGTAGTAAAAAATCTGTGAGTCTTCAGTCGTGTCCACCACGTTCCAGCGGCTCACAGATTTTTTGCGGACGACGGCAATAGAAGTACATTTTTTTCGCGTGATTTCAAAATATCATACTACTACAGTTAAGATTTCTAAAAATTATTTAAAAAATATGCAATAATATTAATAGTCTAGAAAATCACGTGAGGAGTTTAGATATGGAATATATGATTGGCGTTGATGTTGGAACGACCAGTACAAAGAGTGTCTTATATGACATGGAGGGAAAGGTCATTGCATACGCTAATAGTGGTTATCAATTATACCAAGATGTCCCTGATATGGCGGAGGAAGATCCAGATGATATTTTTGATGCTGTAGTAGAGGTTTTGGGTCAAGTTATTCGTAAAGGAAAAATCAAGCGGGGTGAATTGAAGGGAATTTCTTTCTCATCAGCAATGCACAGTTTGATTTTAATGGATAAAGACGACCAACCTTTGACTCGTGCTATTACTTGGGCAGACAATCGAGCTGCTAAGTATAGTGAGGAATTGAAAGAAAATGGATTGGGTGCCGAGATTTACGCCAAAACGGGAACACCGATCCATCCAATGGCTCCGTTATCAAAAATTCTTTGGATAAAGAATGAGAAGCCAGAGTTATTTGCTCAAACTAAGAAATTTATTGATTTAAAAACTTATATTTTCTTCAGATTATTTGGTGTTTATAAGATGGAATACTCAATTGCTTCCGCAACTGGGATGTTTAATATCTTTAAATTGGCCTGGGAACCACAAGCTTTGGAACTTTTGGGCATTACGACTGATCAATTACCTGAATTAGTTGAACCAACTGATACAATTACTGGTCTTAATCCAAAATATGGTAAGTTGCTAGGTATCTCTAAAAATATTCCATTCGTTTTTGGTGCCAGTGATGGAGTCCTTTCAAATTTGGGTGTCGATGCGATTGATCCTGGTGTCGTAGCTGTAACAATTGGAACAAGTGGTGCCGTACGTGTTGTTGTTGATAAACCAGTCGTTGATCCGGATGGACATTTATTCTGTTACGCTCTGACAAAAGATAAATGGGTTGTCGGTGGACCAGTTAATAATGGTGGAATTGTTTTTCGCTGGGTCAAAGATCAATTATTTGCTCCAGAAAAAATTACTGCTGAACAAATGCAAGTTTCTACCTATGATATTTTGACACAGATTGCTGAAAAGATTCCTGCCGGATCTGATGGTTTGTTGTTCCATCCTTATTTGGGAGGAGAACGTGCCCCAATTTGGAATGCTTATGCACGTGGTTCATTCTTCGGTTTAACTAGAAAGCACACTCGTGCCCACATGGTTAGAGCTGCTTTGGAGGGAATCGTTTATAATCTCTACATTGTTATGCTGACGATTGAAAGAGTGACTGGTAAGCCTAAGAGTATTCAAGCTACTGGTGGGTTTGCCCGTTCAGCCCTTTGGAGACAAATGCTGGCTGATATTTTTGAACAAGATGTTACAATTCCTGAAAGTTTTGAAAGTTCCTGTTTGGGAGCTGCCGTACTAGGTATGTATGCTTTAGGATATGTCGACGATTTATCTGCTGTTAAGGGTATGGTCGGTGTTACAGACGTTCACAAACCTAATGAAAAGAATTTTGAAGTTTATCGTGAACTCTTACCAATTTGGCTTCGTTTGTCACAAGTTTTGGAACCTGAATATAAGAGTATTGCAGAATTTCAAAAGAAACATATGAAATAAACTAAAGTGCGCTAATAACGCATTTTTTATAAAGGTCGTCAATTGAGAAAATTCGGTAATTTATTGCCGTGATGAATCAATGTCTTGGACGACCATTATTATATTTTGTTAATTGTTGGTTCACGTACTCTATTACAATTTTTTCTGATATATTTCCTAATGGTACTCATAAAATAATTTGGGGACCAAAGATGACCACCCCATAATTGTGATTTTGTTTCCGGGCATTTCTTGAATCATTCTCTAACCGATATTCCCTTTAGATTTTTTACGGTATTTGTTGGTGTTTTATCTGGGAGAAACCCATAATTATATGGATATGATTAGATATAACTTCTATGTTTTTGAATCGTAACATCTTCTTTATTGCATATGGCTCTAGGGGGGTCCCTTCATTAATTCCAATTTTTATTCAGTAATAAAGAATTCTTTTCAAGGCTCAATAATTTAAACAAAATGAGGATCAAAGTAGCGAACATTAGTTCTTGCTTTTGCTATCGCATATGTTTCCCAAGATGCTATTATTATGTTGCATTTAATGGGAAAGGGGTTCTAATGTGTATGGTTTTAAAAGGATTAAAGTTAAGGATTTATCCTAATGACTATCAAAAAGAATTGATTGACCTCAATTTTGGAGCCAATCGTTTCGTTTGGAACAATATGCTAGATATGATGATTAAACGTCACGAAAATAATCCAGATTTGAAAGCTTTAAAAGCTTTTGATTTGAACTATATTCTAACTGCCTTTAAAAGAGAACATATCTGGTTAAAGAAAGCTGAAAGTACCAGTCTTCAGGTCACTAATAAAGACTTATTTGAGGCATATAGGGGTTTCTTTAGTAAAAAGCGTAAGTTTCCTCGTTTTAAAAGCAAGAAGTTTCCCAAACAAAGTTATCAATCTAAGTTTGTTAAAAACAACGTTGAGATCATTGATAGTTCTTATATAAAGCTTCCTAAACTTGGAGTAATGAAATATAAGAATAAGAAATCAATTCCTAGTATCATCAAGTACGTTACGATTCGTAAATCGTTGACAAATAAGTATTACGCCATTTTAACAGTTGACGAGGACTTAAAGAAATTACCTAAGACTAGTAAATCAGTTGGAATTGATATGGGTGTTTCTGATCTAGTCATTTGTTCAAACGGTAGAAAATATAAGACTATACGATTTGATAAAAAATTGGCTAAAAAGAAGCACTATTGGGAAAAACGATTAGCTAGAAGACGTACTCAGGCCTTGAAGGACATTCAATACAAGAAAGAATTTGGATTGGTTGATCCTAAGCCCTTAGAACAATACATCAACTATACGAAGGCTAAGCTCATGGTAGCTAAATATAGTGAAAAGATAGCTAATCAAAGGAAAGACTATCTCCATAAGATAACTCGTGAATTAGTTGAAAATAATGACATGATTGTAATTGAAGATTTGAAAACCAAAAATCTTCTTAAGAATCATAAATTATCACGTGCCATTGCCAATCAATCTTGGAGAGCATTAAGACTAATGCTTGAATACAAGTGTGAATGGTATGGTAAAAAACTTTTGATAGTTAATCCATTCAAAACTAGTCAAATCTGTTCTAACTGTGGTTATGACGATGGTAAACACGGATTGGATATTCGAGAATGGGATTGTCCAAATTGTAGTACTCACCATGATAGAGATATTAATGCAAGTAAAAATATATTAAATATCGGCTTGGAACAAGCCTTAGTAAAATAGTTCTAGCCTCTACTGACTAGTTGAAATACTAGTCGGCAAGTATGGAATGTTCCTAGAAGCTCGGTACCTCAGTACCGACGTAGTTCACGTCAAAAATTTAAAGGGGATTACAAATGGCTTTCTTGGTATTGATTTTAGGTGTGGCATTATTGCTGTTCTTGATCATCAAATTAAAATTTAATACGTTTCTTTCATTAATAATTACTTCTATAGTAGTAGGAATTGGTTTAGGAATTCCCTTAACCAAAATAGCAACCAGTATTCAAGATGGGATTGGTGGACAATTAGGTGAACTTTCGATTGTCTTTGGATTCGGTGCAATGCTTGGTCGTTTGGTTGCTGATGCTGGAGGTGCCTACCGAATCTCGCATACTTTGATTCAAAAGTTCGGTAAAAAGAAATTACAACTAGCAATTGTTTTAGCTTCATTCATTATCGGAATCGCTTTGTTCTTTGAAGTAGGGATGGTCTTATTAATTCCTATCGTCTTCGCCATTGCCGTGGAAGCAGGAGTTTCAATTCTTTATTTAGAAATTCCAATGGCTGCAGCTTTGTCGGTTACTCATGGATTTTTACCACCGCATCCAGCTCCAACAGCTATTAGTACAGTTTTGAGTGCTAATGCAGGACAAGTATTACTTTATGGAATTATTGTGGCCATTCCAGCAGTAGTAGTTGCAGGTCCATTGTATACAAAATTAGCGCAAAAAATTGTTCCGGATGCTTTTGGTCGTAAAGGTAATTTGACAGCCTTAGGACCTCAAAAGAATTTTAAATTAGAGGATACACCCAGTTTTGGTATTAGTGTTTTAACATCATTGTTTCCTGTAGTTTTAATGGCTATCACCACCATTTATCAATTAGTTGTTGATGGTGGTTCAGTTCCTGATAATCCGAATAAATTGGATTCAATCATTGCTTTTATCGGAACACCAGCCATTACAATGACGATTTCTCTACTCCTAGCAATTTACACAATGGGATGGGCAAGAAGATTCAAAACACCAGATATTATGAAGAGTTTGGAAGATGCTATCAAATCGATTGCCATGTTACTACTTGTAATTGGTGGTGGTGGAGCCTTCAAACAAGTCTTGATTGATGGCGGCGTCGGTAATGCGGTTATGAAATTATTTACTGGCGTTAATATTTCACCTTTACTTTTGGGATGGCTAATTGCGGTTGTATTACGTATTGCTTTAGGTTCTGCAACTGTAGCATCATTGACAGCTGCAGGGCTAGTTTTACCATTGATGACTTCGGCTGGAGTAAATCCCGCTTTAATGGTTTTAGCAATTGGTGCCGGATCATTAGCTTTTTCTCATGTAAATGATGCTGGTTTCTGGATGTTTAAGGAGTATTTTGATTTGACAGTTAAGGAAACCTTAATGACTTGGACCGTGTTAGAGACCTTGATATCAGTCGTTGGAATCATTTGTGTCATGATTTTAGACTTGTTTGTTTAATAATTATTATAAGAATACTCTCATATTTTCAGAATAAGTTTTAATTATTTTCAAATTCATAAAATGTAAAATCTTATTATACCAACGATATTTAGACTTATTGTTTCAGAATTGTTACTAAAATTACAGAAAAGCCTGCTTTTGTAATTTGACAGACGTAATTGTGTAATAAACACCTGTTAGTATATGCAACATAGCAAATGAGGGCTAGACAATAATTTTAAATATAAGGATGTAATTAATTCATGAAAAAAGTTTTATCTATCGCTTTAGTAAGTACAACAGCTTTAACAGCACTTGCAGCAACATCACAAACTGCTCAGGCTGCAGTACAACTCGACAGTAACCATGTTCAAGTTGAAGCAGGAGATACATACAAGAGTATCGCTGCTAACTCAGGTGTAACAATCGCCGAACTAGAACAAGCAAACGGCCGTGAAGTTGGCGGATTTGACTTAATCTTCCCTGGTGAAACAGTTACATTGCCAGGTGCTACTACAACAGCATCAACTACAGATGCTCAACAAACGGTAACACCACAAACAGATGTTGAACAAACAAGTAACCAAGAGACAACTACACAAACACAAAGTACTACACAAGAAAACACACAAACACAAACTCAAGCAGTTACACAAAGTGCTTCTGAAACACAAACAACAAGCACAAGTACAACTGGTACATCACAAGGTACATTCAAGATCAGTTTCTATGATCCAGCCGTATTAGGTTCAAACATGGGTTATAGCGGTGTTGCTGCTAACCTTTCAGTATTCCCTAAGGGTACAACACTTAAGATCACACTTTCTGACGGTACAGTATTGATCAGAACAGTTAATGATACAGGTACATTTGCATACAGTAACCCTAACCAATTAGACGTTGCTATGCCAAATAACCAAATTCCTTCATATGGTGTTACAACAGCATCAGTTGAAGTACTTTAAGAATAATTCTTAAATAAACAAATAAGTCGATGAATGAAAGTAATATTTCATTCGTCGACTTTTTTTGTTGAAAACTATTTTGTTGGAGTTAATCCTTTAACGATAAACTCTGTGACGTGTTCTATTTCCAAAGGCTCGTCCCATTTCTTTTCGTCCACAATAATATAATGTTGAATCAAGTATCCTAAAATATTTGAGGCTAGGAATCGAAAAATTTCAAGATTGTCCCAATCAATCAATAAATTTTTTTGCTTTAACTCATCCAGAACCTGATTGAACTGTTTAAATGATTTTTTAGGAATGCTTTCAATCAAACGGTCGTGTATATCTTGATCGTAGATAAATTCGTTCAGGAATATCTTCATTATTTTATGGTTGTATTTAAAGAGTGAGATACGATCATTGATCATAGTTGTTAAAAAATATTTTAAATTAAGAGTGCCATTCTGATAAGCAGTTTGAGAAAACTGATCTAAATCCTGGGGTAGAATTTTATGAGTCAAGGGTGTCAGAATTGCCATCAATAATTCTTCTTTATTTTTAAACTTACGAAAAATGCTTCCTTCAGAAACACCAGCATGTTCGGAAATTTCTTTGGTTGAAGTATTGGCATAGCCTTGTTTAGAGAACAAGTCGATAGCTGATTGGAAAATCAATTTTTGTTTTGGTGTTAGTTTTTCATTTTTTTCTGCTTCACGATAAATATCAAATTGATTGTCCATATGCCATACCTCATTTTTTATTGATAGTTCCATTCTATCCTAAATGGAACACAAGAGGTAAAACTTCGAAATGATTTTAGGCATGTTTGACAGTAGTGCTATTTCTGTAACCAAAGTAGAACTGAACAAGGGCAACGACAATATTTGCGTAATTCATGATATTGAACCAAGTATCGATGCCACTAACTTTGGTGGCTCCGAAGTAAACCCAGAATCCAACGATAACGGCAACTACATTAATCCAAGCAAAAGTCTTTTGAAGTTTTTGATTATCAGTTACGAACCACATCCAAATTACATTGATAATGAACCAAATTGCTAGAATCCAAAACATTGTTGTAAACATAATATCCTCTCCTTTGCATGATAGTGAGTACTCACTATCAATTTACAAACTTGATTATAGTTCTTTCTTTTAAAAATGCAACAAAAAATAGTCTGGAATTTTATCCATCATCTTTGAGGGATAAAATCTCAGACTATTTTTTGTTATGGAACAGTGAATAGTACCGCCGAACAAGAAATTCACATATAAATAGAAATGGATAATTACCAGCTTCTACGTGGTTTTCTTTAGTAATATTTAAAATATTTTTAAATGAAGAAGTGGTCATATTTTCTGTATGTTGAGTTATAAAGATATTATCACAACCAGATTTAAGAATTTCATCAATAATTTGTGGGGAATCAGAAAGGAAAGTTCCAAAAGATGAAAAAACAAGCGCAAGATCATTCTTTTTTAGGTTAAGAGCCATTCTCTCAAAATCTTTAGTTTCTTTACCTGAAAAAATTAATTTTCCCGAAATAAATAGACCGCGTTGAATCTCATTTAAAAGTGAATATGAACTTTCTGAACCAAAGACATAAACATTATCATGTGAATTTATCATACTAAGTACTTCGTCAATTTTAGAGATATTAATGTTTGTAATAACATCAGTTAGAGAGGCATCGATTTTCTCCTTATAATTCATTAAAAATTGTTTGGGATTATTTCTAATTAAACCTAAATCAGAATTTTTAATTCTAAATGAAAAATCTGGAGATATATTTGAATAAATTGTTATGTATGATTTGAATTCGGCAAATGATTTGAAATCAAAGACCCTTGCAAAACGTGACACTGTCGAAATTGATACATAACAATTGGTTGCTATGTCCGTAATAGATAGATGGGCCAATTCATTGGAATTGTTGAAAGAATAAATGATTATTTTAGAGTACGAATCATTTTTAGGATGAGTATTAAGATAGTCAATCATTTTTATAAAATTATCCATGAGATAACGTCCTTATCAATTAGTTTAAGAGTTATTATATATTATTTTCATGATAGCGGAAATAATGATTACAAGATGAAAATTGATTTGAATTAGTGAAAATTAAATTATGAGGTCCGATGATACTATTAAATGGTGAAAGGGGTTACAAAAATGGCTAAATCAGATATTCAATCAAAAGTCTCTAAGAAATTGGTACCAATGATGACCAAATTGGGTCAGGTTAAGATACTTCAGGCCTTGTCTGGGGGAATGATGATGATTCTTCCATTAACATTAGGCGCAGCAATATTCTCACTTTTGGGAAGTTTTCCAATACCATCAGTTGCAAAATATTTTGCAAGTATTGGATTGTCGGATCAGTTTAATGCAATTTCAAATGGGACGATGGGGGTACTTGCCATATTTACAACTTTGGCTATTTCCTATAATTATGCCAAATTATTAAAAACAAATCCTATAATTCCTGCATTGTTCTCTGGGGCAACATTCTTTATTTTACAACCACAAACAATAATGGTGGGAAAGAAATCAGTACAAGGTTTTCAATTAAGTAATTTAGGGAGTTCTGGTATATTTGTTTCAATGTTTATTGCCATTCTTATTCCTTTATTATATGCAAAATTATCAAAGAATAAAAAGTTAACACTAAAGATGCCTGGTTCAGTTCCACCGATGGTAGCTGAATCCTTTGAACCAATTTTTATAGGAATTATTCTTTTATTCATGGTATTTATTGTAAGATTTGGATTCAGCATTACTAGTTATAATGATGTTTTTACTTTTGTTACAAAAATCGTTGCACAACCATTGATGAATGTCGGTGCATCTATACCAGCATTATTCTTGGTATATGTGCTAGCAAATATTTTATTTTTCTTTGGTATTCATCCCAATGCGATTATGTCCGTTATCACTCCAATAATTTTACCGATGATGATGATTTCAATTGATCAATTTAATAAAGGTCAAACGGTACATTATTTAAGTAATTTGATTATGTTTGATTTTATGAATAATGACGGTACAGGAAGTACTTTGAGTTTAATGTTATGTATTTTTCTATTTGGTAAATCCAAAAGATACAGATCATTTGCAAAATTGGGAATTATTCCAAATATGTTCAACATTAATGAACCAGTTATTTTTGGCTTTCCAATAATGTTGAATCCAATAATGTTTATTCCATTTGTTTTAAGTACAGTTGTTTCCGGATTTATGGGATATATTGCGATGAAGATTGGATTTATTGCAACGTATAATCCTAATTTCTCAGCTGTAATATTACCATGGACAGTCCCAAAATTTATTGGATCGTTCTTCACAATGGGATGGCAAGGCGTTGTAATGCGCTTATTAATTATGGTGGTAATAATTTTTCTATATTACCCATTCTTTAAAGTATTGGATAATCAGGAATTGAAGCTAGAGCAAAAAAGTAATGGAGCGATAACAAATGAAAAATAGTAATCGAAAGTTTCCAAATAATTTTTTATGGGGAGCAAGTACGTCTGCTTTTCAAGTTGAAGGTGCAGGTAATTCTGATGGCAAAGGAGAATCAGTAGCTGATGTAAGAACTCGTGCGGGAAAGTATATGGACAGCTCTGTATCTGTTGATGAATATCATCATTTAGATGAAGATATTTCCTTAATGAAAAAACTAGGATTGAAAGCATATAGATTTTCGATAAGTTGGACTAGGGTGTTACCTAATGGTGATTTATCAATCGTAAATGAGAAAGGTGTCAATTATTATCATAAATTAATTGATGAATTGGTAAAAAATGAAATAGAGCCAATTGTAACTATGTTTCATTTTGATTATCCAATGGCATTAGTGAACAAATATAATGGTTGGGTTTCGAAAAAATCAATAAAGGACTTTTATAATTATGCTGATTTTTTACTAAAAGAATACGGAGATAAAGTTAAATATTGGCTAACGATTAATGAACAAAATGTAATGGTTAATCAGCCAGAAATTATGGGGACTAAGGCTAATAATAAAAAAGAACTATTTCAAAATGCCCAAGTATCGAATATTAATATGTGTCTAGCTCAAGCAGAAGTATTTAAAATGGCAAGAGAAAGATATCGAAATATAAAAATAGGACCGGCTGTTTCATACATCACTGCTTTACCGGAGAATGGTAAATCAAAAAGTATATTATTGGCAAAACAATTAGAAGATTATTTCTCTTTTTATTTAATGGATATTTCAATAAGGGGGATAATTCCGCAAAGTTATTTAAATACTTTAAATGATAAGAGAGTTCATCTTGATTTATCGAAGAAGGATTTACAAACTTTGAAAGAAGGAACTGCTAATTATTTAGGGGTAAATTGGTATTGTACAACCACCTTTAAATATAAAGATAAAAATAATAAAGATGGTTTTGTATTGGATGATTTTAGTGTTATTAAGGATTCAGATTTAGATTATACAAAGTGGGGATGGTCAAATGATCCCGTTGGATTAAGGTATGCAATGCAGCAACTTAACGATAGATATCCAGAAATTGAGGTTTTAGTTACAGAATGCGGTTGGTCAGATGAAGATAAACTTGAAGATGGAAAAATTCATGATGAAAAACGTATTAAATATTTTAAAGGGCACATTGAGCAATTAAGATTGGCAATCAAAGATGGTGTTCATATTATTGGTTTCTGTCCTTGGTCATTTATAGATTTACTTAGTGTAAATGATGGAATGAATAAAAGGTATGGATTCGTTTATGTAGATAGAAATAATCATGATGAGAAGCAATTGACGAGATACGAAAAAGATAGCTTTTATTTTTATCAAAGTGTTATCAAAAATAATGGGCTTAAATTTTAGAAGAAGTGACTTTAAAAAATTTAATTTTGTAAGTTATTCGTTTGAATATTCTTCAGAAATTTTTATATTTGAAAGTGATGATGAAATAAATAGTAAAGAATTGAAGTGAGGCTGAGTTTATGAATTGTATATTAAGTTTTGATATTGGAGGAACCTTTGTTAAGTGGGGAATTATTAATAAAAGCAAAATAATTATAGATGATAAATTTTCCACACCACAAAAAAGTCTAGATGAGTTTCTAAAAGAAATTTCTAAAATTATCAGAAGGTGTGAATCAAAATATTCTCTTGATGGGTTAGCGTTCAGCTTGCCTGGAACGATGAATACTAAAATGGGCTATATAGTACATGGTGGATCGTTAAGATACTTTGATGGGATTAATATGAAAGAGGTTATTAATAGAAAATTTAATATGAAATGCAGTATTCAAAATGATGCAAGAAGTGCAGCAATGGCAGAGTTAACACTAGGATCATTGCAAAATATTGATGATGCATTGGTATGTGTACTTGGAACCGGTTTTGGTGGTGCAATTATAAATGACCGAAAAATTCTTCATGGAACGAATCTATATGCGGGTGAGTTTTCAATGATCGTCGAAAATATTGATAATAAGAAACAATTCTTAGGCAATTTATTGAGTGTTCCAGCTTTGGTAAAAAGAGCGGGTATCGTTTTGGGAATTAATGAGTTTTCAGGAGAAGAGTTAATTGAATTAGTAAAAAAGGGTGATGGTAGAGTTTTACCTCTATTTGACGAATATTTGGAGAGATTCGTCAATGCCCTTATTTCTCTACAATTCATTTTTGCCCCTGAAAAAATTGCTATTGGGGGAGGGATAAGCAATAGTGATTACTTTGTAGAAAGAGTCATTGATAAATACAATGATTTTTTTAGTAATATGCCTATCAAGGTAAATATAAAGCATGCACAGGTAACTAAGTGTAGGTTCGGCTCAGAAGCCAATTTATTAGGTGCCTATTTAAATTATTGTGAATAGTTTTTCTATGTAGTAAGATGGATTCTCCTTTCAAGATAATTTGAGAATCTGAAAGTATTCTATGTGAAAAGAAGAAGACCCGGAAATCGATTGATTTCTGGGTCTTCTTCTATTTATTCAAACGAGTACCATTGATTGTTTCACGAATCTCTTTAAAGACATCAGTTGTTTGTTTGTCATCTTTCATGGCAGTCAAAACAAAAAGAGTATCGATTAAGGAGATTTGAGCGATGATAGCATGCATAGCTTCATCTTGATAATTTGTTTCCTCGGAAATCGATAGTAAGGTCAAATCAACAATTTTAGTCAAAGATGAGTTGCCATAACTAGTAATTCCAATGGTTTTAATTTTCTTTTCGTGTAACTTTTGGGCTAATTTGAAGGCATCTTTATTCTCACCACTGTGCGAAATTATTACAGCACAAGTATCGGGTCTCAAGGTAGTTGCCATCATTAATTGCATGTGAAAGTCGTTAGCAAATAATGGAGTTTTATCTGATTTCAAGAATTTGTGGTAGCCATCTAAAGCAACGATAGCTGAAGCACCTAATCCGAAGAAAGCAATAGAGTTCTTATTGGCAATGATTTCGATAGCCAATTGTAATTGTTCTTGGGTCAGAGTATCAATCGTAGCGTTCAAAGCTGACACGTTAGATGTGAAAACTTTTTTCGCCATTTCTTTCAGGGTATCGTCAGGATTGATTTCTTGGAAGAGGTTATTAGATTCCTTTTTGTCTGTTGTTGATGTGAGCAGATTGATTTTTAATTCTTGGAAACTATTAAATCCTAATTTCTTTGCAAAACGAGAAATAGAAGAAATAGAAGAATTAGTCTTTTTAGCCAAATCGGTAATGGTTAGAGCCGAACTAGTTTGGGGATTTTCTAAAAGATAGTCAGCGATATCTTTTGAAGTCCCGGTTAAGTTGTCATAGTAGGATTTGATCAACATATTAAAATTATTTTGCATAGGCTTTACCTCACAATAATAAGATAGCACAATTTTATTTATCTGAAAAGATTTTTCTATAAAACTATTGATTTTTAAAAATAATTTTCATATACTATAGTCAATAAATGAAAGCGCTTTACAAAAGGAGACAATAAATATGAATTTAGCAATGATCGGTTTAGGAAAAATGGGAATCAACTTATGTGAGAATTTAATCAGAAATGACAATCAAGTAGTTGCCTTTGATTTAAACGAAGTGGCTAGACAAAAAGCAAGTGACATGGGTACTCAAAGTGTTGCCAGTTTGGAAGAAGCTGTTTTGGCTTTGAAGAAACCTCGCATTATGTGGGTCATGTTACCAGCTGGTAAGCCAACTAATGATACGATCGATAAATTAAGTCAACTTTTAGATAGTGATGATATTGTGATCGACGGTGGTAATTCATTTTATGAAGATTCACTCAGACACAATCAAATTTTGAAAGCTAAAGGAATTAAATTCTTCGATTGTGGAACATCTGGTGGCAAGAGTGGTGCTAATCAAGATGGTAATTTCATGATTGGTGGCGATGACTACAAAGCTTTCCAATATATTGAACCAATTTTCAAGGGTATTGCGATGAAAGATGGTTATCTCTACACTGGCAAAGCTGGTAGTGGACATTATCTCAAGATGGTTCATAACGGTATTGAATATGGAATGATGGAAGCTATCGCTGAAGGGTTCGATGTATTGGAACACAGTAAATTCGAATATGATAATGAGGCTGTTGCTAAAGTTTGGTCTAACGGATCAGTAATCCGTGGCTGGTTGATGGAATTAGCTCAAGATGCTTTTTCTAAAGATAATAATTTACAACATATCAAAGGCACAATGCATTCATCTGGTGAAGGTAAGTGGACTTTAGACGAAGCTTTGAAATTACAAGTACCAACACCTGTTATCGGAATGTCACTGATGATGAGATATCGTTCTATGGAAGATGACACTTTCACCGGCAAAGTTGTTTCAGCGTTACGAAATGAATTTGGTGGACATGCAATCGATAAGAATAAATAATTTTGAGTTTATGTAAGGAGTTTTAATTATGGAATACATGATTGGCGTTGATATTGGAACTACTAGTACAAAGAGTGTCCTCTATGATATGAAAGGAAAAGTTATTGCTCACGCTAACAGTGGTTACCAATTGTATCAAGATGTACCTGATATGGCTGAAGAAGATCCAGAAGATATCTTTGATGCAGTGATTGAAGTATTAGGACAAGTTATCCGTAAAGGAAAAGTCCAAAAAGGTGAGTTAAAAGGAGTTTCCTTCTCCTCAGCCATGCACAGTTTGATTTTGATGGATCAAGACGATCAACCTTTGACCCGTGCAATTACTTGGGCTGATAATCGAGCTGCTAAATACAGTGAAGAACTAAAAGCAAACGGTATTGGGGCAGAGATTTACGCTAAAACTGGAACGCCAATTCATCCTATGGCACCATTATCAAAAATTTTATGGATCAAGAATGAGAAGCCAGATTTATTTAAGAAAACTAAGAAATTTATTGATCTCAAAACATATATTTTCTTCAGATTATTTGGAACTTATAAGATGGAATATTCAATTGCTTCCGCAACTGGGATGTTCAATATTTTTAAATTGAAATGGGAACCACAAGCCTTGGATCTCCTAGGCATTACCACAGATCAATTACCAGAATTAGTTGAACCAACGGATACGATTACTGGCATCAATTCTAATTACGGTAAGGTTTTGGGAATCACGAAGGACGTACCATTCGTGTTTGGCGCTAGTGATGGTGTGTTATCCAATCTCGGTGTCAATGCGATTGATCCTGGAGTAGTAGCCGTGACAATCGGAACTAGTGGGGCAGTCAGAGTAGTGGTCGACAAACCAGTGGTTGATCCTAATGGTAGATTGTTCTGTTATGCCTTAACTAAAGATAAATGGGTCGTTGGTGGTCCGGTTAATAATGGAGGAATTGTTTTCCGTTGGGTCAAGGATCAACTCTTTGCTCCGGAAAAAATTACTGCTGAACAAATGCAAGTTTCAACTTACGATATTTTGACACAAATTGCTGAAAAGATTCCTGCCGGTTCTGATGGATTGTTATTCCATCCTTACCTTGGTGGCGAGAGAGCTCCAATTTGGGATGCTTACGCTAGAGGATCATTCTTCGGCTTAACTAGAAAACACACCAGAGCTCACATGGTTAGAGCTGCTTTGGAAGGTATCGTTTATAACTTGTACATCGTTATGTTGACGATTGAAGGAGTTGCCGGAAAACCTAAGAGTATTCAAGCTACAGGTGGATTTGCCCGCTCAGCTTTGTGGAGACAAATGTTGGCTGATATCTTTGAACAAGATGTTACAATTCCTGAAAGTTTTGAAAGTTCCTGTTTAGGAGCCGCAGTGTTAGGAATGTATGCTTTAGGATATATCGATGACTTATCGGCTGTGAAAGATATGGTTGGTGTAACAGATGTTCACAAACCAAATGAAGAGAATTTCCAAGTTTATCGTGAATTGTTACCAATTTGGATCAGACTCTCAAGAGTTTTGGAGCCGGAGTATAAGAGTATTGCCGAATTCCAAAAAAAACATGTGAAATAAAAAGGTGCGTGTGAACGCGCTTTTCTTAACAGATTCACTGTAAGCGATAACAAAGAGGAGGAGACTAATTATGGCTTTCTTAGTATTAATTTTAGGTGTAGCCTTATTACTATTTTTAATCATTAAGTTAAAACTAAATACCTTTGTTTCATTGATCATTACTTCTATAGCTGTTGGAGTTGGATTAGGAATCCCAATGACTAAAATTGCCACAAGTATTCAAGACGGAATCGGAGGACAATTAGGTGAATTGTCGATTGTCTTCGGTTTCGGTGCAATGTTAGGTCGATTGGTTGCTGACGCCGGTGGTGCCTACCGAATTTCACACACTTTAATTGAAAAATTTGGAAAAAAACGACTACAGTTAGCTATTGTTTTGGCATCATTCATCATCGGAATCGCCTTGTTCTTTGAAGTAGGGATGGTTCTTCTGATTCCAATCGTTTTCGCTATAGCTGTTGAAGCTGGAGTTTCAATTCTTTATTTGGGAATTCCGATGGCCGCTGCACTTTCTGTAACACATGGTTTCCTACCACCACATCCAGCACCTACTGCAATTAGTGCTGTTTTGAATGCCAATGCTGGTCATGTTTTACTTTACGGAATAATTGTTGCTATACCAGCAGTTATTGTTGCCGGTCCAGTCTACACAAAATTTGCTAAAAAGATTGTACCCGATGCCTTTAATCGTAAAGGCAATTTAACTGCTTTAGGACCACAAAAGAAATTCAAGTTGGAAGATACCCCAGGATTTGGTATCAGTGTATTAACATCATTGTTCCCAGTTATTTTAATGGCAATTACCACAGTTTATCAATTGTTATTCAATGGCGGTTCCGTACCAAAGAATCCGACACTTTTGGATTCAATCATTGCTTTTATCGGAACACCAGCTATTACCATGACAATTTCATTGTTAGTAGCGATGTACACTATGGGTTGGGCTAGAAGATTTAAGACCCCAGAAATTATGAAAAGTTTGGAAGATGCTGTTAAATCAATCGCCATGCTACTATTAGTAATCGGTGGTGGCGGTGCCTTTAAACAAGTTTTGATCGATGGTGGAGTCGGTGATGCCGTTATGAAACTGTTCACCGGTGTTAATATTTCGCCATTGATATTAGGTTGGTTGATAGCCGTTGTTTTGAGAGTAGCATTAGGATCAGCAACCGTTGCTTCATTAACCGCTGCTGGATTAGTGTTACCATTGATGACTTCAGCCGGAGTAAATCCTGCTTTAATGGTGTTGGCCGTCGGAGCTGGTTCATTGGCCGCATCTCATGTTAATGATGCAGGTTTTTGGATGTTCAAAGAATACTTTGACTTAACAGTGAAGGAAACTTTGTTAACTTGGACTGTTTTGGAAAGTTTGATTTCTGTTGTTGGTATTGTTTGCGTTATGATTTTGAGCTTGTTTGTTTAAATGAAATACAAAAAAATCTGAGACTCGCGGTTGCATAGATGAAGTGCAATAAAAAAGTTAGACATTTTTATAGGTTTTAAAAAATCATGGATTG
>NZ_AZDH01000012.1 GCF_001435445.1 Companilactobacillus kimchii DSM 13961 = JCM 10707 | reverse complement strand
TTTTCGGTGTTTCTTTAATTCATTAATTCTTAATATCCAGTTTTCAAGGTACGAGTATGACATCTCTGTCAATGGAGGTTAACGGGATCGAACCGATGACCTCCTGCTTGCAAAGCAGGTGCTCTCCCAGCTGAGCTAAACCCCCATAGTACTTATTCAATTATAACAGAGAAAATGGGCCTAAATGGACTTGAACCATCGACCTCACGCTTATCAGGCGTGCGCTCTAAACCAGCTGAGCTATAGGCCCGAAAGCGCCAGGTAGACCTCTCAAAACTAAACAAAGTTTTAACAATTGTGTATTTCCGTTGGTACCAAAGTACCA
>NZ_AZDH01000011.1 GCF_001435445.1 Companilactobacillus kimchii DSM 13961 = JCM 10707 | reverse complement strand
CAACGAGGTTTTGTCTGTTTATCAACGAGGTTTTGTCTGTTTATCAACGAGGTTTTTAATAGTGATCGTTGATAAACAATCGTTGATTTTATATAATAGTTGTAGAGGTGTAATTATGAGCAATGAACTTATAAAATATGATCCAGAACTTAATACTATTCCCTTACGTAAATTCACCCCTATTGAAATGAATCTATTTTTTTCAATTATTTCTCGTATGCGTGATAAAGGGGATCAAACAGTTAGATTTTCTTTTGAACAACTTAAAGACTTGAGCAACTATAAACCAACTGCAAATAATCGCTTTGAAGATGATATTCAAAGAACTTATGAAAAACTAATGGGACTTCATTTTGGAAGACGTAGTAAATCTGGATTAAATAGAGAGATGTTTGTTATGTTTACTAAATTCAGCATTGTTGGTGAAGCTGATTCCCCTTATATAGATGTTGAAGTATATAAAGATGCTTTGCCACTTCTTAATAATTTAGATACATGGGTTAGATATGCTTTAGCGGAATTTAGAGATCTTAGAAGCAGTTACGCCAAAACTGCTTTTAGATTGTTAAAGGGTTTTAGAACAACAGGTTATGCTTTTTTATCAAAAGAAGACTTTTTTGAATTACTCGATATTCCTAAAAGCTATTGGAAAAAGTCAGGAGATATTGATAGGTATGTTATAAAGCCCATCAAAGAAGAGTTAACACCATTATTTAGAGGCCTAGCTATTAGAAAGAAATATGGCAAGGGACGTGGAAAACCAGTAATAGGGTATTCATTTACCTGGAAACCAGAAAAGAAAGGCGCTAATGACTTCTCACAAGGCAAATTACAAGATGAACGACAAAAACTTTTCAATATTCAGCATAATGGTGAATTAACAGAGCAGGAAAAATGGCGCGCCATTGACAAGGTTAAAGGGTTAACTTTAGGCTCTACTGAGAAACAAGCATTGGCTGATAAACAGGCCGAGCACGATAAAAAAATAAGAGATCAAGCAAGACAAGAAGCACTTGCTGAACTCCGAAAGGGGTTTGGAAATAATGCCTAAAACAATTAGAGAACTTGCTGATGAATTAAAGGTCTCTAAACAAACTATTCAATACCACTACCAAAGACTACCAACAAAGAACCGACAAAAAGATAGTCAAGGTAAAAACGTGATCAGCCTTACAGCTGAAAGGATTATTAGAGGCAAGGTAGCAAAGAACTTGGTAGCAAAGAACCAACAAACAGGTAGCGAAAAAGCGACAAAGACTAGCAAAGAAAATAATGAGCTAATCGCTACTCTAAGAAGAGAAGTAGCAGATTTAAAGTTTCAACGGGACAAACAGCTTGCTACCAAAGATCAGCAAATAAGTAGCAAAGACCGACAAATTAATCATCTAACCAAATTAATAGATCAGCAACAACAACTTCAGTTAACAACTGTGACAGAAAACAAAGAACTAAAAGAACATGTACACAAATTAAGTGACTTGATTGAAATCTCTAATCCAGGCCAAAAACAGCAAGTGAATGACAAAGAAGATAGAACACATAATAATAAAAATTGGTGGCATTTTTGGAAATAGAAGTCAATTGGTAGATTATAAAATTAATCCGAACGGCAATCTTTTTCATTATTCATGTGATACAATATAGATAATCGTCTATGTTTAATGTGGAGGAATTTACTGATGCACTATGAGTATAAAGATTTGGCATCACTTTTAAAGGTGGTTGCTGAACCTAACCGTCTTAAGATTTTAGAAATGCTGTCCTGTGGTGAGATGTGTGGGTGTGATATACTTGCACACTTTAACTTTACACAACCGACTCTATCCCACCATATGAGTATTCTGGAAAAAAGTGGATTAGTTAACGTAAGAAAAGATACTAAGTGGCACTATTATTCTTTAAATTCAAACAAAAAAGAAGGACTGATTAGTGAATTAACACAAATACTATCTAAAACTGACCATTGCATATGTAAGGATTCACATTCAAACTGTTAGCTTTTTTATTTTGCATTATACATAGATAAATATCTATATGGAGGGCTATTATGCGTACTTCTAAAAATTTATCATTCATGGACCGTTATATGACCTTATGGGTATTTTTAGCTATGGCACTGGGAATTATTAGCGGTTTAGCTTTTCCATCGCTCCCTAAAATAATTAATAGTTGGTCTATCGGTACAACATCAATTCCAATAGCAATAGGCTTAATATTAATGCTATATCCACCACTAACCAAAGTTAATTATGGCAAAATGGGTGATGTATTTAAGGACAAAAAGGAACTTGCTTTTTCATTAGTTCAAAATTGGATCGTTGGCCCTATTTTAATGTTTGCTCTTGCTTTTATCTTTCTACACAATTATCCAAACTATATGATTGGTTTAATCATGATCGGTTTAGCACGGTGTATTGCTATGGTTATTGTGTGGAATGAATTAGCGCAGGGTAATAACGATTATGCTGCTGGTCTAGTAGCTTTTAACTCAATTTTTCAGATTTTGCTATATTCCGTTTATGCATACTTCTTTATTAGTGTCTTACCAAAATTCTTTGGGCTACAAACACAGACAATTAATATTACAATGAGTGAAATTGCTAAAAGTGTTTTTATTTATCTTGGTATTCCTTTCATTTTGGGCATTGGTTCTCGTTACTTTATCATTAGCACAAAGGGTAAAGAATGGTTTGAAGATAAATATGTACCAAAAATAAGTAGAATTACTACTTGGGCTTTACTCTTTACAATAGTAGTGATGTTTTCTGTCAAGGGTGCAAAAGTAGTTCAACTACCAATGGACGCAATAAGAATTGCTGTTCCTTTATTACTATATTTTGTCTTAATGTTCTTCATAACCTTTTGGATTGCGAAAAAGACTAAAACTAGTTATTCAATTTCTGCGACACAATCTTTCACCGCTGCAAGTAATAACTTTGAATTAGCTGTTGCAGTAACAGTCGCTATATTTGGCTTGAATTCTGGAGAAGCATTTGCTGCCGTTATTGGCCCAATGGTTGAAGTACCGGTAATGATCTTATTAGTTGATGTAGCACTATGGATTAAAAGAAAATATTATGATTAAGGAGTAACCAAATGAAAAAAATCTATTTTCTCTGTACCGGGAATTCATGTCGAAGCCAAATGGCCGAAGGATACGCAAAAGAACTTTTTCCTTCCGATAAATTTGAAATTAGAAGTGCGGGCGTAGAAAAGCATGGTTTAAACAAAAATGCAGTACAAGTTATGGCAGAAGATGGTGTCGATATTAGTCAGCAGTATTCAAAACTGATTGATTTAAATTACTTCAATTCAGCTAATCTAATTGTCACTTTATGCGGTGATGCACGAGATAAATGTCCAGTTATTCCACCACAAGCTACAAGTATTCATTGGCCATTACCCGACCCTGCAAAAACCACTGGAACAGAAAAAGAAAAACTACAAGCCTTTAGAAAAGTTCGAAACAAAATAAAAGATAATCTATTCGAACTTGTACAAAATTATAAATAGGGTCCATTTTTATAGGATGACTCCTAAATCTAAAAAGACAAGGCCCATTAATTTATTAACTAATAATATTGAATTTCAATTTCATAGGAAAACTGGTAAACTATTCAACAAAATAGTTGAAAAGATGGAAAGAAAATGTTTGAACAAGCAGTTAACTACAAAAATGGACTATATGAAGAACTATCTAAAATTGGTAAGGGGCTAAGCAGTGATCGACGATTAGAAATTCTTGATCTTTTAACTCAAGCACCCAAATCAGTTGAAACTATTGCCAACGGGGTCGGAATAAGTGTAGCTAACGCCTCACGCCATCTACAAATATTGAAGGACAGTCATCTGGTTAAAACAAAACGAAAAGGCAATCATATTATTTATAGCCTTAGTTCTCCCAAAATTAGTGATCTTGTGCACCTATTAACCGATATTGGCAACAGTGAACTTTCAGATATGAAAACAATTCAGGATAAATCAGACGCTCAAGATAACGTTAAAACCATTTCCTTAAAGCAAGCTCAAGAAGAATACAAAAATTGCTTTGTCCTTGATGTACGACCTTCTGATGAATATGCAGCAGGCCACATACAATCGGCAATTAATGTCCCATTGGAAACATTAAAAGAATCAATGCCCAAATTACCTAAAGATCAAAAAATTATTGTTTATTGCCGTGGAAGACTATGTGCTAATTCCAACATTGCCACACAGATCTTAAATAGAAATGGTTTTGACGCAGTTAGTTTAAATTCAAGTTACTATTATTGGAATAAAATAACAGAATAAACAGTTTAAGCACGATTTAGTCATTTATTGATTAAATCGTGCTTTTATATTGACTTACAAAAAGTATGTGGTATTATTAAACTATTCAAGCAAACGATTGAATAGTTGAAAGGCAGTGACATAACTTGTCTACTATTGATAAAACGCTAACCTTAATTAATTTTGAGAATAATTGGTGCGCCCAGTGTTATACGCAGCGACCAATAATAAATAAGATTAGCCATGACTTTAATTCATATTTAAACGTTCGGGTAGTGAATTCAGATGCTCACCCAGAACTAGCAAAAAAATACAATGTTTATTCCGCACCCAGTACTATTTTGCTGCGTGATGGAAAAATCGTTGAAAAAATTACCCGTTTTATTGATCAATCACAATTAACAACTTTAATTAAATATTACCTATAAAGGAGCGACTCTTATGGTTAAGAACTTAACTGACAAAGACTTTGTGAAAGAAACTAGTACCGGTGTTACATTAACTGATTTTTGGGCTACTTGGTGTCCTCCATGTCGAATGCAAGGACCGATTATTGAACAACTTGATAAAGAAATTGGCGATAAAGTCAAAATCACTAAAATGGACGTAGATGCAAATCAAAAAACACCAATGGCATTTGGAATTATGTCTATTCCAACCTTAATTATCAAAAAAGATGGCCAAGTAGTTGATAAGCTGGTTGGCCTCCACAGTAAGGACCAACTTAAAACCGTTCTTGCTCAATATACTAATTAGGTTAAGAGGGGAGAAGCTAAATGGAACAACTATCAGTAATGAATAAAAAAGAATTTGATAAAAAACTGAAGAATGGAAAATATATTTTAGTTTTTATAGCTTCTTGGTGCCCTGATTGTAGCTTTATCAAGCCTCATCTACCAGAAATTGAACAAGAATTCAAAGATTACACTTTCATCAGTGTCGATCGTGATGAGAATACCGAATTGGCTCAAGAACTAAATATCTTTGGTATTCCAAGCTTCGTTATTTTTAGAGATGGGCAAGAAATCGGAAGACTTGTCAATAAAGATCGGAAGACTAAAGAAGAAGTCGAAAACTTCATTACCAACACTATTAACTAATGAAGAATTTTTTAACTATTCTTGGCGGTATGGGGACGTTAGCAACTGAAAGTTATGTCCGACTCCTTAATAAGAAAACTGAAACCCATAAAGACTAAGACCATTTAGATTATATAGTGGTTAACCATTATTGATGCACAAGAAGTCATTGTTAATCGTTCATTGGATAAGGGATTAGCGTTACGTGACGACTAATAAGTAGATTGGAGTGAAATTTAATGAGGAAATATGATGTAGTAGTGATTGGGGCCGGTCCTGGTGGAATGACCGCTGCCTTATATGCAGCACGAGCTAATTTAAATGTAGCAATGCTTGATCGCGGTATTTATGGTGGACAAATGAACAACACCGATGACATTGAAAACTACCCTGGTTTTACAACAATTAAGGGTCCTGAACTTGGTGAGAAAATGTATCAAGGAACCGTTAAGGCCGGAGTAAATTTTGTATATGGTGATGTCCAAAACGTTACCGTTGATGATCAACAAATGAAGCATATTCAAACCGATAGTGACGAGTTAGTAGCAAGCGCAGTAATTATTGCAACAGGATCTAATAATCGAAAATTAGGTGTACCAGGTGAAGAAAAGTTCTCCGGAAAAGGGGTTTCTTACTGTGCAGTATGTGATGGTTCTTTCTTTAAAGGAAAGAATGTTACTGTAGTTGGCGGTGGTGATTCAGCAATTTCTGAAGGATTGTACTTAGCTAATGTCACTGATGGAGTTAATGTCATTCATCGTCGCGATCAGTTACGGGCACAAAAGGTATTACAAAATCGTGCTTTTGATAACGATAAGATAGATTTCACTTGGAATACTAGTGTGACAGAGATTTTAGGTGATGAAAATCATGTTACTGGAGTAAAAATTCATAACAATCAGGTCGGTGATGATACAACTCTAGACACTGATGGAGTTTTCGTTTATGTCGGTAACTTTCCAAATAGCCAAATTTTCAATAATTTAAATATTACCGATCAAGCTGGTTGGATTATAACTAACGATCAAATGGAAACAACAATTCCTGGAATCTATGCAATTGGTGATGTCCGGCAAAAGCAACTGCGGCAAATTACAACTGCGGTTGGCGATGGTGGTATTGCTGGGCAAAACGCCTTTGAATATTTCGAAGCCATAAAGCATCGGCAAACGGTTAAAGATTAAAGAGAGGAAAATTACTTTATGGAAATCAAATATTGGTCAGACATTGCTTGCCCCTTTTGTTATATCGGTTCTAACCGAATGAAACGAGCAATGAAGGAAATTGGTATTTATGACACAACTGAATTAGAGTTCAAATCATTCGAGCTTAACCCTGCAACACCAAAGGAAACCGATGAAGGATACATTAATCACTTCACTCAGGGAAATAAGGCAATGGAGCCACAGGCCAAAAAGCAAATGGCTTACATCGAACAAATGGCGCATAACGATGGTCTACCAATGGATCTTGACAGTGTAGTACCTACAAATACTATGGATGCGCACCGGATTATTAAATTCGCAGAAGCTAAAAATGATCCTGATTTGACTGAACGAGTAATTAGACGCTTCTACCAAGTTTACTTTAGTGATGGTCAATCGATTTCTGACCATGATGTGCTATTAAATGCGGCAATGGAAGCTGGGCTTGCTAAAGACGAAGTAGAAAAAGTGCTTAATTCTAACCAATATCATCAAGCTGTGGTCAATGACGAGGCAGAGGCTCAACAATCCGGTATTCATGCTGCACCTTTTTTTGTAATCAATAATAAGTATGCAATTAGTGGTGCCCAACCATATGAAGTCTTTGTTAAAGCCTTAAAGCGAGTTCAAGAAGAAGAAAATTAGGAGGAATTTACGATGACCGAAGATAAGCCACAATTTAATACAATATTTGGCGATAATAATGATGCTGCTGTATGTGGGCCAGACGGTTGTAATATCGCTGAACATCAAAAGCAAACTGAGGATAAGAAGAAGAAAACAAAATAAATGGAGGGAAGCTATAAATGAAGTTTGACTACGTTGTTATTGGCAGTGGGCCATCAGTTTATCGTTTCCTATTGGGAATGCAGAATAGCGGAAAGAAAATCGCGGTTGTTGAAAAGAATCGGTTTGGCGGAATTTGCCCTAACGAAGGCTGCGAACCCAAGATTTTCTTAGAAGGAGCAGCACGAGCAACCTTAACTTCAATGCGTTTGCAAGGTAAGGGAATTACTCAACCAGCTAAGCTTGACTGGAAAGAACTTATTCAGCAAAAGAATAAGGCTATGGCGTCATTCCTAAATAATATGCAAAGTATGTATGAAGGCCTGGGTGCGACTACCATCAAGGGTGAAGCATCATTTGTTGATCAACATACCATTGAAGTTAATAATAAAAAAATCACTGCTGATAATTTTGTAATCGCAACCGGAAAAAAGCCGCATCCTCTTAACATTCCTGGCCACGAGTACCTACTTACTAGTACTAACCTTTTTGAACTCGAAGATACTCCAAAGAACGTCGCAATTATCGGAAGTGGTTACGTTGGTATGGAATTTGCTACATTGTTGTCTGCTGCCGGGGTTAGAGTAACCGTTATTGTCCGATCCGGCCAACCGCTAGAGGGATTTTACAGCCAACACGTTCATCAGTTAGTTGATGAAATGAAAAACTCACTTGGTATTAATTTTATATTTAACACAAATGTTACAGCTGTTACCGAAGCACAAACTGGCTATGAGGTTCAATCAGCTAACGGCAACCTTGGCACTTTTGATAAAGTTATTAATGCCAGTGGTAGAGTTCCTGAAATTAATGCATTGAAACTTGATAATGCTGGTGTAGAGTACAGCAACCGCGGAATTAAAGTTGATAAATATTTGACCACATCAGCAAATAACATTTACGCAATGGGCGATATTGTTGATAAAACCGCACCAGCATTAACCTCTACGGCACAGTTTGAAGCAGACTACTTAAGTGCCTTACTTACTAATAAAACAACTGAACCTCTTAGGTACCCAGTAATTGGAACCGTTACGTTCACATTCCCCCAACTCGCTCAAGCTGGAATTAGTATTGATAAAGCAAAGGAAGACAGTAATTATTCAATTAAAGATATTGATATTACTCAAGGTGACTTTCTTTATGCTGGAACAGATGATCACGCACGATTATCATTAGTCTTTGACAAGCAAAATCATCTCGTGGGCGCTGCTGAAATTAGCCAAACAGCAGTAGATGATATCAATGCACTAATTCCTGTTATGGCAATTGATGTTGATCCAGAGGTTTGGAAAGAAAAGATGCTAATGGCTTTCCCTGGTTTAGCATATAAAATTAGAACATTAATTTAACAACAAGAGGGTCTATTTGTGAAAAATAACCCCTCAAAAGCATTGAAAGAATAGCCCCCAATATCTATAATGTAGATATTGGGGGCTATTTTAATTTATTTTTTTATAAGTGCCCCTAAACTATAGCTATTGATTCAAGATTTCATGGGAGCCAGTTGCAACCAATAACAAAATCAATTCATCATGATCTAGCTGATAAATAACAATCCAGTTGTCATAATTTTTACCATAGTTTCCATATCTGGCAGGGTGAAATTCACGATAGCCACGCCAATTTCCTTTTAATGCATGATCTTTAATCTGTTTCAAAACAAGTACATCTTGTTCAACAATTGCTTCTAAACAAGGCTTCAAGACAGTTATTGGGAAATGTTTTTTGACTAGTTTTTTTAATTCACGTTCAAAAGATTTGGTCTGTTTAATTTGCATCTAACTTATCGATCCAATCTTCAAAGTCAGTTAATGAACCAATGTTTTTGACCTGCCCTGTTTCTGCTTCTTTTTTAGCGGCTAAGGCTTCCGGAGAATCTAAAAAGCTGACTAATCGAACTTCATTATTGGCCGCTTTAACTAACGATAAGCGTATATACTCAGAAACGGTTAGCCCTTGTTTTGCTAGGTTAGCTTTAGCCCGTTCACTAATGTCAGGTGTTACACGAGTTGAAATTGTCTTGTTTTTAATAATAGTATTACTCATTCTAATCCGCCTCCCTTAAGTTTACCATCGTACTACACTATAATATTCGATTTTTAGGTTTTCTGCAACTAAATTAATTTTAAAGTAAAGGAACTAACAGCTTATGCGACAAGTTGTCTTACCCATCAAAGATTCAAACGTTCTTAAAGAGGTTCAAGATACGTTACTCAATAACTTTAAAGCTGGCCGACGTAACTATACGATTTTTCAAGTTGGTAAAGCGACGCTACTGCGAGTGAGTGACGTTATGGGCTTAAAACAGGCCGATATTTTTAATCCGGACGGTTCTATTAAACAAAACGCGTTTATTCATGACCGAAAAACTGGT
Organism: Companilactobacillus kimchii DSM 13961 = JCM 10707; assembly: GCF_001435445.1. Lineage (GTDB taxonomy): Bacteria > Bacillota > Bacilli > Lactobacillales > Lactobacillaceae > Companilactobacillus > Companilactobacillus kimchii. Next base: position 1,540 of record NZ_AZDH01000011.1, on the reverse strand, counting down.
AAACCTAATACCTTGTACCTTAAACCTGTTCAAACAGAGCTCTTATTGTACCGTCAATGGCTGCTTGATCATAAACTAGAATCTGAATGGCTCTTTCCGTCCATTCAACACCCAGAACGGCATATTACGGAAAAACAGTTCTATAAAATCATGAGCAAAGTCGGCGATCTTTTAAGCATTAATTACCTTGGTACTCACACTATGCGCAAAACTGGGGCTTATCGCGTTTATACGCAATCCAATTACAATATTGGCCTAGTCATGCACTTACTAAATCACTCAAGTGAATCAATGACTTTAGCTTATTTAGGCTTGGATCAAGCAAGTACAGAAAACATGTTAAACCAAATTGATTTTGGGTAAATTAGTTTGATTTTGTTGTCGCCATCGGCGACTTCTGATACAGGTTTTTAATGGGTCTAGCACAACATAGAATAAATTCTATGTGTAAGTGCGCATTGACCTTGTTTCACTCGGTCTTCTGATAACCATAAAATCAATTTTTGTCGTTGTTGAATTGACTGTATTTTTAATTCAATTTATGTTTGCACCTAACTAAGATTGTTATGTTTTAAATATTTAAAAAGTGTTGCGGATTACGCTGTTTTAAGCCAGATTTTTTTAATCGTTCTGTGCAAAGAATCTTTATAAGTTTGGTAACAAATTTTGAATAACGGTACTGTAAAATCTGTAAATCTAAACTGAAATCATTATTTTGATGTCAGGAGTAATTAGGATGGACGAAAAGAAAGTATTAAAACCAATTGATGAAATGCTTGCTGATCCTTGGCAAGTTGATATTCAAGAATTGTTTGAAGCTTCTGTCAATGAACCTGACGAGATTAAAAAGAATTTGTATGATTCCTTATACACTTATATTTTGCAAAAAAGACAAGAAGATATTATTAATCGTCCTGGCTTCATTATTTAGCCCTCTAAGAGCCTGCTGAGGGCTTTTTTTTTGCTTTGGTATAAATGTATATGAATAGTCTTAAAACTGCTAGAAACGAAAAATAAGGCCCTGAAAAACGAACATAGCAGCTAAGTTCTTGTTAAGATTCAAAAAAACTAACTGTTTGCTGTCAATGGTAGCGGACGAGCGCAGCGTGGGAGCATAAGGAATTGACAGCTCTAAACCAGTCTTTACACTGAAATGGCGAAAGCCAAAGTTTCTACAAAACTTTGCTTTCCTGCCTAACGGCGAGTGAAAAAGCGGTCAAGCTGGCTCAGCTTGGACGGGGTTCGGGGCGTCAGCGCCCGAATTAATGTGGCTTGCCGCACCTTTTAAGCAACGAACAGCGTGAGGCGCAAGGAGCTGTGCGACTGGAGTTTAATGTGAGCCGTTTTTTGGCTCACTCCTTTGTGTGTTTTTTGTTTTAGGTTTGTATCTCGTACAGTGGTGCCTCTTATATACCTCTTTTATAAACCTCTTTTAAACCTCTTTTAGACCCCTATTGCGCCTTACTCTCCCAAGGCTCACAGAAGTTTATCAACGAGGTTTTGTCTGTTTATCAACGAGGTTTTGTCTGTTTATCAACGA
>NZ_AZDH01000010.1 GCF_001435445.1 Companilactobacillus kimchii DSM 13961 = JCM 10707 | reverse complement strand
GTATAAAAAAATCGTGTCCGTAGAATTAATCTACCAACACGATAAAGTTTAGAACCGAAAAAATAGCCTCCGTCAGGAAGCTATTTTTTATTTTGCAATTTTGAATGTTTCAAACTGTAAGTGAAGTAAACAACTATTCCAATCAAGATCCAAACTCCAACACTGATTTTAGAAATGGATGGCAACATCAATAAGAAGTATAAACTAGCTACTCCAGCAAAAATTGGTAGGAATGGATACCAAGGCATCTTGAAACCTGTGTTAGGAATGTCTTTACGATGGCGTAACGGAATAATACCAAAGGAAATAAAGACGAATGCCAACAGCGTTCCGGCATTGATCAATGATGTCAATTCAGTCAATGGTACTAAGCCGGCAAAGAACGCTTGAACTACTGTCGCTACCAAAATAGCATTCTTTGGAACTGAGTATTTGAAATCAACTTGTCCCATTTTCTTAGGCAACAATCCATCGCGGCCCAAAGCATAAACTAAACGAGAGCCACCAAAGAACATCGTCAATAATGATGTGAAGATACCGACTAAGGCACCAATGGTAATCAGTTTATTCCAAGTATCCAGATGTACGACTTTCAACGCATAAGCAGCGGGATCATCAACATTTAAGTCCTTATAATTGACGATTCCGGTCAAGACAAGTGAGAACGAAACGTACAAAATCACGGCGACGATAACCGTTCCCAGAATTCCTTTAACCATATCCTTCTTCGGATTAATAGTCTCCGCTGAATTGGCTGCCAAAGCATCGAATCCAACGAAAGCAAAGAAGACTGTAGCACAAGCTGTCGAGATTCCACCTAAACCAAAGGGTTCAGTATGGAACTGTTTAGGATAGAACGGTACATAATTGCTAGTCTTAATATAGAAGAAACCGACCACAACGAAGAGGACGATAATCGCTACTTTGATAACAACCGCAACGTTTTCAACTTTCTTAGAAAGACTGGCACCGTGGGAAATGATGATAGCAATCAATAAGACGATCAACGTCGCCGAAATATTGATTCCACCACCTTCCAGAGGACCTGCCGATAAGAACTTAGGTAGATGTACTCCAAAGGCTCCCAAAATATTGTTGTTAAAATATGAAGCAAAACCAACTGCTTCCGCTGAAACAGTTAAGAAGTATTCCAAAATCAAAGCCCAACCTAGAATCCAGCCGACTATTTCACCATAAATAATGGAACCAAATGAATAAGCCGAACCTGCGACAGGCATTGCCGATGAAAATTCAGCGTAAGCCATGCCGACTAAGCCAGAGACCAGTGCAGCAATCAAGAACGCTATCGCCACCGCTGGACCAGCATGTAACGCCGCTTCATGTCCTGGTAAAATAAAAATACCAGTTCCAATTACGGCACCAATCCCAAGTGACAAAAGATCCCTTGCACCCAAACTCTTTGTTAGTCTCGAATCCGCCTTGATGTAAGTGTCGACGGATTCCTTCTTAAAGACATTTTTCATAAAAATCTCTCCTTAAATTACGCAAAAACAAGTAATTTACATTAAGTTTAAATTCTACTACAATTTTTTTCATAAAAAAAGATGATTTGTACATAAATCCTATACACGCGTCTAATTATCGTTTACACATCAAAATAATTATGAGAGTAAACAAAAAATGTAGGAAGCATTAGTAAGAATGCCCCCTACATTTTTATTATTACTCTTTTCCATCAATACGATATTTCGTTGGTGCATAGCCGGTATACTTTTTAAATGTCTGGCTGAAGTAACTCAACCTCGTAAAACCTAATGCATCTGAAATCTCATTAATACTGTCATCCGATTCCTTTAATAGAATCATGGCCTTTTGAATCTTTCGGGCATTCAAATACACCGAAAAACTCAAACCTGTTTCCCTCTTAAACAGTTTGCTAAAATAATAATCCGACAGATAGACTTTCCCCGATACTTGATCGAGTGTTAAACGTTTATCTAGATTATTATCAATAAACTCAATTGCTGAAATAATTGACTCATTTGAAGTCGACAAATGTCTGATTCTCTTTAACGCTCCACTTTCATCGTTATCGAGATCATCAATTGCTTCATCTACATCCAGTGAATATTTAATTATGAAATCATCAAGTCCTCTTTCTTTGATGATCAATTTAGATACATTCTCAAATAAGTATCTTAAATACTCAACTTGTTGCTGCAATTTTTGAATTACTACGATATTACTCGGATCAGTATTTTTTACAATGTCCCGAGCAACACAAATCTTCCCTACCCGTTGATTGATTATAGCTACACGCAACGGTGCGTCAGCATATTCCATATCATACTTACATTTGCTGACGCTCAACTTAGATAAATCTCTAACCTTGTCTATTCTTGTTAATTCATTTTTCTTTGTTAGCGTACCAAAAATTCCAGCCTGTAAATGATCCTCATTATTTAACACAAAAATAGCTATATCATTAGTCTGTGCATATGACTGCAACAGATGGATCAATAGCTTATCACTACTAGATAATAAAGATTGCAAATCAAATTCTTCCATAATTGTTAGCCAACCAATCTACAATACTTAAATATTTGAATTTAGATATTCCATTAGCACTACAGCGTCATTATGTTCTTCATCTTTCGCACTATATAGTATTAGTACATCTTGTGTTTGAAGAGCCTCTTTTAAAGACTTTAGAAATTCTTCGGTATATGGATTATTGTTAATCTCACCCAAATATTTATTTTTGAACTCTAAATATTTTTCAGGATCATGTCCAAACCACTTACGCAATTCTGCTGATGGGGCTATCTCTTTTGCCCATAAATCAAGGTCTGCACGTACTTTGGACATTCCTCGTGGCCAAAGTCGATCTACCAACACACGGTACCCTGATGGTAAATCTTTGTCATATATACGTCTCATAACTAATTTAGTCATTTTAACATCCTCTTCTTTACCAAGTTAATTGTATCACATAATTTACAGTTATATTTTACTTACTTTTTGCTAAAATTAGCACTCTACAATTAAGAGTGCTAAATTCTTGAACTTCCATAACTCAGGTTTTATACTGTATTTGTAATCAAGGGAAAGGAAGTAATGAGATATGGCAAATGAAATTATGGATCGTAATGATTTAATGAGAAACTTATTTAATGGTGACTCTTGGATGAATAATTTTCCATCTATATTTGACAATAATTTCCCAGAAGATTCAACACTAAAGACCGATATTAAAGAAAATAATCAAAATTATGAAGTACACGTTGATCTTCCCGCAGTTGATAAGAAAAATATTGATATCACTTACGATAACGATATTTTAACTATTAGTGGTCACCGCGATAGTTTTACCGATCACAACGATAAAGATGGCGACGTAATTATGTCCGAACGTTCAAGTGGTCATTTCATGAGACAATACAGATTGCCACAAGTCGATCAAGATAATATCAAAGCTACATATAATAAAGGTGTTTTGGAAATCATTCTTCCAAAAGTAAATAAGGAAGTCGATTCCGGACATCACATCAAAATTGACTAATGCTTTAAGCTTATTTTTTTGGAGTTCTGTTAGCACTCAACTGTATTGAGTGCTAACAATGAATTTATTCTATTTAAAAAGGAGTAATTATTTATGGTAAATGAAATTATGAATCGTAACAATTTAATGAGAGACTTTTTCAATGGGGACAAATGGATGACTAGTTTTCCATCATTATTTGAAGACAGTGCTTTAGAAGGTTCTAACTTGAAGACTGACATTAAAGAAACTGATAAAGATTATGAAGTACACGTTGATATGCCTGCTTTTGATAAGAAGAATATCGACATCAATTATCAAGATGATGTTTTGACCGTCAGTGGCCGTCGTGACAGCTTCAATGACCATAACGATAAGAACGGTGACATGATTATGTCCGAACGCACAAGTGGCCGCTTCATGAGACAATATCATTTGCCAGCAGCCGACGTTGAGAACATCAAAGCCAACTATGACAATGGTGTCTTGAAAGTTATCCTCCCTAAGTTAGAAAAGAAGACTAGCTCAGAACATCATATCGATATTGACTAATGTATATTCATTTAGGTGCAGTTCCTATTTAGGTTTTACAATACCTAAGAAACGAAACAGGATTTAGTCCGGAACAACAAGATAAAGGCCGAATTTAGAGATCCATTATTTTGCACGAAGTGTGAAATAATTAGCTCCAAGTCGACCCATGGCGTTCCAGCCAAATTTTCTTGTTGTGGAGGACGGCATCTTACCATCATTTCCACCTAAAAATGGTAAATTTATATGAATTCACAAAATCTTCACATTTTATAAATATTTAATTCATAAAGGTTGAGTATTATATAAATTGTAGATGAGAGATATAGATAATCCCTTTTCTCACCCCCCTATAACATATATATATTTAATCCCCTAAATAAAAAGTACCTTTCCCCGAGGTACTTTTTTTATTGTCTTTTACGTGTCAGTTAGTAGTAGTTAGGCGTAAAATACGATATACTATTCTTTGCAGAGTAGTTTTCTGCTCTCATGGGATGTAACTTTTAAAGTTACAAAAGGACAAAGAATTTATAAAAATATAAAAGACTTATCAACTATGGGCTATCCAAAAATGTTTTATAATTTTCAAACAACTATAATTTCCTGATAAGCCAGTAATATACAAACTGTAGATAAGAGCCAATACTCTTTTCTCATCCCCCCTATAAACAATATTTAATCCCCTAGAAAAACACCCTTTCCGAAAAAAGGGTGTTTTTTATTTGTCTTCTATATTAATGCTCCTCGCAAAATAAATTCCGCGGGAATTAACTTCTTGACGATTTTCTTTTCAAAAAGAGACCAAAAAGCATATTCACCAATTTCATTCAGCTTATGATCAATGGTCGAGAAATTCATCAAGTAACTATAATCTAAGTTTTCTTGACCTATAACAGGAACATCAATCTGCATTTTCTTCAACTGATAAATAATTCCAGCTGCAACTTGATCGCCATTAGCAAAGACTGCATCCAATTTTGAATTTTTGGCAGTTAATTCCTTAGCCGCTTGAATTCCATCTTTGAAAAATTGCATATTTCTAACTAATAGTTTCTCAGGACACTTTTCTCCAAAAACTTTGTAATAAGAATCCACCGTTGATTTAGCACTTCGACTTGTTTGTTCGTTACGACTTACCGTAACGCCTATATTTTGAAATTTTAATTTCTTTAATAATTCAAAAGCATCAATATAAGATTTTTCTCGATCAGTATAAGCACAAGAAATCGGATAATCTAAAGTATCTTCACAACAAGTAATTGAACCGTACTTCTGATAATCGACAATTGTTTCAAATGGAATTGCCCTAGAAGTAAAAATCAATCCGTCGAATGCCTGATGTTTCAGCATTTCTAAATATTTAATTTCACTTTTAACATTATAATGTGAAGGTAATAAAGTAACCTGATAGTTTTCTTTGAAGGCAGCCTGAGTGATAGCGGAAACTAGTTTTTGAAAATAAGGGTGATTACTGTATGGCATAACGACACCAACACGGTAAGTTTTGCCGGTACTTAAGGCTCTAGCAATATCATTGGGATGATAATTCAATTCCTTCATCGCCTTGAGAATCTCTTCTTTAGTTTCTGTAGCAACATAACTTTGATTATTAATAACCCTCGAAACAGTTGAAACTGAATGACCTGAAAGCTTGGCAACATCTCTGATATTTGACATTTTGAGCACCCCTTTTAATTGTTAGCTTGCTACAACAGTTATAAAATATTATTTCTAAAAAAATAGAACTTCACAAAATCTTCACATTTTCAATATAATTGGTTCACACTTATTGGTTATAGTATTACTTGTAGATGAGAGATATCTCATCTCATCCCCCCTATAACATATATATTTAATCCCCTAAAAAAATAAAAGAACACCTTCCCCGGGTGTTCTTTTTGTTTTGTCTAAATACTTTTAACTGCCGAATGAATAGCCGCTGCTTTCATCATTAAATCAGTAACTTCAATATTCTTGAATCCAGCATCTTGCATCATCTGACAGAGTTTTTTGATACTAACAAAACGATTAACTGAATCATCCAGGTACTGATAATCCGATTTATTCTTTGCAAAAACTTTTCCCATTAAAGGCATTAACTTATTAAAATACAATTTCCAACCAATTTTAATAACTGGTGTCTCAACTTTGAATGCTTCCAAACAGATTAACTGTCCACCTGGTTTTAAAACTCGACAGATTTCACGCAGTACTTTGTCAGCATCTGGCACATTCCGTAATCCAAAGCCGATCGTGATTGCATCAAAACTATTATCCGCAAAATTTAATTGCATGGCATCGCCAGTTTCCAAAGTAATATTAGTTAACTTGGATTGAGCAACTTTTTGTTGAGCTAGTTTGAGCATCTCTTGACTGAAATCCACACCAATAATTTGAGCATGATAAAATCTTTGCCCCAACATAATCGTCCAGTCAGCCGTCCCACAACAAAGATCCAACACTTTTTGAGGATGATTAACGATTTTTTCAGTAGCCTTCTTACGCCACTTTTGATGTGCTCCCAAACTCATAATGGAATTTAATTTATCATAGTTACCCGCGATGTTATTAAAAGTCGTTTGAACATCCTTTTCGGGAACTTTATTAGTCAGACTCATTGTCTACCCTCTAATCGATATTATTTAAACGTCCATAATACATTAGATACTTTTTACCACTAGCTGAAACTTTATATTTAGATACTCCACCGTTATCCGGTTGAATGATGTTTGAAATATCTTCAGCACCAGTTGTGACTTTAACAAATGAACGACTAACGAAACCGTGACAAACTACTAAAATCTTCTCATCACCTTTTTTAGCCATATCATTCATGAAGTCTTCAACACGTTTATAAACATCCGCATATTCTTCACCATTAACAGCATACTTAGTATAATTTGGTAACAAATATTTATTCTCATCAAAGGCGTCTGGATGTTTTACGATCAATTCTTCTTCTCTCAAACCATCCCATGAACCATAGTCAGCTTCAACTAGACGTTTGTCTTGTTGGATTTCGTGTGCTCCCTGATTCAAAATTTCAGCTGTTTGCATTGCACGTTTCATTGGACTTGCATAAACTTCATCAAAATCAGTGATATCAATATGTTTTTCTAATTCCTCAATTTGCTTGATACCTTTGGCGTTTAGGGGTTTGTCGGTAGACATTCCGTTGATTCGAGCCTCAGAGTTAGTGTCCGTTTCACCATGTCTTACAATATATAATTCAACCATAAAAATCTCCTCTTTGTTAACGCTTAAATTCTCCTTTTAGTATTTCATTATTGACTTTACAATGCAACTCAATTATATTAAGTGTAATTAAATAAATGATCCTTTAAATTTTGGTCCCGTGAGGCTAATAAGGAAACACGTTCAGTCTTTTATTTCGCATACACGGGATAGAGGACTATTTTTTTGCAAAAAAAATACTAAGGGGATGTTTTTTTGAGTAAAAACGAAGAACAATATCGAAATCCAGACGCAGTTCTGGATGTCTATGAAAAGCCACCACTAAGCAGTTGGGCTTTCCTATCATTACAGCACTTATTCTCAATGTTTGGGGCCACAGTCCTTGTCCCTCTACTAGTTGGATTGGATCCAAGTATTGCTTTATTCAGTTCCGGTGTCGGAACTTTGCTTCATATTTTGATCACTCACAGAAAAATTCCAGCTTACATGAGTTCTAGTTTTTCCTTCATTGTTCCGATGGTCTCGTTAATGAAGACAGTCGGCTATCAAGGTGTCGCTCAAGGTACTATCGCCGTTGGTTGTGTGTATTTGATTGTTTCTATCATTGTTGGCTTTGCCGGTTCTGCTTGGATCGACAAGGCTTTACCACCAATCGTAGTTGGTCCTATCATCGTAGTTATCGGTATGTCAGTTGCCGGAAGTGCCGCTGACAATGCTATGATGAACGGTTCACATTATGACTTGAAGTATTTCGGAATCGCCATGTTTACACTTTTCCTAACTGTTCTTTTAAACATGTATCTTCGTGGTTTCTGGAGTAATATCGCTATTCTTTTAGGTATTGTCGGAGGATATGTTCTCTCTGTCTTCTGCGGTATCGTTGATTTCTCCAAGGTTGCTTCAACACCTTGGTTCAAATTACCTGCTTTTGACATTATGTTTGCTAACTACATGCCTCATCAAATCTACTGGGGTGCGATCCTGAGTTTTGCACCAATTGCCTTCGTTACTATGGCTGAGCATTTGGGACACATCATGGTACTTGATGAATTAACTAATCGTGATTTCTTCAAAGATCCTGGTTTACACAAGACACTAGCTGGTGATGGTACAGCCTCAATCGTTGCTGCTTTTCTTGGTGGTCCTCCTGTTACATCATACGGTGAAAATATCGGTGTCATGGCCGTTAACAAGATTTTCAGTGTCTACGTTGTTATTGGTGCTGCGGTCTTCGCTGTCTTGTTCGGATTCGTCGGTAAATTAAGTGCTTTGATTCAAACTATTCCTGGACCCGTAATCGGTGGTATCAGTTTCATGCTATTCGGTGTTATCTCCTCAAGCGGTCTAAGAATTCTGGTCGATAACAAAGTCGACTTCAATGAAAAACGTAATTTAATGATTGCTTCAGTTATCCTCGTTATCGGTATTGGTAATGCATATCTTCAAATGGGTTCCTTCCAATTCACTGGAGTTGGTGTCGCCACAGTTGTCGGTATCGTTCTTAATTTGATTCTTCCTAAACATGCCCTCTCAGAAAATTGGGATGAAAAGAAAGATGACTGGAAAAATAAGGAAAAAGCTTAAACCTCTTTGATTTCAAAAAGGTCCAAGATAATGCTATCACTTTGATGGCAATATTATCTTGGACCTTTTTTACGTTCTATTTAAGTGTAACCGTTGTTCTGTGCTCTATAGTAGAAAAGGGTTTGTTCCGCTCTCTAATCGTTTAGTTCTGCCGACAAATCAGCTATTTGTTGTTTTATCTTATCTCCTCGATCGGTATCCATGACCACTTTTCGTTCAACCGAATTTTCAACGATCTTTCGTTTCAAAATCACATCGTTCAAATCTTTCAATGAAGTTGATAAGGAAATAAATGGTTTCAATTGTAATAGCTGCATTCCATAAGAATCGTATAACAGAGTAAATCCTCCATTGTGTTCCATTTTAGGACGGCCACCGTTTACTTGGATAATCTTACCCTTAGACATAATAGGAAGATTCTCTTCATCGATATCTGGCGTATGTCCTACAATAATATGACCTTCTTCTTCAACTCCAAATTCATCTTTAACTCGATCTGCATACCACTCTTTTTTACGTAATTTATAGAAAGGATTTAAAGTTTCTTTTTGTAATTCTTCATCATCTATAAAGTAACGTTCAAAAGTGGTCATCTTATCTTTACCAAATAATGGCGAATCTTTTCCACACCAAAGATACCAGAGCACATCAGAATTGAAACAATCCCCCGTCGTGGGATGGCGCATTGCATCCCGCAATATAATTTGGAAGTAGTCACTTAAATCTTTCCCTAGATAATTACGACCGTCGATCTTCCATTTAACAAAATTGCCTTGCTCATCCGTCGGTACACAACCGTGGAACAGCAGGTTTCCGTTATGTTTGAGGTACATTGAACCGTGATCGTACATAAACCACATATGCTCATTCAACTTGGTTGAGTGAATAAACTGATTGATCAAATCAATTAAGACGACTTGTTCAGGATGTGAAATTTGATAGGGATTTCCGGGATTAACTAGTTGGAAACAGCCATTTTCGATTGGATAATCTTTACCATCGATCTTGACTGACTTCTTATCCTGACTCAACTTATCCAAGAATAGGCGATCATTCATTTCAAACTCTGGACGACGCTTGATAGCCTGCCCCTCTAATTTAAATTGCATAATAGTGGCGGCCTGTTGAACACAATTATCAGTTATTCGATCTTCCTCGGAAATTTCTGTCAAATCAACTTTAGGATCAAAATTCGATAATGGACGATAGCTGTGACGAGCTAATTTAATCATTGAAGTCATGTCAATATCATATGCATCATTTAACAGTTTTAAATTGTCATAGCGAGCACAAATTCTGATCAAATTGAGCATGCATAGCTTAGACCCTGCCATACTTCCCATCCACAGAATATCGTGATTGCCCCATTGTATATCAAAATTTTGCCAGTGATTAATCAAATAATTAATCACCAAATCGGGATGTGATCCACGATCATAAATATCTCCCACAATGTGAATCCTCTCAATTGCCAAGCGTTGAATTGCATGACTGATAGCAATAATGAAATCATCAGCCATATTCAAACGTTCAATACTGGACAACAAACCTTGATAGTAGAGTCGTTTATCTTTGAAATTAGTATCGATCATCAAAAGGTTTTCAGTGATATCCCAAAAATCCGGTTGAATAGCTTTTTGTACAAGGCTCTTAGGATATTTATTTGCTACATAACGTAACATTTCAATTAAATTATTGAATGAATCCATATACCACTGCTCTAACTCATCTGCATCAGTAATCTTATTCTTAGTTTCTTTGAGAACTTCAGACGGATAATAAATCAGACAGGACAACTTCATTTGATTGATTGGCATCAACTTACCAGAAAAAACTTCTGACACCTTTTTACTGATATTACCAGCACCACTACGCATAATATGTGAGAAACGATCGTAACCACCATGAACGTCGCTGATAAAGGCTTCTGTTCCTTTAGGTAAATTCAAGGTAGCAGATAGATTAATAATCTTAGATTTAATTTCATTCTTATTTTCAACTACATTCGTAAATTTATTTCTCATTAATATATTCCCCCAAGAGCAATGCGTTCTATATTAATGATAGCGCATTCAGGTTGAACTATACCAAACGAAAAGCAATATTCCAAGTAACACAGTTATATTTGAGTTAAAATTATACTTATAGGAGGCTAGAATATGAATTTAAAATTGGATTCTACTGTAACTTTGAATAATGGTGTTGAAATGCCCCAATTAGGTATGGGTGTTTGGAAAGTAAACAATACGGGTGCTTCCCAATCTGTACAATGGGCTTTGAAACACGGCTATAAAGCTATTGATACTGCAAAACAATATGGTAATGAAGCTGGTGTTGGTGAAGGATTACAAAAAGGCTTTGCAGATAATGGTCTCAAACGTGAGGATATCTTTTTAACAACAAAGATCTTTAATGGTGACCAAGGCTATCAATCAACACTCGACAACTTTGAAGGTCAATTAAAGAGATTACAAACAGACTATGTAGATCTTCTCTTGATTCACTGGCCAGTAGATGGCACATACTTGGACACATGGCGTGCATTGGAAACAATCTACAAAGAAGGCAAAGCACGTGCTATTGGTGTATCTAACTTCAATATTGAAAGATTAAAGGATATTCTTAAGAACTGCTCAATCAAACCTGCTGTTAACCAAATGGAATATCATCCCCTTTGCCAAGAAGTTGATATCAAGAACTTCTGTGACGAAAACAATATTCTACTTGAAGCATGGTCTCCACTTGGTGGTGGTTCTGTTCTAGGTGATGCCAGATTAAAGAAAATTGCTGACAAGTATAACAAGTCAGTTGCTCAAGTTATTCTTCGTTGGGACTTACAAAATGGTATCATTACTATTCCTAAGTCAGTTCACGAAGAAAGAATTGTTCAAAATTCAGATGTTTATGACTTTGAATTAAGCGATGCCGACATGAAAGAAATCAACGGCTTCGATAACGATAAGAGAAGTCTTTGGTACGGCGACTTCTTCTGGAGTGGTAACCCTGATGGTTATGTTGACTCTGTTGAAGAATGGGACGACTCTGAAAAGTAAATTTACTTAAATAAGCTAGAAAAAATCTATGATAGATTTTTTCTAGCTTATTTTTTTATTTAACTCTTTTTTCTAATAGCAACAAATTTATTTCTATTCGGTCTATTTCTAATCATTTCTAGTTGCTTAGACTCTAAGCTTCTATGTTTTCTATTTTTAATAGTTAGTTGTCTTTGATACTCTTCTCCAGTCAACACCTTGACCGTTTTGGGAACACGTTTACGAATAAAGTGTTGAATTGATTCTTCATTATCCGTAAACATTAAAGAATAACTACCACCTTTTTTAGATGCGAATGTTACCATAGTGTCTTTTTTAACAGGTTCAACAATAATCTGATCATATCTACCATAATCAGAAGCTTTTGATAATGAACCGTAAGTAACGACCTTATCATTTCCAAGTCCTTGATTATAAAATGCAACACTAGCAAACAATACAGCAATTAAAACTACTTTTATGTTTGACTGCATGGAGTGTGACCAAAATAAAATGATGATTAATATTGCTGCTACGAATGCTATTAAGTATTTTAAATTTGACGACTTAGCTTTTATTTTAATTGATGCTTGTTGTTGAAACTCGAACACTAACAAGGCACCTATTAAAACTACCATTATGATAGACTCTCCCATTATTGCTACCTCCTGTTAATTACCACTCAGCAATTGTACCGTCGTAGTTCTTCCAAGAAGGATTACTCCAAACCAAGCCTTGTTGGGCAACGTCCTTAATCATATCCTCATCCATTTCAATACCTAAACCTGGTTTCTTAGGTAATTGAACATATGAATCCTTGTATTGGAAGATCTCTTTATTTTTAACAAAATCTAGTAAATCAAATCCTTGATTATAGTGAATACCTAGACTTTGTTCTTGAATGAATACGTTTGGTGTACATGCATCAACTTGCAAAGTTGCAGCCAATGAAACTGGTCCATATGGTGCATGAGGTGCACAAGCCATATCAAATGATTCTGCTTCAGCTGCAATCTTTCTAGTTTCTAAGATACCTCCACACATAGCTACATCTGGTTGAACGATATCAACTGCACCTTGTCTGAATAAATTCTTAAAGGCCCAACGAGTATAAAGTCTTTCACCGGTAGCCAATGGAATTGAAACTTCTCTAGCAATATCATCAAATGATTCCCAATTTTCAGGTAAAACAACTTCTTCCAAAAACATAGGATGGTATGGTTCCAATGCTTTTGCCAAAACTTTAGCCATTGGTCTATGAACACGTCCATGAAAATCAATTCCAATTTCAAGATCATCGCCAACTTCATCACGAATCGAAGCAACACGATCAACTACTGCTTGAACCTTTTTATAAGAATCAACATAGTGTAATTCCGAGGTTGCATTCATTTTAATTGCAGTAAATCCCTTGTTGACACGTTCTCTGGCTTGTTTAGCTACATCACTAGGACGATCTCCACCAATCCATGAATATACTCTAATCTTGTCTCTAACAGCTCCACCTAAGAGTTCATAAACTGGAACATTCAGGGCTTTTCCTTTGATATCCCATAAAGCCATTTCAATTCCTGAAATAATAGTTCCATTAATGGGACCACCTCTAAAGAATGAACGATGTAACTCTTGCCAAATACGTTCAATTTCAAAAGGATCACGTCCAATAATTTTCTTACCCATTTCTTCAGCACCAGCGACTACTGTTTCAGTTTTAGTTCCTGAAATCATTTCGCCCCATCCGGTGATTCCTTCATCAGTTAGAATTTTAATAAAAATCCAACGTGGCTTTACTTTATAAATTTTAATATCAGAAATTTTCAAAATATCTACTCCCTTAATCTATTAGTCAGTTACAGCATCTTGCATTTCCATATTCTTATTAACATGTTTTATACCGTCAAAGAAGTACCATATTCCAGCGAACGCAATAATTAATACTGGTATAGAAATAAGTGGATGCCATGTGAATGCGAAGTATACGATGAAGCTTTGAATCATTGATGTAGCAGCAAATGAACTAATATATAGTGAATTTGCACCTAATTTAATACCAACAGACTTAGCAATTGCAGTTAACACTGGAGCAGTTGCAGTACCACACCATAGAAGTGAAGCCGTTACAACTAGTCCAATGATAATATTCTTGATCAAATTACCATTTGTAAGTGCTACAACCAAAGCAACTCTAAATGGAACAACAGCTAAATCGGCAAATGGTAGAACTGAGTTTCCTGGTAAAATCAAAGCCATTGCAATAGTCAATGGAATAATAATCAAAGCTGTAGTAATAACATCTTGATTACCAACAACAACAGCGGCATCTAAACCAATAAATAATTTTCTACCTTTGAATCTCTTTTCAGACCATTTTTGTGCAGCATCTGAAATTGGCATTAATCCTTCCATAAATAATGAAGTCATCTTTGGAATCAACACCAAAACGGCTGACATTGAAACACCCAATTGCATAACTTTCATTAGATCATATCCGGCTAACCATCCAATGACCATACCAATAATCAAGCCCATGATCATTGAATCCCCAAAGAATCCTAAATACTTTTGAGCATCTTTTATAGAGAATTTATTATTTCTCATGAAAGGGATTCTATCCAACAGCCAATTCAAAGGCCAAGCAATAACCAATGATGATAAAGCCGAAACAGTTGGCAAGGATACTCCTGGAATACCAAAGAATGATTCAACAATTGGCTGAGACCAGTCGGCTAATTTGAAAGTAATTAAGGCCATCAAGATTGATGAGCCAATACCTAGCCAAATGTTTTTAGTAACGAAGTAAACCATAACTCCGACAATTGCCATATGATGATAATTCCAAATATCAACATCTAAGGTATGTGTCTTCTTTAAAATCAATAAAATAATATTTACTAAAAGAATTCCAAAAATCAAAATTGCAATAATTGGTGATGCCCATGTAACGGCAGCGATTGAACCCCATCCAACATCTAGTGCGGTTAAATGAACCCCGGTTCTGTCTACCATTGCTTTAGCGGCAGGTCCAACATTTGTTGTCATAAAATCAAGAATTAACTTGATACCAGCAAAACCAATTCCAAGCGTTAATCCGGATTTAAATGAACGAGTAATCTTTAATCCAAATATAAGACCAATAATCGTGATAATTACTGGTAACAATACCGTCGGTCCAGCGGCAATCAACCAGTTAAAGACATCCATTATAATATGCATGTTTATTCACCCCTGATAATTAAATAATCATTTAACCTTCTTTTTCTTTTATAATTTTATAAATCTCATTGAAAGTGTTGTCTGCTCCTATTCCGGTTAAAATTGGCATCCCTTTAACGTAAGGTACACCATGTGTCTTTCCATCAAATTCTCCTGTTGTTACTAATAAATCAAAACCTTCAACTTTACCAGGTACTTCCATCAATTTAGTTTGGGTAGTATCTACAGGCAAACCTTTATCTTCCATAAAACTTCTAATTTTTGATGCAACAACTGTTGATGTTGCGATTCCATTTCCACAAGCTACTAATATACGTGCTGGCATAATATAATTCCTCCAATTATTAATTTAAAATTCCTAATAATGATGGTTCAATTAGATTCAATAATTCTTCTGATGTATTAGCGTTTAAAATATCATTCCGTAATTTTTCATCTTGGATAATTCCAACAACTCTTTGTAACATTTCTACCTGACCATGAGGCTCGCCAATTGCAAGCATGATCACTATTTGAACAGGTATTGTTTTTTTTATATTTTCCATATCATGAAATTCCACTGGCTTTTCTAATGTACCAACAGCCACAGTTGTCTTATTAACTAAATTAAAATCTGCATGTGGAATGGCCACTGCTGGACTCTTGGATGGGAGACCGGTTGGGTACTCCATTTCCCTTTTTTTGATAGCAGCTATATAGCTCTCTTTTACGTAACCGATTTCATAGAGCTGAGTAGAAAGCTGTTCAATAACATCAGTGCTATCATCTGCGGTCATATGTGGAAGAAATAATGATTTATCTAAATCAATGTCTACTTTCAAACGAGTGTCCCTCTTTTCTTAAAATCTTTTACAAATGTAGCTAAAGAATTAGCTAAGCCTTCGATATTTTCATTTCTAATATCTTCTTTGTTAAATAGCTTTGATCCCATTCCCAAATAATCACAGCCATTGTCCAAGAATTCGCCGGCATTTTCCAGAGAAACTCCTCCGACGGCCATCAAAGGTAATTTACCTAAAGGTGCTTGAATTGCCTTAAAATAATCAGGTCTTACCGTTGAAGCTGGAAAGATTTTTACAATATCTGCTCCTTTTTCGAATAGTTCAGTTACCTCTGTTGGTGTCATTGCAGCAGGAACAGTTACTACTCTATGATCATGCGCATAATCAATCATTTCTTTAGTGAACGACTGGGGTCCCAGAAGAAATTTTGCTCCTGCTTCGATAGCGTTTTTTGTATCTTCCAAATCCATAACTGTACCGGCACCAATTTGATATTTATCACCAAATTTAAGATAACCATCTCTAATAATATCGAGACAATGTTCGGTGTTCATCGTAACTTCTATGCCAAAATCGTTTTCGAACCCATCCATCGCTTCCATAATTGTCATGGCCTGTTCTTGAGTATATCCACGCATGATAATTGTAAACTTTGGGTAATTTTTTAAATTCATAAATAAATCACTCCTTAATTCTTCTTTTTATTTCATTAATTACTTCATTTTTAGAATCAGCGTTGATTAATGTTTTCATTGACTTAGGATTAGCAGCTATATTAGCTAGTTGTTCGACAGCTCTAAAATGACTCGTTGTATCTCCAACAGCCAATGGAACAATAATATGAACATCTGCATTATTTGGAAATTTTACTGGTTCTTTGCTAATCAGAAGACCAAATGCATTTCCATTAACACCCATATCTGGGGTCGTGTGAGGAATAGCCATGTTCTTACCAAAATAACTATAATTACTCATAGACGAACTCTCTTTAATTATTTGCTTCAAGAACTTATCCGTTACAATTCCCTTTTTCATAAGTGGTCTCGTTGCTAATTCCAATGCCTCAGTCCACAAAAGCTTCTGATCGGTAAAGTTAATAAAATCTGGCTTTACGTATGCTAATAAGTCTGGTAAATATTCCGTTTCCTTTACTTCATCATCTTGTCCTTTTAATAGAAATAATTGAATTTCCTTTCTTAATCGAACTTCATCATCTACTTGACCATGTCGACTAATAATATTCATTAATCCATCTAACATTTCTTCTGAATTACCAAAACTGATATCTCTAAGTACTCGATATCGTAAATTTAAAGATTCATCAGTTGTCATAATGGGATGGATAATATATTGTCTAGCGTCTGTCTTTAAATGGACAGTTGTAAAAACTACATCAAAATCATTTTTAAATTTTTGAAACTCTCTAACAGAGGAAGCTGAGACAAAACTTATTTCCGGAAACATTTCTCTCAATTTTTTAAACATCAATCTGGAGACAATTACTCCATTACTGCAGACAACCGCAGCTCTTTTCTTCTCCTCTGGTTTCCAATTTTCAAGTTCAGATCCAAAGTAAAAAGATAATAATTCAATTTCATCTTTTGGTAAGGCCGAATTTAATTTTTTCTCCAGTGGCTTTACAATTTGACGTACCGTATCAACAAACATCTGATGATTCTTAACATTCCTTACAGCTGATTTAATCCCTGAGTCCTTCAAATGTAATCCATATTTAATTCTTAAAATCATTGGTTGAATATGTGCAACCAACCTCTTTTCAAAATCTGATTTATTTTTTATTTCTACGTAAGTTAAAGATTCAAATTGTTGTACCATCTCATGAACCATTTTTAATAAATCAGAATTTTGATATTGGATCTGACCTTCTACAGTATTTGCTGAAATGAACAATAATAAGATCCATTTATAATCGTCTTTATTTGCTATCCATTTTTCAGGAATAACATTAGATATGAAATCATACTCGCTTGTATCACGGATATCTGTCTTAAAATACGATTCCTTTGGGACTTGACATGAACGATTTCTGGCTATCAATATCATTAGAGAATAGACTAATTGATTAAACGATTGATCTGAGTATGTAATATTCAAATGCTGTTCAATCTTATGAGTGTAATGAATTATGGAACCTACTGAAATATCGGATATTTCCACAATCAACTCCATACCATCTTCAAAATGTAGAATTATTGCAACCAGTTCATTTATAATTTGTTTGACTTTCAATTCTGAACCATTTATCCTATATCCATCTTTTCGTGAATATACTAGTTCCAAGTTATAATTTTTAAGATATCTTTTAGCATTCTTTAAATCTGACGTAGCTGTAGTTTTACTTACGGCAGATTGCAAGAAATAACTTGAACGAATTTAATGACGTAAATTAAGCAAGAAGA
>NZ_AZDH01000009.1 GCF_001435445.1 Companilactobacillus kimchii DSM 13961 = JCM 10707 | reverse complement strand
AAAAGTGCTCCTAAAATTGTTAGATTATGTCTAACAATTTTAGGGCACTTCAAATCGGAAGTCTCTTTTTATATAAATCCCAATATCTTAATAACAACCATAGACAAAACAATACTAACAATAGCATGAAACATAAACAGAATTGAAAATGCTACAAAGTAAATTGCCCCAGTCATAACGACAGTCCTCAAGTTAAACAAATATAATACTGACCCTAAAACTAGTAGAACTACAATCCATGGCAAAATGCCTTTATTGACGGTAATAAAATCATTCTTACTCAAATCATACCCGGTACTGGCTATCATAATAGTCAATAGCACGTACACAAGAATCATCCACCATGAAGCATTAGCAAAGCTTGATTTCATATTATCCAAAACTGAATCAAAAATTACGCTAATGGAAACACTCTTGTTAACATTCAAACTCTGAATCAATGTACTAAAACTAAACTGAGCCTTTAACAAGAACTTCTGTAACAAGTACAATGCCAACGAACACATGTAATACGGTGCCAAGCCGATAAAGAAGTTTCCCAGCATCTGATAAACATTACGATCATTCCACTTATGATCTACAGATCCCAATGAACCTGATTGACGATAATTCAAGTTTAATAATTGAACGTTGGTTACTTTATGTCCAAACAAATAAGCAAAAATAGCATGTCCTAACTCATGGATAATAACGCCTACTCCACCAACAATCAGTTGACTACTATTTCCCAAATTATTAACCAACGTAATTTTTGACAGATGCCCTAACCACGAGGTTATTAGCGACGTTAAATACGGAACTAAAGTAAAGATAGCTACGAAAATTAACACGAAATCAAAATAATTATTCCACAAAACTCATCTCTCCTTAGTGCAATTTTGTAAATTATATAACTATTTTACTTTTTCTATTCCATTTAGCCTGCGATTTGTATCATTCTTAAGCAATTGATAAATAGTTGCGGCTACGGGTACTCCTAATAGCATCCCTACAATGCCACCGAGTCCACCACCAACAGTAATTGAAGCCAAAACCCAAATTCCCGGTAATCCAATTGAGGTTCCAACAACTCGTGGATAGATAACGTTACTTTCAAATTGTTGTAGAACTAATAGAAAAATAATGAAGAAAACAGCTTCAATTGGTGATCTAACAGCAATCAATAGGAATCCAACAATTCCACCTAACCATGCTCCCAGAATAGGAATTAAGGCTGTAATACTAACGAATGCACCGACTGATAAAGCATAAGGAAATCTAAATATTAACATTCCTATCGAACATAAACTTCCCAAAATAATTGCTTCTGTAACTTGTCCAGCAATAAAATGACTGAACATATCATCCGCAATATCAACTACATATTTAACTTTTTTGATATGTTCATTCTTCATATAAGCATGAGCCAACTTTTTAACCTGACAACTTAATTTTTCCTTAGTAGCAAGAATATAAATGGCAAAAGTTAATGCCAAAATGAAATTGACAAAGCCTTTAGTAATACCAGTCAATACCTTAAAGGTTGAACCAAAGACACCACCCATTCCACTAGTCAAATACTTCATAACTTTGCTTTGTACGGATGACCAATCAATGTTCATTGACTCCAGTTGATCAGAGATAACTGAATTATGATTTATTTTTTCTAACAGAGCCGATAAGCCTTCAAAGAATGAAGGAATATTTTTGAAGAAATCAGCTAGAGCATTGAAAAATTGAGGCAAGACTAATCTAAACACTCCCACCATTACCAAAGTCACAATAACCAAAGTAGTCAAAATAACTAGTGCCCGACGACTTTTTTGTAAGATTTTGATCTTAGTATTGGGGAAAAAATATTTTTCCAATTTAACACATAAGATATTTAAGACATATGCCAATACAGCTCCCAGAATCAGCGGCATCGCAACTCCCAAAATATTTAAAAAGATATTATAAATCTCTACTGGATATATCAGGATGAACAACACTAACACTATGATTATTCCATATTGAATCAATTTTTTTCGACTTAGATTCATAGACTACCCCCTAATTTACTTGTCTAATCAATATATCATAAAAGAGGATGCCATAAATACCATGACATCCTCTTTCTTTTAAAGATTATTTGCTTTAACCCATCGCTTGATAACTTCAATCTCTTTTTTGTTACCATTAAACTCTGAAAAGACCAGTGCTTTATCAATGTAACTCTGTACTTTTTCATTATTACCATTAACCCGATTCTCATTCATCGCCAATTGTGCGTAAATTCTAGCAATGTAATATGTAACATGATTCTCAGCACAAACTTTAACGCCATAATTCAATAATGCGTTGGCTGTTTCCAAATCCTGCTTTTCCGAATAGTAAATCGCACAATAGAAAATAATATTAATATAACGCCATATTTTACTTACATCATCAATCGACATTGTATAAATATTATTGAACACCTTGCTGAAGTAGTATTCACTCTTCGAATCGTCACCTTGCTTGGCATAAACCATTCCCATACCTACAAATGATAGGAAGGTAAAAATCGTTTCACCACGAGTATCTAATTCCGATAAAATACGATTGAAATCAAAGACCGCATCAAACAAATCTCCGTCATCCAAAACATTCAAATAACCTCTCAAATAGTAATATTGCATCAAGAGGTTCTTATCATTATTCAAAACGTCCGGATCAATCTTGTTAATAATTGACCAGGCATCATCATATTCTTGAATAATCAAATTGAATTCTGCTTGGCTCATTTCTTTAGCAACTTTTTTACTGCTGCTATCATTTACGCCAATAATACTATCTAAGGATAGACCGAGACGATTACATAATTTAATTAAAATTTTCAATGACGGAATTTTACCATTATTCTCAAACTTGCTTAATGTAGCTTGAGTACAGATACCATTGCTCAATTCCTTTTGTGAGAGTCCTAATTCTTTTCTTTTATCAATAAACGCCTGTATATCCACACCATCGCCCCTGTATAATAAATTTATATATAATTAATATAATTATATACCCATAATTAAAACGTGTCATTGGTATAAAGTTGTCATATTGTCTAGTCCATTGTCAAAAATATTATTTTATATAATTAACACTATGGTGAATAAGTAATTTTATTCCATTAATATATTTAAAAGCTATTTAAAGCAAAAAAAATTGGAATTTCTTCCAATTTTCAGTGAATTATTTATTTTTTAGATCATTAATGGAATTGATATTAGTCATATATTTTGGAACGGCTAAACCAACTTTGGCACCTTCTAGGTTAGCACCGAGATCTTCAAACTTACCTTTGTAATCAGAATAGAACTTAGCTGATGTCTTAGGTAACCAAGCACTGACGGTTGCATCAGCAGCCTTTGTAGAAATAGAAGCCCAAACGGGTTGCATCTCCATAGCCTGAATAGTTACTTTATAACCTTGATCTCTCAATACTTGTGCAATCACATTAGTTGAGGCAATTTCTGAATCCCAAGCAACATATGTAATCTTCAAGGATTGACCATGAACCTTCTTAACGCCCTTAGTCCATTGTTGAACTAATTTAGGGTTGTTCTTAATCCATTGTTTGGCAGCCTTATCAGGATCCATACCACCGTTAACTTTCAACATAACATCTGACATCTGTGAAGGTGTCCAATGGAAACGGTCCAGAATAGTGTATGCTTCAGGCTTATCTTTCTTCAAGCCCTTACGAACAACAGTACTGATATGTTCTGCTTTACCATAAACGTTCTTAGGATCTTTCAAGAACTTTAATTTATATTTTTTGAACATCCAATGTGGTTGCCATCCGGTAATCACAATTGGTTGTTTATTTTTATATGCCTTATCCAAAGTACTTGTCATGGCTGAAGTTGAACTAGGTTGTAATTGCCAATTGTTCTTCTCTAGACCATAATCTTTCAAAGCTGTTTGAGTAGAGGCCATTACACCAGCACCGGCATCAATACCTGTGATCGTGTAATTAATTTGTGGGCCCAACTTTTCCTTACTTTTGTACGGAGCTGTTTGGGAACTACATGCGGAAATAATTGGGATGATTAATATTGCTAACAAGAAAAGTTTAATAAACTTTTGTTTCTTCAAAAAATCCCTCCTAGTTCTTTCTGCGTGTTCTTGTTAATGATTGAGTCAATCTGTCTAAGATAATAGCTAAAATAACAATAGCTAGACCAGCTGAGAAACCATTACCGGCATCGTTTCTACCAACGGCAAAGTATACTTTAGTACCAAGTCCCATTGCACCAATCATAGAAGCAATAACAACCATTGATAGTGAAAGCATCATACTTTGGTTAACACCAGCCATTAAACTAGTTTTAGCAATTGGTAATTCAACCTTAAATAGTTTTTGCCATTCAGTTGAACCGAATGAATCAGCGGCTTCGATCAATTCATCAGGAACTTCACGAATACCCATATTTGTCATACGTACTGTTGGTGGCATAGCGAAAATAACTGAAGCCACAATACCAGGAACCATACCAATACCGAATAAGGCAACAGCTGGAATCAAGTAAACAAAGGCAGGCATTGTCTGCATGAAATCAAGAATTGGTTTCAAAATAATCTCAGCAGTGTGACTCTTTGCCATCAGAATTCCCAATGGAATACCGATAACTAAGGCAATCAAACTTGAAGTTAATACTAAGGTCAAAGTTTGTGTCATATCACGCCAGTAATTTAAGTTCCAAATCAATAAGAGACCTAAGAATTCAAAAATCAATAGACCCCAATTTTGCTGATCTCGATTAACGTAATATGTTAAGGCAATAACTAAAACAATAAAGAGCCAAATAGGAATAATATCAAATACCCATTGAAAGGCATTATTGATTGATCCAATAAAATTAGTGATGGCATTGAAAAATCCAGTAAATTGCACTAACCAATCAACGAAACCATCAATCCAATGTGCCAATGGAACTTCTGGAATACTACCTAATAAAAGACTATTCAAAATCACTCACCTCATTTCCGGCCAAGGCACCTAGAACAGCACCACGAACGATGATTCCCTTTAATTGCTTCCTATCGTTGATAACAGCAAATGGAATTCCTGTTTGGGAAATATCATCCATTAAATCAGAAATTGGTGTATCTTCTTCAGTTGTTGGAACTTTAGTTTGAATAATAGGTGTAATATCCCCTTTCTTCTCACGGACTAGTTTAATAACATCATTGGCATCAACTACTCCAAGTAACTTACGTTCAGCATTGACAATATAAGCAGTTGAAACTTCGTTAGCCTTCATCATCTTCAAGGTCAAACGAGGACCAGCTTTTTCAATATTAACTGTCATTGGACGAATCATTACGTTACCAGCAGTTAAGACCTTACTTCTATCAACATTTTCAATAAATTCTTCAACATATTCATCAGCAGGATGTGTCAAGATATCTTCCGGTGTACCAGTCTGAATAACTCGAGCATCCTTCATGATCATAATACGATCACCTATCTTCAAGGCTTCGTTCAAATCATGACTGATAAAAATAATTGTCTTATGCAATCGCTCTTGGATATCCAAAAGTTGGTCTTGCATATCAGTTCTGTTCAATGGATCAAGAGCCGAGAAAGCCTCATCCATTAGTAAGATTTCTGGATCATTTGCAAGAGCACGAGCTAATCCAACACGTTGTTGCATACCACCTGATAATTGATCAGGATACTCATCGTTGTAACCGGTGATACCAACAGTTTCCAAAGCTTCCTTAGCTTTCTTTTCACGTGTATCTTTATCTACACCTTGAATTTCCAAGCCATATTCAGCATTTTCCAAAATAGTTCGATTAGGTAATAATCCAAAACTTTGGAAAACCATGCTCATTTTCTTACGACGGACTTCACGAAGTTCTTTCTTATCCATCTTCATTAAGTTTTCGCCATCAATCAATATTTCCCCATCAGTAGGGTCGATAAGACGATTGATCATTCTTACCAATGTTGACTTACCACTACCAGACAGACCCATAATAACGAAAATTTCGCCATCATAAATTTTAAAGTTTGCTCGGTCTACACCAAGTGTGGCACCTGTTTCCTTGAGAATTTCCGATTTATCTTTTCCCTGTCTGCTTAACTCTTTAGCCTTATTAATATGCTTACCAAAGATCTTAGTTAAGTTTTTGACTTCTACTTTTGTACTCTTATTAGTACTCATTAAATCCCCCATTCTTGGAATTGAAATAAACATACTTTCCTATGCTCATTAATTAGAAATAAAAAAGCTATTATTTAAAAGTATAAATAACAGCGACCTTTATAACCCTAACAAATATTTCAAGCTTGTGCAAGTATTTGAACTCTTTGTAAGCAGTTTAAACATGTAAAAAGTCCCGAATTCCGGCATTTTTAAGCACCGTTCAATCTCACTTATAGTATAGACTTAAGAGCTTTCACAAAGTCCACAAGATAGTTTATGAAAAAATAATCTAAAGCTTTCAAAAAATTATGATATTTTTTTCATTTAATAATACGAAGTAAGCAATCTTTTTCTTTGATTTTTCACAACTATTGTCAATTTTGAATTCTGTCTGCCACTCAATAAAATAACATCCATTAGAAATGTGAAACATGTTCATTCTGAATGGATGCTATTATTTTTATTTTAAAAATTTAGAAAGAGTCCTCTTTAGGGCCTCTCTAAATGCATTTCTTCTTTAACATACTTTTCTGTGCCATCTTCAGTAGCTTTTCCATAGTACTTACATTTAAAATCAATTGTATTAAGAGTATTTTGCATAGCTTCCATTTGTTTCAAAACAGACACACGCAATTCTTGAAACATCTGATAACGCTTATCCAAACTGGCATCCCCTTCAAGAGTCCATTGCATAAACTGCTTAATATCTCGAATAGGCATACCTGCATTCTTTAAACACTCAATCATTTGTAAAGAACCAACATTTTCATCTGTAAAGCGTCTCACACCAGCTTCATTCTTATTAAGGTTAGGAATTAATCCTTCCTTATCGTAATAACGAATCGTTGGTAAGCTTAATCCAAACTTTTCCGCTACTTCTCCAATTGAATAAGTAGTAATCATCTCTTGCATAACTAAACCTCCATATGCTTAACCTAAAGTTAGGTTTAGGTATTTGAGCTTTATCATAACATCAAAACAAAAAAAGATGCAAAATTCTGCATCTTTTATTTTGTAACATTCTTAGTTTGTGCCCATTCATTAGATAGGAAGTAATCATCCATCTTGTACTGTGTATTTTCAGGGTTTGCCTTCTTATCCTTATAATACCCCTTCAAATGATGATCTAGCATTAACCAACCACGCCAGCCCATATGAATAGTATCTTCGGCAATATAATTAGAATTCTTAACATTAGAAAGATCTACTATATTATTGAAACCTTGAGTTCTCAACTGATACTTAATTTTCTTATCGAAGTTAGTGATCGAACTCTTTGGCATTCCAGTATATTTAACCCAATGCGGATTAATAGGTTGAATTACAAACATTACTTCTACCTTATTTCTAGCAAACATATAAAGTAGTGCTTGGAAATCGTTATACTCTGGTGAACTAGTATATTTAACATGACGGTGAGTATTTTTATAGGTTCTAATTCTCTTTCTCAATTGACGCTTATAGAAAGAATCACCAATTTGCATATCATTATCACGTGAATTATGCTTTGCCATCTTAGTAGCTAATTTATTTAAATCCTTGTAATTATAATTATCAGGCAATTTACTTGCAGCATCATTAATCATATTCTCATGATCATTCATTGATAGTGATCCGAATAGATTATCCTGACTTTGTAAGCTTGAACGTACAAATGTCTCAATATAGAAACGTTGGAAACTAGTAATCTGTTTACCTTCAGAAATACGTTCTAGAGCATCATCTTCGATGGGGCCTTTGCTGACTCCCAAATCAAGAATCCTTCCAGCAACATATTTGTTCATTGCTTTATCACCAGTATTAGATTTCAAAATGAAACCTGTTAATTGTAATGGTGATAGGAAATATTTGAAAGCATCAGCTTGAACACCGGATTTACTAAACCATTGTGGAGAAATAATGAATACAGCCTTATTTCCTTTAAGATTAGACATCCCACCAACGTTCATTGCTTGAGTCAATGAAGCAGTACCAGGATTACCTTGCAAAAATGGTTTATTCTTCCAGTGATATTTTTGTGCCATGGAAGATGGATGGAACGGATCCATTCTAGAAAGTTCTGATGAACCAATAATAGGAATATAGTTTTCCTTTTCAGCAGCGTTCTTCACACTTTCACCCTTCAAAACTCGGATGTCCAATGAAGTAGCGGCCTGTCTAACTTTTTGCGGCGTAACCGTTTTAAAGTTGATTGGCGCCCAAAGAAGAATTAATAAAGCAGCAATGGCAACTATAACAGGTCCAAAAATCATCCATAACTTTTTTTTCATAGTCTATTCCAATTCTTGTACACGTTGAGCAATTTTGTTAACTGTTGACCATTGTGAACGGTCGAATTCTGAAACTGGTACTTGGATTCCGAAATCATCTTGGAGTGTTACTAAAACTTCTACTGTTGCCATTGAATCTAGAACACCATCTTTAAATAGATCCTGATCAGCATCTTGACCGACATTGTCTAGGCCAGTAACATCTTGTAAAATACCTACGATTTTTTCTTTAATATCATCCATAATAAACTCTCCTAAATTTAAATTAAACGAACCATAATTTATCTAAAATACCTGAGAAAATCATAAAACTGAAACATACAACATTGAATGTTAAGAAGATAGCAAATGCTTCTGTAAACTTATTACTTGGAATTTGCTTACGATGCTTCTTCTTATATCTTAACCAAGCATCATTGGTAATCATTGCGCAGGCATGGAAAATACCATAAACAATGTAGTACCAAGTTTCACCGTGCCAGAATCCCATAATCAGGAACAAAGTAATGTAACCAACATTAGCAATTGTGACACGATTCTTTAACCATTTATGTTTGATCACAGTGAACATTAAACGCATGTAGATGAAATCACGGAACCAAAATGATAAAGTGATATGCCATCTATTCCAAAAGTCCTTAATATTGTGAGATTTAAAAGGAGCTCTAAAGTTCATTGGTGTCTTTACACCCATGAAATTACTAATTGCTACAGCGAAGAGTGAGTAACCAGCAAAGTCAAAGAATAAATACATACTATATACATACATGTAGGCTACTAGTGCCCAAGAAAGTCCTAACGGCGTCTGACCTTTATAAGATAAAGTCAAAATCTGAACCTTTGGCAACAATAATGTACCAAAGAAGTATCCGATGATGAATTTATATAACAAGCCTTGCATCAATCTGTTAACACCGCTGTGCAAAAGCTCAACATACTCATCACGACTAGGAACATTCATAACATCTTTTTGGAAACGTCTAAACCTATCAATAGGTCCAGATGAGATGGTTGGGAAGAATAGTAAGAAACGAACAAATTCATATGGCTTAATATCCTTAATAACACCATCACGAATTTCCATAATTATTTCAACAGCTTTAAACGTTAAATAACTGATACCTAAAAAGGCAAATAGTGAAATTGTTTGATTCTTAAGAAGTGGATCTAGCTTTACGAAAACTAGAGGAATAATTGCCAATACAACATAACTGGTAAAAATCCAGAAATTATTGTGTTTTTTACGATACGACAGATACGTAAACACTAATAACATTTCGTAAAGAACATAGAAAATCAATGAGATTCCTTGGGACATATTGCCACCAAAGAATGTGATTATTAAGATAATGACTGTTGCGATAAAATCATAAACTCTGAAACGTTTACCAAACCATAAACCAATCATGATTGGTAACAAGAGCAACATTAGATAGATAAAATAATGTGGACTGCTATAGGGTGTAATGTTATTCATTAATCTGGCCTATTAAAGTCTTTCTATCAATTTTTCCATTTTTGCTAATTGGTAGTTGCTCTACAAACTTCAAGACGTTAGGAATCATATATTCCATTGTCGTTTCTCTTAATGAGTCTTTAATATCAGAATTTAAATCATTCGCATCATTATCTTTAAATTCATCTTCCAAAACGATACAAGCAATCATCTTACTTACTTGTTTCTTATTGTTATACAAAGGAACTGTACATGATTGTTTTACCTGTCTTAGGTTACCAAGCATTGAATCCACTTCTTCTAGTTCAATTCTGTAACCATGCATCTTAATTTGGAAATCAGTTCTACCATGATAGAACAACAAACCATCATCGGCTTCACTGACCATATCGCCAGTATGATAGAACATCTTACCGTCAATTTCTTCAAAAGCCTTTTCAGTTTGAATGGGATTATTGAGATAACCCTTTGATACATCTGGACCACTGACTAGTAATTCACCTGTCATCAAGCCAGTTTTTTCATCGATTGCACCGATAATTTGATGATCCATATTTGATTTCAAATAACCAATTGGTAGACGATCAAATTTCTCTAATGCATCTTGATCAATCTTGATTGATGTAATTGCAACTGTATTTTCAGTTGGACCATAAGTGTTGTAAAGTTCAGCACTAGGGAATTTCTTCAACAATTTTTTAGCAGTTGCATGAGTCAACTCTTCACCACAGAAGATAAACTTGTTCAATTGTGGCATGTGTTCCTCATCGAAACCTCTAAATAACAGACACATTTCAAAAAATGATGGTGTTGAGACCCATGTATTGAAATCTGATTCAATGATGGCCTCTTGCAGTTTACCAAAGTTCTTAGTTGTATCCTTATCGACTACATTTAATGTAGCACCGTTCATCAGGCCTGGATAAATATCGAAAACCGATAAATCGAAGGAAAATGGTGCCTGCAATAACATATTCATTTTATCTGAATAGTTGAACTCCTTCTCAGCCCATTGAACGAAATCTAAAATGTTGTTCGTACTAATTTGTACGCCCTTAGGAGTACCTGTAGTTCCTGAGGTAAAAATGATATAGAAATTATCATCTAATCCAACACTACGATTACTGTCATAAATGTTGTTGTCAGAAGTTAGTACATTGGATATTTCAGCTTTAGTTATTTGTGGAGTGTCTACTCCAAAATCTGTTGTGTCACTCCAATTAAGGATCAAAGAAGGCTTGGCAACCGAATTAATTTGAATGATTCTTTGTGGATCTGAACCATCATCAACTGGAATGTATGCATGTCCGGCTTTGATTGAACCTAAGAACATTACTAACATTTCAAATTGTTGTCCACCGTAAATGATGAGTGGACTTTTAGCAGGAAGAAATTTGTCCTGTATAAAACTTGCTACACGGTCTGATTGTTGCATTAATTCTTGATAAGTATGTGTCTCCGACCCATTCTTGTAGCAAACTTTGTCAGGGTTTTGTAATGCGACGGTGGTTATTTTTTCAATGATTTTATTCATTAATATTACCTTCTCCCGTTAAAATTCGTTGTAAATAAATTTGGCACTACCAACACCGTTATACCCATATATATATAAGAGCACTAAGAAAATAGCGAAAAATACAACTGTCTTAATAACAAAAACCGTTGCTGGCTTTTTTAGGAAAACAAGTAAACTATTTTTCATAATTAACACCTCGTTAAAAAGAGTTTGCTTTATGCGAAAACTATCTAACCATTCAATATAAATGGTGTCAAACCAAGAAATGAACCTAAATAATTGATTATTGTTATTTCTATATCATTTGTATAAACATTATAATAAAATCTTTACTATCATACTGAGGCTTTTTTTATAAAGAAATTTATTACTTTTTGACCAATCGCAACGCCGACATAAGATTACCGGATTATCTGTTTAAACAAATTTATTATAATTGAAATAACTTTAACTTTCCACAATATACGCTTTGTAATCGGCAAGCTTTCTCAATAAAAAACACTTTTCATTCTTCCAAAAATTTCAATAAAGAATTGCTTTACCGTTTTTTATTATGAACAACCCTCATTAAAAGTAAATGAATGATGGTCACAATTACTAAAGTGTTAGTCTCATGTGACATTTTTGTAAGATAAATCGTTTACATTGTAACGATATATTTTTTGCTTTATTTGTTTAAAATAACAAAAATCACAATTATCATATTTCTTTATTTTGGTATTTTTGAAATAAATGACAAACTCATTTCGTTGAACTACTTTAAGAAATTACCTTACTGTGCAAATTTATCGGTCAATAAAAAAGAGATGTTCACAATTAACCAATTAAACTTGGTTGATATGAACATCTCTTCTGTTCTCGGGACGAAAAGGTTATAGATTAAACACTAAATGCTTTGTTTGAAATCAACATAAGCACCAATTAAATTGGCATCATTACGGTACTTACATGCTTTGATCACTGGCATAAATGGAGCAATCTCTACTTTATCTAAAATAATCTGGATTTCTTTTTCAATATTAGGTATTAACGTATCTGATTGGGAAATTCCTCCACCTAATACGATCATCTCCGGATCAAAACCATATTGTAGATTATAAATTGCAACAGCTAAGTGATGATATAAATCATCAGCGTACTCTTGGGCTAACTCATCACCATTTTTAGCCAAATCAAATATATCTTTTCCCGAATAGTTAGTTCCTTTAGCATCATTGTAACGTTTAGCTAGTGACACAGCTGTACCAACGTTGCTTAATGTCTTGTATCCTTCTGCAATGGTGTAACCAAATTCACCACCAAAAAGATGTTTTCCATGATGAACATGTCCATCCATGATAACTGAACCGCCGACTCCTGTACCAATAACGATAAAGATCAAATTCTTTAACCCTTTAGCTACACCACGATCCATTTCTGCCAAAGCGGCACAATTAGCGTCGTTTTCCATACTTACTGGTAGGCCAAAGCGTTTTTCCAATTCAGTTTGTATTTTAAAATTATGAATATAAGGCAAGGCACTGGCACCCTCAATAACACCAGTTTCCTTATTGACTGCTCCTGGAGTACTCATTCCCACTCCCGCTAATTCATGATTAGACTTGAAATTCTTAATTACTTCGGTCAAACCTGCATAGTAACCTGCAAGATCCTTCGGCGTATCAAAAGCACCCTTTTCGACCAATTGATCATTTTTGCTATCCCATAATCCGTATTTAATACTAGTACCACCAACATCTATTAAAGCAACATCTTTCATTTTTCTCTCTCCTAATGCAATCGTTTACATTTAATATCTCTAGATTACCATATCTATTAATAAATCGTTTGAAAGTTTAGAAATAAAGAACTTTTAATATATATAACTGTCTAAACATTGAATACATCCATTTACATTTTTTTATAAAAACGGTCTTATTTTTATTTATAACCATTATTCAATTTAGATAAAAAACATTTATAAATTTAGATACAAACCGTCTGGCTTCTTTTGATAGACTCTAAGTATGAAATAGTTTCATGAATATCACAGTTAGGGGGTTAGCTAATGAAATTCTTAAAAAATATCATTCGTCTATTAGCTTTGACAAGTCTTAGTTTGTCTTTAACTCCCCTAACAACTACTAAGGCTGCCGAAGCTGATGCATTTAGTGTTGATAAATCCGACTCCGTTGTTACTTCATTAGCAGCCAATGATTCAACCATAGCTGATTCAAAGACCTCAACCGTTACTGTGACTGTTCTTTCAGGTTATTTAACACTTGATGCCGTACCTGATTTCAATTTTGGTAATATTGCCTTAGGTACAACAGCTAAATTGAAAAATAACACACCTGATACGACTGGTATGACTAATGCTGTTGAAGATGGTAACAGCAAGGGACTTTTACAGGTCACTGATTCACGTAATTTAACTTCTAAAGAAGATATTCCCGGATTCAATTTATCAGCTAAAATGGGATCTTTAGTTGGAGCCGATAACACATCACTTGATGCTATTTTGGATTTAAGTTCTATGCCTTTATTGGATTCTAATAACAATAACGTATCTAGCAGCTCCGCTTCTCTTTCAACTCAAGCTGCTTCTTTAGCTTCAAACGCTAGCACCACTTCAACTGTTATGGATCTAAAAAAGGGCTCATACAATCCTGGTGTTATTAAAGCTGAATTTAATACACCCGATTCAGCAAGTATGACCCTCCCCAAAAATTCTGACTACAGCTATGACAAATCATCTAAAAACATGAATGCCGTAGTGACTTGGACATTAACTGCAAATCCTACAACAACAACTAAATAGATATCAAAATCCTCTAGTTTGAATATAAACTAGAGGATTTTTCATGATTAATTACAAAAAAACAACCTCCATTAAGTATTCAAGATATATCCTTTACTTGAATCTCTTATATAGAGGTCGTTTTTATTTTACTAGCCTAACCGGCTTCTTTAAAATCCGTTATCAGCACTAATCTTAGCGTACCATTGTCCTGATTTTTTCAATGTCTTCGTTTGCGTATGAATATCATCGCGAATCAAACCGTAGCGATTACGGTAAGCATTCTTCCATGACCAACAGTCAATTGCTGTCCAAACAAAGTAACCGTGACAGTTAGAACCAGCCTCGATACCTTTGTGTAATTGAACCAAATGATCATGAATAAAATTGATTCGATAATCATCCTGAATAACGCCGTCTTTCATGAAACGCTCTTCTCTTGAGACGCCCATACCATTTTCGGAAACGAACCATGGAATGTTTTTATAGTTATCACGAATATTAATTGCAATATCATAAAGTGTCTGTGGATAAATTTCCCATCCCTTATCGACATTCATAACTCGACCAGGCATTTCGTAATTATCAAAGTAAATATCAGGCATCCAATCTTGAAGACTCTTTGGAGAAACGCTGGGTCTCTGGACTCGTTCAGGATGATAGAAATTAACTCCTAAAACATCGACTGTGTTGTCAGCAATTAACTTCAATTCTTCTGGTGTGCTTTGGAAAAGTACACCTGCATCATCTAATATTTGCACTAATTCTTCAGGGAAATGTCCTAAGACAGCTGGATCCAAGAACATATTATCATCCCACATGGTAGCAAACTTAGCAGCCTTAACATCTTCTGGATCGTTTGAAGCCGGATAAGCCGGTGTCAAATTCAGAATTGTTCCAATTTTAGCATCAGAATTATTAGCTGCTTTCCAAGCTCTGAAACGTTTAATAGCTTTAGCAGATGCCAAATTCAAATTATAGGCAACTTGAACAGAAGCTGGTCCATCAACCTTTAATGGGTAGTGAAATTGATATAAGTATTCGCCATCCAAAATAACTTTGGGTTCATTAAATGTAAACCAGTTTTTGACTCGATCACCAAACAACTCGAAACATTTTTCAGCATAATCAGCAAATAAGTCAGTTACATGCTTTGACTCCCAGCCACTAAACTCTTGATAAAGCTGAATCGGCAAATCAAAGTGGAACAAATTGATATATGGCTCAATGCCATTTTCAATCAAACAGTTGATTACATTATTATAAAATTCAGCACCATCTGGATCAACTTCACCAGTATCTAAATTTTTGATTAAACGTGTCCATTGAATTGAAGTTCTTAAAGCTTTGATACCAGCCTTTGCCATTAGCGGAATATCTTTTTGATAGTCGTTATAGAAGTTGGAGGCTTCATCAGGCCCTACCCCATCGTAGAAATCATCCGGTTTCTTTTCAAACCAATAGTCAAAAACATTTTGATTAGGTTTGTGAAAGTTACCTTCTGATTGTGGACCTGAAGTAGCTGCTCCCCAGGCAAAATCATCTGGAAATTTTATCATCGTTTAAGCATTCTCCTTTGGATAAGTTTGGGCAAAATCAACTGCTGCCCCACGTAAATTAGCTTCGTCAGTATAGTGACATGGTACGATTTCAGGTTTAATTGAAGCTATTTTAACAACCTTACGAATCTTTTCGATTTCTTTATTAACTTCAGGAATCAGATGTGGATTGTTAGATACTGCTCCCCCCAGAACAATCAATTCGGGATCAAAACTATATTGCAAGTTATAGATTCCTTTGGCTAAGGAGTAATACATCGTCTGTACTTCTTTTTGTGCGCGTACATCTCCATGATCAGCCAAATCGAAAACTTCTTTACCACTATAATTCGTAACTGGTTTGGAATTGGCATTATATCTTTGAGCCACACCAACTGATGTAGCCAAATTGCTCAAAGTACTTTTATCATCGACTAGTGTAAAACCGAACTCACCACCAAATAAATGTGCGCCGTGCCAAATCTGATGATTGATGATCACCGAACCACCAACACCTGTACCAATAATTAGAAACAGCAAACTTGAAACATCCTTACCGGCTCCTGAATCTAGTTCTGCCAGAGCGGCACAATTAGCATCATTTTCCATGCTAACGGGTAGATCAAAACGTTTACTTAAAGCTTGTTGAATTTCAAAATTATGAATATACGGAATAGCGGAGGCTCCTTCAACTACACCAGTCTTCTTATTAACAGCTCCTGGTGAACTGATACCGACACCTGTAATTTGATATTGTACTTTCATCGAATCCACTTTAGCTGTCAAAACTTGATAAAACTCATCGAGCGTTTGCGGAGTTTTAACTGGTTCTAATTTTTCTAGTTGACCATCCTTCATCACTGCAAACTTGATAGATGTTCCACCAATATCAACCAAACCTAAATTACTCATCTTTATTCAATCTCCATTTCAAAGGGTGCCAGTGGAGCACCAAATTCATTAAATAGGGTACATGTTGGATAATTTGCATAAGCATAACGAATCTTTTCAATATCTTGAGCGTTGCTTATCACGATAACATTACCAACTGCGGAAACTTCTTGTATCGACCACTTACCTGCTTTTCTGACTTCCATTTCAGCCTTGCCACGTTGAACCAAGGCACTTACTGAAGCAACAAATAAAATTAATTGATCACCTACTACTTGTTTTCGATAAACATATGGAGTTGAATTGTAACTTTTATCTGAGAGGATTTTGCCAATTCTAGTTCCTGCTACTCGTTTATGAGTAGGATGAATATTATGTTTTTCGCCTGTGTCAGCAATAGAAACTAAGTGAACATCATTCAAAGTTTGCGTAATTTCTAATTGATGTTGTCGAATAATAGCCCAAGCATCTTGTGGTTCATCATAATAACCTGGCAATTGTACAATGTAAAATGGCAACGATTGATCAGCGAACAATTTACGCCAACTTGAAACTAAACCACGGAGCATAATGGCATACACATCAGGATTGTCGGCATCATTTTCTCCTTGATACCACACAACTTTATTGAAAGAATAATTGCTTACTTGTTCAATCATCGTATGAAACAAGCCATTTGGACGTAAATAAGAAGTCGGAGTCATTGGAGGTGGCCATGGTGTGTGACCAACTTTATCCTTGGCATCACTCAATGAGACCTGAGGATTTTCCTTTTGAAATTTAGCTAAATCAGTATTATGTTTTTCCACTGAGGCATTGTAGTCAGCAAACTCACGATCATAATCAGCCTGAGTCTTACCAGTCGTAGCTTCTTTAAATGGTTCAACATAACGATCAACCAATTCTTGATTACTCTGCAAAACTTCTTCTGGTACCCATGATGATATCGAGGTTCCACCTTTGTAACAGTCAATAATACCGACCACTTGATCAGGATCCAATTTTGATAACTCTTTAGCTATCCAATAACCAATATCGGACATTTCCCAAAGAGTGTCTTTGTCTGCAAGCACCCATTTAGATGTAGTTAAATCTTTGGGTAATCTAATTTCATTATCCTGATATTCTAATTGTGGAACATTGTAGAAGTAAACATTTTGCAAATTCAAATGATCAATTTGTTCCTGATATTCGGCGTCATCTCGAAATTTGAATTCAATATTAGATTGTCCTGTCAGTAAAATAACTTTACCAGTTTTAACGTCTTTTAAGGTTAAAGTCTCATCTAAATTCTTTAACACAATATTGGCAACTGTCTTTTCTGGTAGAGCCGAAATCTTAATTGTCCATAAACCATCGTCATTAGTATTTGTAATAAAAACTCGATCCAATACTTTTGCACTGACGATCGTATTACGAATGGCCCGTCCACTAATCTTAAAAGCCTTATTTTCGGGAACAACCATCTTATCTGTATAGATTCCGTCTACTTGCAAAGTCCTATCCATTTACTTGTTCCTTAGCCTTTAATTGAGAGACTTCATCATGTAAATTAATAACCTTTTCAGCGACAGTCATCATAATGTCAGCCGAAATGAAATGGTCTTGAGAATGGATCAGCATAATTGATTTCTCAACTTTTTCACCATTCATCTCATCAGTCATCCATTTAGTCTGAATGTTGTGTGCTTCGTGTAAAGTCTTTTTGGCATCCTTCAAAGTTGTTCTAGCAGTGTCAATCTCACCTTTTTCTGCTTGATTCATAGCATTGATACACATTGATTTAGCAGTTCCAGCAACTGAGATCAATTCCATTGCGCGTTTTAATTGTTTTTCATCCAAGTTAATGACATCTCCTATGCTTGACTTGTCTTTAATTCCTTTTCTGATTCTTTATGAGCTTCGTTCATTTCTGTTTCTTTAACAATATCTGGGTTCAACTTGTTATCCATCTTAACAAATGGGTAGTAAATGGCTGTCGTAGCGACAACGATAACAGCTTGAACAATTAATCCATTGATTGATCCAGTATACAGTAGTCCTGAAAGCAATGTAGGTACTGTCCATGGAACATTGTTTACGATAGGTCCAATGAAACCAAGTTTTGTAAATAATAGTCCAATGTAGAATGCTAATGGTTGAGCTACTAACCATGGAATGAAGTACAAAGGATTCAAGATAATTGGTAAACCGAAAGTAACAGGTTCAGAAATATTAAAGATTGCGGGCATTAAAGAAATCTTAGAAACCTTCTTTGCAGCAGCTCTCTTTGAAAATAGAATCAAAGCTAAAACAGGTGATACTGAACATGAACCAGCAGCAACAGTTGAGAAGTTCATAAATAATGTAGAGTAAATATGATGTGCTTGACCTAGCATGTTTTGAGTATCATTAATATTCCATGTTAAACCAAAGATTGGTCCCCAAATTGATGTTGGGTGAATACCAAACCATTGAAGCAAACTCCATGTTGTTTGTGATACAAAGGCAAATAACCCAGTACCAGAAATAGCAAGAGCAGGCTTTTGTAAAGCAGTTAAAAGTAATTCAGGCATTGTCTCACCAGTGAATGTTGTACTCAAACCTGTCAAAACAATGAAGACACCCATTGTAATAACACCAGGAATCAACGACTCAAAGCTTCGTGCAACGGCTGGTGGTACTGAATCTGGCATTTTAATAGTAATATTCTTTTCAAGAACCTTGTTATAAATCCAAACGGCAAATCCACTAATTAGTAAAGCAGCGAAAACACCTTTTGTACCAAAGAACGTTGTATCCATGTAATTCAAAACATCGATAGGCTTCTTGGCACCATCAGGTGTGTATTGGAACTTCCATGGCATACAGATAAAGAATGCGCCTAGAGCGTATAGAACGGAAGTCATATGTTCCTTACTCTTTGGGAAATATTTGCGTGAAAATGTATGTGAAAAAATAACAACTAACAGTACAGCAAAGGTATTCAATGAACCATTTGAAATAAGTCCAATCAAATTACCTGTTGTCGTTAAACCTTTGAACAAACCGGACGCAGCCCATGCGGACCATGAACCACTGATCAAACGACCTAAACCTAGACCTTGTTTACCGAAGATCAAACCATTAGTTGGATCAACGAAAACATTTTGAATCATAATAGCAAAACCAGCAATCATTGATGTTGCAGCAACAATGATAAATGAATCACGTAAAGTTAATAACAACTTATTAGCAGCAATTTTACCAGCTACTCTAGTAAAGTTTGCTTGGAAATTTTGTGTTCTGCTTCCTTTGCTCTTCCCCATTTTAGCCAATTCCCTTCTCTTTCAATACATCTACAAGAACTTGTCCATCCATGCTACCGAATTGTTGCATGGTCAATAGAATTACTTTTGTATCTGGATGAGCTTCCTTAGTTTGATCGTATGCCCAACCAATTTGTGGAGCTAGTAGGATGACATCAACGTCATCACCAACTTCATCAACCATACCGAAGTCGTAAGCGTCAACTTTTACATCAGCACCCTCAGCGTCGTAAACCTTTTGCATCTTTGAACCAATTAGACTTGTGGAGAATCCCCCACTACAAAAGATAGCAATCTTTAATTGTTTCATATTGAAACCCCCTTCATTTGTTAACGCTTTCAGTATAAAAGCATATACTTTTGAAGTCAATACCAATTCTAAATTTGTTATAACAAATATTAAATGCACGTTGTCACTTATTAAACTAATATTTGCTCGAACTATTTATAGGATATACGTTAAGAAATGGCTTTCTATCACTATCCTGTATTATTTGGATAAAAAAAAAGCAAACTTGCTTTCGCAAATTTGCACTTTCTGAAATCAAACACTTGTTTTAAACTGATTCATGTAATGAGAATTGTGATGAACGAATGTAAGTATACGCATACTCGAATATTTGCCCATTATCTAGGAATGAACGCTGTTCTACCGTCAATAGAGGTTCAGGTTTTGATAGGTCCAATATTCTAGATGTATCATCATTCGAGATTTCCGAGGAAACTGTTCTGATAGCACTATCAATATTCAAATCCAATTCCTTTTCAATGAAGTCATAAATTGACCCCATTAAGGATCCCATCTGCATTCCCTGAATTATCTTTACGGGCATAAAAATATTTTGTAAAGCAATAATTGTCTTACCATTCATAATCAAACGTTCAATTTCATAGGTCAAATCGAATTGATTAATGTTCATCTGATCCATTACCGTAGGACTAGGTTTGCTTACGCCAAAATTAATTAGCTTTACAGAATACTTATTAAAATCAAATATTTCTAGAGATTGCTTACTTTGAACACCCTCACCTGGTTGATTATCCTTGACGAATGTTCCCGAACCTTGTATTCGATAGATCAGTCCTTCATTTACCAGAATATCTAAAGCCTTTCGAACCGTAATTCGACTGACATTCAGTGACTTAGCTATCGCTGTTTCTTGTGGTAGCTGTTCGTTGATTTGATATTCTTTCTCCAAAATCTGCTGTCTTAAACGATTCGCCACAATCACATATTTGGGCGTCTCTTTCATATACGTGCCTCCGAACTTAACTCAATATTTGTTATAACAAATATTTACTTGAACTATAAGTAATTATAACTCACGGTATAGATAAGTCTAACAAATCATCTATACCATTATTTTTTCAATTTTATCTTTAACTATAACTGTTTAAACATGTTATGATACTACTATACAGGCCCTTAAAAAAGAAGGAATTATTATGATTAAAACTACCACATGGAAACATAATTTCAGCAACTACGATAACCTTGACCATATTAATGCTAACGGTCATCAACATTTAGAAATATTCCAACCTTTTGCCAGCAAAAAAATTCGATTACAACTCAACAATTTATATGGCGAAATGCCACTAGTAATTGAAAACTTAGAAATTTATACTGATTCTAAGAAAAAAGTTGCAGTAACAAAGGATGGTCGAAAATCTTTTGCTGTAGAATCTCGCTTAGTAGAATGGTCTGATTGGATCGATTTCAACTTACCAGCTGAATCTTATCTTTCAATTGATCTAATTTCACCTACTAAAGCCATTCACACGTTAGGTTTAACTATTTCCAATGATTTAATTAGGACTGAGAACTCTGATCCTAAAGAAACCAAATATTTCTTCGGTATTTCAGAAATTCAAATAAAAACCGACCATGCACATAAGAAAATTGGCTTATTTGGTGACTCTTTAACTAATCAGGGCAATTATGCTGCCCCTCTTTCTATCGATTTGGAAAAAGAATTCCATTGTGTCACTGCTAATTACGGTATCTCAGGCAACCGTCTACTTCATCCCGGCCACAGCACATCACAATGGTCTACTAGTTTTGGTGAAGCTGGTTTCACTCGTTTTGACCATATGATTGCAGAATATCAACCTAACATAGTTATATTCATGGAAGGCGTCAATGATTTACTTCACCCTGGTACTGGTGCTCCAGTCAGTGAATTACCTAATGCTAATGCCCTAATCAAGGCCGTTCATGCCTTAAGAAAAAAGTGTAAAAAGCATGGTATTACTTTCGTTCCAATGACCATTACCCCCGCTTATGGCAATATTAATGGTGGTGTCTTCGCTTGGTCAGAAGAAAAAGAAAAAATTCGTCTGGCAGTTAATCATGAATTATTAAAGATGCCACATATTATTGATATTGCTGGTTTCGTTGGTGAAGATAATAAACTTAAATCAGAATTTGA
Organism: Companilactobacillus kimchii DSM 13961 = JCM 10707; assembly: GCF_001435445.1. Taxonomy (GTDB): domain Bacteria; phylum Bacillota; class Bacilli; order Lactobacillales; family Lactobacillaceae; genus Companilactobacillus; species Companilactobacillus kimchii. Next base: position 140,234 of record NZ_AZDH01000009.1, on the reverse strand, counting down.
CTATGGTGACCATGTCCATCTCTCTAACGAAGGTGGTAAACAAGTTGCTAAGTTTATTGAAGAACAATTAATCCGCAAACGAATGATCTAAAATAATATTCCATGATATATAAAGTACATAGATTTTTGGAATATATCTTTATATTTATAATTAAGTTTTAGGGTAACGTGTTTAAATCATTTTTAATATAATGTAATATGAATAGTATATATTGATCAATTATATTTATTGGAGATTTAATAATGGTTGAAACTACTAACAGTGATATTTATACAATATTAAAAGAGCGTGTCTTAAGCGGACAATACAACATTAAGATGCGTTTGCCAACTGAAGATGCTCTGATTGAAGAATTCAACGTTAGCCGTTACGCAATCAGAAAGGCCATTAAACAGCTGGTTAACGAAGGACTTGTTTACAGTGTCAAAGGTAAAGGCGTGGTTGTTTTAGAACAAACCCCTCAAACTAAAGAAATCAATCTTAGCTTGTCAAAAATAAATGGTCTTCAATCTCTCAATAGTACCCAAAAAATCGATCGAAAAACAATTATCGCAGACTTTCAACAGATCATTGTCGATGAAAAGCTTCATTTAAAAACATCTTTTTCAGTAGGCGTTCCCGTTTATGCTATCAAACGTATTCGTAGAATTAATACTAAAAGTGCTGTTTTGGATATCAATTACTTCAACGCACAAATTGTTCCGGAAATCACACCTGAAATTGCATCAGGTTCAATCTACGACTACATAAAAAAAGATTTACAGATGAAAATTGCCGTAGTTAAACGACAATTACGAATCGAGCACGCTTCCCAAATTGACTACGAACATCTCAATCTAGGAATCAATAATTGTGTTGGCAATATGGTTAGCTTTGCCTTTAATGATGATGGCAAACAATTCGAATATACTGAATCACATTTTATTCCTGATAACTTTATTTTCAATCAAATCATTAAATTCTAATCATAACAAAAAGTGAGTAACCCTTCCGTGGGTACTCACTTTTTTTGTTTCTAATATGATTCAAATCCAACCAATGAGAAATGATTAGGAATATATTTAGTTTCCGTACATTCAAATAAACTTCCCAAATCAGTGTAAACATATTTCTTCAAAACACCGACACAATTAGATTCATCCAAATCCAACAAATCCGTTTCTCTTTCATCCGCTGTTTCTACAGTTGCAACTGAACGAGCAGCAGCAATTTTAAAGAGATTTTCATCACGAATATATTGATAAATAGATTTTTGCGCGTCATTCTCACTCAAATTAGGCATATTTTCTTTTCTAAAATAACTAGTATCTAGAGCCATTGCCTTACCATTTACCATACGCAATCTTTCAACATGATAGGCTATATCACCTAAGCTAAAAGAAGTGTGCTCTGACAATTCACTATCAATTTCGACTTCCTCAAAAGTTAAAACCTTTGTAGCTAGTTCCCTGATTGACTTATTCTGTGGAAAACTAGTCAAATCTTGAAATCCAAAATGATTAGCAGCTGAAAAGACCATTCGATTGTCGGTAACTGGTTCTAGTACAACTACTCCACGTCCCTTAACTGTGTAAACTAGACCCTCAGATTGCAGTTTTTTCAAAGCACGGCGAATCGTGTTTCTAGTTACGCTGAAACGTTCTGATAATTCTTCCTCACCTGGCAAAATTGTTTTTGGTGGATAAACATCACTATCGATTTCACCTTTCAATATGTGATATATATCTGAATATAAATTTTTTGGCATAATTTCTCCTCAATATAATTGCTTAAAAGCAACAACCTCATCTATTCGAAGATACTAAATATCTACTTCTTTTCTAACATGACTGATTCATATGGACGCAAAGTTATCTTTCCACGATTGAGCTGCATATCGCCATAATTCCCCAAAATCAAATCGAAACCAGCAGCTACATCACGTTCTTGAGCTTGCTCAGTAAAATTAGCCATTACTAAAATTTTACGCTTATTATTAAATCTTTCATAGCTATAGACGCTATTATCCTTAGGATTCAGTAACTTGTATTCCCCATCAACAAGTACTGTCTTGTGTTTTCGTAGAAAAATCAATGCACGATAAAAATCGAAGATATTGTTCTTCGTTTTCAACACTTTTTCAACTGAATAGTCATCATGATGTTGTGGTTTTAGCCATGGCTGACCAGTTGTAAACCCGTAATACTTAGTCGAATCCCATTGCATTGGTAGTCGTGAATTCTCACGCGACTTTTGTTGCAAGATTTGAAGTGCTAGATCCTCAGACATCCCATTTTTTAACATTGCATGATAGGCATTGATTGATTCATGATCCTTATATTGCTTGATATCAGTAAAATAAGCATTCTTCATTGCAATTTCATCACCTTGATAAATATAAGGTGTTCCTTGCAATCCAAATTCAACCATTGCCAACAGTTTAGCTGATTGATCACGATATTCATCATCATTAGTAAATCTCGAAATTGCCCGTGGTTGATCGTGATTATTCCAGAATAAAGCATTCCAACCGCCGTGACGTTGCATTTGTGTTTGCCAAGCACTCAAAATACTAGTCAAATCAGTTAATTTATAATGTCCCAAAGTCCATTTCTTGCCATTGGTATAATCAACTTTCACATGATGGAAAGTAAATGCCATCGACAATTCCTGACGTTTAGGGTTAGTATATTTCACAGCTTCAGAAATAGGAGTTGATGATAATTCGCCAACCGTTACAAACTTATTTGGTCCAAAAACTTTCTCGTACATTTCGTGAATATATTCATGAACATGTGGTCCATTGGTATAGAAGTTTCGTCCATCATCCAAAGGCGTATCAAAAGTATCGTTTGGCATATTCTTATCTTTGGAAATATTGTTAATAACATCCAAACGAAAACCATCAATACCCTTATTAGCCCAGTACGTCAACATCTTAAAAATTTCAGCTCGTAAATTTTCATTACGCCAATTCAAATCGGGCATTGTCACATCATACAGATGTAAATAATACTGATCTAATTCAGGTACGTACTTCCAAGCACTACCACTAAACTTTGAAACCCAGTTATTTGGTTCATGTCCATCAACAGGATCACGCCAAATATAGTAATTGTGATACGGATTATCCTTTGATTTTAAAGCTTCCTTAAACCAAGGATTTTCATTTGAGGTATGGTTCAATACCATATCCATAATGATCTTAATATCACGCTTATGTGCTTCTGATAGTAGTTTCTCAAAGTCATCCATTGTTCCAAAAACAGGATCAATCTTGTAATAATCAGCGATATCGTACCCATTATCATTCCCGGGTGAAAGGTACATTGGTGTTAACCAAATCAACCCAATTCCCAGTTTTTGTAAATAATCGAGACGCGAAATAATACCGTTGATATCACCGATACCATCCCCGTTAGAATCTTGAAAACTGCGCGGATAGATCTGATAAACAGTTTCTTTTTGCCATTCCTTCATTTTAATACTCCTCAATATTAAATAGATCCTCACTTAACGACGCAATTTTATAATATGTTTATACATCTGTCAATTGTTCTATACCGGATGGAATAATGGAATATAGTCAAAATGACTATTGTTACACTATTTCCACATGAATTTTAATTTAAAAAATAATATATTTTTTATGAAGATAGTTTATCTAATGTAACTGAAATATGCCGTCGTCCGCAAAAAATCTGTGGGCCACTGGAACGTGGTGGACACGACTTCAAGCTAATAATTCCGCACTTTGTGCGAAATTATGGATCTCGAAGATCGGTCTTATACTAACCTTGCTACGCAAGCTAAGTATAACTGCACCACTGAGGGCCCACGGATTTTTTACTACCGACTAGTTCCCCCTGTTCTATTATTATCGATGTTTTAAAATTTTTAGCTCTACACAATCCAAATAGAAATTTCAAATCAAAAAACAGCCCTATTAAGTATTCAAAATATATATTCTATATATTTTGAGTATCTCTTAATAGAGGCTGTTTTTATTATTCATATTTTACGATAACTGATAAACAAAGCAGGATTTAGTCCGGAGCAACAAGAAAATTGGCTCAGCCATGAGATTCCCTTAGCAATTTATTGCTTAGGGAAAGGTCGAGCTTAGAGATCCATTATTTTGCACGAAGTGTGAAATAATTAGCTCTAAGTCGGCCCATGGCGTTCCAGCCAAATTTTCTTGTTGTGAAGGACGGCAGTCTAAACCCATCTCAGTAATTACTACTCCTTAGTAAATTGACTATTGTACATATTTGTATAGAAACCATTTTGTGTCATCAACTCTTCATGAGTTCCTCGCTCAATGATTTCACCATCCTTAACTACTAAAATCATATCAGCATTCTTAATAGTTGAAAGTCGATGAGCGATAACAAATGATGTCCTTCCTTTCATCAAGACGTCCATCGCTTTTTGAATCTGTTCTTCGGTTCTAGTATCAACTGAACTAGTTGCCTCGTCCAAAATCAACATAGGAGCATTTCTAATCAGAGCCCGCGCAATTGTTAACAATTGTTTTTGTCCCACTGAGAGACTTACAGAATCGTCTAGAACAGTATCATAGCCGTTTGGTAGTGTTTCAATAAAGTGATCCAAATCAACGGCTTTAGTTGCAGCTTTAATTTGTTCATCTGAGATATTCTTTTGATTGTAAACCAAATTATTTCTAACGGTATCTTCAAAAATCCAAGCTTCCTGTAATACCATATCGAATTGATTTCTAACATCAGAACGTGGCATATCTTTAATATCAACACCATCAATCGTAATCTTTCCACTATTTAAATCATAGAAACGCATCAACAGATTAACAGTGGTTGTTTTACCTGATCCCGTCGGACCAACAATGGCAACTTTTTGACCAGCCTTAGCCTTCATTGAGAAATTCTTAATGATCTTCTGGTCAGGTAGATAGCCGAATTCAACATTATCAAATTCAACATTTCCCTTAGTACCAGATAATGTCTGCTTATCATCGTCTGTTTCAACCTCTTTTTCACCGAGAAAATTGAAAACTCGTTTCATAGCTGCCTGAGCCGATTGCAAACTGGTAAAGGCCTGTGTAATCTGTGATAAAGGTTGTGTAAATAGTCGTACATAGATCATGAAAGCTACAATCACACCAATACTGATCTGCCCTTTCAATACTAGAACAGCCCCGACAACACTGACCATCACATAACCAAAGTTACCGATGAAATTCATCAATGGTTGCATTATTCCTGATAGAAATTGTGATTTCCAGACATTTGTTTGTAAATCATCATTCAACTGTGTGAATTCTTGTCTAGCCTGGTTCGTATAGTTATAAGTCTTTACAACATCATGTCCAGCATAAATTTCTTCTAAGTAACCGGAAACGTCAGCTAGTTTATTCTGTTGATTGTAAAAGTATCTCTGTGATTTCGAAATTAATAGAATTGTTAAAGCAAATCCTACTAATACTGATAAAACAGCCGTCGTTCCTAATTTAATGTTAGTAGTAAACATCATAACGATACTACCTAGAAGCAATGTTACAGCTGAAACTAATAATCCTAAACTTTGATTTAATGATTGACCAACAGTATCCAAGTCATTAGTTACTCGACTTAATGTATCACCCTCATTGTGAGTATCAAAGTATTGTAATGGTAGATTATTGATTTTTTCAGTTATTTTAGTTCTTAACTTTTGAGTAAAACGTTGTGTGATCGTCGCCATAATGTAGCCTTGACCATATGACAAGATTGCAGCAGCTACATAAATAGCAGCCAAGATTACCACAATATGCATAACTTGTGTTAAATTAATTTTTCCAAATAAGCCTTTACTGATCAAATCAGTGATCTTGCTTAATTGACTGGGTCCCACAATTGTGAAGATACTACCTGCCATAGCAAAGACAATTGCTATAATTAACGGTCTGATATATTCAGCGCCATACTTCTTAATTCCATCAATTACTTTCATTCAGCCAATTCCTCCTTTGACAATTGTGAGTAGGCTATCTCTTGATAAACCTGATTATTCTTGAGTAGTTCTTGATGTGTGCCTTGTCCGGCAACTTTTCCGTTATCGAGCACAATGATTTGATCGGCATCCATAATGGTACTAATTCTTTGAGCAATAATAACTTTTGTTGTTTTAGCAGCTTTTTCTTTCAAAGCTGTACGTAATCTCTTATCAGTCTCATAATCCAAGGCTGAGAATGAATCGTCGAAAAGTAAGATTTCTGGTTTTCTAGCGATAGCACGTGCAACAGCTAAACGTTGTTTTTGGCCACCAGAGAAATTGTCACCGTGTTGAGCAACCTTGCTATCAAGTTGATCCTTTTTTTGATCAACAAAATCACGTGATTGAGCAATTTCCAAAGCTTGATTGATCTGTTCATCTGATTTCTTAGCAGTAACATTGGTCTGTCCAAAATCAAGGTTCGAGCGAATTGAACCACTGAATAAAACAGCCTTCTGAGGAATGTATCCTAAACGATTATTCAAGTCTTCAGTAGCAAATTTTTTCACATCTACCCCATCAACTAAAATTTGTCCTTGAGTAGCATCATATAATCTAGGAATCAAATTCATAACAGTTGATTTACCACTACCAGTAGAACCAATAATCGCAATAGTTTGACCTTGTTTCGCCTTAAAACTCAAATCATGAATAGCATCGGCTTCAGCATGTGGATATCTAAAACTAACATCTTTAAATTCTAGGGTTCCCATCTGTTCAACATCTTCAGTTGTTTCCTTTTCACTAACGATAGATGGTTTCACATCCAAAACTTGATTGATTCTGGATGCAGAAACTGTCACACGTGGCAAAAGGATGAAAATAATTGATAATAATAAGAATCCTAAAATAACTTGCATGGCATATGAAGAGAAAACAATCATATTACTGAACAAAGTCAATCTTGTAGCACTAGCGGTTGCTTGATTGATTATGATGGCTCCAATTGCATAAACTGATAAAGTTAGAGTACTTGAAATAAAACTCATTCCTGGGTTCATCAAGGCTAAAACTCGGTTAGCAAAAAGATTAGTCTCGGTTAGATCCTTATTGGCTTGATTGAATTTATCATTTTGATAATCTTCTGCATTATATGCATGGACTACTCTGATACCCGATAAATTTTCTCTAGTCACTAAATTTAAACGATCAGTTAAACTCTGAACCATCTTAAACTTGGGTTGAACCATAACAAGAATGAAGGTCAACATCACGATCAAAACAATAACGGCTACGGCTGTAGCGGTTGTCCACTGCCAACCTTTATTAGCAATCTTAGTTATTGCCCAAACAGCTGTAATTGGAGCTTTAATAATAACTTGTAGTCCCATTGCAATAAATTGTTGTAGCTGGGTTAAGTCATTTGTCGAACGTGTCAATAAACTTGAAACAGAGAATTTTTTAATATCCTGTGTCGAATAATCCATAACTTGGTTAAAAATTTGACCTCTTAAGCGAGCTGTAAATCCTGCGGCTACGTGGGCTGCCAGATAACCAACAACGATTGAAGCAATGACACTGAAAATTGATAAGAGAATCATCATCATCCCTGGTTGTAAAATTTGATTAATAGTTGTTCCTTGTTTTTCCAGTCTTTCCGTAATAGTCGACATATAACTAGGAATTTCTAATTCCAAGCCAACTTGTAATATGATGAAAATCAAACTAACGAAAATCATTAAATATTCTTTTTTATTAATTCTTTTAAATAGTTTTATCATTAAGTCCTCCTATGGTTCGCATACGAACTATAACTGTAAATTTTTTTATTTCGTATTCTCCCTTATTTGATCGATAACTTTAAAAAAGGTCGCTAAATCTTCTGGAGAAATACCTTGCTGTAATCGTCGTTCTGTATCTTCAGCTTGACTGTTAATTTCAGACATAGTATTCTTTGCATAAGTTGTTAAATTAAGACATTTAACTCTAGCATCATCAGGCGAGGGCGTTGTGTAGATCAAACCATTTTTAACCATACGTTGAACCAGCCCACTAGCGGTTGACTTACTGATAGACATTCCTTTTTCTAAATCTTTTTGAATAACCTGTCTATCTTGATGAGTATATAGATACCCTGCTGTCATACCTTGCAATCGGGAAATACGTTCACTTGAGTGAGTGGCAAACACACTTTCACCCACCTTTTTTTCATCATTGTTTTGAATATAATGGGAAATATGATTCGATAAATCTCTAATATTGTAAACAATCGTCTTTTTAAAATTAAGCATCTTAATTCCCTCTTTTGTTCGTATGCGAACTATATTAGACTTTAAAAAATACAAAGTCAATAATTTTTTCTTTATTTTTACTAGTGACTTCTCAATGCTATCCTCCACAGCAAGAAAACTTGGTTGAGTCATTTTTCTTGTTGTGGAGGACTAAATCCTGCTTTGTTTATCAGTTATTGTAAAATACGAATAATAAAAACAGCCTCTATTAAGAGATACTCAAGTATATAGAACATATGTCTTGAATACTTAATGAGGCTGTTTTTTGATTTAAAATTTCTATTTGAATTATATAGAACTAAGAATTTTAAAACACTGATAATATTAGAACCTGGGAATTAGTCGGTAGTAAAAAATCTGTGGGCCCTCAGTGGTGATATTATACTTAGCTTGAAGTCTTGTCCATCACGTTCCAGCGGCCCACAGATTTTTTACGGACGACAGCATACTTCAGTTACATTTGTTAGTATTACAACAAATATCATACCTTCTTTATTCTAAATCAAATCTTTATGAATATCTTGCATGCCACGTTCAATATCTTCTAACTCGTCAGCGTAGCCCTTCAAACGATCGCCATACTTATCGACTAAATTACTGTCACTATCCGTTTTATAACGTAATTTGTGTTCCAAACTGGCCCACATATCCATACCAACAGTTCTAATTTGAATCTCTACTGGGACATCAATTGGCCCTTTAGATTGAAAAACTGGTACCTTAACAACAATATGCAAACTACGATATCCACTTGCCTTTGGATGTTTCAAATAATCTTTACGTCTCAACAATGTAACGTCAGTTTGACTAGTTAATAATTTCTCAATTTTGTAAATGTCATCAATATAATTAGTTACGACTCTAATACCGGCAATATCATAAATGTTTTTCTGAATACTTTCGGCTGTTAAATCATAGCCTTTACGTTGAGCCTTTTCGAGCAAACTTTGAATCTTCTTCATACGTGATTCCATATGATGAATTGGATTGTAATCGTAATTAACTTGAAATTCTGAATCCAAATTTTCCAATTTAGTACTGATTTCTTTTTGACCAGCCTGATAAAGTTGATACATTTTTATCATTTTAGATAGTTCCTGTACATCCGGTCGGTTATCCAAATCCCCTAATTGTGACTTTAATTCCCGCAAATTAATAGTATTGGATCTTTCTAGTATCATACTTTCCATCCTTTTAAAATTAATAATTATCAAAAAAGCAGCCATAGTGGCTGCCCTAATTTTAACTCTAATTATTATAATTTTAATGATGGATTTTCTTTTGATACTTTGCGATGCCATAAATAAATTCCAACTAACAACAAAACACTGATTGTACATGATAACCCAAAAGTCATATGCATCCCATCAATAAATAATTGTGGATCACTTGGTATATAAGAAGTAACTCTAGAACCCTTTAAAATAGACATTGATCCAAACAACAACGTTGTCGACATTGCTGAACCAACTACCATCCCAACCGTTCTAGCTAAACTGTAAACACTACCAGCTGAACCATAATCTTTTTCTTCGACCGTACTCATAACCAAAACATTATTTGGCGAATGGAATAATCCGTTACCCAATCCAGCCATCGCGGCTCCGAAAGCAAAAATCAGAACGGTATTCTGCAATCCACTGAGGACATAAAATATTTGGCCAAAACTGATAATGGCTAATCCCACCAAAGTAATTTTAAATGGGTCATGCTTATCTGCCAAGCTTCCGGAAATAGGGGCAACAAACAATTGCACAACTGGGAAAATCAATAAGAAGAAGCCACTGAACAGTGGACTGAATTCTCGTGCATTTTGTAAATAGAATGGTGCAATTACATCAAAAAAGAAATCAATGATAAAGACCATAAAGCAAGTCAATAATTGTACAGAGAACCACTTATTTTTAAATAAAGTTACTGGCAAAATCGGTTCAGCTTGCTTAGTTTCATAACGATACAATAACGCTAATAGAATCACTCCAACAATTGTTAACGTCAAGATACGCCAGTCGCTCCAACCTAATTGTTGACTCAGAAGAATCCCGACAAACATACTAGTGAAGCCTACAATCAATAATGCTGAACCAAACAAATCAAATTTAGCACTAGTAAATGTTTTATCCAAACTGCTAGGCAAGTACTTAAATAAAATAAAAATAGCAATAAATCCAATTGGTACATTTAACCAAAAAATGATGTGCCATGGGAAGAAGTTCAAAAAAATTCCACCTAAACTTGGTCCAATAATACCTCCTAGTGAAACGAATGATCCCATCCATCCTAAGGCCTGACCTCGACGATCATCCGGAAAAATTTCAACGATAATTCCGTTCGATGTGGCCATTGTCATGGCAGCTCCAATCGCTTGCAAACTTCTGGCAATAATTAAAGTCAACCAACTAACCGATAAAGCACATAATGCAGAACTGATTACGAAAATCAAAGTTCCCCATTGGAAAAATTTAATTTTTCCATACTTATCTCCTAATTTACCAAAGATCATTAAAGTACTACTCATCACAATCAGATACATTGTCACGACCCAATTGATCAAACTCATATTGGTATGAAGTGCCTTACTCAAGACTGGTAGCGCCACAGTGACAATGCTACTATCAAGTGTAGACATAAAAATAACGATTCCGACACCAATCAGAATCATCGTTAAATTCTTTCTTTGAACTGTTTCCATAATTATCCTCTAAACTATATATTAATATATATAGTTTAATACATAGCAAAAATTTGTAAAGGAGTCCCTCATGGCACGTTCTAATACACTTCAATATATGATCCTAGGTTTACTAACTCGTCAGCCAATGACCGGTTATGACATCAAACAGATTTTCGACAAAGAAAAAGCTGAATTCTGGACCGCACCCTTCAGTCAAATTTATCCCGAACTGAATCGGCTTTTGAATAAAGAATTGATTAGCTTAGTTGAATCCACTGAAATCAATTCTCGGAGAAAAGTTTATCAATTAACCAAATTAGGAACTGATACTTTCATGGATTGGCTAAAGCTACCATTGTCACCGGAAATAACCCAATTAAACAATGATGATTTCATTTTACGCTTACACTTTTTAGGTAAAGAACAGATTGATATTTTGAAAGCATTATTAGAAATGAGAGAGCGAACCCTGAAGTTAGAGCTAGCTGAATTGGAACTAGAATTATCAGAAGTCGTTCACCACCCCGAACAATTTGGGCGTGAGTTGATTATTCAAAAAGAGCTCTCCAATAAGAAGTCAGATCTGAAACTCTGGCGTTCTGAATTAAAAAATCTATAACACTAAAAAATGGCCTCTATTAAACATTCAAGACATACATGTATGCTTGAATCACTTAATAGAGGTCATTATTATTTATTATCTAATTCAAACGTATACAAATAATAGAACAGAATACTAGTCTGGAACACTATGGAAGACGGCAATTTAAGTCTATCCTCATTTCAGCTAAGCTTCCGAAAAATCAGTCTGTTCCTCTTTAACTTCATGTAAATCAAAAAGAGCCTTTTTATCCCGCAATTCTTCGGCGAAAACAACTTTAACAATGATATTCGTCAACATCTCCGGTGACTCTTTCATACCATTTTTGACCCAACGTTTCATAATGCCTTGAACTCCTAGCATGATATAAGTGGCTTCATATTCATCCATCGTTGTCTTAACTAATTCAGCATGATCATGAAAATGACTCATCCGATCAAGCAATTTGGTTTTACCTTCTACAAAGACTAGATTACTTAAAGCTGGGTTTTTGTAGAATTCCCCAAGCATAATCTTCAATCCGTCGATCATTGAAGTGCCCTGAGGGATTTTTAAATTATCCAAAAAATCAGTTTCGATACTATCGACACACGAATATACATCATCATAATAACGATAAAAAGTTGTTCGATTAACGTCAGCAGCTTTGCAAATTTCCGTTACAGTTATAGAATCAATCGATTCTTTTTGTAAAAGTGATAAAACTGTCTCTTTAATAATCTTTCTGGTATATTGTGCCCGACGATTATTTTTTATTCCGACCATGGTTTCTCCTTAAATGCAACAAATGAATTATTTTTGTTTAATTAATGACACTTTGTCTCAAATTGATGATTGAAAATTCATTAAATTGTTTTTATTATATGAAACATAGTGTTGCAATAATGACATTCTAACAGAAATTTTATTAGAAGCCATTAAAAATTTGAAGATTAGAGAGAGTTCAATTAATGCTGGAATTAAAACACATAAAAAAATACTATTATGTCGGCGATTCTGTTACTAAAGCCTTAGACGATGTATCTGTCTCCTTTAGAAAACAAGAATTCGTCGCTATTCTGGGACCTAGTGGTTCCGGTAAAACTACTATGCTAAACGGTATCGGTGGTTTGGACATTTATGATTCTGGTGACTTGGTCATCAATGGTAAATCTACTAAAGATTTTTCCGAATCCGATTGGGACGCCTATCGTAATAATTCCGTTGGTTTCATTTTCCAAAGTTACAATATTATCGGTCATTTAAGTATCATCGATAACGTTGAATTGGGAATGACACTTAGTGGTGTCAATGCCGATGAGAAGAAGCGTAAAGCCCGTGAAGCATTGGAAAGAGTTGGTTTGGGTCCTCACATCAATAAGAAACCCAATCAATTATCTGGTGGTCAACTTCAACGTGTTGCCATTGCCCGTGCGATTGCTAACGATCCTGAGATTCTCCTTTGCGATGAGCCAACTGGTGCCCTAGATACTGAAACCAGCGAAGAAATCATGAAATTGATCAAGGAATTGTCAAAAGAACGCCTTGTCATCATGGTTACTCATAATCCTACTTTGGCCAAAGAATATGCCGATAGAATTATCAACTTCGCCGATGGTAAAATTTTAAACGATTCTAATCCTTTTGTTGACGATGCCACTAAGGATAACTTTGAACTTAAGAAAACTAAGATGACTTTCTGGACTGCTTTGAAACTGTCCTTTACCAACTTGAAAACAAAGAAGGCTCGAACGGCTTTGACAGCCTTTGCCTCCAGTATTGGTATCATCAGTATTGCCATCGTTTTGGCCTTATCATCTGGTTTCCAAAAACAAATTGATAAGACTCAAGGAAACACTTTGGCACAGTTCCCTGTCACAATTTCACAAACAGCTTCTAAACAAACTGCTCCTGACACCAAGGTTAAGAGTTCCAGTTCTAAAAAGGTAACTGCTAAACTTAGCCAACAGGAAAAATCGACACACACAAACAAATTGAACAAGAACTACGTTAACTACATTAAAAAACTTGATCCTGAATTGAGTAAGGACATCACTTATAATTACTCAACTGGAATGAATCTTTTGAGTAAAGTTGATGGCAAAGTTAAGACAGCTCAATTCTCAAATACAAGTAGTTCTAATTCACTAAGTAGTATGTCAGCCGCTATGGCTTCATCTACAGGTGTTGGTAGCTCAGTCTATCCTTCATCAAATAACAACGGAACTAACTTCTTAAAGAAACACTACAAAGTTATCTCCGGTTCACTTCCTAAGAATGAAAATGAAGTTGTTTTGATTGTTGACCGTGATAATTCTACTAACATCAACGCATTAAAGAACATTGGTATGAAAGTTAAAGACAATCAAAAATTAGATTTCAATAAAATTGTTGGACAAGAATTCAAAGTTGTTTCTAACAATAATTACTACAAACAAGTAACAGCTGGTCTCTTCACACCAAACACTGATCTTGCCAGTCTTTACAACAATTCCGATAACAAGACTTTGAAGATCTCAGGTATCTTAAAAGTTAAATCTAAATCATCAGAAAATATCCTTTCATCAGGTATCGCATATAGCGACAAACTAACTAAGGATATCGTTAATACCAATAAGAACTCTGATATCGTTACTGCCCAAAAGAACAGTGATACAAACGTTCTAACAGGTGCCAGTGTCGATGATGCAACTACTAAAGAGAGCTTGGTTAGCTACTTAGGCGGTTCCGCTACACCATCAAGTATTCTAATTTACCCAAGTACTTTTAAAACTAAAGATAAAGTATTAAATTATCTTGATAAGTACAACAAGGGGAAGAAAGCCTCTGACAAAGTCATTTACACTGACCTAGCCGGACAAGTTTCAAATCTTACAGGTGGTTTAATGGATGCTATCACCTATGTCTTAGTTGCCTTTGCCGGTATCTCATTAGTAACAAGTATGATCATGATCGGTATTATCACATACACTTCAGTTCTTGAAAGAACCAAAGAAATTGGTATTTTGAAAGCTTTGGGTGCTAGAAAGAAAGACGTTACCCGTGTCTTCGATGCTGAAACAACCATCTTAGGAGTTTCCTCAGGTGTGTTAGGTATCTTAATTGCTTGGTTAGCAACCTTCCCTATCAATGCCGTATTAAAAGGACTAACCGATCTAAGCGGAGTAGCCCAACTGAACCCAGTTCATGCGATAGTCTTGATTATTATCAGTACTATTTTGACAGTAATCGGTGGACACATCCCAGCTCGAATGGCAGCAAGAAAAGATGCAGCCACAGCCTTAAGATCAGAATAGAGAGCGAAGCAGGCCTACGTAGCTCGTTTTCACTATAAAATATAGAACAAAGGATCAGTACTCAAATTCTGAGTACTGGTCCTTTTATGTCTATAAACTAAATTTTAACTACCGCAACCCCAATCAATCCAGGTCCGGTGTGAACACCCAAAGCTGGTCCAACTTGTTCAGTAAATTCTTGTTGGCCTTTGATGCCATTATCGTGTAACAAATCTAGCATATTCTTACCACCAGCCTCATCGGCACCTTGTCCTATACCGATTAGATAATTTTTATCTTCACCGATAAATTTTTGGGCAAAGTCTAACATCATCTTTTGGCCCTTTTTCATACCTCGTGCCTTAGCGGCAATAGTATATGAACCGTCTTCTTTACAAGTGATAATAGGTGCTAATTTTAGCATCCCACCAACTACAGAAGCGGCGGCACTGATTCTACCACCAGCTCTTAAATAAGTCAGTGTTGGAATGCAGAAGTAAACAACAGCATGTTTAATCATAGTCTCCACTTTAGAAGCGACTCCATCAAAGCTCTTTCCTGCATCTATCAAATTCTTAGCACCAATTGCAATCAAACCTGAGGCTATTGCTACTTGCTTAGTATCAAAATATCTCGTTGTGAAACGATCATCATCATCTAAAAACACTTTGAGAAAATTAAAGGTTCCACTCAATCCTGAAGAAACAGAAATTGAAATGATATGAGTATATCCAGCTTCGGCGATTTCATTCAAAGCCTTTTCGATTGATTCTCCCGAAGGCAATGAAGTCTTAGGAATTTCAACCGGAAGATGTTCATAAACTTCTTCAGCTGAAATGTCGACACGATCAAGATAAGTCTTGTCATGATAAGCAATTTGCATTGGTAACTCATAAACGCCATTTTTGTCACGGTATTCTTTTGGTAAATCACAGCAGGAATCTACCAACACAGCAATCTTTTCCATTTTTATTCGCTCTTTTCGTCTTGATTATTACTTTCAATCATTAATATTTTCTTAGTTATTAATTTTGTTGCAAAAGACATTGTGGCCATTTCAACCATTAAGTAGGCCGACGACTGATTCTTCTCTGAGAGGATTTGTCCCTCTTCACGATGATTTAACATTTTTAAAGCCAGCTCTTGCTTATCACAGAAGAAATCAAAGGCCTTAGCAATTCCACCATTTAAATTGGTTTGAACTTCTAATCCTGCTTGAATCTCATTGATCGATACTACTTGCTTTAAAAAAGTTATCGCAATTAGATATGCCAAATGTTCGCGTGTGTAACGTTTCTTGATGGGATGTGGCAATAGTCCATTTTTTACGTAATTATTGACCATCGATGTTGTTACTACCGGTCCGTCCTCCAACCAAATTGGTCCAATATATTTATCAACTAAAGTTAAAAGTTGATCACGATACAGATCTAATTCAGGTAGATCTTCAAACCTAGGTAAACGATAATTTTCTAATTTGTCTAACCATTCTTGTAACTCATCCATGAACACGCACTCCTTTTATAATTACAAATATAATTTATCATAATTATTAATACTATTCAATCTAGTTTTAAAAACTAGATAGTTTAGTAAAGACAAATTTGTATTACCATCCTTCACGACAAGAAAATTTGATTGAAATGCCATGAATCAATTTCTTGTTGCTTTAAACTAAATGGTAATTCGATTGTTCGCTTTGAACAAATATTTTAATTCCGTATTTTCGTATCAAAAAAACGTCCGTATCAACCTTATATAGGTCAATATGAACGTTTCCTTAGTACTTAAAATTTTTTCTTGTAACAATTTTTTACTTATCGTCTAATCCACTAATCGCTACTGATGATGAGATATTAACTGTATTTTCTGATACCGACCCTGAGAATTTCACGTTGTCGCCGTCTCTCACAAAGACATTTTTAGGATCATTCTTACTTGAAGCATAGAAAACTTTATCGCTATTATTCAATAGGAAAATAATATTGTCGCCATCAATAACTGCTCGTTTGACTGTCCCACTAAATACTTTTTCAACACTTGTATCGGATGAACTAGCTGTGGTCAGTCCATTGGAAACTAATGCACGATATTTTGTCAAAGTAGTCTTGGCATCGTTGCCTACAGAAACACTACTTTGAGTTCCGTTACCATTCGCTAAAAGATAAACGTATGACATAAATGCTCCATTTGAATCTATCATTGAAACGATCCAAGTTGGTTTGCCATCAATTCTATAAAGTAACGGCATACTTGCCTTCCATTGAGTCTGCTTCATTCTATTTTCAGCGAGGCTCTTTGCTCTATTAGGTGTCATTGCATCTTCTTTTTCACGATAGAAATAAGTTTTACCGTTTCTGGCATTAACATAAATATACCCTAATACAGAAGTTTGCTTCTTATTCTTACTTGTCATTGAAGCAAAATAATATACCTGACCTTTATAAGAAATCGGTGTAAATTCTTTATTTATTCCTTCTGTTCCCACGTCATCAACAGCTTCCATAACACCGGTTCTTGAGCCACCGATTCCATGAGCATTCCACCAACCATTTCTGTCGCTGCTAAAGGATTCAACTTTACTTGAGGCAATACCAGGATCAAATGTCACATCTAACCATTTAGGAGCGTTCTTTTGTTCAATGATTCGTGTCTTTCCTGTTTCTGCATCAACCATCCCTAACCATGTTTTTTTATAGTTAGGCGATCTGGTGATTCCATAGGTTTTGTAAAGTGTTTTTACATAGTATGGCTTCCCTTTTTCATCGATCTCTAGTTGTGCATCTCCACCTGTAAGCACTAGGTTGGAACCTTTAATTGCTGAATAAATACGTCTGTTAACATCATGTCCAAAATATGCTGATGGAGTATAAGCCATATCTTTCTTTACAAATTTTGGATGAGAATTCTTTGAGGTCGCGTCGACAATAAAATATCCAGGTACTTTTTTATAGTGTACATATCTAAAGAAATCACCTTCAAAATCCAATGGCGCAATATAAACTAATTTTCCATGATAAAACTGAACTCTTAAATGATTCAAGCTATAAACGTTTGAATTTTTAACATTGGAAAGAGAATTTTGCAGCTGGCTGCTGACAGTTTTGTTCGAATTAACAACCGGAACTTCCTTCTTGCTGGAGCTAATTACCGGCATCGGTGCATCTTTTACTTGTTGTGACTGTTGGACGTTTGTTGTCTTAGAGATTGCTTTAGCAAAAGGTCCCATGTTAACAATGATTCCCAATGCAACCACAATAACTAATGCCAAAATAATACCGAATCCTGGTTTAGCAATATATTTGAGATTCAAACTAGATCCACCATGCGCACTTCTAACACTAAACTTACTAGGGCTAAAAATTAAGAATAGTATTCCAAAGATAATTGTACATAGCAACAGATTAATAAGATTGTAAAAAATCACATTATACAAATAGGTCCCCGGTAAGAATATAAACACATACAGATATTGAATCAAAAAAATGACTAACTGTAAGCCCACATAAAAAACTGTATGTTTCTTATCAAAAACTATTGCCAAAATCATTGGCAAGAATGATAATATTCCAAATTTCAGCGTCAAAATCAAAAAATCATAAAACACAATAATCCCCTCCCTATTAGTCATAGAATATCATATTTTGATTAGGGACTATTGGATTATAAAAAAAAGCCTTGAACATTACTCAAGACTTTCTTTAAGATTATATTCACGCCAACCAAAAGCAACAGTCATAATGATGCCAATTGCTGTCAATAAGACGATATAACCAATATTACTACTGAAATTAGTATCTCCCAGATACAAATCACCAAGCAAAGTTGCTAAGACAGTTACCCAAATTCCAATTCTTTGAGCTCTGGTAAAGGCTGTACCCGTCTGGCTTCTCTTTTCTCTCTTTGTTATGTATGGTAATACAAAACCTAAGCCGATTAAAACAAATATGGCTACAAAATTAATAACTAATTCATACCACCACATTGAAGATCCGAAAGCAACATCCTGTGGACCGACTGCAGCAATCGTCGCTACACCTGTCAGACCTAGACACCACCAGCCAACAATCAATGACATGGTTTTATTCTTAATATAAACATATCCTGATGAATAGATATCATCTCTCATTCTAACTTTAATAAAGGACCAGAAGATCCAACATGTAACTCCTGGTGAGATGATTCCATTCAGATTCAATAACCAATTGAAGATATCCTTCATATTGGGTAGCAAAATACCTAAAAACATAATAAAGGCACTTAAACCAACAGTCAGTAAGTAACCATTGATTGGCAAGCCAGCCGAGTTAGTTTTTCTTAAAAATTCTGGCATATATTTGTTGCCAGTATCGGAAATCAACATTCTAGTCATGGCGTTCAATAATACTGCTAGAAGAGCCGCTAAATAAAATATTTCCGTAAAAGCAAACAGGTACATCAACGTATTACCCATATGAAATTTATTTCCTAGAGCTTGAAAAGCATAATAGGAGCCATTGATCTTCAAATCATCTGGTAGATGATAGGCGTTAAAGAAAACACCTAAAGAGAATGACCCAAAGATTGTCAAAAAGCCTGTCATAACAGATAACATAATCATAGCCTTAGGAAAATCTTTATTAGGGTTACGCATTTTCGTTACAAATGGAGCAATTCTTTCAGCTCCGTTAATGGCAAAAATCAAAAATCCTAAAGTTGTTAAATAGTGGAGATTGAACGAAGGCACAATCGTATGGAAAGTTAATGGCTTAGTCGCAATATGACCACCCATCATTAGAGCTGTAACAGTCATTATTACAAAGAGAACCGTCATTCCAAACATGGCAATTCCACCAATTGTACTCAGCACTTCCAACGAATGCTCAAATCGTGATTGAATGATAATGAAGAAAATAAAAATTAATAATGTAAATAGTGCAAAATGACTGTTCGACATTTGTGATTGCATTCTATCATTACCATTCACGACCCAGCCCATAGCTACGGCAATTGTATTTGCCGTATCAACGACATAAGGAATCGACGCAGCCCAATACGTCCAAGCCGCGAAGTATCCTAAAAATTCTCCACTAGTTTCTCTGACCCACGATGTTAATCCACCACCATCATCGTCAAAAGTTGAACCTAATTGGCCCACCATCAATGAATATGGAATAACATACAGTAAAATCATGATGATCCAGGACGTAATGACGCCCATTCCTTGATTTTGAAAATTGTAGGTTAAATCATCGAATCCAACTACAGTTACAAAATCCATTAAAGCTAGCACTGGCCAGCTAATATACTTCTTCTTTGTTCCTAAATCTGTCATGGCGTTTTCCTCAGTGAAAATAAATCATACTTTCTTAATTTACTCACCAAACGGTTACTTAAAATATACAATATTTTTTGCTAAATAAATTAAAAAATGATTCGAAAATATAAAAAAATTTAAGCGCTTACTTCCCCGACATGACCGCAACAGCAACTGTTGCCTATTTTGTGTACAATTTGGAAAGTTAGCAGCTCGAAATATTCTACCATAAAAGCAACGAACTGGATATATAAAAATTTTTTATCATATACAAAAAAATGTCCCACTAACATATGCATACGTTAGCAGAACATCCTTTAATTTATAATTTTATGCTTCTTTTAGATTGTATTCCTTCCAACCAAAAGCGACAACCAGAGCAAGTCCGATTACACTGATAAGTACGATTGAAACGATGTTGTGTTCATAGTTAGAACCACCTAGAGCCAAATCACCAACAATTGTTAGGAACAAAGCAGCAAGGATTCCTGTCCATTGTAAACGAGTAAAGGCTGAACCAGTTGTACTTCTACCCTCACGACGTGTTACATATGGCAAGAGAACACCTAAACCAATCAAGACGATAATGGCAACGAAGTTAATTACTAATTCGTACCACCATGTTGAAGAAGCAAACTTAACATCTTGAGGTCCGATACCAAAGATTGTAGCTACGGCAGTGATGATCAAGCACCACCAACCGACAGCTAGAGCTAATTTATCATTTTTAATATAGACATAATCTGAAGGGAATTTTTGACTGTCTTGTCTGATCTTAATGAAAGCAAAGAAGATCCAGCAAGTAACACCTGGTGAAATGATTCCGTTCAAGTTTAGTAGCCAATTAAAGATATCATTCATACTTGGTAAGAAAATACCTAGTAACATGATGAAAGCACTCAAGCCACAAGTTAATAAGTAACCATTAACTGGTAGACCATTGGAATTAGTTTTACGTAAGACCTTAGGCATGTACTTAGCACCTGTATCAGAAATCAACATTCTTGTCATAGCGTCCAATAGAACTGCTAGTAAGGCCGCTAGGTAAAATACCTCAGTCCAAGCAAAGATATACATCAAAGTATTACCCATATGATATTGCTTACCTAAGGCTTGGAATGCATAGTAAGAACCATTCATCTTCAAGTCATTTGGTAAGTTGAATCCATCAAAGAACACACCTAATGAGAATGAACCAAAGATAGTCAAGAAGGCCGTCATAACGGCTAACATAATCATAGCTTTAGGGAATTCACGCTTAGGATGACGCATCTTTGTAACGAAAGGTGCGATAAGTTCGGCACCATTAACCGCATAAATCAACAAACCAATCGTTGTTAGATAATGAAGATCAAACTTAGGTACGATTGTATGAAGATTCATTGGTTGTGTTGCAATATGACCACCAGCAGCAAGTCCGGCAAAAGTCATCAATACAAACAATACAGTCATTCCAAACATGGCAATACCACCAATAGTACTCAAAACTTCAAGTGAGCGTTTGAAACGAGATTGTACAAAAATAAAGACAATAAAAGTTACTAATGTCCAAAAAGCAAACCAGCCGTTTGACATTTGGCTTTGCATCTTGGCATTACCGTTGTAAGCCCATCCGAGTCCAACAACGATTGAATTAGCAGTATCAACAACATAAGGAATTGAAGCTGCCCAGTAAGTCCACGCAGTAAAGTAACCTAGAAATTCGCCACTAGTACCACGAACCCATGAAGTAAGTCCCCCACCTTCATGATTGAAAACTGATCCCAATTGACCAACCATTAATGAATATGGAATAACATATAGAAATAACATGATAACCCAAGAAGTGATAACACCCATACCTTGGTTTTGGAAGTTATAAGTTAAATCATCAAAACCAATTACGGTAACGAAATCCATTAAGGCAAGAATAGGCCAGCTTATATAGTTCTTTTTTGGTTCTAAATCTTCCATAATAAGCTCCTATAAATTTATATACATATTAAGCACAATTTTATATTCTACACTTTTGAATTTATATACATAGAGCCTAAAAACGTTTTCTTTAATTAAATTATTTATTATTTATCAATTTCAATCGTCGATATTAACAATTTATCTGCTAAATTCGACAATCTAGTGATATCAAAATCTTTTTTACGCATCGCCGTGTGCAAAACTCCTACCATTCCCCAACAACAATAATTCAAAATATATTCAGCTTCTTCTTGATTTGAAAAAGGAATCACCTGCTGACCATTAGTAACAGTCAGCTGAATTAATTTTTGCATTAATTCTGAATCAGGGTTACGGCACAAGACACCAATCATTTTTTGATTATCTTCAATGTAAGACATGACGACCTTAAAGAATTGCGGCCCTATATCACTTTCTTCATTGGGAGGTTCGAAATCCTTCAGTATTTCACCAAAACGATTCATGACAAAATCTTCGGTCTTATGAAGTAAATCATAAATATCTTCATAATGAAGATAAAAAGTACGACGATTAATATCAGCTTTATCGGTAAGTTTTTGAATCGTTATTTCTTCAATTGGCATAACTGACATCAAATCAATGAAATTATCGCGGATCGATCTTTGTGTTCGTCTAGTTCGACGATCATTCTCGTTCAACTTGTCCCCTCCTTTACTACACAACTTTCCTACTTTCGTGTATTAAGACACGAAAATAATAACTTTGTTTATTGTTCACAAAGCATCTTCTTAATATTATATAGCCATTAGTCAAGGAGGTACATATCATGTATTTAACTTTAAGGGAACTTAGACACGATAAATGGAAATTTAGTGCATTAGGATTAATCATCTTTTTGATTGTTTTCCTCGTTCTCTTCATTACGGGACTAGCCAATGGTTTGGCTAACGACAGTGGTTCAGCCATTAAAGATACTCCTGCCGAAACTTTTGTCTTACAAAAAGGATCACAGGCTCGATTAAACCGCTCTAAATTAACTGAACAAGATTGGCAAAATTTCCAAAATAAATATCATAACGACGTTACAAAATTAAGTGTTGCTCAAATGACTATTCAGAAACAGAACAATGCTAGCAAGAAAACAGACATTGCTTACTTCGTCATAAATCAGGACAGTTTTCTTGCTCCCAAATCTATTAAAAAGACTGATAGCAACCAAGTCTATGTCAGTCGTAAATTAGAATCTGACGGTTACAAAGTCGGTGACAGTTTCAAGGACTCAAACAGTGGTAAAACTTTCAAAATTGCTGGTTTCACTAATACTGAGTCTTACTCACACTCACCTGTTATCTATCTAAACAATCGACAAGCAAAAAATATTCTACCCGACTCCAACAGTTTCAACGCTATCGCAGTAAAAAAGAATTTAACTAAGAAATCTGGTTACCAAGTTATTAGTAAACAGACTTTAATTAACAATATTCCTGGTTATTCAGCCGAACAGAGTTCACTTTACTTGATGATTGGTTTCCTATATCTCATTTCATTGTTTGTTCTGGCCGTTTTCTTCTATATTATTAATCTACAAAAAATCAGCGACTTTGGGACACTCAAAGCCTTGGGAACAAAGACCGGCTACTTAGTCAGACATATCTTAACCGAAATGGGACTATTGTCCGTAAGTGGAATTCTTGTCTCATTCTTGGTAACTTATCTGATCAAACTTAAAATGCCCGCTTCAATGCCATTTAGTCTCAGTCTAACGACTCTATTAGGGACTGGACTACTATTTCTCATCATTGCCCTCTTGAGTGCACTTCTCTCACTCATCAAAGTTGTCAAAATCGACCCTATCAACGCTATCGGAGGTAACAATTAATGTCAGTTTTAGAATTGAAAAATATTATCAAAAATTATCCCGATGGGGAAAATGTTAATGAGGTTTTAAAAGATATTTCCTTTCAAGTCAAAAAAGGTGAATTTGCGGCAATTATGGGACCTAGTGGTGCTGGTAAAAGTACCTTGCTTACAATCATGGGTGCCTTGCTTTCACCTAGTTCTGGAACCGTTTTGTTGAACAATCAAGATATTAGTCATTTTTCGAAAAATCAACAGATTCAACTTCGTTTAAACGAAATTGGTTTTATTTTCCAAAACTCTGATTTGATTCCTTATTTAAAAATTTCTGAGCAACTACAATTCATCCAAAAAATTTCTGACAAGAAGCCAACTGATGCTATTGCTATTCTCAAACAATTAGGATTAGGACATCGTTTAAACAGTTATCCCAATGCCCTTTCTGGTGGTGAAAAACAACGTGTCGCTATTGCTAGAGCCTTTATCAATCAACCTGATTTGATCTTAGCTGACGAACCTACAGCCAGTCTGGATTCAAAACGTGGTCGTGAAGTTGTACAGATTATCCAAGAAACCGTCCACCAACAAAACAAAGCTGCCGTGATGGTGACACACGATGAACGTATTCTTGATTTAGTTGATTCCATTTGGCAAATTGAAGATGGCAAACTTAAAAAAGTAAATAAGTAGCTTGAAAGGTATAAATTATGCGACCAACTTGACTGTTCTTATTCAAATTCGGTTAAAGTGTGAACGTGCTTAGATTCCCGTCTTCCGCAAGAATTGGAAATGTGTTGGAACGCTATGGGCATGACTTGGAGATCAGCCTTATTGTAAGCGGCAAAGCCGCTAACAATAACGTCATAGCTGAACACATTTACAATTCTTACTCCAGACTAAATAATATTTCAATTATTTTTCTTGAGCTAAGTATGTTTAATACGTAATTTTGTAAAATAAAAACGACCTCTATTAAGAGATTCAAGTAACAGATATATCTTGAATACTTAATTGAGGCCGTTCTTTTTATTACGAATTTTTACTAACTTAGTTAGTTTTTTTGCATCGATCATTTGATTGAGGTATATTCCCAACCAAATCAAAGCATAAATAATAATGAAACTAATTAGATTGATCCAGCCGTGTCTTAATAAAACATTCACCCAGCCATTATATGAGGTCATTACTATTACCAAAGCTAGAGTCACTACAAAATGAATTACTATTTCTAACAAAATATTCAAATCATACTCAAATATCATTGAGACCCAACCAATGAAAAGACTCATCAGCCAAATACTAAAAATGTTTTGAGGTGTGACTGTAACCGCCCCTTGTCTAGTAAGGATTGCTAAAAAAGTTAATGAACCAATTAGAATTCCAGTCAGACCATAACTAAAAATTTTTCTTATCATCTTACATCCCCAAGCTTTCTTTTAATTGTATTAGGTATTTACGACTAACAGTTAGCTTCTCATCATTATCCATAAAAGCCAGCATATTACCCGAAAATGATGCTTCTAGTGAGCTTAAATGATTCAAATTTATCAATGCACTTTTAGAAATTTGAATAAAATCACCATTATTCAGACGTTGATACATTTCTTTCAATTTTCCCTTTAACTTATACACTTTGGCTTGTGTATAAACCGTTAATTCGTTCTTGTATACTTCAATCGCAATAATCTCATCTAGTTGAACCATAACAACACGATCTTCAACCGCTAATGGTACAACATCAGTATAGTTATCCAAATTTTTAATCGTCCTCAATAATCTTTGGACATCATCAGAAAAACTTTGTGCTTTAACGGTTACTTTAACTTTATCTGTTGGTATGTCGCCTTCCTGTTGATAATTGATTTCTATTTTCACGAATTTTCCCCATTAGATTTTATTTAATATTATACGAGAAGATTTAAGAATTAGGTTAATCACAGTCATAAAATTTGCTTCCTCTATATTGCATTTTTAATAAGATTTTGACCTCCTTTATTAACTGGGGTCATTATACCCGAGACTTTTTTATCGTAATTCAATTTTTCGATAAGTGGTCAAAATCGGATATTAAGATGTTAATTCTTAAACACAAAATACCACGTTATAGTATGTATTCCGCATACTGTAACGTGGTATTATTTTTTACTTATTTCCAATTGTTCTAAAAACTACACTATCCCTAAAATAACTAACATATTTGGGGTCTAAGCTCTTATCGGTAACCAACACATCGACTTGCTGACAATTTGTTACAACGTAGGGCGAAGTTTTCTTAGTAGTAAATTTATAATTCTGTGTGACCAAGATTATCTTTTTGCCCCGTTGAACAGCTTTTCTCAAAATAGCCGCATCAGCCTTACCCATGACTGTTATGTCACCTTCATCAGTGATTCGAGATGCGCCGATAAAGACACCATCGAAAACAAAATCGTTTAAACGAATCAATGTATCAAGTGATGATGCGTAACGATTAATTTTATCGACAATTCCACCTAACAATTCAACCCTAGGAAACTTGTTTTCCATCAAATGTTCGGCGTTGTCGATACCATGCGTCACGATTGTCGTATCAACTTCCCCCAATAGATCACAAAGTTGTACTAACGTCGTCGAAGCCCCAATAAAATAAAGTTTATTTGGATGAACATAAGTCGCCGCAATCTTAGCCATTGAAGTTTTAACGGGTGACAAAATACGTTTTCTATTCAAGAACTCAGGTACTTCATCACCCTGAGTGATCATGATTCCACCATGAACCCGAATGGCTTGCCCGGTAGAGGTTAAATGCAGAACATCCCTCCTAGCAGTATCAAAGGCTATCCCAAAATGATCCGCAATCTGTTTGGTTGATAACCAACCCTTTTCTTTTAATACTTCTAAAATCTGCACTTCTCTTTTTTCCTTAGGAATCATCCGTACTCGTCCCCTTATCATTCTTTAACCGAAAAATAGTTATTCTTGAAGTAATTCCCCATCATAACTCAATTGTTGCACTATCCAACTTTATTGCTCGTAATGACAATATCTCTGAACGTAATAATTCATTCTCATGTTCTAATTCACTTATTTTTTCACGATCAATAACTAATTGCTGAACGTCTTTTCTAAATAGGCCTGTCCACCCAAGATCATCATACTTTCTTTGCCAGTTAGCAATTGTCCCCGGATTACTGATTTGAAAGTAATCTGCTGTTTTAGCATAAGTTGTTTGATGAGTTTTTTTCCACTTTAAAACGCGTAATTTGAAATCACCATCGTATTCGTGACTATCTGTACGTCTTCTCAAACCTTCAGAACCATACTTCTTATACCGCTGTACCCAATTGAAAATACTGAATTTACTGACATCAAACTTTCTTTGTAAACTAATGGAACTTTCACCCTGTAGATAAGCTGTCACTACTTTTAATTTCAATCCATAACTTAATTTAGTCAAAGTAAAACCTCCTATAATCTTTTTTTGAGGACCATGGGAGGATTACTTCAAAATTCTATTTTTCTTTAATGTCTGCAATTTTAGTCAAATTATCAACCTGACTACCGACTTCAGCCACCTGATTATAATCTTTCAAAACATCATTTGAATTAGTAATCAAAACCATTGTCATTGGATCTTTTTTAGCTGCTTTAATTTGATCAAAATCAACTTTAACCAATCTAGTATTGTTATCGACTTCATCGCCGACATTAACTAAAGTTTCAAACGGAGCACCTTTCAAATCCACAGTATCAATACCAATGTGAATCAAGATTTCCATTTTTCCACAATTTATCCCCACGGCATGTTTCGTGGGAAAAAGCTGACTGACTGTTCCTTTTACAGGACTATAAATATTTTCATTACTAGGTTCTATTGCAAATCCTTTACCCATTGCACCGCTAGAAAAAACTTCGTCACTTACTTTATCAAGCGCAACTAGTTTTCCTGCTACAGGAGAGAAGAAATCTGTTTTCTTTTTAAAATTAAATAAACCCATGTTATCCCTCAATTCCTAAATAATCTTCTACCTCTGGTCCAATAGTTGAAACTTTTGTACCATAAATAACTTGGACACCTTTTCCATGGACGACTGTTCCCACAGCACCAGTGGATTTCAAAAGGTTTTTCTTAACAATATCAGGGTTGTTAACACCAACACGTAATCTGGTAGCACAAGCTTCGAAGGTACTAATATTATCTTTTCCACCTAAACCATCAACAATCATTGCTGGAATACTATCGGTTGAATCACCGTTAGCATTCTTTTCATCAACATAATCTTGTTTTGTATGTAGAACGGCTTCTTCTTCATCATCTTCACGACCTGGAGTCTTCAAGTTAAACTTGAGAATGGCAAATTTAAAGACGAAGTAGTACAAAGCAAAGTAGAACAGAATCAATGGTATTAAGCCCAACCAATTAGTACGAGCTTGTCCAGGTAAGACTCCATAAAGAATCATATCTAGTAAACCACCGGAGAATGTGAAGCCAACACCAATCTTCAATAAGGAAACAAAGACTGCTGAAAAGGCAAACAAGACACAGTGGATACCCCAGAATAAGAATGGTGAAGCAAATAAAATAGTAAATTCTAGTGGTTCAGTAATACCTGTCAAAATTGATGTCAATGATGATGATAGTAACAAACCTTTAACATCTTTACGCTTATTCTTTTTAGCACAATGATACATAGCTAAGGCAGCAGCTGGAAAACCACCAATCATTACTGGGAATTCAAAGGCAAAGTATCTAGCAGCCTCCCATGAAATCTTTTGACCAGCAGCCATTTGAGCAAAGACGATATTCTGTGCACCCACAATTGATTTACCAGCAATAGTAGCTGTACCACCAACGGCTGTTTGCCAGAATGGTAAGTAGAACACATGGTGTAAACCAAATGGTATCAAGGCACGGTAAACATATGCATAGAAGAAAGTACCGAAATAACCTGATTTACCGATCAAAGTACCTAATCCAGCGATTCCCATAGCAATGTATGGCCATAGAAAGGCCATGATAAATCCACCAACAATACCAGCTAAGGCACCAGCAATAGGACTGAAGTGTGTTCCACCGAAGAATGAAATAGCATCGGGAAACTTAATCTTGTAATACTTATTGTGTAACCAAACACAGATCAATCCAATAAAGATTCCTCCAAAAACACCAGTATTCATGGTGTTAGTGAAACCAAGCATATTTGTAAGTAGACCGCCAATTTTCTTTAGACGTTCCAATTCACCAAAGTTAACAATGGCACTAGTCATAGTGGCATACATCATGAAATAACCAACTAAGGCTGACAATGCAGCAACACCTTTTTCACTCTTGGCCAAACCAAGAGCAACTGAAACAGCAAATAAGAGGCCTAAATTATTAAAAATAACACTACCACAATCATTAAAAATCGTTAGTAATCTGTTCAAAAATGTACCTGGTCCTAAAATTGCCTCTAAATGATACATTTTGATAAATGATGCACCTGTAAATGAAGCACCAATTCCTAAGAATAGTCCTGCAACAGGTAATAAAGCGATTGGAAGCATGAAGGTCTTACCGACATTTTGTAGTGCGGCAAAAGCTTTACTTCCCTCCTTATTTTTTGACATATTAACCCTTCCTTATCAGGGTTACCGGTAACCTAATTGTTAATTAACGTTATTTATACTAGCATGCAATTATTCCAAACCGACAGTTTCTTATTTATTTCAGGAAACTATCTACGTGCTTTTCAGCATTTCCGATTTCAAATGCTTACAGGTGATTATCGACTATCAATGATAAAGTATCTCTTTTAAAATAGTCATACTCACCAAAACCACTCCAAATGAAAATAAACTTCAATTTTCGATGAGTGAATTCTATTTTCTTCCAACCTTGATATTCCTTTTTACTAGCATCAGAAATTTCTTTCAAAGGTAGATGATAAATTTGCTTTCTGGTTAAACTTTTCAGATCTAATACTTTAACCAACAGTTCATTGTCATTCAAAGAATAGTTTACATAACCCACTGTGACTTTGTTTTGCGGCTCTATCACCTGTACGTATTCAAACATTTACTCACGTCCTTTCTTGTTTACAGAAAATACTGTAATCTATCAAACGCGTTTCATAGCAAGTAAAAAAGCAAAAAAAATCTCTAAATATTAGAATTTCTTCTAATATCTAGAGATTTTTGGTTTTTAATTTCATTATTGATCGATATCTTCAACACCTAAAGTAACGTTCTCTTTAGCATTATCAACAGCATCAAGGGCTGCCAAAACAACCATGCTGACAGGTAAACTTCTGTGCGGTTCATTACTATCAACCGCTTCTTCATCGGATACCATTGTAGCTGGTCTCAAGATAACACTTCTAAATTTACGTTTCTTCAAGTCATCTTCAGCGTCACGTTTTGTTTGGATATACCTCTTATTTGCGTTAGGAATATCATCAACTGAGAAGTAAACAAATACAGGAACATTGTTCTCTTCTGCTGCGTCGGCGATATTTAGGGCACTCTCATAATTAACTTTTTCAAAAGTAAGATTCTCATTAGAATCTTCATGCCACTCACCAATTGTATCAATGACAACATCGGCATCTTTTAAATATTGTGTCCAGAATCCCTTAGATAAAGCATTTCCAATCTTCCAATCAACCTTACTGTGCCATGAATCATTTCCAACTGGTTCACCAGTTCTAGAAATACTTGTAACTGTATAATCGTCTTCCAAAAGTTGTTGGGCGAACTCCTTACCCGCAAATCCATTTGCTCCTAAAATAACTGCTTTCTTAGTCATAATTTATCCCTCTTTCAATTAATTCAAAGCTATTCAACATCCATAAAAGCTTCATCAATCGTGCGATAATCTTTATCACTCAGTTTGATATCTAATGACTTAACGTTTTGATCGACTTGTTCCGGTTTTCTAGCCCCTGGAATTACGATCGAAATATTAGGATTTTTCATGTACCAAGCCAAAATCACTTGGGCGACGGTTGCCTCGTATCTGTCAGCAATCTTCTCCACAATCTCTAATGAGGTGATAATATCACCAAATTTTTCTCGACTATATTGACTAAACTTATCACTGTCGCTGAATCTATATTTCCCAGTTAATAGGCCCGACGCCAGTGGGAAATATGGAACAAAGGAAATCTTATTTTCCTTTAAATATGGGAATAGTTCTTTTTCAGCGTCACGGTGTAACAGACTGTAATTATCCTCAACAATATCAACGAAACCTTCTTTATTTGCTTCTTTAATTTGAGCCAATGAAAAATTAGAAACACCAATGGCTCTGATTTTGCCACTCTTTTTTAGTTCATTCAAAGCTCTTACGGCTTGATCTTTAGGTGTCTTTTCATCTGGAAAATGAATATAAAAAATGTCAATGTAATCTGTTTTTAACCGTTTTAGTGCTTCATCGACAGATTTTCTTAAGAATTCTGGACTATTGTCTACTTTATTCCTACTAGAATCTTGTGCTGCCTTTGTCGCAATAATTAATTTACTACGGTCATAATCTTGAATAACATCACCAATAATTTCCTCAGAGCGCCCTAAACCGTACATATAGGCTGTATCCAAAGTAGTAATGCCACTTTCAATAGCTTCTTTTACTACCGCATAACCATCTTTATCCTTTAATCCCGTAAAAATATTATGGCCACCAACTTTATTAGTCCCTAAGCCTAATTTTTTACTTACTACATTCGTGTTACCAATTTTTACTAAATCAGTCATACGTTCACCTCGCTATTTTGAAACCGTTACCTTTATAATAGCTCAATTATGCCAAAAAAAATAAGATTACGTCTAATTCGTAATCTTAATTTTAATAAATGAGTATTTTAATTTTCAGATGGTAATTCATGTGCTTGACGTTTTTCTTCAATCGAGTGACGAACTGCTTCTTCAGTAGCACGTCCACGTTTAGCAAGTTCACCATTTTCAAGTTCTTCTTTAACCTTAGCCAATTCATCAACTTCTTGATGTGCTTCAGGATTATTACGTTTGAAAATAGCCATAACACTGTAAGCAATCTTTTCGCCCATAAGAGTAACGAACGAACCGAGCAAGATAACAACAATACCGATAATAGTATTAACCTTCATGGCTTCGCCTAAAACTATCAATGCCAAGACGGGAGCCAAAGCTGGTTTGACTAGGAAAATCAATGAAGCTTGAAGAATACCAACCTTTTCCATTGAAAGGAAGTACAAACCGAAAGCTACACCAGTAACCAAGACAGAAATGTAAAGAATCAATGGTAATGTTTGTAAAGAGATTCCCTTGAAGAAAGGAATATTAACAAACTCAGAATAGTTACTTGGAATATTTTGAGCAATTGGTAAGTGACTTAGACCCATCAAAACACCCAATTCAGCTGAACCAAACAAGAATGATAAACAAGTCATTGAAAGACCATTTAAACCAATTTTGCCACCATTAACACGTGACATAACACCATAGACACCGAAAAGAATTGATGAAAGCAATCCTAACATGATACCCATAGCACCACTCAAGTGGAATGGATTAATAATGATCAAAAGACCAATCAAAGTCAAAACTAGAGCTAAAACATTAGTTCTAGATAATTTTTCTTTTAAGAACACGAAACCAATAATTAAACCAAAGATAGGATTAGCACTCAACATAATAGCGATAACCGAAGCAGTAGCCATCCCGATAGATAATTGATACAACGTCATACTCAAAACCACGATAACAAAACCAGTTAGAGCAATACGTCCAAAATCAGATCTAGATAATCTGACACTGTGCTTTCTAATGTACATCATAGTGAAAGGCAAAAGAGCCAAACCACCAATCAAGAATCTGACAAAGTTCAATTCAATTGGATTAAATTGCCCACCGGCAATCTTCAAGGCAATTTCCATAGAACTAAAAAGAAAAGTTGGTATCAATATATAAAAGAAACTCTTTAAATTCAAAACTTAATTTCATCCCCATTTTTGTAAGTCAATATTCTAAGTGTACTCCTGATTTTGGGGTCTATTTGAATGAAAGTGTTTCCAGTTTTAAAAAAGAGAGCGAAGCAAGGGCGCTCAACCCACGAGGATTTGCCTAAGTACTGGAATCGACCGCGTACTATGCGGGCAATTTCAGTACTGTAGCAAACCGGAATGGGTTCCCTTGCGTAGCTCGTTTCCACTATATTGCATAGAACCTTGGTTATTTTTCTTAGTAAAATTCTCCAACAAAAAAGAGAAGCTCCAAAAACTCCCCTTTCTAAAAACTACTTATTAATAATATTTCGAGAATAACCTTTACCAGCAGTCAAATCATACTGAACCAAACGATAGTCGTGAATGATCCGTTTCTGCTTCTTATTTAATTTATTCGTGGAAACCTGTTTTTCACTATTATTAACATAAAGACTTTCATTCCCACCAACACTATTACGAGCCATAGCGGGAACATCCTCTTCAACTTGCGTCAACAAAGCATAGTAAGGCGTAACTTGTTGTTTCATTTGCCTCAACGCTAAAGGTATAAAACCATTTGGATCAGTTACTTTCGTAGCATCAGACAACTTCTTCGTACCATAATTATGTTCCAGAGCATAACGATTACTATAAACAAAGTAATCAGTTGTATGTTGCTGAACGTTATATTGTGACATCTTATTGCCATCGTAAATTCCTGGTAAGTGATCGCCATACCAAACAATTGTGATTGGCTTTGAAATTTTATCAATCTCATCTAAAAAGTTTTGGGTTGTCTCATCAGTCATACTCAAACCCTTAGCGAAATTAGCGACTTGTTGCAGATTCTTTCCTGCACCTTTACCAGTAGCTTTAAATTGATTACCAGCATAATTAGTCGTATAAGGCATATGATTTTGCATCGTTACAAGATTAATGAATTGCCCACCCTTTTTTTGATTAATTTGCCATAAAGCTTCTTTATAGGCCGAGTCATCACTAATATATTGTCCTCCGTCAGCTGTTGCCGTGTAATGTAGCCCCAGCTTACCGGAAGTATTAATATTTCTAAAAGTTTGCATACCAAATTTCTGATAAACCGTATCACGATCATAGAAATTACCATAATAAGGGTGAATTGCTGCAGTAGTTTTGAAACTATTGGCAATATTGAGTGGATGTTTTTGTTTAATAACTAACTGGGTAAATGGCGAGTTTAAAGATTTTGAAAATTGATTATAGGCTAGACCTGTTAAAGTCATATATTCAATATTGGCCGTTCCCCCACCATAACTAGAGCTCATCATCAAGCCTGAAGTATTATCCTGTTTAATTTTTTTAATATTAGGAATTACTTCTTGATTCATCTTTATATTGGGAACACGACTAGGATCAGAAAAGCTTTCACTCAAAATAAAAATCAAAGTCTGTTTTCGTAAATTATTATTAGGACGATTCTGATTAATTTCATCTGCTTCGTTACGATATTTCGTAACGATACGTTGCATAGTGGTTTTACTGTAATTAACTGGCTTATCCATAACATCAATATGCATATTGCTTAAGAATGTCAGTAATGGACCATTACTATTAGCCGACCAATTAATATTGGCTGCAAAATCCGAATAGCCTGCCTTGTTGAGGATAGCGTGATTAAAACTTCCCTCGCGATTAGAGGTATAAAAACTACCTAAGCCCAAAACCATTAACAACACCAATAGAACTCTAGGAATCGGTTTAAAATGTAGAAAATTCTTACTGTACTGTTTTTCTAAGACAAAACATAATGCAACTAGAACTAGAATTATAGCAACGACCCAAACAATCAAACCGAGTTTAATCATTGAGAGTAATTCCCTAATATTACCTAAGAACATCAAGTCACTAGGCAAAATTGGTTCTGAACGATACTGTACTTTTAGATGATCCGCTAGTCCGTAGATACCAAAGAAAATATAAAAAATCGTTGTCGAAACGAAGAAATGATTTGTTAAACCATACAACCCCCAATAAACAATCAGTAGGACCACCACCGTTACCAAATAGACCGCAAAATTATCTTTAAAAACCATCTGAGCACTATAAGAAATTGATGTTAGTTGAGCATAATCTAATAAGTATCCCATCAAGAAAGCTGACAAAATGGTAAACAAACCTTGTCCTAAATAAGCGATTCTTTTTCTCTGCATAGTCAAAACATCCCTTTAACATATATATCATTACATTAATAATACCTCTTTTATTTTTTTAGAAAGTAAAAAAATAATGTTCATATCAACTAATATGTACCGTTAATATGAACACTTTTTCTATTTTAATAAGATTATGTAATTTAGAGTAAAAATTTAAAGATATTTTTACTTATTGATCGTTGCTTTCGAATATCCTTTACCAGCAGTTAAATCATACTGAACCATCCGATAATCATCAATAATTTGCTGTTGCTTCTTAGTCAATTTATCAACACTCTTACCGTCTTGATTTACATACAAATTATTAGTACCTTCATCGATACTCTTGGCCATAGCTGGAGCATCTTGTTGAACCTTAGTTAACAGTGCATAGTAAGGCGTTACCTTTTGATCCATTTGTTCCAAAGCCAATGGAATAAATCCATTAGGATCAGTTACTTTTGTAGCATTATTTAGCTTAGTTGTGCCTTCACCATGATCTCTGGCGTACTTATTACTATAAATAAAATAATCTGTTTGATGTTCTTCAACATTATATTTATAAATATCCACGCCATCATATATACCTGGTAAATGATCACCATACCAAACAACTGTAATTGGTTTCTTTACCTTATCTAACTCAGCCAAAAACTCTTTAGTTGAATTATCAGTGGTATTAATACTTTTAGCAAAATTTTCTATTTGTGTACGTGAACTATCTGTAACGCCAGAACCACTGGCCTTGAATGGATTGTTAGTGTAGTTATTGGTATAAGGCATATGATTTTGCATTGTAACCAAGTTGATAAACTGTCCACCCTTGGCTTGATTGATTTGCCATAAAGTATCCTTATAAGCTGATTCATCACTGACATATTCCATTTCTGGTAATGTATCGGCATACTTCAAAGGTTCTGTCTTAGCAGTATCAAGGTTTCTAAATGATTGAATTCCAAAATTCTTATAAACTGAATTACGATTATAAAAATTACCGTGAAATGGATGAATGGCAGCACTCGTCTTAAAGCTATTGGAAATGTTAATTGGATTCTCTTGCTTATTAACTAGCTGCGTATAAGGTGATTGCAAAGAATCTGAGAATTGGTTCATAGCTAGACCTGTCAAAGTCATGTATTCCATGTTGGCAGTTCCCCCACCATATCCAGAACTCATCATCAAACCAGACGTGGTGTTCTCTTTGATTTTTTCAATGTTAGGAATTGGATTTTGATTGAGTTTTACACCAGGAACTCGGTTAGGATTAGAGAAACTCTCACTCAAAACAAAGATCAAAGTTTGCTTACTCAAATTACTATTAGAACGATCTTGATTAATATCTTCAGCAACACCTTGATATTTTTTAACCAATTTTTCCATTTTCTGTTTGCTATAACCTTTAGGCTTATCCATCACATCAACGTACATGTTACCTAAAAAGGTCAACATTGGGCCATTACTATTGGCCGATTGATTGATATTAGAAGCATAGTTAGTATAACCAGCCTTAGCTAGAACTTTATAAGTAAAAGAATTGTTATCACTAGCTGTGTAGAAACTACCAATACTGATAACTGCTAGAGCAATAAAAATTAGTCTGACAATGTAATTAAGGCGCAATGTATGCTTGCCCAGAAAGTGTTCTAGTAAAATGGCTGCCGCTATCAAAATTATTAATAGAACTACCATAAAAATAACTACTTTTGGCGTAACCATTGATAAAAGTCCTTTAATATTCTTCAAAAGGCTCAAATCACTAGGTAAGATCGGTTCTGAACGATAATTAACTTTCAAACGGTCAGCGACTGCGTAAATAGCGAAAAATACGTAGAAGATCGCTGAAGCATAGAAAAAACGGTTACATAAGCCATACAAACCTAAATAGATGAAGAATAGGATCAACACCGTTAATAAGTAGGTATTCAAATTTGATTGAAAAACAATCTGTTTGGAAAAGACAATATCGCCTGTTTGAGCGTAATTCAAAATAAAACCGACTAAAAAAGCCGATGCAATAATGAAAATAAATTGCACTATCCCCAATATGTTAATTTTTTTTTGCATTAGTAAAACGTCCTCATTAATATCCCTTAATATAATTAATATATTAAACCAAATTCCGTTAATATCTAGTTTTATCGTAGATTAATTTCGGAAAAAGTTTATTAGTTATAGTTTTTCCTCTTTATTTAGTTTAATAATTAAACATAATTTTAAAAACAAATTAGAATTATTTGATATAAAAAAGACACAAATCCATTTTATGAATTTGCATCTTCATATTCTTCAATTAAATCAATCAAAAATTTTTGACGATTTTCATCAGTTGTTATATTAACCTGACCAAAATGAATCCAAGTAGTATTCTTAGGATTCAAACCAATATCAGCTAAAGTACGATCAATAAAAACTGATTGGATAGGATCTCCACAATTATTCACTAAATAGTCTTTTGTTGTCGTCGAAGTGGTTACAACCGTGACTCTTTTTATTTGTGTTAATAAACCCTTCCAGCCATCACTTTCATCATATGCAAAGCCACTCAATAAGACACGATCAAAAAATCCCTTTAACATAGCTGGCAAATTGTGCCACCAAATTGGAAAGATAAAGATCAATTCATCGGAATTATTTATCCGACGTTGATATTTTCTTACCAATTCATCACTAGTTTGACCTTGACTGTAGACCTTCAATTCTTCTGCCGAAAGGATCGGATTAAATTTATCCGCATACAAATTGATCACTTCAAATTCCTCATCATTTCGACTAAAATAGTTCGACAATGTATTTAGAATCTCATGATTGAAACTACTAGTATTCGGATGAGTATAAATAATTGTTTTCATATCTAGAATCTCCTCGTGAATCGCTGGGTTCAGTATATTATTTTTGAGGAAATTTATGGCATCAATTTGTGCTTAATTTTATTTTCTAATTTGAATTAAGATATTTAATTATCGTTAAATTTACCTGCAATTGACATTGTAGGCTGGATATTAATGAATGCATTAGGATCAACGTCCAAAATGATTTTCTTTGCGAAGAATAATTGATACTTCGTTAAAACCATCGTAATAGAACCGATTTCTTCACCAGAATAGGCACCTTTCAAATGATAATCCAACGTCAAACCACGATTGAGTGATTTGAGTAATTCTTGAGAAATCTGATCAATTTTGTGCGTGTAAACTGTAACGGTAATTTTTTGCTGTTGAATATACATCTTATCAATCACCATATTAGTAATATAAATTGAAATAATTGTATATAGGGCCAATTCCCAGCCGAAGGTAAAACCGGCAATCGTAATGATAATGGCATTAACCGCAAAACTGACTTGCCCGACCGTTCTACCAGTACTTCTTTGCACAATCAAGGCAATAATATCTGTTCCACCAGTTGAAAAACCGTAACGGAAGCAAAGCCCGATACCTGATCCAGACAAGATACCACCAAAGACAGCTGACAGTAACGGATCTTTAGTCAATGGATGCAATGGAACGATTAAAATGAATAACGATGCTGAAACGATAGAAATAATCGATAGAATCGTAAACTTCTTGCCTAACTTAAACCAGGCCAAAATTACTAATGGTAAATTTAATAATGCATACCAGAAGTAAACTGGCGTATTTGTTTGTGCAAATTCATTAAGCAAGTTAACGATCAACTGTGCTGCACCAGTCACACCACTGGTATAAAGCTTTGCCGGCTGTAGCAATAATTGAATTCCTAGAGCCGAGGTTATTCCATAGAAAAGAGCTGCGAAAATACTTTTATAGTAGTCTCTAATAAATTTCATGAAATCCCCCCTCCTTTTACTGTAAATATATATTCATATCATATGAATTATAGCAAACCTCGTCATACATAAAACAGTTCAAATGTATCATTACTGACAAATCTTTTGTATATATTATAATTAAATCAATGATTGGAGGATATAATAATGCAAAAAATTGGTTTCATTGGTACCGGCGTCATGGGTAGTGGCGTTATAAACAATTTACTAAAAGCAGGCTACGCTGTTGATATCTATACAAGAACAAAATCAAAAGCTGAACCTCTAATTAATCAAGGTGCTGAATGGTACGCTGACCCTAAAGATGTGGCTGAAAGTGCTGATATAATCTTTTCAATGGTTGGTTTCCCACAAGATGTTGAAGATGTCTACTTCAAAGACAATGGTATCTTTGCCGGTCTATCAGCTGATAAAATTATCGTTGATATGACAACTAGCACACCAACACTTGCTAAAAAGATTGGTCAAAAAGCTGAAGAGATTGGCGTTCAAGCCTTAGATGCGCCTGTTTCTGGCGGCGATGTTGGTGCTCGTGATGGTAAATTAACTATCATGGTCGGTGGTTCCAAAGAAGCTTACCAAACACTTCTTCCTATTTTTGAAATTATCGGTAAAGCCAATCACTACTTCGGATCTTACGGTGCCGGTCAACATGCTAAAATGGCTAATCAAATCATGATTGCCGGTACTATGACTGGTCTAACAGAAATGTTTGTCTATGCCAAGTCTGCCGGTCTCGATCTGCAATCTGTTTTAGAAACCGTTGAAGGCGGCAGTGGTGACAATTGGAGCTTAGAAAACTATGGACCTCGTATTTTAAATGGTGACTTCAAGCCCGGATTCTACTCTAAACATTTCCTTAAAGATTTGCGTATTGCACTTGATGAAAGTGAAAAAATGAAGCTTGACCTGCCTGCTACTAAACAAGCTAAGAAATTATATGAAAAATTAGTTGATGATAAAGACTTGGGTAACGATGGTACTCAAGGACTTATCAAACTTTGGTGGTAATATGTCACTAAAATTCGATGAATTAAAAGATAGCATCTCCTCTTTCTAAACAATAATTCAGAAATCTAAAACAGTACTTATTTGGGATTACCGTATATTACGGATATTCAAATAAGTACTGTTTTTTATTTTAAAAATTTAGAAACCTCAGGAATGAATACGACTGGTTAAATTCTGGCCTGAAGCAATGGCGTTCTACCAACATTTTTAATCAAATCGCCAAATTACTTGCAACTATCTATGTTCGGATAAACGACTCATTAACTCTAAATGATGCTTTATTGAAAGCTTTTTTATAACGCCTAGACCAGGAAACTTATCTCCATTACCATATTCTAATAGTGTTTCTAATGCAGGAGTCAAATTAAGCCCATTAATATTTTTATGGACCCAAGGTTCCAATTTATTCATAGCTTCAAAGAATTTTTGCTT
The DNA here is from genome assembly GCF_001435445.1 of Companilactobacillus kimchii DSM 13961 = JCM 10707. Taxonomy (GTDB): domain Bacteria; phylum Bacillota; class Bacilli; order Lactobacillales; family Lactobacillaceae; genus Companilactobacillus; species Companilactobacillus kimchii. The sequence goes on along the minus strand of NZ_AZDH01000009.1, from coordinate 100,072 downwards.
TTGTCCACGCATAGACTCGTTACTGTCAGAAACAAAATGATGCACACGTAAACTACCATCCGCGGTTACATAAATAATATGAATTGCAATTGCTCTCGATGGCATACCTTTATCAAAATAAATATGGCCTAACATCGAATAATCACCGAAACCTTTGAATCCATCAATTTGTTGATACCAATCTGAACCTTCAAAAAATTCATCATCTAATTGATTATAGTCTTCCACGTGATGATGGAAAGTAAATGGATCAGTTAAACTAGCAGCTTTAGACCCAACAATTTTATGCATCCTTGCAACATTCGGAATTAACACTCTATTCACTTTTTTTAAAGCAGGTGTATCACGATAAACTTTGAGTAGTTCATAATTATTAACAATTAAAATTGCTTCTTGTTGAGGTAAAGTTTTAATAAAATCACTTCGAAAATCAGCTGCCAAGATGGCACTGGGGACATAAAAATCTAAGTTATACACATTCGGTAGTGGATAAAGTTTCGTATCATTCAAACCATATACGCTAACCTGTGGATTGGCAATTACACTAAATGGCTGCTTTTTATCAACGAAAGTTTGGACTGTTCTTTGTAACTCCTTAGAATCACGAACTGGTTCAATTATCGGAACAATCTGTGAATTGAACCAGTCTTCTTCACATAGTTCCTTCAATGCCAACAAGTCATACATTCGCCCACGAAAATAAGGATAATAAATCATATTTTATCCTCCAAGTTGGGCTGTTGTAATTTCTGCAATTGTAACTTCAATTCTTGATATTCAGCGTTTCTGGCATCCAGTTCATCTTGTAACGCCGTTACAGCATCACTCTGTGTTTCTTCAATAAAGCGATCATAAAGATTATTGTCAGGGTTATAAACATCATATCCTGCTTTTTGGCGTTTTTTTAATTCCTTAAAAAGTCTATCTTCAGAATATAGTTGTAGACCTTTCTCAACCTTTTTAGCTTTATCAACTTCTCTAAAAAGTGAGGCTACAAAATGACTCGTCAATTGTTTTTCATCAACTTGTAATTCTTGAAATTGAGCTTTTTTAGCAACAGTTAAGAATCCTGGTGCAACTAGTGTCTGTGGTGAAGCCTCCATTGCTTTTTTATCAAAAGCACGATAGATCAATACGCCAATGTGACTGGGTATTTCATCGATAACTTCTTCAAACAATTTCTGTGGCAAAACAAAGTAATTGTAATTACCGATAAAAGATAATTTTGCCTTGGAGTGAAAATCTGATTTGGTTACCTTCAATTCATAGCAACGCCATTCGATCTGATCATCCCGTAATTGTTGATAACTCAAAGTATCAACGATACCTTTATCATCTGGCATCGATACTTCTTCCACAACATACGAGCCTTGTTCTTTACAGTATTGATAAAGCGTACTTTCTAAATCCTTAGTTAACTTAGTTTTCATCTTGTTCCTTCCAAAAATTATCCACTGTACCTGTTAATTGTTGCAACGATGAAATGCGGCGATAGTTCTGCCAATGCTGTGGAAAAAGTCTAGTATAACGCATACTACCAAATCTTTGATCTACTAACAAAACAATGCCTTTATCATGGCTACTCCTGATCAAACGTCCTGCAGCCTGTAAAACATTATTCATTCCTGGCATCTGATAAGCATATTCAAAACCATGCCCATTTTTATTATCATAATAATCTCTAATCAAATTATTCTCGGCACTCAAACCTGGTAAACCAACACTGACAATAGCAACACCAATTAATTTATCACCTCTTAAGTCAATTCCTTCAGAGAAGATACCACCTAAAACACAGAAACCTACCAAGGTCTCCTCTGCTTCATTATCAAATTGGTCCAAGAATTCTTGTCGAGCTGTACTATCCATCTCAGAGGTCTGAGCAATTGTATTAACATGTGGATAACTTTTTTCAAAGCTGGTCCTCACTTGCTCTAAATAACCATATGAAGGAAAGAAGAATAAATAATTGCCCTTTTTGCTATCAACTAGAGTTTTCAAACTCTCAACAATTTTCTCTTGATTGAATTCTCTTTGTCGATAAGTCGTCTGAATATACTGTGTTATTAAAATTGCCTGATGATTAATCGGGAATGGTGATGCCAATTGATAAGCTAAACTATTATCACTTCCACCCAAAACACTTTGATAATAATCCATTGGTGATAACGTGGCAGAAAACAATACTGCACCTATGCCTAAATCTAAAGCTTGATCAATAAAATGGCTCGGATCGAGACACAATTGCTTAACAGTGAGATGCTTATTTTCAATCACAATTCGAGTCTTATACGTATCGTTATACAACGCTCCAATTTTGACAAATGTCAGACAATCGAAGAAATAATCTTTGGCGCTATCTAAAAAATCAGACGGTTTTTGGTCCTGCATCCATCCACCCATAAAGTCATCAAATTTGCCTAAGACTTTTAGCAACTCATCTGGTGCATCTGAGGTTATTTTTTCTTCCAAATCATCTATCTGTAATTGTTTTTTCATTTGGTTAAAGACCCGTCGCACTTTTTTCAACTGCTTTTGAAAATCCTTACTAGTTTTGGTTTCAATTTTTTTTGCTGCCTTCAACAATGAAGCAATCTTAAAATCACTTACTTCTGCTGAATACATTGAACGTGAACGACTAACCAAATTATGGGCTTCATCAATTAAAAAGAAATTATCTGTGTCCTTTTCAATGAAGAAACGTTGCAGATAAACTAATGGATCGAATAAATAATTGTAATCACAAATAATAACATCACAAAATAACGAAGCATCCAATGAAAATTCAAATGGATCAACTGTGTGCTTTCTAGCATACTTTTCCACAACCTCACGAGTAATCGCATCTTCATTAGTTAACAAATCAGCCAAAGCCGGTTTTAAGCGATCATAATAACCAATCATATATGGATCCTTTTCTGGTGGCACATTTTGTTCTTTAAAACGTATTTTATCTTTAGCAGTCAAAGTAATACTCTTCAATTGAAGTCCCTTTTTGGACATCAGAGCTATTGTTTCCTCAGCAACTCGCCTAGTACTCTGTTTAGCAGTCAAATAAAATAGCCGCTGAATCTTTTCCTCCCCCATTGATTTAATAGCTGGGAATAAAGTAGAGATTGTTTTACCTGTACCGGTTGGTGCTTCAACAAAAAGGCGCTTCTGATAATAAACCGTTTTATAAACAGCCGCTGCCAATTCATGTTGACCTGCACGGAATTTATCAAATGGAAAAGATAACCGTTGAATCGACTGATTACGAGTTTTACGTAATTTAGCTCGTAAGACTAACCAATATTCATATTCACTTATTAAATTTTGAAAAAATTCATTTAATTCGTCTCGTTCAAAGGTCTTGTCATCACTCGTGATTGTCTCGGTGCTAACTTGAAAATAAGTCAATCGTAAATCAACATGCTTTAACTCTGGATGTTCTTTCAAAATAATGTAGCCGTAAACTTTGACTTGTCCCCAATAGAGTTCCAAAGTATTATCGCTTAACTCATCGAAGGGCTGATCTGATGTTTTGATTTCTTCAATTAAGATACTTTTATCCGTCGTTGTTATCCCATCAGCACGTCCAGAAATAACATACTCACTGTCATTCATAGTTACTTCCGTCTTTAAATAAACTTCACTTTCATAGTCAGCATTTCTTGAGCGTGTCTTCTGTAGTCTACGATGAATCCGAGAACCATTTTGAGCTGTATTTTGACTATTTTTACTTTCCATTAAGTCACCACTACGTAGTACAAACTCAACTAGCTGTCGAATTCCAATTTTAGTCGTCATAGACTACCCTCCTTAAATTACTATTTAACATTGTAAAACATACGTTCGATTTTGTCTGTAGACAATTTTTTATAAGTTTTCAATCATTAGTACCAACTACTCAGCTACTTTTTGCAATTAAAAAATCATATAATTAATATCATTAATTCAGTTGGGGATGTATTTCATGCAAATTAGTACCGAAGATGTTTTAATTGACTCACTAAACAAACTTTTAGAAAACAAATCAGTTGATAAAGTCACCGTCAAAGATATCGTTTCTGAATGTGGTTTAACTAGACAAACCTTTTACAATCATTTCTCCGATATTTATGCACTGGTGGAATACTCTGCCTGCCAAAATGCTAAAAAGTATCTAGATAAAGCTTCTGATTATGATAATTGGCAAGAAGGTTTTTACAATATTATGATCAAGATCAAAGAAAACAAAGTCATTGCTCAGAATGTCTATCATTCCATTTATCGTGACTTAATGGAAAAATATATTTATGACGTACTTTATGGATACATTATTCAAATTGTCGAGAAACAGGCCAAGGGTATGTCGGTTTCACAAAATCATAAAGACTTCATTGCTCACTTTTACAGTCTCGCCTTCATTGCTGTTATTTTTGAATGGATCAGTGATGATATGAAAGACGATCCTGAAGAAATTGTTGAACAGATTGGTGTTCTGATTCATGGTGATTTCAAAAAAGCTTTGAATAAATACGCCAAATAATTTTACAGATATTGGGAAGTGTAAATAATATTTACACTTCTATTTTTTTGTCAATTGTTCATTCACGGAGTTTATTTTATCTTGAATGCAAGGACAAAGTTCCTTTGACATTTTCGAAAGAAGGCAACAACAATGAACATTTATAAAACAATGTATCATCCTCACAAACCAGCTGGTATTGACGACCGCAAAGCTAATATCATTGGTGGAGGAATCGCCGGATTGGCAACAGCAGCATTCTTAATTGATGATGCTAAAATGCCAGCTCGTAACATTACTATTTACGAGAAGAAGCCTGTTATGGGTGGTTCCATGGACGGAACTAAGGGTAATAAAGGTTATCTTTGCCGTGCTGAACGTGAACTAGAACCTTACATGGAATGTCTCTGGTATCTCTGCAGCAAGATCCCTTCACTTGAAAATGAAGGTAGAACCGTTCTTGATGATGTCGTTGACTTCAACCGTGATGAACCAATTCACACCGAAGCCAGAGTTATCGTTAACCAAGGAGAAATTGATGGACAATATCATAACTATAAGATGCCTCAACGTTATGTTACCGCTATGGCTAAAATTGTTTCTTCAACCGAAGAAGAATTGGCTGACAAACGCATCGATGAATTTTTCGATAAAGATTTCTTCAAGACTAATTTCTGGACTTGCTTCCACAGTCAACTAGCCTTCAAACACTACCACAGTGCCATCGAATGTCGTCGTTACTGGCAAAGATTCACTTTCATCAACCGTCATGAATATCTTGAAGGTTTCATTCATACTAAATATAACGAATATGACGCAATTATTTTACCTATCGAAAGATGGTTGATTGATCATGGAGTTCACTTCGTCAACAACTTCTCAGTTTACGATTTAACTCTTGATACAAAGAATGACACTGTTCAAGCAATTCTTGCCCATCAAAACGGTCAAGATGTCACTATCCCTGTAAGCAACAAGGACTTAGTCTTCGTTACTAGCGGCTCTATCAGTGAAAATAGTTGCTTCGGTGATAACAATACTGTTGCCAAAACTAACACTGATACTGAAGATATGGGTACCTTCACTATTTGGAAGAATCTCGCCAAGAAGGATGATAAATTTGGACATCCCGATAAATTCTTAGGCCAGATCGACAAAACAAAGTGGATTTCCTTCTTCCCAACTGTCAAAGGTTATCCTGAATTCTTCAGACGTATCGAAGAGTTGTCCGGAAGCAAAGCCGGTACTGGTGGTTTAATGACGTTCAAAGATTCAAATTGGGATATGTCATTTGAAATCCACCACAAACCATTCTTCCCATATCAAGCTGACGATGAAGAAGTTGGTTGGGGCTATGGTCTCTACGGTGAAAATGTCGGTAACTACATCAAGAAACGTATGTGGGATTGTACCGGCGACGAAATCATGACCGAACTTCTTTATCATCTAGGTATGTTGGACATCAAAGATGAAGTTCTAAAACATACTTACATGTCAACAGCCATGATGCCTTACGCAACCAGCCAATTCATGCCACGTAAATTAGGCGATCGCCCTAAAGTGGTTCCTGATGGCTGTACTAACCTAGCTTTCTTAGGTCAATTCGTTGAAGTTGATGACGATGTTGTCTTCACTGTTGAAACTTCAGTTAGAACTGGTTTGGAAAGTGTCTACGAACTACTTGATGTTGATAAAGATGTTCTTGAAGTCAACCCTTCAAGATACGACATCAGATACTTGCTAGAAAGAGTTAAACGTTTCAATGGTATCAAGGGTAAGATTACACCTGATATGTTGCCACAATTAACTCCGGATCAACTCCCTGCTGTGACTCAAGAACTATTGCACTACGTAAATAATATTCCACCATATTATACGATGTACCTTGGACGCGACAAGACCGTTCCATATAAGGAATCAATCTTGCATCCCAAAGCACCACACAGTAAATAAAATCTAACAAGCAAATAACCAGTAACTCGATTTTGAGTTACTGGTTATTTTGGTTTCTATTGGAATTTGGGGTAGATTAATCCTCCCGTCTTCCGCAAGAATTGGAGATGTGTCGGAACGCTATGGGCATGACTTGAAGCTAATAATTTCACCTTCGGCAAAATTATGGATCTCCAAGATCAGCCTTATTGTAAGCGGCAAAGCCGCCAACAATAATTTCATAGCTGAACACATTTCCAATTCTTACTCCAAACTAAATAATATTTCAATTATTTTTCTTGAGGTAAGTATATTTATAGATGATTTTGTAAAATATTTTAGTCTAGTAAGATGAAAATAGCCTCCACAGCGTTCCAAACCAATCGTGTTTGTTGTGGAGGATGGCATATTTATCTTACTTAATTTGTCCAACCAAAATTGTTGATCCAACTGTTATTTGCTTCACCCGATTCCAATCTATCAGACTATTATCAACGTTGAACAATAACGGTGTCATATTGATAAAAGCATTTCGTTCTTTCTCAGAGACGTTATACGTCTTTGTAGCGTCGATTTGATCCACTAACGTACAATGTTCCTCAAAGTAAGCTAAAACCTTCTGATTAGAGTATTTCTCCTGTTTCAATTGATCTTTAGCTTGTTCACGTAATTCTTGAACGTGATATTCATTAGGAACAACTTTCAAAACGTATCCTGCTGGTTTTAAAATTCTACTGAACTCGCCATAGTTAGCAGGAGAAAAGATATCAATGACACCATCAATCTTTTGAGCCTGTATTGGTAAATGAGCTAAATCACCAACAAACCACTCTACTGGCGTATTAGGACCTTTAGCTGCCAATTGAATCGAATCCTTTGAAATATCAAAAGCAAAGACATCCTTGTTTTCTAATTCAGCGATTTTTTTCGAATAATAACCTTCACCACAACCGATATCGAGTGTACTTTGAATATTAAGATCCTGAATCAATTTGACAACTTTATCAGCGATATGATCATACATTCCATGTTCCAAAATCAAATGGCGGTTTTCAAACGATTCCAGATCATAATTTTTCTGTTGCTTGCTATTTAACACGAAGTCAACAAAACCTTTTTTAGAAATATCAAAAGTATGATTTTGATCACAAGTTAGACTATTGCCCACTAAACTTAATTTTTCACCACAAATGGGACATTGGAAATATTCATCACTGTTATTAAATTTTTGAATCTTACTATTCATTAAAAGCACCTATTCTTCTGCTCTTGATATCAATTGAGGCATCGCACTGTCTAAAAATTTTTGTGCAAAGTCATCGTTATATATCCAAGCATTAATTTGATTTTTAGCTAAGATCAATGGCATTCGATCGTGAATTTTGACCATCGATTCATTCGGTTGGGTGGTAAAGAGAATACTCTGCGCCACACCATCAAAATAATTGTAACAACCGGCAATAAAAAGTGTCTCAGGATCATTACTGAAATTGAATTTATATTTCTGCTTTGTCTTATTCCACTCAAAGAAACCAGTTGTCGGATAAACACAACGGCGCTTTTTAAATGAGTCCGCAAACATTTGCTTCTGTTGAACCGTTTCTGAACGAGCGTTGATAATCGACTGGCCCATTTTAAAACCTGGAAATCCCCATTTCATACCGACAACTCTTACCATTTTTTCTCCAGCAACAATCAAGGCCGTTTCATCGGTTGGAAAAACTTCACCAACCTTAGGATTGTACCCAGCATCGACCGCCAACTGATAAATTCTTTTTATTTCAGGATTCTGATCTGGTTGAAACATATAACGTCCACACATAATTGTCCTCCCGTTTTTACTTTACAATTATGCAACAAAAAAAATTCAATTCCAATTAGAATTGAATTTTATGTTGAAAGCAAGTTAAATATTTTTGGGCCAGGAATTTCCTAAATCTTTTTGTGGCAAACATAGCAATACTAGTAACGCTATATCGCCCAAAAATGGAATTATTGGTAACAATACCCACCAGCCATGCATCTTTCTATCATGCAATCTTCTAATAACGGCTGTGAAAATAGAAATCATATAATATCCGAATGTTATTGCCAATGCTACACCGACAATTGAACTCCAATAGAAATCAGTTATTGGCATTTTTGTAATTACAAAGGCTAAAATTCCCATAATGATTCCAGCTACGATAGTCATTCCTAAAAAGCCCCACCAAAAATCCTTACGACTCATTCTCTTGGCGCCTACAAATAAATCTTGAAAATATAACTTTGTGGAAGAAATAATTCCTGGATGAAAACTTTCATTCCATACGTGTTCTTTCATTTGCATTTGATTTCTCCTAAATGTGAATTCCAATGATGAATCCTAAAATACCAAAAATGTAAGTTAAAACAAAGTATAACAGACATCTCCATAGACGGTGTTGGAACCACAACTGACTTAATTCCATACTGAAAGTACCAAAGGTTGTGAAACCTCCACAAAACCCTGTACCTAGTAGTAATAATATCGCACCATTATGAATTTGTGCAGTGAATATTCCTAATAACAAGGCACCAAAGATATTAATCAGTAAAGTTATAACGGGAAAATCGACTGGTATCTTAGATTGCAATAAAGTTAACTCGTTTCTTATAAAGGCACCAATAGCAGCACCAAAACCTACAATTAAAAAGTTCATTTACGTCTGCTCCTTACATAGTCATTAAATGCCTGACCAGCTGCCCAATAGTTACCTAATAGAGCTAATAAGAAGCCACCGACAAGTGTAAATGTTAAATATATCAGTAAGGATTGCCATTGACCGCTCTCATACAACCGATAAGTATCAGCCGTAAATGTTGAAAAAGTTGTATAAGAACCTAATAAACCTGTACTTAAAGTCAAAACTACTTGTGAGGATAAGTTATAACGATCCTGTAAATAATGAATCAAAAATGGTAATAGCAAAGCCCCACTCAAATTTGCTATTAACGTCCCCAGAGGAAAACCGTTACTCGTTTTGAAAATTAAACTCTCGGCATAACGAAGATTACTACCGATAAATGCTCCAATTAAAAGGAGCAAAAATACTTTACCTTTTTCCTTCACCATAAAAAATCACCCTCAAGAACAAAAAAAGCTTGTCAACGGCAAGCTTCCTTAATTATTATTTTTTATCGACATCATGTCCGCCAAATTCATTTCTCAAGGCAGCCACAACTTTACCGGTAAAGGTATCATCTTCCAAAGAACGGTAACGCATCATCAATGATGCTGCAATAACTGGTGTTGGTACTTGTAATTTCAAGGCTTCTTCCAAAGTCCACTTACCTTCACCAGAAGAGTGCATTACCCCTTTTATTTCATTCAAATTAGGATCTTTTGAAAATGCTGATTGTGTTAATTCCATCAACCAACCACGAATAACTGATCCGTGTTCCCAAACTTTAGCAACAGCCTCATTATCATAATCAAATTGACTGTGCGCTAAAACATCGAAACCTTCGGCGATTGCTTGCATCATACCGTATTCAATACCATTATGAACCATCTTTAGATAATGACCACTACCGGCCTTTCCAGTATACAAGTATCCATCTGTTTGAGCAATTCCTTTGAAAATTGGTTCGATATATTCAAAAGTTTTTTCATCATCGCCACCGATCATGAAGTTACCATCACGATTAGCACCGCTCATACCACCTGAAGTACCAACATCAAAGAATTTAATTTCTTTATCTTTCAAGATTTGGTTATGTTTCAATGAATTCTCGAAAAATGAATTGCCCCCATCAATTACAATATCATTGGGATCAAGAATTTCGCTAAGTTTATCAATTGTTTCATTTGTAGGATTCCCTGCTGGTAACATTACCCAGACAATACGTGGAGCTTGCAATTGTTTAACAGCGTCTTCCAAGGTTTGTTCTACTTGTGCACCTAGTGTTGAGGCATCATTTCTGGCAGCGTCGTTTAAATCGAACGCAACTACCTCGTTTCCATTACGAATCAAGTTCTCAGTCAAATTGATTCCCATCTTGCCTAACCCAATCATTGCTAATTTCAAAATTAATCCTCCTAAATTGTTATCACAAGGATTAATTATACATAAAAAAGCCGCACCAAAAACAACATTTTGGTACGACCCGATTGCTTAAAAGGTTGATATCATAGTCTTAATTGGCTGTTTAGCCCATGAACTTGTTCCACCAATGACCCTTTTTATCATTATTAACCTTTTCGTTGACACGTTCTTTGATCTCTTCATTATCATTGCCACTGTTATTAGAATCCGTACTTTGAACCTTTTCCTCTGCTTGTTGCTTCAAGGTATCTAATTCAACTTGTAGTTCTTCCTTAGCTTTTTGAGCATCGTTAAGTTCGCCTTGCAATTCTTTGATTGTAAGCTCGCGCTTTTTATTTTCAGACTCTAATTTAGCAACGGTTACTTGTAATTCTTTAACCTTTGCTTCTTGTTGTCCATCCTCAACTTTATCCTTTTTCACTTCAGAAGTTGGATAAATTTGCATTGCGGATGTTTCCAGAGTCATTTTAGGTCCATGGCTCAATTTAACCATTTCTCTAAAATCTTCAATATTCTTTTGCGTATACAAACGATTATTTTGACTATTACGTTCAAAATATTTACTATTCTCAGTCGTGCGTTCAACGATCAAAGAATATTTACGCAATGTAGCTACACTTATCCCTAAATCTTTGGCAGCTTGTGCAGGAGTTAATAAATTGTTGCTTTTTACTTTAGTCAAAAGGATTCCCCCAAGGTTGTTTCATTCTCTTCATTATAAAAATAATAATTGTGAAGTTCAACTACAAAATCGATGTAGTCTAAATTAAAATCATCCTTGCTATATTTTAACCTTCAAATTGGATATACTAAAGATGTATTAATAAAATATTTACTCTTAGCCGACACAGTCGGTTTTTCTTTGGTGTATAATTCATCTTACAAGAACAGAAGGGGAAATCATATATTGTCAAGTTCTACAATTACAACAAATTTCATTATCATTTTACTTACTTTCATTTTTGCTTTCTTCTTTGTTGCTGCTGAGTTTGCTTTAGTACAAACCAGATCCAGCCAACTAGAAGATGCAATTTCAAAGGGTAATGGTAATACAAAAAAATTAAAACGTGCTCTTATGATGGTCAACAACCTCAATGAGTACTTATCAACAACACAAGTTGGTACTAGTATTGCTGGTATCATCTTAGGTTGGATTGGTGAAAGTACGATTGAGTACTTATTAGTAGAAGTATTGGGTGTTGCCCATATTTCTGCCGGCGGTAGTAGCGGTTTACATGCCGTTAGCTCTATTGTCGGTGTGCTTTTACTAACATATCTTGAAGTTGTTTTGACGGAAATTGTTCCTAAGAACATTTCAATTGATATGCCAATGACGATGTTAATGCTTGTCGTTACACCGTTAAGATTCTTCCACATTGCCGTCTATCCATTCGTTTGGTTACTTAACGTGTCTGCGTCAGGTATCGTTCGTTTGATGGGAATGAAACCAGCTGATTCCGAAAATGAGGTTTTCTCTCAATCAGAAATTCTCAGACTTTCTAAGTCATCTATTAAGGGTGGCGATATGGAGCCTGACGATGTTATCTTCATGCAACGTGCTTTCGAATTAAATGATAAAGTTGCTAAAGACATCATGGTTGATAGAACTAGTCTTTACGTTGTCGACATTACCGATAAAGTTAAAGATGTCATCAAGGATTATTTACAACAAGGTTTCTCAAGATTCCCTGTCGTTGCCGATAATGATAAAGATAAGGTTTTAGGTTACGTATACGCCTACGACATTGTCCGTCAAAATCAAGTCGATGGTAACGTTGGCATCAGTCGTATTTTGAGATCTGTTAACACCGTTCCTGAAACAATGCCTATCCAAGATATCTTATCCAAGATGATCAAAAAACAAACACCTATCGTTATCGTCGTCGATGAATACGGTGGGACTAGTGGTATCGTTACCGATAAAGATATTTACGAAGAATTATTTGGTACCGTTAAAGATGAAATCGATGATGTTTCCGATGAATATATTGTTAAGAATCCTGATGGTTCTTACAACGTTTCTGGTAAAACAACACTTTACGACTTCGAACGTTACTTCAAATCTGACATTCCTGAATTTCAAGATTCCGATATTATCACAGTCGGTGGTTATATTATTGAAAAGTATCCTAACATTCAAAAGGATTTTGAGTTCGAGATGGATAACTTTAAGTTTAAGGTTGCTGAATTCGATCATGGATTCGTTAACTGGTTCAAAGTTACAGTTGATAAAACAGCCGTTACTAAACAAGATAATTTAGCATCACTTACTGATGTTGATGATTTAAAAGATTGAAACTAGACAAATAGCCAGTAACTCGATTATGAGTTACTGGCTATTTTTTTGAATAAAATGAAATGTATTCATTATCAGACTCTTTTATTTTTTAACAGAGTAACTAGCCCAAAATGTCGGAATATTGAAGTCATGAAGTTTGCCTTCGCTATTAGTATCTTCATATAAATCAACAATTTGAAAACCAGCTTTAATTTGACCACGCAATTGCTCATCCAATGTATGTGAAAATTGAATTCCATCTTCTTCTAAGGGAAATTCCTCTTTAATTTTATCATCCTGTAATGGATTGTAAGGTAAGGCATGATAGAGCTTGGTTTCCGTTTTATCAAAGATATAGTTGATGCCATTATCCATACCTACCAATAGGCGACCACCTTTTTTCAAAATACGATGGCTTTCTTCCCAAACATGCTGAACATCTTCAATGTAACAATTAGCAACAGGTTGAATAATCAAATCAAAGCTGTCATTTTCAAATGGCAAAGGTTTAGTCATATCGCCACGAATAATTTCTATATCATATCCTTCACGTTTAGCAACCGTTTCTTCAGCATCTAATTGTTTTTGCGAATAATCAAAGACTGTACAGTCGGCACTCAAAGCAGCTAATATTGGCATTTGTTGTCCACCGCCCGAAGCTAAACCTAAAACCTTTTTACCAGTCAACGATTCTGGGAACCAATCACGGGGAATTTCTCGATTAGGTGTCAAAACCATTCTAAATTCACCCTTTTGAGCCTTAACATATTCTTCGTGTGAAATAGGTTTGCCCCATTCCCAACCTTCTTCGACCCATTGGTCAATAATTTTAGAATTAAACTTTGTATAATCCATTAGCTTCCCCCCATTTGTAAAATTTCTATAATTATAGAATTAATATTCTTCCATAACAACAAAAATAACCAGCCAACTTAAAGTTGACTGGTTATTTGCTGAATATTATTTTTCTTTATTACTCTTCAAACCTTCAATTTTACTGAAGTCGATCAAATTCAATTTATTAATAAACAATATTGCAATGATAACTAGTAATGATAAGAACGAAGTACGACGAGCTACCTTTTGTGTCGTCGTTTCGAAGTAATCAACTACTACCTTACCTTTACCATGAATAGTTACTTGAGCCAAATTATTATTAGTTTTATCTACATGCAATTCGGATACTTTACCCTTAGATTGCGTGCTTTGGAAGCCATAATAACCGATAATCGGCAAATCAACTTTGGCATGCTTAGCGTTCTTGAAATTAAAACTTAAACGTGTGCCATATTGCTTGAAGTTAGTAATCTTAGCTTTTCCTTTAGTTACTTGAGGCTTATGTTTGCTTCTTTGTAACTTACTTAAATTGGTTCCTATAGGAAGATACTCTTGACCTGCTCCAACACTATAAGGTTCTGATTTATTGTAGGCTTCGTAAGTATTTCTTTGAAGCGGTGAATCATTTACCAAACGATATTCTGAAGAAATTGCTGTCAACATGACAAGTACTATCAACAAAGCTTTCATCGTTCTTTTCTTGAATATTCCCAAGGGATCAGCGGCAATAAAGACCGCTAACAATAATGAAGCAATCATATAAAAACGCCATGGGAATTGAATCATCTTAATTGGCGTTTTATTCAAGAGTTCCCAAGGAAACAATTTAGTACTGCAGAGTAACATTACTGCTCCAATTAGTGAAAAATCACGGACAGCCTTATTCTCAATTTTAGTCAAAGAGATAAAAACAACTATTGCCGCAAATAACATCAAGATTCCAGGATTAGCCTGATTATAAACATTATTTAAACTCGCATGAGCCATATCGGAAAAATCAGCTGCGGCCGCAACTAAATTGGAATTTGATTGGGTCAAAATGAATTTGGTATGTTTTACTTGCTCTAACATTGGTAAGAAATAAGCTGCTGTTAAAAGCAAGGAACAAATTGTTGCCCAACAAAGAGACAATAATCGAGTCGGTGTTTTTTTCAATTCACCAATCTGACAAACCGCCACTGCGACAATTAAGATAGCCATCAATATTGGTGTAATTGCGTGTGAGTAAATAATTCCAGTCATACCAAAAGTTAGATACAACCAATTTTTATGTTCACCGTAAAAAATTTCATAAATACCCAATAACGTTATCGGTAAGAAAACGAATGCTCCCACTTCACCTAAATCGTGGCGATATAGAACATCATACATTCGATATGTTGATAATGTGTAAACGAAACTGAAGACCAAACTGCTCCAATATTCTTTCTTGATCTTAAAGAAACAAAGGAAAGAAACTCCCATTGTCAAAAATGTTAATAGAATATTCAATCCGACAATTGCTTGAGCACTGGAATAACCCATTAAACGCAAGAATGCAGCTGGATAAAGTAGAAAATCAGAATAAAAAATATTAACAATATATCCAAAGCCATCCATGAATGACATGTTAATAAATGGGAAGTACTGGTGACGCAACAATGAATGATATAGTCCCTCAATTCTCATATTGTGGAACCGATCATCGCTTGTACCTAAGAATGACCAAATCTTGCCTTGGAAAATCTGTGCTTGATAGACAGCCAAAATGCTGACCAGTAGAAAAAGTGCAATTGTAAATACAATGATTGCAGCCTTTTTCCAATTCTTTTTATTCAAAAACGTTAATTGCATAACAAAATACCTTTCTTAGTAAATAAACAATACGTTTATTATACTAACTAGCCTCTTGTAAAAGATACTTATTTCTCACTCTTTTTTCCTAATGCAAAAAGTAATCAATAAGATCAATAAACTAGATATCGAAATAATTCTACTACATTTTTGAATCCATGTTTGAACATATTCGACTCTGACAATACCTTGACCATTTAGAGTCACTTGACCTAAGCCCGTTTTTAAATTCATTTTCAAAGCTGACACATTGCCAAGTGACTTTTTAGATGAATATCCATAATAACCAATAATTGGTAAACTAACTTTAGCCTCTTTAGCGTTGGTGAAATTAAATGTTAATCGTGATCCCTTTTGTTCAAATTCAGTGATTTTGACAGTACCACTCTTAACCACAGGAGCATGAGGTGCTAAACGCAGTTCGGCTAAACCAGTTTCTTTAGGTAAGTACTCTTCACCACTGCCGATACTATAAGAATCTAAATGATTAAAAGAAGTATAAGTGTCATATTCATTAGGATAACTCTTGATTAAGTTGGATTCTGAAACCAATGTAAGCAAAATTACTAGTCCAATGAGAATGAATTGCCATTTCCTTTTTTCAAATAAATGTAACGGATCAGCAACCAGAAATACACTGAATAGAATCGTAATCAACATATTCAAACGCCAAGGGAATTGAATTATCTTTAATGGTGTATTTTCTAAAACCTTCCAGGGAAAGAACTTAGTCGTCATCAACAAAAAGATCTCACCGATAATTGCAAAGTCACGTACGGCTGGATTCTTTTCTTTCCAAATGACGAACGGAATGGTCAAGGCAACGACGATGTAGATTAACCCAATACCTTCTTGATAAAGATTATTCGTAAAACTCCAAACTAGAACATCTTTAAATGAATTACTTCTTTGAGCAATGTCAATTAATGGTGAAGTCAATTTGAATTTTGTTCGATGCAACTGTTCAAACATTGGTAAGAGGTAAGCCAGACTTAATACTCCAGCAGTTAGACCAGCATAAATCAATTTCACGATTCGTTGTGGTTCTTTGATCAATGCTTTGGTTCTAAATAAAATTACGAAAAATATAAAGATGCCAATCAATATTGGTGATAGCGCATGCGCATAAATAATCATCGTCATTCCGAAGGCTAAGAATTTCCACTTACCGGCATCAGCATAAAATATTTCATAGACTCCCAGAATTACAATTGGCAGAAAAGTTAATGTCAGTGTCTCACCCACATCGAATCTACGTACCATATCAAAAATCCGATAAGCACTCAAAGTATAAACAAAGCTAAATAATAAGCTTTTAGTAGCGTTATGACTAACGTAACGATAAGTATAAAAGGCTATCAAAAAAGTAGCCAAGTTCAGCATGACATAATATGTCACGAAGGCTTGTGCTGTTGTCAGACCAATCAATCTTAAAATAGCCGCTGGATAAAGCCAAAGGTCGGCATAAAAGATATTGGCAATATAACCGAAACCATTCATAAATGACATATTCACAGTTGGAAAGAATTGACCATGCTTTAAGGCCTGATATAGTCCTTCAATTCTCAACACATGAAATCTTCCATCAGTATCAAGATCTAAATAGGACCAAATATGACCGTTAGCTAAATCAGTTATATAAATAATGATGACACTCATAGTAAGAAACAGTAACCAGATGAAAAGCATTTTGTGTTGTTCAAAAGTTTTTTTCATAATTTCTGCCTAAAGTAAAAAAGGAAGTTCGAAGACATACGTCTCCAAACTCCCTCAAGATATTTTCTATTCAATTTTAATAATTGATAATATTAACACTTTTATCAATTATTTCTCTGGAATTACTAAAAATCAACAGCTGTGTTTTAGGATCAATTTTTAATTTCATGTAATCATCTAAGAAATCTTTTGCACTATCTTTAAAATAAATTGTTCCCAAAGTACTGTTTAAATGCACCGTATAATCAGACAAATTCTCTGTTGGATCAACTACGATAATTCGGAATTTTGTTAAAAGTGCACAAGTTCCTTCATCTGAAAAACGACCGAAGCCATCATCCAAATCCAAAAGCAGTTTCTTACCTGCATCAACGTATTTTTGTAACTTGATTTGAGCCTCATTGCTTATTTCAATTTTCATTATCGACCTCAATACTTATATTTCATGGTACTTCCCCAATCAATCAAGCTGACAATGAATACCATAAATATAATTGTTATATAACTCAGGAATATCCCATTGAGGACATTGTATAATACATCCCTAACATTGTAGTCGATATTGCTTACAATAATATCTTGCAATGGATAGTAGACACAACCCAATACGATAGCTAAAAGAATTGATGTACAGATACCAACTGTCCCCAAATGGTGGAAGAACAACATATTAGAACCAACTTTAGAACGTAATCGTATTGCAAGTAATATGAAAATTCCAGCCGCTGCAACCATGACTGTCTTGATCAATTTCTTAATGGTTTGAATCTTAACAATCACCGTCTCAATAGGTCCTAAATCATTATCCACAATCTGATTCATCAAATCTTCATTGCTTTTAATAACAGTATCAATTTCGTTATCGATATTTAAACCGTAATTCTGAGCTTCAGCCTTTAATTTAGTACTAATGGTCGCCAGAATGGCACTACCGATAGTTAACTGTGAGTCATCGCTATACACCTCATCCACGGAGGTATTGATTATCTTTTTGACATCCTTATTAGTTAAGTTAACAGATGATAAATTCGTCGAAATCGAATAACTGTTGACCAGTCTTCCCAATCTTTGATTGGTATAATTTTTGATCAAAGTTACATTTGCTTCACTACTGACCACTTTTTTTACGTAATTACTATTTAAAACTGTAGACAGAGTGATTCCCAAAAAGACAATTACCATCAAACAAATTGATAACAAAATTAATGTAAAACCGTGTCTATTGTAAGACAATGACTTGCTCATAATTATTTCTCCATAGCTAGATTAACAACCTCTTGAGGCTTGTTGACGATCCATTCAGAATTGGCAGCTTTTAATTCTTTATAATCACCAAAACCGTATGTCACTCCAATAGCTTTCAAATTGTTTTTATGTGCCCCTACAATATCACTGCTACGATCCCCAACCATAACAAGATTCTTTGTATCTAATTCGACAGAAGTTTTATCAATTCCATAAGAAATGACATCTTCCTTCAATGAACGAACTGACTCATCTTCAGCTGCACCAAAGACATGTCTGATGTATTCCTTCATATTTAACTGATCAATAATTCTTTTAGCAAAAATTTCCGGCTTAGATGTGGCGATAAATAATTGCTTATCAGCCTCTTTCAATTCTTGAAACATTTCTAAAACACCATCATAAACAGTGTACTCCATCCAACCTTCATCTTGATAATATTCCCTAAAGGCGTTTATACTTTGATTAATCAACGGATCATCCGGTGCTAAATGATCGTATTTTTGAAGTGAGGCACCTATAGTTGGTCCAATGAAAGTATGCAAAGTCGCATCATCATGAGGAATATATCCCAAGGTATGTTGGTACATATATCTCAAACTTTTCATAATTCCCGTTTCAGAATTAATAATGGTTCCATCCAGATCAAAAAATAAATTGTTCAAATTAAATTCATCCTTTTATGTTAAATTTAAGTTATGTAAAGATTATATAGCATTCAATTAAAAATAACTAACAGTCGTAGGTAGAGTATGGTAAAAATAAAAAAACCGAAAACATATACCAGCCTCGAAGATGGACTAACGAGTCAGCAAGTCGCCACTCAAGTTCAAAAGGGACTGACAAATGTACAAATAAAGAAACTATCGCGTCCAATACCAAAAATTTTGGCCGATAACTTGTTCACACTATTTAATCTCCTAAACTTGATCATTGCCATCTTAATTTTCTGGACTGGATCCTATCGGAACTTGTTCTTCTTAGGACCAGTGATTGCCAATATTATCATTGGTAGTTATCAAGAAATCAGAGCTAAAATCACCGTCGATAAAATTAGTTTGGTTAATACTCAAAACTTTACCGTTATCCGTGATAAGCATAAACAAGAAATTCCCATCGATCAATTGGTCGAAGATGATATCGTTATGGTCAAACGTGGCGATACAATTCCCGCTGACGGAATCGTTCGTTATTCTAATGGTCTACAGATCAATGAATCCAGTATTACTGGTGAATCTGATACCATTGCCAAACAAATTGATAACGAAGTTTTCTCTGGCAGTTTTGCTATTGCGGGACAAGCCCAGATTCAATTGACTCAAGTCGGTCATGAGAGTTTTGTCTCTAAATTATCCTCAGCCGTTGGTAAGGAAAAACGATCTGTCAGCGTTTTAATGAAAATAATTAATAACATCATTAAAATTTTAACATATACTATCATACCGATTGGACTTCTTTTATTTTTCCGCTCATTCTTAAAAAATGGAGACGTGGCTCAATCCATTTTAGGTACTTCTGCCTCCGTTATCGGAATGATTCCAGAAGGTTTAGTTCTATTAACCGCCGTCGCTCTAGCTACTGGTTCTTACAACCTATCCAAGCGTAATATTCTGGTGCGGTCACTAAGCGCCATTGAAACCTTAGCTCGAGTTGATACTTTGTGTCTTGATAAGACTGGTACGATCACCACTGGTAAACTAACAGTTAAAAAGACCCTTACCTATCAAGATATGGATACCAATAAAGTTCAAGCTATCGCTACTAAAATTGTCGAGGCTACGCAGGAAACTAACGCAACCGCTTTAGCTATTAAAAATTTAAACGTTGCTGCCTTTCAAACTGATGTCCAAGAAGTTATTCCTTTCTCATCTGAAACCAAATATTCCGGATTTATAGATGAAGCAAATGTTAAATATATTATGGGTGCTCCTGAATTCATTATTAAAAATCCTGTTCCAGAGGTCACTCGAACGGTTGAAAAGGCCGCTGAAAAGGGATTCCGTGTCATTGCTATTCTAAAAGAGAATTCTCAACAGACTCTCTTAGGTCTATTATTGATTTCCGATGAAGTTAGACCGCAGGCTCCTTCTACTTTTTCATATCTAAAAAATCAGGGAATTGATTTAAAAATTATTTCTGGGGATAATCCAGTTACGGTTGCTAACGTTGCTGCCCAAGCTGGTATCGCTACTGGTAATAACTATATCGATATGAGTAGCGTTACAGATGACCAAGACTATCATGAATTAGTAAAAGAATATAAAGTCTTCGGTCGAGTTCGTCCTAGCCAAAAAGCCGATTTGATTAAAGCCATGCAAGATAATGGTCTAACTGTTGGTATGACCGGGGATGGTGTCAATGATGTTCTAGCAATGCGTCAATCTGACTGTAGTGTTGCCATTGCAGGTGAAAGTGATGCTGCTGAAGCCTCAGCCGATTTCGTCCTTTTGAATCGTAATTTTGATTCAATGATCTTTATGCTCAACGAAGGGCGACGTGTTATCAATAATGTTGAAAGAGTAGCTTCTCTATTCTTGATCAAAACTATTTATTCCGTTGTTTTGTCGATTTTCTTCATCATTTTGGGAACAGGCTATCCTTTCCAACCATCCCAATTAACGCCAATCAATGCTTTAACAGTCGGTATCCCAACATTCATCCTAGCTTTGGAACCAAACTATACTCCACCAGCCGGACGTTTCATGCGTAACGTTATGGAGATTGCTTTACCTTCAGCTATCTGTAATATCATCTTTATAATAGTCATCTCAATTTTGGGTCGACATTTCAATTATAATTTTGCAACAACTTCAACCCTTTCCGTCTTCACCATCGGTATTATCGGTTACTGTGCATTGATTTCCATCAGTAATCCATTGATTGTTAGGAAGAAAGTTATGATTGCTATCTCGTTTGCTTTATTCATCATTACATTTATTTTTGGAAATAAAGCTTTTGGACTGCAAAGTATTTTAACATTACAGTACACATATCTCTTCTTGGCTATCTTTTTAATTGCCTGGCCTCTCTTCATGTTTATGCGTGAAGTTTTAGGTCGAAGAGTATTCTCTAAAATCAATTGGAAGTAAAAAACTCAATCCGTTTTGGATTGAGTTTTTTGTTTCAATATTTCAAATGTACTTCACTAGCTTTAACCCACATATTAGTAGCGACTCGATACATTTTAATTCCATTTATTTTAGCAATCCTGTCAGTATACCAAGGTGTATTTTTGGCTAATACTTTTTCAGTATTCACTTTACCCTTGGAATCATATACTGGCGTTTCTTTTGAAGTCATTGCCACATTACTAAATGGCACATACTTATAAGCCTTATCGGCCCTAATGTACTTATCGGTTGCAACTCGATAATATTCAATTCCATTAATAGTTTTTAATTGATCAGTTACCCAATTACTTGCCTGACCTAATTCAATATTCACAGCTTTTCCATTATTATCATAAACTTGAACGGAACCACCATCAGGATAAGTTGAAACTAATCCTAAATCATCACTGTCAGCTACTTTTTTCACGGAGATTTTAACATTCCTATTACTACTATTAATCTGATAAATAGCATCATCAGCGTTAACCAATGCGTAACCCGTTGGCACTTTCAAATCGAGATTTTCACCATCGGCACCTTTACCCGTTTGAGTTCCTACTTCTTTGTTAGTGGCCTCGTCAATGTAAGAAATACTATAAGATGTATTAGCCTTTGTTACGTAACTGGTAAAAATCATATTGTTTTTGTTAAGTAAAAAGCCATATGAAGATAAGTCAGCCAAAGTATAACCGCTAGGGGCTTCAGCACTAATATAATCACCCAAATTGCCCTGTGATGTGCTCTTATCAATCACCTCATTAGTACTAAAATCTTTATATTGAATCGTATAATTCAATCTTTCAACTGGAATACTAGAAACTGCTTTTTTTACTAGATAAATTGTTTTCTGAGGTGTCTGACTGTCTAAGGTTAATATCATATCCGATGTATCCGCAAAATCATACCCACTCGGTGCCTGCAAAACAATTGAACTGCCTTCGTTACCTACACCAGTTACATTTTTACCTACTTGTTGATTAGTATCCTTATCTAAATATTTAACGTTATAATTAACACTCTTAGATATCTCAATAGTCTTAGATGGGTTCTTACCATCTACTTTGAATGTCTTTTGAGCATCACTTAATGTATAACCACTAGGAAGCTTAGACGTATCAATCGTCACGGTCGAGCCATCTGCTGCTTGCCCAGATTGAGTATCAATAATATTACCAGTCTTCTTGTCCTTGATAATAAGATTGTAATTTACTTGTGTCTTATCACCAGAAACAGTTATTGCTTGATCTCGTTTTGTATAAACAATATTATTCCCAACAACATGACTTCCTTCATCAATAACTGGAGTTCCGCTATCATCAATACCGGTAGCTTTGTATGTTACTTTATACTGACCAGGTTCAGCGATATTAACCGCATCAGAATTCATAGTAACAGAGTATCTATTACCGTTAGAATCAGTAATTGTAACTGGCTTACTTAACCCCTCTTTATCATTTAACTGTAAAGTTCGATCAGCTAGTTGATTCCAATCTGGCTCTTGGAAAATCTTTACGTGGCGAATTAAAGAATCTCCTTTTACACCATAAGTTACATCAGTAGGAGTAAATTCAATTTCTCCACCTTTAGTATCTATATTGGAACTCATATGAGTTATTTCAGTTTCAACATCATCCTTATGTCCATTTAGATCAGTTCTATTGTGTGACAATTTAGGTACATTAGTACTAGCATTATTCAAATTCTTTCCACTAGTAATTGCGTCCATAAAATTACTTGGTAAACTGTCGCCCTTATAATTCATTGGTTCAGACCGCTCTGTACTCAATTCAGGTTTGAAATAATTATATTCTAAATTAATGGTCTTAGTTTCTTTACCATCTGCGTAACTAACTTTGGTGGCAAAATTTGTTTGCTTATCACGCTGTTCAATTGTCATTGCTAACGAATTTCCCTTATTATCAACAATGCCCAATCTATCTTGTAACAAGGCTGCATATCCTTCACGACTATTATCTACATCTTCTTGAAAAATCGGTGAAATCTTTAGTATCTGATCATTCTTCAAATCAGAAAACTTTTGTTTACTAACCATTCCCGTACCAGTAGTTGAATCGACACTAGTGCTAGTGGCTTGTGCTTGAATTGCTGGTGCCCGTTTCAATTCATTTTTAACACGAATTTCCTTTGATTTAGTTGCAGCTTCAATAATTGAAGCATTGGCACCTAAAATTGTGGTTGATAGCAATACCCCAGCTAAAGCTACCATTCTATATTTTTTCATAAAAACATATCTCCCTGATATTTTATATGAATCTACACCTCTAGAATAGCAGTTATAACAGCAAAAGGGAGACACATTTTCAGAAAAGTGTCTCCCTTTTAATTCTCTATTGTTATTTAAATTTTTCTTCACGTTTATGATGTTGCATAAACTCTTCATGATTTTTTTCCATACCGATTAAATAAACAATCGATAGTACTATCACAGCGAACATTGCCAAAATCGCATGTGGCTGTCTCATGATCAGCAACAAAATTGTTATCAATACTAAAACTAATATCGAAATTCTTAAAGTAACTCTGGGAACTTTATCTTTCATAATGACTACCTCTTTTTGAACTTCTAGGTCAATTATGAAAGCAAATTCCTCGTTACGCAATTAAGAAGCTTATTAATTTTTCAAATCTTCACCATTTGATTCGATAACTTTCTTGTACCAGTAATAACTCTTCTTAGGTGTACGACTAAAGTCACCTTCTTGATTATCGTCACGGTTAACATAAACGAAACCATAACGTTTTTCCATTTGACCAGTACCTGCTGATACTAAATCAATACAGCCCCAAGGAGTATAGCCGATCAAATCAACACCATCTTTGATGGCTTCTTTCATTTGTTCGATATGGCCTTGTAGATATTCAATACGATAATCATCATTGATTGAACCATCTTTTTCAACAGTATCACGAGCACCTAAGCCATTTTCAACGACCATAACAGGGATTCCATAACGTCCATAAACATCATTTAGATACCAACGAAGTCCCTTAGGATCCATTGCCCAGCCCCATTCACTGTACTTAAGGTAGGGGTTCTTAACACCAGTTGAGAAGTTACCTGCAGCTTCAGCTTTGCTTGGATCTGATGTCAAAGCATTTGATGAGTAGTAACTGAATGTGTAGTAATCAACGGTTCCTTCTTTAAGAACTTCAGCATCTTCAGCTGTGATATTCAACTTAACATTGTGTTCATCCCAGAAACGTTGTGCAAAGTGTGGATATGCACCACGAACTTGAACATCACCACAATAGTAGTTGTTAATTTCGTTGGCGTGTTGAGCTTTCAAAATATCGTCAGGATTTGATGTCAATGGATAGTTAACATTACCAGCAATCATACAACCAATCATATTTTTAGCATTGATCTTGTGACCAATTTTAACTGCCAAAGCGCTAGCAACGAATTGATGATGTAAACCTTGAAGATTGTTTTGAATATCTTCATCAGTCATTTCACCATTAAATGGAGCAGCACCGTCTTTAACTGGTAGTCCTAGTGACATGTAGCCACCGAACATCATACCAATATTAATTTCGTTAAATGTTAACCAGTAGTGAACTAAATCTTTGTATTCTGTAAATAAAGTCTTGGCATATTTAACATAGAAGTCGATGACTTTGCGGTTACCCCAGCCACCATAAGCTTCTGTTAAATGATAAGGCATTTCGTAATGTGAAATTGTAACTAATGGTTCAATTCCATATTTGCGACATTCTTCGAAAACATTACGATAGAAATCCAAACCTTTTTGGTTAGGTTCAGCATCATCGCCATTTGGGAAAATCCTTGTCCAGGCAACTGACATACGGTAAGTCTTGTAGCCCATACCAGCTAATAGCTTGATATCTTCTTTGTAGTGATGATAGAAGTCACTACCTTCGTGTGATGGATAATAGCCATCAGGTTGCAAATCTTTAGTAAATACACGTGGCTTATCATAAGTTCCACCTAGCAAAAGGTCAGCTGTACTTGCTCCCTTGCCATCAACATCCCAGGCACCTTCATATTGATTGGCGGCAGTAGCTCCACCCCACAAAAAGTTCTTTGGAAATTCTGTCATAGTCTCTACTCCTTCAATTTCATTATATTTATATGTTAACGCTTTCTGGCATAAAAATTAAAGCTTATTTTAAATCAATAATACTGTCACCAGGTTCAACGTGACCATCAACTAACACGTCGACATCGTTATAATTCTTTGAATTAGTAACAATAACTGGCGTTGTAACGTCATAACCTTTGTTAGTAATACCGTCAACATCAAATTCCATTAACAACTCACCTTGATGAACCTCTTGACCTTGTTCAACGTGACTAGTAAATCCTTTACCTTCTAGTTGAACCGTATCCATACCGATATGAATCAATAATTCTGCTCCACCTTTAGAATTGATACCAATGGCATGCTTTGTTGGGAAAACAACTGTAATTGTTCCATCTACTGGTGAATAAACTTTTCCTTCATCAGGAAGTATCGCAACACCTTTACCAAGAGCTTCTGAAGCAAAGACTTCATCTTTAACATCACTCAATGGAACGGTTGAACCTTTAACAGGACTGATAATTGTTTCAGGCGTAACTGCTTCTTTTTCAACTGTTTCAGGAGCAGCAGTTGTTGTAGCTGTAGCTGAACTAGCCATAGCTGTGGCTAATTGTGGTTCTGCATTATTTGAAGCTGGTTCTTTAACTGTATTTTCGTTCTTAAGATCTTCTTTACTAAAACCAAAGACCAATGAAAGTCCTAATGCA
This sequence comes from Companilactobacillus kimchii DSM 13961 = JCM 10707, assembly GCF_001435445.1. Lineage (GTDB taxonomy): Bacteria > Bacillota > Bacilli > Lactobacillales > Lactobacillaceae > Companilactobacillus > Companilactobacillus kimchii. The sequence continues at coordinate 73,794 of NZ_AZDH01000009.1, read as the reverse complement.
ATAACAAAGGCAACAGCCCATGAAATAAGAGCACCGTAAACTGACATATCCATACCACTAGCACCAATGTAACTAGGGAATAAGAAGACGCCAAGTCCCCCGACCATGTAACTCTTAGTACCAAATAGTCCCATCAAAGCGCCACCGATACCCGCACCGATACAACTCATAGCGAAGACTTTTTTACGAGGTAAAGTAATACCATAAATAGCTGGTTCTGTAATTCCAAAAATACCTGATAAGAAAGCTGACCAACCAAGTCCTTGAACTTTCTTACTCTTAACTTTCATGATAACTGCTAGAACAGCACCAATTTGAGCAAAGGATGCAGCACCAGTTAAAACAAGAATTGGATCATAATGAAGATTTTGTAGATTTAACATTGCCAATGGAACAAGTCCCCAGTGTAAACCAAAGATAACAAGGATTTGCCACAAGCCACCAATAACGGCACCTGTGAAAATTGGACTTAAGTTGTATAGGGCTGAAGCACCGGCAGCTAAGGCATCACTGATCCATGATGTAACAGGTCCAACAACTAGTAAAGTTAATGGAACAACAACTAATAAAGTAAAGAATGGAACTAAGAAGGTTTTAACAACACTTGGAATGACTTTCTTCAAGTATCGTTCAACTTTAGATGCAATCCACATAGCCACGATAATAGGAATAACGGATGAAGTATAGTTCATCATAATTACTGGTATCTTCAAGAAAGTAATGTGAATTGGTGAAGATATGGCTGTATTAGCAAACAAAGTGAATAGTGGTTTACCAGTTACAGCAGTAGGATTCAAAGCAACGATTGTTGGATAAACTAACGCTGCACCAATTGATAATCCGATAAACTGATCAACTCCAAATTTCTTAGCAGCCGACAATCCTAAAATGATTGGTAGGAAGTAAAAGAAAGCATCACCAATTGCATAAAGCACGATATAAGTACCAGAAGTCTTAGTTACGGCTCCTGTTGTCACTAGAATAGTTGCCAAGCCTTTAATCATACCAGTTGCGGCCAAGCAACCTAGTGCTGGAGCAAAGATTCCAGAAATCAAATCAATGAACTTATCTAGTAAGCTAGTTTTTTCATCATCTTCGCCATAGTCATCGGGAACAGTTCCACCATCTGGGAAACCACCCACTTTAACAACGTGATCGTAAACGTCAGCGACTTCATTACCAATAACAACTTGATATTGGCCACCACTTTGAACAACCGTTACGACCCCTTCGGTATCTTTTAATTCTTCAGTATTAGCTTTCTTTTCATCTTTTAATTTAAAACGTAATCTTGTGGCACAATGAACAACACTTTTAACGTTATCCTTGCCACCGACTAATTTAACAATTTTCTTAGCTAAACTATCGTAGTCCTTCATAATATTTCCTCCTTTAGCAGGCAAACAAAAAAGCTCAAGAGGTCACACCACTATTCACCAATAGTAATGTAATTTTCTTGAGCTAATGCCTGCCGAACAGTAACACGCTAGTATTTAATTTTCGCGATGGGTCACTCGCCAAACATGTAAGATCAAATACATCTGATCATTTGACGACATTGCCCATCCTTTAGTATTTCGTAAAAATGTAGAAATCTTTTGAACAGTTTGATTCTCTTGAGGATATTTTGCAATCATTAACTTCAATAAACTAGGGTCCAATTGTTCACCAGCAGGCTTATTGGATTTGATTTTTTTAATTAAAAAATATCTCAAATGTGAAACCAAACGACTGTAACTGAATGACTCATCATCCAAAGTCTTATGGTAACTGATTTGAATAATATTGATGATATCGGAAATTATCTTGGAAACTTGGATCGTGTCCTGAAGGGATTCTTTTTCATTCTCCAAATTAACAAAATGATACGTCAAGAAAACTAATTCATCCTTAGTAAAATTAACTTTCAAATCCTTATCGATGATTTTAATTGACCTTAATGATGCTTGATATTCTTTAGGAAATAATTTTTTTACTTCCCAATTAACTGCTCTATCCGTAAATTCAATGTGTTCTTTTGCTCGTTCGTAAGCAAAATTGATGTGATCAGCCAAAATTAAATATTGATAATCATTAAATTTAACTTTTAAGAAAGACTCGACATCGTTAACTATATCAGAAGTTACATCAATGATAGATTTATCATATTCCCCTAAATTATCAATGTTTGCTGTATTCTCCGACTTGAAACGTTGGGTGATTTTTGATGCGTCCACCAAATCACCTGTTTTCTTGCCAAATCCGATGCCTTTTCCAACAACTACCCATTCAACATGATGGTCATCAACTACAAGGGCTGCATTATTATTATAATTTCTTACAAATTTCAATGACTTACCCCCTAAAAAAAATACCCACTAATTGCACACCAAAATATGCACAACATTAGTAGGTTTATGCCTGATCGAATCAGTAACACACATCGTTTACAGGAACCATGATAGCGTTTTCCAAATAATACGTCAAGTCCCTTTTCCAAATTAGACTATAAAAGTAGCAATTTTTATTGCAAAAAGTGAATATTTTAAGGTTCATTTATCTTTATTTTGGTTATATAATCTTGATCAAAAAATTGATCAAATATAATGTAAACGTTGTCAATTAAGAAGTATTAAATAAACGCTACAAATTGTCTATATACTTCGTTATACTTGACCTAACAAGGTTTTGAACATTATATCTGTAAGCAGAAAAATCGTTTTTTATTAATATATTTTTTATCATGATATTATGCTAATAATTAAACTTGCTAAGGAGTCTTGCATATGCCAAAAAAAATTGCTGTCGTAGCCATGAATACCAAGAAGATTCCCTATGTCGGTGGTAACGAACTTATCATCACACTCGATAATCAAAAGGTTTGGTACACTGCTAATACTAAACAGATTAGAATCCCCTTCTTCACTAATGTTCTCAATTCAATGATGAATAATTTTTTCAGTACTTTTATGAAACGTTCCAATAAACAGGACGTTGTTAAAGCCAATTATTTCTCTAAACAAGTTGCCCGCTTTCTACTCAAAAATAACTATGATCAAGTTGTTTTTGAAAATGAACAACTCAGAAAGAATATTTCACGTCGTCTTGAAAAGAAAACTGCTACTGTCCCTGAAACTATTCTTGCTTAGGACATATAAATAAGGTTCAGAAATCTTAATTGATTTCTGAACCTTATTTTTATCTTACAGCTTTAACAATATCTTCGTCACCAGTGACAAAGTTAATATCTTTCTTAATTGTAGAAGGTGTTTCCAAAGTTTGGGCAATAACCTTAGCTACGTCAGCTCTTGGAACACTGCCACCTTCATAATTACTTTGAATATTGATTTTTCCTACAGCATCATCATTCGTCAACATTCCCGGATGTACGATTGTGTAATCCAAGTTTGTGCTACGAAGATATTTATCAGCATAATGCTTAGCAATATAGTATGGTCTGATTCCTGAAGCTTCCCACTTGCTACGATCATCACTGTAAACAGCACTAACCATAATATAGCGCTTAATACCTAATGTTTGGGCGATATCCATCGTCTTAATGGCACCATCTAAGTCAATTTCCATAGTCAAATCATAACCAGCACCACCGGCACCTGCTGTGAAGACTAATGTATCAGCTCCAGAAGCTTCAATTGAGTTCTTTATTTCAGCTATCGGTGCAGTCAAATCAATGTATTGTGTTGGAATATCCTCTGCTTGATAAGCCTTGATTTGTTCCTCACTACGTAATCCTGCAGCAAAATCAATCTGCTTGTTTTGAAGTTCATCAATCAACAAATGTCCCACTTTACCATGGGCACCAATAATAAGTACTTTCATCAAAAAATACCTCCTTGAGTAACTTCACTTTAACAACAAGTATTTAATTTTGCCATTATTATGTATTCCCCACAAAAATATCCAGAAATTAATCAAATAATTTCTGGATATTTTTTAATAACTGACTTCTTTATTAGCCTCCAACTGATATTCGTGACCACGTATCTTTATGATACAGCCCTGGTCAGCTTTAACCATTATCACATTATCTTCAAATGTTAGATGATATATAACGCCGCGATACTGTTGTGTAAATGACAATTTTTGCCACTTACTTGGTAACTGTGGATCTATATTTAATATATTATCCTCAAATCTTACACCAGCAAAATCACGCATAATAACAGTTAATACTGCACCCATAACGCCGGTATGAATACCATCAGCGGTTGTTCCTCCTTGAATATCATCATAATCAGAACGGATGGCTACTTGTAACTTTTCCCAAGCCTTATCCACATCCCCTAAAGCAATATCGATACTAGCGTAAACAGGTCTAGAAACAGTTGATCCATGTACAGTTCTAGCTAAATAGTAATCGCGATTTTTTTTCAACCAATCTTTTGGCAAATTATTACCCAATTGCTCTAAGGTCTTTTGCATTACTTGTGGCCCCAAATTGTAAATCATCATCAATGAATCAGCTTGTTTATCAACTTGATAATCGTTGGCAGACTTATTTTCGGCTGTTAAAATACGATCAATTCGATGAATATCGCCGTACTTCTTTTCATAGTCAACCAAATCCAAATCTTTCAATTCAAAATAGTGATTATATTGCTCAATAATTCCCTGATCATTAATATAAACTTTTAGTTTATGGGCCATTTCATCAGCTTTACGAATTAACAATTTATCAAAGTCTGATTCTTCACAGGCTTTAGCAAAGGCTTCTGGCATTGTCTGACGTAATTTCAATAACCAAGACAATGACCAAGCTACCATCATATTAGTATAAGCGTTATCTGACAAGCCGCCTTGATTTGTATTCGGATAAGCTTCATGGAATTCATCCGGACCCATGACACCAGATATATGGTAGTTTTCACCATCATACTCAGCCTTTTCTATCCAAAACTTACTTGTCTGTAAAAGTACATTCAAGCCGCCTTCTTCTAGCAGACTATTATCACCTGTCATCTGTGTATAATTCCAAATATCATACACGACAGCTAAAGATACATGACGTTGCAAACGTGAATTATCGGGATACCATTCGTTAGTCATTGGATTCAAATGAATCAATTGAGCCTGTTCATCACCGATGCTAGCCGATTGCCAAGGATACATAGCACCATGTTCTCGTTGCAATTCAGCGTTTTTCCTAGCAGCTGGCAAACGTTTGATCCGATATTTCATTAAAGCTTTTGCCGTTTGGGGTTCAATTGTTGTGTAATAAGGGGCAATGAAGAGTTCATCCCAGAAAATATGACCACGATAGCCTTCACCCGTCAATCCACGTGAACCAACCGACGCATCCAAATCCGGATTAGCTAATTTTTGTGCAGCTTGATGTAATTGAAAGATATTCAATCGAATTAATTTTTGAATATCCTTATCATCACTGGTTATTTCAACATCAGCATCTTTCCAAAAATCGGACCAATGTTGTAAATTACTTTGATAAATTTCTTCAAAAGTACCTTTATCAACAGCAGTTTTAACAATCTTCAAATAATCTGAACTCTCATAATCAGTTGCTACCGCGATAACCCGTTTAACATTTAAAACTTGTTTAGCAGCTAATTTAATCGTTGCACAATCCACAATCGTATCCTGATCATAAGTCGTTTCAAAATTAGTATCTGAACTAGTTGTTTTAGCTCCTACAGCAAAGTTGATATTTGATTGCAAAGTTTTCCCTTGCAAAATATGATCAGCGGTCCGAGTTACTTTAAATTCCTGACTATTGAATTTACGATAACGAGCAACATTCTGATTTTGAATCTTACCATCGATTATCATTTCAACACTGACTTGAGCTGAAAAATCTAAGGATAACTCTACCTTTAAAGCCAAACGATGATAGGATACTGGATCACAAATTTTAGTCGTTTTAATGAACAAGTGCCCTGCATCAACTGGGTAAACTAGCTCTTCTGTTAACTTGCCTTTATGCATATCCAGAGTGGCTTTTCGTTGATCATAGGGAACCGTAATTTCAGTTTCGTTAATTTTAATCTTTAATAATTGAGGATTGGGAAAATTAACTGGATCCTCATTTACAATGTCTCGAGAATTAACTTTGGTCGTTGTTTGATTGAAAATTCCGGCAACGTATAAGCCAGGATAATGATTAGCGTTATAACGACTCATCAAAGGTGCACCCCGCCAACCGAGGTATCCATTGCCTAAAGTTAATAAAGCTTCTTGACTGTATGATTTAACACCACTTGGCGTATCCCGATAAATTATTTGCCAATCTTCTGTCATAACGATCTCCTTAATTTACGGCATCTTTAAAGACATTCTTCTTTTGTGCTGCTTTAACTTTAGTTAAGTCAGCATCACTGAAGCCCCATAGGTAAACACAAACGAATGAGATAACAATGGTTACAACACTAGCAATAACGAAAGCCCAAATATTATTAGGATTTGTCTTAGAGAAGAAGGATGGGAAACCAATCAATGAACCTGTGAAACCGAACATATCGATCTTCATTAATCCAGCTAGGAAGCCACCGACGGCACCACCGATATTAGACATCCAGAATACACGTCCATATTTCAAATTGATACCATACATAGCAGGTTCAGTAACTCCAGCATATCCTGATAAAGCACCAGCTAGTGATAAGCCTTTAACACTAGCATTCTTTGTTTTAGCCCAAACAGCTAAAGCACCAGTACCTTGAGCAATCATTGTAAAGTTGATTAAAGCATTCAAAACTGAATGACCAGTCATAGCAATATCATTTGAAACGATAGGAACAACCATCCAATGCAAACCGAAAATTACTAAGACTTGATACAAACCACCAATTACTAATCCAGCAACAGCTTCATTAGCGGTTACTAACATGTTGATCAAAGCAGCTAGTCCACTTGAAATTAATGAAATAACGGGGCCCATAACAACTAGGACAGCAGCAGAAACGATAAATAGCGTAAATAATGGTTGGAAAATTGAACGTAAACTGAGTGGTAAAACTTTTTTAAGCCAATTACCAACTGGTCTTGCTAACCAAGCAGCAAAGATAATTGGGAAAATTGAATATGTGTACTGTGGGATATGAATAGGCATACCAAAGAATTCAGCGTTCATTGGAATCCCCAAGAAAGTAGACATACCCTTAGTTGGTGCTGCCCACAAAGCAGCAATAGTTGGGTGAACTAAAACACCCGCAATAGCGGCTACAACAATTGGATCAGAACGTAACTGTTTAGCAGCTGTGTATCCAACTAGAATCGGTAAGAAGTAAAAGGCGGAATCGCCCATAGCGTTAATAATGATATAAGTTGTTGATTTAGTATCAATCAAATTCAAATTAAATGTAAAGAGTGTTAAAAATCCCTTTAAAATACCAGAAGCAGCAAGCAATCCGATAATAGGAATCATTGAACCAGTAATGGTCCCTATTAATAATTGAAATCCCTTAGAGATCCAGCCCCATAAATTTGTAGGTCTTTGTTGAACTTCAGTTTGTTTGTTAGTTTCTTCGACCGCTGACTCAGTGGCCTCTTCATCAGAAAAGCCTTCACCCAATTGGGCAATTACTTGATCATAGACATCTGTAACCGCTGGTCCAATGACAACTTGATATTGACCTAAGCCGGCATTGTATAAAGCTCCAGCAACACCATCTAAGTTAGTAATCTTTTCTGTTTGAGCTTTCTTTTCATCTTTTAAATAAAATCTCAAACGTGAAATACAATGAATGACTTTATTAATATTTTCAGGCCCACCGACGTAAGAAATAATCTGCGATGCTAGCTCTGAATAATCTTTACTCTTTGCCATTATTCTCAATCCCCCGTATTACTAATATTTATTTTTGGTACTTAATGATGACGTCTAGCAAATTCAACACTACTGAATTTATCTGCCCGATGTCTTGACTCGGTATATGATAAGATTCGGCTATCAGTAAGATGCGTTTCACTTCGCACAACAACCATTGGGACTGATGATGAAATTCCTAATTGATTGCAATCCTCATATTCAGGATTCTCAATCGTCAAATGCTTAATAGCATAATCAATCGTTAATCCTAAATTATGTTCGAAGTAGTGAAACAGTGAATTTTCGGCCTCTTCCACAGGAATATCTTTGACAATATCTTCATTCACGTAATCATAATCTAAAATGGTTGGTATGCCATTAACAATTCTTTCTCGTACGATTAGTTGTGCGTAAATTTGATCAGATCCAAAAAGTAAATTTTCTGGCACTAAAACATGATTTTGAATTTTGATCACTTTATTTTTTGAATCCATACCGTTCTCTTTAACTATTTCTTTATAACTTTTTATTGATGAGACTGGGAACGAAAATCGTTTTGTGCTTAAAACTAAGCTTCCCTTGCCTCGTATGGTTTGAATATATCCTTCATCCGCCAGCAACTGCATCGACTTACGCACCGTTTCCCGGGATACGTGGTAACGCATTACCAATTGCTGATTGCTGGGAAGAAGTTCTCCTGATTGATATTTCTGTGTTTGAATACCACTTAATAAATCATGGTAGATTACCAAGTACTTTTTCATATGACCTCCAACGACCTAAGATTAGCATAAATAAAAAGCGCTTACATCAACGTTTTAAAGGCATTATCGGAAAAACCTAGACAAGTTGATTACAAACACCGGAAGAATTACCAAACTAAAACTAGACAAGTTTTTTCGTCCTTATTTATTCTTTTATGTCGATTATATTTATTTAATATTTAAATCATAATTTTTTATTTATTTAATAGCAATTCTATTCAAAAAAAACAGGCCTAATCGTTCATCACGATTAAGTCTGTTTTTAATTTTTGTATTAGTTTATTTAATTTCTGTATAGCTATCACGGACAGTAAACAATGAATCAATTGATTCATTCAATTCTGTCATCTTAATAGCATCACCAACAAGGTCTGTTACAGAAAGAATTCTTAATTTATCAAACTTGCATTCATCAGGTACCACAATTGAATCTGAAACTAGAACTTGCATAAGATCTGAGGCCTCAAGTCTCTTAGCAGCATCTTTTGAAAAGATTGGGTGTGTAGCAACGGCTGAAATTGTTTTGGCACCAGCAACTTTAACAGCTTCGGCACTATTGATCATTCTTGTACCAGTATCGATCAAATCATCAACGATAACACATTGTTTACCATCAACATCACCAATAATGTCAGGAACTACATTACTATCCTCAGTTGATCTTTGGTCAACGATAGCAATTTGTGAACCGAAAACTTCAGCCAAGGCACGAGCACGTTTAGTTGAGTTATGATCTGGAGCAACGAAAACAAAATCATCAGGATTCTTGATTTTCTTTTCAAAGTAGCTAGCAAAAATAGGCATAGCACGTAAGTGATCAACAGGAATATCAAAGAATCCTTGAATTTGGTCAGCATGCATATCAAGGGCGATCACACGATCAACCTTACCTAATTCCAACATGTTTGCAAATAACTTAGCAGAGATAGGTTCTCTTGAACGAGATTTTCTATCTGAACGAGTATATGCAAAGTAAGGCAATACACAATTAATGTTTTGTGCACTCGCACGTCTAAGAGCATCCACAGCAATCATCAATTCCATGAAATTATCATTTACAGGGTCTGAAACTGAATGAATAATGTAAACATCTTTTCCACGAATACTTTCATTAATTTGAATGTTAATTTCACCGTCACTGAAGTGTGAAACACTTGCATCCAATAATGGAATACCCATGTAGTCAGAAATTCTCTTAGCTAATGGCTTATTACCATTTAAAGAAAGTAAAGCAACGTTATCTAATGTACTATTAGACATATTTGTCCTCCAAAAAATTATATAAGTACTGGTCTACCAACAGGTTTACTCTCATCGGCAATCACCAAGCCCATGTCATTCTCTGACAATGATTTGTTTTTAGTTCTAACTCCCGATTGTGAAACTATTGTAAACTTATACTTTAATTTTACACTCAATTGTAGATAATTATCCAGTAAATATGAATCTATTTTTCCATTTAAGTACAAATGATAATCCGGGTACTTTTTCATTACGTTTTCAACAATATTTACATTGTCCGGATTTTTTACTTGTGAAACAGTTAAAGCAATCGCTACCCTCTCAGCAAAGTTTCCCAAAAATTTATTTTTCTCATCAGGCTTTAACTGTGGCTTGCCAAAAATATTCTTCTTTATATAATCTTCAACGTTAGTCATATTACACCCTCCATATGTCATAGTATAGCTGAGAAAGTAATAATATAAAAGAATGATAATTGTTCCTTCCCCTGCAAGTAAAATTGTATAATGTGGGTAAAGAAAGGATGTGTTACTTATGGATGAGATGGTATTTTTTAACCCCGGTGATGCCATTGCCAACTCTAAAGACTTTGGTGAGGCTGTCCGTGGAGCACAAATTTACAAAGCTAAAGATCCTTATGAATCATCCCTTATCGTTGCTGAGGATGTCAGCGATAAAAAATCTTTTGTCGTATACTTTGCAAAAGACGAAAAATCAGACGTTAAAGACTCTGATAAGAGTGTAGTTCCTTATCATTTGAAGAAAAAAATTTAAGATCTAAAAATTGGATATAAATAAAAGTCACTACTTTAACGAGGGTGGCTTTTATTTATAAAGTTTTTGTAATATTTCCTTTATAAGATCTTTTACTAATTTTAATTTTTACAATATTCATTTTCCCACTCATAAAAATATTTCATCACTAATTTTTATTTAATACTCTAAAACCATTAGGAATGAATTAAAAATTATCAAAGCCATCCTCATTTCCAATAATTTTATTTAAAATATTACAAAAGAGCCAAATTCATAGAATTTGACTCTTTTAATAGTTAATACATTTTAGTTTCCTACAGCATCTCCGATGCCATTTGAAATAACCGTATTCTTTTCTTCAGAGTTGATTTCAACAGAACCTTTGTCGATAGTACTCTTTGAAAACTCAAGCTTTTTCTCAGCCCTAAGTTCGTTTCGTTCATAGACTTTAAAAAATGGAAGATAAATTAACGATGCGATAAAGATCAGTACAGTCCAAAAAATAATATTTCTCCAATCCAGTGTTCCCATGTATGCTTGTGCAAAAAATGGAGTAAATGATGGATCAACGATAAAACCTAAGCTAATAAAATGAAATTTTTCAGCCAAATAAGTTAATGTAATGGTAACAATTGGGCTTATTACAAATGGAATTCCTAAAATCGGATTAAAAACAATTGGTAATCCGAAAATTACTGGTTCATTAATACCACAGATTCCCGGTATAAATGATAACCGTCCCACCGCTTTGATTTTTGTTACCTTACTTCTCATCATTAAAAGAATTAATCCTAGCGTATTTCCAGCACCACCTAATACAGAAATACGAAACATTTGTAAGTTCATTAAATGAGTTGGATCAATACCATGTGCAACTTGTGTAGCATTAAGTCCAGTTTGTGCTACACCCAAAGCAAAAAGAATGGGAAAAACAATATTAGTTCCGTTTACTCCTATTAACCATAAAAGATTAGCTAGTGTAACTATGAATAGAAAGCCCCAAATATTTCCAGCTATACCAACAGCGGGAGTCAATATACCCGTAATAAAAGCTGGAAAACTTTTATTAGTCAAATTAACAACAATTAAATTAATTCCATAAAACACAAGAATATTTAAAGTTAGTGGAATTAGTGAATTTATAAAAGTCGTAACCATTGGCGGTACGGAATCAGGCATCTTGAATTTCCAATTTTGTTTATCAATCTTTCTATTAAGTTCTACAACAAGCCATCCAAGTAAAATAGAGATAAATAGGCCATCCGTTCCTAAATAGGTCATAGATATATTTCCATTTTTATTTACTGTTGTAGTAACCATCATGTACGTAACAATTGCCATCATTCCGTCCATTGGAGCATTACGTTTATAGCTCTTGCTTAACTCATACGCAATTCCAAATACACAAATGATTCCGTATATACCCATTGTCATATTATATGGAAGTGTTATTGCATCGTAATTTGCGACAGCAAAATGTTTCCAGGATGCAAGAAAACGCATAAAGATATTTGCGGTGTTTGGATTGTATCTCGCTATGTCAATGGGTGGATTTGCAAAGATAAGAAAAAATGACCCAACTACAAGAAAGGGTAATCCAAAAAGCATACCGCTTGCCAGAGATTGTAGATGTCTTTGATTTCCTAATTTAGAACCAATTGGTGTTAAAATTTTATCTAATTTATCTAGAATTCCGTTCTTGGATTCATCCATTTTACTGTCCTCCGTTACACCTGATAAGGATTAAATTTGAAAGCTGTTGGGATTATTTTACTGGGATCATAATCCTGCATCAACTTGTCATATTCATCAAAATAATGATTATCAACCTTCTTTTGAGGCGTAACCTTACTATCAACATGAAGAAAGTGTAAACTCCCACGTCCTAACTCTTTACCACGCGTAGTGTGCTTATCTAGAGCATAGTCTGGAATATCTGGGACATAACCTTTATTGAAATTCTTAATAACAATATTCTTTAGTAAATCAGATGAACGATCCTTTTCAGATTCACACAAATATCTAATAGCGTGAACAAACATCATAGCCCGATCAGGTTCTGTGTATTCGAAATTCTGCCTGATTTGATTTAAACTATTAATTAAAACAGCTGCCATGGGATTACCCATACCAATGTCTTCAACAGAGATAGCTTGTAATCTTCTCCATAACTTCTCCTCAAACTGAGGAGATGAAATATACATTTCATATGCAAATTCAACAGCGGCTCTTTCCTTACCTTTTCTAATTGACTTTTGTAATGCTGAAATCACTTCATCTCCAGCTAATCCATTTCTAGTTGTTGATCTGGCCCATGGGTCAGACAAAAATTCTTTCTTGTTTTGTATAGATTTGTTATTATTCTCAGTCATTATAAACATTCCCCTTCGGCAACTTATTGAGGTAAACATTTATGGACATTCAACAAATTATTGAAAAATATCAACTTTCAAAGGAAGAGGGAAATGTCCTCTTCTACATGCTTGATCATAAAAAGGAACTCAGAAGCTTAGGAATCCGTGACATTGCTAAACAAACATACACATCTTCAAGTTTTATTGTTAAAATAGCAAAAAAAATGAAATTATCTGGATACTCTGAGCTAGTATTCCTTATAACTGATACAACAAGTATTCTTTCAAAACCAACGGATATAGTTGATATAAGCCATTTGATAGAACCTTTTTGCAATTTAATGAGTAAACACAACGATTCTATGATAATGATATTAGGCAATGGATATTCTCAAAATATCGCCAATTACATGAGTGAGTACTTTAATCTTCACGGATTCCGTTGCACGGCTAATTCTCATTTGGAATTACTAAGACTAGAGGATTACACGGACAAACTTTTGATAATGATAAGTAATTCTGGGGAAACTGCTAGATTAACAGAATTGCTTGTCCAGGCACGTAACAATAAACAAGATGTAATTACGTTTACTGGTAACGGTGCCTCTACTATTGCAAAGGAATCCACCTTGACAATTTCAACCGGGACATTCAAGCCTACATCATTTGAGTCTAATGTTCCACAATTATTTTTTGGATTAAGTTTAATTTATTTTGAATTGTTGATGAGTAAATATCTTGATTCTCTAAATCAGAAGTAAGCGCCTACTTAACTGACAAATATAGATTAGCACAAACTTTTAAATCCATTAATAATATTGAGTGTACAAAAAACACGTTTTAAATTTTGAAAACATGTATTGTATTTAGTTATTCATCTGAAAAAATTAATTATTAAGGGCTGAATATGTTATCCGAATTTAAAATGATCATCCATAATAAATTCGGGTCATTTTTTTACGCCATCGTAAAATGCCATAATATGACATTCCCCTGATTAGAATAGAAGTATAAATTAATTGGAGGCCGTCATATGACAACTATTACGATTGGTAAAAAAAATAATAATGAAACTGAATTATATAAAGCTATCGAAAATTCCAAATCAGGTGACACCATTAAATTATTGCCTGGAATTTACTTTTCACAATCACAACCTTATATCTTCACTATCAAACATAATCTGACTATAATTGGTCAAACGCACAATCCTGACGCCGTTCGATTAAACTGTGCCTTTCTTCTAGACGAAGGTGCAATCCTTATCGCTCAAAATCTTTCTCTTGCTTATGGTGAAAATCAATTCAACACAATTGCAATGTACAATAACACGCAATTATTTGGACGCAACCTTCACATTTCTCATTCTTCTCAAGACAAATGGGACTGCCTTTATGGTAAAAATGCGCAAATCTCACTGGTTAATTCAACAATAACTATCAATAATCTGAACGCTGCCAGTCTGGATTTGGAAGACAGCCAACTTTACCTTGAAAATACACATATTGCTGGCTTAGTCACTAAACTAACTGATTCTTCTGTCAAAAATTCCATCATTGATAGCACAATCTATTTAGATAACAATAGTCTGCTTGAATTTTCTGACCTCACAATTAACTCCAATGACAATCAATCCTTCTGTGAACTTTACGCTTTGAATAATTCAAATGTTGCTGGTCAAAATTTACAAACCACTAGCTCCTCACCAACAATTGCCCTTGCTGAATCCAATCTTAACGTTAATGGATTCAAGCCTGACCTTCAAAATATCACCTGGCATTTCGATGATAATTCCGAAGTTCTCGCTGATAGTATTAGACCTTACACATCAGGACTTTAAACATGCAAAAAGCCGAATCACAATGATTCGACTTTTTTATTTGTTTAATTTTTCTTGAAGCCAATTATCGAGAAAAGCCAACTGAGGTCTGGTATGGAAACGATGTTGGCCGTCTTTCATTACCGTTACATTAGCGTTATGGTTCTCTACAAAGCTCTTTAACAGTGATTTTGAAGTGTGATCATCATGTTCGCCATATAGAATTTCAGTTGGAACTTGCCAATCAAGCGGATTATCTCGAACATACTGTAATGACTGCCAAGAGAATTTCTCTTGACCAATCACTATTTCACCTTTATCACGTAATTCAGCTTCAGTAATATTATTCTTCTTCATTGAAGTTAATAAATATTGTTCCATATTCAATAATGGAGAGATGAATAAAGCTTTAGTTATCGTTATATCCTTCGTCAACATTGAGAAATACGATCCAATGCTGTTAGCCAATATCAAAACCTGATCATATTGTGGACTTACTTGCTCATATACATCCTTAATTTGTTTTTCCACAACCCAAGGCAAGTATTCTTTGTAATCAATCCCAACAATATCATAATCAGGACAAACTCTTTTAAATCGTTCAGCCTCTGCGGCACTGCCACCTTTTCCATGAACATACAGGATAACTTTTTTCAAAATCTCAACTCCATTAAAGTACAATATAGTCTAGTAATTTGAATAGAATCTCACGATTCTCAGTTGGTACAGACATTTGCAAAATATCATCAGCCGTCTGATTCAAAACTGACCCTTCGATATATGGAAAATCATTTACCACCATCTCACGAACGTTATCTGCTTTCGGTTCAAAATGAAATTGTAAACCGATAATACGATGGTTCATTACGAATCCTTGATTCTTAACCTTATCGCTGGAGAATAATAATCCAGCTTTATCAGGGATTTCAAACATTTCTTCATGCCAATGTAAGACGTTCATCCGTTCAGGTAAATCAGGAATTACTTGTGATTGTAAATATACCGGTGCCCAACCAACTTCCTTAGCTGGTGCCTTGGTAATTTTGTAACCAAGTTGTTTAGCAATCTGCTGAGCTCCAAAACAAGCACCAAAAATTGGTTTATCCTGTTCAATCATTTTTGCAATCAATTCACGCTCTTGTTTAATCCAAGATAAGTCATCATTAGGACTCATTGGACCTCCTAAAATAACCAACATGTCAGTTTCATCAGCGGTTGGTAAATAGCCAAACTGATATGGATGATAAATATACATCTCATGTCCATGTGCTTGTGACCAATCCTGAATCATCCCTGGACCCTCATTTGGAGTGTGTTGCAAAACATTTATTCGCATATAAATCCTTTCACTCAACGGCAATGTTTAACTGGGTATCGCCTGCAACTGCCCAAGATGGGAATATTATAGCATGCTATTTTTTACTATTAATAAATATTTTTAACAAAAAACAAATTTTGTTTTGGAGACAAAAAGAGTGACATATTATGACGGCTACCAATGTTATTCTATATTTATCAATATATAAGAGGGGATAACAATGAGTAGTACAGAAAGCATTCGTAAAGATTTGGACGGAATTAAAACTAAAATCAAGTATAAAGAAGCAAACGACAGCACTGATTCAGCTAATGATTTAAAAAATAAGGACATCATTGATTCAGAAGGTAATTTAAAAATGAATAATTTTGGATCTTTCATATCTTGTAAACATGGACTACCAAATAATAATGATCTACGTAAGCTTTTAAAAAATCATCCTAATAAGTTTACGTCTAAGTATTTTTATGACACCGAAAAATGTGATTTTAGTTTCAATGATTCATTTTTTGGAGAAGAAGATTTTAATAATGATTATATGTTTCTAGGTTTAAATGTAGCCGCTCGTGGGGACGATAAAAAAGATGACGGTGGTGTCAAAACTAAAGCTTACACTCTTGCGGGCTGGAAAAACTTTCATGATATGAATCCTAAAACAAGAACGAATACTTGTAAATTATTTATGCAATTAAATAATGATCGATTTAAGGGTTGTTATATTACTGATCTTATAAAATATAAAGTGGATAGTAATGCTGATCATTTATCCAGAGACCTCTTCCTTGCTAGCAATAACAAATGTTCATTCCTATACAACAGTAATGATATCTATAAAGTTTCAAATAATAAGGATATTGCTACCGTAGGGGATAAACGAATTGAATTATATAAGGAATGGTATAAAAAAGACTCTGAGGACAAAATAAGGAAAGATATTCATAACAATAATTCAATATTCGATAAATCAGTACAGATTTTTATAGAAGAATGTAATATCATACAACCAAAACATTTAGTAGCCTTTGGAGGGGATGTCTACAGAGCTCTAAAACGATTCAAAGAAACCAAAGCCGTCAAAAGTTCAAATGCTTCCAACGTCAATATTGGCAAACTAATTGATAACGCCATTTGGTTAGATCATTATTCTGGATATAGTAAAAATTTCATCAAATGGTTTGAAGAACAACCAAATGAACATATCCCTGATTATGTACAAAAATTAAACTCTTAATTAATATTAAAAATCGTTTGGAAATTAATCCAAACGATTTTTTTAGTTATCATACAATTCAACTGCCTTTTTCAAACGAGTCTTAACTTCTTTAACTAATGAATCCGGGCCTAATACCTTTAGCCCATCTCCTTGGCTTAAGATCCACAATAAAGCACCCTCTGAGAATATCTCGCCTTTGATAATCACACTACCATCATCCTTAGTTTCAACAATTTTTGATCCTGGCAATTTATCTAAAGCTGTTTGAGGATAATTCCAGTATTGAAATGTATAGTTTACGTCATTCCCCATTCTTAGTAGATATGTTTTTTTCAGTACTTCGCCTTCATCGACTTTTTTACTAAATGGTATATTGTAAGATTTACGTTTTTCCTTAATTGGAAAATCAAATCTATCAATTCTAAAGACTCTGGGATTGTCCTTATCATCGCCATCTTCCATTAAATAGATCATTACATAATAAAATGAAGTATCAAAATACAGATTAATTGGCGTACCTACAAATGTCTTATCAGAATTACTATCATCTCTACTGCTATGGTATGTAAACTCAATTATCTTATGTTTGAGAATCCAATTAGCAAATTTATCAATTCGTTCTACCAAATCATCTTGTGTTTTGACAGGATAGTACTTACCTAATGTTGTTGATAACAAGGTTTTAACACTTGATTGTTCACTAAAGGAAACAAAATTCAGAACTTCTTCTTCGATTTTTTCCAATTCATTTTTACTAAACGCACGCGTTCCAATAACCATTTTTAGAATTGTCAACGCTTCTGCTGAAGTAATCTGTCCTTCGTTCTCAACTCGATAAACTTGGTCTCTCGCGTCATAAACAATTTTTCGATCAGGCATATATCGATCCAATAGGAATCTCATATATTTTAAATCTAGTTGGATGGCCTTCTTCTTTACACCATAATGTTTCATTGATTCTTCAAGGTTAAACGTCTCACCAGAAAGCAACTGAAGGAGTAATTCTACAATGCGATAACGACTACCATATTCCTTAATACGTTTTTCTTCATCCTCTAATTCATCGTCCATTGAAATTGCCTCCTAAAATATTCTTACTTTTCCATTTTTACTTGTTTACCATGGTCCAATACCCATACTAGATCCTTAGCATAAATTATATTTCCTTCAATAATGACTCCATTTTCTTTATGACCGGATATATGAAAATCAGGCAACCGGTTTAAGGCATCTTGAGGATTTCCAAGGTATAGAAAACGATAATGGATTTCTTCGCCACTATTAGAAACATAATTTTTATTGCCAATTTGACTTCTATCTTCTAGTTTTTCTCGAGGAACCTTAATTTCATTATTTAAGACTTTGATATTCTGAAACTGATCTATCCGATAAACAACATTTTTACTTAGTCCACTGCCTACGTAGGTCAATATATAATAATGATTTTCTTTTGAGAATATTGATATTGGCACACCTTTTAGCATTTGGGTTTGACCATTATATGTGAACTGAACCGTTTTTCGATTAATTATTGCATCTATAAATTGATGAATAAGTTTCAAAACATCTTTATTATTAGATTTTACCGAACCATTAGATTCGTAGGAACTAGCCAGTAGAGTTCCTACAGCTTTCTTTTCATCGGTTGCCACTAAAGAAATTATATTCTTCTGTATTCTATTAATTAACTTACTATCAGCCTTTAATTCACTTCCTAGTAAAGGTAAAAGTGTAATTATCGCTTCTGTACAAGATAATTTTCCATGGTCAAAAATACTATAATTATTTTGCTTCTCATTATATTTAATTTGTAATTGATAGTTTCCTACTTCTTTATCTATTAAAGTATGCTTAATCGTACTTAAATCACGTAAAATCGTACGCCTAGAAACGCCATATCTCTCAGCGTCATTATTGATATTAATCTTTTCTCCGAGCATCATTCTCCCCATGATAGTTAATACTCGTTCTTGACTGTTTTTGTCCTTGCTGTTAGTCAACAGTTGGCCCCCTCTCCTAACCTTTACAACAATTCAAATTTTAGCATTGAGGGTCGCCACATTATGACATTTGGAAGGTACCGCAAAAAAACATTTTATTTATTTTTTAATTGATATTCTAAAAACATGAAGTCCGAACCACCACGATTCGTCAAAATACTATTATCATTCATTTGCCATAAATCAGTATTAATACTCAAATTCTGTTTTTGGCAGAAACTATTTAATTGTTCCAGTCCTCGACAAACTTCGTCAGTACCATTTTCAACTTTAACAGTTACGTATTCACCAGCTGGTTTTTCAATTGCTGGCATGGCCTTACCACTATTATTGGTAGAACATTCTTTAATAACTCTAAAAGAAGCGTCTGGATAATCTTGTGCATTTGCATCAGGTAAATCAGTTAGAAAGCCTGATTGGTTACCGTCCATTAAGGCAAGCTCGTCTAATTCCTTATAAAATGAACCAAACAGTTCTGCAATCTCTTCATCAGTACAAGAAACTGATTTTTGTGAACACCAAAATGAAATTTTTGATCGCTTAACTATTACTGGTTGGTAAGGTTGAACGGTTATTTGCTCACCTTCTCCAACTTTTTTAGAAACTACCGATTGGATTTTAGACAATTCAGTAATTTTCCCATCTATTTTCTTCTGAATATTCAACAACTCATCCATAACTTCAGCACTTGAATTATTTTGTAATTCTTTAATTTTTTCCAATGGTAAGCCTAAATTTTTCATTCCCAAAATGAATAATAAATCATATATCTGGTCATAGTCATAATAGCGATATCCATTATCACTACGTTCTTTAGGATGAAATACATCTTGCTCATCGTAAAATATCAATGTTCTTCTTGTTGTATTCGCTAATTGAGCCATTTCACTAATCTTTAACATATAACTTTCCTCACATTATAAAATTATATGCTAAATTAACAAAAAAAATACACCCCTCACGGGATGTATAAATTTATTTTTAGTCGGTTGTAACAATAACTTGTCCCATTGGACGGTCATGTTTCATAACGTATTCTTGAGCTGCTTGAATATCATCAAGTTTGAAGACTTTAGAAATTGGAATCGTCAAATGATTATCGTTGATCAACTTGAACATTTCAGCGACTAATTCATTACTAATATCTACACCATCAAAGGCTGTAATATACTTGCCACCAATATTTTCAAATGGATCGAAGTTCTTCCATAACCATTCACCGGCTAACAAACCAACCAATGTATAAACTCCACCACGTTTAACATGTGCTAGTGAATCACTAAGAACGGGAGCCCCAACCATATCAATTAAACCATCATAATTTTTTTCAGTTTGAAGTTTACCATCTTGATCAATCACAACATCAGTTGCACCCATATTGAGTAACATTTGACGACGTTCTTCACGTCTAGTTGTTACAGTAACTTTGATACCCATAGCGTTGGCCAAAACCATTGCAGCCATACCAACACCAGTCGTACCACCACGAACTAAGAGTGTTTGACCAGCTTGTAACTTAGTTGTCTTTATAGCGCCAAAAGCTGTATAGAATGTTTCAGGATAGTTAGCAAAATCTACCCATGAACCATCGAATTCAACCGGACGAACAATGTCATCTGGTACTAAAGCATATTGTTGTTCACTACCATCAAATTGGCGACCAAAGCCACCATTGATGATAACTATTTTTTGACCCTTCTTTAGATTGCTATTCTTTGAAGGTTCAAAAACCTCACCAACAGCTTCAACTCCAATAACTCTTGGAAATTTAACTGAAGGAGAACCACCCTCACGAGTTAGAACCTCATAACGATGAACGGCAAAAGCACGAATGTGAATTACAGTCTCCTTATCAGTTGCTTTAGGAATAGGACGTTCTTCAATCTTTAAAACCTCTGGGCCACCGGCCTTACTAATAACTACTGCTTTCATATTTAATATCTCCTATATATTTCATTTATCTCTCTTCAATTAAATACTATAAACTGTCACGCCACGTTATAGTCAAGGGATAGTTTCAAAGTTTTTTTGAAAGCAAATAAACCCGCTAAAGTGCTATTCTTTAGTTGGTAATTCGAACACAAAAAAAGCCGAGCTAAGCCCGACTACTCCATTTGATCTTTTTCTTTTCGAGTGCTGTCTCGAATTGCTTTGTAAACTTTCATTCTAGCGACTCCAACGTCACGCACATTTTCCATGGCAAAACGTTTGGTTATACTGTCTTTTCTAGAAATGTAATGATATAAAGGAAGATTATCTAAATAAAATTGACGTGCGACAGTCGCATATTCAACGTTAAAAACTTGATCTTCCATTAAATCTAAGTCTGTTTGGAATCTTAAATTATTATCAGTAATAATCGAACGAATGTAGGCTTTGTTCCAGGTGTAACCCATCACGGTACCTGTCATTCTGATTATTTGCTTGATTGCTTCATCTCGACCAACGATTGAGGTTTGTCGACTTGAAACTTTATTTTTTACTTTGCCATTTTCGCCTTCATTAAAGAACCCACAAGTAACCATATCTACATCGTAATCTTCAAATTTGGATAGAAAGTGTTCTACATAATCAGGTTCAACCCAATCATCTCCATCAATGAACGTTACCAAGTTACCATCGGCACTGGCTAATCCAGTATTGCGGGCAGCCGAAACACCTGCATTTTGTTTGTGGCAAACAACAGAGATCCAATCATACTTTTTTGCATAGGAACGAATTATCTTCTGAGTTTGATCTGTAGAGCAATCGTCCACAATGATTAAGTCAAAATTATGATTAGTCTGAGCGATTACCGATTCAATCGAGCTAGAAATATAGCTAGCTACGTTATAAGCCGTCATAATAATTGAAAGTTTATTTTTCACCATAAGTCACCTTAAATATTATTTTACTTCTAATGACCCAAAATACGCAACAAGACAGGGGAGGATAAAAATGAAACGTATCTTAAATCTTGAAGGTGCCATAAATTTACGTGAACTTGGTGGATATCCCACTAAGGATGGTACGACAATTAAATATAATAAGCTTCTTCGTTCAGGGGATATAAGTAATTTAACAACTAATTCTTTAAACTACCTTAAAAAATATGGTTTAAAATATGTTATCGACTTTAGATCCAATCAGGAACAACAAACCTGGTCTGATGTTACTTCCAATTTCTATCGCATCTATTCTGACCCCGTCTACCCTTTGACTGGTAATGGAGATAAGCTAGCTGGAGCTATCAATCACGGTGATTATTCTTACTTGGGATTGATTTATCAAAGTGTCGTTCTGGACAAACACGGTCAAGAGGCTTACAGATTTCTTTTCGACCGCCTGCTCAATAACAATCAAGATCATCAATCATTGCTTTTCCACTGTGCTGCTGGTAAAGATAGAACTGGTATTGGTGCCCTTTTAATTCTGAAAGCTTTAGGCGTTGATGACGAAATAATTACTAAAGATTACCTACTAACTAATCTAATGTATCAAGATAGTGACGAAATTGAGGCCACTTTGAATGATGAAAATGGTAATCAAGATATCAACAAGATGAATATGACTAAAGGTGATCTAGAAAGTATCACCTCAGTTTTCGAAGCCATTGAACACTATTATGGTAGTTTCGAGAATTATTTGGATAAAGCTTTAGGTGTTGACCAAACTAAATTGGCAGAACTCAAACGAATTTATACTGAGTAAAAATTAATCTAATATTGTTTTATATCAAACTAGATTGGCAAGAAGTATTTTGCTTTCGTTATAATTATTAGTGGGAAGACGTAACCTCACTGATTTACCTGACTACAAATCCTACAGACTTCCCGCGCATAATCTATCTTTATTTGACTGATACAAAACCAAAACGTCGTTTTCCTCATACAAGTGCTTGTATGAGGTTTTTTTATGCACTCTTAGTGACAAGTCACTTAGAGAGTATTATGCATGTGTTCGTAGAACACATACGTTCCTTGAAATTCACATTATGAATTTCCCACTAGATTTCATCCCAATCTATGCCATCCGTGATATCAATAAATTCAGAATCATCTTTTTCAATTTCACGTATCTTATCCCAGGTACCATCATTAATAAGATATAATGTCTCCTGAATAGCATGATAATATTTAGCACTAATCAAAACTGCACTATTCTCTTCTTTTCCTCCATTTATTTCAATCACGGTTGAATTATTATTAACCGATTCCATTATTTTATAAAAATCTTTTTTAGCTTGTTCTGCACTTAATATTTTTTTCATCGAATTACTCCTGTCTTATACAAATATATTGTGACATATGTTTTTGGGTACACAAATTAAACAGCTTAAGATGCACTTCAATATGTAGAATCACAGCATAATGCTCCACTTTCAAGATTTACCGACTGATATAAAAACAAATATAATATTAGTGATAAGATATTTTTAAGCAAACTTTAACAATATTTTGTATAATTAGGTTTCGGATGTATATATACAACATGTGACCTTTTTGTGAACTTTTATCAAATGTCTTCATATACATAACAGTGTCTTGTATACTTATTTTGTCAACATAATGGAGGAATGCAAATAATGTTTTGTCCAAATTGTGGCCACAAAGTTGATCCAGATCAAAAATTTTGCGATAACTGTGGTTGGGCCCTAAAAAAGAAAAATACTGAAACAACAGAGAATAAAGACGACGACTCAATTCGTTCTTTATCTGAAATTGAAAAAGAATTAAATCAAGAAGATCCTTCAACTAAGAAAATTGAGGAGAAGCCTGTTTTACAACAAGCTCCTGCTCAACAACGCGAATACAGCAATACCAAATCTGAACCTGAAGTTGAACCTCATAAACAAAAACCTTCCCATTCAGAACCAGAAATGAAAACTTTTAAGCAAGCTGATCGTTCATCTTTTAAGAAAGCGAATGCCGCTGAACCTTTAGATGATCGGACACAAGTTTATAACAAGAATGATTTTAATCCTATTTCTCAAAAGCCATACAAAGCTAATACCTTTGAAGATCCAATTAAGGAACCATTAAGTGATCCTTTCAAACCTACTGAAAGTGAATTACGTGCGGCTAGAGCTAAACAGGCTGCTGAACAAGAAGATCCTAATGATGGTTTTATCCACAATATGATAAAATTTGCCAAGAATAATGCTTTTGTAAGTATCATTGCCGTTATTATTGTAGCGATCTTACTAGTATTCAAACGTAACTACGGATTTATTGCCTTAGCTATTGTCCTTATTGCTTGGTTCTTATTGTCTCAATTACGTCATGGTAATGAAACTGGCGCTAATAAAGCTTTAAAGCGTGAAACTTCCTTAAAGAAAAAAGATTCAGATAGTCCTGACGACAATTACACTGAGGAACATTACCAAAAACCTGCTCACAATAAGAGAGATGTTGCGACTGAAAGACTTCATTCCAATAAGAAGACAACTACTCAGAAAATAATTATTGTTTCTTCCATCATTGGTTTCATTGCATCTATTGGTGGGCCATTCTTAAACGGAGTCTCCTTATCGAGTACTATTTCTACAGCTGCTAATTACACAGCTAATATTGGTGCTCAATCGATTTGGATCACTAATGGATTTTCGGCTATCCGTATTATTTGTTTCCTATCACCAATCATTACTTTAATTGCCGCTAACTTCAGAAAACGTGGCACAATCAGATTGGTTAGAATTTTTACAGTTCTACCTACTATCTTATACGCAGCACTTTACGGAGCACTTTATGCTGGCTTAGTAAATTCAACTGCTATTACTGGACAAGTGGCCGTGACAACTAATGGGTCATTTGGGACTAGTTTCTATGTGATCTTAGTTACTTCAATTGTTTCTCTGTTGATGTCATATTCATTACGTCCCAGAATAAAATAAACCCTCAGGGGTTTATTTTTTTATGTTAAATTACATATCAAATTAGTAAAGAATATTTTGTGCAGATCGAATTATTTTCCAATAACCTTTTTAATATAATTATTTCAGATAGTAGTATATTGGAGGTGATTTCGTGAAATTTAATAGACATATCAACAAAAATATAAAAAGATTTCTTATTTTTATCATGCCTATTTTTATGATCAGCTTAACAATTATCACGACGGAACATCTAAGTCAGGCTGAAGAAGAAACAGTTGTGACTCCTAAATATACTCCTACTAAAGATCCCACTAAATTCATTGGAATCTGGTTAACTAGTGGTTACTCTTTGCAGCCGAAAGAAAACTACTATACTACTGTCAATAATTCAGTGACCATTAAAACCAATACTGGCCGTTCTGTTTGGACATTACTAACCGGAATTTTTGATTCTTCAAGTTATCAATGGTGGGAGTCAACTGACGGTAAAACTTGGTCAAAAATCAGTAAATCTAATGGTGGTCAAAAGAAAAATTTGGTAGTTACACCAAAAGAGACTGGCACTACCTGGTACCAGTTAGATACTCAATACGCCTTTTTAGGTCTTAATAAAAAGCATCTTTACTCTAAGGTTGGAGCTATTCATGCTCTACCTGAACCAGTCAATGCAACTAAATTGGACGTTTCCGTTGACGATGACTACCTTTATAATACTAGCGACAATCTTTCTAACACAACCTATGCCCAGGCTACAGCGACTCCGGCTAACGCCACTGGTACAGTTGATTGGTCTGTTGACGATGAGTCTTTAGCCACTGTTGATAATGAAGGTCTCGTTACAGCTAACAATCAAGATAAAACGGGTACGGTTCACGTTATCGCTACAATGACTAATCCTGATGGAACTAAAATTCAAGGCTCTGCCCCTGTTGAAATCGGTGGCGGTCTAGAAGATAGAACTGTCAAATCCGGCGAAACAGCTACTTTCACTCTGAAGGGTAATACTGGCGGTGACGGAGAAGATGAAGAAAATAACGGGTCTGTAATGATCGACTGGTATCGTTATGATCCAAATACTGGGCAAAGGACAAAGGTTGAATCTAATGGTGGAACTAGCTATACTACCCCCGATACAACTTATGCTGATAACGATTCCTTTTATCAAGCTGTTATAACTTTAAAAGTTAACTTAATTACTAAAACAATCACTACCAACAAAGCTAAATTGACGGTTATTCCTTCCGGAGACCCCAATATTGAAATCACTAATCAACTTACCAATCAAACTTTTACCACCGAAGATAATGACGATCATAGCCTTTACGATGTAGTAAATGGTGATAACGTTGTCTACCACGATACCCTCAAAAATAATAGTAACGACGGTCTCTTGAAAAACGGCTTCTACGTAATTCCGATGCACACAGGTACGACGGTCAATAGTATTAAAGTAAATGATCAAAAATTAGACGATGACAAATTTTCAATTATTCATAATGATGAAGATGATACCGATGATCTTGTAATTGAATTGGGCACCTTAAATATACAAGAAGTCGCAACTATTGATGTCGATACGACGGTTAAAAATGCCACTCAAAAAGAGGCACGCTCCTACATTCCTTACATTTATGGAACCAATAATGATGACAATATTTATCGTAAAGAAGGTGCCGTTGAAACTATCAGCTATACTACTAACAGTCTAGATGCCAATATTAAAGATATCGACTTTGGCACTATTAAAGCTTTTAGCAAAGGTACTCTGCAACATCGCCCTAGTACAATGAACTCCCCTAACAATATCATTGATATTAGCGACCAAAGACGTGATAAGGGTGGACTAAAAGTTTTCGTATCGCAGATAAATGAATTCACCGATGATAATTCTGAAGTACTACCGGTCAGTTTAAGATACTACGACAACGGCAATTACACTGAAGTTTTGAATAATAAAGTTCAAATATCGCAATCAGATGTCGGTCAAGAATTATCCTCAATCGGTTGGAATAAAGACGATGGCCTCTTATTACATGTAAATGATGATCATCTAAAAGCAGGCAAATACAGTACTACATTAACGTGGTACTTCCAAAACAGTTTGTAAATATTAAATAATAAAAAAAACACGGAAATTACTCCGTGTTTTTTTATACTAAAATATAAAAATATTTAATCATTTTTTAGTGCTAAAAACTTGCAAAATATGCAAAAATGTCTTTATTAAAAATCAAACATTATATACAATGAGTTGTGGTCTAAAAATATTAAGGAGAAAAATTGTGATACTATATACGAACTTGAAAATCAAATTGTTAATCAGTTTCATTATAATTTTCACAACCGCTTTTTTCCTAATTACAAATGAGCAAACTATAATAGCCGAAACTGAAGAATCAAACCCTCCATACAAATTTAAACCTAGTCCTGACGCCAAAAGATTTTGGGATATTGGTCCAATTACAACCAGTGGCTATACCGAACAGCCTAAAGAACATTACTACATTATATTGGGCGAGAAACTCCATATCGAAACTAACGTTGAGCGAACTCCTTTGTCTAACTTTTTCTTAGTACCACAATATCATTGGTGGCAATCAACTGATGGTATAACCTGGACCGATGTTAATAAAAAAACAAACGGTAATTCTTCACTTGACTTTATTCCTACCACGATAGGAAAAACATATTATCAGCTACGTACTTCCTATGTTCTTTCCCATGTCTATACTGGAAGCATCTTTTATTCCAAAGTAGCCACTGTTGATGTTGAACGTGAGCCCGTATCTGCTAAAGAAGTCAAAGTTCATACCAGGGCAGATTATCTATTTAATATCGATAGCAATATTACCCGTGGCACAACCTTTGCCTACTCAAGTCCCACGCCTTTTAACGCCACTGAATCGACAAAATGGTCTGTTGATAAACCAGATTTAGCAACTATTAATGAGGATGGACGTATTTTTGCTAACACCAAAGGTAAATCAGGCATCGTTAAAGTGACTGGAACTATTAGCAACAAGGATGATACTGTCGTCTCTGATTCCAAAGAAATCACTATTGGAAACGGATTAGTAGATCGTACCGCCCATGAAGGAAAAAAAGCTCGTTTTGAAATCCAAGGATTAAATAATGATACACGTGATGACGAATCCGGTGATATCACTATTAATTGGTATAAACAAGTTGATTCACAACACATGAAATTAGTTAAATCAGAAACAAATCTTGCTTCTAATGATGCCTTTTACGAGACTCAAAAGCTCCGCCTTGAAGATGATAACAGTAAGTATTACGCTGAAATTGTCGTTAAACAAGCAAAAGGTAACAATAGTGTCCTTATTGGACCGGCTACTTTAAACGTCCTGCCACCAAACGATCCTAAAGTTGAGATTTCAGCAACCATAACTAACGGAACATTCGATACGAGTAATACTGAAAATCAGTTAAATGATGTAACTAATGGTGACTGGATAAATTACTCTATTGATTTATATAATAACAGCCAACGTGATGTTCACGACTCTTACGTAACTCTGCCACTACATTTGGACACCCAAATCGAAAGTATTAAAATCGGTAGTACTGAGATAGATAATTCTGACTATTCTTTAAGTACTAACGAAAAAAATCAGATACTAAGAATCAATCTAAATAATCTAGATATGCATCAAGAGAAGACCCTTTTCATTGCTACCACTGTTAAAAATATCAATGACCGTGAATCCTTTGATTCTCAAATTGACTTTCATGGATTAGATCCAGATTCTGATGAATATACTAGTCAAGGCAATAGACTAAATATTAACTACATTAATAATCAATTAACAGCATCCATCAAAGACTTACATTTTGAACCAATCACTCTTTTCAATCACAATAATTTAAAGTATCGTATCTCCGCCAATAACGATCCAAATGAGGTAATTTCAATAGACGATCAACGTCGGAAACGTCGTCCTTTAAAGCTCTTTTTGAAACAAGAAAGTGACTTCGAAAATAAGGATAACAAATCGATTAAATTACCCGCTGATTTACGTTATTACGATGGTGATTCTTTTACGTCACTAACTAATAAAACTCTTATTAATGAAACAACATACGGACAAATATTCAATTCCATCAAGTGGCATAAGGATCAAGGACCACTTTTACACATAAACAATAGTAATCCTATCCCCGGAAATTACTCTTCAAAACTCACTTGGCAATTCGAAGATAGTGTAACTTAGAGGATTATACGAAGGGTATGAAATACATTACTTATCTTGGCTTAGCTTGCATTCTGTTTATACTTAACAGTAAGAGAAATACAAATGAAGAAATGGTATTTATATTTCTCGAAGCCTCACAATGTGAGCTTACACTTACCAAAACATCACCGATTTAAAAATATCGTAGTCAAGGTAAATGTAATCGAATGGGATAGTAACAAAAAATGGGTTGAAATGGAGATGACACAAAATCAAACATGTAAGAGATTTTGTAATATCCGAAAATGATATGTAATAAACCACGTGTTTTAAGCAAGTTCTTTACCCTTCTGAGAACTGCAGAATTGTCATTTATCATGATGAATCCTCCGAAACAACAATTTAGTCTAGACAAAAAGGTCTCGTAGAAGTTAAAAGCACTAACTTCTACGAGACTATTTTTATATTATTCTTCTAAAAAGCTCATTCTATCTGCAATATTAGTAATTATTCCATCAACACCCCACTTGAGTAGTGTTTGCGCACGATTAATATCATCGATTGTCCAAGCGTTAATTTCGTAACCATAATCCTTCATTTGTTTAACTTTAGCTTCAGTTAGTGAAGAACCATCTGGATGAACGATCTTGGCGTGACAAGCTTGCATAACCAAATTCCAATCATCACCAAGTGTTGCTCGACTGAATAAGACAGCATATTTTAAATCTGGTCTTAACTTATACATCTTTTCCAACATAATTGGATTAAAACTAGAAATAATTAATTCAACATGCTCATCCAATCGATCCAATGACTCAACAAACTTTTCAACTAACTTATCAGCCAAATAGTTGGCGTTGTCCCCTACAACACCCTTTAACTCGATATTGGCGTTAATTTTATGGATATTAAGGAAATCAATTAATTGGTCCAAAGTTGGTATCTTTTCACCGCGAAATTTCTCAGCAAACCAATATCCAGCATCGGCATTAGCCACTGTTTCACTATCAATAGTTTCAATTGAACCAGATTGATTTGTCGTTCTGTTCAATTTGTCATCATGGATGACAAAGATTTTTTCATCTTTAGTGATGCTTAAATCAGTCTCAATCCATTTAACATCATGATTTACCACCTCATTGAATGAGGCCATAGTATTCTCAGGTGCTAACGTTGGTATTCCTCTATGAGCAACAATTTTTTTATTCATAGTAATCCTCCCGATATGTAGAGTATACAACAGCCATGCAAGGGACTAAAAAACCGAGGTATCTTATTGGTTTGCCTCGGTTTTTGGTTGTGGTTCTATTATTTGGTTTTCCCATGTGGAATAACCAATGTTTTAATCTTTATAGTGGAAACGAGCTACACAGGCCAATTTCTTCCGGTTTGCTACAGCACTGAAATTGCCCGCCAAGTACGCGTGCGATTCCAGTACTTAGGCAAATCCTCGGAAATTCCCAGGCCTGTTCCGCTCTCTATCTTTAGGCCTTATATCTTGATACACCGTCAAGATATGTTTCTGATAATGTCATATCATCGTCAAGTACGATGAAATCAGCATCTCTACCGTCAGCGATAATACCACACTTGTCAGCAACCTTTGAACTCTTAGCAGCTGTGTAACTTGCCATTTCTACGGCTTCTTCGTCTGTAGCAATGTTCCAGTCAACAACGTTCTTGATAGCTTCGTTCAACATCAAGATTGAACCAGCTAAGTTATGTGTTTCATCTTTTAATCTGGCTGTTCCGTTAGCAACAACAACTGGTAGTTCACCAAGTACGTAGTCACCATCTGGCATTAAACCGGCACGCATACAATCAGTAATTAGGGCAACGTGTTCTGCACCCTTCTTTTCGATAACGATTCTTGCTGCGAATGGGTTAACGTGGTGTCCATCACAGATCAATTCGTCATCAACTAAGTGCATTGAAAGTGCTGCACCAACCATACCTGGTAATCTGTGATTCAAACCACTCATACCATTGTATGTATGCGTAAATCCTGTAGCGCCTGCTTCAACACAAGCTTTAGCTTGTTCAAATGTGGCATCACTGTGTCCAAGATATACAGCAACGTTATCTGAAGCGACAGCTTTAGTGAATTCAACTGAGCCTTTTCTTTCAGGAGCAATAGAAATCTTCTTGATCATACCATGAGCAGCTTCTTGCCAGTCTTCAAATTCTTCGGCATCTGGATCTCTGAAGTACTTAGGATTTTGTGCACCCTTGTGTTTTTCTGTATAGAAAGGTCCTTCAAAGTGAATACCTTGAATCTTGGCACCAGTAGCCTTCTTGTAATTATCACCAATTGTTTGGCAGATATGTTTTAGTTGGTCATGTGATGCTGTCAAAGTTGTTGGCAACCATGAAGTAACACCAGCCTTTAATAGACCTTCTGACATTTCATTTAATTTTTCAAAGTCGTCATCCATAACATCATGACCTACAAGACCATGAATATGTGTATCAACTAGACCTGGGGCGATAAACTTGTCTGAATAGTCAACAACTTTACCTTCAGGTTTTTCTTCGTCAGCATGATAGAATTTACCAAACTTACCGTCATCAGTAACTTCTAGGTAGCCGCCATTTTCAGTAGTGTTTTTTAAAAAGAACTTCTTAGCATGAATATAATATGACATTATCGAGTCTCCTTACTAATTTTAACGTTTTCATTATACCATTGTTTACTGGTCTATACCACAGAAGAAAAACAAATATCTCTCCTATTTGTCTAGTGATAATAATGATGATACTTCCTATAATGTCTGTAATTTTTGTGTCTATTATTATAATGCTTATTTTGATAATTATTAGCAACTTCGGGTACTGTGAAAGTTGTATCTACGGTTGACCGTCCTGTCGCATAATCAAAGACAATATTATTTTGAACATTCCACAAATATCGGTTAAATTTGAAACTTCCATCAATTGATAACGCCTGTACCCAAACGCCTCGAGCCATTAATTCGTTACCTCGAAAAATTGGTGTTACTTGATAAATAACTTTTTTATTTTGTGCCAACTCATTACGAACCATTTGTTCCGTTTCAGTCATTGTTTTCTGATTTGAGAATTCTGTTTGTGTGAAAAGATTATACGGATTATCAATACTACCCAACTGACCTTGTTGTGTTTGACCAGACTTATTCAAATTAAAAGTCATTGTATAAGCAATCAAATGTCCCCTATTTTGTGGAATTACACGTGTCCCGTTGACCGTTTTGGGTTCGTTATGCCAACCAGTCGGACGCCACGTCTGTTCAGTTCTCGTATTAGATTTACCCAAATTATTACGAGTTAAATATGCTGTCGCCGTTTTAGTTCGATTTAGATTGTCCAACCCACCATAATTTATATGAGTCTGAGTAAAATCATTAGCTTGAATCGTTGTTGGCCGATCATTGTTCAAAATCTTAACTGCTTTATCACCAGATGTATATGTCCAATTACTCATTTCCTCTGCTGTAACATTTCCAGTGGAGTCAGATTTTTTGTTAGTCGTTGTTTCTTGATTATCAGCTTGTTTAGAACTAGTATCCACATTCGTCGAACAGCCAGTCAAAAGTAGTGGTAGAAGTAACAGCAATAAACCTTTTTTCATAGTTTGTCCCCTTAACAATTTTTAGCAAGTTACATTATATCAATATATGTGAATTATCCTCTCAAAATAAAAAGAGTGCGACGTTTTGTCTACACTCTTCAAGAAATCATCAATTCTATTTACAGAGAGACTAGATTGTCCTCGTCTCATCATTGTTTTTAAATTCTATTTTGTTTCAGCAATTAATTCTATTTCTACCTTAGCTCCCATAGGTAATTTGGAAACTTCAATCGCACTTCTAGCAGAGAAATTTTCATTGAAATAATTTTGATAAATACTATTTACTTTAGAAAAATTATCTAAATCATCCAAATAAATTGTAGCTTTTAAAACATGTTCAAAGTCACTACTGGAAGACTCTAAGATATTTTCCAAATTCTCCAAAGTCTGCTTTGCCTGCTCTTCGATTCCCTCAGCTAACTTTGATGTTTGAGGGTTTAATCCGATTTGACCAGATGTAAAAATAATATTTTCTGATCTTGTAGCATGAACATAAGGACCAATTGCATCTGGAGCACTATTTGAAGTAATTCTTTCCATAATTTATACCTCTAAATCATTTTAAATTTTTCTTGATATAGTCGGCAGAATATTGAAGTTTATCTAATTCATCTTGTGGCAAATCTAATTGTAACTGTTTTTCAATTCCGTCACGTCCAACAATAGCTGGGTATGATAAGTAAACACCATACTCTTCACGATAATTTGATACGGGCAATTCGATATTAGCATCATTTAAAATAGCTAACGAAAGTCTAACTGCTGCAGTCGATACACCGTAGTTAGTATATCCTTTGCCATCAAAGACTGTGAAACCACCCATTCTTACATCTTCATTAATTTGATCCAAATCAAGACCATTTTTCTCAGCTAATTCTTTAACTGGTTGATCCATGACCTTTACCGTTGACCAAGCTGTAAATTGAGAGTTACCGTGTTCTCCCAAGTTATATCCTGAAACTGATCTAGGATCGACATCAAAGGCTTTACCAACAGCACGTTTCATTCTGGCTGAATCAAGCAATGTACCAGTACCAATTACACGTTCTTTAGGAAAATCAAGAATTTGTTGATACATTGATGTCATAACATCATTAGGATTACTAATTACGACCATGATGCCATGGAACTTAGTTTGTTTAATTTTATTGGCTACATCTGTTACAGAATCACCAGTTGGCTTTAATTCTCCAAAACGATTTGGGTGTTCTCCACCGATTAATTTGATGTGTCCAACGGCTGAAATAATAATATCGGCATCATCCAATTGAGAATAATCATTTACGTAAATATTAGTATGAGCTGGCAAATTAGCCATGGCATCTTCAAAGTCTAAAGCATCAGCCTTAACTTTTTTCTCATTCTTATCGATCAATACCAAGTCGTCAACAAAACCACCTGCAACAATATAATGTGCACATGCGGCACCAACATTTCCCATTCCAATAATTCCAATTTTTCTTGTCATGAAACATACCTCGCAATCAAATTTTTAAAGAATAGTTCACACGACAATTATACCTTATATTTGTAATCGCTTTAACAAAGCTTCAAATCTATCTAAAACAAAAAAAGATCATCCTCAACCAAGGAAGATGACCTTTAAATTATAATTCGTTATTATTTTCTTTCTTCGTAGTACTTAACTTTACTCTTAATGATTCTCTCACAAAGATCAGCATATGAAATACCGGCAGCTTCAGCTTCTCTTGGCATTAATGACAATGGTGTCATACCTGGTAAAGTATTAGCTTCCATGACATACAATTGACCGTCACGTAATAAGAAGTCAACACGACCATAGTTACTCATACCTAGAGCCTCAAAAGTCTTCTTAGTCAACGCTTGCATCTTTTCGTGAATTTTATCATCCAAATTGTCTGGAGGAGTAATAAAGTGAGTTACGTTGTTAGCTTGGAACTTATGTTGGAAATCATACCAACCTGTATCAACAGTAACTTCGACAGCTGGAAGAACCAAACCATCAACGATAGCAACTGAGAATTCGCGTCCCTTGATATACTCTTCAATTAAAACTTCATCATCAAATCTCAAAGCATCAGCAACTGAATCTCTTAATTCAGTAGCATTGTTAACAATATGTGTACCAACACTTGAACCACCGTTAGAAGGTTTTACTACCATTGGATAGTTGAAAGGAATATCCTCTGATAAAATCTTAGCAGTCTTAGTTGTTGTATATTGAGCAGTTGGAATACCATCTTGTACAAAAATTTCTTTAGAATATTTCTTATCCATAGCAAGTCCAGAAGCTAATGAGCCACTACCTGTATACTTGATATCAAAGACATCAAAGACAGCTTGCATCTTACCATTTTCGCCATCTTCACCGTGAAGTCCCATGTAGACAATATCGGCATGACGACAAATGT
Source organism: Companilactobacillus kimchii DSM 13961 = JCM 10707 (assembly GCF_001435445.1). Taxonomy (GTDB): domain Bacteria; phylum Bacillota; class Bacilli; order Lactobacillales; family Lactobacillaceae; genus Companilactobacillus; species Companilactobacillus kimchii. The sequence continues at coordinate 38,519 of NZ_AZDH01000009.1, read as the reverse complement.
TAAGAACATTTCTACCTAATAGACCCTTAGTTCCGTCAGTTCTCAAAGCATTGATCTTTTCATCTGTAAGAACTTCATCATCAATAACTAATTTACTTTCATTTTCAGGTTCTGTTGTGAAGAGATCATCAATTTTATCCTCTTCAATATCCTTACCTAAGAATGAATCAACGTAAGCTACTTCATAACCTTTACTACGTAGTGCGTTGGTGATTTTAACTCCGGAAGATAAAGAAACATTTCTTTCTGTACTTCTTCCACCTGAAAGAACGACAATTTTCATTGTGTTTCACCTAATCCTTTTTATTTAATTATACTTACTTAAGCGTAATCCTAGAACCTACAGAATAGCATAAACCAGCGGAAAAAGCCATTTTAATCATCAAATAAATAGGAAAAACTTCATCGGTTTGTGAAAGCTTTTTTCTTTAACGAATGTACTTTTTCAGTAACTATTATAAATATGATAATACTAGTTGACATGTTATTACTTTATAGTTGTTTTAGACGTCTTATCTTGTTAATATATTAGTGAAGCAAGGTAAAGAAAAAGACCACTTAAAAAGTGGCCCTTAATCAGTGTCCTTGTCTAATAACAATATTACATATTATTTAGAGTCGGACATTGCCGTGTCCGACTTTTTTGTTTGAATTATTTCTTCAATTCTTTGATAATTTCTAGTAAAACTACTAGAATCAAGAAAATGGAAATCAATTCCAACGCCAAAGCCTCCCGTCATGATAGGAAGACTGAGAATATGATTTTCAACCATAAGCACCAGCTCCTTTCAATATAAGACAAGGACACTACAGTAAGTATAGCAAAAGATAATTCTTATCAGTTAGCATTTACATGCAAAAGTGCAAAACCCTATTAAAAATAATAAATGGACTATAAAATTATTAATCAATTAAAAAAGATCTATTAATGATAGACATGTTTTTAGCTCAGAAGCGTTAAAAGCGTGCGAAAAAGCAAGCAATTCTCACGCTTTTTAAAAATAAGTATTAAATAGCAGAAAAGAACGATAATCAGCCTCCTCTGACTGATCATCGTTCTTTTTAATCTGTAGAAGTCTTTTCTTTAGCAAGCATACCTTTTTCAGCAACTTTGAAGAATGGATAATACATTGCTCCAGCTAAGACTAACTCGACAGCTGACCAAACAGCAGCACGCCAATCCCAACCAGTTGCCATTAGTGGTCCGATAATTGGAGGCATTGTCCAAGGTACCATCGCTACTGGCGCATTCATTAATCCTAAATGAATCAAAAGATAACTACCTGTAGCTAAAATCAATGGAATTATGATAAATGGGATCATCGTCAAAGGATTCATAACAATAGGAAATCCGAAAATAACAGGTTCATTGATTTCAAACAAAGCACCTGGAAATGCTACTCGTCCAAGATCACGATAAGTTTTACTCTTTGAGAATAACATCAAAACAACTAAAGTAATTGTGGCACCAGTACCACCAACGTTAACCATCAAACTAGAAAATCCAGCAGCTGTGGCATAAGGAAGTGGTTGATGATGTGCAAAAGCGGTTCCGTTGGCAGCTAGGAACTGTAGAAAAATTGGATCAGCAATTCCCTCTAAAGTCATATCACCATGAATACCACAAACCCAGAGTAAACTTACTAAGAATGTGTAAACCAAAATACCTGGCAAAGTATTCATTGCGAATAGTAATGGATGGAAAATTGATTGAATAACTAAATTAATATCAATATGTAGTGGCATACGGATAAACCAGAATAGAACTAAAATAACGAAACCTGGTAATAATGAAACAAATGAATTCGAGACAGCTGTTGGTACACCATCAGGTAACTTGATAACAATATTTTTCTTAATAAAGAAGTTAAAAATTGTAACTGATATCATAGCAGTAATAATTGCAGTAAATAATCCAGATGATGAAAAATTATTAGTATCTAATTTGAACTTATCATTAAATGAAACGATGACAAATGCCATAGTTGAAAGTCCTGCACCGGAAATAGGATCAACTCCTAATTCCTTAGATAACTCATATCCAATCCCAATTGCAGCTAATAATGAAATAATTCCAAATGATCCATTAACAGCCACACCAATCATATTCATATACGGTTTGATGAAATTAGCCCATGCAGTAATTGGTATATTTCCAACAATTAGGAATACACTACCACTGATAATAGCTGGTAATGTTAAGACTAAACCATTACGTATGGATACTAAATATTTATTGTTTCCGACTTTTGACATCGGTGGCATAATTTTATTTTGAAGCCAATCCATAAAGTTTTTCAAAAGCCTGTACCCCTCTTTCTGTCGTAAAGTGGTTTTACAACATAGAAAGTATATTCTTGTAAGCGCTATTATTCAATAGGTATATACCATTTTTACTAAATCATTGACATATTGTCAAAAAACTATTCATTTTTATTAATTTATTCGCCAATATATTAATATATTCATACAAGTATCCAAAAAAAATTCTCATCTTCTCGAATTCTTCATACATATTTGGTTTAATAGTGTTTAAGGAGGATAAAACCTTGAAAAAGTTAAATATCATTTTATTAGGACTAGTTTCTCTAATCACGGTTGGGATCTTCTCAACTCAGACTGTCAAAGCGGACGATCTAAGCGATCAACCCGTAATGACATTGGGAACTTCATTAACATCAAGTCAACGTCAAGGAACAATTGACGCCCTTTCTTCACAAGTCAGTGGAGACTACAAAACTATTACCGTTACCGGTGATACTCTGGTGAAATATCTCAACCCTAGTGGCAGTAGTTTCACAAGTAATAGTGGTGTTTGGTCATCAGCCTTGATTCAAAAGACTTCATCCGGTTCTGGTATTAATGTCAAAATCGTTGATTATAATGGGAAGAACAATATTACTACCATTACAGCCGACCAATATCGTAATGCTGCCGTAACTGCCGGTATCAGCGATGCCAACATCTATGTAACATCAGCTACACCAATTGATGGTTCTGGTGCTTTAGCCGGAATCTACGCTGCTTATGCAAATAGTGGTGATACCTTGAACCAAAACCAAGTTAATGCTGCGCAAAAGGAAATGAATGTCTTAAGTAATATTACTGATGCGAATAAGGGTACTGATGGATATTCTGATAAACAATTGAACAATGCCGTTGCCGGTATGAAATCTGATTTGGCAAATAAAGGCGATAATATCACCGTTAACCAAATCACAACAATTGTTAATAACAACTTGCAAAAGAATAATCTTCAAAATATCATCAACAATAATCAAAAACAACAAATCATCAACTTGATGGTACAAATCAGAGATTCTGGTGCTTTGAAGAATTCAAACTTCAAACAACAAGCTCAAAAATTAAGTAGCGATATCATGAGTAAAGCTAAAAATATTTTTAACAACTTAAATACTCAAGAGAATCGTAACTTCTTACAAAGAATTTGGGACAGTATCGTTTCATTCTTTAGTGGTTTATTTAAATAATTTGAAAACAACATCTTCTTATTAAGGAGGTGTTGTTTTTTTATGTCTATAAAGTTCTATAATCAAACTAATTATAATTTGGTAAAGGTAAATACGTATGGACATAAAAACATATTGGAAATTCTTCAAGCAAGAATATGCCGACGAACACCATCCCTTCAATGAAGAGCTTCCCTGTGTCTGTGAGGTCTACAAATAAAAAGAGCAGCTTCCATTAAGTATTCAAAACACATATTATGCATTTGGATATCTCTTAATAGACGCTGTCCTTATTTAATTATTTAAATTTTACATTTTATCCATTGTTTCGTTCAACAAAGCATCAACACGGTTGTTTCCCACATTGGTTGCGTGTCCTTTAGTCCATTCAAAAGTCTTCTTAGGAACGGTTGGCAAAAGTTGATCCAACTCACGCCATAATTCGACATTTACCGGAGTACTACCGTCGGCTTTTTTGAAGCCTCTTCTCTTCCAACCGTTGAGCCAATTCTGGGTAATAGCGTTGAGGACGTACTGAGAATCTAAGACAAATATCGCATTTTGTTGGTTGATTTTAAGCTCATTTAATCGTTTAATACTCTGAATTAGGGCCATTATCTCCATGCGATTATTTGTCGCTCCAAATTCTCCACCAGTTCCTTCATATATCTGGCCTTTGTTATTGATATGATAGGCCCAAGCGGCTTTATCAGAATCCTTAACATGACCACCTTTAAAGTTACCATGATTTCTGGAACCACCGTCGGTATAAATAACGATGTCAAAATCTTCAATATTAGAAACTTTATTGGCAGATTTTTTAGTTGTCGTTTTTCTACTATTATATGAATCTTTTCCATCAATAAAAGCTTGTGCTTGTGCCTTATCAGGAAAACTTTTATATCTAGCTCCGGCGAACCCATCGACTTGAGCCTTACAGTCAGCCCAGGTTGAATAGATTCCAGGTTTCTTACCGCGTCGTACTGCATAATATTTTTGCAATGTCATACCTCATTTGGTTAATTTTTCTCAATAATAATTATATAATAATATCTTGTTGGGGTGAATTTATGAAAAAAGGGCAATGGCCGATTCTCTATATCCACGGTTTTCGTGGTGGAGACTATACGACCAAGAAAATGATCGAATCCGCTTTAAAGTGTAACGGTAAACAAAAGGACCAATTTCTCAAAGCAATCATTGATTGGAAAGGAAAGGTCACATATGAAGGGGTTTGGACTGAGGATGAACATCCCATTGTCCAAGTTGTTTTTCAAAATAAATGGGTTGGCAGTAACCAAATGGCATATTGGTTAACCAAGCTATTATTTAACTTACGCTTAGAACATGAATTCACAACTTATGATGCAATTGGTCATTCACTAGGTGCCGTTTCATTGGTACTGGTCAATTTGAAGGAAAAAATGCGTCCCTACATGCCTAGGTTGAAAAAATTAGTACTCATCGCTGCACCGTTCAACGGAATTATTGGTTTGGGAGATCTTCCCAACATCAACCGAATCAAACCAAATGGACGTCCAGCTTTTATGAGTCCAACCTACTTTAGAATTTTTATGAATGAAAAAAGTATCTCAGACGATTTACGCGTTTTGAACATTTTTGGAAATGTCGGCGATCACTCTAATAGTGACAAATACATTTCCGTTACATCTGCCAAGTCTATTTCTTACATTCTCAAACCGCGAGTAAAAGAATACACCGAATATCTTATTAAGGGCTCCAATGCAGAACACTCAATGCTTCACGATGATTCAGAGATTCTAAAAGTGGTCAACGGGTTTATTTATTATAATCCGCTGTCATAACGTTATATAATTATATTACTACTACAGTTTTAACAGAGATTTGGAGGGGATTTCTATCAAAGCTTGGGAATTATTTAAATTAGATTTAAAGAGGACGTTAAAATCCAAGCCCGCAACTTTACTGATGCTGGCATTGGTTATTTTACCGTGTCTATACTGTTGGTTTAACGTTTGGGCCCTATGGGACCCTTATTCTAACACCAGTGGTCTAAAAGTTGCCGTTTATTCAGCCGATACACCAGTTGAAGTACAGGGTCAAAAAATTGAAATTGGTGATCAATTAATCGACAACCTTAAAAAGAATCATAAACTAGGATGGACTTTTGTCAACTCCAAAAAGGAATTAGACCAAGGTGTCAAAGATGGTTCTTACTATGCTGGAATTTATATTCCAAAAACTTTTTCTAAGGACATTATCAGCTTCTTATCTGGAACTATTAAGAAACCGAAGCTGGTCTTTAAGGTAAATCAGAAAATCAATGCGATAGCCCCGAAATTGACCGAAACTGGGGCGACAACCTTACAAAATACAATTTCTTCTGAATTCGTGGGAACCATCAGTAAAACTATTACACAAGCCTTGAACAAGTCAGGAATGGATATCAAAGATAACCTTCCAATGTTAAGACGATTCGAATCTTTACTAGTCACAACTGATGACAACATCCCTGAATTACAGAATATTATGGATAAAGTTCAAAAAGCTAATACCCTAGTTCCTAACTTGAATCAAAAATTGAATCAAGTTAATGACATGTATGGATATTTGCCACTATTGAATGAAGATGCCAACAAATTAGTTAATGTTAATAATATTTTGCCATTAGCTGATGTTGGTGGGACCGCCGCTAAACAACTCAAGAATAAGATTCCTGAAATTCAAAATGCCGGTACACAAATCAACGAAGTAGATACAGACTTTGGTAAGATTTCCAGTTTAATGAGTTCCAGCATCACTCAGGTTCAAAACGGACTAGAAGTTATCCAGAAAGTTCAAAACGTCATGCCTGAAGTTCAAAAATTAGGCGAAGACGCTAAGAATGCTACTGATAAGACAACTTCTGAATTAATTCCTAAGATTCAACAAGCTTTACCTGTTATCAAAACAACCATCGATACTGGTTTATCAATGGTTTATAACCTTGGCAAACAAATTAGTAGTTCTGCCGAGATGATCAATACTCTAATCGACAAGATCAAAGAAGATCCAACTAATCAGCAATTGAAGGCACAATTGAAGACCGTTATTCAAAACATTGCTACTGACTCAACCCATTTGGCAAAAGTCAGTCGTCAAGTTGCTTCAGCTTTAACTGATCTCCAAAACTTCTTCAACCGCCTAGCCGAACAATTGGGTAAAGATAAGTTAACTCTACTCGACAAACCTATTCAACATCTAAACGATTTGGCTACGTTGAACGATACCTTAGCTACAAAAGCTAATGATATTTTGAACAACTATGACAGCTTAGATACTTCTGAATTACAAAGTAAGCTAACTGATTTACAAACACATGCAAATCAAGTAGCCGATGGCGTTAATACAATTAAAAATATCAATATTATGGATTCGGTTTCAACAATTATTACTGATATCAATAGTTTCTTGAAGGAACTTAGTTCTACATTAGGAACTTTCAACACTGATATTATCCCAACGATTCCAGGTCTATTGAACAATACTGAAGGTATTTTGAACACAGCTTTAAGTTACCTTCAAAAGTATCAAAAACAATTGCCTGCTGTTGGTAACGAAATTCATGATGCTAACCGACTATTGAACGGTAATATGACTAACATCGTTACTGGAATCGGTATGCTAAATGATTTCTATGACAACGATTATCCAACTTTGAAGAACAAACTAGCTAAGGCTACCTTCTTTGTTCAATATGAATTGCCATCAATTGAAAATGAGTTAACTACAACTTTGAATTTGGTTAACTCCAAGACACCAGAATTAGAGCAAGCACTATCAACTGCTAATGACTTTGCCGAAAATGATTGGCCACAGTTGAAGAAAGATATCCATCATTCCGCTACCCTATTGAAGAAGGGTAAGAAAGACGTTGACCTCGGAGCCATTATTAGATTAATGAAATCTGATGCCAACAAAGAATCCGATTTCTTCTCTAATCCAGTCAAATTGAAGCAAGACAATCTCTACGACGTACCAAATTACGGATCAGCAAGTGCACCATTCTACTTAGCCCTCTGTATTTGGGTTGGAGCTTTGTTACTATCCAGTGTCTTCACCGTTCACTTCAAATTAGACGAAAAACAACAGTATCTCTACACATTCAAGCAAAGATTCAATGGCCGTTACTTAACATTTGGTTTCTTAAATCAATTACAAGCAATCTCCGCAGCTTTAGGTAATCTATTTATCTTGCATGCTTATACTAAAGAGAAGATATGGTTAATCGTCTTCTGTATGTTAGTAAGTTTCGTCTTCATCTCGATACTGTATTCGCTAGTCCAAATGTTTGGAACCGTCGGAAAAGGACTAGGAATTATTATCCTAGTGCTATCAATTTCCGGAGCCGGAGGAAACTTCCCAGTAGTACTATCAGACGGATTCTTTAGAGTAATCAATCCATATCTACCGTTTACATATGCGGTAAATCTAATAAGAGAAGCCGTCGGTGGAATATATTGGCCTAATGCAACCAAAGATATTATTATATTGTTAGCATTCGGAATTGGATTCTATCTATTAGGCTTGCTATGTACAGAACCATTAAAACCATTTATGCATAAACTACATAAGAGTGCTAAGAAGAGCATGATCATCGAATAAGAGAGCGGAGCAGGCCTGGGAATTTCCGAGGATTTGCCTAGGTATCAGAATTGCACGCGTACTTGGCGGGCGATTTTGATACTGTAGCAAACCGGAAGAAATTGGCCTGCGGAGCTCATTTCAGAATAAGAGAGCGGAGCAAGGGCGATTAGCCTCCGAGGATTTGCCTGAGTATTGGAATCGCACGCGCACCATGCGGGCAATTTCAATACTGTAGCAAACCGGAAGAGGTTGCCCTTGCGGAGCTCGTTTCCACTATTAAACATAGAACAATGGTTATTCCAAAAAAGAACCACGAACTACAATAAGAAAAAGGGAGGATAAGTAATACGATCAACCACCGTATGAAATTTTTTAATGACAAACCAAAAAATGCGCGATTATCGACCTTTTATCACAAATAACTTCTGCTGGGATTTCCCCAGTCGCTTTAATCTAAAAGAAGTTAGCGAATTTCTAGATGAGGACATCGATCCCACAACTGAATATATCTCTAATACCGCTAAAGTTATTATGAAAAATGATGGTATTTACTGGTTTATTCAAAAGAAAGAGGCTAAACAGATTTCTGCTTTGATCAGTCTTAGTGATCTCGATCTAAAAAAACATTCAGCAGCTTTGATGATAACTTTCAAAGATCTAACTGATGATGAAAAGAAAGAGATCTCTGATCGGTTACTCATCTTCTTACGTGATCAAATCTTATTGACAGATATTGAAATTAACGACTTGGACCATCTAGTTCAAGAAAACTTCACAAATAATGGTTATACTATCTTTAACAAAAAGTTATTAAAGAGGAGTTAACAATATATGTATACATATGGTTTCTTTGGTCCCAGCTATCTCCTGATAATTATTGGTCTTGTTATCAGTTTATGGGCATCATGGTATGTAAATCATAATTTCAAAAAGTATGATGAAGTTCCTAGTCACCACGGAACTAGTGGTGCTGATGCTGCTAGATTTATTCTTGATAATGCTGGGCTTCAAAACGTTCAAATTCAAAGAGTTAGTGGTAAGTTAACCGATAACTACAATCCTACCAACAAAACATTGAATCTTTCTGAATCCACTTACGATTCAACGTCCGTTGCAGCTATCGGTGTGGCAGCCCACGAGTGTGGACATGCTATCCAAGACCAAACAAGTTATGCCCCTATGAGATTGAGATCAGCTTTGGTCCCTGCTGTAAATCTTGGATCTAACTTTTCAATCCCAATTATCCTATTGGGTGTTATCTTGGGCGCAAATCAAACTTTGATTCAAATCGGAATTTGGTTATTCGCTTTAGTTGTTTTGTTCCAAGTAGTTACTCTACCAGTTGAGTTCAATGCTTCAGGTCGTGCCGTAAAGATCTTAAGTTCCAGTACACTTGTCGATAATGACGAAGTGCCAATGGTCAAACAAGTTCTCTTCGCCGCTGCTTTAACTTATGTAGCTGCTGTAATCTCAACTGCCCTACAACTATTACGTTTAATTCTGATTTTCGGTGATAACAGAAATTAAGCAAAAGTCGCGAAAGCGGCTTTTTTTATTACCAAATTATATTCAATAATTAGATTTTATTAGTATTTTGAAGTAAACTTTCTTTATAAATAAATAGAGGGGAATTTATTTTATGATTGATACTTGGATCATCTGGCTAATTCTCATAATTCTAACAGTCAATACAATATCTGCACTTATTACTGTTTTCCATAGGCCTCGTAATATTGTTACTACTTGGGCCTGGATTTTAGTTCTTGTCCTACTACCAATTTTGGGGTTCCTTATCTATGCCTTCTTAGGCCGTGGAATTGCTCAAGAGAAGATATTCAATATTAGTAAGCAAGAGCACTATAGTTTAAGTCAGTTAAAGAAAATGGCCATTGCTGCTCAAAAGCGTCCTCAGAACGCCTCACGTTATGATGAGACGCATTATGCGGACCATATAATAAGATTCTTCAATGAAACTGAAGAAGCACCGTTAACTCGTCATAACGAGATCAAACTTTATTTTGATGGACAAGAGAAGTTCAAGGGTATGTTTGAAGATATCCGTCAAGCTAAAGAGACCGTTCATGTCGAATACTATGCTTTTATTAAGAGTGACATTGGGGATAAGTTTCTAGATCTCTTAACACAAAAAGCTAAAGAAGGATTAGAAGTCCGTATTCTGTATGATCCATGGGGTTCTGGTGGTACTAAACCGAAATACTTCAAGAGATTCCAAGCCGCTGGTGGTGAAGTCTTGCCTTTTATCACCTCTAAAAACGTCATCGCCAAGACTCGTTTGAACTATCACTTGCACCGAAAAATCGTTGTTATCGATGGTACAACTGGCTGGATCGGTGGTTTTAACGTTGGGGATCAATATGTCAATACGACTGAAAAATTCGGTTACTGGCGGGATACTCATTCTAGAATCTTTGGTGCTGCTACCCTCTTGTTACAAGAGAGGTTTTTCCGTGACTGGAACGCTTCACTAGATCGTAATGCCGAACCATTAGCTTTCTTAGAAAAATACTTTCCATCTGATAAATTTAATTCTGACGCTAACTTACCAATTCAGATTATTTCTGATGGTCCCGATAGCCGTGAAGAGATCTTAAAAGATGGTTTTATCGATATGATTGTCAGTGCTAAGAAGAGTGTTTGGATTCAATCGCCTTATTTGGTACCAGACGATGCGATGTTTACGGCTCTAACCATTGCTGCTCGTTCTGGAGTTGATGTCAGGATCATGATCCCATGCATGCCTGATCATCCCTTCATCTACCGTGCAACACAATATTATGCTAATTTGTTAACCACTTATGGTATCAAGATTTACAGTTATCAAAAGGGATTCTTACATGCTAAAACTTCCGTTTTTGATGGCAAAATCTGTTCCGTCGGTTCAATGAATCATGATTTCAGAAGTTACTCATTAAACTTTGAGGCCAACGCTTTTATCTATGATGCTAAAGTAGCTCACCAGATTGCCCGTTCATTTGAGAATGATATGAAAGATTCATTATTATTAACACCAGAAATCATTAAAGAACAAGGAATGTGGCTTCACTTCAAACAACGTTTCTCTCGTTTGTTATCGCCTATTCTTTAAAATTAAATTACGTAAAGACACAATCGACAATATCTTGATTGTGTCTTCTTTATTAGACTTTTTTTAATTATTCTAACCTTTATTAAATAATACATGCTAAAATGGGAAATAAATTTAATAATTAGGGAGTAACAGAATGGAATATTTAAAATTAATTGGAATAGTTATAATTATTCTTGGCTTCGCTTTCAAATTAGATACCATAGCTGTTGTTGTCGCTGCTGCTCTGGCAACCGGACTAGTTTCTGGTATGTCCATACCTCACGTACTGACAATTCTTGGAAAAGGGTTTATGGATAACCGTATGGTTTCACTATTTTTCCTTACCCTACCAATGATTGGTGTTGTCGAAAGTCATGGTTTGAAGCAAGCTGCCGTCAACGGTATTAGTAAAATCAAGAACCTTTCTGCAGGGAAGATATTCAACCTTTATTTAGCAATTCGTGAAATTACCGATGCCATGGGTATTGCACTTTCCGGTCAAGTTCAATTCATCCGTCCCTTAATCAATCCTATGGCGCAGGCCGCCGCAAGTGTCAAAAAAACTTTAACCGATAAACAAGTTGATTTAATTAAAGCCCGCGCCGCCGCAACCGACAATTTTGGTAACTTCTTCTCACAAAATTTATTCATTGCCTCAAGTGGTGTCCTTTTAATGTCTAGTACCATGAAATCACTTGGCTATACCGCTACACCTGCCAATATTGTGCTTTACTCAATTCCAATGGCTGTCATTACGTTCCTAATTACCGCTTATTACAACAGACGTTTTGATAAGCAATTTGAAGTCTAATAAGCGAGGTTAAACATATGAATGTTAATAATATTCTAGAAATCTTCTACGTTCTAATCGGTTTAATTATGGTTTTCGCCAGCATCGAATCATTTCGTGATAGGGAAAATTCAGCTCGCATTGGTACCGGATTATTTTGGCTAATCATGGGCATCATTTTTGCTGTTGGTAAATACTTACCTAACCTTGTTATCGGCCTCTTAATTGTTTTTGTCGGCATACTTTCTTTACTCAAACAAATCAAGGTCGGCAAACTTAAGGAAGTTAACAAAGAGATCGCCGAAAAATCAGCTAAACGTTTAGGAGCTTGGCTCTTCTTCCCTAGTGTTGTTTTAGCTATCTTTTCTATTCTAATCAGTCAATTCACTAAATTAGGTGGTCAAGTTGGAATCGGTATTGCTTCAGTAATTGCTTTGATTATTGCTATGATCATATCTAAAACTGATGCTAAAACTACTTATCATGATAGTGAAAGAATGGTCCGTTCTGTCGGAACTGCTGGTGTATTGCCACAATTATTAGCTACTTTAGGCGTGATTTTTACTGCTTCTGGTGTTGGCGATGTTACTTCCAAAGCTATTTCCGGTGTCTTTCCAGCAGGTAATCATCTCTTAGGAGTAATCCTATATTGTGTCGCTATGGTGATCTTCACTATGGTAATGGGAAATGCTTTTGCCGCCTTTGCCGTTATCACAGCTGGAATCGGTATTCCCTTTGTTGTAGCTCAAGGTGGTAATCCCGCCGTAGTTGCTGCACTAGGTATGACATCTGGTTATTGTGGTACCTTAATGACACCAATGGCTGCCAATTTCAACTCTTTACCTGTAGCATTACTGGAAATGAAGGATAATTTAGGCGTCATCAAGCAACAATTTCCAATTGCACTAACCCTATTAGTTGTTCAAATTATATTAATGTACTTTTTAGCATTTTAAGGAGGAAATTTTATTATGAAAATTCTTGTAACTGGCTTTGATCCCTTTGGTACTGACAAAATTAATCCGGCTATTGAAGCTGTAAAGAAATTACCCGATACAATTGCTGGAGCTGAAATTATTAAAGTAGAGATTCCAACTATCTTCAATAAATGTGCTGAAGTTGTTCATCAAGCTATTCTTGATAACAAACCCGATTACGTTTTGGATATTGGTCAAGCTGGTGGTCGTTACGCTTTAACACCTGAAAGAGTTGCCATCAATTTTGACGATGGTCGAATTAAAGATAATGCTGGTTACCAACCTCGTAATCAACCAATCCATGAAGATGGACAGAATGCTTATTTCACACAATTGCCTGTTAAAGCTATGGCACAGGCGATTATCGAAGCTGGAATTCCTAGTCAGGTTTCCACAACTGCTGGAACCTACGTTTGCAACCACATCATGTATCAAGTTCAATATATGATTGACAAAGAGTTCCCCGACTTGAAGGCAGGTTTCATGCACATTCCCTTCTTACCTAATCAAGTTTTGAATCGCCCTGAGACACCTTCTCTTTCACTAGCTGACGATGTTAAGGGAATTACTGCCGCCATTACAGCCATTGTTGAACGCGATGGTAAAGGTGATATCGAAGTCATCGGCGGTAGTTTGAATTAAACGCGCCAAAAAGCGACTAACTGAAATCAAGTTAGTCGCTTTTTTAATTATTAATAGTACCTTGATCTTTCAAATAGTCCTTCTTCAAAATTATCCAAATCGTGACTATTGCCAACAATAACATTGCTGCCCCTGCTGCGAAAAATATTATAACGGCGTTATAATGGTCAAATAATAAGCCAAAGAACATTGTCCCAACAGGCATCAAGACAGTGCTCAAAGTCTCATCTATATTGAACACTCGACCTTGCATATCTGGCGGTACCGTCTCTTGCAAGAAAGTATCTAGCGGTGTATTCATGAATGTTAATAAACAGCCATTCGTTGCATTAATAATAATGAAAATAATCGTGATGACTTGGGTCTTGAAGTTCGTTATTGTCGATAAACCGACTGATGACACAATAATGGAAAAAACTATCAACGCTACATAAGAAAACATAATTGGATTAAGGCGTAGATGAATTTTGCTTAAAATCAAACCACCAAGTATCATTCCAACAGCCATTGCGGAATCAGTCATACCATATTGTACGTTAGACAGCTTTAATGTCTTAACTAACAAATATGGATAACCGATATTCATGGACGCAAAGAAAAAATTCAAGGCTCCAGAGGATAAGGTTAAAATAAAAATCAATTTTTGTTTCAACATATAACGGAAACCATCTAAAAAGTTTCCTATTATTGAAGTCTTATTAGCAGTTTCATTGGAAGCTTCCTCATCTACTATTTTTTCAGTTTTCTTATAGTCAAATTTCAAGACTAGGATTCCCAATAAAGCAATCAATTCAAAAATAATTTCTAAATCAGCGAATACAACAATATTGACCATCGTATAGAGCATCGCACCTAAAATTGGTGCCAGAAACTCTGCCAATGAGGTAATTGACTGACTTAGAGAATTAACTTTTTGTAATTCATCATTAGGAAAAAGTTGAATTAAGCTGGACTGAATTGTTGTGCTTAGGAAGCAATCTGTAATTTCCAACATAACAATTAATCCAATCAAAATGTAGAAGTATCCCGCAGGCCACAAGTTGAAATAGAGACTGAATACTAATAGCGAAACACTAGTAACAATTTGTGACACTATCATTATCATTTTATGGGGGACTGTATCAACGATGTATCCAACAAAAGGCATTATAACGACATCAACAAGTGGGCCTGTGATCAGCGAAACTCCCATACTAATAGCGGAACCAGTGCGTTTCAAAATATAAAGGCTGATTGCGAATTGTAGCATTTCACTACCAAAAGTTCCCGCAAACTTTACTAACAAAATTTTATTTAATTGGTTGAAGAGTCTCTTATACATAAGATAGCCTCGAATTTAATTATTAAATTATTTCTAATTAAATTAGTATATCACAATATTTAATAATTATTTCGTTAAATTCGAAGCAAATCTAGCACAAAAAAAGTTCTAAACAAAGAATTTACTCTTTGCTTAGAACTTTTTTATTATAGATTACTTGATTCATAAACCTTATGAACGACTCTTTGATGATACAAGTCGTTTCCTTGTCCCCAGAAAATGAAACTTAGCGATACGTAGATGATCGCAAGTAGAATATTTGTAGCGTTGAATTGCATTAGGCTAGATAACATCAACCAGATGATGAATCCAATTGATAGTACCGGCACAATAGCTCCTAACCATACATGTGAATTATTTGCTAAAACATATTTCTCAAGAATCAAGGAGGCTATTGAACCAATCACAAAAATTATCCCTAACATAATTACACCCCCTGTAATTAACTCAGCGATAAATATGATAACACAACTTATTTTCTGAAATAAAACCATATGTCTATGAAAACGTCTCCAAGTAGTAATTTCGGACAAATTTAGCTATCAAGTGGATAATAACGTTTAGGGGGATATTCACTTTGTATAAACAAATTACAATTTATGACTTACTAGATATTCTGCATCAAAAATTAGGCGAGCAAAACTGGTGGCCCGCTGAAAACACTGAGGAAATGTTAACTGGTATGATTTTAATTCAAAATACTAACTGGAAAAACGCCGATCGCTCGTTAGCTAATCTCAAACAAGCAACCAACTTTGAAGTCGATAAAATGCTGGCTGTACCACAAGATCAGTTGCAAGAATTGATTCAACCTAGTGGCTTCTTTCATAATAAGGCCATCTACCTACGTTCTCTACTGACGGCCTATCGAGATGATTTCGCTGATTGGGAGAAACTCTCTACCAACTTGTTGCGTAAACGATTAGTTGCTCTCAAGGGTGTTGGTAACGAAACTGCTGATGTCTTACTGCTCTACTACTTTCATCGGCCAACCTTTGTCGCTGACAATTATTCCATGAAGTTATTCCGTCATTTACATACTTTCACTGAAAAACCAACTTACATGCAATTGAAAAATGCCGTTGAACGAGATTTCAAATTAACATCCAAGCAAGCCGAAGAGCTTCATGCCTTGATTGATGAGTTCGGTAAGCTCAAAAGTGACTTCTTCGATAACTATCAATTACGTTTACCATATTTAACGCCCCTTAATACTAGAAATTAATTAAAATTCATTTCCAATAATCGGTCAACGCATAAAGATTCTTAAATTCAGTATTATCCTTTAACTTTTTAAACTCAGGGTTATTCAAAATAAATCGTTTCTTATCCTTAACCCATAAATTAGTTCTTGGATTTTTCAATAGATAGAATTGATCAAAATTGATTCCATACTTATCGTCATAAATATTTTGACGAGTTGAATCATAAGCCTCACTAGTCATCTTGAAGGATTTAAAGGAGCCAATTATCACACTTCCTATCTTAGGAACGGGAATATCTTTTCGAACCATTAATACTTTCTGGTCCGGATTGAATTTTTTATTCAAATGTTCACCTTCAATACTGCTAAAAGCATATTTAGCTTTTGTTATACCGCTTCTAAAGACAGTGTAAATACGCTTATTTTTGACTGACTGGTCGCCATGCCACACTTTTTTAACCAATATAGTTGCTTTCGTCTCAACCATTTCTGACATAGGCTCTAAATTTAATACCACTCCTTCAAAAATAGTTGGATTATCAGCATAAAAACGATCTTTCAACGAAAACTTATCCTCATACTTTGAACTATGACCATCTTTAGGATTCTCATAATTCATCTGAATCCTTTCTAACAAGGGCAAATTATCATGATAAGCAATCTGAGGAATATCTTTAGTTAACTTTTTCCATTGGGATTCATTCTTAACTAGTTCTTCAGAATTCTCACTTTTGTGTGTTTCCTTGATTCCTTTAAACTTTGTAATATTAATAGCTAAAATAATTATCAGTAAAAATATCAAAGAGATACTAATTTTTTTCAACCTTCTCCACCACCTCTTCAATCAAGTTATCAAAAAGATGTTTAAAGATTGTATAATCAGAATTTGCGTAAACGCTTCCAGTGACATATTATTGAGCTAATGAGTTTTTTTACGAAAGGATGATTCTATGTATAGAGCTTCAGATAGTCGTTATCAAGGAAACCATATTCGTCATGCTGGTAAAACTGGTTTGATGTTGCCACCAATCTCACTTGGACTCTGGCATCACTTCAGTAGTGCTGATCCATTGAGCGAACGTAAACAAGTTATTTTGCATGCCTTTGACAAAGGTATTTTCCATTTCGATGTTGCTAACCATTATGGCGACGGCACTAAAGATGGTTTAGGCAGTTCCGAGACATTGTTGGGACAAATCTTAAACAGCGACTTGAAACCATACCGTGACGAGTTAGTTATCTCAACTAAGGCCGGCTATGAAATACACGATGGCCCTTATGGTGTTGGGACTTCAAGAAAATCATTGTTACAAGATATTGATGGTTCCCTAGAAAGACTTCAACTAGATTATGTTGATATCTTCTACGCTCACCGTTATGACGATACAACTCCAGTTGAAGAAACCGTCAGAGCTTTAGATGATATTGTCAAATCTGGTAAAGCTCTATATGTTGGAGTTTCCAATTTCGAAGTTCCTGAAATGAAACAAGCTATTAAGATGTTTAAAGAATTAGGCACACCATTTGTTTTGGACCAAATGAGTATGAATATTTTGAATCATCATGTTGAAGATAGTGGTCTAATCGATGTCCTTAAAGATGCTGGTGCTGGTGCTATCGCTTATGGACCTCTATCCGAAGGATTATTGTCAGATAGATATCTTAACGGTATTCCCGAAAGCTTCAAGATTCATCCTACTAACGAGGAACTCTTTGCAGATGGTAAAGATGCTCTAGTTAAAAAACTAAATAAGCTTAACGACATCGCCCAAAGTCGTAACCAAACACTTAGTCAATTAGCATTAGCATGGTTATTAAGAGATCCTGTCGTTGCCAGTGTCATCATTGGAACAACCAACATTGATCATTTAGATGACAATCTCAAAGCACTAGATAATCTTGATTTCAGTAGTGATGAAGTATCAGCTATCACAAATATTCTTCAATAGAAAAGGAAAATAATAGCAGGTAATCAAATTACGATTACCTGCTATTATTTGTTTTAAATACAAAAGATTTTTATCACTCAAATTGAATTATACGATCAAACATAGACTTCTCTTGTTCAGAGATTTTATGCGCAACTTCAATAACCGCAATTTGAGGATTTTTCAATATTGTATTGTGGATTGCCAATGATAATTCTGGGTCCAAAGCACTAGTTGCTTCATCTGCCAATAAAATTGGTCGTTTAGAAAGTAAGGCACGTGCAATCTCAATTCTTTGAATCTGACCACCAGAAAGATTGGCTCCATTCTCACCAACTTGATAATTCCATCCTTTTTCCCCAACTAAACTAAACAGTCCTGACTTTTCAACTGCTTCTTCCATTTCAGAATCAGTTACTTTTCTTCCCAAAGAAATATTGAATTTCAACGTATCATCAAAAATGAATGGTTTCTGATTTACATAGCTGAAACTGTCATGAGCCTTTTGCCAATCACCTGTTACGTCCATCTTATCAATATAAATTTTCCCATCGTTAGGTTTGAGCTTACCCAATATTAATCTCAAAAGGGTCGTTTTACCCCAGCCACTAGGTGCCATCAATAAAACTTTTTCATTCGGATGCACTGAAAGTCCCAAATCCGAAAATAAAGTCTTATCTTTAAGTTTATAAGTTAGATTATCAACATCCAATCCTGTAAACTTCGTATTATTAACTGATGCAGGTTTTGCTTCATCAAATCTCAAAGCCTTCTCAACTTTATCCCACATAGGTTTAGTTGATTGAATTGAATTAATCTGTTGAAAAATATTGATAACTGGATTAACAAAATCATTGGAAAGCTGAACGATCATGACCAAAGTACCAGCACCGATATGACCTTGGAACATCAAAATGGCACCGACTAAGAAAGGAATAATAAAGCTAAAAATCTCCGCTACGGCCATAATAATTTCACCCGCTACAGCTTGAGTATAATTCAAACTCTTAAGCGCATTTTCCATTCTCTTAGCACCCTCAACGACTCTGCCGACGATTGGGATTTGAACATCATATAGATCAGCAGTTGCGGCACCATTCAAACCATCACTGACATTCTGGGTATAACTAGCATTAGCCTTTTCCCAAGCTTCTGATTTGGATTGGATCTTTTTGGTAAAGAACTTCTGAACAAAGCCCGGAATCACCGTTGTAACGATGAATAGTAATGTTAAAATCCAAGAATTAAGTAAACCAACCGTGACTGAGACTACAAAAGACATGAATTCAGTAATTATGGTTAATTCGTTCAATATTTTTAAAGTTTCAATTTGTTTAACGTCATTAGTCATCAGGCTCAGACCATCTTTTTGCGAATCATCTTGCTGTTCAATCAGATAGGCCATTGTCTTTGCTTTCAAATGTACATTGATGTCTTTGACAATATCAAATTTGAGGTAACGATAGGCGAAATTAAAAAACATAATTAAAATAATTGCTAAAGCACCGCTTGCTGCGACGGTTATTAATTGTTTGACACTTCCTTGACGATATTGTGCCATGTTCAACATGATCTTAGTAATATAAGCGATGACCACATTTCCAAAAGCATACACAATTGATAGTAGGAAATACAAAATCATCTTTCCTTTAGAAGTGAAACGTAACGATAAATTTGCCATAGTTCCCCTTTTCCAAATATCATAACGAGAGATATTCTGCTTTACTTAGCAATCAAGTATTAAAAACATTTAATAATCAATACCCCCACAAATACCAATATATAAATATCATCTTGATTTAATTATATATTTTACTACTGGATAATTAGAATTCAAGCAACTATATTAAATTATTTCTAATTACAAATTGTACAAAAAAAGCAAACCTCAACAGGTTTGCTTTTTAATTCATTGAACCAAAAGTAATATTGGTTGAAATCAATCCATAACCCAGATTCAAATCACGCATTTCTTTTTCACTAGGGTTATGTAACTTATCTTTTACATATTGATATAGTGCTCGATTATTCCTAGGCAATCCCATAGGAACGATGTAATTGTCGTGGCAACTTTGGTAAATATCGGCACATACCTCAACTTCTTTTCCACCAGCTAATAACTTTTGAGCAGCTTTCAAAAGTGAATCCTTGTACTCTTTAGGTTGCTCAGAAAGATCCTCATTATATGCCGTATCGATTAGATCGAACAATTCTTGATTCTCCATACTCACATCCCCAATCTTTAGCTTCTAACTATATTATAGACCATGCTAAATATTTCTCACGTTTATACGGTTTTTCCCAACGTTAATATCCTTTTAAATCAAGGAATCACTATTTCTACTATAATTAAAACTATCTTGTTTCAAAATTATAGAAAGGACTCTCATGCGTAAATCTCAAAAAATCAACAAAATAAAATCATTAAACAAATTACTCAAAGAACTAAATTCATCTCTACCTCCCAATGCCGACACTCTCAAGTCCACAGTCCAAAAAGTATACCTTCAAATAAATAAGTCCGATAACGTCAGTAAAAATTATAACGAAATTCACGATGCTCTTATTACTCTAAATAATGCATTACAGCAGGCTGCTCTAAAGAAGACATACCACTTCAGTCCTGCACAAAATAAGATCATACATGAGATTAACTCTGTAGAACACAAGTCACTTTGACAACAAATTTCTACTGTAATAAATGGTCCAGCATTCTTTCACTCTTAAACTATTTAACAACACAGTAGCTAGAGTTATCACACAATTATTAAACAACTTAATTAGATTGGTAGTGAATTATGACAAACACAATAAGGTTCCCCAAAAAACAAATAATCTTTTTTGTACTATTAGTAATATTCGACAATTTTATATCCAGACCAATTTTTGATTATTTCAAAATAGATAATTGGCAACATATAATTGCATTTAAACTGGTTGAACTTATATTTGGACTAATTCTAAATAATTTGATATTTCGTCAGAAAATCTACTTTAAATTATCAGTTGGTAAGAATACTAAAATATTTTCAATAACGCTCATATTGATTTCAATATTGTCATCAATATCTAATACCAATCACCTTTTTATTTCGTTACTTATTGGATTATGTGCAGCAATCCCCGAAGAATGCTTATTCAGAGGCATAGTCCTAGGTAGTCTCTTAAATGATAACAATAAAAATATGGACAAAAGAAAGTTACTATTCTGTTTAATTATATCTAGTACCTTTTTTGCCCTTTATCATATCGGAAATATTCATTCCCAGAATTTGACTATGACTATAATACAAGTGTTTGAAACATTTGGAATGGGGTGTCTATTTGGCGCCATATATATACGTAAGGGAAGTATTTTGCTATCTTTCTTACTCAATTTCTTCATAGATTTCACTGGAACTATTGGAAACGGACAGATAGTCAATAATTCTCCATCCCAATATAAATATTCCATTGTTATCTCCCTTATATATATGCTTATCTTTTCCATCATTGCTTTCAATATCTTAAATATTGATAACAAATCAAAGTGGGAACTGCCTATTAGAATCGGACTTTCAAACCAATAACAAAAAATACTCTTAAAGTCATCAGACAAAGGTCTAGTAACTTTAAGAGTATTTTTTTACCATCATTTAACGATGGGGACTCTTAAACAAATCATTTATATATGACTAATTTTTATCCAGTAATTTATCTTTATAATACTTAAAGAAAGTTTCTTTTCCTGTAATAATGGTTGTCTTCCCGCTCATTCCATAATGGATCTGAGGAGCAATATTAGGCTCACTTTTAGCCTCTGCAGTCACAATATAATATGTTCCTTTATTCACTGGGACAGGAGCAACACTGATATTATTAATCACTCCATCAATAAGGATTGGTCTTGGTACATTACGAGTTATTTCTAATCGCATATGTTGACCTTTTTTTATAGATGAAATCTCTCTAGAAGAAACATAACTTTGCAGTTTTAGTGTATTACCGCTTCTTAGAACTGGATATATTTCAGCAATTTCAGAACCAGCTCCAACGTATTTAGCTCCCTTTACCGATTGATTATTCATATGGATAACACCGGACTTTTTGGCTTTAATATATGAGTTATCTTTTAAATCATCCAATTCTTTTAAATTGGACTTCAAATTTCTACTCTGGCTTTTTAATTTAACTAATTCTTCTGAAATACTTTTTAACTGCTCATTTTGCAAAGACTCTAATTTGGTGTTATTCGAATCAACATTATACTTACTATCATCGAAATCTTTTAAAGAATCTTTCTGTTCACTGACATTACTTATTTCATCATTGATACTATCAATTTGTTGTCGCAAATTATTTAAGTAACTATTCTTAACAGATGTTTTAGAGTCAGTATCAGAAGCACTTTTCAATTCGGCACTATAACCATCATACAAGTAACCATAACTAGCATTAGAAGCATAACTTTTACCATTTTTTATGGCATCAAAAATACTCTGATAGGATTTTAATTCACTTTCCTTTTGCTTTAAATTACTATCATATAAATTCGTCAGCTGCTTAATTTTTCCATTGGAAAAAGAAGATTTATCTTGTAACATCTGACTTTCAATACCATAAATATTTCTTTGATTTAAATAACTTTTCAATAAATTTCGATATCCAAATTTATCATCACCATCAAAAGTATCTTGATTGGATTCAACACCCTTTTGAAAGATTTGTAGACTAGCAATTTGATCATTTATATCCTTTTGTTGATTCTGAACATTATTAATCTTAATATCATTCCCAGTATTCTTATAAGAAAGTAAAATATCTCCACTTTTTACGTATTTTCCTTCAGATAAATAGTTTTTTTGAATTGCACTATTAGAAGGTGACTGAATGATAGGTATATTTTGTCTACTGCCAAGATCTCCAAAAGATTCAATTGTAACTTCACGTTTCATGAAAAAAGAAAAGATAACCACTAAAAGAAACAAACAAGAGATGGGAATTATCAACAAACTGGAAAAGTTATTAAACCTTTTATTATAGAATTCGCTGCTCTCTAAAAATTTTTTATTCATTATAACTTCCCCTAATTATTCAAAAGATCAAAATAATAACCTTTCTTATTTACTAACTCTTGGTGAGTTCCCTTTTCTACAATTCTCCCTTTATCTAACACTACAATATTGTCTGTCTTTTTTGCGATGGATAGTCTATGAGCAATAAAAATAACCGTCAATCCTTTGATCTTCATCAAATTATTCATAATATTATTTTCAGTTATCGAATCTAATCCACTAGTGGATTCATCAAATATTAATACTTTAGCTGGAGACAGTAACGCTCTAGCAATAGTAATTCTTTGTTTTTGTCCTCCAGATAATGTATTACCGTTTTCGTCCAAAACAGTTTCAAATTGCAACGGCATTTTTTCAATATCTTCATCTATTTGAGCAATCTTACATGCTTCTAAAATATCATCATTGTTGATATTTTCTCTATTTCCCAAAGTCAGGTTTTCTAAAATACTTCCTGAAAAAACGTATGGTGACTGAGGTATATAATTAATAAATCCTCTCAGCACATGTTTATCAATATTCTGAACGTTATGTTCATTAATAAAAACTTCACCCTTGTTGGGTTTAAAGAAATCCACCAATAACTTAACTAACGTTGATTTACCAGATCCACTCATCCCTACAATAGTTACTTTTTCACCAGAATGAATATTCAAATTAATATCATTTAAAACATTCTCTCCATATCCATAACTATAATCAACGTCCTTTAATTTAATATCTCCCACTAATTGAGTAGAGTTTTTAACTGAACGATTTTCTTTGAATTCAGAATTAACTAAATAAACTTCATTCAATCTATTATTAGCAACTTTGGCTGACTGTAATTTAGGCTGTAAATTAATAATATTCTGCAAAGGATTAACAAAATATGCAAGTAACGCATTATAAGTCATCAATTGTCCAACGGATAATCGATTCTTAGTTACCATAAGAGCTCCAATCCACAATACAACTACACTTAAAACTAATTGAATGAATAACTTTAGTGCTTGTTGTAATGTGTCAGCCTTTATATAACTCAAACTTTTCTTTAAATAATCCACAAACTCACTATCAATTTTAGAGTAACGTTGATTTTCGCTAGTTAAAGCTTTGATTGTTTCAATTCCATGAATATCTTCAATGATTGAAGAATTCAAAACTGATCCACTTTCCATTTCTTTTTGATTTAATCTTTCAAAAGGTTTGGAAAATACCCAAATTATTACTACATAAATGGGTAAAGAAATCAGAGTTATTAAAAATAATGTTCCATTTTGAATTGCCAAAACGGTTCCCATAATAATTACAATTCCTACATCCAGAAATATAGAAATTATTGTACTTGCTAAGGCATCAATAATCTTATTGGCGTCATTAAATCTAGAGACAATCTCTCCTGTTTTTCTAGTAGCAAAAAAATCCATGGGTAGCTCAAAAATATGACGAATATATCCTAAAATAATATCAATAGAAAGTCTTTGGCCCAATATTGATAATAAAAAGTCTCTAGAATAAGTAAACATGGACTGAAAAATGTAAAGGACAATTAGTCCTAAAGAAATGATTGCTAAAGTATTATTCATATTATTGGGAATATATGTGTCAATAACCGTTTGTAAAAAATAAGATCCTAGAATACTAATAATAGTTATTAAAAGTGCTGCCAAAATAATATTAATCACTAATCTTTTTTGTTTAAAAAGAACAGGCACAAAGGAAAAAAGAGATTCCTTTTTATCAACTTTTTCAGGTTTATACTCCGAATTAGGCGCAAAAAATAGAGCTACACCTGTCCATTCAGAAGCAAATTGTTCGTAACTCATCTTGGTTACTTTAACCGTTGGATCAGGATCAGCTACAAGAATGTAATTTTTGGTACACCCTAAAATTACGTAGTAATGTTCCAATACCTTATTCTTTATTACATGTGCAATAAATGGGTATGGAATATCCCTTTCTTTAAAAAGAGTCATATCTGCCTGAATAGCTTGAGTTTCAAAATTCAATTTTTGAGCTGTTTTAACCAGTCCAAGAGCTGTAGTACCCTCTTTATCAGTTTTTGCAAGATTACGTAGCCTTGCAATAGAATAGCTGGAACCATAATTTTTTAAAATCATAGCCAAAGAGGCGGCGCCACAATCACTTTCAT
Organism: Companilactobacillus kimchii DSM 13961 = JCM 10707; assembly: GCF_001435445.1. Lineage (GTDB taxonomy): Bacteria > Bacillota > Bacilli > Lactobacillales > Lactobacillaceae > Companilactobacillus > Companilactobacillus kimchii. The sequence continues at coordinate 13,303 of NZ_AZDH01000009.1, read as the reverse complement.
CAACTTGAGGTGTATAGATTTTATTTTTAAACATATTAATCTCCATCTTTAACAATTCAAAACTATTTTCTCATTGACTATGGGAATATGTTTACATAATATATTAACGCTCATTTAAATGGATTAACGCTAATTAGGCGTGCTCAAAAAAAGATATTCAATCAACGGATAACAATGTCAAGGTTTGCTTCATTTTTATTCAAGAAAATAAACCTTCTGATATTTATTCATTAATCTTTCGTATTCATTTTCAAATTCACTTTTAAAAAATAATTGAACCTTCTAATTAAGGAAATATTTTTAAATCGTCCATATAAATTACATATACTTAATGGCATTTTAATTTTGACATTATAAATAAACTTAAAAGCGCTTCTATCATTAACCTTAAAATTAGCAGTATTACAATACTAAAGGAATGCTGAATAATGGCATTAAATTTAATAATACATTTCAATTTTTATACAGATACTACCGAAAACGAATCAACATTACTTCTTGCCACACTCAATAATTCAACTTAAGTGTTTCTAAATATCAAATTCCAGTTTGGAATATTCATATATATATTAAGTAAAATCATTATTTTTTAAAGTTAGTACTTAAAAGTTATACGATAATACTATTAACCAAACGTTAATAATTTTTATATAGTTTACAAATGATAAGAGGCTATAGTATTACTTGTAAGGACAGCTAGCCGGCAGTTGTTCTTTAATATTATTATTTATAATTAAACGAATTACTATTGTATTAACTACGATGACGTCATATTCGATGGTAATTATTAACTAAGATGTTGCAAAACATTAATTCATAAAAAAGGGGATTTTATTATGTCAAAATTTAAAGAATTAAGTATTACTGAACTTTACAAAACATCAGGTGGAAACTTTTTTGGTGGATCTAATGGTTATTCATGGAGAGATAAGAAGGGTCACTGGCACTACACTGTTACTTCTGGTGTTTCTTCCACTGTTGCACAAATCATTGGAAACGGTTGGGGAAGTGCTGGTGCACCAGGAGTGGGCCAACGTTAATGTCTAGAAAAAAAGGAATAGATAGGTTAGAACTATTAAACCTATTGTTCGATTTTATCCTTGATACCGGTATTACCGATCGTGAAAGAAAAATAGGCCTTATGGCAAAGGATGATTTAGAAAAAAAGAAATACACGTTTGCTGTACTTAATAAACTCATTGTTAGCTTCCAAATGGAGGCTATGAAAAATAAAGGTCTATCAGTACAAGCCTCGAAGTTCTACCATAAAATTTATCCAATGTTCATTGCATCTAAACCATTTGGATTAAACTTAGGATACATTGGTTTACATAGTACTTATTTAGATTAAACATAAGAATAAGAACATACTACGGATAAAAGTCCTAGACAAAAGAAGAAGGTCCAGAAATCAAATTGATTTCTGGACCTTCTTTCACATGCAAGTGATGAGCCAATCCATCATTATCTACAAAAAACTAGAAGTCCCTCATTATACAAATGAGATGTATCAATTAATCAGTTATCCTTGAAGTCTAGATTAGATTGGAATCTTCCTCCCCTATTTTAACCGTTGACCTCCTTTCTCATAAATAAATTAAATTGAGTATTCTTCCAAAGCGTCATTCTTTATTTTGGAAAAGTTCCTTCAAGTAGAAAAAATTTTGAAATGATTGAAGAAAATTTATCAATACATTAATTTAGGGAAAGTATTGTTTATATTCCAGTAACAAAACTATTAATCATTTTAAAGTTGGTAACAAAGATAAAGAAATGATAAAAAATTATTTCTGACATTCAAAAATACTACTAAATTTTTGGAGATTGAAATACCCACTCAAAACTAATTCAATTTTTACCATAATATTTTTAAATACTTAATTGATACCAAGATATTGATCCCAATTTTAAATAATATTACATACTTTTTTAACATAAAAGGATCAGATTCAAATTTATAGTTTTTGAATCTGATCCTTCAACATTTATAATATTTAAAAACAAATATAGAAAATCAAAATAGCTATTTAAATCTTTTTCTAACTAATGATGCCCTTCTCAAAGAAACATTACAATCCAAGTTATTCTCTAGATATAGAATACGTTTATTCGAATCATACGAAATCATTTTAGACTTATTCACCAATGAACTTTTATCAACCCTTAAAAGATTATCATATTTTTTTTCATAATAATTAAGATTTCCCGGAAAAGAAGCTCTTCTATCTTTAGAAATCAAATTAACCTGTCCGGAAAGACTTTTATCGGTATAGAGAAGTATCAACTCATCCATAGGAAGTGAAAAGTACTTTGAACCTATTTTATATCCAAATGTAGTCCTTTTCGTGTATATATCTTTATCATAATATTTTTGGGATAAAATCACATCATCAACAATATGTGATTTTATCTTTTCAATTGTAAAATCTTTTAAAACATAGTCCATTGGCGAAACTTTTCTTTCCAGAGTTAAAAAAGATAATTCCTCATGGGTAGTAACAAAAACTATATTAGCATTAGGAATATTAGTTCTAATCCATTCTGCTAATTTCAAACCTGCTCTTGTATCTTTATCTATTTCCATATCTAGAAAAAATAATCCATACTGAGTTTCCGAAAAAATATCGAAAAAAGATTTCACACTACTAACGTCAAAAATATCCATGGCATATTCATTAATAACTTTCGTGTTAATAATTATTGACTTATAGAATTCTCTCTGTTCATCATTATCTTCCAGTATATACACAGGAAACATTTACACTCTTCCTTCCAATACAATTAACGTCATTCTTAATTTTTTATTTATTATTTCAGAATCTAAATATAATTTCGAATTACTATTGACTAGTTTTTTTACATTATATAATCCGGTACCTCTATTCATTCCCTTAGTAGAATAGCCTAATTTAAAAATATTCACTAAATCAATAGGATCACTTGTGGGATTTTCAATCGATATCTCTAAACTATCTTCATTTTTAATAAATGCCATATTGACAGTATTGGTCGAGCATTTTACAGTCTCTTCTATCGCATTATCAACAAGTATCCCCAGTATTCTTATAATACCTAAAATATCTTCATCAACATTAATATCTTCCATTATTTCGACATTCAATTTGATTCCTCTAGCCTTAGCACTAAGAAATTTTTGTACAATTAAGCCCCTCAAAGGGCCATTTTTTATAAGCTTATACTCAGAAATTATCTTCCCTCCGAGTTCAGAGTCCAATTCTTTTTGATTAGATAATTCTTTATATAATTTTTCATAGTTTTTTTCTGTTTTCTCTTTGGAGTTCATACTCATTGACAAAATAATATTTTTAAAATCATGTTTAAATTTACGTAAATCATCATACTGTTCTTGAATACTTTTTAGATACTCACCAAGTTGTTTATTCTGCTCCGATTCATTTAACATCTTCTCTCTTTCAGAAAATATTCTAATTAAATTCATCATTTGCCAAAGCATGAATGAAAAAAAAGAAATGAATGCTACCAATATTGTTCCTCTTATAAAGGCCGTAACCTCTTCATAATCACCAACAAATAAAATCAATTCAAATGAAGCAAACAATGAAAAAATCATCCAAAACAGTTGGCTTTCTAATTTCAATTTTTTTATCTTAAATTGTAAATCATTCAACCATACTAAATTTTTTCTAATTAAGACAATTAAAATTAACATCAAAATAAAATTTATTAGCAACTCGAAAAACAATATCAAATTATTATAATCTATTCCATTAATATAATTAGGAACAATTATACCTACAAATTTTCCTATCAATCCGCTTAGTATAAACATAATCATTTCCGATAATAGCGAAAATAATAACGGATTCAGAACTAATTCAGCGAGTTTAAGGCTTTTTTCTTTATACCAATGATGAAAAATAAAAAATATAACAAATAATACGTAACTAAAATCATCAAAAATCATTCCTATATATCCCCACGCTAATGAGGTAATGATAATCTTTGTAATTAAGGATTTTTTATTCCTTTTTATAAATTCACAATATATCAATAAAGTGAAAAATATAACCATACTATTTGAAACAAATTCAAGTCCTATAAATACATGTATCATAATTACTTATTATGTACCCAACTTTTAATAGCTCTAAAGAAGCGGTTTTCCCCAATCCCCATCGTTAAAGATCGAGATTTTCCTCCTGAGATTTTCTTTAAATCATTCTCGTTGATATTTTTTTTCATAATACCCTCCTATTAAAAACTCCAACAATTATATACTACATGATCATATATTCAAAAATTTTATTTCTCTAAAATTTTAAACTACTGATTTTTAAAAGAGACATGGTAAATAGTATAAAATACTATTTCTTGTGGAATGCAATTATTTTTATAAATATTTAAATCAGTCATTAAAAATAAGATTAATCAGAGATCTCTCGTACATACCCATCGTTTATAACTTCTAATTATTCATTTTCTATAATTAAAAATATTTACAAAAATTATATTGTAATAAGTCTATATTAAGAGAGAGGTTTCCACTTGTAATTTTTAATTTCAAATTATGAATTTACATTTCATCATTATTAAGACCATCTTTAAATTATTCGATAATACCAAATAATAATTACATAGATCTTTTACCATATCTAAAAGATTCTCATTAAATTAACAAAAGCATCTCTAAAATTTTAAGAATCAATAATTACAAATTTATTTTCTAATAATCGATGATTTGCCAGATAATTCCATTGAATTCTATATACGAACTAGTATATTCTCTATTTAATAAAATACTTATTTTATTTATTAACGTAGATTATTTCATATTATCGCTAGATTTTTTCTTATAAAACTATATTGATTACTAAATCGTTTCTATCTCTACTATTGAATCTTAGTTTTCTAAAAAATCACCTAATTAAATTCTCAACTAATTTTTAGTACATTTCTCCTGTAAATTTGAGGATATTGGTGTTATCTTCTTATTTTCTCAACATAAATGTTAAAAAACTACAATTATTTGATTGACAACAATTGCAATATATCTCATTTTACAAACTTGTCTTAATTATTGATTCAATGATTACGTCTATTGTGAAATAATACTAATACTCAAAGCAGATCATATTTCTTATTTATTTTTTTATTTTATTAAAAATATATATACGTACTTTATAAATTAAACATATTTTGCTGACTCAAATTCACAAAAAATACTCTTAAAGTCATCAGACACGGGTCTACTAACTTTAAGAGTATTTTTACTATCCATTAACGACGAGGCATTTTTTCAAACAAACCGTAAAATTGAGATTTATCATTAAAGTTTGCTCGATTTCTACCATTGAGTCCTGATCTCTTTGAGAGGTCGCCCAACTCAATCAAAAGGTTATCTTCTTCCCTAGAAAAATGTACTCGACCGAAAGCTTCCATATATATGTAATTTACCAGTCTGCTTAACCAAGCTTCAGGATTATCAACCGTATCCAATTTCATATAAACCTGACTTAATACATCCGTGATATTCAATAAATATGGTGATTGATCTGGATGCGCATGTAAAGCGTCATATAACTCGTGAATAACTTTCTTCGTTGTTTTTATATCTAGCATAGACATCTCTCCCCGTGTATAAATTTAGTTAGCGAACCAAGTAAGTATCGACATAAATCCTTTATATTTGTTAGCATCATTTTGCAAAAATTTTGATAGTTCAACAATTGATTTAGGCGCTTTTAAACCATGCGTAAATGTATAAGTACTAATTGCATGTTCTAATTTAGTTGCCACTATATTTTCAGCATCGCCTTTATCTAATTTGAATTGTGCGTTACGCAAAATTTCAGTTAATTCTTCATTGTTTTGTACAGCTTCATCGTTCAATGATGAAGTTATTAAATATTTTAGTTGTGATTCCCGACTTTTTAACATTTATATCCCCCAATTCTTAACTTAAATAACTACTGTTAAAACCTATATATCCCAAGTTAGTTCCAATAGGTTTCATCTTGATCAAAATTGGATTTACTACATCATAAAAGTGAGAAGCATCAGGTGTTAATCCTTTATTTTTCAAGTCTAACTGTTGAAAACTTACAATTATTTGATTGAGAACGGCTACGGTGTATCTCCCTTTTTCCAAATCAGCTTTAGCCATGAGTCCAATCTTACGTTCGTCATCAGAAATATTAGGATTCAAAACAAAATCATAAAGCTCACTCAATAAAATCTCTTCTTCTTTTTCATTTTTATCAGGCATAATTAATCCTTTCTTGGTCACTTCTTATAATAATTTTAATTCAGCTTTCAATTTTTTGGTGAAAAATATCCTCGAATACCGTTATCAACATCCCCAATGAAAAAATTGGTATTGGTCAACTTATCTTTTCATTGTTACGATATAAATATACTTTTTTTTCACTGGGGAGTGATGAACATTGATTACTGTGGATACTCGATTGCTTATTTTAAATATATTTATATCGTATCTCTTTTATTTTTTAGCATTTAATTCTGTTTACGATATGAAATTAATTCCACTTTACAAGAAGATACTCTTTCTTCCCACTTTTTATTTTGCCGCCATTTTTATTGCCGTATTTGTCAACGACACCGTCTATTTAGTGCTACTAGTGATCATTTACTTCTCTTTAAGAAACAAAAATTCTAACAAATATTACTTGGTGAATTCCATATTGTTGGCACTTCTATTCGAATTCACTTCTTCAACAATTGCTTCCGCGATTCTTACAAAAATCTATCTTGTTTATAAATTAAACAATTTATTATTAATAACTGGTATGCTCTTGATCCAGCTTATTATTTTGCTAATAATTATTTTTATCTTTAAAAAGCTTAAATTGAATAGTATCATTCAAAATTTCAATTCACCATCCCTGAGCATAGTTCTAACCTATTCTTCTATGGTCATATTTGCCTTTATGTATTTTATCCAAAAATTCAAAGCTTATTTAGACCTAACAACAGGTATTCTAATTTTTCTGATTGTCCAAGGAATCGCCATTGCCTTCATTTTCATTCATGAGAATGTCCGTCAAAAAGAGGTTTACGAAAAGAAATTGATGTCTGAACAATTAGATAATTTAAGCGATTATACTAAACAACTCGATAGTGACCAAAAAGAAATGCATAAATTTCGGCATGACTACAAAAACATTCTTAACAGTTTAAACGAAATTGCTACCGTTAATGACAACAACGATTTGAAAAGCTCACTAAAAGAATTGGAAGGTTACTCGACTACATATTTCAGTAACATTTCTATGGATGACTTCAAAGATTTGGAATACATCTCCAATCCCTATATTAAGTCGCTCATGATCAGTAAATTGAAAACTATCAAATCTAACAATATCGACTGCTATTTTGAATGCAAAAGTGATATCGACAATGTGAGTATCAATATTTTTGACCTCATAAGACTAATGGGAGCTAGTATTGATAATGCCATTGAAGCTGTTAAAGAACAACCAAGTGGCAAGATCCAAATTATCCTGATTAACACTGATGGACAATTAGAAATCTCGATTAAGAACACTATTGTCAAACACATTTCCGTTTCTAAAATTGAACAATATGGCTTTTCTTCCAAGAAGAATCATGACGGGCTTGGTATGATTAACATCCAAGATATTAAAAAGAAGTATAAAAACCTTTTGGTTTCCTACAATACCCGCAATAATTGGTTCAGCATGCAATTTACCATTACAAAATCAGGAGGGAAAAAATGAGTTATCCTATTATTATTTGTGAAGATAATCCAATCGAGCTGAAACAACTCAATACTCTGATTGAAAACTATCTCCTCTTTCATAATAATTTCTTCGAAATTGAACGTACCGCTCAAAGCCCTCGAGATATTCTTCAGTACTTACGAACATCCCAACCTAACCGTGGAATTTACTTTTTGGATATCGACTTACAAGCAAAAATTGACGGTATCGATTTGGCAAAAAGAATTCGAGAATTTGATGTAGAAGCCAATATTATTTTTACTACTACACATGAGGAGTTAGCACCAGAAACTCTCAAGCGAAAGGTTGGTGCCATTGGTTTTATCGAGAAACAACAAGACCTCGAAACTTATCGTGATGAAATTTATGATACTCTCACCTATATAGAAAAATTGATCAAAAGGTCTGCTGAATATCATCAACAGAATTTTGTCTTTGAAATCGGTACGCAAATATTTAATTTTAACCAAAATGAGGTTTATTCAATTGAATCATCCAAAATTCCTCATCAATTAATTTTTATATCTAATAATGGTCAGTACGAATTCTATGGCAAACTCAATAATTTGGAAAAGAAATACACTTTCTTATTTAGAATCAGCCGTTCCTGTCTTATCAATCCAACCAACATCAGACAGATTGATTTTCCATCCCGCCAAATTCTATTAAAAAATGGCACTACTAAAAAATTTTCCATGGGTAAAGCTACTAGATTAAAGAAGAAACTGCAATCTATCACTAATATTTAAAGTAAAAAGGATTCGGGCAATCATGCTCGAGTCCTTTTATTTTTACCCTTTTCAAGATATAGAATCCCCCCATCCAAGATATTTCAACTCTAATTAATCACACAGTTGTTAAGATTATCAGTGTAAAGAATCAATTATGATACGGGGTGAATATTATGAAAAACATATTTAGCACACTATTCATTATTATTGGTATCTGGCAATTTTTTGTAACGATAAATTATTTCAAAACTCTCAAAAAATCAGGTGGCAAATCCACATCAGCATTTTCACCGATGGCAATTTGGTTCTCATTTATACTTGCAATCACTTTTATCATCTTGGGACTTAGTTCATTATTTAACTGGCTCTAAAATTTCTTAACAACACGGGGAGATGTCATGCCGCAAAAAATAATCCAACTAATACTCCTTTTACTATTACCGATATTTATACAGCTAAATGCCTTACCGATGGTCTCAAAATCAGGCAATATCGTCTTTACACTTATTATGTTTGGAGCTATCTTATACGTGTTAATTCGCATTACCAAAAAATACGATTTAACATTGATACGTAAAAAATTTGATTGGCAGGCTCTGCTAGTTACCGTTTCCCTAACAGCAATCTGCGAAACCATTTCATTACTATTCAACTATCTCAACCAATTAGTCACCAAAGTACAACCTGATCCTCTAATCAGCACACGTTTATCCGATAAATCTATCTGGATTATGATTGTGACCATGCTGACAGTCAATATAACTGGACCAATCCTAGAAGAATTAGCCCTGAGAGGAATAATCTATCAATATTCTGCCAGCATTTTCAATTCTCGAATAGTTGGAGCAGTTCTTTCCTCAATCGTATTTTCTTTCTTCCATGAGGAAGGAATAATACTTTCAATCAATTATTTCATTACTAGTATTTTTCTGACCATCATCTTCGAGAAAACTAAAAATATTTATAGTAATATCCTCTCACATCAATTATTAAATATAATATCGACAACCCTATTTTTCCTATAAAAGGAGGTGACAAAACAAATGACTAAACTAACTTGGTTTGCTGGTGGCAAAGATCGTGGTGACGAAGCAATTTCTATCATCGATGACTTACTTAATAGTCTAAACACCGATGCTAGCAGACAACCTTTACAAGAAGTATTAATCGAATTCAAAGATGAACTAGAAAAAAGAGAATCAGCCGTTCCCTACATTTTAAGTAGAATGAACATATCAATTTCTAACGCACTTCATAAGAACAAAATTTCATTAACCGAAGAACAACAATCTAAACTACAAAAGTTAACTCAATTATCAAATATACGATACGGTTATTAAGATAAACGACGTCCATTCAGATTAATCAATCCACGAAATTAAAGTGAATTGAGATTCCTGAATAGACGTCGTTTTTTAATTCTAAATTTAGAAGCAGGATCTAGTCTGGAACAAAAAATCTGTGGGCCCTCAGTAGCAAAATTCTACTTAGCTTGCGAAGCAAGGTTAGTAGAAGACCGAGCTTGGAGATCCATGATTTTACACGAAGTGTGAAATCATTAGCTTCAAGCCATGCCCACAGATTTTTTGTGGAAGACGACATATTTATACTTTACTAACTAAAAAAGACCTCAAACGAGGTCTCTTCCATTTCTATATTTGTCCAACTTCAACTGAAACTTCATTGGATAATTTTTTATCTAAGAATTTTTGAATCTCTTTATATGATACATTAAAATTCATTTCCACTTGTTGTGGTCTCTTTGTATTAAAAATGACTGCTACTTTTGGTTTACTACCTTGCAACTCAATTGGTATCAAAGTTACATGAATGATTTGCGAGTAATCCAAAACACCTGAATAGAATCCGTTGATGACGATTTTCTTCGAACCAATTCCTCCAACACCATTCATAATGTTAAGTAACATGAATAAAGCAACCATGATGATGTAAGATAATTGATTTGTTGGTGAGAAAAGTAGCCATGCCCCAATGAAAGCCGCAAAAATCAGCGATGAAACCTTATAAATTGACTTGATTTCAATTTGGGACTGCCAATACACATTGAAGGCTGCACCAAGGAAAAAGATGATATCAACTATTATTAAAATTACATTCATTTGACTTTATCCCTTTTCTAAAAATTTAAAATATTGTTCCTTACCTTTTCCATTACACCTATATTGTATCGTAACAGTGTGACAAATACATGAAGTTGCGTATTAGAAACGTAAAATTATGCATTTAAACATAAATTTTTGTTTATTAATAACATTATTGGCACAGAATTATTACCCTAAACCGTCATCTATCCTTTGAAATCACAGCTTTTAATATTATTTTGTTAAGTTGTCCTAATTATTAAGTTTACTGGGTTTAAAAGACACCTCTAACATGATATTATATGTTGAGAATAAAAAGGGGGAGAACAGCTTGAGTGAAAAAAATAAAAAACACGAAAGCCTAATTCATTACGCTAACGGTCCTTCCTTGGAAGAAATTAATGATACCGTTGATGTTCCGACAGACGCAGGTTTCTTTAAAACCTTGTTAGCATATAGTGGACCAGGTGCCTTGGTCGCCGTGGGTTACATGGATCCCGGTAACTGGGTAACATCTATCGCCGGTGGTGCCCAATTTAAGTACAAATTACTATCCGTTATCTTGATTTCTAGTTTAATTGCGATGCTACTACAATACATGTCAGCTAAACTAGGTATCGTGACCGGAAGAGATTTGGCACAACTAACAAGAGATCGAACTAGTCGAGTCGGAGGATTCTGTTTATGGATCATCACCGAATTGGCTATCATGGCTACCGATATCGCTGAAATCATTGGTTCAGCGATTGCCTTGAAATTGCTATTTAATATACCGGTATTATGGGGTGTTATCATCACGGCCTTTGATGTTCTATTACTATTGGTCTTGATGAAACTAGGATTCAGAAAAATTGAAGCTATCGTAGCCACACTTATTATGGTTATTCTATTAGTCTTCTTGTACGAAGTTATTTTGGCTAAACCAGATGTTGGTCAAATGATGGTCGGATTCATCCCCGAACCTAAGATTTTACAAAATCAGAGTATGCTTTACCTATCATTAGGTATTGTTGGTGCGACTGTTATGCCTCATAACTTGTACTTGCACTCATCTATTTCACAGGCTAGAAAATACGACCGTGATGATCCAAAGAGTATTCATCAAGCCGTTAGATTTTCAACTTGGGATTCAAATATCCAATTAACATTAGCCTTTGTCGTTAACACATTGCTATTACTACTTGGTGCCGCATTGTTCTATGGTACAAATAGTGATTTGGGACGTTTCGTTGATCTATTTAACGCCCTTCAAAATCCTAAGGTTGCTGGTGCAGTTGCTAGTCCTGTACTAAGTATTTTGTTCGCCGTTGCCCTATTGGCATCTGGTCAAAATTCAACTATCACTGGTACACTTTCTGGACAAATCGTTATGGAAGGTTTCATCCACATGAAGATGAAACTATGGGCAAGACGTGTTATTACTCGTCTTCTATCCATTATTCCAGTTATCTCGTTTGCCATTATTTTCCATGGTAACGAAGCTAAGATTGAATCACTTTTGACATTGTCACAAGTATTCTTGAGTGTCGCTTTACCATTCTCAATTTTCCCATTGATCAGATTCTCCAGTAACAAGAAACTTATGGGTGAATTTGCCAATAATAAATTTATTGAATATCTAGGTTACTTTGTTGCGGTAGTGCTAACCATTTTGAATATTTGGTTAATTTATACAACATTTGTACCAACCGCTTAAAAGTTAAAGAGCAGTTTCTTCGAAAATGAGGGAACTGCTTTTTTTATTTACTCCTTATATCAAAATGGAAGTATACTTCCATTTTTACTATTTTTTCGACTTTTTGGAAGTATACTTCCATTTTCTTTTTCAAACCTTAATTGTAAATCGATCCTCTAATCTGGTATCATTTACCCAACAATATAAATAGAAAGCAAGGAATACTGATTGAATGCATTAATAAATATGTACGGTCCATTCTTTGATCTTCATAACTGGGCAACTGTTATTGAATCGGGGGAAGATTGGTTAGTTATTTTATCATTGGTAGTCATGGAGTGTATGTTGTCAGTCGACAACGCGGTAGTTTTGGCCGCTCAAACACAATCACTACCTAACAAAGTTGAACAGGAAAAGTCACTATTTTACGGACTATTCGGTGCTTATATCTTTAGATTCTTAGTTATCGGTGTCGGGGTCTACTTGATTAATTTCTGGTGGATCAAAGTCTTTGGTGCCGCCTACTTGTTCTATCTCTTCTTAAATCACTTTTTCTTCAGTAAGAATAAAAAAGTTGAGGTTCCAACTGAACCTAAAAAAGAGAATGTCTTTGAAAAGCATCTTCACATTTCCAGGTTCTGGCAAGTCGTTATCTCAATTGAATTAATGGATATCGTCTTCTCAATTGATTCTGTTTTGGCCTCACTAGCCATTTCTAGTAATCCAGTTATCGTCTTAATTGGTGGTATGATTGGTATCCTAGCTATGAGGGGTATCGCTGAACTAATCATGGGCTTGATGAGTAAGATTCCTGAACTAAACGGTATGGCTTACTTCTTGATCATGTTCATTTCGGTAAAATTATTCTTGTCGATTCCAGCAATTGACATCGAAATACCTAATCTCGTCTTCGTAGGTGTTTTGATTGGTGCCATCATTGTTACTTTAATCATCCATGTTATCAACAACAATAAAGCTCCCAAGAGCAAGAAAAAATGGGTCTAAGTCAAATCGTATTGGTAAGACCTTTTACTAAGAATCATACCTTAATTG
>NZ_AZDH01000001.1 GCF_001435445.1 Companilactobacillus kimchii DSM 13961 = JCM 10707 | reverse complement strand
AAAACTTTGTTCAGTTTTCAAAGGTCTACCAGCTGATTAAGCGCTTACGCTCATCAACAACTTAATTAGTTTATCAAGCCATTAACATTTTGTCAACAACTTTTTAAAATAATTATTTCAATTGAATTGATGAAATCATCATTCAATCTATTGATACGTTTGTTCTCTTGCGACAACAAAGAATATCTTACCGTTAATAGTAAACCAATGCAAGTACTTTTCATACTTTTTTGAAAATATCTAATTTTCTTTTATCTTTTCAATATCTAGAACCTTATTTATCCAATCACTACTATAGAAGTCTTCTTCGTGGGTTACTAAGATCAATGATCCATCATAGTTCTTTAGACCCTTACGTAGTGCAGCTTTACTCTCATCATCCAAATGGTTTGTAGGTTCATCCATGAATAGGAAATTAGACGTATTGAACATCAAATCACCTATCTTAACCTTAGTCTGCTCCCCACCAGAAAGAGAACGCAATGGTGACATGATTTGTTGATTAGTCAATCCAGTTCTAGCTAGAACACGTCTAACCTCTTTACCACCTTGATCTGGATGTTTATCACTAATGTACTTAAATGGACTTTCGAGGTTATTCTCCCAGACAAGATCCTGCTTAAAATAACCTATCTTAGCAACTTCAGAAAAATCATAGTTACCTTCAATAGGCTTGAGTATACCCAAAAGAGTCTTAATCAATGTAGACTTACCTATACCGTTGAATCCTTTGATTACCATCTTTTCCCCACTAACAATAGAGAAGTTGAGGGCCTTATCAAATAGAGGTTTACCATCATAACCTACTTTTAGATCATTAACTTCCAATAACATTCTCGAACTTGGTACTTCTACATATGGAAAGCCAAAGCTGGCAGCTGTCTTATTCCCTGGAGGTGTCAACACATCCATATGAGCTAACTGCTTCTCTCTACTCTTAGCACTCTTTGATCTAGAGCCGGCTTTAAATTTTCTAATATAGGCCTTAGTCTTAGAGATCTTCTCTTGTTGCTTAACGTAAGCCTTCATATATGTTTCTTTGTTAGCAGCCTTTTGTTTGAGAGCTTGCTTGAGACTACCTGTATACTTAGTGATCTTCCCGAACTCAAAATCAGCCACACAGTTTATAATGCGATCTAAGAAGCCGTAATCATGGGAAATGACGATAAATGCTCCTTGGAAATCATTCAAATAATCAGCTAACCAATCAATATGGTTAGTATCTAAGTAGTTAGTGGGCTCATCTAGCAGAATCATATCAGGCTTTTCTAATAGAATTTTAGCCAAAATAATCTTTGAACGTTGACCACCACTAAGTTTGGAAACGTCATGCTCATATCCAATGGCATCCAGTCCTAAACCAGTTGCCACTTGTTCAATCTTCGTATCCAATTCGTAGAAATCGTTGGCATCTAAGATTTCTTGAAGTTTTCCAGCTCTTTCCAAATCTTCATCACTAGGATCATTCATGTAAATCTCGTTTAGTTGGTCACTAGTTTCATACAATTTTGAAAATGCTGTTTGAAGATACTCATATATGGTCATCCCTGAGGCTAATTTAGCCTGTTGATCCAAATAACCGACTGTCATATTTTTCTTCCATGTGATTTTGCCTTCATCAGGTTCAATTTGACCAGTCAATATCTTAATGAAAGTACTCTTACCAACACCATTTTGACCAATAATACCTAAATGATCTTCTTTATTTACTTGTAAATCTGCGGAATCGTACAATCTTTTATCCAAAAATTGTTGTGTTAATCCGTGTACTTCTAAAACACTCATATCTTTCTCCTTTATACAATAAGAAAAGACTGAAAACATTTGTCTCAGCCTTTATTCAAATGGGGTCATCCCCGCTTATTATTTAACTAATTAATACTAATAGCCACCGAAGCCTCTGGAACCAGTTGATCCAGTAGAACCATTAGAACTGCCGCCATAACCACCAGTAGAATGGCTCGATTCTCCATATCTTGAACCATATGAACTCTCAGAACTAGTAGAACTACTTGTTGAAGTAATCTTAGTTGTATAGTTCTGTTGTTGATTACCAGTGTAATTAAATGAAAAGCCTAACTTCTCATTATACGCGTTTAATCTGGTTTCTTTATTATTCAATTGTTCTTCAGCTAAACCTAATTGCTTACGCAACTTATTAGATACTCGTCTTAATTCCTTAGTTGATGCTATTTCATAAGATGAACCATCAATCATTGAACCATATCCTTGTAAATGGTCAGATCCAATACTCTTGGCTGCCCCACTGTAATTTAAGAACATGGATTGCATATCACTAAAGCTTAAGTTAGTTGTCATCGAGCTAGAGATACTATCTAGAACCTTTTGATAACGCGTAAAGGTCTTTGCACTAGCCGCACTCTTGATAATAGCCGTTATAACTTGGCGTTGACGTAATTGACGTCCATAATCACCTTGTGGATCTTCATAACGCATTCTTGAGTAATCCAAGGCCTGTTTACCGTTTAAATGCATCTTACCCTTTTTGAAGTGTGACTTCTTTTCGCCTGTATCACCATACGAGAAACTGAACGGTACGTCAACATCTACACCTCCGACGGCATTAACAATTTCCTTCAAGGAATTGAAATCTACCTTAATGTAGTAGTCAATTGGAACGTTCAAAAATTTCTCAGTTGTAACCATGGCACTTTCCTCGTTACCAATGTTATATGCTGAATTTATCTTTTGAATCTTCTTTGTATTGTGGTTAGCACTCTTCCAAATTTCTGTCATTGAATCTCGTGGAACAGACATCATTGTCGTTTTATTAGTCTTAGGATTGACCGTTACGATAATCATAGTATCAGAATTACCACGATAGTTTGTTTCTGTATCACGAACACCATTATCTGTTGTATCTACACCTAACAACAATATTGAAACAGGCTTTTTACTAACTATCTTAGCGGAAGCATTTTTTCCATCTATTGCTTTATACGTCTTACCCAAAGAATTTTGGGCTTGAGCATAAATTCGAAAACCATATGCTCCCATTACAAAGAAAGTTACTAAAGCAACCAATCCAATTATCTTAAGGAGTGGACGTTTAATCTTCCCATTATTGTTAGACGCCAAGGCGCTATTACGCGTTCTTTTCCGACGTCCTCGTAAACCATTATTATTGTTGTTATCCATAATTAACTCCGTTTAATTTGCTATCTACAAATTCAATCTCATTATATAGTAGATAGAATACAATTATACAGTCTTAATTCCATGTATCAAAAAGAAATATGCAACGGCTGTATTCCTAAATTATAATTTTTTGACACTGTCTGTCAATTTTATTAAAAAAAAGTTACACAAATATAATACTGGGATATTTCCAAAAAAACATCTTATTATTCCTAACCTTTTTACTTTAAGTTTCCTGTATAATCACTCTTGTAGGAGGATTTGATTATGTCAGATGCAAAGAATGCTAAGGCTTTCAGATGGTGGAATATTGCTTTACTTGGTTTCACTACTGTCTGGGGTCTGAATAACGTTATTAACAATTTTGCCAATCAAGGCTTGGCTGTTATAACGTCATGGATTTTAATTATGATTCTTTACTTTGTCCCATACACTTTAATGGTGGGGCAATTAGGATCAGCGTTTCAAGAAGCTGGTGGAGGAGTTAGTTCTTGGATCAGAACCTTATCTAACAACAAACTAGCTTACTTTGCTGCTTGGACTTATTGGGTTGTTCATGTTCCTTATTTAGCTCAAAAGCCACAAATTATTATGGTTAGTCTAAGTTGGCTTTTCAAAGGTAATGGATCTTTTATCAAGGATTCTTCACCAATTATTGTGCAAGGATTAAGTTTGATTATTTTCCTTGTTTTCGTCTGGATTGCCAGTAAGGGTGCCTCAACATTGAATAGTATCGGTAGTATCGCCGGGATAGCTATGTTTACTATGTCTATGTTGTTCATCATCCTTGGTGTCAGTGCACCTTTTATCACTCATGTACAAATTGCTACACCTAACATGACTGATATTCACACTTATATACCGAAATTCGATTTACAGTACTTCACAACCATTTCAATGTTAGTCTTCGCCGTCGGTGGTGCTGAGAAAATTTCACCTTATGTTAATAAGACTAAGAATGCTTCCAGAGAATTCCCACTAGGTATGATTATCCTAGCTGTTATGGTTGCCGTGTCAGCCGTTCTAGGTTCGTTTGCAATCGGTATGATTGTTAATTCTAACCACATTCCTGCCGATCTTATGGCCAATGGTGCTTACCAAGCCTTCCAATTCTTAGGTAATAGTTTCCATGTTGGTAATTTATTCGTTTGGGCATTTGCAATTACTAATACTTTAGCTAGTGCAGCTGCCTTAGCTATTTCAATTGATGCCCCATTGCGTATGCTTTTAGGAGATGCTGATAAGAAATACATTCCAAAGGCTCTCTTGAAGAAAAACAAACGTGGTATTGCTATCAATGGATATAAAATGACTGCCATTTTAGTTTCTATTCTTATCATTGTGCCTGCATTAGGTATCAACGGTATGAATGATCTATATAACTGGTTGTTGAATCTTAACTCAATTGTTATGCCTATGCGTTATCTATGGGTATTCTTAGCTTACATGATGCTAACTAAACAATTGGATAAATACAAATCTGATTATATGTTCGTTAAAAATAGATATGTCGGCTTCGGAGTTGGACTTTGGGCCTTCTTCCTAACAGCCTTCGCATGTATCATGGGTATGGTTCCTAAGATGAACATGTCTCAAGATCCATCATCATGGTGGTTCCAACTAGCATTGAACATCATCACTCCATTAGCATTAATTCTATTAGGATTGATTTTGCCAGCCATTGCTAAAAGAACAAATGTTGATTAGAGAGCGAAACAAGGGCGGTCAGCCCACGAGGATTTGCCTAAGAACTGGAATTAGCCGCTGAATTTGCGGATGATTTCAGTTCTGTAGCAAACCGGAATGGGTTGCCCTTGTGTAGCTCATTTTGATTAGAGAGTGGAGCAAGCAAAGCACAGGAATCTGGCCTGCGAAACTCGTTTCCACTATTCAGCATAGAACCATAGTTATAAAAAAGGCGACTCCTCATTTAACATGGGAAGTCGCCTTTTTGAATCCAATCATAGTGTGATTTTAATTTGAAGAACTGGAACTACTATCTGAAGAAGAATTACTATTAACAGTAATTTTGACATCAGGCACATTACCACCGTAACTTCTGATTTCATTCATAATATCTACCAATTTCTGTTTTTGATTTTCCTTATCAGAATCATTATTCTTATACGCATCTTTAACCTTTTGCAGTTGAGAATTATATTGTGGCATCAATTTATCAACCATCGCTTGACGCTTTTGTTCACGTTGAGTTTCGATAGCTTCTTTTTCAGATTGATATTTAGCAATCTTCTTATTATCTTTAGCAGCT
This sequence comes from Companilactobacillus kimchii DSM 13961 = JCM 10707, assembly GCF_001435445.1. Classification (GTDB taxonomy): domain Bacteria; phylum Bacillota; class Bacilli; order Lactobacillales; family Lactobacillaceae; genus Companilactobacillus; species Companilactobacillus kimchii. The sequence goes on along the minus strand of NZ_AZDH01000001.1, from coordinate 239,681 downwards.
TGGAACATCGCTTGACTCAAATTCAATTCCTTTTGCATCTGTAGGATCTGTTGATTAAAGTCATTCTTTGCCGATTGACGTTTGACATTGGCATTCAGATAACGAATCTTTTGCAATTCACTTAACTTACTATCATATTGAGATTCCTTAGTAATAGGATTATCCGTATATTTATCAATAGCTGACTGAACCTTATCCTCTCGTTTATACTCTTCTTTCTTAGATAAGTGATAAATAATTCGATAATCGAGGTTATAAAGTCGATCAGTATTTTTTTGTTCTTGAGCCGAAATATATTTAGAAAAATCAGTATCAATAACATCTTGAATTGTTGGTTTTTCGTTACTCTGATTAACTGACAAGTTACTACCACTGACAGTAATTGTATTTGGTTTTTTAAAGTTCTCCTCTTTTTCCTTCATTTGATCAACTAGATATTCACCCTCAGCTTTGAAAGCCTGCATCGACAATGTCTGTTCATTGCTAGTCAACGAGGTAGATGGAACATCATTTCCAGTCCAATTAGCAATTGTAAAGTCAGGTGTCATACCAACAAAATATGAATCCTTATTATTATCACTTGTACCAGTTTTACCAGCAGTGTACTTATAATTATCTAGTGCAGCTGATTTACCTAGACCATCACTAATTACTGACTGCATGGTATTGATCATCATATAGCTGGCATTTTTAGTGTAAATATCCTTCTTCATATGAGTATTTTGATAGATATAACGATTATTGTCATTATCGTAAATACTCGTTAAGTTGCTTGGATGTATAAATTGTCCGCCTCGAGAAAATGAACTGTATGCTGAAGCCATCTCAGTCGTAGTTGTACTAAAAGTACCCAGAGCATCAATAGCATTTTTATCTTCAGTTGGACGAAGACGGGCAAATTCCATCTTCGTTAAATCATCATAGAAAGAATAACTCGTATCTTGTAGTGCTAATTTATAGGCAACCGTATTAATCGAATTCTCTAAAGCGTGACGAACGGTCGTTTTACCAGTATATCCACTGTACCAGTTATGAACATTAGCAATAGCTGAATCCACAACTGTACTTTGTGGTAAATATCCTCTTTCAAAAGCAGGTGCATAAGCTACTAATGGTTTAGCAGTTGATCCCGGTTGACTATATCCATTTATCGCACGATTCATTTGATCATCCTGCGTGGTTCTTCCACCAACTACCGCTATAACGTCACCCGTTTTATTATCTATAACGGTGCTTGAAACTTGTGGAGTCAGTTTTCCATTAGCAGACCTACCTGTATAAGATTGATATGTTTTATTGACTAGGTTCTCAATCTTATTTTGCACATCCATATCGATAGTAGTGTTGATTGTATACCCACCATCAAGTAACTTACCACGAGCACGTTCAAACTCTTGTCTATAACGTGCAAAGTAATCATTCCTAGATTGATTATCTTTAAAGGCATACTCCATAGTAAAGCCAGATGATTTCATCAATTCTTCGGTTGCATTATAAACGGCATAGTTTAAGGCGTAATTATTCGAAACATCATTATCATACTTACGTTTATTTACTTTTAAACCAAGTGGTCTTTTACTTGCTGTCTCATAGGTGCGTTTTGAGATCAATCCACGTTGATAAAATACGTAAAGAATCGTATTACGTCGATTTAATGAACGCTTTGGTGCACTGACAGGATCATAGTAAAGTGGACTATTTGGTATTCCGACTAGTAGTGCTAGTTTATCAATCGATAAATCCTTTTGATCCTCGGAAAAATAATAATCTGCAGCAGCGCTGAACCCGTATGATCCGTGGCCCATATAAACATTATTGATGTAGAACTCTAGTATCTGTTGCTTACTAAATTTCTTTTCGAGCTGTTGAGCAATAACCATTTCCTTGAGTTTACGATTTAAATTCTGTGATTGATCCTGCAAAATAACGTTCTTAACTAATTGTTGCGTTAAAGTTGATCCACCCTCTGTTCGTCGATGTAGCAATGTCGAAACAATGGACCTCATGATGGCGTACATATCGACACCATGATGAATATAGAATCTCTGATCTTCAACTGCAACTAATCCCTTTTTAATATCAGGATTAATGTCCTTAATTGGCGTGTAATTAGAACTAGAACGGGATAGTTTTTTAATCTCTTTGCCGTTACGATCATATATAACGGTAGAGTTACTTGGATGAAAATCTGATACCTTCAATCCTTGACTGTAAGAATAGCCATCCGCAATTGTATTTCTGATTTCATAACCATATTTTAGCCAGAAAGTCCCAACACTTAAAATTAGTAATAATAAGATTGTTAGTAAGACCCATGGCCATTTTCGTCTTTTTCTAGTTACTCTTTCTCGTAACCCAGTTTCTCTTTTACGCATAATTAGCCCCTAATTAACATAGAATGTTATTCCAGTTGAGATTTGTGACATCAAATTAGACAAGTCTGACGAACTAATTTGCATACCTTCGTTATAACTTGAACTGCCTGCATAAATGAAGCCTAATGTGGAACTATTGGTGAAGTAAATCGACTTATCCAAATCAGAATTATTCTTCATCCAAAAGACTGGTGTCGCTGAATTGTAATCAGCTGTTGTATTGTCAGGATTAGTTATTCCCAAATCTTCCAGATCACTATCACTGGCATTCGTTACATACTGTCCATAATTACTATTCGTATTATCTGTAATTATTGCATCCGAACTGCCACTACTAATAAGTTTTTTAATCGTATATTTACCGGAACCAACTTGTGAGCTAGTAACATTAATATAACCATTTTCGGCTACATATTTTCCATTAACTTTAGTCATTAAGGCTAATTTGTTAGTGCTGGTATTATAGTACAAAGCTGTCTTTCCGGTTATTCCTGCTTGAGTTAAACTATCTGAAGCACCACTTGAGAAATTCAAACTAGAAACGATATCAACATTAGCTGGCGTATACTTCTCTGTCAAAGGAGCACTTCTTAATGCCTCCAACTCCTGTTTAACCGCTTCAACACGAGAACTCTCACCTTGGTGGTTAGAGAAATACTGATCCATCTTCTCTACGGCTTCACTCCAACGATTCTCAATCGTCTTATTTTTGATTAATTTAAAATACGTATTGACCATTGAAATTTTTTTAAAGCTTAAACTAGAGTTATCGTCATTGAAACCTTGCCAAGTTTTATCAAGATACTTATCCGCATCCTCAGTTTGTTCAAACCAAATTTGAATCGTATCTAACTTATTACGTTGCTTTTGATAAACATCCTGATTCTTCTCTTTTAAAAGGGCTGCATCTAAATCATTGATTTTTTGACTTGTCACATCATCCCGATAATTATTTTTACCGTCATATAATGCAGCTACATCTTTAATACGATCTTTTCTAGCTTGAATATAATCTTCAAGCTGCTGATACTTTTTTATATTACTAGGTGTAATCACATGTCCATCACTAACCTTAATGACCCTACCGATAAAGTTTAAAGTAGGATAATCTAAATCAGTTTTCAGTACTTCTAATTCTTTATCCTGATACTGACTAGATATCTTTGAAGTTACTACTGCATTGACTACTCCACGTGAAAGCATAATAAAAAAAATGGCAGCCGTAATCGCACCAACAATACCAGCACTCACTAATAAATAATGTTCTGATTTCGTCTTACTTTTTAAATCTTTCTTATCTTTCATCATTTTCCCCAAATATCTAGTTCATCTTGTTATTATTATAGTAAATTATCATGCAAATAAAGGGTGTATATTTTGAAAAAATTAAATAAAAAATATATTAAATGGATCATTATTCTAGTGTTGATAGTAATGATTGTCACCAGCTATGCCCTCAATCTCGGAAAAATCAAAGATAAGACTGTCGATGGTATCGCACAGATTACCATTCCATTTTCACTAATCGTTAATCCTAAAAATATTGATGAGGATATCTCTCCTAAAGCCATATCTTTAAACGATGGCGACATGACTAAGAATAAGCAACAAGCTCTAAATATCCTTAGCACTATCAATGATGACTATCATAGTACAGATGAGTTATCATTTTTGTCCAATGATCAAGAAAAAGCCTTATTAAAAAGAGTCAACAAGAAGCCCCATCGCTATATAACTAATATGACTATTCTGAATTTTGGTAAAGACATTCATGGAAAGTACATAACCATCAGTTGTAATCGTTACGATGATACTAAAGCAATCGTCAGTTATCGCTATCGAATTTATCACAAGGGCGATTCAATCACCTCTGCCAAATACCTAAATACTCAGTCTAACAAGTACCCCCCACAATATCTCCTCGAAGACATTGATATGGGCAAAGCTGGCGTTGATCAGGCTAAGAATTTCACACAGCGTCTCAAAACAGCCATTATCAATTCCAACCTTACTGCTACCAATGCTAACGACCCTGGTAACTTCAATCAGATTTCTATCAATTTAGGTTTAAACCCTGACAAGAGTAATGCAGGTCTGTTCAAATTAGCCCGCAATGCCAATTCTCGAGTTAGCAATTTTGCTATCGTTGGTTATCAGATTTCTGACATACCTCGATACACCCGTATTTACTTAAAACAATTAAGTAAAGATAACACTTATTATTATACGTTAACTTACAGTCGAAACAGCAGTCGCTTTATTGATTTTCAGAAAGGAATCATTTCGACTGATACGTTAAATAAATAATTTTCATGAAAAGATTTTGAGATAATTTAAAACGGCACCTATTTAGAAACGTAGTTATATACGTTTATTCTAAATAGGTGCCGTTATTTATTTAATTCAGAAAAAAGATAATAAAACAAACCTGACAAGCAGTTTATTTTGAATCAGATAACTTCCTTTTTTCGTTATTTTCTAAAATACCATCAATGATCTGTTGCAAACTTATTTGCGACATACTCTTTTCAGCATCAGATTGAATATGATCATAGACCTCGGTTAAGGTCTGTTGAATGTTTCCACCAACAATACATTGTGGATTAGTCTTTTCATCAATGTGCAACAGCTTTTGATTATCTTCAATAGCTTGATAAACATCCAATAGACTAATTTCACTGGCCGGACGACCCAACTTTGGTGCTACCTTACCTGGCTGACTCATTAACAGGCCAGCTTTCTTTAAACGTGACATCATTCTTCTAACCAGACTAGGATTAGATTCAATACTGCTGGCAATAGCATTACTAGATAAATCACCATCTCGTAAAATGTCCACATAGGCTAGGATATGAACACCATCACTTAACTTACTTGAAAATTTCATAATATTCTCCTCCTAGTAAATACTCATTAGTATAGTATGACATTTCAAGAAGAGATGACAATTATTTTTCACTAACGATTGCTAATGCTTTGGCCAAAGGTGTCAATTCTCGATCTAGAACTTCTGGTAAATCAGCACTATTTTCATCCAAATTACCTTGACGAATCAAATCTTGGATTGAAGATACAACTTCAACTGTTCCTTCATCCATTCCTGAATCATGTAAGGCTTTTTTGAAATCAGAAATACTTAAGGATTTTACATCGAAGTCACCCTTGATAGCATCTGCTAAGTCTTGATATGTGCGACTAACTCCTGCAAATTCATAAATATCCTTCGTAGTACTTGAAGCTAAAACTTTAGCAGCAGCTTCAGAGTATTCGGATTCCAAAGCCCAACCGGTTCTGCCATCCCCAGCTGCATAAACAAATGGTTGCCCACTAACAGCTGCTTTAATGGTTGCAGCTTCGTTCTCTAAATACCAATTGTTACGTAAGAATGAATGATCAATTCCAGCTTCCAAAATCAATTTTTCTGTAGCCTTATGATCACTAGCAAGTGGTGCCTCTGAAATATCAGCGTGGGGGAAACTAGTGTAGGCAATATAACCCACTTTAGCATTCTTAGCAGCCTTCACGATATTTTCATGTTGAGTTAATCTTGCTACTGGTCCACCTGGTTGTGATGAAATGAATAGTAGACGATCGATTCCCTTCATTGATTCTTCCAATTGTTTTTCATCTGTATAGTCACCTGAGCGAACTTCTACGCCTTTAGGAACAATTTGTTCTGCCTTTTGAGTATTTCTAGCTAAGGCGACGATATTAGCTGCTGGCACTAATTTTGCCAACTCTTTTATTGCATTTTGTCCAAAATGTCCTGTTGCTCCAGTTACTCCATATGTTGTCATAAATATATCCTTCTCTCCTTATTGTTACTTTATCATTAACTTGTTATATTTATAATAACACCATTGAATATAATTACAAAAAATAAGCTCAAAAAAAACACTAAGGCTTTCACCTCAGTGTTTTTACGTTGAATTTAGTTAGTTTATATATAATTTCTAGTCTTTCCAGACATCATTTACTTCAATTGTTTGTTCTCTATCAGGACCAACTGAAACAGTGGCATATTCAACACCTAATTGGTCTTTGATAAACTCAAGATAATCCAATGCTGCTTGAGGTAATTCCTTCAAGCTCTTAGCTTGAGTCATATCTTCTGTCCAACCTGGGAATGTTTTATATACTGGTTTGCACTTAGCTAGGACGTTCAAGTTAGCAGGATATTCATCAATAATCTTGCCGTTCAAATCATAGCCTGTACAAATTTTAATTTCCTTAAGTCCTGTTAAAACATCCAAACAGTTCAATGACAAGTGAGTTACACCTGAGACATTACATGAATGTTTTAAAACAACTAAGTCTAGCCATCCAATACGTCTTGGGCGATGTGTAACTGTTCCATATTCATGACCAGCTTCACGTAAGAAGTCGCCTTCTTCATTCAATTGTTCTGTTGGGAATGGACCAGCACCAACACGGGATGTATAAGCCTTAACTACGCCGATAACATTATCGATCAAAGGAGCACCAATACCAGCACCAGTAGTTACACCACCAGCTGGATTTGATGAAGTTACATAAGGGTAAGTACCATGATCAATATCAAGCATGATTCCTTGTGCACCTTCAAATAGAACATTTTGACCGTTCTTTAATTCCTTATTTAAATAGGCAGATGTATCAATAACACGATTCTTAAGTTGTTGACCAATTTGATAGTACTTTTCAAAAATATCGTCAAAATTCATTGGTTCAACACCATAAATTTTTGTGAATAGTTCATTCTTTTGCTTAAGATTTTCTGTCAATAATTCCTTAAATAAGTCTTTATCAAGAATATCAGCCATTCTAATACCAACACGTGAAGCTTTGTCAGTATAAGCAGGTCCGATTCCACGATTAGTTGTACCAACTTTAGAATCACCCTTAGCCTTTTCTTGTAACTTATCTAATTCAATATGATAAGGAAGAATCAACTGTGCACGGTTAGAAATCTTTAAATTAGTTGTATCTACACCTTGATCATGAAGACGACCTAACTCTTCTTGTAGTGATTCGAGGTTCAAAACAACACCATTTCCAATAACACTAGTCTTATCTGAATACAAAATTCCTGATGGGACAGATCTTAACTTGTAAACGTGATTATCGATATTTAAGGTATGTCCAGCATTATCTCCACCTTGGTAACGTGCAATAATGTTAGCTTCGCCACTAAAATAATCAGTAATCTTACCTTTACCTTCGTCGCCCCATTGGGTACCTACTACAACAACTGTCGTCATTTCTTCTACACCTACACTATTTAATTTTCTGGAATATTTGCTATTGATGAAAACTTATTATAAGACTTTACAAACAATAGCTTAGCGGTTCCTCGAGGACCAGAACGGTTCTTGCTGACAATTACTTCAACTTCACCTACATCTTGATCCTCAGGATCCTCTTGATTATCATTGTCATCCCCATCTTCATCACGATAATAATCATCACGATAAAGAAAGGCAACGATATCAGCATCCTGTTCAATTGAACCAGATTCACGGATATCTGACAACATTGGTCTTTTATCTTGACGCGCTTCCACACCACGGGAAAGCTGTGATAACGCGATTATTGGTACATGAAGTTCTTTTGCTAATTTTTTCATACCACGAGAAATTACAGAGACTTCTTGTTGTCTATTTTCTTGACCAGTACCTTCAATCAATTGCAAATAATCGACGATCACAAGATCCAATTTGCCGCTTTCTTTTAACAGACGACGACACTTAGATCTGATTTCAGCCATTTTAACACCAGGGGTGTCATCAATATAGACATTAGTCCGAGAAAGACTTCCCATGGCCACAACCAAGCTGTTCCATTGATTTTCATCCAATTTACCAGTTCTTAGTGAGTTAGCATCAATACTACCTTCTGAACAAAGCATACGGTTAACTAACTGTTCAGCACCCATTTCCAAAGAAAAAATGGCTACGGTAGCATTCGATTTAGTCGCTGCATTTTGGGCTAGGTTTAAAGCAAAAGCAGTCTTACCAACACCCGGACGAGCGGCTAAAATGATTAATTCATCTTTGTGCAAACCAGTTGTCATTGCATCAAGATCTTTATAACCCGTTGAAAGTCCTGTAACATCACTATCTTGATCATATAACTTGTCAATTTCTTCAAAAGAAGACTTTACAACATCCGAGATTCGTCTGAATCCCTTATGGTTTCTATTTTCAGAAACATCCATGATGTCCTTTTCAGACTGATCAATGATGCTGTCAACATCTTCATCTTCTTCAAAACTACGGGAAACAATGCTAGTAGCTGCATTGATCAAGCGCCTCAAGACGGACTTATTCTTAACAATCTTGGCATAATAAGAGGTATTGGCAGCGGTAGGAACTGCATTAGCCAGCTCAGCTAAGTAGCTCACTCCACCAATGTCCTCAATTTGATTTTGACGATCTAGTTCATTTTGAACTGTCACGACATCAACTGGTTCTTCTTCATCATTTAAATTCATCATGGCTTGAAATACTAATTGGTTGGCATGTTGATAAAAATCATCAGCCTCAACGTATTCCATAGCTTCAATTAAAGCATCTTGGCTCAGAAAAACCGCTCCTAATACGGCTTGCTCAGCATCCTTATCATTGGGCGGTATTCTTGAAGTTATATCGTTATTCATTTATATCCTACTTCTTTTCAGCAACATGAACTCTAATCGTGGCTTCGACACCCTCGAATAACTTAACAGGTACATTAATATATCCAAGTGACTTGATACCATCAGTTAGTTCCATCTTGTGTTTATCAACTTTAATATCATATTGTTTGTTAAGTTCATCAGCAATCTTCTTAGTTGTTACCGAGCCAAATAGTCGACCATCGGCACCTGATTTAGCAAGAACTTCAACAACAGTTTTGTCGTTTTCGATTTCACCTTTTAGAACTTTAGCTTCAGCTTTTTCGGCTTCATAATCTTTGGCTTCACGATTTTGTTCGGCCTTCAATTTAGCTATATTAGCCTTAGTAGCCTCAATAGCTTCATTATTCTTAATCAAAAAGTTTTGGGCGTAGCCTGTAGCAACGTTCTTTACTTCACCCTTTTTACCTTTACCTCTAACATCCTTTAGGAAAATAACTTTCATAATGACCCTCCTTATTTCTTATCGGAACCTGTCAAAACATCAATCAATTGACGTTTAACATCATCTACTGTTGAATCCGGAATCTGAGTTGCGGCATCAGATAAATGTCCTCCACCACCGAGTTTTTCCATAATGACTTGTACATTAACATTACCCAAACTACGAGCTGAAATACCAACTCGACCATCTGGACGTTTACTAATTACAAATGAAGCCTCAACATTATCTAATGATAACAATGTATCAGCTGCCTGGGCAACAATAACTGGATCGTAAGACTTATCCTCTTCGCCAAAGCAAACTGCCATATTCCCATTAACCATTGTTACCGTTTCGATTAGATGATTTCTCTGAATAAATGAATCAATATTTTCTTTTAGAACATTTTGAATGACTGTCTCATCAGCACCAACTGAACGTAAATAACTGGCAGCATCAAATGTTCTAGTACCAGTCCTAAGTGAAAATGACTTTGTATCAACCGTAATTCCGGCTAACAAAGCTGTTGCTTCGATTTTTTCGATAGCCTTCTTATTCTTTGGTTGATACTCAAGCATTTCAGTAATCAATTCACTGGTTGAAGAAGCGTAAGGTTCAATGTAGATCAACATTGGATTTTCAGGGAACTCTTCACTTCTTCTGTGGTGATCAATGACAACAATCTTCTCATTTTCACCCTTATACAAATCAGGATTGATAGAAATACTTTGTTTAGAATGATCCACCATTACGATCAAAGTCTTCGATGTTCTGATAGCGATTGACTCATCTGGTGTAATGATATCCTTCTTGATTTCAGGATCCTTATCAATCATTCCTAATAGACGACTAACATCAGAATGCAAAGTATTTGGATTGATAACAACTTTACATGGTGTATTGTTCATCATAGCAATTCTTCTAATACCCAATGAAGACCCCAGAACATCCATATCAGGGTGTGAATGGCCCATGACAATAACTTGGTCGCTATCTTTCAATAACTCCTGTAAGGCCTCGCTGATCATTCTGGCACGGACACGAGTTCTCTTCTCCATAGGATCAGTATTTCCACCATAGAAACGAGCTTTCTCACCGATTTCCTTAACTACGACCTGATCTCCACCTCGGCCAAGTGCCAAGTTAAGATTCTTCTGTGCTTCATCGTTAAGTTTGTGTAAATCATCTACACCATAAGAGAAGCCCATACTTAAAGTAAGTGGAACGTTCTGTTGGGATGTAAACTCACGAATAATATCAAGTATCTTAAAGCCGTTTTTCTCCATGTCAAAGATACGACCCGTATAAGCCATGATGAAGAAATGATCGTCATCAATTCGCTTCAGAAACATCTGTTCCTTAGATGCCCAATTAGACAATTCATTAGTAATATAATTATCCAAATTGGAAACATCACGATCACTCATTGATTGCGTTATTTCAGCATAATTATCCAAGTAAACTTGACCAATTACTGAACGATTATCTTCATAACGTTTTTCAATTTTAGAATAATGTGTGATTTCAAACAAATATATTACTTTCAATTCACTTTGGACTTGTACTAAAAAGTACTTGTCATCAATTTGAATCGTTTTACTATCGGCATGATTATCTTCATCGATCAATTTCGACAATTCCGCTGATATATCTTTAACACTCATACTATTTGACGGATTAAAGCCCGTCTTCTCTACAAAGTAGGGATTAACCCATTGAATCTGTTTGTCAGTATCGTACAAAAGTATTCCTAATGGATACTCGACGAAACTGTTATCCGTTCCCCGATCAATTCGATACTGCAAGTTATTTGTGTACTTACCAGCTTTCTCACCTAGCAATAAGAACAAGTAAACAAACAACACTAATGAGATAATGACCAAGATAGCTTGAATGTAGCCACTAATAGAACCGTGGAACAATCCAACTACCAAAATCGATAGCAACATCACGATCAAAGAGACTGCCGTAAGTTGAGTTGAATGGTCAACTCGCGAAAGGAAGAATTTCAGATTAGATTTTAGCTTTTTCATATTAGTCCCCTCTTAGATATACCCTTTAATTTTATCACAGCCGACCTTTTCTTTCTTCATATATAACATCAGACTTGAGGACAAAAACACCCACACTCCTTAGATAAATAAGGGAATGTCGGTGTTTTTCAATTATTTGTCGTCTTTAACGACATGAATACTTCTTCGCTCTTTAAGATACATAAATATACTAAAAATCACTGTGAATATCAATGCGTCTGTAATTCGGTCGAGATTAAACAAATTATCCAAAAAATTATTCTTATTTGTATTTAACGCTACACTTACCAACCAATAAAGCAAAAATTCCATTGGTGCCATTTTGATCCAATAATTCTTGATGGTCTTAATAGTTTTCTTTTTCTTACCAGGACTGATTTCTTTATTACCCAATTTTTTCTTTGCTAGTGGAATGGAAATGAATCCGATAAGAATAGCAAAAGTCATAATTATTTGAATAAGCATAGTTACATATAATGTATTTTCATAATTTTCTATATCTGCATTTATTAAATAAATAGTCGATCCTAAAGCAAACAACATTTCAAATACAAAGAAAGCAAATGCCGCACGTATTGCAGCCATTCCCAATTCACTTTTAGTTCTTTCATCGATCACTGCCGTTGAACCTAAAAACCATTTAATTACGAATCTATCGAATTTATTCATATCTTCCCCCTCTGAGTTTGCAGAAACTTAGGTATAGTTTAACTTTCATCTTTCAACAATCTAACCTTAGATATATCAATAATTATAAAGATAATTGTTAAGGCTACTGATGGCTGCAGGGCCTGACGGATAGATGACCAACTTAATAAAGTGTTCATAAAGTTTTGACCATCAAAATCAAGGGATGTTACTAACAACCAGATAAAAAGAAACATCATTGGTAACTTTGTCAGGTATTTATTAAAAATTGATTTGATTGCATTTCTTTTCCCCGTTTTAGTTGTGACTTCTTGATTAAGAACTCCCCTGCGTTGCAGTCTAAAACTAGTAAAAAATACGATGATACCTATCATTAAAAATAAATGTAATGTCATTATAAACAGGAAGAATGATTCAAAATCCTTTATTGTACTGAAATATATGTAAATACCAACCCCAATATTGAATAGTACTTCAAAAATGAACACCGCTATCAAGGTTTCTATGGAAAGCCTACCGATTTCTGATCTCACTTGTTCATCTATTACACCTGGTATTCCAAAGAACCATCTTAATACTCGGTCATTAACTTTCTTCATAGTAATCCCCCATATTTTATACTGTTAAATTTCATCTTTAGTTATGGTTATTTTCCCTTTTTCGAAAAAATACATAATTAGACTAAAAAAGATTGCCAAAATCAACGCTCCACAGATTCTTTGAATAGCGAACATTTCTTTGAATAAATTATTGCTTGAAAAATTAAGAATAGTATTAATCGATAGTACTAATAAAAAAAGAATTGGAACCAATCTCACGTATTTCTTTTTGAGTAAAGAAACCACTTTATCTTTTTCTTTTTGATTCGCTACCTCAGATGATATTGAATTTTTTCGATTAAAACTCAACATTGAAAAGCCCAATATAATCAATACGATTCCGATAAACTGAATGAATAATGTTAAATAAAAATAAGATTGAAAGTCACTAACCAATCCACTACCAGCAAAGAAATAAGTTAAACCAATATAAAATAGTTCAAAGATGAATAAAATTAATACAGTCTTAGTAGATATACGTCCAATTTCCTTTTCAACATATTCATCAACAGTACCCTGTATACTGAAGAACCATTTCAAAATCGTATTATTATTCTTCATCTTCATCCCTCCAAAATAACGTATTCAAATCAGTATCTAATACCCAAGCCAATTTTAAGCACAAATCTAAAGATGGATTATATTTACCATTCTCAATTAAATTAATCGTTTGACGTGCAACTCCAATTTCTTCCGCTAAGGCCATTTGCGATAATTTCTTAGCACGTCGATATTCACGAACCCGATTCATTAATTCACCTGTTTTCTTAAAAGTCATATATATTTGACATTTTTAATATAAAGCATATTAATCTTTATGTCAACTATATATGACATTTTTAGTAACCGCTATCATTTTATTTATAAAAATAAAGAGAGTTAAACCTTTCTTAGGTCTAACCCTCTTCATTACCTTTATTTCATATGTCCACTTAATAGCTTCTTTTAATAGAGATACTGTGTGATCGTATGTGTTCTTTCGAGCACATGCATAATGTCCTCTAAGCGGCAAAGCAGAAAAATGGACCGTATGTGTTCTTTCGAACACATGCATAATGCCCTCTAAGCGGCAAAGCCGCTAAGAGGGCATAAAAAAAAGACCACCTGAATGTGATCTTTAATTAATTGTGAAGAATTAGTCTTCAGCAACGAATGGTAATAGAGCCATGATTCTTGCTCTCTTGATAGCTACAGTAAGTTTACGTTGGTTCTTAGCACTTGTACCTGTAACACGTCTTGGCAAAATCTTACCACGTTCTGAGATAAATCTCTTAAGTAAGTCTGTATCTTTGTAATCGATGTATTCGATATGGTTAGCAGCGATGAAGTCAACTTTACGTCTTCTACGTCCGCCTCTTCTTTGTTGGGCCATTATAATTGCTCCCTTCTATATTAAAATGGTAAATCGTCATCTGATATGTCGATCGGTTTACTGTTGTCAGCAAATGGATCGCTCATATTATTGTTTGAATTGTTAGATTGATTATTGTTATTACTATTGTTGTTGCTTTGGTTATTATTGTTTCCATATGGAGACTGATTTGATTGACTTGGTTGATTATAGCTAGGTGCTTGATTTGAATTAGCGTTGCTAGAAGAACCATTGCCAGAATTTCTCTTTTCAGATTCTGAACGAGATTCAAGTAATGAGAAGTTATCAACGACAACTTCTGTTACATAAACTCTTTGACCTTGTTGGTTTTCATAGTTACGTGTTTGAAGACGTCCATCAATTCCAACAAGAGAACCTTTATTAGTGAAATTAGCAAAATTCTCGGCAGCTTTTCTCCAAATAACACAATTAATAAAATCGGCTTCACGTTCACCTTGAGAATTAGTAAATTGTCTGTTTACAGCAACTGTAAAACTGGCAACCGCTGCCCCATTGGCAGTGTATCTTAATTCAGGATCACGTGTCAGGCGTCCAACTAGAACTACTCGATTAATCATTTATCTGCCTCCTTAAAATGTTTCACGTGAAACAAAACTAGTCTTCACGTCTAACGATCATGTGACGAAGAATGTTATCGTCGATCTTTGAAAGACGGTCGAATTCGTTGATTGCTTCATCATTTTCAGCATCTACATTGATAATATGATAGATACCTTCTTTGTAGTTAGCAATTTCATATGCTAAACGTTTCTTTTCCCAGTCTTTTGAGTCGATTACTTTTGAGCCATTGTCAGCAATAATCTTATCGTAACGATCGATTAATGTCTTCTTTGCCTCTTCTTCAATATCAGGTTTAATGATATATGTAATTTCGTAATGTGCTTCAGCCATGGACTGTACACCTCCTTATGGTCTAATGGTTCTAATTAAAGAACAAGGAGCATAAATTAACTGCAATTTTATACTCACAAGTTATGAGTTTATCATAAATCCCTACCAATTACTAGAAAAATTTCTAATAAAAAATCGTTTCTGCCTGACACGCGTCCCGATTAGGATACATATCTAAATTACGCAGAAACGATTGGTTTTTAATTATTATCTGTTTCAGATGTTTCGTCATTAGTTGGTGTCTCATTATCAGAAGATGAATCATCGTCTTCTTCATCTGAGTCATCAGCAATCTTAGCCATAGTTGAAACGATTGAATCGTCATCAACCTTGATCAATCTAACACCTAAAGTTGCACGTCCAGTTTGTGAAACGCTATGAACGCCAAAACGAATCATAACACCTTTGTCAGTAATCAACATGATATCTTCATCACCATCAACTACTGTCAATCCAGCGATTGGACCATTCTTTTCGGTAACATTGGCAGTCTTGATACCTTTACCGCCACGTCCCTTAACAGGATATTCACTGACAGAAGTTCTCTTACCATAACCTTTTTCAGAAATAGTTAGAATTTCTTGTCCTTCCTCAGCAATTGAAGAACCGACAACGTAATCTTCCTCACGAAGCTTAATACCACGAACACCGGCAGCAGTTCTTCCCATTGGACGAACATCACTTTCCTTAAATGTTACGGCATAACCTTTATGAGTTCCGATAATAATAACTTTATCACCATCTGTTAAGAAGACATTAGTCAATTCATCTTCATCCCTAAGAGTGATTGCACGTAAACCAGAGTGTCTGATATTAGCAAAATCAGTTACCGGAGTACGTTTAACTGTTCCATATTTAGTTACGAAGAACAAATATGAATTATCGACATCAACATCACGGTCAACATTGATAACAGTTTGAATCTTTTCACCCTTTTCGATGTTCAATAGGTTAATTACTGGAATTCCCTTAGCTGTACGGCCATATTCAGGAACTTCATAACCTTTGATTCGATAAACTTTACCAGCATTAGTAAAGAACAAGAGACGGTCATGTGTTGATGTGTAAATCATTTGTTCAATGAAATCATCATCATGAATTCCCATACCTTGAACTCCACGGCCACCACGATTTTGAACACGGAATTCATCCGCAGACAAACGTTTGATATAGCCATTATGTGTCAATACAACTAAAATGTTTTCTTCTTCGATTAGATCTTCATCTTCGATATTAGCAACTTCGCTAGCACGAATTTCAGTTCTTCTATCGTCACCGAATTTTTCTTGAATTTCCAACAATTCGTCATAAATAATTTTATCAACACGCTCTGGTTTAGCCAAAATATCTTCAAAGTCAGCAATCTTAACTAACAAATCTTGATACTCTGCTTCAACCTTGTCACGTTCCAAACCTGTCAAACGAACCAAACGCATATCCAAGATAGCCTGTGATTGTTTGTCAGATAACTTGTACTTATCCATCAACGTTTGCTTAGCAATTGCTGAAGTCTGTGAACCACGGATAATACTGATGATCTCATCAATATGATCTAAAGCAATTCTCAATCCTTCAAGAATATGAGCACGAGCTTTAGCACGTCTCAATTCAAATTCAGTTCTACGTCTGATAACAATTTCTTGATGCTTTAAGTACTCAACTAAGATGCCCTTCAATGAGAAGACTCTAGGAGTTTTACCCACGATAGCAACCATATTGATACCATATGAAATTTGAAGTTGTGTCAACTTGTATAGATTATTAAGCACTACGGAAGCACTCATATCACGACGAATATCAATAACGATACGCATACCTTCACGGTCAGATTCATCGTTCAAATCAGTAATTCCTTCTAGCTTTTTCTCACGAGCCAATTCAGCAATTCTTTCAACAAGACGAGCTTTATTAACCATGTAAGGAAGTTCAGTAACAATAATCTGTTCTGCGCCACTCTTCTTAGTAACTACATCGACTTTAGCACGTAGAATAATTGTTCCTTTACCATTTTCATAGGCTTTTCTGATACCGGAACGGCCCATGATAATCCCACCTGTTGGGAAATCAGGTCCAGGAATAACTTTCATCAAGTCAGCGACAGTAGCATCCTTATTTCTCATCAAAATATGAAGTGCATCAATAACTTCTTTTAAGTTATGTGATGGAATATTAGTTGTCATACCAACGGCAATACCAGTTGCACCATTAACCAAAAGATTAGGGAAACGAGCTGGCAATACCATTGGTTCTTTTTCTTCACCATCGTAGTTAGGAACAAGATCAACAGTATCCTTGTTGATATCACGCAACATTTCAACTGCCATTTTACTCATTCTTGCTTCGGTATAACGCATAGCAGCAGGTGGATCACCATCAATAGATCCAAAGTTTCCGTGTCCATCAACTAATGGATAACGATAACTGAAATCCTGTGCCATTCTAACCATTGATTCATAAATAGCTGAGTCCCCATGAGGATGATATTTACCCATAATATCACCAACGAAACGGGCACTCTTCTTATATGGTTTGTCAGGTGTAACACCTAACTCATTCATACCATAAAGAATACGGCGATGAACTGGTTTTAGACCATCACGTACATCAGGTAAAGCACGTGACACGATAACACTAGCAGCATAGTCAACGAAGGAATTCTTCATGACTTCTGTCAAGTTAACATTTTCTATTCTATGATCTGCCATTAAATTGTCATCCTCCCTTAATAATCTACTTCAGCATATCGTGCATTTTCTTCAATGAATTCTCTTCTAGGTTCAACTTTATCACCCATCAACATTGAGAAAATTTCATTAGCTTCGATAGCGTCATCGAGGTTAACACGGTCCAATCTTCTCTTCTCGGGATCCATAGTTGTTTCCCAAAGTTGATCAGCATCCATTTCACCAAGACCCTTGTAACGTTGGATCTTTGGCTCTGGCTTTGGTGGTAATTGTTCAACGAAATCATCTTTTTCTTTATCAGTATCAAAGTATTGCATCATCTTACCCTGACGTACTTGATACAAAGGTGGCTTGGCAATATAAACATATCCTGCATCAACAACCGGACGCATATATCTGTAAAGTAATGTCAAAAGTAAAGTTCTGATATGAGCACCATCGACATCGGCATCGGTCATGATAATGATCTTATGATATCTTGCTTTAGAAATATCAAAGTCTTCTCCAAAACCGGTACCCATAGCTGTGAACAATGTTCTGATTTCTTCATTAGCCAAAATCTTGTCCATTGAAGCCTTTTCAACGTTCAAGATTTTACCTCTAATAGGTAGAATGGCTTGTGTTAAACGTGAACGACCAGTTTTAGCGGAACCACCGGCAGAATCACCCTCGACAATGAATAATTCAGAAATTTCAGGGTCTTTACTAGCATTATCAGCCAATTTACCTGGTAAGTTACTGATTTCCAACCCATTTTGCTTTCTAGTTACTTCACGAGCACGTTTAGCAGCTAGACGTGCTTTTGTTGCTAAAGAACCTTTTTCAACGATCTTTTTAGCGACGTCAGGGTTTTCCATCAAGAACTTGGAGAAGTGTTCACTGAATAAACGATCAGTGATTGTTCTGGCATCACTATTTCCAAGCTTAGTCTTAGTTTGACCTTCAAATTGTGGGTCTGGATGCTTGATTGAAACAACCGCAGTCATTCCTTCACGAACATCCTCACCAGATAATTTTTCAGTATCTTTTAACATTTTATTTTTGTGAGCGTAATCGTTAATAACACGTGTCAAAGCTGTCTTGAATCCAACTTCGTGAGTACCACCTTCATAAGTATGAATGTTATTAGCGAAAGTCATCAAATTAGTATGATATTCATCGGTATACTGTAACGAAACTTCAACTGTAATACCATCTTGAACACCTTCAAGATAAATTGGTTCATCAAAGAGAACTTCTTTATCCTTATCCATAAATTCAACGTAACTTCTAATTCCGCCTTCATAATGGAATACTAATTTTTCAGCTGTATCAGCTCTTTTATCTGTAAATGTGAGTTTAAGTCCCTTATTTAAGAAAGCTAGTTCACGAATTCTAGTTGTTAAAACTTTATCATCGTAAATTGTTGTTTCCGTAAAGATATCAGGATCTGGCACAAAGTGAACTCTCGTACCATGTTCAAATTCTTTAGCATCACCAATAATATGCATAGCATTATTGACCTTGCCGCGTTTAAAGTCGATACCATAGCGTTTTCCGCCACGAACAACTTCAACATCTAGTTCACTACTCAAGGCGTTAACAACTGAGGCACCAACACCATGAAGTCCACCAGATACCTTGTATCCGCCACCGCCGAATTTTCCTCCGGCATGCAAAATTGTATAAACCGTTTCAAGAGCTGGTTTACCAGTTTTCTTTTGAATATCAACTGGAATACCACGTCCATCATCAGTAACAGTAATGGAGTTATCAGGTTCAACAGTAACTTCAATCTTTGTTGCGAAGCCAGCTAAAGCTTCATCAATACCATTATCAATAATTTCCCAAACAAGATGATGTAAACCTTGCTTACTAGTAGAGCCAATATACATACCAGGACGTTTACGAACAGCCTCTAGTCCTTCAAGAACTTGAATTTGACTAGCATCATATTCTTCGACTTGTTCTTCTCTTTTTTCTAGCTCAGCTTTTCTGTCTTCAGCCATTAAATCTCCTCCTGTTGAACTTTGCCATTATTTATATTTAAAATATTCGGATTCTTCACCAAATCAGGATCCACATCATCTATTGATGTTGTCGTGATAAACGTTTGAATTCCCTGTTTGATCGACGACAGTAAATGGGTTTGGCGCTTATGATCAAGTTCTGATAACACGTCATCTAATAAAAGAATCGGATAATCACCAACTTGATCTTTCATTAATTCAACTTCAGCCAATTTCAGACTCAACGCAACCGAACGCTGTTGACCTTGCGAACCAAAATCTTGAGCATTTTTTCCATTAACTAAAAACTTGATATCGTCACGATGTGGTCCAGCCAAGGTCACCCCACGCTGAATCTCGCGTTGATAATTTTTCTTGAAAGTATCTTTGAAAACATCATAAATATTTTCAAGTGTTTTACCGTCAGTGTTGAAAAATGTGCTGTAAGTAATTTCTAGTTTTTCATGATCTTCAGTTATATTTGCATGAATCTTTTCAATATAGCCTTGAAGCTTCTGTAAAAATTGTAAGCGTGAAAAAACTACTTCAGCACAATAAGCTGCAAATTGATCGGACAAAACATCCAAATAGATCAAATCCTTTGCTTGATGATGCTGAAGTTTCTTCAAATACGCATTACGTTGTTTTAGAACTGAACGAAATTGACTCATCGTCTTCAAATATTGCGGCGACATTTGGCCAAATTCCATATCAATGAACTTTCGCCTAATTCCTGGATTACCTTTAACGATTGAAAGATCTTCCGGTGAAAAAAGAACTACATTCAAATTACCAATGTAAGTCGACAGTTTACGTTGTTCTAAATTATTCAATTTAGCTTTTTTACCAGATTTACTAATCACTAAATCTAATTTTAAGTGACTAGAGTTATCTTTTATCACGGTTCCAGAAATTCGAGCAAAATCACTGCCCCACTTAATTAAATCCTTGTCATTTGATGTTCGATGGCTTCTTGTTAAAGCTAAAAAGTACATAGCCTCTAATAAATTGGTCTTGCCTTGGGCATTTTCACCTAAGAACACATTGATGTTCGGCGAAAATTCGACCTGCAAGGATTCATAGTTACGATAATTTTGAAGTTTTAGTTCTTTAACAAACATTTATTCGATTTCAAAAGTTTGATCACCGACAACTATTACATCGCCAGAACGCAACTTCTTACCGCGACGATCCTCAGGACTGCCATTAAGTAAGACTGAATTCTCTCTCAAAAACCATTTGGCTTGGCCACCAGTCTCAATGACACCTTCATCTTTCAAAAGTTGACCTAAAGTAATAAATTCAGTTTCAAGCTTAATTTTTTCTGACATATTAACACCCTATTTATTAGATTTATCCATTAATGACATACTAATATTATAGTTGTTTTCACAATAAAAAACAACTTAGAACGAAATATCAGCCGTTTTGAGCAATTTTTCGGATAATGAGTATCCACCCACTAAAATTGTCCAAAAAAAGTTCTTACGCAAAACTACGGCGTTTAAATATATAATGCAAAAAAAAATAGGCTGAACCGAAAAGTTCAGCCTATTTAGTTTATTTCACATTAAAATGTACGAACTGGAGTGATAAGTTGTACAAAATTATCACGATCTTCAACAGGTCTTAGTGTAAATGGATGCAATGGAGAAGTAAAACTCATTTCGATTGTAGTGTTACTACCGAATGATCTCAAAGCATCTTTCAAATAATCAGGGTTGAATGAAATCTCCAAATCGTCCCCTTCAAGATTATCAAAATCCAAAACTTCCTCCACAGTACCAACTTCTGGAGAATTACCATAAAGAGTAGCTTTTTTATCCACAGCTTTGATCTCTAATTTAATTACGTTATTTCTACTTTCATGTGAAAGCAAAGATGCACGTTCAACTGAAGCTAGTAATTTTGAAGAATCAAATGTCAATTTCGTACTTGATTCTTCAGGAATCAAACGATCAGTCTCAGGATATCTACCGTCCAATAGTCTTGAGTAGAACATAATGTTATCAAAACTGAACAAAACTTGATTTTCTGAGATCGACATTGAGATTTCTTTAACACTGTCGCTGATAGTTCTAACTAATTCAGTCAAACTCTTACCAGGGATAATTAAATTGTAGTCTTCATCACTAGTTATATTGATTCTTCTTTGAGAAAGACGGTGACTATCTGTGGCAACAGCAGTTAAACCCTCATTACTGATCAAGAAGTTAACACCAGTTAGAACTGGACGACTTTCTTGAGTTGAAACAGCAATAACTGTTTGATTAACAACTTCTTTAAAGACATCTGTTGGTAGAACTAATTGATTATCAGTTTCAACTTCTGGAAGATGTGGATAATTAACGGCATCTAATCCATTGATAGTAAATTCTGAAACACCTGATTTAATTAAAGTTTGATTATTTTCTAAAACTTCAAGTTCGAAGTTGTCACCAGGAAGCTTTTTAATAATTTCGTTGAAAAATCTAGCTGGTAAAACAATTGAGCCAGTACTTTCAATTTTTAAATCATTTTCAGAATTTTCTTTAGAAATGAATGAAGTAATTGAAATATCAGAATTACTTCCAGTAATAGTTAAGCCACTTTCAGAAAGATCTAATTTCATTCCAGTCAAAATTGGAATAGTTGTCTTTGTTGAAATTGCTCTTTGAACGTTACTTGTTTGATTAATGAATTTTGATCGATCAATAGAAAATTTCATGGGTAACTCCCTTTTTTAATTAATTAATATAAATATAGAAGTAGTAGTAGGGCCTGTTAAAACTGTGGATAAGTCACTAGAACTTAATATTCATAAGATTTTTGAATGTTATTAACAGGTGTGGATAACTCTGGGAAAAGTCAAAAGTTATGAACATGTTAATTTCTGAGGTCATCTTTTAATTCGTTGATGGAGCGTTTTAAATCGTCATCTTTTAGAGCCAATTCGGATATTTTATCACAAGAGTGCATGACAGTTGTATGATCTTTTCCGCCAAATTCCATACCAATTTGTGGAAGTGACCTATCTGTCAGCTCTCGAGCCAGGTACATCGCGATTTGTCGAGGTACAACAATTGATTTTACACGTTTCTTACCTTTTAAGTCTTGAACGGAGACATGATAAAATTTCGCAACTTTACTTTGAATTTTTGCAATTGATAAGCCTTTTTTATCATTAGATAGTTTAAAGGCTTTTAACGCATCAGCAGCAACGGATTTAGTTATATCAGTGTTTTTGGTTGTTGAATAAGCTTGAACGCGTATTAAAGCACCTTCAAGTTCACGGACATTTGTGTCAATCTGTGCAGCAATGTAAGACAAAGTATCGTTGGGAATCTCTAGATGTTCCGCTTTGGCTTTGTTTCTTAGTATAGCAATTCGAGTTTCGAGATCAGGAGCAGTAATATCAGCTGATAAACCACTAGTGAAACGGGAAACCAATCTGGCTTGTAATTTAGGGATTTCATTTGGCAAGCGGTCAGAAGTCATGACAATTTGCTTACCATTTTCGTATAATTCGTTAAAAGTATGGAAGAATTCCTCTTGAGTACCCTCTTTTTCGGCAAAAAATTGAATGTCATCTATTAATAGTAGATCGACGTTGCGATATTCTTGACGAAAATCATCTTGTGTCCTCATTTGAATAGAATTAATAAAGTCATTTGCGAAAGTTTCACTGGTAACGTACTTTACTTTGGCAGTTGGATCGAGTTTGATCATTTGATGTCCAATAGCTTGCATTAAATGAGTTTTTCCTAAGCCAACGCCTCCATAAATGAATAATGGATTGTAGACACCGCCTGGATCTTCAGCTGCAGCAAGGGCTGCGGCATGGGCCATTTGATTTCCACTACCAACAATAAATGATGAAAAAGTATATTTCGGATTTAAATGTGAGTTATGAAATATATGTTTTGGTTGAGCAGTCTCAGTGGCTGGTTCAACTTGGGGAGCAATTTCTTGCTCCTCTTTTTTTGTGACCTCATCATCATTTTCAATAATTGGGTTGAGTTCAATTCCGTTTAATTCATATGAGTAAATAGCAATTTTTTCGGTGTAATTTCGTTCCCAATAGTCTTTGTGCAGTTTTGTTGGGACTGAAATATAAATGTTATTTCCATCTATGTATAAGGGATTTGCACTTTCAACCCAAGTTGAATAACTGACAGAAGTTAATTGAGATCTAAGTTTACTTGTAAAATAGTCCCAAAATTCTGTAAGTTTTGGATCAGTTGAGTTATTTATATTTTGCAATTATTTCCCCCCAATCTTAAGTTGTGGATAATTTTTTCCCTAAAATGACAGTTTATAGTTTATCATTCTATTAAGAAGTTTTCCACAGAACACTTGTTTAAATTATGAAGAAATAACAACAGGTAATTTAATAATCCACAGCTTTGTGGAAAATAGAAATCCATTTCAGTTGTTAACATAGTTATCCACAATTTAGAAGCTTAAAAAGTCTTGATTTGCAGGTGTTACAAACAAAAAACAAGAATTCCACAAATTCTGTGGAAAACTAAAACACAGCAAAGTTAACAGTTGGAAAACCCTGTTTATGGAGCTGTGGAAAAAATAAGTTATCAAATCTTTAAACAAATTATCCACAATCGAAAATGCGAAAAACTTTTTAGCGAAGTTTTACATTTATAGGAAATTAGCTGTTTAAATTCGAGCTAGAACATGATATTATAGTTAAGCAATTGTCTGAAGAAGTGTTATTTAAAAAATTTTTAATATAAGAGTCAGGAGGTTTACTGATGACTACAAAGAGAACATATCAACCAAAGAAGCGTCACCGTGAACGCGTCCATGGTTTCATGAAGAGAATGAGTACAAGTAATGGTCGCAAAGTTCTAGCAAGACGCCGTAAAAAGGGTCGCAAAGTATTATCAGCTTAGTTTTGAAGGATCACTAAACAATTTGGTGGTCTTTTTTTATTACAAAACGAGAGTAGTCTGGTGACATATGAGAAAAAGCTATCGAATAAAAAAAGAAAATGAGTTTCAATATGTCTATTCAAATGGATATTCAGTCGCTAATCGCAACTTTGTACTATATAAGATTGCGAAAAAGGACCAAAAACATTTTCGTGTTGGATTATCTGTAGGAAAAAAGGTTTCACATACTGCGGTTGGTCGTAATCGTATTAAAAGATACGTTCGTCAATCACTTTTGGAATTGAAACCTGAACTTCCTGCAGAATTAGATTTCTTGATTATTGCAAGAAAGCCAGCTATTGATTTGGACATGTTTGAAACAAAAAAGAATATTGTGCATTTATTAAAATTGGGTAAAATATTACAGTAGGATATTAAATTTTAATGAATAAAAAATAATGGGTGTAAAAGTGAATAAAAAAAGCTTAAAGAAGTACATAGGTATTGCGCTATTACTTAGTGTTGTATTGGTGTTGGCTGGTTGTTCTAACCTAAATGAACCAATCACAAGCCACAGTACTGGGTTCTGGGATCACTATATTTTATATAGTTTCTCTCAATTCATTCTTTGGTTAGCATCAATCGTAGGTAATAGTTATGGTTGGGCTATCGTTCTTTTCACAGTTATCGTGCGTGTTATTCTGTTGCCACTTAACTGGCTTCAAATCAGAAGTATGAATAAGCAAATGAAGATTCAGCCTCAAATGAAGGCTCTTCAGGACAAATATTCATCAAAAGACGTTGAGACTCAACAAAAATTGAGGGAAGAAACACAAAAGTTATATAGTGAAGCAGGAGTTAACCCTGTAGCTGGTTGTTTGCCATTGGTAATTCAATTGCCAGTTATGTTCGCCTTGTATCAAGCTATTTACAAGACAACACAATTACGTGATGGTACTTTCTTATGGATGCAACTTGGAAAAGCTGATCCATATTACATCATGGCTATCCTAGCTGGTGTATTTACTTTCTTAAGTACATACATTTCTAGCTATTCACAACCACAACAAAATGCGACAACAAAGCTTATGACTTATGTCATGCCAATCTTTATCTTTGTTCCAGCATTGACATTCCCATCAGCTATTACAATTTATTGGGTTGTAACTAATGCGTTCCAAGTTCTTCAGACATTGGCTTTCCAAAATCCGTTCAAGTATCGTCGTGAACAAAAACAGGCTGAGGAAGCAGAACGTGATAAACAACGTCGTCTTAGAAAAGCTAAGAAGCGTGTATATAAAAATCGTAAATAATTGACAATCTCTAAAAATCTCGTTAAGATGTTTTAGAAATTTCAATATCGAATATAGAAAAGTAGTCAAGGTGCTTTTCCGTCAGAACAGGCGGATTATGCACTTTTTTTATGCTCAAAAATAGAGAAGGGAGCTATTTTATGCCAAGTGCAGTAACTGAATACGACACAATCGCAGCCATTTCAACACCTCCTGGGGAAGGTGCTATCTCCATCGTTCGTTTGTCAGGAGATCAGGCTATTTCAGTCGCTAAGAAATTATTTAAGGGACGCGATCTTGCTAAAGTTGCAAGTCATACGATTAATTATGGTCACATTATTGATCCAGCTGATGGTTCATTGGTTGATGAGGTAATGGTTTCTGTAATGCGTGCCCCTAAGACTTTCACATGTGAAGATGTAGTAGAAATAAATACCCACGGGGGTATAGTTGCTACGAATAAAGTACTTCAACTTTTAATTGGTTCTGGTGCCAGAATGGCCGAACCTGGTGAATTTACAAAACGAGCTTTTCTGAATGGTCGAATTGATTTGACGCAAGCCGAATCTGTGATGGATTTGATTCGTGCGAAAACTGATAAAGCTATGCAAGTGGCTGTCAATCAGTTGGATGGAAATCTACATCATTTGATTGCCAATTTACGTCAGGAAATTTTGGATTCTTTAGCTCAAGTTGAAGTTAATATCGATTATCCAGAGTACGATACAGACCAGATGACAACTAAATTGTTGCTGGAAAAGGCTCGTACTGTGAGTTCAAGTATTGATCAACTATTAAAGACAGCTGATAGTGGTGAAATTTTACAACATGGTTTAGCTACCGCAATTGTTGGAAAACCTAATGTTGGTAAATCTAGTCTTTTGAATCGGCTTTTGGACGAAGATAAGGCTATCGTAACTGATGTTGCTGGAACAACACGTGATGTAGTTGAACAGTACGTCAATATTGATGGTGTACCGCTTAAATTGATCGATACAGCTGGAATTCGTGATACTGAAGATAAAGTTGAGAAGATTGGTGTTGAGCGTTCTAAGAGTGCTTTAAAGAGTGCTGACTTGGTAATTTTAGTTTTGGACTCTAGTCGAGAACTAGAAGATGACGATATTGAACTATTAAATGCTACAACAGACAAGAAACGAATCGTTATTTTTAACAAGAATGATTTGATGCCCGTTATAACGCCTAATTCAGTAGTTCAGTTGAAGGATGACGATATTATTTTGCAAACTTCAGCCATTAAGAATGATGGTATTGAAACAATCAAACAAACCATCGGTAAAATCTTTAATTCAGGAATTGAAGATAATAGTAGTAATGTCATCATCACTAGTGCTAGACAAGCAGGATTGCTTCGTAAGGCCAAGAATAGTCTTAATGACGTTATTTCAGGGATTGAGGCTGGAATGCCTATTGACCTTGTACAAATCGATATGACAGCTTGCTGGAACACTCTCGGTGAAATTACCGGTGAAAGTTATCCAGATGAGTTAATTACACAATTGTTCTCACAATTCTGTTTAGGAAAATAGTTAATTTAAGTTAATAGGTGGAAAAATGGAAGTTAAAGAATTTGATTCAGAAACTTATGACGTTATCGTTGTAGGTGCCGGCCATGCGGGCTCAGAAGCTGCTTTGGCTGCCGCTCGAATGGGCGAAAAGACATTATTAATTACAATCAATTTGGATATGGTAGCTTTCATGCCATGTAACCCTTCAGTTGGTGGACCAGCTAAAGGAATTGTTGTTCGTGAAATTGATGCTTTAGGTGGCGAAATGGGCCGCAATATCGATAAGACTTACATCCAAATGAGAATGCTTAATACCGGTAAGGGACCTGCTGTTAGAGCACTTCGTGCCCAAGCTGATAAGAATATGTATCACCGTGAAATGAAGAATACTTTGGAAAAAGAGCCTAATTTAACGCTCCGCCAAGGTATTGCTGAAAAGTTGATCGTTGAAGATGGTGTTTGCAAAGGTATCGTTACAGCCACTGGAGCTAAGTATCATGCTAAATCTGTTGTCTTAACAGCGGGTACATCATCCAGAGGTAAAATCATCATTGGTGAATTGACATACTCATCTGGTCCTAATAACAGTATTCCTTCAATCAAGTTATCTGAAGATCTTGAGAAGCATGGTTTCAAGTTAACAAGATTTAAGACAGGGACACCTCCTCGTGTTAACAAGGATACGATTGATTTTGACCAAACAATCGAACAACCAGGTGATAAAGAGCCTAACCATTTCTCATTTGAAACGCCTGATTCAAGTTATCTTCAACATCAGATTTCTTGTTGGATGACTTATACTAATGCAGATACGCATAAGATTATTCGTGAAAATCTTAATCGTGCTCCAATGTTCTCTGGTGTTATCAAGGGTGTTGGCCCTAGATATTGCCCATCAATTGAAGATAAGATTGTTCGTTTCGCTGACAAACCAAGACATCAAATCTTTTTAGAGCCAGAAGGTAAGGATACTCAAGAGTATTATGTTGGGGATTTCTCAACATCTATGCCCGAGGAAATTCAATTGAAGATGCTTCATTCAGTTGCAGGACTTCAGAATGCTAAGTTGATGCGTCCTGGGTATGCTATTGAATATGATGTTATCGAACCATGGCAATTGAAGTTAAACCTTGAAACTAAAGTTGTAAAGAATCTCTTCACAGCTGGACAAATGAACGGAACATCAGGTTACGAGGAAGCTGCTGGTCAAGGAATTATGGCCGGTATCAATGCTGCTCTACGTGCTCAAGGTAAAGATCCATTTATTTTGCATCGTAACGAAGCTTATATTGGTGTTTTGATTGATGACCTTGTAACTAAGGGAACTAATGAACCATATCGTCTATTAACTAGTCGTGCAGAATATCGTTTGATTTTACGTCATGATAATGCTGATCTTCGTTTAACTGACAAAGGCTATGCCCTTGGATTGATTAATGATGACCGTTATAACGCCTTCAAAGAGAAACGTCAAACTATCAAGATGGAATTAGATCGTCTTTCACGTAAGATGATTACCCCTAAGCAAGCATTGCCATTCCTAAAGGCACATGACTTAAAGCCTTTGAAGGATGGCGTACTAGCTGATCATTTCTTGAGAAGACCAGAAGTTCACTATCAAGATATTATTGATATGGTCGGTGCTGCTGATTTTCCAGTTGATAATCGAGTTGCTGAACAAGTTGAAATTGCTACGAAGTATGCGGGTTATATTAAAAAAGAACAACTTCAAATTGACCGTTTGAAGAAGATGGAATCAAAGAAGATTCCTGCTCGTCTTGATTACACAAAGGTTGATAGTTTAGCTACTGAAGCCGTTCAAAAATTGAGTAAAATCAATCCTGAAACAATCGCTCAAGCAAGTCGTATCAGTGGTGTAAATCCCGCTGATATCGGTATCTTGAGTGTCTATATTGAACAAGGTAAGATTGCTAAGTTGCCTGAGGCAAACTAGTTAACCGTTATAACGTTACTTTTTGAAACATATTATATGAAAATTTGGAAGGACCATGTCGCAAGCGACATGGTCCTTCTTTGTTTAGAATAGAAAGAAAATACAATATTCCGCCGCCACTTATCGCTTGATAAATAAATACTAAAATTTAACTTCATCGTTATATTAAGGAATAACAAACGACAATGTTATAATTTACCCGTTAACTAGAGGGAGAAAGTTATGACAATTAGACATAAAAATTATATTCCAGATAATATTGAAGTTGTTGGTGCTAATGCTAATAACCTTAAGAATATCAATGTAGATATTCCCTTGAATTCGTTTGTAGCTATCACCGGAGTTTCGGGTTCAGGAAAATCATCTTTGGCTATGGATACGATTTATGCAGAAGGAGCTAGAAAGTATCTGAATGCTTTGTCGACCTACACGAGAAGAAGAATCACACAAATGGGTCGTTCTGACGTTAAAAACATCAAGAATTTACCTTCAACGATTGCCTTAAGACAACGTCCTGTTGTACCTAGTGTTCGCTCAACCGTTGGAACGATGACTGAGAGTCTGAATATTTTACGATTGATGTTTTCACGACTAGCTTCAGTAGTTTGTCCCAATGGTCATCGTTTAGATCCAACTTTAAAGATTTCAGAAGTTATGGATTTGCCAACCAGCGATGAGGCTATGGGGATGATGACCTGTCCCGTTTGTCAGGCTAAATTCATGGCCTTTGGTGCTGAGGACTTTGCCTTCAATTCAGATGGTGCTTGTCCTACTTGCCAAGGAACGGGTTTTTTAAAGGAAATTGAATTAGATAAGATTATTCCAGATCAATCCTTAAGTATTGATGAGGGAGCTGTAAGATCTTGGAATTTGCCTGGAAGAACTTTACAAAAAGATATTATTAAAGAATTAGGCGTTAGAACTGACGTCCCATTCAAAGACTTAACGGCAAAGGAAAAGGATATCGTTATTAATGGCAAGGAACAGAAGAAAGAGGTTTTGGTTCCTACTAAGACTGGACGTTCATTTAGACTGAATGCCCTTTATGAGAATGCAATAACTGCCGTCAAGAATAGTTTGAAGAGTACTAAGAACGAGAATACTTTGACACGTTTGGAAAGATTCTATACCGAAAAGGTTTGTCCAGATTGTCATGGTAGTCGTTTTAATCCTAAATTGTTTACCAATGAATTAGTCGGTAAAAATATCGCTGAAGTTTCCCAATTTACGATTTCCCAACTTCAAGATTTTTGTCAGGAAATTATGGATTGGTTGCCTGATGATATGAAATCCTTGGGCAAAAATTTGACTAATGAATTATTAGATTTGCTGTCACCCATCGTTGATTTGGGACTTAATTATTTATCCATTTCTCGTGCTGGTAATACTTTATCAACTGGTGAACTTCAGAGAATTCAGTTAGCTCGGACGATCAGAAATCAGATGACTGGGGTTCTGTATGTTTTAGATGAGCCTAGTGTCGGATTACACGCCGCTAATGTGGCTGGATTGATTAAAATTTTGCGTGAATTAGTTAGATTGGGGAATTCCTTGATTGTCGTAGATCATGACACAAGTATTATTGCGGCTGCCGATTACGTAATTGAAATAGGTCCTGATTCTGGTGCTGATGGTGGTCGTGTTATTACACAAGGGACAGTCGAGGAAATTGAACATCATCCCGATTCTGTGATTCAACCTTATTTAACGGGTAAAGCTGATATTATCAAACATCAAC
Organism: Companilactobacillus kimchii DSM 13961 = JCM 10707; assembly: GCF_001435445.1. GTDB lineage: Bacteria > Bacillota > Bacilli > Lactobacillales > Lactobacillaceae > Companilactobacillus > Companilactobacillus kimchii. The sequence continues at coordinate 208,610 of NZ_AZDH01000001.1, read as the reverse complement.
CAACAGAGGTCTTTAAAAAAGGAACCATCAGTATTCAGATTGGAGACCGTTATAACATTCACGATATGACGGCTAAATTTAGTAAAGAATCACTTAATATCGTTTCGGGGATGTCAGGCTCTGGTAAGACAACTCTAATTTTTGAAAGTCTATTACCAGCATTACAAGCCAAAATAGATGGGGAGAAACTACCTAAATTTGTCAAATCAGTTGATAACGCTGATATTAAAAATATTGTTAAAGTTGATTCGGTTCCAATTGGTAAAAATGTTCGTTCGACGGTTGGAACCTACACCAAAATTTTGGATCATCTAAGAAAAATCTTTGCACAAACATCAGAGGCTAAAGCTAAGAAATTTACGCCAACTTATTTTTCATACAACAATAAACAGGGTGCTTGTCCAAATTGTGGTGGTACTGGTGTAATTACTTTGGATATTCAGTACTTACCTGATATGGTTCAAACTTGCCCTGTCTGCCACGGAAATCGTTATAAAAAAGAAATTCTTGATATTATGTGGCATGGTAAGAACATTGCTGAGATCCTAGATATGTCAGTTAAACAAGCTGATAAATTTTTCCAAGATGTTCCTCAAATCAAAAACACACTAGATGTTTTGATCAATATTGGATTAAGCTATCTTAAATTAGGTGAAAGTACACCGACTTTGTCCGGTGGGGAAGCTCAAAGAATGAAGTTAGTTACTTATATGAAGCGTAGTCAAAAGAATCAACTCTTTGTCTTCGATGAACCTAGTGTTGGGTTGCATCCTAAGGATGTTGGCGTATTGTTGGATGTCTTTAATAAATTGTTGAAACGTCACGCCACAATCATCGTAATTGAACACGATTTGGATATTATATCCAATGCTGATTACATCAATGATTTAGGTCCCGAAGGTGGAGTCAATGGTGGTAAAATTGTAGCAACGGGTACACCGAAAACGGTTGCAAATAATTCAGCTAGTTTAACTGGAAAGTACCTCAAAGAACATTTGAAATTGTTCAATCAAGATTAAGAGGTTAAATATATGGAAAAAATTGGTGTCATTGGGCTAGGAAATATTGCACAAAAAGCTTATTTACCGGTTATGGCGACTTTGCAAGATAAATATGAATGGCATTTAACAACTAGAAATGAAGCTAAAGGAAAAATGTTGGAACAGAAGTATGGATTCAAACATTTTCATCAGACATTGGATCAATTGATAGCTGAGAAACCACTGGCAGTTTTTGTTCATACGCCAACACAAACACATTATCAGATCATCAAACAGCTATTGATGGCAGGCATTAACGTTTATGTCGATAAACCAGTTTCAGAAGATTTGGCAGAAGTAGAAGAACTTTACCAACTAGCGGAAAAGAAAAAACTATTGTTAACTTGTGGCTTTAATCGTCGATTTGCGCCATTTGATCAACAATTAAAACAAATTACTGATAAACGAACTATTGTCTCGGAAAAGATTCGTGAGAATGCACTACAACCAACAGCGTTCGCTATTTTTGACTTGATGATTCATTCAGTCGACACGGCGGTTTATTTGATGGATGAACCTATTCAAAAAATAGATAACTTCTTAGTTACTAATGATGGTAATTTAGAACAAGGCTATATCACTTTGACTGGAGCAAAGAGTCATGTTCAAGTTATTACGAATATGGTTGGCGGCAGTAATTTAGAAATGACTACTGTTCAAGGTTCAAAAGTGCGCCAGGTAGTTACTAACTTAAATCTTTTACAAATGTATCAAACCGGGGCGATTACACAAACTTCACGCCCGGATTGGGAGAATACTTTGGTGACAAGAGGATTTGATCCGATTACTAGAGCCTTTCTCAAGGCAGTTACCAAGGATGGTGAGAATCCAGTTAGTCCGGAGACAGCTATTCTTAGTCATAAACTCTGTTATAATTTGGTCAAAACAATTGAAAAATAATGAATTAAATTGACTACAATATATAGTGGCGAACATATGTCTTTATACAATATGTTCCATGTGAAACAATAAATGAAAAACAGCTGAAATCATTGTGATTTCAGCCGTTTTTTTAAAGCAATGAATCATCATTAAGACGATTTAGATTGACGGGGATGTTTGAACGTGCGATACTACATCTTGGTGCCAAACCGAGGTAAGGGTACGTGGTTGGCGCGCAAGCGTTTGGAAAATCACCGCACCTTACCACCTAAAGGGTCCTGCAGACATGCAGGACTCTTTTTTTTATCCAAATTTCAATGCTATAATTTTCTTAATTTACGAGAGTGGGTGGTGGCTATCAAAAAAGTTTTATTCGTCAGTTATGGATTATTATTGAGTGCTATTATTGGCCTTATTGCGGCAGCTTTTTTAGTTATTGAGGGTTTTCTGACTAAAATTGTTTGGCTCAGTAATAGTCATTTTTTTCAAATATTTCTAATTGTTGTCGGAAGTTTCATATTGTACTCTTTGTTAAAACGTTGGCCGAATCTTCCCAAGACTTCGAAAGATTCGTTGAAAGAGCTGAAGCAAAATCAGACAATTGATTATCAAGATGTTTTCTTGAATCTGTTGGTAACTCTAGTCATTTTAAGTTTTGGAAGTGGCGTCGGTCCTGAGGCAGCATTGTTGAGTGCTATTATTTCATTGTCAATTTGGCAAGCCGATAATTTACGTTATTTTTATTTTCAATATGATGAGCTAAAACGATTATCTTTGGGAACAGCAATAAAACGTCTCCTGAATCCTTTCAAATATCGTCAAAAGTATGATGAAAAAATTGCTCCTAAGACACCAAAACTTTTGAAATGGAAAAAATTACTCTATGTAGTTTTCTCTATTAACGGTTTGTTGGAATTCGTTCTATTGATTAAACAAACTGATCAGCCTTCTTTTATTATGAAATTAGGTCATTCACATTGGCAGCTAAATGAATTGTGGATTGTGCCACTTTTGATGATAGTAGGAATTGTTGTCGGAATGATTTTGAAAGAATTAAATTATTTATTTGAAAAATCTATTCAGCAGTTAAAGTTGAATTTGGCCGTGAGGATTGCTTTGGGAGCGTTAGGAATTATCGCTATCTCATATTTAGAGCCCAATCTATTATTCTCCGGTCAACATAGTTTGCATTTATTGATTGGAGCTTGGAGTAATCAATCAGCGACCTTTCTATTTTTCATGGCGCTATTAAAATTAATTTTCTTGGTTTGGTGTTTAACGTTTAATTGGCGTGGAGGGGATATTTTTCCAATCACGTTTGCCACAATGACAGCTGGTTTTGCGACCGCGGCACTCTTGCCAAACTTTGATACCTTACTAGTAGTAGCTGTTTTGGCAACGACTCTTATGAGTGAATTGTTATCACCAATTGTTGCAGGAATATTTATTATGTTATTTTTCCCAATTACACTTATCCCTATTATTATTTTGGTAGCAGGAGTATTATTCTTAAAAAATAAGTATTTGTTAAAGGTCAGGGGGAACGGTTAATGATTAAACCACAAGCATTGAAAAAGGGAGATCACGTTGCAATTGTTAGTCTTTCTGCAGGAGTATTAGGTGAGAAATTTGCCAAACATGAGCTGAATCAAGGCAAGAAACGGATTGAAGAATTAGGTTTGATTCCAGAATTCATGCCTAATAGTTTGAAAGGAATTGAATTCATAAAGAATCATCCCGAAAAGCGCGCCGACGATTTGAAACAAGCTTTCGCTGATAATCGAATTAAAGGTATTTTCTGTGCTATTGGTGGGGAAGATACGTATCGTTTAGCACCTTATTTGTTAGACGATTCAGAATTCGTTGAAAACGTACAACAGCATCCTAAATTGTTTACCGGTTTTTCAGATACGACAGTGGATCATTTAATGTTGTATCAATTAGGATTAACAACTTTTTATGGTCCTAATGTTATCAATGATTTGGCCGAGTTAGATACTGAATTACTGCCATATACCAAAAAGACTTTGGAACATTATTTTCAAAATCCGGCCACTACAGAAATTTCAAGTAGTCCTGTCTGGTATGAAGAACGGACTGACTTTTCAGAAGCAGCTTTAGATACACCTCGGGTTAGTCATTCCGAAACTAAAGGATATCAAGTTCAACGTGGATCAGGAGTCATCGAAGGTCAGTTATTGGGTGGTTGCATAGATAGTCTCAATAGTTTGCTTACCGATAAACGTTATAACGATGAGCCGAAAATTAATGAAAAATATCATTTGCTTCCTGATGCCGAAGAGTTTGAGAGCAAAATTTTATTCTTGGAAACTAGTGAAGAGAAGCCGACACCGGAAGAATATCGTGAGATGTTGAAGAATTTGAAGGCCAAAGGAATTTTGCAAGCAGTTGCTGCTATTATCACTGGTAAGCCTCAGAATGAAGTTCACTATGAAGAATACTGCCAAGTTTTAAAAGAAGAGACAGCAGATACTAAGACACCATTGATGACGAATTTTAACTTTGGACATGCTTATCCTAGAACGACTTTACCATATGGGTTAAAAGCTAAATTGGATTTGGATAATAAGAAATTAGAAATCATTGAACCTTACTTTGCTGAATAAAAAATGCTATAAAACACATCAACGTGTTTTATAGCATTTTTTAATCGTTCTTTTTATAACCGTAGGCGAAGTAAATACCTACACCGATCAGAATCCAGAAGATGAAAGTGATCCAAGAATTGATACTAACTTGAGTCATTAAAATAACACATGAGATAGCAGAAATTATTGGTAACCAAGGATATAGAGGAACTTTGAATTCACTCTTTGGTACATCATTGCGATGTCTCAATTTAATAATTCCTAAAGCTACGAAGACAAAGGAAATCAAGGTTCCGATATTTACCAAGCTAGTTAATTCTTTCAAGGAAACGAAACCACCTAAAAGAATAGCTAGAAGTGAAATGGCATTGAGTGAAAGCATTGGCATTTTAGCCTTGGGATGAATTTTTCCAAATGCTTCGGGAATCATACCATCACGGCCAAGGGCGTAAATTAGACGAGAACCGCCGTAAACGGTATTGAGCATCATGGTAAACATTCCGGCTAGAGCGCCAATACTGATTAGGAAGGTTACTTTGTTCAAACCTACTTTTTGTAGAGCAAAGACAACAGGATCAGAAACATTTAAGTCTTTGTAACTGACCATTCCAGTTAAGACGGCGGATAAAATAACATAAAGAATTGCACAGACAGCTAAAGAACTCATGATACTGATAGGAATATTCTTCTGTGGGTTCTTAACTTCTGGTGCCGAGGACGGGATAACATCAAAGCCCAGATAGGCAAAGAAGACTAGCGCTGCCCCTTTGACAACGCCCATACCGCCCATTGGAAAGTAGGGATGATAATTAGCTGGTTTGATATAGAACAGACCGATAATAATGAAAGCAAGCACAACCGCAATTTTTACAAAGACCATTACGGTATTCATTCTGGCTGATGCTAGAACTCCACGACGGAGTAATAAATAAATTAAAATCAAAACGATAACAGCAGGTAAATTAATGAAGGTTCCATTAGAAGGCTCAAATGGACCTGTGACTGCTTTTGGTAGAGCAACGCCTAATCCTTTGAAGAGACTGACAAAATAGGCTGAAAAGCCTGAAGATACGGCTGAAACGCCTAAAACATATTCCAAACATAGAGCCCAGCCAATTAACCAACCGGGAAATTGTCCAAAAATAATACTTCCGTATGAATAAGTGCTACCAGCAACTGGAAAAGTTGAGGATAATTCCGCAAAACACATTGCTGTCATGACACAGACAATAGCGGACAGAATAAAGGAAATTGTGATACCGGGTCCGGCTGTTTCAGAAGCGACGATTCCGGGTAGGATAAAAATTCCTGTACCGATAATGGCTCCAATTCCCATTGAGATTAGATTTCCACGAGTTAGAACCTTTTCAAAATGGGCGTCACCAGCCACAAATTTTTTATAATCTGCTTTTTTAAATAATTTTTCTTTCATATTAACCACCTATTAAAAATACAACCTCATTAGGTTACTGGTTTTTTTAATCCTTTGTCAATAAAAATTCGTGATGGGGATTAATCATTTTAAAAATAAATAAATTTTTTTGATAAATATTCTTGACCTAAAGGTTACTTTAAGTCGTAGTATGAAATCATCGATAAAAAATTGAGGAAAGTAGGAAACGAATATATGGAAACACCAATTTTAAATACAATTGATCAACCAGCTGATTTGAAGAAGTTGGATTTGACACAATTAACACAATTAGCAACTGAAATCCGTCAAGTATTGCTTAACAAGGTTAGTCAAACTGGAGGTCATGTTGGTCCAAACTTGGGTGCTGTTGAATTGACGATTGCTTTTCACACGATTTTTAATTCTCCGACTGATAAAGTTGTTTGGGATGTTTCGCACCAATCTTACACCCATAAGATTTTAACGGGTCGTAAACAAGCTTGGCTTGATCCAAAACATTTTGAAGATGTTAGTGGCTACACTGCTCCAGAGGAAAGTCCTCATGACTATTTCAATATTGGACATACTTCAACTTCAATTGCTTTGGCAACTGGTATGGCTTCAGCTCGTGATCTACAAGGTAAATCTGGCAATGTGATGGCTGTTATTGGGGATGGCTCACTTTCAGGTGGTCTAGCTCTAGAAGGTTTGAACATCGCGGCCACTTTGAAATCTAATTTAATTATCTTAGTTAATGATAATGGGATGGCTATCGCTGAAGATCACGGTGGTATGTATCAAGGCCTCAAAGAACTACGTGAAACTAACGGACAAAGTTCTCATAACTTATTTAAAGCTATGGGCTTAGATTACCGTTATGTGGCTGATGGAAATGATATGCAATCAATGTTGGATGCTTTTAAAGCTGTTAAAGATATTGATCATCCAATTGTGTTACATGTCCAAACAGAAAAGGGGCATGGTTATCAACCAGCAATCGATCACAAAGAAGCTTTCCACTGGCATGTACCTTTTGATTTGAAGACTGGTAAGACTTTGCATCCTGTTACAGGTGAAACTTATAACGACGTTATACACGCTGAATTGGAAAAAGAGATCACTGAAGATAAAACGCCAATTACAGCAATTACAGCTGCTATTCCAGGATCTTATGATTTGAAGAGATTTGGACGTAAACATCCTGATCGCTATTTTGATGTTGGTATCGCCGAACAAGAATCAATTACTTTTGCGGCTGGACAAGCTCAACAAGGTATGAGACCAATTGTTTTTCATTCAGGAACATTTTTACAAAGAGCATATGATCAGTTGTCTCATGATTTGGGTATTAATAAGTTGCCTGTAACTATCATGGTATCCGGTGGTAGTATCAGCGCTGGAGATCCAACTCATCAAGGTATCTTTGATATTGCAATGTTGAGTAATATTCCTGGATTAACTTACTTAGCCCCAACAACTAAAGAAGAACTAACTGCTATGATGCACTGGGCTCTTCATCAAAATATTGGACCAGTTGCTATCAGAGTGCCAAGTAATGATGTTCATTCTGCTGTTTTGAATGATTTCGATGCACACAAGATGAATATTTTGCATGCGGGTAAGAAGGTTGCAATTCTAGGACTTGGTAGTTTATTACCATTAGCCGAAGAGGTACAACAACAATTGAATAAAGAAAATCTCGATGTAACTGTTATTGATCCTCGTGATATCTCTGAACTTGATGATGAGACTTTGAGTAATTTGGAAAAGGATCACCAATTAGTGGTTACGCTAGAAGAAGCTAGCTTAAGTGGTGGTTTTGGTGAAAAAGTCAGTCGTTTCTATGGAGATACCGATATGCATGTACTTAACTTTGGAGCAGCTAAGCGTTTCAATGACCGTGAAACTACTGCTGAATTATGGCATGAGTTTAAATTAACTCCAGAACAAATTGTAGCTGAAATTAAGGCTGCTTTATAAACTTAAAAATTCCGTCTTCCACAAAAATTAAAAAAGCTGGTGGAGCGCTGTGAGCGTGACTTGAAGCTAATTATTTTACACTTTGTGTAAAATAATGGATCTCCAAGGTCAGCTTCATTGTAACCGGCGAAGCCGCTAACAATGATTTCACAGCTGGCCGCATTTTTAATTTTTGCTCCAGACTGGCAAACGATTCTACTTATTAATCTCTTTTTGAATAAAAATAAACGGCATCTATTTAGAATAAGCGTATTACATTACTTTTCTAAATGGATGTCGTTTTAAGTTACGGGATTAATTAGGAACAGATATTTTTTATAAAAAAATAGTCCTAAAATTAATTAGGACTATCGGTTAAATTATTTAATTATTTTAACTTTGATGCAGCAGCTTCATCAATAATAAGTGTTACATCTGGGTGGTTTTGTAGAGCACTTGCTGGGCAGTCTTCTGTAACGGGACCGTCAACAGTAGCGGCGATAGCATCAGCTTTAGCTTCACCATAAGCTAGAAGGATGATCTTCTTAGCTTTCATGATTGAGCCAATACCCATTGAGTAAGCAAAGCGTGGAACGTCTTTTTCATCCTCGAAGAAACGTGTGTTAGCTTCGATTGTTGATTCTGTCAAACCAACTTTTCTAGTTGTACCGTCTAGTGGTGAACCTGGTTCGTTAAAACCAATGTGGCCATTTCTGCCGATACCTAAGATTTGAAGATCGATAGGATTTTCTTCGATGATCTTGTCGTAAGCTTTTGTAGCGGCTTCGGCATCAGGATTTGAGCCATCAGGAACGTATGAGTTCTTGAAAGGTTTCTTGCTGAATAGGTGTTCTTTCATGAAATAGTGGTAACTTTGTTCATTATCGGGTTTCAAACCAACGTATTCATCCAAGTTAACTGAAGTCATGTTAGAAAAATCAAGGTCACTACTTGTCATTTCATTATAAAGTGTGATTGGGCTACTACCAGTTGCCAAGCCAAGGACTTTAGCACCATTTTCGATGTCAGCCTTCATAAGTTTAAAAGCTTCTTTGCCGCCCATTTCTGTATCTTTAACTTTAATTATATTCATCTTCAAAAATCTCCCATCTCTATTTATCTGGTCTAGTCCAATCTAATGCATTTTCTGTAAATTGTCAATGAAATAAGTTAATTAAATAAAAATAAGTTAAAATCCCGATAATCAATGCAAAATCTTCACATTTTAGGTATATTTTTTAATATAGAGATAAAACTAAAGAGGCAGAATAATTTGGAAAAAATATTATCTACATCCGAAGGCAGTGTAAATACAAATTTGATTGGATCAATCCACAGTGACAAGATCATTATCTTGGTACCAGGAATCGATGGTTCAATCGATTATTTCAATGAAATGATTCCTTACTTGAAAGACAAATACACCGTTGTTGCGTTGGATTTGCTTGGCCAGGGTAAGTCTAGCAAGGTTAAAAGTGATAACTACACAATTGATTCTGAAGCTTGGAACATGTTGGAAGCAATTGCTCGGTTAAAAATCGTTAAACAGTTGATTATATTTGGTTACGGTGTTGGTGGATTGGTTGCTGTTAATATGGCAGAACTTCGTGGTTTTACTATATCAAAATTAATCCTATTGAATACCCCTGCAACCGATAAATATTCCGATATGGACGCATCGTCTTCTGTAGCGGCTATTCCATTGCTCGGGAAATTGGCAAAGTCACCGGTTAAAGCTGGCCTTTACTTTGATAAGAATTTTGACCGAAAGAGTTTGTCCAATCCCAAGATTGTTGACGAAGCTGCCAATATGGTTGATCACAAAGTAGCTAAGAAGCTACAAAAGATGTCAGTTGATTACTTGAGTGAGAAATTCTTGAACAAGCGTCTACGTACGATCAAGATTCCAACTTTAGCTATGTATGCCGATGGCGACCAAATTTTGGGTGAAAAAGGTATTAAAGACGCCAAGGCTACAATTGGTCGAGTACCTGGTTTACAATTAGCCGATATTAAAGGTGCTGGACACTTGGCAATGTTGGAAAAGCCTAAGGAAATCGTTGATAAAATTATCGCTTTTGATGAAGAAAAAGTTGAAAGACAACAAGTTGATATTGAAGAATAAATTACTCCTTTACAAACTAAAAAAAGAGATACAATCTGTCCATTCGAACAGGTTATATCTCTTTTTTACTTGGAAACTTTGACAGGCTTGATCAAATTACGATGTTTTTGCGAACTAGCGACGGGAACATAGCTCTTGTTATCTTTGTAGACGAATTGAATAACGTCATCGTTGTTGTGTAGCTTTTTAGCCTCATCAGAAATAATTTTTTGGATAGAAGCGATATAGAGTTGTTGGTCACGAGAAGATTTATCATTCTGAACAGCTTCATAAGTTGTCTTGAGGTACTTTTGAGTTTGCTTATCCGTCAAAATTACTAGAATGACTGTATGAGGATTCTTGCTGTTTTTATCGTTGATATTGTCTTCTTGCTTGATAGAAGCAATTTTACCATTACCGTTGAATTTTTGATCCAAATCTTTTTTGACCTTAGTGTATTCAACTTTAGGTTTATTGGCAGTAGTCGTGTTAGAACTTCTGAGTGTGAAAAAGGAAAGTGCAGCAGCAAAAATCACGACACCAATAAGAGCGATAATGAGGTATTTGATCTTGATGGGTTCACGATAATTTTTATGCATATTAAGACCCCTAATTCTTAGATTAGGGAAATTATAACATATGCATCGGCCTCTGATTTTATACGATTAAGCGAATAAATTGACTTCACAAGGAAGATTTTGAATAATCGCAATGTAAGTAAATAACAAGAAGAAAGTAGGAGAATACTATGTCTTCACACCAAGCTTTATTAGTTATTGATTATACGAACGATTTTGTTGCTGACAAGGGTGCTTTAACTTGCGGCAAACCAGGTCAAGAGATTGAGCCTAGAATCTTTGATTTGGCTGAAAAAATGTATCAAGAGGGTGATTGGATTTGGTTCCCAACTGATGTTCATAAACCTAATGATATTTATCATCCAGAAACTAAATTATTCCCAATTCATAATGTGCGTGGAACTTGGGGACGTGAATTGTACGGTGGAATTAAGGATTGGTACGATGGACATAACGATGGTGAGAAGGTAAAACTTTTCGATAAGACTCGTTATAGTGCTTTTGCAGGAACTGACTTGGATCTTCGTTTACGAGAAAGAAAGATTGATACTTTACATTTGGTTGGTGTCTGTACGGATATTTGTGTCTTGCACACTGCGGTTGATGCTTACAATTTAAACTACAAAATTATAGTACACGAACAAGGTGTAGCCTCATTCAATCAAGCAGGTCATGATTGGGCTTTAAATCATTTCAAGAATTGCTTAGGTGCAGAAGTCATCGAATAAAAATAAATAAGGACAGGTAATCATATCTTGATTACTTGTCCTTATTGTTTTATGATTTTACATCATTTTTAAGTTCTTTTTCAGTTAGATATTCATCAGTTTGACTACCAAGGAATAGTGGAACTTTTTCTTCGACCACGTCACTGAATTCCAAACCGAACCAAAGTGATGGTGAAATAGTGATATTTTGTAGTAATAGTCTTCCACCAATCAAGAGACGATCGAGACTGTTCATCTGTTCCTGAGCGCCTAAGTCTTGGAACTGTTGATTCTGAATAATGAATTTAAAAGAGCCAACATGACGATTAGGAACCATTGAATAGTTAGGTGTTTGATCATCAATAATATGTTTCCTGATTAGGGCATTGATGATTTGTCGAATGTAAATATTAACGTGTTGTGATTTTTTGAAGCCGAGATTCAAATGAACGTTAACAACGTTACGAGTATGCATCATATCAACAGTGTAATTACATTCATATGGTGCATTGGTCTGGTTAACTGTGATGAACCAATAGACTCGAGCACGTTTCGGTGTTTGATCTAAAATTGAGTAAATGACGGACCGTTTGATGGTGTAATCTTCACTTAACTTGATCATGTAAACAAGATTAGTAGCATAAGTTGGGATTGAAGAATCTTTACTCAATTTTTCCAATTGAGGAAGATAGTCGAGTAAAGAGACATTTTCACTTTCAGCTAGGTAAGCATCGCGACGTTTATTTCCAAAATACCAAATAATCATAATGGCCAAAATAGCGCAGGTAATAATGACCGTTACATAACCGCCATGAACGAATTTAATCAAGCTGGAGAGTAGGAATAGTCCCTCTAGAGCGATAAAGAAAACCATGAAGATATTGGCAAAATGACGATGCTTTTTCATGATCAAAAATTGGTGCAATAGAACGGTGGTCATTAGCATTGTCAAAGTAATTGCCAAACCATAGGCTGATTCCATATGTTCTGAAGAACCGAATCCCCAGACGATGCCTATCGTTATAGCGCATAACATCCAGTTGATAGTACCGATGTAGAGCTGACTTTCAAATTTTCCAGGGAATTTTACTTTTAAACGGGGTAAAATTTTCAGGCCAATGGCTTCCTGAACTAGTGTGAATGAACCCGTAATCAGAGCTTGAGAAGCGATGATAGCGGCCATTGTAGCAATCACAATGGCGAAGACTTTGAAGTCTCCAGGCAACATTTCGTAGAACGGATTGATACCGGAAATACCGTTATAAGTTTTATTTTGATAATTATTAATAACCCAAGCAGCCTGTCCAAAATAATTTAACATCAACATTGCATATACATAAGGCCAAGTAGCATACACGTTATGTTTACCAACTTGTCCCATGTCAGCGTATAACGCCTCAGCACCGGTAGTTGCCAAGAAGACACTACCGAGAATAAAGATGCCAACCTTGTTGACGGGACTGAAGAGAACTTCAATTGCATAAACAGGTGAGAGTGCTTTTAAAACTGAGAGGTCATTAGTTAAATTTAGAAAGCCGGCAATACCGATAAAACTAAACCAAATAAACATAATAGGGCCGAATGAACGACCGATTCGATCGGTTCCAGACTTTTGAATAATAAAAATAGTTAATAAAATTACTGTAACAATGATCAAAACGGATGATTGTTTACTGGAGAATACGATATTACCAAACTGTTGGCCTTTGATACCTTCAATCGCTGAAGTCACGGTAACGGCTGGTGTTAAGGTTCCATCTGCTAAAAGAGCGGAACCACCAATTAGAGCTGGTATGATCAACCATCTCCCTTTAGTACGAACTAAAGCATAAAGGGCAAAGATACCACCTTCTTCGTTGTTATCAGCTTTCATAGCGATTAAAACGTACTTGATAGTGGTAATGAGCATAAGTGTCCAAAAAATTAGTGAGACACTGCCTAAAATATATTCAGGCTTAGCATCAGCCATAGTACCAGCATCATTTATGATTGAGTTCATAACATAAAGAGGTGAGGTTCCGATATCGCCGTAGACGATACCGAGGGTAATCAACATACCTAGTAAGGAAAATGATGACTTTCTCTTTTCCATGGCTATCGCTCCTTTGTTTTGAATGAATATTTTTATATTTAGAAATTATTCATTCGCTAATACGCCCCTATTATAATTGTTCCAATAATAATTAAAAATTTTAACGCTTATTAATAAATGTAAATTGGTATACATAAAATAAAAATCGTAATATAATACTTGAAAAATAGAGAGAGAACTACTAAATAAAAAGAATGTGATAATTATGACACTTGATTTCATGGTTTTAGCCATCATGTTAGTTTGGATAATGGTCCCCGGAATTGCAGTCTTTTACAGCGGTTTTGTACCAGAGAAGGACGTTAATCGGATCCTTTTTAATAGCTTTTTGATGTTTGGTATAGCTGGCTTGTTGTGGGTGGCAATTGGTTTTTCTGCCTCCTTTGAGGGCAACTTCCTAGGCATTATTGGGAACTTTAAACATCTCTTCTTATCAGGGCTAGACTTATCGTCTACTTTTGGAACCACAGGTTTACCAACTTCGGTTTATTTGCTCTTTCAGATGATGTTTGCGATCCTCACGCCAGCTCTTTTCCTTGGTGCTATGGCAAGTAGGGCACGAATCAAATTCATTGCTTTGTTTGTTATTTGTTGGTCGTTGTTAATTTACTATCCACTGGCTCATATTGTTTGGTCACCTAGTGGTTTCTTGGCTCAACTAGGAGTTTTGGATTTTGCTGGTGGAACGGTTATTCATATCGATGCCGGAATTACAGCGATGATTTTGGCTATTATGTTGCGTGAGCCTTATAAATATAACAATGAGCACGCAAAAGGTAATACAATGTGGATCTTGATGGGGACAGTTTTACTATGGATCGGTTGGTACGGATTCAATGCAGGCAGTGCTTTGCAATTGAATAATCAAGCTCTCAATGCTTTCTTTACAACGACCATAGCTGCCTGTTCAGCCCTAGTAATGTGGGTCGCTTTGGAAGATAAGTATAAATCTCATGTGACCGTTAATGGAATTTGTACTGGTAGTATTTGTGGATTAGTTGGTGTTACCCCAGGAACTGGCTATGTGACTATTTGGGGAGCTTTTATCATTGGAATTATTTCTGCTATTGGTAGTTTTTACTTTATGAATTATCTCAAATATAAATTACATTTAAACGACTATTTGGATATATTTGGATGTCACGGTATTAGTGGGATTATTGGATCCATTGCAGTAGGATTGTTTGCTACTAAATCGGTCAACCATAACGTTATAACTAACGGGTTATTTTACGGCGGTGGGATTAAATTATTGAGTATTCAAATTTTAGGTGCCGTCTTTACCATTATTTTCGTATCGGTTATGGCAACAATTATCATTGTAGTTTTGAAGAAACTGTTTAAAAATAATATTGGAATTAAAAGGACTATTAATAACTAAAAAATACGTGTTGAATTGAACTTTTGAGTTCTCTTCGACACGTATTTTTATTTGTGGGAATGCCTAGTAGAGCGACTTTCTTGTGCTTGTTTCTCTGTTTTTAATGATTGAATCTCGTTTTCAATTTCACTTAAGACTTCGATCTGCATTTTTTGAATGTCCAAAATATGAGGCCATTGAACTTCGTTGAGTTGATCCATCTTTTCGTGAAGGATTCGAATCTCCATTTCCGATTTAGTATTAGTACGATAATCATTCTCGGAATCGAAGCGATCACGATCAGCTTGTCTATTTTGGCTCATCATGATGATAGGGGCCTGTATGGCGGCCACACAGCTTAAAAATAGGTTCAGTAGTATAAATGGATAGGGATCAAAATTAACGCCAAAGAGATGCACTATATTGATTGTCATCCAAAGAATGATAATAACTGAGAAGGTAATAATGAATTGCCAACTACCACCGAATTTAGCAACTGCGTCGGCCATTTTTTGACCGCGAGTCCTTTTTCCATAGACAGTATCGTTGATATTTTTGATAACATAAGTATTTTTTTCGAGCTCTTTTTGTAGTTGGTCAGACATTTGGTGGTCAATTTTTAAATCTTGATCGATAGTTTTTTGCATTCTATCAATACGTAGCTTTTGCAGGTCTTTAAGGCAGATAAAAGATGATTCTTTTGCGTATTTGTTAGTTTGTATTACTTGTTCCTTTAAAAGGTCACTCAAATCTCTTAAAAATAATCCTTCTGTGATTGTGAAACGATTGCCACAGATGACACATATTTGATTCTTCTTGATTGCCATAATCTACACATCCCTTGGAGTTATTCAAGGTCAGTATATTATTCGATTATGGGTAAAGCAAAAAATAAGCTGGATTCCATTTTTGAGGAGTCCAGCTTATTTTGATAACTATTGTTTTTATTGAGAATAACCACTGTTATTGGCAATATAGTGGAAACGAGTTCCACAGGGGACCCCATTGCGGTTTGCTACAGAACTGAAATTATCCGCAAATTCAGCGGATAATTTCAATTCTTAGGCAAATCCTCGTGGGCTGACCGCCCCTGTTTCACTCTCTTTCTAAATAGTTCCTTTTCTAATTGCGGTCTTCAATCCGGCAATTTCCATGATTCCTCTATCTGCTGATAGATGCTTCAATAGTGATGCAATTGAACCTTTGAACTTGAAGTTCTTGCCTGTAATTTCGGCAATACCATGGTTTTGACCTAATGAAGCTACGGTACCCATTGATTTGTAAACGAATGGTTTCAAATCTTTGCCATTTAAAGCTGCAGCAATATTGAAGGCTGCTCCGGCTCCTTCGGCTGTGGCTAATTGTCCTGTTGTTGGATATGGACGTTTTTCACCCTTAGGAATAATAGCGGAATCGTCACCGATAAAGTATGCTTCTGGATGTGCTTCTAAGTTGAGGAATTCGGTTGTCATAACACGATTTCTTCTGGCTTCGATACCTGAATTTGTGATAACGTCACTACCACTAACTCCGACTGTCCAAAGGATTGTGCTTCCTTCAACACTCTTTTCTGTATCGCCATCCATGTAGACAACGGCTTGTTTCTCAATCTTCTTGATCTTTGCACCCGTTAAGAGTTTGATGCCGTTCTTGTCTAGATATTCAACGGCATAGCTAGCAAGGTTCTCGTCGAACATTGGTAGGATTCTTGTTGCCATTTCTAGACAGGTTACTTTGATTTCTGGTACGTCATATTTTGCTTTAAGAATCTTAACGGTATCAACTAATTCACCGAGAATTTCTACTCCAGTAAATCCGGCACCACAAACGATAATGCTGAGATCTTTAGGATCTTGTGATTCTTTGTAATTAGCGATATTTTTATTAATTGTCTTATAGATATTTTGTGCTGATTCTAAATCTTGAAGGATCAAGGCATTTTCACTAGCACCTTCAAGTCCGAAGTCCTCTGAACGGAAGCCTAGGGAAACTACGATATAGTCATAAGTAATGTTCTCGTGGTCTGAGAACTCAACTGTTTTGTTATCTAAGTCAAGCTTAGAAACAGTTGCCTTGATGAAGTTAACATTTGAAGGTAGAACCGAACGGATATCAAAACTAATTGCATCAGCACGATTAGTGCCGGCTGCAATAGTATGCAAAGCAGTTTTTTCTACATGCTTGTCATTTTTATCGATTAAATCAATTTGTGTTCCTGCTGGAGTGCTTTTGGCCAGATCACGTGCAGCTCTTAAACCACCGTAACCAGCTCCTAGTACTAAAATGTGTGCCATAATTAACCTTCTCCTTCTGTTTCGAAATTAAATGTTTACGGTATCATTATATCTCGTACATTGATTTAGTGGTAACTATAAGGCTAGAGAGGATTCTTGCTGATAGAGTGCTTGAGGAAAAATGGTGAGATAATCGTAATCAAGATGACACTAATGATTACGGCGGAGTAGTATTCTTCAGATAACAAATGAGCGCTAAATCCTATTTGACCAATGATCAACGCCATTTCACCACGGGAAATCATTCCGGAACCAATGACATAAGAATCCTTCAAATCGAATCCTGACAACTTAGCACCAAAGCCGGCCCCGAATAATTTTCCAATGACACCTGTAATAGTGAAGAATACGATCAACCAGAAATCCTTAAGGAAACTACTAAATTCAAGATTGAGACCAATACTAATAAAGAAAACGGGAATAAAAATACTATAACCGATAGCTTCAATATTACTTCCAATTTTTTCCTTGTAATACTTTGAATTAGAAACAGCAATTCCGGCCACGAAAGCACCTAAAACGGCATCCAATTCAACTTTGTCAGCAATATAAGCCATCACAAAACAAATTACTAAAGCAAAAATAGTTGGTGCTTGGGTGGCCTCAATATAATCAGCTAAATGAATTATTTGGGGGATGACCCATTTGTGTAAAACGACGATCAAAATACCAAAGAGAAGCCAAAGGCCCAATAGCATCAAGATTTTTTGCATAGAGAAAGCGCCAGTTAAAGTTCCTGACATAACGCTCAGAATAGAAATGGCCAAGATATCATCAACCACTGCAGCGCCTAAAATAACGGTTCCTGAAGCGCTGGATAGGTAGTTGAGACTCTTGAGTACTTCAACTGAGATTGAAACTGAAGTTGCCGCAAAGACAACAGAAATAAAGATGCTTTCCTTGAAGTTAATGCCAAAAATTAGTGAAGTCATTAAAGTTAAAGCTACCGGCAAGATAACGCCAAAAATGGCTACGGTAATGCTGGGTACGAGATGCTTTCTTAGTAACTTCAAATTGCTCTCCAAACCAGCTAGAAACATTAATAAGATGACACCAATTTCGGCAAATAAATTAACATTGTTATCAGCTTTAACAATGTTCAAAACACCTTTACCTAAAATAACGCCTAAAATTAGTTGCCCAATAACGGCAGGTAAGTTCAGACGATTGAAAATGTGGCTAACAACTAATGTGAGAAATAACATCAATGCAAGCAGAGTTATGAATTCCATATCGACCCCTATTCTTTTTTGATGCCATTGATGAAAATATTGATAACAGTGTTTAGGTTAGCAATATTACGCTTCCTTTTGGCATCGTTATATTCAATGTAAGGCAGTAACATTGTTAGAAAAGTTCCGACTTGAACGGGAATGGCTAAATCAGAACGTAGCTCACTTTTATGTGATTGAAAAATGTTGAATAACACCTTATAATAGCCGCCATCCCAGTTATTATTGATGTTTGTTCGTTCCTCAACAGTAAAGAAGTTTTCAATATCATTTCGCATAACGAAATAATTGATTCTAAAATTCTCTATCATATATTTTGACATATGAAGCAGTAGTTCTTCAAATGGCAAGTCTTTTTGTTGACTATATTCCTCAAGCAAGTTCTTGCTAAAACTGTTGACCGAGTATTCAATAGCCTTAATGTAGAGTACCTTTTTATTCTTGTAGTAATGATACATATTTGGTTGAGTAATATTTAATTCTTGAGCAATTTTACGCGTAGATGTAGCTTGATATCCTTGTGAAAGAAACATTTTGGCAGCGACTTGTAAAATAGCATTCTTAGTATTCTCAGCTTGTTGATCCCGTACATTCATTTTTATTAACCCATCCCTTGATCTATTCGTCTAACATTATATCTTAATATTTGTCGCTTATCATGTGATAACGGTTGAACTATTTTTTTGTAATAAAAAATGCCAGAACCGCACAAGATTCTGACATTGAGTTATTATTTTTTATCTTTAACAATATAGATAGGGCGCTTTTTAACTTCGAGAAAAATTTTACCGATGTATTCACCAAGAATACCGATACTTAGCAGTTGTATCCCACCGATAAGAAGAACGATGGAAACAATTGATGCCCAACCATTTACGCTGCTGAGAGGATTAATGATTTTTCGAATAATAATAGCGATGATAGCTAGGATTGAAGTAATTGAGAAAATAGTTCCCATCCAAGTAGCGAACATCAAGGGACCCTCAGAGAAATCGACAATTCCGGTGATAGCATACTTGAAAAGTTTCCAGAAATTCCAAGAAGTATTACCCGCCACACGTTCACGGTTCTTGTAAGGTAAGTACTTAGTCTTGAAACCAACCCAACTAAAAATGCCTTTAGAGAAACGATTATACTCAGTCATTGATTTAATGGCTTCAACCATTTGGCGTGTCATCAAACGATAATCTCTAGCGCCAGGAATAATTTTAGTCTGAGACATTTTATTGATGAGTTTGTAAAAGCTATTGGAGAAGAAGGAGATAATCTTATTTTCACCCTCACGATCCATTCTAGCAGTACCGACACAATCATATTCTTTCTCCTCTAGGAGATCGAACATTTCCGGTAGCATTTCAGGTGGATCCTGTAAGTCAACATCCATAACGGCGACATACTCACCAGTTACCTCGTTAAGACCAGCATAAAGTGCGGCTTCTTTACCAAAATTTCTAGAGAAGGAAATGAAGTGAACTTCATCGCTATGGTCTTGTTGTAAGTCTTTTAAAATAGAATAAGTCTTATCTTTAGAACCATCATCGACAAACCAATATTCGAATTTGAACTTATTGGTTTGATTTTTAATTTTTGTCATTGCGTCATAATAAATATTGATAGATTCCTGTTCGTTAAAACACGGAACGATAATAGATATAGTTTTCATAATTGTTTTTTCCACTTTCGCCAAATTGTAAAGGTATGTGATCATAACAAAAAGATCAAATCCATTTAGTATGAATTTGGTCTTTTCACAATTAAATGGAGAGATTGTGTCTATATCACACATTCATACTGTAGTTACAGTCCCCCAAAAATATTAAACTTTTAATGATTCAGGTAATGATAAAGTACCGTTGCTTGCGGTGTTAATAACACTGACACTAATATCACGGTTTGTCTTACTTTCGATAGCATGTAAGTCATCTTCAGTTTGAACAAATAGTTCGGTGATATCCTTTTGCTCATCTAGCAACTTGATTACATCGTCGATCCTCTTGGCGACATCTTGAAGCAACAGAACGGTATTCTTACTATCAATTTTGTTAACACTAATAACTAGTTGATATAAGAGATCAGAATGATTACCAACGAAAACAGCATTTTCTGTATTTGGTTCAACGCTCTTCAACCACCAAGTGATTAATTCTGATTTTTCATTGAAATCATGTTCTAATAAACCATTTTTATCAAATAGTTGGTAACTAACAGGTTTGTTCTTTTCAAAGATAACTGTAAGAACGATTGAACCATCAGTGCGGTAGAAGTTCTGTTCTGATAACTCTTTATTCTTATTAAAGTTTTGCATTGAAGATAGTTGACCTTGGCTATTGTAAATATTAGTTTTTACAACTTGATCGTTCTTGTAGTAGTTAATGCGGTCGATGATTGTCTTGTCAAAGTATTCAGCAGTCATCAACAGATTTTGTTTCTTATCGTAAATGAAAGTATCTTGTGTTTCAACATCAGTTCTAGTTACCCAATCACTACTATCAGGAATTGCCACATGCTTACCATCAGGGTTGTCGCTCTTTTGTAATTGATCGAATAAGTTCACAACATTTGGAATAGCAATATGTTGGTCCTTAGCCTTCTTATCAATAATTTCATGAACATGATTATCATAGAAGGTTGATACAACGGTAACTGGTTTTTGTAATTTAGATTCAAGATAATTGACCATACCGAATAAATCATTTTTTGCGGTATCGGAATCAAAATCATCAGCTGTTACGTAATATTCTTTGTCTTTATCTAAATAGACATCACGCACTAAGTATGCTGAATGGAAAACATCCTTAATATATTTACTCAAGTAGTCGATGTTGCCATTGACATCAGCTAATTCATCATCGATCTTCTTGTGTTCTTCATCAAGACTTTGGATGTGACGCTCTAGGCCAGCAATCGTTTCGATACGATAATTATGGTCATTCTTCATTTGATCATCAATGTTGCGAGCTTTTTGTTGTAGGTTAACAATTTGCTTATTAATGTCACCAATTTGGTTGTTCAAGTCAGCAGCTTTACTGTTTAAGTTAGCAATATTCTCTTGAGCAGAATTGATTTGTTCCTTGAGTTCCTTACGTTCAGCGTAAAGGGTATCGATTGATTCTTTTTGTTTCTCCATTAAGACCATCATCTTTTGGAGATCTTTTTCTTCCTTGATGGAAGTAGACATGTCAGTTTCAGATTGTTCATTTTTTGCAAGATTTGTTTGAAGCGTTTCCAAACTTGCTGTCTTTGTGTTAATCTCGGTGTTAAGGTCATTTAACTGTTCTTGTAATTCACTGAGTTTTTGTTCTTGTTCTTTGCGATCAGCGTTCACAACGGCTAAATGTTCTTTAGCGGCGTCATCGTTTTGCGCTTTAGTATCAGCCAACTTTTCGGTTGATTCTTTTTCATCACGTTTTAAAGTTTTAAGATAATTATCTAGGGTTTCTTTCTTAGCTTCAAAATCATCTTTTTCAGAGAAAAGGTTCGTCTTTAAGTCATTTCTTAATTGAGCATATTGATGTGATAAATCATTCATTTGCTCTTCGATATTTACGCGCTTGTCATGAACTGACATAGGAAGTTGTTCCTCTTTTTGTTCATTTTCCTTAGCAACCTCAGTCGACTGATTGTCAGCAGATGCTTGAGATTGAGCAGAATTTTGGTCGCTTTTAGGAGAATCTGGAACCGTCTTATCGGCCTCTGGCTTCTCATCAATCTTGCGTAGCATGTCTAAAAATTTCACGAATCAATTCCCCCATAAAAAGACTTATAATAGTTACTAAAGAGTAGCATTTTTTTATAGCGGTGTAAAGTTTGATATAAAGCTATTTGTAGAGAATACCTAGACCAAAAAAAGGAGAGTTTTTGTATGAAGATTATGGCTATAAACGCAGGTAGTTCAACTTTGAAATGGAAACTTTTTGAAATGCCTGAGAAAAAAACAATTGCTTCAGGAATGATTGATCGCTTGGGAACGCCTAAGTCAATCTTTAAATTAAAATATAACGGTCAAAAGATTCAACGTGAAGAAGCTATTAAATCTAATGATATTGCAGTCCTATCAATCCTAGATGCCTTAAAAGATATGAAAATTATTGAAAAATTTAGTGATATTGTAGCTTTTGGTCATCGTGTCGTTGCTGGTGGAGAGTATTTCAAGAAATCAGAAATTATTACCGATGCCAATTTGAAAAAGATTCAAGAGTTGGCTGAATATGCTCCATTGCACAATAAAGTCGAGGCTTATTATATCGATGTCTTCAAAAAATTGGTTCCTAAAGCTATTCAAGTAGCTGTTTTTGATACATCATTTTTCGTCGATATTCCCGAAACAAATTATTTATACAGTGTTGATCTGGAAGACTATAAAAAATACCATGTACGCCGTTACGGTGCACATGGTACAAGTCATCGTTATATCGCTCAACGTTTGAATGAAATCGTTGATGGCGGTATCGATGACAAAAATGTTATTGTTCTACATTTGGGTAGTGGTGCTTCAATTAGTGCTATTAAACATGGTAAAGCTTTTGATATTTCAATGGGATTCACTCCATTAGCCGGTATCATGATGAGTTCAAGAAGTGGAGATATTGATTTTTCAATTATTCCTTTCTTGATGAAGAAACTGGGAATTAAAGATATTTCTGAAATGATAGACATTTTAAATCACAAGTCTGGTTTACTAGGAATTTCAGGTGTTTCACCAGATATGCGTGATATTGAAGCAGTAGAGGATACTAATACACGTGCCAAGCTATCCTTGGAAATGTATCGTAATCGTATTCTCAAATTTATCGGTTCTTACACAGCTGAAATGGGTGGCGTTGATGTCATTGCCTTTACAGCCGGAGTTGGTGAAAATTCAACTGAAGTCCGTGAAGATATTATGAGTGGACTTGAGTATATGGGACTTAAGATTGATGAAGAAAAGAATAAGCAAAATGGTGCTGAGAATAGAATCACCACTGATGATTCTAAGGTTACAGCCTACACAATTCCAACTAATGAGGAATTGATGATTGCTCAAGATACTTATAGATTTGCCAAATTACTTGATTAGAAATTAAAAATCACACCGAAAATAAATGTAACGGTCTCTGCCAAAGTGATCAGTAACAGATTCTTGATGATTAGGGGGAAGGTTTTCTTCTTAATAGGATTCTGACTGAATGCTTTGGCATTTTTGTATACTATAGGTGTTATTAGAAAAGTTAATAACATCAGTTTGGGCAATAGTCCCAAGATGACTGAACAAACTAGAGCTAAATAACCGAGAACGTAAAGTGATTTGAGAATGAAAATCGAATTAGCTTTACCTAGATAGTAAACTAATGTCTTACGTCCTAAATTGATATCTTCTTGTTCGTCAGCAATATTGTTAGCCAATAGTAAATTAGAGATAGCAAAAACAGTTAACAATGATGAAAGTAAGGCATCACCGTAAAATTTAAAATTCAAAATGACGCCAGGATTGTGTACCACATTGATATAAATAGCGATTAAATAAATAACGTAGCCCATAGTAAATCCGGAGAAAAATTCTCCTAATGGTCCACGGTTAATAGGCCAGGGGCCACCGGCGTAACAGAAGCCAACGGCAAATGAGAATAATCCTAAATATAATAAGGGTAGGCCTGTCCGATAGACGATGAAAAGTCCAATGATAGCGGCAATTACACTGAATGAAAAGTCTAACCAGCCGACTAAATGGATATTGAGATGGTTGACACCGATAACGTTAGTTTTCCGACGAAAACTTTCATCACCAGTGGCGTTTTTGTAGTCCCAATAATTGTCGTTGATATCGACAGCCATATTGAAAAGAAACATAGCGATAAAAAATAGAATCAAATCAAGAGCGTTAATAGAATGCCAGTGATAATATGAATACAAAGTCCCCATCAAGAAGGGGAAGACACTAGCGGTCTTGGCTTTTATTTCGACAAGCTCGAAAAATACTGAAGGTTTCACAGAAATCATTCCTTTGGATTTGATAGGTTCTATTATAGAATTATTTTGGAATACAACAAAGCGATACAGGGGTAATAAATATTTTATGGCGAACTCAATTTGGAAAAGCTATCCTCAACTAGGGGAGAAATTGGATTTAACGACAGATTATATTCATCAAATGGTGAAGATAAATAATCTCGACATTAGTTCAATGATTATAGATTTAACTTCAGGTGGCAAAATGTTGCGTCCGGCCTTTTTCTTGTTATTCAGTGAATTTGGTGGCGAGAAAAAATCAACGAAGGATTTGATTCCATTAGCGGCATCTTTAGAAATTTTGCATGTCGCTACTTTGATTCATGACGATGTAATTGACGATTCGCCAATGCGCAGATCACAGCCCACGATTCACACTAAATATGGTCGTAGAAATGCTATTTATGCTGGCGACTATTTATTTACGATATACTTCGAATTAGTATCTCAGAACTTAGTTAAAAATACTGATATACTGCACAATGCATTGAGTATGAAACGCATCTTGATTGGTGAATTAGATCAAATGTGCATTAATTCCAACGTTAAGGCAACTACCGATATGTACTTAAAAGAAATTTCCGGTAAAACCGCGGAGCTATTCAGTTTAAGCGCTACTATGGGAGCTATTGTCAGTGGTGGAAGCCAGGAATTAGTTGAACGCTGTAAAGAAATCGGCCACGATATCGGAATGGCCTTTCAAATAATCGACGATATCCTTGATTTCAGTAGCTCTGCAGAGACCGGGAAACCAGTTCATGAGGACTTGCGTAATGGTGTTTATTCGTTGCCATATATTCTAGGCTTAGAGTCCGGTAATAAAGATCTGATTGCAATTTTATCAAAAAAAGAGTTAACTGATTCCGACGATGAGAAGGCAACTAATATAGTGATTGATGATGGTTATTTAAATTGTGCTAAAGAAATTGCTCAACAATTTACACAGCATGCTTTGGAAGAAATCGATAAACTACCTAAAAACGCTAGTCGTCGTGTTTTGATGGAAGTAGTTAAACGATTGGTTAATCGAATCAAATAGTATCGGGGGAAAATATAATGAACCAAGATAAGAAGTTAGCTTTAATTGAAAAAGTAAACGGACTTTTAGGGGATTTGAATAAAACAGTTGAAACCAATAATGAGGTTAAAACTCTTATTCAAACGGCTTATAACAGTATTAATAAGCCGGAAAAAACAACTCAAAAATATAATGAAATCTCTGATGCTATTAGGGAAATGAATGGTACTTTTCAAGAAGTAGCATTACAAAAGGAGTATCAATTTAGTCCGGAACAGAATGATATTATCAATAAATTAAGGACGCTATCACGTGAACCAATGTCTCAAAAAGGTATCGGAACTATTAATGGTGTTGTGTGGTAGACTCGTCCTCCGCAACAAGAAAACTTGGCTGAGCCAGCTTTCTTGTTGCTCTGGACTAAATTTGGTTTTGTTAAATAGTTATTGTAAAATTTAAAGAATGAAAAAGAACGACCTCTATTAAGAGATTCGAGTACATGTTATATACTTCGAATACTTAACAGAGGTCGTTTTTTAATTAGAAACTCTCATCAGCTAATGTAACGTTATAACGATTATAATCCCTGATCCATCTGATAAAGGTCACGGAAGTGCTGATTATTTTGATAGAGTTCTTTTGGTGAACCTTGCATTTCAATCTCTTTACTATTAATAAAGACAATTTGATCAACGTGGTTAACACCTTGTAAATGATGCGTGACCCAAATGATGGTCTTGCCATCTAGTACTTCAAAAATAGTCTTTAACAAATCATTTTCAGTAATTGGATCTAGTCCAACGGTCGGTTCATCTAGCAAAACGATTGGTGCATCTTGCAATAGAATACGTGCTAAGGCGATTCTTTCTTGTTCACCTCCAGAGAAGTGTGAGCCATTTTCGCCGACAATGGTGTTGTATTTATCAGGTAATGATTCGACTAAATTCTTTAATCCAACACGTTCCAAAGCTTTTTTAACTTCAGCGTCAGAACGATTCTCATTACCTAAACGAACATTATTCATCAAGGTAGTATTGAATAGAAATGGTTTCTGATTTAATACCGAATAAATTTTTTCTCGATTCTTTTGAATCTTGTTAACGTTCATACCATTGATAGTGATTTTCCCTTTTTGAGGCGATAAATCACCGAGAATCAATTGTAAGATGGTTGTTTTACCAATCCCACTAGGACCTAAGAGAGCTAATTTTTCACCCCGAGTGATTGTTTGTGAGAAGTTCTTAATTAGAATTGGTGAGTCAGCGTCATATTCGAAGTTAACCTTATCCAATTTTAATTCTTGAAAGTCTTCCGGTTTCAAATCGACTTGTTCAGGTAGATGATTTTGAATTGGTTTCAGTGTGTTTAAACGAAGAATGGAATCCTTATAGAGTGGCCATTCCTCAAATCCTTGGCTGACAGGAATAATGGCATCTGACAGTGGGAAAATGGCTAAGACAACGGCTGAAACAAAGTTAGCCTGTTCTTGATTGTGCGTCATAGTTAGGTTGGTGAAGATTAAGAAGCAGACCGCTAAAGCAACGAAGAATAATTGTAAAGCAAAATCACGATTACGTCGGAAAGCCTTGGATTTATTTTTTGACTTATCCAAGTCACTGATATTTTTAGTAGTTAAATTTCGAAAATCTTTTTTACGACCGGAAATAATCCAGTCATCAACACCCATAATGTTATCAGTCAATTGAACGTAAAGATCACTTTTGACTTGTTTTTGGTAGGCCCTTCTGGCACTTTCAATCGTTACAGAAAAAAGTGGAACTAGAAAAACTTCGACGAATAGCAACAGGAAAACGAAGAAACCAAAGGACGGATTGAAAATTCCTAAAGCAACTGAAGCAATGATTGTTACCAAGTAAGCTATAACGGCTGGGAAAATAGTTCTTAAATATAAATTTTGTAAGTGGCTGATGTCTTCTGACAAGAGTCCCATGATATCGCCAGTTTTGTGGTGTTCGTTAAAGAAAGAAGCATCACTTTCAAGGGTTCTATAAAGTCTAGTTCTTAAGTCTGAAGTAACTCGCAAAACCCAATTATGACTTTTTAGTCTTTCAATGTATTTGAAGACGGGGCGTCCGATACCAAAAGCTCTTGTTAAAAGAATTGGTACGTAAATCAAGAGAATATTGACTGGGTGAGTAGCGGCCTTATCAATCGTATAACCAGAAGTGAACATCAAGGCCGCGGCACAGAAGGATGTTAATAGTCCTAAAAGTAGCGCGGTAATCAAAAGTCCCTTGTACTGTTTGATGTAAGGCTTGACCCAAGTATCATGTTTGAATGTTTTGAAAAAGTTCATAGTTGATCACCCCGCATATTCTTGATTAATTGTGAGTAAGCACCGTTATGACTACCTAATTCTTTAGGAGTACCTTGTTCGGCAATCGTTCCATTGTCCATAACGACGACATAATCCATTTCCTTGATCCAGTGCAGACGGTGAGTAGCAAAAATTACTAAATGATTTTGGAATAATTTTTCCATTGGCTTTTTGAGAGCATATTCAGTTTCAATGTCCAGGTGAGCTGTTGGTTCATCGAAAATCAAAACGTGACGGTTATTAGCCAGAAAGGCACGAGCCAACATAATACGTTGTTGTTGACCACCAGAAATGCCACGTCCACCTTCACCAATAAGAGTTTGATATCCGTCATTGAGAGTAGCGATGAATTCGTCCAAACCAGCAGCTGAAGCTGCTTGCTCGATTTCTTTTTGAGAAGCGTCAGGACGGTAAAAAGCAATATTCTCAGCAATAGAGCCAGCGAATAGATAAGGATCTTGTGGCAAGAAGGTTAACTTATTTTGCCAGTTGGCTTGCTTGAAATTAGTGACTTTTTCCTGATTGATCTTAATGTCAGCTTTTTCAGGTACGATAAAACCACCAATAGTACGGATTAAAGTCGTTTTACCAGAACCAGATTTACCAATAACACCAATTTTTTGATAACCATGAAGATTCAATTCATCAATATCCAGACTGACTTCATTTTGACCAGTTCCGTTGTATGAAAATTGTAAGTTTTGAATGTTAACTTGTGAGTCTTGATTCCAATCAAAGGCCTTAAGTTCAGTACTTTCGGATTTACTTGGACGTTCGAGAATTTCAAAAATAGAATTTAAAGCGTTTTTACCATTTAGTGTGGCGTGGTAGTCTCCAGAAAAATCTCGTAATGGCAAAAAGTATTCAGGAGCCAAGATCAAAGTTACTAAGGCAGGGAAGAGTGGAAAACTGTTGTTAATTAGACCTAAACCGAGGAAGACGGCCAAAATGGCGATACCCAATGTAGTTAACCAATCGAGGGCAAAGGTCGATAGGATGGCAATTCTGAGGGTATTCATGGTCCGACGACGGTATTCGTCACTAACTGTGTAAATATTCTTAGCATAGCGCTTACTTAGACCTAACATTTTTAGAGTTGGTAAACCTCTTAAAGCATCTAAGAAGTGATTTGAAAGAATCGTATATTGTTTGTATTGAGAATCGGCTTTAGCTTGAGCAGCCAATCCTAAAATGATCATGAAGAGGATTACTAGAGGAACAATGATTGTTAAAGTGATTCCTGAAGCAATATTTTGCATATAAATGTAAACCAACAAAACAGGCGGAATGATGCACATATTCATCATTTTGGTAAAAATCAATTTGAAGTAATTTTCGACTAAATCAATTCCATCAAGTGAAGAGGTAACTAGATTACCAGTACCTTCATCAGAAATCATCTCAGGTCCTGCGTCGTAAACCTTGTCTAGCAACTGAGAACGGATATTCTCAGAAGTTTTACTAGCGTAGCTTTCAACGATCTTGGTATTAATTAGTGTAAAGAAGTGCCTCAAAATAAAAGCAATTGCAAACAGGATCATCGGATTAATGATGGTCTGTAAAGATTTTTGTTCCCACGAATTAACTAGTGCTTCTGCTAAATACTTACCTTGGAATAAAACAACAAATGCTTGCAAGAGAGTTAATCCTGCAAGCATCAATAGAAGTTTTTTTGTTCCTGGTAAGCGAAATAAACGCTTATCAATCATTAATATTTCACCGCATTTTCCCTTGGATTTATTCTCTTTGTAAATAGAGAGTATGACCAGATGAAGTATATAGCCACAATTGGAACCAGGATACATGCAACAATTGTCATAATCGTTAACGTGTATTGTGAATTAGCGGCATTTTTAATTAATATACTGTGTGCTGGATTTGTGGCAATCATGACACGTGGGAATAGTCCGTTGAACAATAAGACAATGACCATGCTGAGTGATAAACCACTACCAACAAAGCTCCAGCCTTCTCTATCCTTTAGGACTCCATAGTAACCTAATAGTGAGAACAAAACAATTAGAGCTGTAATGAAAAGAGATGTTCCAAATCTCTTAGTAAAGAAGTCTGTTTGTAAGAATACAAGGACAGCAAAGACAACTTCACCTAAGAAGAGAATTGGGTATAGAATTTGATTCAATTTACGAGCACGTTCACGTAATGGTCCTTCAATTCTTAATCTGATGAAGTTGAGGCCATGAACAAGTGATAGAAGTACACCTGCAACACCACCAACAACGGATAATAGATTGACAACATCGAAGAATTTAGGAAAGGCATCACCATTAGCATTGATGGGAACACCTTGTACCATACTCAAAAGAATCATACATAGGAAGAATGGTGGGATGATACTACCTGCAAAGAATGCCCACATCCATAGATTTTTACCAGTTCTAGTTTCGGCATGTTTGTGGAATTCAAATGAAACACCACGAAGAATCAAACCAACTAAGACTAATAAGAAGAGGATGTAATAACCTGAGAATAAGGTTGCGTACCAAAGTGGTAGTGAGGCAAACATTGCACCACCAGCAGTTACTAACCAAGTCTCGTTACCGTCCCAATGGGGACCGATAGTTGACATTAAAGCAGCCCTTTCTTGTTCATCTTTAGCTAGGAATCTAGTTGACATTCCAACACCAAAGTCAAAACCTTCAAGAAAGAGGAAGATTGAAAATAGGAGTCCGATTATGATGAACCATAATGTACTTAGAGTCATTTTCCAAAAGCCTCCCTTGCAAATGGATCAACGTTTTGCTTGGAATCGACTTCTTCATAATATGGTCCGTGATGAAGTGTTTGTCTGCAATACCAAACCATAACGCCACCCAAAAGTGTGAATAATAAGAAGTAAACGATATTACTGAACAATAGACTAGCAACAGTTGAAGTTGGTGAAACAGCTTGAGCAATTGTGAATAGTCCATAAACAATCCAAGGATAACGACCGAATTCAGTGATGAACCAACCGGCTGAGTTACCGATGAATGGTAGCCAGATAGCAATACCAAGAACAACTAACATCCACTTGTGATTTTCGATTGTATCTTTCTTCTTACGTGAGAAGATCAATCCGACTAAAGCAATCAGCATGACTAAAGCATCAATACCGGTCATAACTCTGAAACTCCAGAATAAAGTCTTAGGTGGGACAAAGTAATTCATGTCCTTACCAAATTTTTTATCGTATTTAGCATGTAGTTCTTTGTTAATGGAATTCATACCCTTAACTGAACCACTGAGTTTGTGATAAGCCAAAATACTTAAGACACCAGGAACTTCAATCTTGCCACTTGCCTTATGATCTTTAGCATCGATCAATTCGACAATTGTCCAAGGTGCAGGATCCTTAGTATCCTCGTAAATACCTTCAGTAGCGGCAAATTTCATTGGTTGATCTTTGATGATTTGTTGAGTTTGAAGATCACCAGCACCAGCTGAAAGAAGCGCAAAAATCAAACTAGCCCATAGGCCAAAGCGCAATGAAGTCTTGAAGAAGTGATTTTCATCTTTCTTCTTGCGTAAAAGACCCCAAGCGCTCATACCTGCGATAACTACAGCAGCAGTCATGAATGCTGCTAGGATAACGTGTGGGAAGACTTTCCAAAGTTGTGGATTTCTAACCACAGCACCGAAATCAGTTAACTGAATCCGATGTGTTACATTATTAATTTTAAAACCTGTAGGATGTTGCATGAAACTATTAGCAGCCAAGATCCAAATAGCAGAAAGCATGGTACCAATAGATGTCATCCAAATCATGAACGCATGAACACCTGGTTTGAAACGATCCCAAGTGAACATCCAGATTCCGATGAAGACTGATTCAATAAAGAAAGCAAGAAGAGCTTCAATAGCAAGTGGGGCACCAAATACATCACCCATAAAGCGTGAGTATTCAGACCAATTCATACCGAATTGGAACTCTTGAATAATACCGGTAACTATACCAACAGCAAAACTTAGAAGAAAAATCTTTCCCCAAAACTTTGCCATATCTAAATAAACTTTGTCTTTTTTAACGGCGTAAATAGTTTCCATGATAGCGACTAAAAAGCCCATTCCGATTGAAAATGGAACGAAGAAGAAATGGAAGACAGTTGTCATCGCAAATTGAAAACGGGCCAAAGAGACAATGCTTAAACCCAAAGTAAGCATGGTAAAAACCTCCTTAGAACATATAATAAGAACCCTAATATATACAGATTTATCATATGATTAATTAATATTATAAGCAACAAATTCGGCTTGTGAAAAAACGGTTCCATCGTTGAAAACAGTGACATAAATAAAACGATGAATACGCAATAATTGCTTAAATAAAAATCCATATATAAGATAATATCCTAATTAAAATATAGTCCTTTGAAATCGTTTTTATCATCATTATTGGCAAGATTTTTTTACGAAAAGGAAAGTAATTAATAGATTAAAGAAAAAAGAATCATACCGATCGTGGTGTGATTCTTTTTTTAGGATGTTTTATTTATTAG
Organism: Companilactobacillus kimchii DSM 13961 = JCM 10707; assembly: GCF_001435445.1. Taxonomy (GTDB): domain Bacteria; phylum Bacillota; class Bacilli; order Lactobacillales; family Lactobacillaceae; genus Companilactobacillus; species Companilactobacillus kimchii. The sequence continues at coordinate 176,523 of NZ_AZDH01000001.1, read as the reverse complement.
TGAATGAATGGTTGGCAGTCATTGCAAAATTCCAAAATAATTCGACAATTTTAGATGTGTTATCGTGTTGCTTCATGAATACTAGTTGGCTATTAATTTTGGGAACAAGTGGTACGACTCTAATATTCTCAAAACCTGTAAGATCGAATGATTTGTCCATTACTATTGAAATACCATCACCTTGATTAAGCATTTCAAGAATCAAGTCGATTCTTTGACCATTGTAAGTAACATGAGGTTGTAATTGCAGACTTTGAAAAGCCGAATAAAGAGGATTACTTATGCTTATTGTGTTACTTAAAAGTAATAATGATTCCCTTTTGAGCATGTCAGGGGTGATGTAATCTTTATCTGCCAAATGATTATTTTTGGGAACTAACACAACAAGTCTGTCCATTTCGTTAACGATTAAATCATAAGATGGAAAGTTATTATCAAAGATTCTTGTAAATACTATATCGACATTCTTCTGATCAAGTGAATGTTCTAATTTATCAACGTTTTCTTCACTAAATTGTAATCTTACTTTGGGATAAAGTTTAGCAAAATCAGTTATGATATGGAATGCTCGATATTGAGATAAAGAAGGCAGTCCTTGAATAACTAAGGGGCGTTCTTCAAGCCAGGCTTCACTTGCAATTAGTTGGTTTAGTTCGGCCTCTTTTTCCAGTACATCTTTTACTTTGGGCAAGATCAGTTTTCCAACACGGGTTAATTTGATTTGACGATGAGCTCGTACAAACAATTTAACTTTCCAATCTTTTTCTAAGATCATGATGTATTTTGAAATTGTTGATTGTGATAAAAACATTCTTTGGGCAGTTAGACTATAATTTTGTGTCTTTGCCAAATCAAGAAAAACTGCCAGTTTTTTAGTATCCACCTTATGCCCCTAACTATTATTATTTTGAATAGTTTAACACTAAAACAGAATTGTTCTTTGTTTTGACGGTTATTAGACTTTTACTTGTGATTATATTTTATTAAATGCAAGGAGTTTTTTTATGCCAATCGGGATTATAACGAATGTTTGTGCCATTCTTTTTGGTGGAATTGCCGGAGCTTTAGGTGGTGAAATAATGTCGGATAGTTTTAAAGAAGGTCTTAATATGACTTTCAGTCTCTGTTCGATTTGCATGGGGATTTACGCAATTGCTCCCATGAAAAATTTAGCGGCTGTTGTTTTTGCCGTCATACTAGGAACTAGTTTGGGTATTATTTTTCATTTAGGAAAAGCAATTAATCGTAGTGCTCAAGGAATGCAACATTTCATTTCACGATTTATCAATGCACCATCAGAAATGGATCAAGTAACTTTTGAGACCACGTTAGTAACCGTGATTGTTCTATTTTGTGCAAGTGGTACGGGAATTTACGGTACTCTTACTGAGGGAATTAATGGGGATGCAACCATTTTGATATCAAAATCCATTCTTGATTTTTTTGCAGCTGTTATTTTTGGTGCTAATTTGGGTGCAGTAGTTTCGCTGATAGCTGTTCCACAGATTATTATTCTAACAATAATATTTTCTCTTGCTAATTTCATTGTTCCATTAACTACCCCTGATATGATTCTTGATTTTAAAGCTACCGGGGGAGTTTTAATGTTAGCCAGTGGCTTTCGAATTACGAAAATTAAAATGTTTCCAACCGCGGACATGATTCCTATCATGATAGTTATTATGCCAATTTCATGGTTATGGACTAATGTTATTGTTCCATTAATTCATTAAAAAAAGAAAGACACCAATTCATTTATCTGAATTGGTGTCTTTTATTTCTAATTGTGACGATTACTACGACTCCTTGAGCCAACATTACCATTGTTCCCTGGATTTTGACCATAAGGATTTTGTGGTTGACCTAATTGTTGTTGTCCATTTGGAGTTTGGTTTTGATTACCAAATCTCTGTTGTAAGTTAGGTCTTGGTTGGTTGAAGTTTTGATTATTTTGAGGTGCATAATTTTGATTATTGAATTGACGACCATTACCATTCATAGATTGTTGATTTTGAGGCTGTCCAAAATTGTTTTGTGGTTGTTGATTGCCACGATTATTTTGATTCATTGGTCTAGTAGGCATTTGGTTATTATTCATCGGTTGATTTGGAAATTGTTGTTGATTGTTATAACCGTTATTCATTGGTTGTTGGAAATTACCATGACCGTTGAAATTGCCGTTAGGATTCTGATTCATCTGGTTTGGAGCCTGTTGATTGAACCCTGGTTGATTCATCGGTTGTTGGTTATATTGTCCCTGATACTGTTGATTGGGATTAGGTTGTTGATTGAAGTTCTGATTATTTTGAGCTTGATAAGGATTATAGCCATAATTTTGCTGATTAAAATTGTTCGGTTGTGCATTATATTGCTCTGGGTTCATTTGATTCATAGGATTCTGGCCGTATGGATTGTTTCCATACTGATCATTGGTATCTTCAGGTTCATCTTCAGGAATTGGATGAAGGATCGTATCAACGATAACGATGATCAAATCAATTGCACCAATAATAATACCAACCCAAGCCCAAATTTTTAGAAAACCTGCACCAGGCATGTTGGCATTGAAGAGACCCATTAGTCCACCAAGAATTAGAATGATGAAGCCTACGATATCAGGAACCATACTATATGTACGGTTAGTTAAGATGTAGATTGCAGCCGAGATAATATAAGTTATTGCCATTAGAATACCAGCAGCACCGCCAATGGCACCTGTACCAACTAAAGCAGCAATAAAGCCCTCAAATCCCGATTTAACCATTAGGATAATAGATAGTATAAGCAATAAAATACCGGCAGAAATTTTTGTTATTCTTACCATAAAGAAACCTCCGATTTTACTAACAAATACTATTGTATATCATCCTTTATAAAATGGTTAATAGGACCATATTTATGTCCGACATCAATTTCATTTTTAATAGCATTGTAAGTAAATGTTTTAGCAATTCTGATAGCGTCTTCCATACTCTTGCCCTTAGCAATTTCGGCCACAATACATGATGATAATGTATCACCAGTACCATTGATATGATCAGTTTTAACAAAGGGTTCAGAAATCCAGAAAGATTCGCCATCTTCTAGTAGAACATAATCTTCGACTTCACTGATAGAGTCATCACTATGTTCACCCTTTATCATAATATTTTTTGGTCCCAAGTTGCGTAATTTATGCGCAGCCTTAACAATTTCTTCTTTATTATTTAATTCTAGTCCAGAAAGTTTTTTGGCTTCATAAAAGTTAGGAGTAATCAAATCGGCTAATGGGAATAATTCGTCAATTAAGGTTTGGTAAGCCTCAGCTTCTAGAAGCATAGCGCCATGCTTCGTAATGATAACTGGATCAAGAATGAAGGCCCCAAAGGGTTTGTCTTTAATAGCTTCAGCGACAGTGTGAATAATTTCGGAATCAGAAAGCATACCTGTCTTGAAAGCAGAAACTTTAAAATCATCTTTAATATCGTTGATTTGGCTATTAATAAACTTGGCTGGCATATTTACGCTATCGTGAATACCGTAGGAATTACCGGCAACGGCAGCAGTTAAAACTGACATGCCATAAACACCGCGAGCCATAAAAGTCTTTAAATCAGCTTGTGCTCCGGCACTACCGTCAGAGTCAGAACCAGCAATAGTTAGTACTTGGATAAATTTATTCAAAGTTAGTCACCCACCTAATTAATTGTTTCCTTTATATTAACAGAAAGCATGAATTTATGAGGATGATTTATTATATTTCTCTTGACCTTGACGTAACGTAATCCCTTAAAATCAAAATTGTTAGGAGATTTATTTATGAAATATACAATTAAAAAATTAGCAGAATTAGCTGGTGTGAGTACGCGCACATTGAGATACTATGACCAAATTGATTTGTTAAAGCCTAGTGAAGTTAATGAAAACAATTATAGAATTTATGATGAAAAAAACGTAAATAAATTACAACAGATTCTTTTTTACCGGGCTCTCGACTTTCCGTTGGATCGAATCAAACGACTGATCAATGATCCTAATACCTCACGAATACAGGCTCTGAAGGAACAACAAAAGCTTCTGAAAGCTAAGCGTGATGAATTGAATGATCTTCTAACAAATATTAATACTACTATTAAGAGTTTTCAGGGAGAAATAGAAATGGCGGATACTGAAAAATTTAGTGCTTTTAAACAGACAAAAATAAAAGAAAATGAGCAAAAATTTGGTCAAGAAATACGTAGAAATTACGGTGAGAAGACCGTCAATTCAGCCAATGAAAAGTTTGCTAAATTGAGCGAGGAAAAATATCAAACTATGAAGAATTTAGAAGTAGAGTTGATTCAAAACTTGGTCGATTTGAAAAAACAACCTGATTTAGATTCTAAACTAGCTAAAAAGATTTTTGAAGAGCATAAACAATGGCTGAATTACACCTGGCCTAAGTACAATAAGGACATGCATCGTGGATTAGTTGACTTGTATGTAGAGGATGAACGGTTTGCCAAATATTATGACGATAGAGCCAATACTGAAGTTGTCCAATTGTTACGGGATGTGATTTATAATTATACGAAATAGGTATAACGGCGTTATAGAAAAAGAGCAAATCATTTAATTGATTTGCTCTTTTGATTTATCTAATGTCATTAGCAGCATTTTTATCAACAAGATCTTGATAAAAGTTAGCCATAGTCAATTTGTAGTATGGATAGATCCAGATGAAACCAATACCTAATGTGATGCTACCTAGGATCCACCAACCTAAGAAACTAAGTTGCAACATGAAGTAACGACCTTTATTGCCAACCATTAATCGACGACTACGTGTAATGTAGTCAGTCAATGAAAGACCATCAGCTTCGCCACGATCATTGAGATCCTTGTAGATGAAGTAAGTTTGAGAGTAAGCCATCATCTTGATAATACCAGGAATAACTAATAATAAAGTCCATAAGAATGTAAAAATACCTACTAGAATATAGATTAAAATTAGTTTCCACCAATCAGGGCTTCTGAAGTAGGTGAAATTACTCTTGATAGGTTGAAAGTCTAGTTGTGGATCTTCAATCCAATCTAGTCCTCTGAAAGCACTAGATAGTGAGATTAATAGAACAACTAAGCTGATGATATAAGAAGTTAAACTAGTTGATAATAAGCTTGAAAAAGCACCACCATTGTTATAAACGGCGTCTTTCATGGCATCAGTTGAGTTAGAACGGCTGACATTGATATTTATGATCATAACAATGACTGGAATTAGGTAAAGCTGGATAGCTCTGGTCCAGTTACCCTGTAAAAGTGATTTTACTTCGGTCTTTAATTCGTATCTTGTTTTATACCTTTGCATATATTTATACCCTCCTAAAAAATTAATCATACATTAATTATGAAAAATTCGAAACTAATTAAGAATGGATATTGTTACTGTTTCAAAATCATTTTCGTTTATAATGAAAACAATAGACCGTATAAAGGAGAAGATTTTATGATTGGATTTATTGGAGCTGGTAGTATCGGTGGAGCCGTTATAACGGGTCTTATTAAAAATGGTTTTAACGCGGACGAAATAATTGTTAAAGGTGGCCATTCTAATCATGCCAACCTTTTGGGTGAACAATTAGGATTTCAAGTAGTTAAAAAAGTTAAACAATTGGAAGATACAGATGTTATTTTCATTGCTGTTGGGGCTAATGCCTTGGACGGTGTTTTGAAAGAATTAAAGGAGATCGTAGCAGGAAAATTGGTTGTAGCTTTTACTGGAAGTGCAACAATTTCCCATTTGAAACAAGTGCTAGGTGATATTAAGGTGGCGCACGCTATTCCTAATACTCCAGTTAAAGTTGGAGCTGGATTCACTGGTATCACTTACTCAAGTGATTTTGAAGATGCTGACAAGAAGAAAGTCGCTTCAATCATGGGATATACGGGTCAACTAGTTGAAGTTCCTGAAAATCAATTAGGAATTCTCGGAACAGTTGCTGGTTGTTCACCAGCTTTCTTAGATGTCTTTATCGAAGCTTTGAGTGATGCGGGTGTAAAGCACGGCTTAAATCGTAAGTTAGCTTATGATGCTGCTATTGGGATGGCCATTGGTGCCAGCAAATTAGCTAAACAATCAGAGTTAAATGTTTCTGCCTTGAAAGATGAGGTTACTTCACCAGGTGGATCAACAATTCGTGGTGTGGCTGCACTAGAAGAATATGGCTTTAGAAATGCCGTTATTAAAGCTGTTGATGCAGCTGAAGAATAATTGATTCAGTAATTAAAAATCCGATTGGCTCAGTTGTGTTTTTAGCATCTGGTCAAATCGGATTTTTTTATAGAGAAATAATTATGTTCAAATAGTTATTCTTTTGTTCTTTGCAGTGTAATCGGGTAAAATTAAGAAAATTAAATTAGGACGTGAAGACATTTGCAAAAAAGAAAAGCTTATCGCACAGCAATTTTAGGAATCTTAATGGCGATTATTCTTGTGCAATCAATGGTACCTTTTTTAGGTTTCATTCCAACTGGTTTTATTAACATAACAATAATTCATATTACTGTTATTGTAGCTGCCATCGTTTTAGGCCCTAAAGATGGGGCTATTGTTGGTCTGGTCTGGGGAATTGGAACGATTATCCGTGCCTTCACTAGTCCAACTTCAATTATTGATACAACAGTTTTCACAAATCCGGTTGTGGCTGTTTTACCTAGAGTGGCTGTAGGATTAATTGCTGGATGGATCTATTTGTGGTTCAAACACCATACGAGTAAAAAAGTTTTAGGGATGGCTATAGCTTCTGGAATTGGGTCCTTAGTCAATACTGGATTGGTGTTAGGATTGATGCGTTTGATGTATGCAAGTACCATGGCACAAGCTTACGCTACTCAAACTGACCTTTTGAATAAGTTATTGTTAGTAATTGTTGGAACTAATGGTGTTCCAGAAATGATTGCGGCTATCATTATTGCTCCAGCCATTTCTAGTGCTATATTGAAAACTAATAAGTTTTTAGATAATTAAAAAATACAGCATCTATTAGGATGACGCGTGGTTTACCGTCTCTAAATAGATGCTGTATTTGTATTTCCAAATTATTTATTACTTACAGCTGCCATGCGTTCTTTATGAGCTTGAACGATCTTATCTGCAATGGCACGGGCAACATTTTCGTTCTTTAAAATTGGTCCGTGTGAGTAACTGCCGATAACGTTCTTATAACGCATACCTTCTTGCTTGTCATCAGGATTATTACCGTAACCTTCAATCATTGTTCCGAAAGGTTTAAGCATTTTCTTATCATCAAAGTAGGTACGACCACTGTGATTCTCAAAGGCTTTTACAGTACCCCATTCAGTCTTATACTCTGTATCGCCGATCATACGACTGTCAGCCTTGAAAACAGTGTGTAAGGGAAGGATATCGAGACATTGGATAGTCTTGCCACCACTTGTTTCATAGTATTTACCAAGGAATTGGTAACCGCCACAGATGCAAAGCATTGGTTTGTCGTCTTCAATATAGTCTTTGATGGTTTGACGATGTCTTTGTAAGTCAGTTGCGACAACTGATTGTTCGAAATCTTGACCACCGCCAAAGAAAAGAAAGTCGTAGTCAAAGGCATTAAAGTCCATATCCAAACTGATGTTATCAACTTGAGCGTCATAACCTTGTTCTTTAAGAAGAAAGCTGAGGATTTTAACATCTCCGCTGTCTCCATAAGTATTCATTAAATCTTCGTATAAGTAAGCAATTTTAATAGTTTCAGACATAATTTCTCCAATTTAGATTAGAAACATTGTAATTTAGTTAAATAATTGTAATATAGTTTAGTAACGAGGTGATGGAATTGACAAAAGAAATCAATAAAGAGATTTTAGCAGATTTTAACAAGAACTTAAATCAAGATGCAAGTAATAATGTTTTGAAGAACTCTGTAGCACAAGTTGGAATTTTCAAAGCTTCAGAAGATCCAGAGGTAAAAACTAAGTTGAATCCATCGTTTAATATCATGGTCAACTCAGGAAAAGTCTCTAATCAGAAGCAATCCGGACGTTGCTGGCTATTTGCTGCACTTAATACTTTAAGAACAGAATTTGCTTTACGAAACAATATGAAAGATTTTGAATTATCTCAAAATTATTTATCATTTTGGGATCGACTAGAAAAATCTAATGCCTTTTATCAAGAGGTTCTAGAATCAGCCGATTTACCAATTGAAGATCGTCAAGTAAATGATGTCTTCAGTGGCCCTAATGGTGATGGTGGTTTTTGGAGTTCCGCTGCTAACTTGATTAGTAAGTATGGTGTAGTGCCTAACTACGTTATGCCGGAAACTGCTGTTTCAGAAAATACACGTGAATTTGACGCTGTTCTTAATAAACTATTGCGTAAAAATGGAATTGAACTACGTCAATTAGTTAAGGATGGAGCTGCTCAAGCAGATATTGATAAACGCGTCAACGAAATGTTGTCAGAGGTTTACAAGATTTGTGTCTACTCATTCGGCTTGCCACCAAAGAGTTTTGAACTATCATTGCAAACTGATAATGATAAGTTGATTGAAGAAGAAAGCATTACACCAAAACAATTCTTCAATAACTACTTTACAACTAACTTGGATGATTATGTGACAATTGAGAATTCTCCTCAAAAGAGTAAAGAATATCATCAAGTTTATTCAATTAAGAATCAAAATAACGTTATTGGCGGTAAAGAGCATGTCTTCTTGAACTTGCCAATGGAACGTCTTGAGGAATTAACTATTCAGCAATTGAAGAATAATCAATTGGTTTGGTTCGGTAATGATGTTTTGAAGCAATCAGATCGTAAGAATGGTTACTTATTGGGTGACCTTTATCAATATGATGAATTATTTGGTATGGACAGTCAAATTGAAAAGGGACTTGCTCTTGATTACGGAGAAGCTGAGGTTTCTCACGCAATGACTATCACCGGTGTTAACATTTTGCATGGTCAACCTAATCGTTGGAAGGTTGAAAACTCATGGGGAGAAGATAACGGTGTTCATGGTTATTATTTGATGGATGAAAAATGGTTCAAGGATAATACTTATGAAGTCGTTATTAACAAGAAATATTTAAACGATGAAGAATTAGCTGAGCTCAATCAAGAACCAATTGTTCTACCTTCATGGGATGCTTTGTCATAGTAGAGCAGAATAAAATAGCCTCAATAACTCAATTTTGAGTTATCGGGGCTATTATTTTTTAATGTAATTAAACCATTGCGGGTTTGCCATAAAGATACCCTTGTTGAATGTCGATACCGTATTTTTTAGCTAAAACTTGATCCTTATAATCTTCGACGCCTTCGATAACCATATCTAAGCAATACTTTTCAGCTTGATTAACCCAAAAATCAAGATATTTAGGAATTAATTCAGAATGTCCACTCATGCGAAAGTTTTGCATAGCAAATTTAATTCGATCAACATATGGTAAAGCTGGTTTAATATTTTCGTAAGTATTAGAGCCAGTCCCGACATCATCGATGACTAAAGAGATACTATTTTGATGTAATAGTGAACTCAATTCTTTAACCTTATCTAAAGGAACTGCTTCAGTTAGTTCAATTGTGAGTGAAACAGGAGCAATTTTTTTTTTCAAAGAAATAATTTCATCAATTGTTGTCGGATCATTAGTTTGGTCGTGATTTAAATTGAAGGAAATCATCCGATCGTCTTTGCCAGTATTCTTTTCTAAAGATTTAACAGTTTCTTCAAGCAACTTGGTTTGCTGTTCAATTGAAAGTTCCGTAAAGTCTTCTGGTAGATGCCAAGAACCGTTGTCTTCTCTACGTAGAAGGACCTCATAACCGAAAACTGAATCATTATCTTTATTTATCTGTGGCTGAACAAAAAAACTATATTTCGTAATTTTTTCCTCCTTTTTAAATAAATTTATTTGTGTTTACTACCTATCGGCCTATTTTATGACTTTTTGAAAATTAAGGCAATTAATCAGCTACTCGTGTAACGCCGTTATAAAATAAAAAAGAGGAAATACTTGCTAATAACCTTAGGTAATAAGGTAAAAAGTAATTATAGAAAGAGGTGAAAATCTATGTCAGAATATACAACTGGTGAGTTGGCCAAATTGGCTTCAGTTTCTGTCCGAACACTACAATATTACGATAAAAAGAACTTATTAAAACCTAGTAAAGTTGCTGAAAGTGGTCGCAGAATATATACCGATATGGATTTGAGTAGATTAAAATTAATTCTCTTATTGAAAAAATTAGGTTTGTCACTGAAGGCAATTGCCGAAATCTTAAATAGTAAGAATTCGATTGTAGTTTTGAATTTACTTTTAGAGCAGCAGCAAAGGGTTATAAAAGATACTTTGAGAGATTCTCGTGAACAATTAAGGACTATTGAAGAATTAAGGAGAAATTTACCTCAAATCGATCAGATATCATTAAATACGATTGATGACATAGAAGATGTTATGAAGAACAAAAAAGAGTTGCGTAAGGTTCATTTACGAATGGTCTTATATGGGATTCCTTTCAACATTTTGGAATATGGTACTTTGGCTTGGGGAATAATTAAAGGACAGTGGTGGCCGTTTTTAATAGCAATTATTCTTCTAATCGTCTGTGCTACTTTGGTAACTAGATATTATTTTCAAAAGACTAATTATATTTGTCCCAACTGTGGAGCTGAATTTAAACCAAGCATGAAAGAAGCCTTTTGGGCTAAACATAATATCAGAGCACGTAAATTAACTTGTCCAGTCTGCGGTAAGAAGGATTATTGTGTGGAAGTTTATGACGAAGGACAACTAAATAAATCCTGAATTCAAAAATATTCACAATCTGGTCAACGTTATGTTATATAATTAATTTGTTAAGAGAGGAAGATTTTGATGGATACTGTGGCAGCAAAGAAAGAACAGAAAAAAGTTGAAATTTCTTCAGCGGAATGGCAAATTATGCGTATCGTGTGGACTTTAAAACACGTGACTAGTACGGAAATTATCAATCTGATGCAACAAAAACAGGATTGGTCTGACTCAACAATTAAAACGTTGATAACTAGATTGACTAAAAAAGAATTTCTCAGTCGTAAAAAAGTAAATGGTCGTTATATTTATTCAACAACTGTTTCTGAACAAGAGACGATGGATGAATATGCTAATAGCTTATTTAATGATTTCTGTGCCCATAAGACGGGTTCAGTTTTAAATGAATTGATCGACTCATTAGATATTAGTAAGAACGATATTGAGTCATTACAGAAAACGCTGGATAATAAATTAAAAACAGCACCGGAGAAGGTAAATTGTGATTGCCTACCCGATGGCTGTGAGCATATGTGCTAAGGATGAGTTATAATTAAGTTCCTTGGCAGGGGCAAATGAAGCGACCACTTGTTGGATACTTCATTGAGTCAAAAAAGGCGATACATTTCACGGATGTGATTTGTATCGCCTTTTTCTATAGATTCAACTCCATAATTAGATCTTTTTGCAGCAAGCCATTCAATGAGAAATTACGACTAGTAGTTTTTTGAAAACCAAATTGTTTGTAAAAATGAAGCACTGAATCATCATGTTCCCAAACGCGACTCCAGATGCGATGCTGATGAAGTTTTCTAGCCTTCTGTAATGTAAAGTCTAGTAATTGTGTTTCCAAGCCAATATACTCAAAGTCTTTACGTAAATAGAATCGATCAATTTCTAAAGTTTTAATTGCAAAATTAAGTTTAAGATAACCAGCTAATTTGTGATTATAGTAAATAAAATAGAACTTAGATTTGGGATTAATCATTTCTCGTGCTAATTGTCCGTAATTGTAATTTTTAAAAGTATAGTTGGAAAAATCTTTGGACGCTTTGAAATGACGAAAACTATCATTAAAAGTTTCGACACTTAACTTTTGTAATTTGGGTAATTCTGCGTAATCGATTTCTTCAATATTTATTGGTAAAGCAGTTAAATTCATCACGATCACCTCTTAATTAGTTTCCAAAAGCATGTCTAAATGAGGAATATTGTCTTCCAAGTAAATTGTGGAAATAGCTTTGAATCCAAAACTTTCATAAAATTTCTGCAAATAGGCTTGAGCTTGGATTTGAATCGGCTGGGTAGGAAATCTCTTTTTAATTTCGTCAATTGTAGCTTGAACGATTTGACGACCAAGGCCGTTTTTACGATAACTTTTAACCACAAGGACACGACCAAAAGTTATGTAATTCCCTTTATCGATAATTCTAGTGTATGCCTTAAGAGTATTGTTCTCTATTAAGCAAACATGTAGATCGCCGAAATCGTTAGTGTCAACTTCTTGATAGGGACAATTTTGTTCAACGACGAAAACGGCTACTCGTTGTTTGAAGATTTCAATCAGTTCTTTTGGTTTCAATTCATTTGTGTGTTTGATGATTATCATGAGTTACTCCCGAAGATTTAAGTTAGATTTAGTATATATTCATATTGTTGCAAATACAACTATATTTTGATTAGACTTATTGAACTCATCATTGAATTAAGTGTCGCATTAATATACGATTAGAGGGTGTGAAACACTGTTTCACGAGTGGAGGTATTTAATGAAACCGGAAGAATTTTTTGAAGCTTTAGCCCAAAAGGGTATTGAATTGAGTGATGTTCAAAAGGAACAATTTGCGACTTATTTTCATGAACTAGTTGAGACTAATAAGGTAATGAATTTAACATCAATTACAGATGAAGACCAAGTCTATTTGAAACATTTTTATGATTCAATCGTACTCGGTTTTGTTGATGAAAAAATCTTAAATGAGGAATTAACATTATGTGATGTTGGATCTGGAGCAGGTTTTCCATCCTTACCACTAAAAATTATTAATCCTAAATTAAAAATTACAATCGTTGATTCATTGAATAAACGAATTAAGTTTTTAGAAGGATTAGTGAATAAGCTCCATTTAACTGATGTTAGTTTGGTTCATGGACGTGCCGAAGAAGTTGGTAAGAATCCTCAATTCCGTGAGAAATTTGATGTTGTGACAGCTCGAGCAGTAGCGGCTATGAATGTTTTGACAGAATTTTGTTTGCCGTTAGTAAAAATTGGTGGTCAATTCGTAGCTATGAAGTCTGAAAAGGCTCCTGAAGAAGTTAAGAATGCACAATATGCCATCGAAACTTTAGGCGGAGCAATTAAACAACAAGAATCAGTTGAATTGCCAAATGATGCTGGAATTCGTAATTTTATCTTTGTTGAAAAAATTTCTAAGACACCTAAAAAGTATCCTCGAAAGCCCGGTACTCCAGCTAAGAAACCGCTCGTGAAATAATTCCAAACTATTAAATAATATTGTAAAAATGATAAGATTATATAGTTATGGCAAAAGCGCCAAAAAGTGATTACCATAGATAATATTTTGTGAAATTGTTGAGCAATTTCTAGAGATAGGGGAATAAAATGGCACGAAAAATATCTGTTGCAAATCAAAAAGGTGGTGTCGGAAAAACCACAACCACCATCAATTTGGGAGCATGTTTAACTGATCTGGGCCAAAAGGTATTAATAGTAGATACTGATCCTCAAGGAAATGCCACTAGTGGCTTGGGAATCAAAAAGGCCAATGTGGAAAAAGATGTTTATGATGTTTTAGTTAATGAATATCCACTTAAAAAGACCATTATTCATACCAAACATAAGAATCTCGATATCGTGCCAGCCACAATCCAATTAGCTGGTGCGGAAATGGAACTAACTTCGATGATGGCTCGTGAAACTCGTTTACGTGCTGGACTTGCAGAAGTAGATGCTGATTATGACATTATTCTGATTGATTGTCCGCCTTCATTAGGTCAACTATCAACCAATGCCTTTACAGCCAGTGATTCAATTATTATTCCAGTTCAAAGTGAATATTATGCTTTGGAAGGATTAAGTCAGTTATTGAATACTATTCGCTTAGTTCAAAAGCACTTTAATACAAACCTAGCTATTGAAGGTGTTCTGATCACTATGCTAGATGCTAGAACTAATTTGGGTGCTCAAGTTGTAGATGAGGTGAAATCATATTTCGGCGATTCGGTTTATAAATCAATCGTACCTAGAAATACGCGCTTAGCTGAGGCTCCAAGTTATGGACTACCAATCGTTGATTTCGACGACAAGTCAAGAGGCACACAAGCTTATCGTGATCTTGCTAAGGAGGTGTTAAAGCGTAATGGCATCAAGCAAAAATAAAAAAGGTTTAGGAAGAGGAATTGACGCAATCTTCTCTGAATTCGAAGCGATCGATGAGAATAGTGAGACTGTAGTTGATCTATCAATTGATGATATTCGTCCTAATCCATATCAACCTAGAAAAACCTTCGATGAACATGCTTTAAATGAATTAGCTCGTTCAATCGAACAAAATGGTGTCTTTCAGCCTATCATCGTCCGTGAAAGTGTTAATGGTTTCGAAATCATTGCTGGTGAACGTCGTTTCAGAGCAAGCAAAATTGCTAAAAAGACCACTATTCCGGCAATTATTCGTCCTTTAAGTGAATCAGGAATGATGGAAATTGCTGTTCTGGAAAACTTACAACGTGAAGATTTAACACCGTTAGAAGAAGCTGATGCATATCAAACTTTGATAACAAAATTGAATCTAACACAAGAACAAGTTTCCCAAAGATTGGGCAAGAGTCGTCCTTATATCGCTAATTATCTACGTCTGTTGAATTTACCTGACGCAACTAAGAAATTAGTGCAGAACGGTAAATTATCAATGGGACAGGCTAGAACTTTGCTTAGTTTGAAAGATAAAGAACAGATTGATAAACTCGCTAAACGTGCAGTCGATGAGGATTTAACTGTTCGTCAATTGGAACAATTGGCTACTGAATCCAAACATGACAGTAAAAGAAAGAAACGAGTTGTTCAAAAATCACCATATATTAAAGCTACTGAAGAAAAATTAGTGGAAAGATTTGACACTCCTGTTGTTGTTAGAGAAAATCGGAGCGGTCATGGAAAACTGGAAATTGATTTCTCGAATACGGATGATTTGAACCGTATTTTAGACATATTAGGAATCCATTTAGATTAGAGGAATTGTATGTTTAAACTTGGAGATATTATCTTAATGAAAAAGCCTCATGCTTGTGGGGCTAACCGCTGGGAAGTAATCCGAATGGGTGCGGATATTAAAGTTAAGTGCTTAGGCTGTGGTCATATCGTTATGATTCCACGTGCTGAATTTAAAAAGAAATTCAAAAAAGTATTAACTCAAGCCGACCAGGTAAAAACGGAAAACGAGCAACATTATTTGACTAAAGATCAATTAATGCCACCTAATTTTATTAAAAGAAATGAGGAATAACTAATGGCTTTAACTGCCGGAATTGTAGGACTACCAAACGTTGGTAAGTCAACTTTATTTAACGCTATTACAAAGGCTGGTGCCGAAATGGCTAACTATCCTTTCGCAACAATCGACCCTAACGTGGGGATGGTTGAAGTACCAGATAAACGTCTATCAAGAATCGATTCTTTGATCCCTGCTAAAAAATTAATTCATACTACTTTTGAATTCACTGATATCGCTGGTATCGTTAAGGGTGCTAGTAAAGGTGAAGGACTTGGTAACAAGTTCTTGGAAAATATCAGACAAGTTGACGCTATCGTTCACGTTGTTCGTGCATTCGATGATGACGATATCACAAGTGTAACTGGTAAAGTTGATCCACTAGATGATATTGAAACAATTAATTTGGAATTAAGTATCGCTGATCTTGATAGTATCAATAAGCGTTACACAAGAGTTGAAAAAGCAGCTAAGAGTGCTAAAGATAAAGAAGCTCAAGCCGAATTTGCTGTTCTAGAAAAGATCAAGCCAGTACTTGAAAAAGGTGGAGCTGTTAGATCGATTGACTTCGATGAAGAAGAACAAAAGATTGTTAAGGGATTATTCCTATTAACATCAAAACCAGTTTTGTATGTTGCTAACATTGCTGAAGATGATATGGCCGACCCTGAAGGCTCAAAGTATTACAAGTTAATTGAAGACTATGCTAAGAAAGAAAATGCTCAAGTTATTGGTGTTTCAGCTAAGACTGAAGAAGAAATTGCTGAACTAGATGATGACGAAAGAAAAGAATTCCTTGAAGCTGAAGGTGTTACAGAATCAGGACTTGATAAATTGATCAGAGCTAGTTACAAGTTATTAGGTCTTAGAACATTCTTTACCGCAGGTGGTAAGGAAACACGCGCTTGGACTTTCCATGAAGGAATGAAAGCACCACAAGTTGCCGGAATCATTCATTCTGATTTTGAACGTGGATTTATTCGTGCCGAAGTAATGGCCTTTAGTGACCTAGACGAACTAGGTAGTGAAAAAGCTGTTAAGGAAGCCGGAAAATTACGTGTTGAAGGTAAGGATTACGAAGTTCAAGATGGTGATATTATCGAATTTCGTTTCAATGTCTAATCCAGGGGGAGCAAAATGTCAGAGGATTTAAGAGAAAAGAATAAAAAGGCTGCTGAAAAACAAAAAGTTGCATCAGCTAAAAATGAGAAAAAAGAAGAAGTCACAAGCCAAATTTACAGTGCAGACACTGATGATTTGAGTAAAAAGTTAAGTAACAAAAATGCAGAATACGTTTTTAAACTTAACAAACGCTTGCTTGACGATGGTTTCAAAGAAGAAGAAGCCAAAGAAGTTATCGATGGAATGTTACCTGAAATGATTGATAATCAGATTAAGGGAATTCCAGCTAATCAACTTTATGGACCAGTTACTCAAAAGGCTAAAGAGATTGCTCATCCAGTTAAAAAGCCAAAGAAAACACCATTCTGGGGACTATGGATCGATACAGCTTTGTTATTCTTTGCTTTGTTTGGATTGTTATACGGAGTCGTTGCATTGACATCGAAGAAGACAGATCCTAATAATCAAACAGGTATCTTAACATTGATCGTCTTGTCGTTAATGTGGGGTGCATTGTTAACCTGGTTCAACAACCAAATGAGAATGCCAAAATCAGAGAGACCTGGTTGGGGTAAAACAATTGGTTACTTGGCACTAGGATTAGTATTGATGTTTGTCTTCTTAGGAGCAATGGCATTTGTACCAACAACAATTAATCCAACACTTAATGCAGTAGGTTACTTTGTAGCTGCAGTAGTAGCATACGGTATCCGTTTTGCTTTCCGTCGTTACATGGGAATCAAAGAAAAGACATTTTTCTAGAGAGCGGAGCAAGGGCGTCCAGCCTCCGAGGGTTTGCTTAAGTAGTGGAATTGCACGCGTACTTGGCGTGTGATCCCACTACTGTAGCAAACCGAAAGAGGTTGTCCTTGCATAGCTCGGTTTCACTATTCAGCAAAGAACAGTGGTTATTCTAAATAGAAAATAAAAGTTATCTAAAAATAGGAATTCAAAATCAAAAAAATCTCTCAATCCTAATCGATTGAGAGATTTTTATTTAACTCGGAAAAACTGCACCAGACCATACAAACCATAACCACCAGCGGCAGCCTGCAAGATAGTCATCATCATACCGACTTTTTTGATGTTTAAGTTATGGTCAAAATGTAATTCATATTGAACGAATGCAATTACGGCAATTGAAAAAATGATAATCAAAATAAATTTTAAACGCTTTTTTAAATACTCCATAAAAACTCACTTTCACGGTCTAATTAGTAATCTAGTTCTATCTTATTGTATAATACTAACTAGTTGTATACTTGTAAATATATGTACGCTTGAGAGGTCTATTAGATGAAAATCTTAGTGGTTGATGATGATAAAGAGATTGTAGAACTACTTAGTATTTATATTAAAAATGAAGGTTATGATCCTGTGACGGCTAATTCTGGTCAGGAAGCTTTGGACCAATTGGCAGCTCATAGCGATATAGCGTTGATGGTTTTAGACATTATGATGCCTGGAATCGATGGTATTGAAGTCGTTAAACGTGTTCGTAAGAACTCCCAGATTCCGATTATTATCGTTTCCGCCAAAACGACTGATATGGATAAGATTCAAGGTCTTATCACAGGTGCTGATGATTATGTAACGAAGCCTTTCAATCCATTAGAGATAATGGCACGAATTCGTTCTTTATTACGTCGTAGCTCTCAACAGACAGCTAAGAATGTACCAGATAAATTAGAAGTAGGGCCAATTACTATTTATAAAGATTCACATGAGGTAGTAACTGATTCTAATCAAAAGGTGCAGTTAACGGCATTAGAATTTGGAGTGCTCTATTTATTAGCAAGCCATCCAAATCGTGTCTTTTCCGCGGATGAAATTTTTGAAAGAGTTTGGAAACAAGAAAGCGTCGTTTCGGCAAAAACCGTTATGGTTCATGTCAGTCATTTGCGCGATAAACTAGAAGAAGCAACTAATGGTGAAAAAGTTATTGAAACCGTTTGGGGCGTTGGCTACAAAGTGGAGGTTTGATTTTGAATAAAAGAATCAAACTGAATGTGAAAGAAAAAGGTGTCCTCCTTTTAGAAGGAATAGGCACCTTTCTTTTATTTCAGGTTATCAATATGATTTTAATAGGAGCTATCGGCAAGAACAGCTTTGTCGAAAATGTCAAAACTAATCTATCCAATCTTATCAGTGATAAACTTTGGATTTTAGTTTTGACCCTTTTGGTACAACTGATTTTAGCCGTTATGATGGCTTTGACTATGTATCATCGTCTTGAATTACATCAAGTTCAACAGATTTTACAACACAGCGCTACAGCTAATTTGCCAAAACCAATTGAAGTTAAGGTGAATCAGAATTTACAGGGAATCATTGATAATTATAATCTGCTAATTTCAAATATGAATCGTCGTTCCAAAGAACAGGAACAATCTGAGAAGAGTAAAGATGAACTGATCAGTAATGTCAGCCATGATATCAGAACACCTTTGACCTCAGTTATCGGCTATTTAGGATTAATTGAGAGTAAAAATTATAATGATTTAGGACAAATATTGAAGTATACCCATATTGCTTATAAGAAATCTTTAGAGATGCAGAATTTAGTCAATTCATTGTTTGAATTTGCTAACGTACAGCATGCAACGAGTCGTCTTAATATGACCCAATTCGATATGGCACAGATGTTGGATCAACTATCGGCAGATTTTGAATTGGAAGCTAACAAACGAGGAATGGAAATTATTGTTAATTCACATCCTGATAAAATTATGATGAAAGGCGATACCGAAAAATTAGGCCGAGTTTTCAATAATTTAATTATGAATGCCTTTAAATATGGTAAGGGAGCCACTCACATCTGGCTAACGGCCGAACAAAAGAAAAATGAAGTCGTTGTAACGGTA
This sequence comes from Companilactobacillus kimchii DSM 13961 = JCM 10707, assembly GCF_001435445.1. Lineage (GTDB taxonomy): Bacteria > Bacillota > Bacilli > Lactobacillales > Lactobacillaceae > Companilactobacillus > Companilactobacillus kimchii. The sequence goes on along the minus strand of NZ_AZDH01000001.1, from coordinate 157,262 downwards.
GCTAATAATGGTCCACTCATTCCTGAAGAATCTTTGAAGCATGTCTTTGACCGTTTCTATCGGGTTGAAGATTCACGATCTAAGAAGACTGGTGGAACTGGTCTAGGATTAGCAATTGCCCAAAGTATGGTGAAATTACACGGTGGGACAATAGCAGTTACATCTAACAAGGAAAAGACATCATTTATTAGTCATTTTCCAATTACTCAATAAAGATTGATTTGCGAGGTTTAATAATGAAAAAGTTTTTTAAAAAATTAACATTGATAATGTCATTAGTTATTTTGACATTACCTCTGTTTGCATCAACTGTTCAAGCTGATTCACAACCTAGTTTGGATTTAAATGCGACGGCCGGAATGGCTTTTGATGAAAATAGTGGTCAAGTTATTTACAGTAAGAACGCAAATCAAAAAGTTGCTATTGGTTCAATTACCAAAATAATTACTCTCTATTTAGTAACTAAGGCTTTAAAGGAAGGTCAAATTACTGAACAAGATACATTACAGCCTACTCAAGCACAGGCTGATATGACTAAGGATAATGAATTGACCAATGTCAAATTGGATGTTGGTCGTTCCTATACTGTTAAACAATTGTACGAGGCAGCGTGGATTGTTTCGTCTAACTCGGCGGCAATGATGTTAGCTGATAAGGTTGCTGGTAGCCAACAAGCTTTTGTCAAAATGATGAGAAAAACTTTAAAGGATTGGGGTATCAAGGATGCTGAAATTAACAATGTTTCGGGATTGAATAACTCTGATTTGGATTCCAGCATGTATCTCGGCAACGCCGATGGTGAAAATAAGCTATCGACTAATGATATTGGTGTAATCGTCAAGCACGTTTTGGACCAATATCCAGAAATTTTGAAAACGACCTCAATGGCTAAACTTGATTTTCCGGCTGACAATGAAACTAAAATTTATAATTCTTTAAATTTATTGTTAAAAGGACAACGCGATTATCAGGCTGGTTATGAATTTGATGGATTGAAGACAGGTACAACTAAGCAAGCCGGTGAATCCTTTGTGGGTACGTTACCTATGAATGGAACCCGGATTGTCACAATTGTGATGAACGCTCAGGGCGAAAGCAATGATGTTGATAAAAGATTCCGTAGTACACAGAAGTTAGCTCGCTATGTGAAAGATAGTTTTGAATACAAAGAAACCTTGAAAAAAGGCTCAGAAGTCACTATTAACAAAAAAAAGTATGAAATTAATCAATCTAGTTATATTTGGGTACCAAAGAATTTTAATGTTGAAAATTTAAGTTATAATGAAAGTAGTAACGACTTAGGTTTTGCTGCGAAACGTAATAAGCAAACGGTGAAATTAATTGCTGCTAATACTGCTAGTGGTTATCTTCCGTTTAAAAAGGCAGATGTTAAAAAAGTAATACACAAGAAGACTAGCCAGAAGTCTTGGTGGGATCAGATCGTTGAATTTTTTAATCATCTATGGAAACGTCTATTTTAGGAGCAGGTGAAAGAATGAGTTTGAAAATAAGTAAAGCTATTGAGATTTTGAAAAGTCATGACTTGCTAGTTTCTGATTCAGTAAGCGATGAAAATCTCGAAGTAACAAATATTAGTTACAATTCTAGAGAAGACCAAGCCAATGGAATTTTCTTCTGCAAGGGAAATCAATTCAAGGCAGAATATTTAGACCAAGCAATTAAGAATGGTGCCAAGATCTATGTTTCTGAAAAGGAATATAGCACTGACATTGATCGTTTAATCGTTAAGGATGCATCAAAGGCCTTGGCATTATTGAGTGCCGAATTTTATGGTAATCCTCAAAATGATTTGTTTATTGTCGCCTTCACGGGTACGAAAGGTAAGACAACAACTTCATATTTCACATATGATATTTTGAACAGTGCTTATCCTAAGAAGGTTGCATTGTTCTCAACCGTTGACAGAATCGTCGGACCAAATCCAAGTGATGAATTCAAATCAGATTTAACAACTCCCGAATCAATGGAATTATTCCATGATATGAGAAGAGCCGTCGATAATGGTATGAAATACTTGGTTATGGAAGTATCTTCACAGGCTTATAAGAAGAACCGTGTTTATGGTTTGAAGTTTGATATTGGTGGTTTCTTGAATATCACTCCAGATCATATTGGACCTAATGAACATCCAACTTATGCTGATTATTTAAATTGTAAAAAGCAATTGATGATCAACTCCAAAGTAAATATTATTAATCGTCAAACTAACGACTACGATACAGTTTTAGCCGCAGCCAAAGAGACAAGCGATGACAAAGATATTTACAGATTTGCCAAAGATGAAGTCGGTGACACTGATTTCAGTATTCGTAACAAAGAATCCAATTTAAATGATTCCGTCTTTACCTATACAGCTGAAAGTGACAAAGCTGAAGATTTACAAGACCATGGTGAATATACTTATGAATTAGGTCTTGTTGGTGACTTCAACGAGTTAAATGCTGGTGCTGCTATTACAGCGGCTAAAATTATGGGTATTGATAACGAGGTGATCGCTGAAAGTTTAAAAAAAGCGTTCGTCCCGGGGAGAATGGAACACATTAATACCAAGAACCACGGGACAATCTTTGTAGATTACGCCCACAACTATGCTAGTATGAACGCTCTATTGAGTTTTATAAAACGTGAATATCCTGAATCAAAGGTTAAAGTTGTAGTTGGTAGCCCTGGTGATAAAGGGGTTTCTAGACGTGCAGGCTTTGCTAGAGTTCTAACAGAACTAGCTGATTCAGCAATTTTGACAACAGACGATCCTGGATTTGAAGATCCAGCTAAAATTTGTAAGGAAATCGATGATCAAATTGATCACGAAAAAGTTCAAGTTAAGACGGTAATTGATCGTCAAGAAGCTATTCGTGAAATGATTGACTCAAGTAATGATGGAGATATCATTGTTCTTGCTGGAAAAGGTAATGATCCATATCAAAAGACTAAGGGTGTTGATGTACCTTATCCAAGTGATCCAGTTGTAGCTAAGAAAATTTTGAAGGATATCGAAGGTTAGAAATATGAAGAAATTCTTTACGGTAATTGGCGGCATGGGTAGCCTTGCCACTGAAAGCTATATACATTTATTAAATGAGAGGACACCTAGTAAGAAAGATCAAGATTACCTAGACTATATTTTGGTCAATCACTCAACTGTGCCTGATAGAACTGAACATATTTTAGATCACAATAAGCCTAGCTTTTTACCTCCATTGACAGAAGATATTAAACAACAGAGTTTATTGAAACCTGAATTTATGGTAATTATTTGTAATACAGCTCATTATTACTATAAAGAATTGCAGGCAGCAACTGATATTCCACTAATTCACATGCCACATATGGCTATCAGTGTGATGAAGAATAAATATCCTAAAGCTAAGCGAATCGGTTTGATTGCTACTAAGGGAACAATTGCTGATCATATCTATGAAGATGAAATTAAAAACGCTGGTTTTGAATTAAGCCTTGGTGATCAAGCGGTACAAGATGAAGTTGAAAGTTTGATTTATGATGATATTAAAATCAAAGGTAAGATGAATGCTCCAAAGTATCACAAGATCTTACAAACAATGCATGATAAATTTGATTGTGATGTAATCGTTTTGGGATGTACTGAGTTATCATATGCCCAAGAAAAGGCTCCAGATCATCCTTATCAAGTAATTGATGGACAAGGAATTATCGTTGATAAATCAATCGAACTTGGCCAAAAGATCCGTAATGGTGAAAAAATTGATTATACGAAGATTTATGGATAAAGAGAGCGGAATAAGCCCGCTTAGATTCTGAGCATTTGCAGGACTTTGCAAATTGACTGCGGAGCAGGCGGTTTGTGAAGTCAGGCAAAGCACAGGAATCTGGCTTATGCAGCTCGTTTCCACTATATTGCATAGAACATTGGTTATTTACCGTAAAATAATAGCCACAATAATCAAAAATCGATTATTGTGACTATTTTTCTGTCTAATTCTTACGGTTCGGTAATGTTTCTCGTGGAACATTGCAATAAAATGCGTCATTCCTATATAATAGCAAGTACAAGGAGGTACTTGTATATTATGTTTAAGAGATTATCGCTTTTTACAGTGATTTTGTCAGGGGTTCTATTAGCAGGTTGCAGTAGTCAACAAGCTACAAGTACAAAGTCAAACACTGGATCTGAACAAACAGAAAAAAGTACTAAAAAGTCAACTCCAGAGAAATCTGAGAAGTCTGACCAATCAAGTTCTACTTCGTCTTCATCAAATGATGATAACCAAGCAACTAATGATGATAATACTAACAGTGACAGCAACAGCAACAGTAATAACAATAATAATACTGGCACAACAAATAAGAACAATGATTCTACACAAATAAATCAAAGTTCAACAAAATCTGATAATAATAGCAACAGTACTGACACAAATAATAATCAATCATCACAAAATCAGAATACAGCACAATCATCACAAACAGGTGTTAATATTACGACGGCAGATCAAGCCACTTCTTTCTTAGCTGATAAGTTAAGCACAACGTATGATAAAGCTAATACACAATATGTTGCGAATGGTAAAGTTACTTGGAATAATGTTAATGGTTATCAAATAAATATTTATAGCAAGAATTCAGACTCTCCAGTGGGCAGTTACTTAGTACCAGCTAATGGTCAATATTTCCAAATTTGGTAATCTGAAATCACTTGCCTTTATAATAAGAATTAGTTATATTTTTCAGAGGTCAGGTCAAAACTATGTTTTGTTCAGGCCTCTGTTTTAGTTTGGCAATTATTTGAATAGAGGGAAAGAATGCGAAAAAGAAATTTTATTTTATTAGCCTTGTTTTCGCTATTAATAGTATTAGGGGGCTGTAGTCGTCGTAATGCGTCACAAAAGATTATAACGACCACAGTTAATACTTATAAAGAGCCGATACAGAGTGTTGTCGGCGATAAATATCAGGTTGAATCAATTATTAAATCCGTCAATGTCGATCCACACAGTTTTTCAGCTTCCAGTAACAACGCTAAACAAGTTGCTGATTCACGATTGATTGTCGCTAATGGTTTGGGGTACGATGATTGGGTTGAAAAAATTGTGGCTGCTAATAGCCAAGAAGATAATATGATTGATTTTTCCCGAGACGTCTTGAAAAAAGATAATGGAGATAATGAGCATGTTTGGTTTGGAGTTAAGAATGTCCAGAAACTTAGCCGAGCAGTTTATAAACATATGGCCAAAGTTGATCCGAAAAATCGTACGTATTATCAAGCTAATTTTAAGGAATATTATTTAAAATTGAATCGTTTAATCCAAAGAGAAAAAGCATTGAAGAAATATACAGCTGGTAAAAAAGCTTATGTAACTGAACCATTACCTTACTATCTCTTAAAAGATCTAGACGTGACAATTGCTAATCAACACTTTGCTAAGGCCATCGAAGAAGACACTGATCCATCGATTAAAGATGTGAAAAATATGGAAACTGGTTTGAAGAATCATAAAGTTAGTTTCTTAGTCGTTAATAAGCAGGTAACCAGTGGCATTATTACTAAGATGACCACTTTGGCAAAGAAACATCATGTGCCAATTATTTATTTCACGGAAACATTACCAAGTGATTTGGGATATTATAGTTGGATGGATCAAAATATTAGTCAGATTGAAAGGATAGTGAAGGAATAATCGTTATTAAGGCAGTCAATTTAACCAAACGTTTTGGTAAACAATTGGTTTTTCAAAATTTAAATTTTCAAATCAATGATGGCGACTTTATCAGTTTGATTGGACCAAATGGCTCTGGTAAAACCACTCTAGTCAAAATGATTATGGGATTGGAAAAGAAATCTAGTGGTGACCTAACCGTTGATCATAAGCAAACTATCGGTTATGTACCTCAATTTAGAAATATCGATATCGATTATCCTTTGAATATTGAGCAATTTGTTCGCTTGAATCTCAAATTCACTTTGAGCCCTAAAAGACGTCAATCTGACAATCAATTGATCGAAAGAATTCTTGAGAAGACCGGTCTGACAGCTTTGAAGAATCGACCTTTGGGATTGGCTTCAGGAGGAGAAAAGCAAAAGGCCTATTTGGCCCAAGCACTCTTGAATGATCCTAAAGTACTGATTTTGGATGAGTCGACTGCTAGTTTGGATGTTGAAGTTAAGATGCAACTGATGGATCTAGTGGCTGAGTTGAATCAGAATGAAAATCTGACGGTCATTTTCATTACACATGATTACGAATTAACCAAAAAATATACACATCGAGCACTCTTTTTTAGAGATCATGAATTACAAGAAGTTGATGTTAAAGATGTTTCAGAAGATATGTTTGAGATGGGAGGCTAAGCATGTTTGAATATGAATTTATGAGGGAAGCATTTATTGCTAGTACTTTCATCGCCATCACTGCTGGATTAGTTGGTGTATTCGTTGTTTCTAGAAATATGTCTTTTCTTTCTCATACATTATCTGAAATTGGCTTTGCCGGAGCTTCTTTTGGAATTCTAGTTGGAATATCACCTTTAGCCGGGATGATAATTTTTACTTTGATTAGTTCGGTAGCAGTCGGTAGTTTGAGTAGTGAGTCTTCGAGACGGGAAGCGTCGATCAGTGCAATATCGTCGTTATTCATTGGTTTAGGAATTCTGTTCTTGTCGCTGTCCTCAGAATCGAGTAGTTATGCTACTAACATTTTGTTTGGTAGTATCGTCGGTATCAGTTCCAAAGAGGTTAATCAATTAATGATCCTGGCGTTATTCGTCATATTCGTCTTCATTATTTTCTATAAACCACTGTCATTTGATTCATTTGACCATATTGGCGCCCGTGCTGCCGGTTTGAAAACAAGATTACTATCAGTTGCTTTCTTAGTAACTTTGGCTCTGAGCGTTAGTATTGGAGCTCAAATTGTTGGTTCTTTATTAGTCTTTGTACTATTGACTTTGCCAGGAGCCACAGCCAAATATCTAGTACACTCGGTGCCGAAATTGATTATGGTTTCAGTCGGATTGTCGTTAGCCGGAGTTTGGTTAGGTTTATACTTAGCCTTTGTAACCAATTGGCCAGTAACTTTCTTTATTTCAGCTTTTGAAGTAATTGCTTACTTCTTAGGATTAAGCTATAAAAATTGGAAATTAAACCATTAAGGACATTAGTAAATTATGAAAGAATTATGGAATAAATATAAAGATATGATTCCTTATGCTTTTTTCGGAGTCTTAACAACAGTAGTAAATTACGTAGCTTTCGCTCTATTGTGGCGCACAATGGGAATGAATTCCCAAATTGCTAATGCCATCGCATATTTGATCTCGGTTATCTTTGCCTATGTGACAAACAAATTATGGGTATTCAATTCTCATACAACAACTTGGAAGGCTTTTTTCCAAGAAATGGGTTCATTCTTCCTATTCAGAGGAGGATCATGGGTTATTGATCAGGGAACAATGTTTGTCGGAATGATTTTATTACATGGTAATGGTTTTATTGTTAAATTAATTGCTAATGCTGTGGTAATCATTTTAAATTACGTATTTAGCAAATTTATTATTTTCAGAAAAAGAAATGGATAACAAAAAGGATTGAAAACAAGTTGGTTTTCAATCCTTTTTTATTGTTTTTTTAGTAAAAATTATTCTTGTAATTCACGGATAGCTAAGGCGAAATCACCTAATGTAGCTGAACCGTTATTTTTAATTACAGGCATTGTAATATATTTCTTCAAATCTGGAACTTCAACGTAATCGTTTAGTAAGTCTTTGAATTGAGCACGAACTTTATCTAGGAATGGTTCGCTAACAACACCACCACCGAAGACAATCTTGTCAGGTCTAAGAATAAGTGTAGCTTGAAGAGCTGCTTGAGCAACATAGTAAGCCATAATATCCCAAACATGATTTGTCAAAGGAACATCTTGTCCTTTGATACCTAAACGAGCTTCAAATGTAGGACCAGCAACTAATCCTTCTAGACAGTCACCATGGAATGGACAAACACCCTTGAAATCTAGATCGTCAGGATGACGTTTTACAAGTGTGTGACCCATTTCGGGATGTCCGATACCACCAACAAATTTGCCCTTATCAATAGCACCGGCACCAACACCAGTACCAACAGTGTAGTAAACTAATGAATCAATTTTTTCATTAGACAGAGTGGACATGACATATTCACCATAAGCTGAACCGTTAACGTCAGTTGTCCAGAACATGGGGATGTCAAAGGCTTCTTTCATTTTGCCAACAAAGTCAGTGTCTTTCCAGCCTGGCTTAGGTGTAGATGTGATATAACCATATTTTGGTGAGTTCTTACGTTGTTCAATAGGACCAAATGATGCAATTCCTAAAGCTTCAATATCAAATTGTTTAAAATAATCGATTGCTTTTTGTAATGTTTCTTCTGGTGTAGTTGTTGGGAAATGAACACTATCTTTAATACGGTAATCTTCGTCACCAACAGCACAAACGAATTTTGTTCCACCTGCTTCAATACTTCCTACTAACACAATAATCTCTCCTCAATTTCAGTAATCGTTTTCAATACTAATAAGATACTATTATTTGTTTTCAACGTCAAATTAGTTTATGAAAAAATCATAATTATTTGCATTAAATCAAAAATATATTATTGAAAATAAACCACTTTATGCTTTCCAAAAAATGGATCTTAGATCTATTTTGAATTTTTTTGATATGAAACATAGTTAGATTCTAATATTTATGATAGAAATGGAATGATATAATCAGTTTAGTATAGAAATTATGGTGAAATGATGAAAGCAAAAATAGATGATGTGGCAAAATTAGCAGGTGTTTCAAAGACGACTGTTTCAAGAGTCATGAATAAGCGAGGATATTTAAGCGATAAGACGGTTAAAAAAGTTCATGATGCAATGAATGAATTGAACTATCACCCTAACGTAGTTGCTAGACAATTATTTAAACAAGAAACCAAATTAGTTGGTTTAATTTTTCCAACCGTAAATAATCCTTTTTTTGGACAACTGGTTTCATCAATGGAAAAAAAGCTCTTTAGTAAGGGATTTAAGGTATTGATTGGTGATTCTATGAATGATCCAGATAAGGAGAAGTTATACCTTCAAGAATTGATGACCCATCAAGTAGATGGACTGATTGTTGGTGCACATAATCATGGTATTGAAGAATATAAAAATACCAATTTGCCAATAGTCGCAATCGATCGAATCATGAATAAGGATATTCCCGTTGTTTCTTCCGACAATTATTTAGGTGGACAATTGGCTACCCAGTTATTAATAGATAATGGTGCTAGAATTATAGTCCATACAAATGATCCACAGAATATAAAAAGTCCTGCTCAAAAGCGTCGTAGTGCCTACGAGGATACTATGATCCATAATGGACTAGATCCCATTGTATATACTTTGGAATTTGATTCAAATTCAGATAAAAAGATAGATAGTATAAAGAGGATTTTTAAAGAAAATCCTAATATCGATGGATTATTTGTCTCTAACGATATGGATGCGGCCCAAGTAATGGACGTTGCTAAAGATTTGGGATATAGAATACCTGAAGATTTAAAAGTGGTTGGATACGATGGAGCTGATATTACAAGAATACTATTGCCAAGTTTGACCACGGTTGTACAGCCAATAGACAAAATGGCTGATGTTGCTGTAAGTACATTAGTGGCGAGGATGCAAGACGTTAGCTATAGTTCAAATAAGATCTTACCTGTTAAAATATGGCGTGGGAAAACAGTATAGTTATTTTATGTTAACCGGTTGACATAGTCTTTGAAAGTGCTTACAATAAATTTTGTTAAGTACTTATTTTTTTGCCTCCATGTGTTAACCGGTTGACATATGGAGATAATTTAAGAACGGAGTGAATAAAAATGGAAACACAGGTTCCAAGTGACGTACAACAATCAGCAGAAGATATTCCTTTGTTTCGAAAATTAAGTTATTCCCTTACTGATTTTGGTGGAAATGTATTATTTGTAAGTATTAGCACGTATTTATTGTATTTTTATACAGATACTTTTGGACTCGCTATTGGTGCTGCTGGAACAATTCTATTGGTTACAAGGCTATTGGATATGGTCGATGCACCAATTTGGGGATTCTTAATTGATCATACACATACCCGCTGGGGTCAAAGTAGACCGTACTTTTTGTGGATATGTATACCGTTTGCATTTTTCACATGGTTAACTTTTACAACGCCTAATTTATCGGGTACAGCAAAAGTCATTTATGCATCTTTGACATATGTACTTTCAGGTATTCTTTACACTGGAATTAGTACGCCAATGACTTCAATTTTGCCTAATTTGACTAGTGATCCAGATCAAAGAACAGTTTTGAATTCTTACCGAATGGTTGGTGGAAATATTGGCTTGTTAGTTGCCAACAGTGTGGTTTTACCTCTAGTACAAATATTAGGACAAGGTAATGATAGAAAAGGGTTTTCTTACGCAATTGCTATTTTAGGCATTGTTTCAATCGTGTCTTTCTTAATTGCATTCTTGAATTTAAGAGAAGTGAATGTCACTCAAGTTAAGTCTATTTCGCTAAAACAAAGTGTCAAAGCAACTAAAAGTAATTGGCCTTGGGTATTAATTGTCGTTACTAATTTACTTTATTGGATTGGTACAACGGTTAGAAGCTCAGGGATGATTTATTATTTCCAATACAACATTCATGCTAAATCACTAGTATCAGTTGCCGGTGGATTATCAGTTGTCGCTGTTGCAGGTATGATTGCAACACCATTCTTTGTGAGAAAAACAAATAAAAGAACCGTGTTCATTGGATCACTAATGTTAGCTTCAATAGCTAATATTCTTTTCCAATTCGTTGGTAGCAATCAGATTTTAGTAGTTGCTTTATATTGTATAGGTTCAATTGGAACAGGAGTGGCAGCATCCATGCCATTTTTAATGTTGGCGGATGCAGTTGATTTTGGCCAGTGGAAGAACGGAATTCGTGCTAGTGGTTTTCTAACTTCTATCGGTAGCGCATTTTGTGTTAAGGCAGGAAGCGGAATTGGAGGATTTATTCCTTCGAAAGTCATGCAATATTTTGGTTATGTACCTAATCATATTCAAACCACAAGATCATTATTTGGAATTAATTTTAGTTTTGTTTGGTTACCGGCTATCTTGTTCTTATTAGCCACAGTTCCAATGTTTTTCTATGCTAAGTATGAAAATAATGAAGCTCAAGTTAGAGCAGATTTAGCAAGTCAAAATTAGGAGAAAAAAATGAATAATTCAAATTTTTATGATGTTACAAAATGTGATTTTGGAAATCCTTATGAGGATATTGGGAAGGTTATCAATGATATTATTGCTGAAGTTAAAGTTAAACAAGCAAAAAGCTGTTCAAACGGTAATGGTAAACCAGGCGCAGTAATTTATCTTCCACCAGCTGATTATCATTTGAAGACACAAGTTGTTATAGATATTAGTTTTCTAAAAGTAGTTGGGTCTGGACATGGATTTACATCATCTAGTATTCGATTTAATGTTCCTAAAAAAGATTGGTCTAATTTACATGAATTATGGCCTGGTGGTAGCAGAATTATTAATGATTTGCCTGTTGACAGTACATCATCTGAGAAAACTGGTGCAGCCTTCTTAGTAGAAAGGGATGGAGATCCTAGAATTAGTTCCGTAGAATTCTCTAACTTTAATATTGATGGATTGCATTTTGTTGATGATGGGGCTAACGATGATAATCCTGAAAACAGCTATGTTAATAATAAAACAGGAATCTATGTGGCTAGTGCACAAGACTCCTTCAGAATTACAGGTATGGGTTTTATATATTTGGAGCATGGAATTGTAGTTTATCACGCTGATGCATTAACCATTCACAATAATTTTATTGCTGAATGCGGAAATTGTATTGAGTTACGCGGATGGGGACAAGCATCGAAGGTCACTGATAATTTGATGGGAGCAGGATATAAAGGATATTCCATCTATGCCCAAAATTTTGCACAACTATTAGTTTCCACGAATAATATTTTTCCTCGAGGAGCAAGTACGATTTATTTTGAGCAGGTTACTAGATCTCTACTATCTAATAACATCCTACATGCTTTTTATCCAGGAATGGTGGTCTTGAAAAAAGTTAGTTCTGAGAATCTTATTTCTTCTAATCATTTCTTACGCGACCATGAGCCTTGGCAGCCAATGCAGACCCATGATAATGGGATTGTAGATTCATACGGATTGTTGGCGATAGATGGTAATAATAACACGGTAACTAATAATCATTTTTCAGAAATTATTGATAAAAAATATCTTAAGCCATCAGGAGTCACACCGGTTATCATTCATGTTGTTGATGGTAGTAGCAACTATATTTCTAATAATAATGTGGTTGCATCAGAAGCACATTCTGAAATTGGTGAATCGGCGTTTAAATCTCAAGTCGGTGCTTTACTTACGACACAACAATCAAGTGTTATTCAAACAATCAATGTATTAATAGAAAAGAACTCAAGAAATAATACAATTTTAGATTCAGGAACAGACGAGCAAATATTATTGGATAAGTCAGTCAATGCAATTAGATTTACACCAAAAGTACCAAATGGAGAAAAAATTTTATAAAAAATATTTTAGGAGCAATTATGACTGAAAGAATTAAGTTAACTAATAAAAGATACAGACTTGGATATCATATTATGGCACCGTCAGGGTGGATCAATGATCCTAATGGTTTTTCTTATTTTAAAGGATATTATCATCTTTTTTATCAATATTATCCTAATGATTCGAAATGGGGTCCAATGCATTGGGGACATGTAAGGAGTAAAGATCTGGTTCATTGGGAAACATTACCGATTGCTTTAACTCCAGGTGATAGTGAAGATGAAGGAGGATGTTTCTCAGGAAGTGCAGTTGTTTATAATAATAAGATGTACTTAATTTATACAGGACATCATTACTATAATGATGGTAACCCTGAACATTTCTGGCAAAATCAAAATTTAGCTATTAGTGAAGATGGGATACACTTTAAAAAGTATAAAAATAATCCTATTATTTCTGAAGCTCCAGAAGATAATACGGCCAATTTTCGAGATCCAAAGGTTTGGTATGATAACGGAAAATGGTACTTAGTGCTAGGTAGTCAAGATAAAACAGGAGTAGGACGTGTTTTATTATATGAATCTAACAATCTTACGGAATGGCAATATAAGGGAATACTAGCAAAATCTAATTCTTCAGATAAAGAAGGAGATATGTGGGAATGTCCTGATTTCTTTAAACTGGAAGATAATAATTTTTTGGTTATGTCTCCTCAAGGCATAAAAAAGGATGGATCTAAATTCAAAAACTATCGTCAAACTGGTTATTTAGTTGGCGATTATAATTATCAAAAAAATGAATTTGAACGTGGCAAATTTTCAGAATTAGATAATGGACATGATTTTTATGCAACTCAGACTATGTTGGCACCAGATGGTAGGAGAATTTTAGTAGGATGGATGGACATGTGGGAAAGCCCAATGCCTGAAAGTGTTGATGGTTGGGCAGGAGCATTAACAATTCCACGTGAATTAATATATCGAAATAATGTTCTACAAATGAGACCAATCAAAGAGTTGAAACAATTAAGAACAACAAAATTAGTTGACGAAGACTTAGAATTAATTGACTATAAGCAATTATTATCCAACGTTAAACAGTATGAAGCTCTACTGACTTTTAAAGCGGATGATTTAAATGGATCAGGAATTGAAATTTTAGACTCGAACAACAATAAGATATTGGATTTGAAGTATTTAAATAACAAAGTGATTTTAAACAGAATGGGAAAAGATGGTGAAAGGGAAGCAGAGATTAATATTGAGAAAGAATTAAAGCTTCATTTGTATGTTGATACTAGTTCCGTAGAGATATTTGTTAACGACGGAATAAGAACTTTTACAGAAAGAATTTATACAGATAAAGCTAATTTGAATGTTATTTCTGAAAATAAAACAGATGTATCAGCAACTGTTTATCAACTTGAGAATACGGCTATTAAATTTTAAAAAGCAAGGAGGCAGTATAATTCTGTCTTCTTGCTTTTTGTTATAGATTTAGATAATCAATGCCATTCTTCTTGAGAAACGCCAATGCTTTTTCCCCTATTAAGTGGTTGCCTATGAATTTAGCAAATGAATAGGCTTGAATCGCATATTGAATAGCCTCAGATTGTTTACCTTGTTGTTCTGCCATTTCTGAAAGTAAGTAGTAGAATGATTCAACAAAATACGAGCTGCCGTTTCTTTGGGCCAAATTTAAACCAGAAGTAGTAATATCTATACATTTTTCAAGTTTGTCATTATTGGCATAGTACATTCCCAAATTATCGTAAATTAATAGAGACCAAAAGAGATTGTTATTAGTATTGTAGTTTTTAAATAATGATGCAGTTTGTTCGAAATAAAAATTAGCCTTCTTAATATCGTTCTTTTGGCTATAGGCCACACCTAATTCGCAGGTTGCAAGAATGGTAAATATGTCAGAGATGTCATCGTGAAGTAGCAATAACTGATTGAAACCGAATATTGCATCATCAGAATTATTAGTGAGCCACATTTCGGCATCCGTTTTTAAGAATTGATAATGAGCTTGTTGGTCTTTATCGTCAGTTTGTTGAAAGTTCTTTAATGAATCTACAACTTCTTGATATTTATAATTCATGCTAAAATGGTCTGCCTGCATTAAAATCTGATCATTTTCAGTAGCAATGTCGTTAATAACAACATCACTTAACTTTAAATTTAGCCGATTTAATAATTTTACTAAGATTGTACTTCCTGGAGAAGTAGAATTTCTTTCTAGGGAACTGATGGTTCCCTGTGTGGTAATATCTTTGGCTAAATCAGATTGAGATAAACCTATCTTTTTTCTGGTTTGTTTTATTTTATTTCCATCTATCATTTGAATACCTCTAAAAAAATATTGAATTTGAAATAAATTTATAAATCAACGTAAGAAATGTTTGTATTTATGTTTTGATTATATCCCAATTCTTAAATATAAAAACATATCTATGATTAATATTGATTTTATAGCAACACTGAGAGCATCTATTTGGTTTTAATCTTGAGTGAATTTCAAAGCATTAAATAATTTAATACAATTAAAAAAATATTAGAATACTATTGAAAATTATTTTAATGAGGATTATAACTAATACTAATAAATTTATATATATGGGGGTGGAATATATGGAATTAGCGGAACCGGATACGATGAAGCAATTGGTTAAAGCTGGAGTTACGACGGTTGTTAATGATTTGGGGGCATCGATATTTAACTACGCACTGTCTTTAAAATTATTACAAGTCACTGGATCAGCTATGGGGTACGGAACAAGCTTGATCATTGGACCATTAGTCGGTGTACTTGTAGCCCCTTGGGTAGGAAATACAGTTGACAGTTATCAAAGAAAACATATTGCCTTGATTGCCGAAAGTGTGTTGATTTTAACTCTCATTGTATATTTTTTAGCTTTTGAATTATTTAATACCAATATTCTCATCTCGGCAATTGTTGTTGTGTGTTTGAATAATATTACGGCCCGTTTTTTTACTATTTCATATTTATCATCTACCCCACAGATTGTAACAGTTGAACATATCCAGAAACTTAATTCTATTGAATCGACGGCGGCAACAGTATCAAGTATTTTGGCGCCAGCGATAGCAGGGTTTTTATTTGGAATTATGGATTTTAAATGGATGATTGTTTTGCAAATTGTGACGGAAATAATGACTTTATTTTTAACAATTGCAACTCACTTCGATGATAATCCGATAGATAAAACTAAAAAGAAAATTCAAAACTTGAATATTTTTAAATCATTAAATAAATATCCGACGGTACTTTTCTTTTTAATAGTAACGATGTGTCTCAATATTACTAGTACGGCTCTTGTTATAGGCATGCCTTATGTTGTTATACATACGTTGAAATATTCAACGACAATCAGTGGAAATATTGAAGGAATCTATTCTATTGGAGCTCTTATTGGTGGAATTATTATTACAATAGTTACTTTGAAAAATACTTTTGGATTCATAAGAAATATGTATTGGGTAACTAGTATACAACTACTTATTTTAGGATTGATGTTATTTACCTTACCACACTATGTTTTATTCATTTTTGCATTCTTTGAATTTGTTATAGGTGTGTTCGATGCTATGTCTCAACCTCCAATGTTTACTTATATACAAAAGACAGTTCCAGAAGGGGACCTTGGGAAGGTTAATACCTCAATGTATACCGCTTCGCAGATACTTACACCAATTGCAGTATTTATTTTCAGTATTGTATTTTCAAAAGTTAATTATCAAATGATTTTCTTAATCAATGGAATAGTTAGTTTACTTTTGACATTCTTCCTATTGGAAATCGTAGGAAAGAAATTTATGAAATAGAAAAATACCTCATAACATTTAGAACAATATCTACTTGTTATGAGGTATTTTAATCGATTAATAAATTGTATGTGATGAATCCTCTTTGAAATTATTGAAAGCCTTGATAGTCGTATCTCTGTCATGTTGTTCAAGATTCAAAACTTTTTTATCCTTCAAACCATCGGATAAGAATTTGTAAATGAAATCGTCTCTGAAGCCAATGTCCTTAGCATCTTCAGCGGTATTACCGTAGTAACAAGTTTTGATGTTAGACCAAATAATAGCACCTAAACACATTGGGCAGGGGTAGGCATTGGTATATAATTCACAGCCGGATAAATCGTGTGTTCCTAATTTTTCGCAAGCTTTTCTAATGGTTGTGATTTCTCCATGTGCTGAAGGATCGTGATTTGCTAGGACATGATTACGACCTTGTGCAATAATTTCTCCATCTTTAACAATAACAGTACCAAAGGGTCCACCAATCTGTGTTCCCACATTCTTTTGAGCCTCTTGAGCGGCTAAATCCATAAATCTTTTGTCATATGCCATAAGTAGTATCTCCTGGTTAACAATATTTTGATACTTGATTAGTATACTTCTATTTATAATCTCATAGAAATAATGATACAAAATGGCATATTCCTAGTTATCAAAAATGTAAAAATATTTTTGCCCGTCTTGAATAATATTTATAAGCGCTTCCATTTATAATTAATCATAATTATTATTCTTAATTTAGATAGGTGGAGGATATGAAACCCAATAGAATACAGCAAATAATATTATCTTTACTCTTATTTCTAGTGGCTATATTTGGCATGCCTTCAATTCGCAATGTACAGGCTGCGGAAATAGATGATGGAATAAATAACTGGTATGCCCCGTCTAGTCAAACGACACAAGTTGGTTTGTTACCGATGGGAGATAATTTGGATTTAGGTTATACTTTTGGATTAGCTCAAGGATATAACTCTAATTCCAGTGAGTTACCATATTTTTTAAATGGTGGCGATGATTCAATTATTAAAGATTCAATAGCAAGTGGTAATTCGGTTCAATATTCTAAGATGGATGTCTTTTTGAAAAAGGGCGATAAATACGTCAATGCACTTTTCCAAAATCGTGCGGGAAGCAGTATTGAAACTAATCGTAGTTTAGCCTCATCCTTGTCACCGGATTTTATGATTGTACCGTCTGATTCAACAACGACGAAAGTTACAGCGATGGAATATTCTGTTTTGCCATCACAATTTTCAGGGACGGATCCAACTAATCGGATGACTAATAAAAAATATTATATAGGAACCGATCAGAATGGAAATGCTGCTTACAAAATTGTTGGTGATTTGAAACGTAATAGTAAGACCTATGGAGTGTTTGATTTAAAAATTGAGTTATTAATGCGCGCTGATCCAAACAATGGTGCTGTTGTTCAAAGAGAAATGTATGTTTATAATTCAAGTTCAACGACACAGAAATTCACAACGATGTTTGCTGAAGATACGGCTTTAGGATTAATGGGAAAAACTGATCAGTCATATATTTATGATATGGGTGAAAGTCGTGGACTGATTATTACTTCTAGAGCTGATTCGTCAGATAGATACACTCTTTTAATTACTAATAAAGTTAAGGATGGATTTGATCAGTATACGGGAGTCGCTAGAGATTTATTAACTAATCCGACTAATTGGTTGGATGGTTTCAAGAACAGCAAGAATCAAAGTAGTATTGATGGCTCAGGAGCTGAGAAAGACAATAATGCTTACGGAACTTCACTTTTCAAAACTAGTGATGGTTCGCCGAGAGTCGTTGATACAGCATATGCACTGAAATGGAATCCTACTACTTTGGAACCGGGACAGACAGCTCACTTTGTTTCAACCATGGGAGCAATGCCACAATCTTCTGCTTCACCGGCCGTTTCAAAAACCTATACTAATAAAACTAATTCCACAGGTAAAAATGAAGTCGGAGATCGTTTGAAATTTACGATGAAAGTGACTAATAATGGTTACGGATCAGAGTGGTCCTATGACAAATTGATCGATGAAATTCCTGAAGGATTACAAATAGATGCTTCAACAATAAAAAAATCTAACGATGGCACTAACTTCACTGCAGTTCCTGCTACCAGTTATGATGATACAAATCGAATTTTAACTGTTATGCCGGGTTATTCTCTAAAGGATAACGAATCCGCAACGATAACTTTTGAAGTTGTCGTTGAAAGTGGAGCCGGAACGACAATTAAGAATACAGCACAGTTCTATGGAACTGATCAAAAAGTGTCTGGAACAACACAGAAAAAATATTTAGCTTCAGTTGATGTACCGATTGAGAAATTAGCTTTCAATTATAATTTTACACGCCAAGTTAAAAATGAAACTAATAAGGAAACAGATTATGCTAATCAAACTACCGCTAAAGTAGGAGATGTAATCAGTTATAAAACAAAATTTGAAGTTGCGAACGATAGTACACATCCACTAACCAGTGCCACGAATATGATCAGTAATTTGCCAAGCAGCTTGGGTACGCCTTACGATATTACCGTTACAGGAGCTGATGGAAATAGTTACCCGCAAGGTGGTACTAATACTGGAGTTGTCAGAGAAGTAAAAGCCGGCGAGTCGGTTATTGTCGAGAACAAAGCCAAAGTTACTTCAGCAGCAGTTGGTAAGATAACGACTAATGCTACTTTGAAAGGTGGAGTCGTAGCCAATAAAGATTTGGATGATCTAATTTCTAATAACGCTGAAGTTTCAATTGAAAATGTTGATGGCATTACGTCAGTCCCACAAATGATTGATTTTGGAACACATAACTTTTCAGGTACCAGCTTGGAAGCCAATAACGTTAAGACTGATGGTGAGTTGATTGTTAATCATCCGACAGACAATCCGTTCATGATTTCCGTATCTTACGATAATACCGATCCTAATTCACAGATGAAAAATAGTGATGGAGATACTTTAAGTAACAATTTGGGAAATATTTTATTCTTCCGTCAACGCCAAACAAGTGTTACTGATTTTGGAACGTGGCAACCAATTTTGGCAAACGGAACAAGGATTCAGTCAGAGAGTTTCTCAGGCGGTCAAGATAATTTAGATTTATCAGAGTATATTGGGGCTGGTTCTTGGAAACTAAAGATGGATAGCAGTACTAAGTCAGGTAACTATAACGGAACCATAACGTGGCAAATGGTAGACTCGGCTTAGAAAAATAAAAAAGGAAAACCTTTAGCGGTTTTCCTTTTTTGATCTAAATTAATAAATCTTAGTATCACGAATATCTTTAAGAATGTTGAGTGAACCATCTTTGTAACTGAGGAAACCATAAACTAAGATACCGAGGACTCCACAGATAGCAATAACGATGATTGCTCCAACCTTGGTAGCGTCGGAAATTACTTGAACAATTAGTAAGTTTGCAACGACCACGACGACTAGCATAATTAAACCATCGATGAGGATGTGAATTAACTTTTTACCTAATTCCTTATCAACAATTGCAAACTCTTTGTTGATAAGTCTAAAGGCGAAATGACTCATAATTACAAAAGCAATAGTTGTCGCAACGACCGGTCCATAAACACCTAGAGCCAAGGTTAATGGTAATTGAAGCACAATTTTTAGTAGATAGGCGATCACTAGGTAAATCATTGATTTCTTCATATGGTGAGTAACCTGAAGAATATTTTCCAAAATCATGAATAAACAGTAGAAGAAGGCTTCAAAACACGAAACTATCAGAACTTTTGAACCGAGGATACTTTGATCGTAGAAGACGAAAGCAGTCCAGAGTTGGCGACTGATAGCCATTACTCCGAAAGTAGCTGGAAGAATGATGAAGACTGTGAATTGAACGATTTTACGCATGAAATTCTGAATATATTCATTGGAAACTTTCTTGCTGACCATAGCCGATAGAGCTGGAATAACAGAAGCAGATACGGAGATGGCAAGGGAAACAAGGACCATAATAATTTTATTAGCTTGGAATCCGAACATCGCATAGAGATTATCAATTGTTTTTTCACTAGCATGAAGAATTAATTGATAGATCCATGTGAAAGTTGTTTGATCGAATAGTTGTAAGACGGTCATGATAGTGTCGACTAGCAAAAATGGAATAGCCGAACGCAACATTGAACCAAAGTTGATATCGATAGTTTCATCGGTAGGTAAATCATCTTTTGTCTTGATATCGTCGATTGTTACTGAACGTCTAACTTTGACACGAATCCAAAGTAGGAAGACATAAGCCAACGTGGCACCGATAAATGAAGCAAGCGTTGATTGGTTAACAGCAGAGATATAATTACCCTTTTGCAAAATCATGATTGTGTATGTGGCATAAAGCATGTAAGCCACACGGGCAATCTGTTCGATAACTTGAGAAAAGGCTGAGTAGGAAATGAAGGCATAACCTTGAATGTAACCTCTCAAAATACCTAGAGCTGGAATAATTAGCATCGCAACACTCAAATATTTAATAGGCGTTACAACACGCATATCGCCGGCTGCCAAAACGATGGCAACATATTTAGCACCGAAGAACATGATTGCAGCACAACCGATACCAACTAAGGTCATGTAGAAACTGTACTTCTTGAAGAGCTTTTCACTTTGATCAAAGCGTCCTAAGGCATTATGAGCAGCGACTTCTTTAGAAATAGCTGAAGGAATACCTGCTGTGGCGATAATCAAAAAGAGATTATAAATGTTATAAACTTTTCCGTACATAGCATTAGCCGCGTTAACAGCTAACGGACCGATCCAGATATTCCAGGGAATGATATAAACAACCGCTAGAATACGGGAAATAATTCCACTAATGGAAATCCACAGGGAACTTTTTAGTAATGAATCTTTTTTCATTTTTTTATCCATTCTTTATAAAATTACTTATATTATAGAAGCTTTTGGTTAACGGTAAAAGAAGAGTACGAAAATCAAAGCTATTAGAGCGGGTAATCCTTGTAGAAAAATAATCTTTCTAGTAGCTGTCATAGCACCGTAAATTGCCACGATGATGACATAAAGCATCAATAAGATCATGATGATTTTCAAAGTTGTACCAGTGAAGAAAAGAATCATTGCCAGAATTAAGAGGCCTAAAGCACCGTTATAAATACCTTGGTTAGCTAGAGCAGTTTTGGCATGTTCGTTTTTAACGAAGTCCAAGGGCATATCAAAAGCCTTGGCTTGTTGTTCTGGTTTAGCAAACATTTCAAGACCAGCAATGCCAATATGTTCTAAGGCGACTAGTGCAACTAAAAATAAAGTTAGGATTTGCATTTTAATCTTCTTTCTATATTAAAAAGTATAAGTATTATATTAGCCTGTTTTAAAAAATCATACAATGGGAACAAAAAAGAAGAACCAAAAGCTTATGATTCTTCTTTAGTGTTTATCATAGCAAATTTTTCAGTAAATTTACCTTTTTGATTGATTTTAGCATGTCTAAGGCTGTCCATTTCTTCGTAAGTGATTGAAGCATCGTCGAGAATGGCGCGAATAACTTCTTCCAAGTCCCCTAATTCTTCGACTAAGTTAGCACGAGTGCTAGCCGTTTTTACCTCGGTAGCTTCTTCAACTGCTTTCTCACGTAAAGAGAGGCGGTAATCGTCGTTTGAAAGTACTTCAAATTTAGAATCGTCGTTAATAATATTGGGTATTTTATCCCGAACCAATTTTCTCATATTATAAGTTCCCCCTAAAACGTTGTGTAAAAGAATCTTACCACACAAGGGGAATAGAAGCCGAGAATTTGATAACAATAATATCATCATGATATTATTTAATTAAAATAAATATAAAAGTGTTGATTGTTATGAGTGTTTCAAGTGTAGAAATGACAGAAATATGTGGTGGCTTGTTGTTACTAGTAATGATAATTATAATTATTTTGCTAGTTCTAAATGACCTAATTCGTAAGAGAATGGAGTTTGCCTGTAAGGATGCCTTAGCCAATCATCAAAAGATTGATGATATTGCTTTGGATGAGAAAACTTCTTCTTATTTGAAGAGAAATAACGACCACGAATTGCACCGGCTTAACGAATATGTTTCTAAACAAAACGATGTTATACAGTATAAATTATATTTAAAGAAACGCCGATTTGATTTTTATTTAAAAAAACAAAATTTATGGAATTATAAAGTTATAGCAATAAAAATGTATGAATAAGGCTGTCGTTATGACGATAGTCTTTTTTTATTGATTGACTATCGTAGAAAAATCGGATAACATATTTATAAATTTTACCTATATTTAGGCAAAACAAATAATTAGGAGGAAGATCATGTCGGCATGGGATACAAAATTTGATAAAAAAGGATTCACTTTTGATGATGTTTTATTAATACCAGCAGAGAGTCATGTTTTACCAAATGAAGTGGATTTATCAGTTCAACTAGCTAAGAATATTAAGCTAAATACACCAATTTTGAGTGCAAGTATGGATACAGTTACCGAAGCACCAATGGCCATTGCAATGGCTCGTCAAGGTGGTTTAGGTGTCATTCATAAGAATATGAGTGTTGAGCAACAAGCTGATGAAGTATCAAAAGTTAAGCGTTCCGAAAATGGTGTTATCATTGACCCCATTTACTTAACAGCAGATGACAAAGTTAGTGAAGCAGAAAAATTGATGAGTACTTACCGCATAAGTGGTGTTCCCATTGTAACTAATACAACTGATTTGAAATTAGTTGGTATTATTACTAACAGAGATTTACGTTTTATTACTGATTTTTCAGTTAAAATCGGTACTGTAATGACAAGTGAGGAATTAATTACTGCACCACTTGGAACATCTCTAAAAGAAGCAGAACAGATCCTTCAAGAACATAAGATTGAAAAATTACCTTTGATTGATAAGAATGGCCGCTTAGGTGGTCTGGTTACAATCAAAGATATTGAAAAAGTAAAAGAATTTCCTAATGCCGCTAAAGATCAATATGGACGTTTGTTAGTAGCCGCCGCTGTTGGTGTTACTAGCGATACTTTCGAACGTGCCAAAGCCTTACTTGATGCTGGTGCTGATGCCATTATTATTGATACTGCTCATGGTCATTCAGCTGGTGTCTTAAGAAAAATCTCTGAAATTAGAGCTAAGTTCCCAGAAGCAACTCTAATCGCAGGTAATGTCGCCACTGCCGAAGGTACAAGAGCACTCTATGATGCTGGAGTAGATGTTGTTAAAGTTGGTATTGGACCTGGTTCAATCTGTACAACTAGAATCGTTGCCGGTGTCGGTGTTCCTCAACTAACAGCCGTATACGATGCCGCAAGTGTTGCTCACGAATATGGTAAGACAATCATCGCCGATGGTGGTATCAAGTATTCAGGTGATATCGTTAAAGCTCTAGCAGGTGGTGGTAACGCCGTTATGCTTGGTTCAATGTTAGCTGGTACTGATGAAGCACCTGGTGAATTTGAAATTTATCAAGGCCGTCGTTTCAAGACTTACCGTGGAATGGGTAGTTTAGCTGCCATGTCACATGGTTCATCCGATCGTTACTTCCAAAGTGGTGTTAACGAAGCTAATAAATTAGTTCCCGAAGGTATTGAAGGTCGTGTCGCAGCTAAAGGTGCTGTTGGCGATGTAATTTATCAATTACTTGGTGGTTTACGTTCAGGTATGGGTTACGTTGGTGCTCATAATTTGAAGGAACTACAAGATGCTCAATTTGTACAAATCTCAAATGCTGGTTTAAGAGAATCACACCCACATGATGTAACTATTACTAAAGAAGCCCCTAATTATTCAGTTAAATAACAAATAGCAGCAACTATTTAGAGCAAAGCGTATTTACGTTTCTAAATAGTTGCTGTTTTATTTTTCGAATTAACTAATAAAAGATGCTATCTAGTATCCAAAAAGCTGAACAAACGATTTACAATAATTGTAGGAAGTATTTTGTATCAGGGGGGGAAAATATGAATAATCAAGAACAACAACCAAGTACGAGACAAGCTAGATCTCAAAATATGAAGTTTGGAAGATATTCGTATTTTGACGGGGGACTTTTTGAATTGATCTTGCTGAGTTTAGGTGGATTCATTATGACGGTTTTCACGATTGGGATTCTTTACCCGTGGGCACTTTGTTTGGTTTACGGATGGAAAATTAATCATACCGTAATCGAAGGCCATCGGATGCACTTCAATGGAACTGGTTTAGAATTATTTGGTAATTGGATTAAGTGGCTTTTATTATCGATCATTACAATTGGTATCTATTCGTTCTGGGTTAATATCAAATTGGAAGATTGGAAAGCTAAACATACAACTTTTGTAAATTAGCTTATCGTTATAACGATAAAAAGACTAGTGCAGCAGCTATTAAAAGCAGCCGTTACACTAGTCTTTTTTATTGTTTTCTAATAATGAAAGTATGTCCTTTAAGACAATAATAAGTCAGCCAATATTGCTGGCTCAATTTTACCCAGATTAGCCGTTAAATCAACCTTTTCAAGAGCAGCGGTTAAGTCTTCCTTGGTGAATTCGGCTCCTAATAGAGCTTTTTCAATTAAAGTAATATCGCCACCAGTAATGAAGTCGCCATAAATCTTGATATTGGATATTTTGTTATCTTTCAAAGAGAAGTTGAAGGCAACAGTACCGATGTCGTAATGTTTAGAAACATAATTAGTGAAACCAGGATTCTTACCATAGTTCCAGGCGTCGGTGTCGTATTTATTCTTTAGACGAGAATCGATAATATTCCAATCATGATCATTCAAAGTATAGGTTTCAATATCGGAAAGTTTGTCGACGTGGTAGATTCGTTTCAACAATTCTTCTTTAAATTGATTGGCATTCATGCTTCTGAATGGTTCATCAAGATAAGGTTTGATATTAGTAATACGCTTATTAACAGACTTAACACCTTTAGATTCAAGTTTGTCTTGTTCAGGAGTTAAGACTTTGCTGGCAGTATCCATGTCCAAATCGAACATCAAAGTACCACCGGCAGCATAAGAATCGCCAACTTTAAACATTGTCATGCCAGAGAATTTCTTGCCGTCAACGACAATATCGTTACGACCACGCATCTCGACGCCGGTAGCGCCCATATCATGCAAAGCATCGATGATTGGTTGGGCAAAATAGGCATAATCGCCAAAATGTTCGTCGTCACCGATAATAATGTTTTCGAAAATTAAATTACCATAATCGTGGTAAACAGCGCCACCACCAGAAGTTCTACGGACTAATTGAATCTTATTTTTCTCAAGGTAAGGAAAGTTGACCTCGGCATAGGCATTTTGATGAACACCTACGATGACCGAAGGATTATTGATATAGAGAATCAATCCATGGCCGGGTAAACGAAGATCATTTACTAAGTAATTATCCAAAGACTGATTAACTATGGCATTGTAGACAGGTTTCCCATTTTTAGACGTATCGATAAAGAACATAAACTTCACTCCTTCTTAATTGACTAGCTTCATTGTAAGCCCTTTCTAAGAATGAAGAAATAAAATTTCACAAAAAAAGTTCATCAAATTAATGACAAGCTAGAAGTTATTTAATTAAAACCATAATGATAGGCACAACGATCAAACTCAATAAAGTAGTTTCGGTAACCATAATGGCTGCATAATTAGAATCAGCGTGATAAAGCTTTGCTACAACAGGGGCGTTAGTCATAACGGGCATAGCCGCTTGGACTATGAAAACTTGTCTCATCAAAGGTGTAGCAGGAATGAATAGGAAGAGAGCAGCCATTAATAATGGGGCACATAAGAATCTTCCAAAGAGAATCGCCAAATTGTCTTTGTGAAACGAGATATTTTTTAAACCGGCATTGTAGATAGAAATACCAATGAAAATCATGGATAAAGGAATAGTCAAATTACCCAAGTATTCAAAGTCTGACATTAGGAATTTAGGCAATTGAATATGGAGCATAACTAAAATTAATCCGATGATAAATCCCATCAATGGTGGTGAAAAAATCTTTTTGAGAGTTGTTTTTAGTTTGAATTTACCTTTAATTTCTCCATCCATTTGAATCAAATAAGTTCCAAGTGTCCAGAAGAAAGTTGTGTTAGCCATGTAATAGACTAAAACGTAAGGTAAACTTTTTTCGCCAAATAGTGCCATATTAACTGGTAAACCGACGAAAACAGTATTGGAATTGAAAAACATTGATGAAAATAGGCCTTTATGCTTAGGATCGATTTTCAAAACTTTGATTAAAATTATAGAAACAAAGATCAAAATAGTCATCGACAAAACTGGAATAGCTAAGTCAGGTAAAAGCTTGATCAATTTTTCGGCTGTAAAATCTTTGGTAATAGTTGAAATCATATAGGTAGGTAGAGCAACTTGCGTAACCAATTTTGCAATTAATTGTGTTGAATTTTCTGAAAACCAGCCTAAATGAGTTAAACCATAACCAACAGCAATTAAGCCAATGATTATAAGAATTCCTTGAATACTTGAGAAGAAAACACCCATAAAAAACACCCTTCAATAATAAATATAACCTCTATGGTACTCTTTTTTGCAAAAAGTGGTGAAATTGATAAATTATTGTTTATCTTTTTGTAAATGAATTGGTCCAGAGAGTAGTTCGGTCAAGTAAGTTTCGGCTTCCTCAAGGGTTACCTTATGTTGACCTAAGTAGATCCATTTCAAAATTTCGATAATTGTTGTACTACAATGTTGAGCTACTAATTCTGATGGAGTATGGATAGCTTTGGTATCAACACTATTTTTGATTGATGCATAAATGACATCGGTAAAGTGACGGACAAAGTGATTGACGAGTGAACTGTCGAGGGGGTTATTCTCGATGATACTCAATAGTAGAGATTGATAATCTTCGAATAACTTATAGATCTGCGCAAAGGTCTCTTTAATGGTCAATTTGTTCTCTTGAGTATTGGTGACATCCAAATGGGTATCCTGTCCTAATTTGAACCAACAGAAATTCAAGAGATCAAATTTGTCATCAAAGTAGTTGTAGAAAGTGGCACGTGGATAATCAGCTTTTTCGCAGAGAGCATTTACTGTAATTTTGTCAAAAGGTTTCTCAGCTAAGGAATCGAACATAGCGGTCGCAAATGCCCGTTGCGTGCGTTCAATGCCACGTGATTGTTTAACGTTTGGATCATATTTCAAAATGTAAGCGCCTCAATTCTGGACAATTTTCATAAAATGTCAAAGTTTAGACAAAATGACAAGACTTGTCTCTTGCCCAAATTCGTAATTAACCTTATCATTACATTTGTATTTTTACAACTGTCCAAGTATGGATAACTGAATTTGATTAAGGGAATGTGATTTTTATGAAAGATTTTCGTCGTAAACAGTGGCCAGCACTGATCGTATGGCTGGTTGTAATCTTGATTGCAATCGTCGCTATGCCAAATGTTTCAGAGCTAGTCAGAGAAAATGGTGGGATAAAGCTACCCAACACAGTGGAGAGTGAAGTAGCTAATAAGATTCAGAAAAAAGCGAATAACAATAAATCGGTTCGTACATATACAGCCGTTTTTAGTAATGGAAGTCAAAAGCTTTCTTCTAATCAAACCGAAGAAATTAAGGATACTCTATCTGAATTAGAGAATGAATCAGGTTTGAGTATTACAAATGTTATGGGACCAACAGATAATGCTGAAACAAAGAAGCAGTTGGTTTCTAAGGACAAAACAACTCAGTTAGCCCAGATCACGGTTAAGGCTAATGGAACTGTTAAGCATCAAGTAAAAGAGCTTAATAGTCAGTTGAAGACTTCTGGTATTAATACTTACGTCACAGGTAGTGATGCCTTGAATGACGACTTCTCAACTGTAACTGAGAAAGGTATTCAGAAGACTGAAGTTATTGCGGTTATCTTCATCTTTATCGTTTTGATCTTAGTCTTCCGTTCGCCAATCGTACCAATTATTTCCTTATTAAACGTTGGTGTGGCCTTTGTTACCAGTTTGAGTGTTGTTATGAATTTAGCACAACATGCTGGATTCCCAATCTCTAACTTTACCCAAGTCTTCTTAGTCGTTGTCTTGTTTGGTATTGGTACTGATTACAACATTTTACTTTACGATTACTTTAAGGGAGCGTTGGCAGATGGACTAGATCCAGTTTCGGCGATGAGGTCAACTCGTAAACATGGTGGTCGTACAGTTCTCTATTCAGGAATTTCAGTTCTAATCGGATTTTCAGTTTTGTGGTTAGCTAAGTTCTCGTTCTATCAAAGTGCTTCAGCTGTCGCAATTGGTGTTCTTGTTCTATTGCCAGTTCTATTGACATTGAACATGTTCTTCATGGCTGTACTTGGTCCAAAAATGTTCTGGCCAAGTAAGATTTCTAACGGTAGTAGTTCAAGTCGTTTATGGCATGGATTATCTAAGACAGCTTTGGCACAGCCAGCTATTGTCTTGGGTGTAATTGTTATTTTAGCAATTCCATTCGTTATGACTATGAACGCTGATTTGAACTTTAATAATGCTGATGAATTACCAAGCAGTTACAAGTCAAAGGCTGGATACGAGATAATTCAAAAGCACTTCTCCAAAGGTATGACAGCTCCTATCACAATTTATATTCAGAGTGACAAGAAGTTAAATACTCAATCGAAACTAGCTGCTGTCGATCAGTTAACACAATACCTTCAAAAAGAAGATGGTGTTAAGACAGTTGCTTCTGTAACTGAACCAGGTGGTAGTAAGATTGGTTCAATGTATTTGAAGGATCAATTGAAGACTATTACTAAAGGGTTAGATTCATCTAAAAAGGGTTTAAATACTATTAAATCAGGATTAGATAGTGCAAATACACAATTAAGTAACGCAAATATCAGTGGTAGCATGAGCCAAGTTCAACAATTGGCCGATGGTACTCAAGAGTTACAATCTGGTACACAACAGTTGCAATCTGGTATCAGTAATTACACAGCTGGCGTTTCAAGTGCTAATTCAGGAGCACAACAATTAGCTTCTGGTAGTAGCCAAGCGGCCAGTGGTGCAAATACTTTAGCTTCAAGTACACAGACTTTGGCTAGTGGCGCTAACCAAGTTGCTAGCGGTTCTAATCAATTAGCATCTAGTGTTGGTAGTGCAGCAGCTAGTTTGCCTACATTGACTGGTCAAGTTCAACAATTGAGTCAAGGCAGCAATACTCTAGCTACTGAAATGAATCAATTGACTGCAACAGTTAACCAATTAAAACCATTGCTTGCTCAACTACAAGGTAGTGGCGCACTTAGCCAAGCAACTGGTGGTCAATTAAGTGCTAATCAAATTTCTACATTAGTAAGTAGTATTAACCAATTAAACAGTGGTGCCGGTACTTTGAATAGCGGTATTAATCAATTTACAGGTTCACTTCCTGGCTTAACAAGTCAAGTTAGCCAATTAACTAGTGGTACACAAACTCTAGCTAGTGGTGCTAACCAAGTTGCCAGTGGTGCTGGTCAATTATCATCAGGTGCTAATAGCCTTGCCAGCGCTAACTCACAAATTGCTAGTGGAGCAAGTACTTTAGCTAGTGGTACTAATACATTGGATGCATCAAGTTCTACTTTGAACAGTGGAGCTGGTACTGTTGCTTCTGCTAGTCAACAAGTTAATACAGGTGTTCAAACATTGAATACTAAGTTACAAGCAATGTCTTCACAAGTTGAACAATTACAACAAGGACTAGGCAGTGCTTCTGATGGATTGACAACTTTGGCAAATGGTAGTGATACCATGAATCAATATTTGACTGAATTACGTAAGTCATATATTGGTGATGATTTCTATCTACCTAAGGCTACAATTAAGTCAAAGGCCTTCAAGCCAGCTCTAGATACATACATGGCAGATCATCATAAGATTACAACTCTAACAGTTGTATTAAAGGGTGATCCAAATTCAACTAAAGCAAATACTCAATTTAAACGTATGCAAAAAGATTTGAAGTCTCAAGTTAAACATGGAGCATTAGCTGGAACTAAGGTTGCTATTGGTGGTCAAACATCACAAGATAACGATTTGAGAACACTTGCTAATGGTGACTTCAAACGTACAGCTATTATCATGTTGATTGGTATTGGAATTGCTTTGATCGTTGTTATTAGATCAATTTTGCAACCAATGATGATTATCGGTACATTGTTAACTGCTTATGCTGTTTCAATGAGTTTAACAAGAATGATTTCTGCAACCTTCTTGGGTAGACCAT
Source organism: Companilactobacillus kimchii DSM 13961 = JCM 10707 (assembly GCF_001435445.1). Classification (GTDB taxonomy): domain Bacteria; phylum Bacillota; class Bacilli; order Lactobacillales; family Lactobacillaceae; genus Companilactobacillus; species Companilactobacillus kimchii. The sequence continues at coordinate 126,638 of NZ_AZDH01000001.1, read as the reverse complement.
TATTGAGTTGGAATACACCATTCTTTACTTTCATTATGTTGATGGCTTTAGGTGTTGATTACAGTATCTTCCTAATGATTCGTTATAGGGATGATCACGATGATGCTAACTTAAAGAGTCAAATGTTGAGAGCTGCTACAGCAATCGGTGCAGTTGTTATCAGTGCTGCTATTATTTTGAGTGGTACCTTTGCTGCTTTGATTCCTAGTGGTGTTACAACCTTGATTCAAGTTGCTCTAGGTGTAATTATCGGATTGGTTGTCTTAGTCTTTATCTTACCAATGACTATGTCCAGTTTGATCAGTTTAGCTGAATGGCATGAAATGAGTGAACATGGCGATCTTAAGAAAAAGAAAGCTTCAAAAGAAACTAAATAGTTAAAAATAAAAGATCCAGTGACTCAATGTTGAGCTGCTGGACCTTTTTTATAACCATAGTTCTATTGGAGATAGTGGAAATATGCCGTCCTCCACAACAAGAAAATTTGGCTGGAACGCCATGGGCCGACTTGAAGCTAATAATTTTGTACTTCGCACAAAATCATGGGTCTTCAATCTTGGCCTTTGCCTAAGCAATAAATTGCTAAGGCAAATCTCATGGCTGAGCCAATTTTCTTGTTGCTCCGGACTGGTGTGTTGTTCTTGTTTTTTATGTTTTTGAATTATTGAATAGTGGATCAATATTTATTTGGATGGAATATTGGCTATTACTAAAGTTTGATTGGAATCTATACTGTTTTTCATTGAATACTGTTGAGTTTAGGATAATGAAGCTTCATCTATACCGTTTGTGAAAGTGTTTACAAGGGTCAACTAAGGCGGTAGAATTAAGTATGACAAATATTTGGAGATGAAGATTAATGGATGAAACAAAAAATTTAGTTAATAATGATTTTAAAGATATTATGTTTGATCGTCATTCGTATAGAAAGTTCCAAAGTGATGTAAAGATTTCTCGTGAAGAAATTTCAGAGATGCTTGAAGAAACAATTACTGCTCCTTCAGCTTGTAACTTACAATCATGGCATTTTGTTGTTTGTGATGATGAAGAGGGTAAGAAAAAGGCTCACTCTGTTATGATGCCTTTCAACTATCCACAGACTGACAGTTGTTCAGCTATTATCTTTGTTTTAGGTGATACACAATCACATTACAAGTACCGTGATGTTTGGAATAAGGCTTGTGAGAATGGTCAAATCAGCCCTGAGGAACGTGATAAGGTCTTCAAGACATTCTTACCTTTGTATGAACATGCTGACAGAAGTTTCCTTGAAAAGGATGCTACAATCGACGGCAGTATGGCTGCTATGCAATTGCTACTAGTTGCCCGTGCTCATGGTTATGAAGCTAACCCAATGTCAGGCTATGATTTTGGTAAAATTGCTTCAACCTTCGGTTTGGATAGTGAAAGATACATTCCAGTTACAGCCGTTGCTATTGGTAAGCCAGAAGGTGACTATACTAAGTCAGTTCGTTATGATGTTAAAGATGTTACTGATTTTATGTAATTAATCAAAAAAACGTGTTAATTCAGTTAAGAATTAGCACGTTTTTTGTTAATCTTTATTTTCTTCAAAGTTTGAAAATGGTTCTGGTTTAGTGTCCTTAACAGGTACTTTACCGCGTTCTTTTAAGAAGTAGATGATTGACATGACAATCAAGAAAACAACTCCTACAAGCAGTGAGACTGTTGTCTCAGGGTTTAAGAACATGAATATCAAAATAATTATTAAGGAAATAATTGCTAAGTAGTTACTGATAGGGAAAAGCGGCATTTTGAAGGGATGATCCTTCATCTTATCCTTATTAATTTTTCGGAATCTTAATTCACTAAAGAGGATAACGAACCAAGGAACCATACCTGGAAGAACACTTGAACTATAAACGATAACGAAGACATCACCGGAAGTATGTAATAGAACGGGCAATGAGTAGTTCAAAATTAATCCAATTAAGATACCAATAGAAATGGCTAATACAGGAATGTATGGAACGTTATGACGAGATAGCTTTACGAATGACTTAGGTAAATGTTTCTCTAATCCTAGTGTATAAAGCATTCTACTGGAACTGAAAATACCAGAGTTACAACCTGACATAGCGGCTGTTAACATAACGAAATTGATGATTTCAGCTGCAAAAGTAATTCCAACTTTAGAGAATGTTTCAACGAAAGGTGACCCGATTGTACCTAATTTATCCCAAGGATAAATAGCTACGATAACAAAGATAGCTCCAATATAGAAAATTAGAATACGTCCAACGATTGAACGAATTGCTTTGACGATATTTTCTTGAGGATTTTCAGCTTCACCAGCTGTGATACCAATAACTTCGATTCCTTGATAAGAAGCGACAACAATAGATAGAGCAAAGATGAATCCTTTTAAACCGCCAGTGAAGAATCCACCGTGAGTCCAGAGATTGCTAATGCCAACTGGATGACCATGATTACCAACTCCAAAGACGATAACGAAGAATCCCAAAATAATCATCATGATAATTGTTAAAACTTTGATTAAAGCAAACCAGAATTCCAATTCACCATATGCTTTGACAGATGAAAGGTTAGCAAGGCATAATGTAACGACAACAACTACGCCGGCAATCCATTTGGGCATAGTTGGGAACCAGAATTCTAAATAAGTTCCGACAGCGATAACTTCACTGATACCAACTACTAAGTATTGAAAAACATTACTCCAAGCAGTTAAATAACCAACCACGGGATGTAAGTATTCTGTTGCATATTTAGCGAAAGAACCGGTTGAAGGATCGACGTATAACATTTCCCCTAATGCACGCATAACCATATAAAGAATTACCCCGGCCAATCCGTAGGCAAGTAAAACTGAAGGACCAGTCCATTTGATGGTTGAAGCAGACCCCATGAATAGACCCACTCCAATTGTTCCACCTAGGGCGATCATTTGCATTTGTCTAGATGATAGACTACGGCTTAAATTTTTCTTAGCCATATTAACCCCTCACTTCTGTACGTGTTCACTATTAGTGAACAGTTGTTTTTGTAACATGGATTCTATGATACCGCAGTCTGATGAAATTGTCATTTATTTTTTCATTGAGTAAATCACTTGCCATATATGAGTGTGATAGGGAAAATATGAGTTGTGCTATTCATAATTTAAAATAAAAATTGATTAAATGTGATTCAATATAAATATAATGATATGTATTTACAATTTAAGGTATAAATTGGATAATAAACAGTGTATAAGTAAAGGAAATTTTTAAATCTATGATGTGCGGGATATGGAGTGATCAAAACCCTTGATATCCCGCACAAAACATTTCTAGGATTTAGAAATAATAGGATGAGATTATGGATATTAATATATTTATTGAGCGGAGAAAATCGCTGAAAATATCCCAAGTAAAGTTGTGTAAAGATATTTGCACACAGTCAACTCTTAGTAAATTTGAAAATAATGGTCGAATACCTTCGCTGACCATTTTAAGTAAATTATGTGAGAGGTTGGGACTTTCCGTTGATGATCTATACAAGAATTCAATAGCAACGACAACCCATATGAAGTCACTTTTAGATAAAATTGAGAGTGAATTAATGATGGAAAACTATTCGGAAGCTTCCAAAGGGTTGTCTGAAATTAATGCGGGTGAAATTCATAATAATGCTTTAAAGATGCAGTATTATTACCAGCAAGGTATTTATGAGGCATTGACAAATGGTAAACTTGAAAATGCTTTTTATTGTTTCGCACGCATATTAAATGATTTAGATGAAAAACATCAAACAATTTATACACATTTATCGTATATAGGTTTAGGTGTATTTTATTCTAGGTTGGACATGATTGATGAAGCTAGTTTCTTCTTTGAGAAGGTTTGGAATTATATCAATATACATAAAGATGAAACATATCAAAAGAATGGTATCAATATTTATTTACGGGTACTAACTATTGTCTTTTATACAGCAGAGTTTTATATAAAGATTAAAGATTACGATAAGAGTAATGAATTAGTTTCACGGGGAATAAAACTTTGTTCAGAGCAACATATTACCTATTATTTACCTAGATTAAAATTTCTTTCAGCAGAAATAGCTATTGATGAAAAGAAGTCAGATAAAGAGATTGAAGGATTATTGAGTGAGTCTTTGGCTTTTGCTAAAATTAATCACAATGTAGTTGTTGAGGACAGGATTAATTCTTTGCTTGAAAAATATAATGAAGAGTCTGACTTCAAAAAATAGTATTTGTTATACTAAAAACATTTCAATATAAAAAAGGTCTGAAATTTTGAGTTTCAGGCCTTTTGTTTAGAATGATTTTTTAACTAAACCATATAATCCTAAGACTATTAAAACAATTATACCAAGTAAACTAAGTATCCAAGTCGTTTGATTGCCAGTTTGTGGTAATAAACCTTTGGTTGCATCATTACTTGAAGTATTGGGATCACTAGCTTTAGCCGGTGTAAGAGGATTATCTGGAAGTAATGGTGTCGCATCTGTTGAAGAAGATTCGTTATTATCAGATTCCGAAGGAATCAAATTAGTATCAGTAGAAGTATCAGGATTGCTTGGTTGACTAGGAATAGTTGGTTCTGTAGGTTGCTCAGGTTTTGTCGGTGTCGTTGGTTTGTCAGGATTCTCTGGCTTACCAGGATTTACCGGCGTGTTAGTAGAATGCGTGTTGGTAATGGAAATATTGTTAGCATCGATCTGTTTAACTTCGGTAGTGTAACCCGTAACTGGAGTTTCCTTAACGGAATATTTGACGTTTTTATCAAGGTTATCCCAAGTATATGACCAGTCATTATCTGCATTCAAGACAATAGGATCACCAGTGTTTTTACCATCAGCTAGTAATTGAATTTTAACCTGATTAGGACGAATCTTATCTTGATTATTTTTATCGTTCCAAGTCTTTGTAACGGTCAACTTAGTCTTATTATCAACTGGTGGCGTTACATGATTCAAAGTATTAGTGATTGTAGCAAGATTATCTTTTGTAACAGTCTTTGTTGTGTAGCCAGGTACTTTGATTTCTTTGACTGAATATTTAATATCTTTGCCGTTTTGTTGTTTATCAAGATTTGACCAAGTCTTGGTCCAACCGCCTTTGGCATTTAAAGTGACAGGATCGCCAACATTTTTACCATTAGCAGTTAATTGAACCTTGATTTCACTTGGACGAGTACTATCGGCATTGTTGTCGTCAGCCCATTTCTTAATAACGGTGAAGGTACGTTTGTTATCAGAAGGGGTTACTGACTTAGGCGTGTGCTTGTTAATGATTGTTACGTGTGTTGTATCAGTGTAAATGGGATCAGGGGATACTTTATATCCAAAAACATCATTTTCTTTGACGGTATAATGTATATCTTTATCGTTAATCTTTTTGTCTAGATTCTTAAATGTATTGCTCCACTTATTATCTTTACTTAAAATAATAGTTTTGCCGGTATCTTTGTTATCAGCTAGAAGACTAACTTTGACGCTATCAGGACGAATTCCATCTTTGTTGTCTTCATCGTTCCAAGATTTTGTAACGGTCAATTCAGTTTTACTATCAACTGGCGTTACAGGAATTAAGGTATTAGTGATTGTAGAACCATCATTAGTATCGGTAACATTAGTTGTATAACCCTTGACGTTAACTTCATTAACTGAATATTTAATATCTTTGCCGTTTTCTTGTTTATCAAGATTTGACCAAGTTTTGGTCCAACCGCCTTTGGCATTTAAAGTGACGGGATCGCCAACATTTTTACCGTTAGCAGTTAATTGAACTTTGATTTCACTTGGACGAGTATTACCAGAATTGTTGTTATCAGCCCATTTCTTAACAACAGTGAAGGTACGTTTGTTATCAGAAGGAGTTACTGATTTAGGTGTGTGCTTATTAGTTATTTTCACAAGGTTCGAAGTTTTGGAATAGTCGTAAGATGCATCATAGTCAGCAACTTTATTTTCTTGGACAGTATAAATTACATCTTTGTCGTTAACTTTCTTGTCTAGATTCTTAAATGTATCAGTCCAATTATTACCCTTATCTAAGGTAATAGATTTACCGGTATCTTTATCGTTAGCTAGAAGTTTAACGGTGACACTAGAAGGTTGAAGTTTATCCTTATTATCTTCATCGTTCCAGCTCTTTGTAACGGTCAAACTAGTTTTTTCATCAGTAGTTGGTTTAGCAGTATTTGTAATTTGAACACCGTCGTTAGTTGTATCAGTATTAGCGACATAACCATCGGGAACAGGATCTTCAATGGCTGAATATTCAATAGCTTTATCACCATCGTTGATTGCTAAATCGTTCCAAGTGTAACTCCAGCCATTTTTTTCATTAAGTGGTATGGGTTCACCAGTTTTAGTACCGTTTTTAGTTAGATAAACTTCAACAGCGTTATGGTTAGCTTTACCGTCGGCCCAAACTTTTTTAACTGTAAATGAACGTGTAGTTGGAGTTGTCTGAGTCGGTGTGTTAGTGATTGTGAAATTATTTGTACCGTCTGGATTAGAAATTTTTGAAGTATATCCAGTCGGTGTATCTTCTTTAACTTTATAAGTAATATCTTTACCATTAGCTTGTTTGTCTAAATTAGTAAAACTGCCACTCCAATTATTATCATCACTCAATTTAACGGTCTTACCAGTATCTTTATCGTCCGCTAGTAAGTGAACAGTGATAGGGTTGTGAGTTGACTTATTATCTTTCCATACCTTATTGACATTTACTTGAGTTGTTTCTGGTGTGGTTGATTTATAAGTATTGGTGATAGTTTCAGTTTGATCGATCGTATTGTTATTTTCAATTGAAGGTTTAGAAGTTGAGTAGCCTTCAGGAACATTGGTTTCCTTAGCAGTATACTTAATTTCATTATCGTTGTCATCGAATTTAGGAAGTCTAGAGAATTTATATGTCCAATCTTTGTCGGCACTTAATGTAACTGGATCACCAGAAACTTTATCATTAGCGTAAAGTTGAACTTTAATACTATCAGGACGAGCCTTTTTGGCATTGTTATTATCGTCCCAAACTTTTTTAACAGTGAAGTTAGTGGCTAAGGTATTGGTTATAGTTTTATTATACTCATTACCAAAGACATTTTGTGTATCGCCAATAATGTAAGGAGTATCTGTACTAGATTGACTTGGTTCTAGTTCAGAAACATACCAGATATCATCAGGATTGGTGAAGCCAGTCCAAGTATGAGACCAGTTGTCAGCCCCGTCGTTGGCCTTTAAAACAGCTGTATTACTTTGTTTGTCAGCAAGCTCCTTTTGTTCATTATTGCTACCTGCAAAGATTCCGACGGCAATGCTCTCTGGACGCATGTTGTATTTATCATTACCATCATGCCAGATCTTTGTGATTTTAATTTTTGAAGTATCTGGCGTCAAAATATTAGTAATATCGTGGTTACCAGTTGGAAGACCAGTAAAGCCTTTCACAGTATCTTCGGAAACCGTGTATTTAATTTCCGTTCCGTTGCTATCGTACTTAGGCAAGTTATTGAATTCATAGAACCAGTCATTATCTTTGGAAACATTCTGGTGTCTAACAACTGTATCATTATTGTCTAAAAGATTAATTGTGACTTGGCTAGGAATTTTTGTCCCATCCGGAACACTCCAAATCTTGTGGCCCGTAATTGAAGTAATTGCAGAACCGGCTCCAGCGTCACTACCGAGTTTATTGGTAGAAATATTTACAGGAACATTTTGAATTTCAGTTTTGTTTGAATACAAATCACCAGTATTACCATAGTAATTTGAAAGGTTATCGTAGTTATCGACACTTGTGTAGTAAACAATCATGACGGTATGCGTGATAGTTCCAAGATCGACTGTAAAACCATCACTTGTTTTAGTTATTTGTTTTCCAGCCATTAAATTGTTTGAATCTGCGGTTATTTCACCAGTATCGTGATTTGCCGTGGCTGAATAGATTTTAACTGGATGATCAGCATCTTCTAGAAGAGTTTGATTTGGTCCGATAAAATCTTTATAGACAGCATTATCAATTGTATCGCCAGCATAGTTTATTCTGACGGTCCACTGGATTGTCTTATCTATGAAACCACCGTACTTATATAATTCTTCAGTAGCGTCAGGAACGGATGGTTTGATATTAGCTGTGCCAGTTGAACCAGGATTATTTTGTGCAGATCCTTGATTAGTCCAATCTAGATTGATATCTTTGCCCACAGTCGTGTTGTTGACATCCCAGTTGACATTTACCCAGAATGAACCGGTGACCTCACTATTCTTAGATAAACTGGCAGCGGTATCGTTGAAAGTGACAGTAATAGTACGACTGTCCTTGGATAGAGCAGCTGTTCCTAAAATAGTGGAAGTTCCCTTTTGGTAAACATTTGCTGAATCATTATTACTTAGAGCAATTTCCTTAGGAACAGAAACCTCCATTGTGTCACCCTTGTTAATAACATTGTTTTTACCGTTTTTTGCAGTAGAAAATTCCCAGTAAGCTCGCATGTTATCGTTTTGGTGAAATTCAGTCAATGGTTGACCAGTAGAATCTTGTAATTGAACTTCAGTAATCAGTTGATTGCCCCAATCAGTTGTGCTGGACTGTTTGGTTGAATCATCGATTTTAGAAGTACTTGAATCTGTGCTTTTAGTATCTGTAGTACCTTCAGTACTTGTAGGTGCAGCATTTGTAATACCTTCAGCATCTATAGTGCCATTAGTATTTTCAGTGCCTGTAGTACCTGAATCTTTACTTGTAGTAGCAGTAGTCTGTGGAGTTGAAGTCCCGAGAGACGTACTGTCGGCGTTAACAATATTAGATGTACTAGTCATAAAAATAGATAAGATTATGACTAATAGACTAAATATGTTATTTCCCTTTTTAAACATATTTAATTCACCCTCAAAAATAAATTTATTAATATATAGCCATAATACTACTTTTAAAGGCGATTATTCGAACATAGGATAATTTTTTGGTTAAAATTCATATATGAATATAATCTTTTTTGACATTTGATATGCATTAAAGAGTTAAAAGTGACCAACAAGAAGAATATTAAGTAGATCTTTAAATTAATGGCTATTCTTTGATGTATTTATATTTACTTAATCTAATAGGAAGAAACAATACTGTAAACGTTTTGATAAAATTGCGTAATATAGCTTGAAACATATGTTTGACTAATCTAAGATTTAAAGTGTTTAGTATTGGACAATATGGAGGGATTATTTTGAAGAAGAGTACATCATTATTACTTAGTGGAATTTTAGTTTCTGGCATGGTGCTAGGAACAATTGTTACTCCTGTAACAGTTAACGCTGCTACTCAAGCAACAACACAGGCAGATCAAACAGTTACAAATTACGTGACATTTCTTGACGCTGACGGTAATACCGTTAGTCCAGCAAAAGCATATCAAGGAACAAAGGGTCAAAAGATCACTGTTGCTCCAGATGGTTTCACAAGTTCTGACAGCAGTAAGGCTACTTTTGGTAACGATGGAGACAGCAAGTCAGTCACAGTTACTAAGATGATCTCAGTTAAAGTTAATTACGTTGATCAAAACGGTAAATTAGTTAACTCAGAAACAGTTAACGGTGGAAACGGCAATGATTATAAATTGACTAACCTACCTGCAGGCTGCACATGGAATAACGATGCAGAACAAACTATTAATTTAGTTGAAGGAAAAGAATATAACGTACCCGTAACGAAGAAAGTTTCTAATACAGTTATCTTCAAGACAGCTGATGAAACTGAAGTTGGTAGAACTGAAATTTTTGGTGACAAGGCCGGAATTAAAGTTTCACTAACTGATGCTCAATTGCCAGAAGGCTACACAACATCAAGCAAGGACTTAACTTTACAAAACGAAGGTAATACCCAATTTGTTACTGTTACAAAGAGTGCTGCCGATGGAATCATTCCTATTAAGGGAATCGTAAAAGTTACTGTTCCTTTAGCTCACTTATATGACAAAGACGGTAAGGTATTGAGCCGTTCATTGACTAAGGACTCAAGGTGGCAAACAAATAATAAGATGATTCTCAACGGAATAACTTATTATCAAGTTTCTACAACTGAATGGTTGAAGTTATCAGATATCCTTGTTGAAGGTTCAACTACAACAAATGATAAAGATAACAACAGTTCATCAGCCGATACAACAGCTCAAAAATCTGATGTTAGAGCCGTAACAACTAAGAATGCTGGCTATGCTCAAATCTATGATGATAACGGTAAAGCTATTGTAAATCTTAAATTAGGACCTAACACACCATGGGCAACTGATTTGATGAAGACTCAAAACGGTGTAAAAATGTACCGTGTTGCTACTAACCAATGGATCAAAGTTAGCGAAATTATCTAGTTAAATAGTACTTAAAAAGGACAATCCGTAATGGATTGTCCTTTTTCTTTAGAAATATTGAAGTAAATCTTTCTCTTTGATCTTATCTTTTTCAGCTTGATTTAAATCGAGGATTATTTCACCCTTTTTCAAAACAATTAAACGATTTCCATATTTCATAGCGTCAGATAAGTCATGGGTAATCATCATGCAAGTTAATTCTTTTTCCAGAATGACTTTATTAGTTAGTTCCATCAAATCTTTGCTAGTTTGAGGATCCAAGGCAGCTGTGTGTTCATCTAAGAGCAGTAATTCAGGCTTTTGGATAATTGCCATCAAGAAACTCAAAGTCTGTCTTTGACCACCAGATAGCTTTTCAGTGAAAGTATTGAGACGATTATCCAAAGTAGGTAAGTTGGAAATTAATTTTTGGAATTCATCCATATTCTCCTTAAGATGACGTAAATGCAACCTTCTAGGTAAACCCCGACGTTTAGCCAATAACAAGTTTTCGGCTACAGTCATTCTGGGAGCTGTACCAGATTTAGGATCTTGATAAACACGGCTAATATTACGACTGCGTTTAGCTAAGTTTTCGTCGGTAATATCCTTACCATTCAATAAAATTTTTCCAGAGCTTAATTCGTTGGTACCAGTGATGGCATCAAGTAAGGTTGATTTACCAGCACCATTTGTTCCCAAAACGACTAAGAAATCTTTAGGGTTGATTGTTAAATTGATGTGGTTAAGAATGTTTAAATTTTCGTCGTCGTTATAAATAGTTTTGACGGCATCTTTTATTTCTAGTAATGGTTTCATTTTGTTTTAACCCCATTTCTCATAGTCTTTAGGAACTGTTCACGAATTGTTGGTAGAGCAAGGCATAATGCCAAAATAATAGCTGAGATCAATTTCAAATCGTTGGTATTGAAACCTAATTGAAGAACAATCATTAAAATTAAACGGTAGACGATACTACCAATAACGATGGTAATAAGACGGATACTTAGTGGAACATCAGGGTAAATAACTTCACCGATAATAATGGCTGAAAGTCCGATAACGATAACGCCGATACCCATATTAACGTCAGCAAATCCGTTTTGTTGTGCAATCAATCCACCTGTTAAAGCAACGATTCCGTTAGAAACCATCAAACCGATGAATTTCATGACAGTAGTGTTGATACCAAGTGAAGCGGCCATGGTTTCATTGTCACCCGTGGCGATAACAGCTTGACCCTTTTCAGTATTGAGAAAAATGATTAGTAGGAAAATAATCAATGCAATAATGATAATTCCCAAGATGATACCATTGAAATTAGTTGGCAGTTTATTCAAGCCAAATTCAGTGAAAATGTTTCTTGATTTAGTTAAGGACATGTTAGCTTTTCCCAAAATTCTTAAATTGATGGAATAGAGGGCAGTCATTGTCAAAATACCGGCTAAAAGAATAGGAACATTCAGCTTGGCATAAAGAAAGGCCGTTGCAAATCCAGCTAAACATCCGAAGATGAATGCCATTAGTAAGGCAAAGAGTGTTGAGTGTCCAGCCTGAATCAAGCTAATAGCTGTAACAGCTCCGAGTGGGAAACTTCCTTCAACGGTCATATCAGGAAAATCGAGAATTCGGAATGTGATGAAAAGACCAATAGCCATTATTGACCAGATGAAGCCCTGACTTATAGTAGATACGATTAGATTCATTTGATTATTTGTACTTTCTTTTGAGCTTCTTTAACTAATGAGTCAGGAAATTGGATGTTTAATTTCTTGGCCATTTTTTCGTTTAACATTAGATGTCCCTTTTGCATAAAGGTAACTGGAGTTGTAGCGGTCTTTTCCTTACCCTGTAAAATTCTAACGACATGTTCACCAGTCTTTTGTCCTAATTCATATTGGCTTAAACCAACTGTAGCTAATCCGCCATCTTTAACCATGGTGGTTGCAGCTGGGAAAATGGCGATGTTCTCCTTAGCGGCAATCGATGACAATAATTTCATACCGCTGGCAACAGTATTATCAGTAGGTACGTAAATGGTTTGAACTTTTTGTGTTAAGGCAGTTGCGACTTGTTGTAAATCGTTAACTGAATTGATGCTGGAAACTTCAACTTTCATACCATTTTGTTTAGCCAACTGTTTCATTTTTTTCATTTGGCTAGTGGCTGAAGCATCACTGGAAGTATAGATAATACCGATAGTATTTAAATCTGGAACTACTTTTTTCATCAACTGCAATTGAGCTTTCAGAGGTGCTTGATCAGATACACCGGTAATATTGCCACCTGGTTTCTTATTGTTAGAAATAATTCCCGCACCTTCTGGATCAGTAACAGCCCCCATAACGATTGGAATCTTGTTGGTAGCATTCTTCAAAGATTGGACTGAAGGAGTAGCGATACCAACAGCTACGTCAACGTTATCCTGTACAAATTGTTTACTAATGGTTCTTAGATTACTTTGATCACCTTGAGCATTTTGAAATTCGATTTTGACGTTCTTACCGTCAATATAACCGTGTTTTTTCAAGGTGTCATCGATTCCCTTATTGATTTGATCCAAAGCTGGATGTGACATCAATTGTAGAACTCCAACTTTTGGAATGGCATTCTGCTTACGGGCATCAGCATGACCGGTATAAAAGAATGCAAAGATTAAAAATGCTGCCAAGGCAACTAGTGTTGCGTAAAGTCTTCTCGTATGTTTCATCGTTAAATTCCCCCAAATTAAAAAGGCAACCCCAGTGTTTGTGGGATTGCCTAAAAAAACAAAATACCCACATGGTCTTTTTTTTACAAAATTCCATGTGGGCTCTAAAATTATCATAGTTTAATAAGCCGACATGGATACAATCCTTTCAGACTGTATCCATATCGGACCAATCTGAGTTATCGGCTTTGCCAACGAATATTCGCGATGTTGAGAGAGTATGATTTGTTCATAATGAAATCTCCTAACGAATTTGATGTTTCAAATATATTTCATAACTTCAAGATTGTCAACCACAAAATATTCATAGAAAAGTCACAAATTTTTTTCTGAAAAAAACATATAATGTAAGCATGAGCAGAAATGCGAGGAGATTCCAATGAAAAAAAATATACGTTTACTCGTTATTGTGGGTTTGATTGTCTTATTAGCAACCGGTTTAACATATTTTGATAGTTTTTTATATCATGATCCGGTTGTAAAGGTTGAGAACGTTGTAATAACTAGTAAACAGACTTCAACGGATGAGTATAAGAATACTGATACCGAATATACTCAAAAAGTCAGGGCAAAATTACTGAATACCGATAAGAAGGGTCAAACAGTATCGTTTAGAAACACTTATTATAATTCACAATTGACTGATACTAAGTATCGTGTTGGTCAACAGGTAATTCTTACTAAGAGTGGAAAAGGCTATGCAGCTAAGAACCTAAAACGTGATACTCCGTTAGTATTTACTTTCGGCCTAGTAATATTTTTACTTTATTGTATGAAATTTGATCGTCGAAAATTATTTATTAGTGTTTTGATCAATGTGGTAATCTACTTTGGTTATCTTCAAATAATTATTGGAACACACAACAGTATCTTGCTTCCTTTAACCGTTGTAACGGCGCTATTGATATCTGCAACGGCACTATTAGTTATTTTAGGACCAACTTATTCAGCATTAATGGCTTATTCAAGTACTGTCATATCAACAACAGCGGCAATTCTGTTGAGTGTTTTTGTTTTAAGTATGACCGGTTACAGTGGGATGCATTTGGAATTAGATGATTTTGAATTGCAACCTTACTTGGGTGTTTTCCTATCTCAAGTTTTATTTGGTGTTTTAGGCGTTATTTTGGATGAAACAATGGACATTTCTTCATCATTAATTGAAATGAAAAAAGAAGTAGCTGATGTATCTGCCAAAACACTATTTAAATCTGGTATCAATATTGGTCGAGAATTGATTGGTCCCCTAATTAATATCTTGCTTTTTATCGTTATAGCGGAGAACTTGAATGTCGTTTTACTTTATTTGAGCAATGGTAACTCAGTCAGCTACACCTTAAATATGACCCTTAGTTTAGGGATTGCCCAATTATTAATTAGTGCTATTGGTATTGTTTTGACGGTTCCGATAACCAGTTTTATTTCAAGCAAAGTGATCACAAGGAGGTAAGTCATGCTATATTTATTCGCAACTTTTGTTGTTTTACTATTGATGGTGACGGGTACTCGTGGTCTGACTTTGTTATTTGGATTAGGAATCAATGTCATATCTGTAATAGCGCTTTTGGTTTTGATAGCTGATGGATTTAATATTTTAGTCACTACGGGTATTATTGCAATCGTAATATTGGTTGTCGCGATTTATATGAATGTTGAAAATGGCAATACTGCTAATACGGCTTTTCAAACCTCATTATTAATTATGGCTTTTATTCTATTGATTACAATTCCTTTGGAATATTGGGCTGGTGCCCAAGGAATGGGTCCTGAGAATCAGGATGAACTTGAATCATTCTCTTTAGCAGCTGGAATTTCATTTCCGCAATTAGCAATTGCTATCATTGTTATCAATAGTTTAGGTGTCATTTCTGAAACTAGTGTCGCTATTACTAGTGGTTTGAATGAGATTGTTTCAAATAAGCCCACTTTGACGCCAACAGAGATATTTAATGATGGCTTTTCAGTTGGGAATAAAATTCTTAACACGCAGACGAATACGTTATTGTTCAATTTCTTTTCGGCAACATTTCCTTTATTTTTCTTAATCCATTCATTAGGATATAAATTCACCGACATTTTGAATGATAAATTGGTCGTGGCAGAGATTTTGACTACGTTAATTTGTACAGTTGGCGTGATCTTAACAGTTCCTATTACGTCGTTTTTGGTCTATCACAAGGCTAATAAAGTTAAATTAAAGAAAACCGATAATTAATTTTCACATATAGATTGTAAAACGCTGTTATAACTGGGAAATCATGCCTTTGTTGGTATGATTTTTTTGTTTAGAATTGATTGCTGAAATCCTAATTATTTTAGTAAAATTTTTTTATAATTTAAATGACATAGATAATCGAGGAGAGTTTCTCATGGCTTATAGCGATTGGTGGAAGAAAACAGTAGTTTATCAAGTTTATCCGAAGAGTTTTCAAGACAGTAATAACGACGGAATTGGCGATTTACCTGGTATCACTAGTCGCTTGCCATATATCAAAAGATTGGGTGCTGATGTTATTTGGTTGAATCCGGTTTATAAATCTCCTGATAAAGATAATGGTTATGATATTAGTGATTATTGTGCAATTCAACTCAATTATGGAAGCATGAGTGATTTTGATGAAATGTTAGAAAAAGCTCATGCATTAGGATTGAAAATAATGATGGATTTGGTTGTTAATCATACATCTGATCAACACAAGTGGTTTCAAGAAAGTCGTAAATCTAAGGATAACCCTTATCGCAATTATTATATTTGGCAGGATCCGGTCGATGGTCATGAACCAAATAATTGGGGCTCGCGTTTTGATGGATCGGCCTGGGAATTCGACGAAACAACAGATCAATATTATTTACATCTTTATACAAAAGAGCAACCTGATTTGAATTGGGATAATCCTAAGGTTCGTCAAGAAGTCTGGAATTTGATGCGTTTCTGGTTAGATAAGGGTGTTGATGGATTTAGAATGGATGTTATAAATTTAATTTCCAAACCTGAAGGTTTGCCTGATGGTAATAAAAAAGCAGGGGCCAAGTATGGCGGAACGAGTTTAGTGGCTAATGGTCATCGATTAAATGAATTTCTAGAGGAAATGAATGATGAAGTTTTGTCTAAATATGATGTGATGACAGTCGGCGAGATGCCAGGATCAACGCCTAAAGAGGCTATTAAGTATGCGGGTTTAAAAGAGAATAAATTAAATATGGTTTTCCAATTTAATCATATGAATATCTCTTCCAATCCTGATAAACGTTTAGGTCATTGGAACGATGAACCAATTGATTTAGTTGATTTAAAAAAAGTTTTGAGTAAGTGGGAAATTGCTTTAGATGGGAAAGGCTGGAATAGTTTCTATTGGAGTAATCATGACCAATCCCGAGCTGTCTCTCGCTTTGCCACAGATGACCCCAAGTACCGTGTCTTAGCGGCTAAGATGTTGGGAACGACTCTACACATGTTACAAGGAACACCTTACGTTTATGAGGGCGAAGAAATCGGTATGACGAATGCACACTTCACTGAATTATCACAATATGAAGATGTTCAGTCTTTAAACGCTTATAAAGAATTTGTTGAAATTGAAAAAATTGTCGATAAGGAAACAATGCTGAAGTATTTAGCTTATCGGACACGAGATAATGCTAGAACCCCAATGCAATGGAACCGAAATAATAATAGTGGATTTACAGAGGGGACGCCTTGGTTAGCGGTGAATTCTAATTACTCTCAAATCAACGTTGAAGAGAACTTAGCAGATAGTAATTCTGTCTTTTACTACTATCAAAAATTAATTGAATTGCGACACAACAGTGATTTAATCGTTTATGGTGACTACGCAGTTATAGATATGGAAGACGAAGAAGTTTTTACTTATCGACGTCGTTATAACGATGAAACCTTACTAGTCATTAATAACTTTGCTGATCACGAAGTAATTAGAGATTATGGGCAAGAGAATGGGGCACTGTTAATTGGCAACTATGCTGATGATAAAAATACAAAATTACGACCATATGAAAGTAAAGTTTACTTGTTGAAATAAAAAGAGTCTGATATCTATGGGATATCAAACTTCTTATTTCAAATTCTTTTCAGATAGTTTTTGAGCTAATTCTTTATCAGGATCAACCGTTAAAGTGTTAGCCTTACCGTTAAACATGACCAATCCTGATTTTGCACCTTCAGGTTTGAATAATTGTCCAACTTTTAAAACATCAACAGGTACTTGTTTAAGCCCACGTCCCTTACTGTAGTAAGCAGTCAAATTGGCAGCTTCCAATAATGTTTGCTTGCTAGGATGGGTACTGTGAACGACCACATGAGAACCGGCTAATTCACTGACATGCATCCAATAATAATCTTTATTGGCAGTCAATGTTAGGTGGTCATTTTGATCACTGTTTTTACCAACTTCAACTAGGACGTGATCAGTTGTGTAGAATCGACGTGGATGAGCAGGCTCTGGAGCTTTAGATGAATGCAGAATTTTAGTTTTTATGGCATCTTCAGCAATCAATTGTTCTCTAACTAGTTCAACTTGGTGAGAATCTGTCGCATCAAAATTCGTTTGACGTGTAATTTGTTTTTGCAGGTTTTTCTCAGCTTTATTTAAATTATCTTGAATAGTTTTCAAGCCGCGTTGGTCACGGTGATATTGATGAAAATATGTTTCAGCGTTATCAATAATTGATTTCTTAGTGTCTAAGTAGATGGTTATTTCCTTCTGATTTCGGTAATCAGGTAGGATAACATAGCCTTTTTTTGCATCAACTTGTGAGGCATAAGTTTTAAGCAAAGTACCCTTCACTTTTAGTTGTTCAACATCACCAATACGTGTAATAGCTTTATTTAATGATTCAATTTGTTTCTTCGTGTGATGTATTTGCCACTTCATTGCTTCAATAACTTCATTGGCGTCTGATTCAGTTTCCATGGATAAACCTCGATTTAATTATTAATCGTCATAACGACATGCATCAATAATAACACTAACTAATTATTAACAAAAAGGCTTCTATTTCCTAGTTATTAGGCAATAGAAGTCTATTTTTTTAGAATTTTTTACCAGCTTCTTCAGCTTTTTCGAAAGCCTGATTTAGAATTTTTTCAGCATTTTGAGGATCGTGATCCATTCCTTCAGCAAAAACACCTTGATAATCATCAACACCCATAATATGAAGGATTGTACCGATATATTGGTGACCAAGATCTAGTGAACTTGCATCCGGAGCACCGTTTGAGCCATGGTAGTTACCACCATTAGCCTGAATGTGGATGGCTTTCTTATTATGTAAATTACCTTCAGGAATACCTGCACTAGTGTAGTGGAAAGTATCAGGAACTTGCATCACGATGTCAATGTAGCTCTTCATCTCGGCAGGAATAAAGAGATTGTACATTGGATTTACAAAAACATATTTGTCGGCTTGAACGAATTCATCAATCCACTTTTGTCTAGCTTCTTTAAATCTTTCCTCATCGGCATTGAAAGATTGACGAGCCATCGATTTGTTGTAAATCGAAATAGCAATTTTATTCAATGGGAAAGGCATGTATTCTGAAACATTGTGTTCAATAATTTTATCGTCAGGATGACTGGACTTATAAGCATTAATGAAATGATTGTAGAGAGCTTTAGTAGATGATTCTTTGTCTGATTGTGGATGTGCGTAGATAACTAATACTGTTGACATAGAGAGAAACCTCTTTTCTTTATTGATTATTACTATTATATGATTAAGCGATTACAAAACTAACAGGAATTATACTATTTTATAGCATAATTCCTGTTAATAATGAAGTTTACTGAATATTGTCGGCAATTCGTCCCTTTGTTTCTGATAATTGTTGTTCTGCAGTATTTTTATCAATATTGCAAAGTGCCATTAGTATTGCAACCTTAGGTTGCTGATCAGATTTTTCATAATATGTTTTAGCAGCATCTTTTGATACGTTAGTTGCTTCAGAGATAATGCGAATAGCACGATCAATTAATTTATGATTTGTTGGTTGTAAATCAACCATTAGGTTGCTATAAGTCTTCCCTAATCTAATCATTGCTGTAGTAGAGATCATGTTTAAAATTAATTTTTGTGCTGTTCCGGACTTCATTCGAGTAGAGCCCGTTAAGATTTCAGGTCCTACCACAGCTTCAATAGGATAGTCTGAATATTTACTTATTTCTGATTCAGGATTGCAACTTATAGAAGCTGTAACACATCCTAATTTCTTTGCATATTGTAATGCTGAAATGACATATGGAGTTCTACCACTTGCCGCTATTCCAATTACGACATCTTTTTTTGTGACATTGTGAGTTTGTAAATCTAATGGTGCTTGTGTTAATGAATCTTCGGCGCCTTCTACAGGTTGTGTGATGGCCTTGGAACCACCAGCGATAATACCTTGGACCATCGTAGACTTAACTCCGAAAGTTGGTACGCATTCTGAAGCATCTAAAACCCCTAACCGTCCGCTAGTACCAGCACCTATGTAGAATAAGTGACCATCATTTTGAAAAGATTTTACGATCTTATCTACGATTAGAGCTAGTTGATCAATGATTTTGTCATTTGATAAAACATTAGGAACTTCTTGATCTGCATTATTTATAGTTTTTAAGATTTTTCGTGTACTGTACTTATCAATATTTTCTGAGTTAGGATTACGCATTTCTGTTACATTCATGTTAATTATTGCCCCCTGAGTCTAGTTTGTGGAGTGGTAACCACTTAAATAGTTCAGGTAGTTGCTCGTCCCAAAATGTCCAATTATGATTTCCAGATAAAATATTTTGGTTTAAATCTAAGTTTAATTGATTTTGCACTTTTTTTGTAAATGCTTCGCTGTCTTCTCTTAAAGAATCATCAGATCCCATGAATTGTATCCAATTTATTTTTTTTAATTGTTTAATGTTAGGTGACATAAGATCAAAGAGACTTGTGATTTTGTTAGGTTCCTTGCCAAGGATACTTTGATAATCCTCCATAAACGAAGTGACAGTATTTAAATTTGTTACTGGCGATAATGTAGCAACGTAACTAAATTTATCAGGATTAAGTGCGCTCCACTTGTACGAGCCGTATCCACCCATAGAATTTCCAACCAAAAAAGTATCTTTTTGATTTTTACTTAAAGGGAAAATTGTTTCTAAATAATTTGGTAATTCTTTACTTAAGTAATCAAAGTAAGGTAATCCACCATAAATGTTTTGAAAAAATGATCTCTGCATGTCCGGTATGATGATAGCTACATTAAATTGTGACGCAAATAATTCTAGTCTCGTTTTCCTGATCCATGCACTGCCATCGTCTCCCAAGCCATGTAGCCACCAAATAGTTTGAAGTGGTTTATTTATGGGCCTATCCGGCATGATGAGTCTGACAACCGTTTGTGTTTGCAATAACTTAGAGGAGAAATGAACGGAAATAATTGCCATGATAACACCTCACTTTTTGAAATATTAAAACTGTTTTATCACAGTTATGTTGAAATATTATTTCTTGCGTTTATAATGTAACCGTAATCATCGTTATAGTCAAGAAGAAAAGGGGGCAAAAAATGTCATTTATAGTTGGAATTGATAGTGGTGGAACCCATATTGTGGGACAAGTTATAGAACTTAACGGGAATATACAAAAAAACTATGAAACAGGTTCCGGTAATATTCTAATTGATGAACAGAAAACAAAATTACGTCTAAATAAGATGATTGAAACTATTTTTAATGAATATTCTTTAAAAGATTGTGTTGGAATTGTTATTGGAATAGCTGGACTAGATACTTTTGGCGAAATTAGTGGTTTAAAAAAAGAATTAACGACTAAATTCAATATACCAGTTGTTTTAATGAGCGATGCCACTTTAGCTCTTTGGAATATATTATCAGGTAATGAGGGAATACTTTCATTATCAGGTACAGGATCAGCCGTATTTTCTAGATTTGGAGAAAATGTCGATAGAATTGGGGGATGGGGTTACTTAGTTGGGGACGAAGGCAGTGCCTATGATATTGCTAGACGATCTTTACAAACTCTTACTTCAAGTTATGATCAGGGGAAGAATAAGCAGTTTATCGATGATTATTTGAAAGAAGTAGGTCAGAAGGATTTATTTTCTTTAATTTCTAAAATTTATTCTTCCAATCGTAAAGAGATAGCAGAGTTATCTATGGTAACTAATAAATTATCGTCTCAAAGTCATATTGCTAAAGAGATTATATCGGCGGCAGCGATTAGTTTAGCTAATCAAACTATTCTAATGATGCGACGTCATACTAATATTTCCAAAATAATTATAGGTGAATCGGGAAGTGTTCTTCAAAAGAACAATTTCTATAAATCCGTATTTGAAAAAACAATTTTAGATATTTATCCAGAAACAAAATTCATAACCACAAGTAGAAACAATGCTTCAGGTTCAATCTATTGGTATCAGCAACATAAGGAGGATTTTAAAATATGACAATGCGACAAATTGGTTTATCAATTTATCCCGACCATAGCAATGAAGAGCAGGATAAGGCTTACTTATTACTTGGAGAAAAATATGGGTTTACTAGAATTTTTATGAGTATGTTAGAAGCTAAAGATGTTAAAACAACAGAAAGAAAATTTAAAAAGATTATAGAATTTGGAAATGAACATGGCTTTCAAACTACATTGGACGTTTCCCCAAGAATTTTTAATCAATTAGGTATCTCGTATACGGATTTATCCTTTTTTAAGAAACTAGGTGTTTCTGCTGTTAGATTGGACCAGGGCTTTAACGGAATTACAGAAGCAGATTTATCTTACAATCCGGAAGGACTCATAATTGAATTAAATATGAGTAATGATACGGGATACTTAGATAACATATTAAGTTATCAAGCCAATCAACCATTTTTGTATGGTTGTCATAATTTCTATCCACAAGTGGGAACTGGGTTAGAAGATCAATTCTTTGAACGCTGTAGTAAACGATTCAAAAATAGAGGAATTCATACTGCCGCATTTGTTTCTAGTCAGGTTGGTAATCAGGGTCCTTGGAATGTTAATGATGGTTTACCTACTAGAGAGTCTGACCGTAATTTACCAATAGAAGTACAGGCAAAATCTATGTTTATGAGTGGTCTGATTGATGATGTTATTATTGGCAATGCATATGCTAGCAAAGGTGAATTGAAAAAGCTTGGAGAGTTGAATCGCTATAAATTAAGTTTTTCCGTAGATTTGGTTTCGGATATAAATGATGTCGAAAAGAAAATTATATTAGAAGAAAATCATTATCGTCGAGGGGATAGTAACGCCTTAGTTGCTAGATCAACAGAATCTAGAGTTAAGTATCGAGAACAGGAAAATCGGGCACATGACAATAAAGAACAATTTAATGTTGGGGATATCTTAATTGGTAACGATGCATTTGGAGTATATAAGAATGAATTACAAGTAGTGTTGCAGCCACATTTCGATAGTAGAAAGAACAAAGTAGCCAGCATTAAGAAGGAAGAATTGCCTTTATTAAAGTACCTGTATCCATGGACAAAATTTAATTTTACTAGATAGTATATGTTTATTTTAGAAATTATATTTCAACGAATAACTAATAATATTGAAATATTAAAACAAGGTGTTATACTTAAAACGAAATCAGAAAGCGTTTACAGAAAGGGATGTAAAAAATGAAGAATTTTTTAGAGTGGATTGAAGCAAAATTAATGCCACCTATGGTTAAATTGTCTCAAAACCGTTATTTGGTATCCATTCGTGATGGTATCATTGCAACAATGCCTTTAGTTATGCTAGGTAGTTTCTTTGTTCTTTTTGCACAATTTCCAATTCCAGCTTACCAAAATCTTGTTAAGCCATATGTAGCAACAATTATGTTGCCTTATAGGATTACCGTTGGTTTAATGGCTGTTTATGCAGCGTTTGGTATTGGATATCAATTAGCTAAACATTATAAACTGGATGCTTTGTCTAGTGGACTAATTTCAATGGGTGCTTTTCTTATGACAACCGTTCCAGTACTAGCCAATGACGCAGCAAATCCTAAGGTTGCCTTGGGCATGGTAATGCCAATGACATACTTAGGTGGATCAGGTATGTTTACAGCTATTATCGTTGCTATTTTTTCTACTGAAATTATTAACTTTTGTAGTAAACATAATATAACCATTAAGATGCCAGATCAGGTTCCAGAATCAGTTTCACGTTCATTTGCCGCTATTATTCCTTCAGCGGTAGTTATTATCGTAGTATGGATCCTGTCAGGAATTTTAAAATGGAATATCAATGAATTCTTGATGACGCTATTCAAACCAATTATTCATGTTGGTATGAATTCATATATTGGTGTTGTATTACCACCACTACTTATTACATTGTTATGGTCAACAGGTATTCATGGTGATTCCATCATTGGGAACCTTGTTCGTCCATTCTGGCTAATTCTATGGCAACAAAACGCTGATGCGGTTGCGGCAGGTCATTTAGCTCATAATATTGCGACTGAGGGATTCTACACATTCGTTTGGATTGGTGGATCCGGTGGTACTTTAGCCCTTTGTTTAATTGCATGTATTTTTGCTAAGTCTGCATATTTGAAGCAAATCGGTAAATTGGCGTTAGTACCAGGTATATTTAATATTAATGAGCCAATTATCTTTGGTGCTCCGATTGTTCTAAATCCAATTTTAGCAATACCTTTTATTGTAGGACCATTTATAACAACAACAATTACATATTTTGCGATGACTTTGAATTTGGTTAATAAGACTTCTATGTTGGCGCCATTTACGGTACCATTCCCAATAATGGGTTATATGATTACACAAGCTGATGTACGTGCTATTTTCTTAATGCTTTTGAACTTTGTTATTTACCTAGTAATCTACTATCCATTCACAATGATGTATGATAGACAATTGTTAGAACAAGAAAAAGAAGAAAAAGCTGAAGAAGATTCAGAAAAAACACAAAGTGTGACAGCTTAGTTTTGTTAAATAATTAAGTAATAGGAGGAAACTGATTAATGCGTAAAAAATTAGTATTTCATGGAAAACTATCGGAAGGCGGAGTAAAGTATGTTGCCCAACGTTATGCAATGCAGTTTCATTTAACGGGTGTTTCATCCCGTGGTCCTGAGGGTACAGTAGTTGCCGAAGTTCAGGGGAACGAAGACGCAATTGATCAGTTCAAAAAGAAAATGGCTGCTGGTAACCAATTCTTTAGTGTTGATAAGATTGACGAAGAAACAATTCCTGAAATTGATGAAAAGATGTTTCGTATTGGATAAAATTAATCATGATATTAGGAATCGAAAACACCTCGGATTACCAGAATATTGTAAAGAATAAAAATATTGGATTAGTTACTAATTTTACTGGCCTGACATCAAAATTTGAATTGACGTCAGAAGTACTGAATCAATATGGAAAAGTAGTTAAATTATTCACGCCTGAACATGGATTACACGGAGTTGCCGCTGCAGGTGAAAATGTAGACAGCTACTACGACGATAAACTCAAGTTAGATGTGATTAGTTTGTATGGAGGTCATCAAGCACCTACGGAGTCAGAGCTATCTGACGTGGATATAATTGTTTTTGATATTCAAGATATTGGAATCCGATATTATACTTATATCTACACTCTTTTAAGAGTCATGCAAGTAGCTGAAAAAGTTAATTTGTCGATATTGGTTATGGATAGGCCTTTACCTTTGGGAAGGGAAAATCCATTGGGAGACGAGTTAACACCAGATTACTTTTCATTTGTAGGATTGTTACCGTTACCTAATCGCTATGGACTGACAATTGGTGAATTAGCAGAGTTTATAAAAGATAATTATTTACCTAATTTAGATTTACATGTCGGACATATGATTAATTGGAATAGTAGGAAAGATATTAGACAAAATGGATTGTCATGGGTATCACCATCACCCAATTTACCAACTTTTGATGCGTTAAGATTGTATTCAGGTCTTTGCTTAATAGAAGGGACGAACCTTTCTGAAGGTAGAGGGACCGTACGACCTTTTGAGCAAGTCGGTGCTCCTTGGATAAATGGTGAACTTCTGGCAGGCTATATGAATGACGATAGTAAAATAACTCAAGAAGGTAAACTTGCATTCCAACCCGTATGGTTTGAACCTTTAACATCTAAATTTGAAGGTGAAATTTGTCAAGGAATACAGATACATATTAAAGATACTAAATTTAATGCGTTAAAATTAGGATATAGTGTTCTTAAGTCTATGATTCATCTTTATACGGATAAATTCACTTATGATTTGGTATCGCCATCTATTGGAACTAATCATCATTTCATAGAATATTTGGCTGGTAAGAATATTAGAAGTGAAATGGATTTAAATGAACTAATAGATGATACGGAATATGATAATAAAGGTTTTAAGAAGAAAGTGGAAAAGTATTTCCTATATTAGGAAGGATGATTAAAATGACATATGTAATTTTAATGTTTGTTGTTCTAGCTATACTCTTTACGGTGGCAATTAAATTGGTTAATAAGGTTTATGAAAATGGTCATCAAATTTGGAGTATTTTGGTTGGATTGACTAGTTTTGTCCTTCTAATTATTGGAACCATTACTCTACATAATCAAATAGCATTAATTATCGTACAAATTATTTTTATGTTTGGGAGTATTGTATTTTTTATGGCATTTACTCGAAATTACAAACTATTTTTAGCTGGTAAAGGCAAAGGATGGATTGCTGATCGTACTAGAAAAATTCAAGCTTTGAGTAAGAAGCATAATCATTAATTAGTTAAAAGCGATTAGTGATTGATGAGAAAAAGTCTCTGATAATTTTATTATCAGAGCTTTTTCTTCATGTGAGGAGGATTTTATGAACTTTAAAAATAGAGTGGAGTCCGCTCGAAATGATTTAACAACTGCTGAGGCAAAGGTTGCTGAATACATTTTGGGACATTTGGAAGATACCGTTAAATACAATGTTAAACAATTATCAGTTGCTTCTGGTTCAAGTTCCGCAACCATTGTACGAATGGTAAAAAAACTAGATATTGAGTCCTTTACTGCAATGAAAATTATGATTTCAATGGATTTAGCGGCTAAAGATCAAAAACCACATCAAGAATTGGATATTAAGGCTAATGAATCTTACAGTTCAATTACGGATAAATTAGCCGAAAATGAAATAAAAAATATTCAACAAACGAAAGATATTTTAAAAATGTCTGATTGCGAAAAAGTCGTAAAAAGATTATTGGTAACCAAAACCTTATATGTATTTGGTATTGGAGCATCGGCATTAGCAGCAGAAAATATTCACCAAAAATGGTCGCGTATTGGATTTCATGTTGTTGTGGGACGAGACATTAATGTATTTTTAACAGAATTAAGCAATGCCACTAAAGAGGATACGATTTGGTTAATATCTAATTCAGGTGATACTCCTGAGATGATATATTTGGCGGAGTACGCTAAAGAAAATAAATTGTATTGCATCACTTTAACCATGTTTGGACAAAATCGTTTGTCTAAATTAGCTGATGTTCCGCTAAAGACTAGTCGGCCAATGGAGCCGGATGTAAGAGTTGGGGCAACAAACTCAATAACGGGACAATTTTTTGTTATTGATACAATTCTTTATTTGTATTTCAGTCGTGATTTTGATAAAAGTTTTAAGGCGATAACAGCATCTAAATCATTTGTAAAAGATTATAAAAAACATTTCAAACCGTAGGGGAAAATATGGAAATTAAACATTTTACGAATAAGTCAGATTTAAAACAGTCTATATCGTTACGTAAATATGTTTTTCATTCTGCATATACTGAGCAGAAAGCAAAAGACTATGGTTGTCTATTGGATATGGCTGATAAAATTGGCGAATTTAAAGATAATAAGTTACTGGGACAAGTATTGAATTTACCTATAAAAATTAATATTTATAATAATGAAATTCCTGCTGTTGGTATTAATCATGTTGGAGTTTATCCAGAAAATCGTAGTTTGGGTATTGCATCCGACTTAATGGTAGAGAGTCTGAAAAGTGCTCAGAACCATGGTCAAATCGTTGCTATTTTGGAACCTTTTGCACCTAGCTTTTATAGAAAATTTGGGTATGATTTGTTTACAGAACGTATAAGTTATCGTGTACCATTGAAAAATTATCCCAAATTTAAAAAAGATAAAAGTTTTCGAGTGGTTAGGAAACCAAGGTGTGAATTAGATGATATAGAAATTGAAAATATATGGAAATGTTATCAAATAGTTGCAAGCCAAACTCATGGGATGCAATTAAGAGATAAAACGTGGTGGCAACGTCATAATTATCAGTACCCAAATTTAAACTATGGTTTTGTATATGATGGGAAAAGGATTACAGGTTATGTTAGTTATCGTTTAAATGGAACCACTATGGAGATTATTGATTTTATTTATTTATCTAATGATATTAGGCAACAACTCTGGTCCTTTTTAACGGCACATGGGTCCAATGTATTTGAAATTATTGGTGTATCTACATCTAATCATAATTTAAGTTATGATTTTAACGATCCTAGAATTGAGCAACAATTATGGTTAAATACCATGATAAGGATTGTTGACTTAAAAGAATTTTTAAAGTTATGGATTCAATCGTTTAGTCTGAAATCTGAGATTACATTTTCAGTCGAAGATAAATTTGCACCATGGAATAATGGAACGTATAAATTGGAAGGTACTTTAGTCAAATGTGATGAAATGGAGGATGGTTTTGAAAAGATAACTATGCAACAATTGGCGGCTATATTCTTAGGACCGTTGAGTCAGGAACAGTTAGTTCAATTTATGAAACCAGATAAAGATAGTTCATTACTCAAATTAATTAATTTGTCTAGAGGTAAAAAAACAGCTCATTTTTTAGGAGAATTCTAATAAAATTATCAAAACATTGTGGTGTTGGATTTTTGAAAAATCACAATGCTTTTTTGTATAAAAAAAGCGTTAGCGGATATTCCACTAACACCATAAGAAAATAATTTATTTTAAGGTAGGTCATTACCAGCAGCAAAGTAGATGTCATACCACTCTTGTTTAGTAAGATCGATATCTCCACCTTTAGCACTGTCAGCAATGTGTTCAGGATTCATTGTCCCGATAATAACTTGTATATTAGCGGGATGTCTAAGGATCCAGGCTGCGGCAATAGCATTTTTGCTTACGCCATATTTGTCTGCTAGTTCTTGTAGTTTCTTATTTAATTCAGGGAACTTGTCGTTGTTAATGAATGTTCCAGCAAATGTACCATATTGGAATGGTGACCAAGCTTGAGGGGTTACACCCATACGTCTGGAGAATTCTAGGAGTCCTCCATCATGATTGATTGAACGTGTATCTGTCATATTAGTGTGTAAACCAAAATCGATCATTCCAGAATGCATGATACTGAATTGTAATTGGTTGATAAGAAGTCTTTGATCAAGATTTTCTTGTAAGAACATGAATTGTTCAGGATTGAAGTTAGAAACACCGAAGTGACGTACTTTACCTGATGTTTGTAATTCATCAAATGCTTCAGCAACTTCATCTGGTTCCATTAGTGGATCTGGTCTGTGAAGTAGGAATGAATCTAAGTAATCAACACCTAAACGTTCCAAGCAGCCGTCGACAGCATTGATTAAATGTTCTTTAGAGAAGTCATATCTTTTTCCAGGTACGATTCCACCTTTGGATTGGATAAATAGATCTTCTCGCTTAACGCTGCTTTGTTTTAACGCTTGACCAAAAATTTTTTCGGAATTGCCGCCGCCATAGATGTCAGCGGAATCGATATAATTAATGCCACTGTCATAAGCGGTATCGATAGCCTTAGCAGCTTGTTCAGGACTTAAACTGTCCATACGCATAATACCTAGAGCAACTGCAGATGTTTGCCAGTTGGTTTCACCAATATAACGTTGTTTCATATGATTGCCTCCAATATTAAGTATCACTTTAATTATTGAAGGATAGAGTCGAGAAGTCAACAAAAAAGATACCGTTTACATATTGTTAAATTAATTCTTAATGTTTATTGCATTAGGATGATAAAAAGAGTCTAGAACACTTTCTAGACTCTTTTCGTATGAATCCGTAAGGATAAGTAGCTAAAAGGAGGGTAGTGCACTAGTTGCACTCATTTATTTTTTAATGTTAACTTTTTAAACGCTTTCATTGTTGCTTTAATAGAGATTGTAAAGAACTTAAACCTGCAGAGAGGAGGCAAAAGAATGGAAGTAACACAAAGAAATCTGATTTTTTCCAAAGTAGATAGTAAAAATTCTAACGAAATCATTCATTATTTAGCTGAAAAACTATTTAAAGCTGGAAAAGTTAATAAGGATTTTGAACAGGCAGTTAAGGAAAGAGAGAGAGTTTATCCAACAGGATTACCAATTGGCGATATCCCAGTTGCTATACCACATACAGATGTAAAGTATGTAAAACAATCAGCAATAGCAATTGCAATTTTAAAGAATCCGGTAGAATTTCATAACATGGCAAAAAATGACGAAAGTATAAATGTAAAAATTGTAGTCATGCTAGCTATGAAAGAACCACATAGTCAAGTGGATATGCTACAGAAACTTATGAAGATGTTTCAGAATCAGGATTTATTAACTAAGATATCTAATCTTGATGATAATGATGAAATATATGAAATTGTTTCGAAACAAATAGATTAGTTACGGGGGGAAAAGAAAATGAGTCATGTTATTGATTTTATTATGTACATTGTTAGTCTCGGACCAACTGTAATGATTCCCATTGTTATGTTGCTATTTGGATTGGCAGTTAAAGTTCCATTTACAAAAGCATTACGTGGTGGTCTGATGGTTGGTATTGGATTTATTGGATTAAATGCTACAGTTTCTATTTTGACTGATGTAATGAATCCAGCCATTAAAAATATGATTTCTGTTATGCATTTAAATCTTCAGGTTATTGATGTTGGATGGCCATCCGCATCAGCCATTGCTTATGGTACGGCTGTTGGTGTAAGCATGATTCCCTTAGGAATCGCAATTAATATTATTATGCTTCTTACCAAGACTACATCGACCATTGATGTCGATATTTGGGATTTTTGGCACTTTGCATTTAGTGGGTCTTTGGTTTATGCACTCACAAAAGATATAGTTTTAAGTTTATTCTTAGCAAGTGTAAATATGATTGTCATTATGGTTATCGCTGATCGTACAGCTCCATTATCTGAAAAATATTTAGGACTACCCGGAATTTCAATTCCACATGGATATGCTGGTTCATTTGTTCCATTTGCGATTGCTATAAATTGGATTTTAGATAGAATACCTGGCATTAATAAGATTCACCTCGAAGCAAAAGATTTTAATAAGAAATTTGGTTCATGGGGAGAACCAACATTATTAGGTTTTGTCATTGGTATTATCATTGGAATTCTTGCGTATGGATTTGTACCCGGTATGACTATTGCAACTAAGCTGGGTAAAGTGATGTTAATGGGTGTAACCTTGTCAGCCGTTATGATTATTACACCAAAAATGGCAGCTTTATTATTACAAGGTGTTGTTCCTGTATCTACAAATATTCAGAAGTTTACACAAAAGAAGTTCTCAGGTAACCGTAAAATTTATATTGGTATGGATACCGCTGTAGGTATTGGTAATCCAGTAGTATTGGCTTGTGCAACATTAATGATACCTGTTGCCTTATTGTTTGCCTTTATTTTACCCGGCAATCAATTTCTACCTACCATTGGTTTAGTTGGTTTTGTGTTTATGTTTCCATTAATTGTTTCAATTACACATGGCGACTTTTTCCGTACATTTATTATCGGTGCTGTAAACGTAATTATTGGACTTTGGATAGGAACTAATTTAGCCCCACTTATTACTAAGAGTGCAAGAGCTGCACACTTTGCAATTCCAAAGGGATCGTCATTAATTTCAAGTATTGATTATGGTTCAAACCCATTTCCATGGTTATTCGTTCAAGTAGCTACACATAAGATTATCGCTTACGGTATAGGACTTGTTTTGGTTATTGGATTATGTATTTGGAATCGTAAGAAGATTATTGAAGAAGAAAATAGTACTAAAGTAGCAGAAACTAAATAATATTTATATCGAATATAAAGGGAAGATAAAATTATGAAAAAAATTTTATTAGCTTGTGGTGCAGGAGTTGTTACAAGTACTGCAGCAATGAACAAATTACAAGAAGAATTAGATGCACGTGGGATTTCACAAGATGAGTATAAATTAGGTCAATCATCAGTTGCAGAGGTTGAAGCTCTATCAGGGCAGTATGATATGGCAATTACGACTACGCAATATGATAATGATGCCATTAAAATTCCGGTTATTAATGGGTTACCATTATTAACAAATATTGGTGTTGATACTGTTATTGATAAAGTGGTTGATGAATTAGATTTGAAATAATTAATAAGAAAAGTAGTTCTGACGTTCGGAACTATTTTTTTTATCGCCTTACTATTCATTTATAAGGGTGATTATGATGGAAAAAGATTTGTCTAAGGGTGCCGAGCAATTACTAAATCATTTCACTAAGTTTAATAAATTTATTACTTTAAAAGAAATCATGGAATTATTTGAAGTCTCTAGAAGGACTGCGTTTAATAGGTTGTCGGAAATTAATACTTATTTACGTGAAGAAGGAATAACAGAAATACAGAATGTTCCTAATCATGGATATAAGTTACTAAATGATGCTAAGGAAACATTGTTTAAGAAGAAGATTGTAAAAGGTGTTCCAGTCGAGAATTTTCAAGACTTAAGTAAGGAAAATAGATTATCAGAGATTATTTGGTTATTAATCGATGGTCATTATAATGTATCAATTAATAAGCTTTCAGAAATGTTTAATTGCTCTAGAAATACAATAATCAAAGACTTCAAGGCTATAAATCAGTTATTTCCGGAAATAAATATAATAACTACCAATAGAGGTCGAAAATTAAATAATAATGAAAGATATATACGATTGATGATATATGAACTTTTACAAAGAAATAATCAATCTATAAAAAGTCATATTAAGAAAATAGGTGTTGATTGGAATGGCTATTATAAGCTAGTAGTTGATAGTCAAAAGTCGTTAGAAATGGATTTCTCAGAAAATTCTATTACCTTATTAACATATCTGTTGATTTTCTTTGAATGGCGAATTAGTAATAACAATATAGTAACTAATGAAAAAGATTATTACTGGATTGCCGAAAATACACATGGAGTACTTACAACGAGCGAAGGAATTTTTAATAAATTATTTAAAGGAGTTTATTACTCTGGAGAAGTTGTCTTTCTCAGTAAGGTAATGTTGTGTTCACAAGTTATGGATATAGGTTGTGTCAATGTTGGATTATATGAAGATATGACTAAAATATCTAGAAAAATAGTATTTAGATATGAACAGTTAACGAATGAACAATTGGCCAATGATTCTTTTATTAAAGTGTTAAGTAACCATTTATATGCGACATTTTTTAGAGTGAAATTTCATCTACCATATGTTTCGAATGAAGTAGATGAAATTAAGAAGAAATATCCTAAATTGATACAGTTCACGGTCATAGCATGTGAACCATTAGAAAAGTATCTAAATGAAAGAATTCCAGTTAATGAAATAGCGCTTATATGTTTGTATTTCGGATCCGGTGAAGAAACCGAATATTCTGATATTGGTGAGAGTGACAGAATTCAAAAAGCAGCATTGGCAGAAATTCTCTTAGTTTGTTCTAGTGGGATAGGAACTTCAGAGATGTTGTATTCAGAGTTAAGTAAAAAGTATCCATTGATAAAATTCTCAATGCCATTGGAAATAAAGGATTTATCAAAAGTTTTCAAAATAAAATATCAATCTAAATTGATAATTAGTACAGCCTCGATAGAAAAAAATAATTATCCAATTCCTGTTATAAAGGTAAAAGCGGTTCTTACAAATCGAGATCAGGTTGTTATTGAAGATGAGTTTAGAAAGTATTTACCGTTGAAAATGGAACATAACACTGATGTAATAAGTCATCTAATGAATATAATTTCTGAGTACGCAGAAATTAATGATTCTAAAAAATTACGATCGGATTTGGATGATTTTATTTATCCAAATAAAAGTATTAATACAAATAAATTAAATAGGCCTTCGTTGAGAGAACTATTGACTCTTCGAAATATAAAAATTATGCACGTAAATAAGAATACGACATGGTTGGATGTTTTACATACTGGATGTAGAATGTTAAGCCAGCAGGAAATTATTGAACCTCGGTATGAAAATGAAATAGTTAAGCTTATTAAAAAATATGGACCATATATGTTAATTTCTGATGATATATTTATGGCTCATGCTTCGCCGAAGAATGGAAGTAATAGAGTGGGAATTTCAATGGTTCTTTTGGATAATCCCGTAATTATAGCCGAAAAAAATCAAAAGGTTAATGTTTCATGTATGTTTGTTTTGTCCCCAGGAAGCAATCATGAACATGATCGTGTTCTAGAAGAATTAATAAGCATAGTGAGAAACACAGAAAAGATAAATAAAATATTAGTATCGAAGGACAAATTAGAAATACGAAAGTTAATGTTATAAGTGATTTATTTTGGAGGAAGTAGAATGTTAGAAGATTTAAAAAAGTATGTCTATGAGCAAAATATGCGTTTACCTAAATTGAATCTTGTTAATTTTACTTGGGGAAATGTCTCAGCAGTAGATAGAAATAAGGAATTGTTTGTTATTAAACCATCAGGAGTCGATTATAATAAAATGAAACCTGATGATATGGTTGTTTGTGATTTTGATGGCAAAGCTGTTGAAGGAGATTTAAATCCATCGAGTGATACGCCAACACATGCTTATTTGTACAAACACTTTAAAAAGATTGGCGGGATTGTACATACACATTCACCATGGGCAGTCTCATTTGCACAAGCAGGTATTGATGTGCCAGCTTTAGGGACAACACATGCTGATACTTTTTATGGCTCAGTGCCTGTATCAGATGCATTGACTAAAAAGGAAATTGAGTCAGCCTATGAATATAATACGGGCGTTGTTATTTCTAGAACATTTAAAGAAAGGAATATTGACTATATGGATGTTCCTGCAGTATTGGTTCGTCAACATGGCCCCTTTACTTGGGGTGAGACTGCGGATAAAGCAGTTTATAATGCAAAAGTTCTAGAAATCGTTTCAGAGATGGATTATCATACTTTACAATTAACTAGAAAATCTTGTGAAGTGCCACAATTCTTATTGGATAAACATTATTATCGTAAGCATGGAAGAAATGCCTATTATGGACAAAAGTAGATAATGGATTAGTGAGGACCACAAATATTGTTTAAAACAAAAAGATGTCAAACAACATACAAAATGTTTGTCATCTTTTTCTGTCTAGACCTTTGAACATTATCCTGAATTAGTCTATAGTAAACGTAACTAAACACTAAACGTCGATATGAGGTAAACAAATGGCAAGTATAAGAGATATAGCAAAGATGGCCGGAGTTTCAGCGGCTAGTGTGTCGCGAATTCTTAATAATGACGAGAGCTTCAGTATTAATGAAAATACTCGTAAGCGTGTAATTGATATTGCCAATCGTTTGCACTATTCAAAGGAAAAGAATATTCGTAGTCCAAGAAATGCTAATGCGGATATGTCCATTGGACTGATTTTACGTCACAATAGTGATTCTGAATTGAAAGATCCTTATTTCTTAGCCATTCATCGTGGAATTGAAGAAGAAGCTGCTGAATGGCGCTTACAGGTTACAAAAGTTTTTGGAATGCGGGATGAAAAAAAAGATTGGGATCAGTTATCCAGGTATGGCGCAATTATTATGGTGGGCCAGATGACCGATACCGCAATGGATATCATCATGGATAAGAATCCTAACTTAGTACTAGTAGATAATTATATTAGTGATGAAAAATATGATCGGATTCAGACTGATTTTATTGCGAAGACTTATAGAGTTTTGGATCTGCTTTATGAAAAGGGACATTGCAATATTGCTTTTGTTGGTGGCCGCAGCAGCATTGTAGATGTGGGCGGCAGTCGGATCAATAGTAGACATGAGGTAAGAGCTGACGCCTATAGTAGTTGGATGCAACTTCACGATTTATCTAAGTATACGGATGTTAATATTGGTCAATGGTCAGCTGAGGATGCTTTACAAATGACTAGTGAAATTTTGCAAGGTGATGATTTACCAACGGCTATTTTAGTAGCGAGTGACCCCATGGCTATGGGTGTTTACAAAGCTATCAGTAATGCCGGGTTAAAAATTCCTGATGATATTTCAGTCGTTAGTTTTGATGATGTAGAAATGAATCGTTATCTGACACCAACACTTTCGAGTATTAAAATGGATTCTGAAGAAATGGGACGAATTGCTGTTAAGGTTGCACGCGAGAAAATGATAGGGGATCGAAAGATGCCTATTCAAATAGTTTGTTCAAGTGAACTGAAGATAAGAGATTCAATACGCGATCTAACAAAAAAGAATAAATAAATTTGAAATATCTGTTATTTATAAAAAAATAATAGATATTTTTTATTTAGGGTTGTGTAAACGTTAACTAAACAGTTATAGTAATTCTTGTAAACGTTTACATAATAGTAAAGAGGGGAATCATGAAATGAAAAACTTTTTAAATGCATTTCAGAAGAAAATGGGGCCAATTTCAGAACTAATTGGTGCCAATAAATATCTTCTAAGTTTACGTGATGGCTTTATGTTAGCTTTCCCAGCCACGATGTTTGGTTCTATCATGGTTATTTTGCAAAACTTACCTACAACGTTTGGTTTTGGAGGGTTCTTGCCAAAATGGTTCAATACCTTTTTGACTGACTTCTTCGGACCAGTTGGTAACGCAACAATGTCAGTTTCAGCACTATTTATTGTCTTTGGTATTGGATATCAATTGGCCGGACACTATGGTCAGCAAAAGATCTTCGCTGGTGCCATTTCACTATCTAGTTTTTTGATGTTACTTCCTATTGGTACTGACAAAAAGATGGGTGCATTCATTGCTATCAATGATTTAGGTGCTCAAGGTATGTTCGTTGGTATCATCGTAGCCATTATTGCTACAAAGATTTATTGCGCTATCAGTGCAGCTCATATCACTATTAAGATGCCTGATTCTGTTCCTCCTATGATTGCTGAATCATTTGTTGCCATCATTCCTGGTGCAGCTCCATTACTACTATTTAATATTATTCGTTATATCTTCACTTTCACACAGTGGGGAAATGCAGTTGACTTTGTTTATGAAATTTTACAACAACCACTTATGGGATTAGGTGGAACACTTCCAGCCGTTCTAGTAGCCGTATTCTTTACACAACTATTCTGGTGGTTCGGTGTTCATGGTACTTTGCTTGTTAACTCAATCATTGATCCTATTATGGGAGCTTTAGCCATTCAAAACTACAATGCTTATAAAGCAGGTGCAGCTCATCTTCCACATATTATTAACACAACATTCATGGGTGTTTTCGTTAACCAAGGTATGCAATTAGGCTGTGCACTAGTCTTTGCTTTCTTCTTGGCTAAATCAGTTCGTATGAAGACAACTATGAGAACTGTTTTTGCTCCAGCTATCTTCAATGTTTCAGAACCTATGACTTATGGTTTACCTATTGTTTTAAATCCTGTTTTGTTAGTTCCATGGATCTTAGCACCACTTGTTTCAACAACAATTTCTTACTTTGCTATTGCTGCTGGGTTGGTTCCAAGACCAATTGGTGCGACGGTCGTTTGGACGACACCTATTTTCTTAGCTGGATGGTTAGGTACGGGATCAATTGCCGGTGCCATCCTACAAATTGTCGACGTTGTCGTTATGACGTTGATTTGGATTCCATTCTTGAAAGCAATGGATAACGAATTCTTGAAAGAAGAACAAGCAGCAGCCAATCAACAAGAGGCCGGTGCTACTGATAAATAAGGAGCAATAATTATGAGAACTGATACGTTGAAATATAAATATTCATATAATGCTGATCAAGCGGATTTGTACCAAACCTTAATCAATGAACAATTGAAGTATTTTCAACGTACAGATCCCAGAATTAGACACTTAGAAAAGGGTACGAAGATTCAAGCCCAATTAACTACGAAAATGAAGAAATTTACCACGACAAATACAATGACGGTCAAAGATATCATTAAAAATAAGTTGTTCCAGTTTGAAACGAAACAGCCCGATGGTGAAATTTTACAAACTTATGAATTTGAAACTAATAAACGTGGTAAAAAATTCTTAATTTATTCAGAACAAAACACTTTTAACAATGCACGTAATCAAACTAATTTTATCTTTATCGGAATGCTCTACAAATTCTTTTATAACCGTGGAGTTAAGAAGAGAATGCAGTATTTAGACGATTTAGCTATTGGTTAAAGGAGTACGAGACTAGAAGGAGACGTTTCTCACATGATTGATGTAATCTCAAACAAAATATTTCATTTGCATAATGACAAGGTTAGTTACCTATTTAATGTTATGGAAAATAAGCAATTAGGACATCTCTATTATGGAAAAAACCTAGGTGACCTTGAAGAAGATGATCTTGATTACTTGTTGAAGCATGACAGTAAGTCAGCTGGAACAGTTAAATATTCTCCTGAAATTAAGAATTTTACTTTAGCTGATCACGAATCCGAATATCCAGTTTATGGTTCTTCAGATTATCGTGAAGGTGCTATCGATGTTTATCGTACAGATGAACCTTGGTATTTAGATTTTCATTTTGAAAATTACACAATTGAAAAAACAAAGACACGTGATTTAAAGTTTCCCGCTAGTTACGCTCAAGGTGAGAATGATGCCGAGACTTTGGTAATTACTCTGGAAGATCAAGAGCACGAGTTACGTTTGATTGAATACTTCACTATTTTTGCTGGCTATAGTGCTATTGTCCGCAGTCAAAAATTGATTAATTTGAGTGACACAACAGTTCAAATTCACAATATGATGAGCGGAGTTTTGAGTTTGCCAACGGCTGATTATGATTTTCTCAGTTTATCAGGTGCTTGGTTAAAAGAACGTCATATTAAACGACGTCCAATTGAACAGGGACTTACTTCGGTTGAGTCACTCAAGGGAGCATCTAGTCACCAACAGAATCCTTTTGTAGCACTTGTCGATAAGAAAGCCGATATCAATCAAGGCACTATTTACGCAGCTAATCTCATTTATTCAGGTAACTTTTTGAGTCAAGTAGAGGTCAATGAATGGGATAAGGCTAGGTTGTCGATCGGTATTAATCCAAAGTATTTTGAATGGCAATTGGCCAGAAATGAAGAATTCACAACTCCAGAGTCAGTCTTTTATTACAGTGATCAAGGATTCAACGGTCTGATCAAAGAGACCAATGGCTTTGCAGAGGACCATGTTATTGCCAGAAAATGGAAGGAAAATCCTCGTCCAATCGTCTTTAATAATTGGGAAGCTACCTATTTTGACTTTAATGAGGATAAACTATTGTCCTTAGCACAGGAAGGTCAAAAATTGGGTATGGAATGTTTCGTGTTAGATGATGGCTGGTTTGGGCATCGTGATGATGATCGATCTTCATTAGGAAATTGGGCGGTTGATCGTCGCAAATTCCCTAATGGTATGGGCAGCTTTGCCAAAAGAATTCATGATATGGGTTTGGAATTTGGACTTTGGTTCGAACCTGAAATGGTTTCACCTGACACGGATATGTACAAAAATCATCCTGATTGGGTAGTACGCCATCCCTATAAACGTGTAGGAATTGGTCGTGGTCAATACGTACTTGATTTTGCTAATCCTGAAGTAGTAGACGCGGTTTACCAACAAATGAAACCAACGATTTCTGCTACAAATTTGGATTACATCAAGTGGGATATGAATCGTAATATTACCGAGGCTTATTCACCATATTTAGCTAAAATCAATCGTCCACAAGGCGAGTTTTTCCACCGTTATATCTTAGGAGTCTATGCACTCTATCAAAAGATACTCACTGATTTCCCTAATATTTTAATTGAGGGCTGCTCTGGTGGTGGCGGAAGATTTGATTTAGGTATTCTCTTCTATAGTCCACAGATCTGGCCTAGTGATGATAGTGATGCTATTGAAAAGTTGGATATTTTAACAGGTACAACGTTGGCTTATCCATTATCCGCCTTTAGTAATCATGTTTCAGCTATCCCAAATGATCAAGTAAAGCGCAATACTTCATTAGCTTTGAGACAAGATGTCAGTGATTTTGGGCCTTTAGGTTATGAGTTGGATATCACTAAATTAGATGATGAACAGAAACAAAAGATTAAGAGCAATATTGCATTTTACAAACAAAATCGTCGGTTACTTTTGCATGGTAGATTGCAACAATTGGTTTCAGTTGACCCCTCCAGCAATGTAGTGTCATGGGGCGTAACAGATAATCAAAAGAGTGAATCCTTTATTGGCTTCTACCGTAAAGTTGCTCAACCTAATTCAGCAGTAATAAGACATATTCCAGTTCTATTTTTGGACGAAACTAAGCGCTATACAGTTGATGATAAGTCTAGAGTTTCTGGTCGAATCTTGAAGAATGTTGGACTCTTGGAACCATTTGAATTTAACGGAGCTAATTTGGAAACAGCCCAGATTAGTGGTGATTATCAATCATGGATGTATCATTTGATAGCTAAAGATTAACGAGAAGGTGAGTCGGTGAAAACCACAGATAAATTCTTATACGGCGGCGATTATAATCCTGAGCAGTGGATGTATCAGCCTGAAGTCTTGAAGCAGGATTTGGAATTAATGAAACGAGCTCAAATAAATACTGTGACTTTAGATACCTTCTCCTGGGCATCAATTGAACCGCGAGAAGGGGAATATCACTTTGAATGGTTAGATAAAATTTTTGATGATATTTATCAAATGGGTGGTCACGTTATCTTGGCAACACCAAGTGGCGGGCGTCCCCAATGGATGAGTCAAAAATATCCAGAAGTTAATCAAGTTGATGAGTATGGGCGAAGACATAGGCATGGATTTAGGCAGAATCACTGTTATTCGTCACCAGTATATCGGCGAGAAACGCGTCAAATCAATACAATATTGGCTAAGCGTTATGGTAAACATCCTGCTCTATTGATGTGGCATGTTTCCAATGAACTGGGTGGTCAATGTTTCTGCAATTTGTGTCAGGATAATTGGCGTCAATGGCTGCAAAAGAAATATCATACCTTAGATAATTTAAATAAGGCTTGGTACTTAAGAGTTTGGAGTGGCTTGTATAGTGACTGGAGTCAGGTATTGCCACCTAATCCACTTGGAGAAACGAAAGTTCATGGGATGGATTTGGATTGGAAGCGTTTCGTCACCGATATGACGATAGATTTTTATGAAAATGAAGCCCAGCCTTTAAGGGAAATTACACCAAATATTCCAATTACGACTAATTTTATGGCTGAAGGTTTGGATAAAGGCGATTACTATCCAATTACTGGACTGGATTATAGCCGCTTTGCTAAAAAGGTTGATATAGTGAGTTGGGATAGTTATCCGGCTTGGCATAACGATTACGAAACGCTGGCAGATACGGCAATGAAATCGGCTTATACTCACGATTGCTTCTATTCATTAAAACATCGACCATTTCTAATTATGGAATCGACACCTAGTTGTATTAATTCACAACAATACAATAAAGCTAAAAAACCAGGAATGAACATTCTTAGTTCCTTGCAACAAATTGCTCATGGATCTGATAGTACACTGTATTTCCAGATTCGACAGGCACAAGGTAATTCAGAGAAATTCCATGGTGGCGTGATAGGACATGATAGTTCCAGTCAAAATCGTGTTTATCAAGAAGTGGCTCAGTATGGTCAAAAATTGAATAGTATTGCTGAAATTAAGGGTGCTATCAAACATCCTAAAGTCGGTATTTTCTATGATTGGGAAAGTAACTGGGCTTTCAACCGTGGTGGAGCTTTTGGACGTCCGACTAGATTAGGTATTCAGACTTTGCAAAAACACTATTCAGTTTTTTGGGGACAAGATATTGCCTGTGAAATAATCAACGGAGACGATGACTTCTCTAAATATGATTTGATTGTGGCACCTATTTTGTACATGGCTAAGGATAAAACCGTCGATAAGCTGACTAAGTTTGTAGAAACTGGAGGCACCTTGATTTCTAGTTACTTCTCAGGCATGGTGGATGAATACGATCGCGTGGTTTTAGGTGGTTTCCCAGTTAAATTACGTACTTTGTTTGGAATAAATACTAAAGAGATTGATACACTTTATCCCAAACAACATGGACATGTTGAATTCAAGCAGAAGTCTTACGAAACAAAAGATTACAATCAAGTAATTGAGGCCACGACCGCAAAAGTTTTAGCCAAGTACCAAGATGATTTTTATCAAGGTATACCGGCAGTAGTAAGTAATGATTTAGGATCAGGAAAGACTTATTACTTAGCAACTAGATTGGGGGACGACTTTTTAAAAGAGTTTTATCGACCAATTATTGATAAGCTACATTTGGCTAATGATTTCATCACTAAACCAATTTATGAGGTTTCTTGCCAGACTAGAGAGAAGAATGGAGTGAAGTATCATTTCTTAATGAACTTTTCTGAAGAGGATCAGGAAGTTTTGACTAGTCGTGAATCAATCAATGTTGAGGATGGAACGACTGTTGGCAAGAGAATTGTTTTAGGTAAGTATGGAACTTTAGTTGTTAAAGAGAAATAGATCAAAAAGATGTCAAACATAAAATTGTCTGGCATCTTTTGCTATCTTGAAGATTATTTAAGAATAATGATGGCCCCAATACCAGCAATGGCAAGGAAAAAAGCAATCACGGTACTAGTCCACAAAGTAGGAAGCATGAAAGGTGAAGGATCTGTATAGTTGCCCTTTTTTAAGTCTTTAAAGGATTGTGACGTTGCGTAAAATTGATAGATTGAAAGAGCGATTAATAATAATCCAATGAGAATACCAAGCATTCTAACCAGCCCCTTTGGAGATTTATTGATTTGATTTTAAACCCTCTGTATTAAAAAATACGAGTTGCTAGTTTCGTAAATGACTAAATGTAAACATTGACTTATGTAACCTAGATTGTTATTTTTAGAAAATACGTTGAATTATTTTGGAACACGCTTTCATAAATGATGCTAACCAGCATTATAATAAATACTATAATGAAGATAGAAATATTAAAGATGGAGAAAAATATATGGCAATGCAAATCTTGTATCAAAAAGTTGCCGACGACATTAAGAAAAATATTTTGTCAGGGAACTATACAGTTGGATCGCTAATACCGACTGAAAATGAATTAGAAGCTAAATATGAAGTTAGTAAAATTACCGTCAGAAAAGCTGTTGAACAGTTGGTATCTGAGGGCTATTTAGTCAAAAAAAGTGGTATTGGAACTCGTGTTATCAGTAATAATCTTTTTAATAAGTTATCTAAAGCCAGATCATACAGTTCTATCGTTAATGAGCAGGGAAATCTGTCCAAGAAAATTCTTCAGGTTGAATTAATCGATGCAAATGAAACTCCATTAAGCGAAGCTTTTAAAAATCAAAACATTTTATATATTAAGCGTTTATATTTATTGAATGACAAACCTTTTATCATTGTTAATCATTACTTACCCATGCTGAAGGTACCAGATAAAATAGAAGAACTTGAAAATCAGTCGCTTTATACGTTTTTGAAAAATAGTGGTCGTGAAATCAGCAGCTTCAAGGATGCTTTTAGTGCGGTCAATTTAAATTTGGAAGATCAAAAATTGCTAAGCAAAACTGAATCACTTGCTTTGAAGCGAATAAGACGTGGTTATGATAATAAAGGAAATTTAATTGAATATACAATTTCTATATATGACAGTAATAAAATGCCATACGAGATTGAATACGAAATTTAATTCTCTTTATTTAAGCGTTTACATCATAACATTATAATGTTATGATGTTTTTGAAAAAAAGGGAGGGTAAGAAATGGATAACCTAGTAAGCTTTTTAAACGCCAAGATTCTACCGTTTGCGAACAAAATGGGTAATCAACGTCATATGACAGCTATCAGAAAGGGAATTATTTCCACACTACCACTAACTATTGTGGGTTCATTCTTCACATTAATAAATAATATTCCAGTCGAATCAGTTGCTAATATGTTATCGCCTTATAAGGAAATATTAGATATACCTTTTCGATATACTGTAGGGATTTTAGCGCTTTATGCCACGTTTGGAATTGCTTCATCACTAGCTGAAAGTTATAAATTAGATAAATTAACTAATGGTGTTTTAGCAGTTTTAGCATTTCTTGTTTCAACAGCAGCACCAATTCACGTCACAGATAATGTAAAAGGTGTAATTGATGCAGGTAGATATATTAATATCGCTAATCTAAGTGCTTCATCATTATTTGCTTCAATCGTTACCGGACTACTGACAGTCGAGATTTATCGTTTCTTCAAAGTAAAGAACATAACTATCAAAATGCCAGATGGAGTTCCACCAGAAGTTTCCAATTCATTTGTAGCGTTAATTCCAGCTGCGTTTATCTTACTTTTCTTCTGGATCGTACGTTACTTGTTAGGTTTTAACATTGCAGAGTTTTTAAGCATGATTTTAATGCCACTAAAAGGTGTCTTAGTTGGTAACAGTCTCTTCGGTGGATTGTTAACAATCTTCTTAATAACAGGTTTTTGGACATTGGGTATTCATGGTGCAGCCATTATGGATCCAATTGTTAGACCATTTTGGGAAATGTCAATTGCTCAAAATATGACAGAATTCGCTTCAGGTACTAGTGCACATCATCTTTCAACAATTTTTACTGAACAATTTCTACAATGGTTCATCTGGATCGGTGGTGCCGGTGGTACTTTGGCCCTTGTAACATTATTCCTATTCTCAAAGTCAGCTTATCTAAAAGATTTGGGTAAATTAGCATTTTTACCTGGACTATTCAATATTAATGAACCGATCGTTTTCGGTGCTCCAATCGTTATGAATCCAATCTTAGGTATTCCGTTTATCATAGGACCATTGGTAACTGGAACATTATCTTACATCTTAACAATAACCGGAGTTGTACCAATGATGATGATGCGATTACCGTTTACAGTTCCTGGACCGTTGGGAGCCTTGATGAGTACAAACTGGAGTATTCCAGCGTTTAT
Source organism: Companilactobacillus kimchii DSM 13961 = JCM 10707 (assembly GCF_001435445.1). GTDB lineage: Bacteria > Bacillota > Bacilli > Lactobacillales > Lactobacillaceae > Companilactobacillus > Companilactobacillus kimchii. The sequence continues at coordinate 82,406 of NZ_AZDH01000001.1, read as the reverse complement.
CTTAACTTGTGTCAATTTCTTAATTGATTTGGCAATTTACTATCCATTCTTCAAAGTCTTCGAAAAACAACAATTAGAAAAAGAATAAATTCAGAGGTGATTGTATGATTATTTTTCTATTCCTTTTAATATTTTTTATTGCGAGCGAAGTATTAGTTCAAAAAGGTATTATGCCCAGATTTATAAAAAATTTATCAGCTGGAAAATTAATTTTATTTTCACTACTGACAATTCTGGGATTTGCGATTATTAGTTTCTTCATCAAACAGACCGTTATTCTGGTACTTTTAAGTACGATTTACTTGTCGATTGTAATTTCAAATTACTATATGAACGGATTTACCAAGATGGAAAGAGGGAAAAAGATATGACCAAACGAACTTTAGGTATTTCGCTTTATCCAGATCATAGTGATTTGAATGAAGATAAGAAATATTTGGAATTAGCTAGTAAATATGGTTTCAGCAGAATCTTTATGAGTATGTTGGAGGTTTCCGAAGGTAAAGAAAAAGTAGCTGCCAAATTTAGTGATTTAATCAATTTTGCCAAAAATTTAGGCTTTTCTACAACGCTTGATATTGCTCCTAATATTTTTGATCAGTTGGGGATTTCTTATGATGATCTGTCATTCTTCCATGAATTAGGTGCGGAATCAATACGACTGGATCAAGGGTTTGATGGACAGAAAGAAGCGTTGTTATCATTCAATCCTCAAAAAATGAATATCGAATTAAATATGAGTAACGATGTGGCCTATTTAGATAACATTTTGAGTTATTCTGCCAATAAACCTTTTATCCAAGGATGTCATAATTTTTATCCTCAACGAGGAACAGGTTTGCCACTAGATTTTTTCATTAGTGCTTCCAAACGTTTCAAAAATCAGGGCATTGATACAGCAGCTTTTGTCACTTCACAAACAGGACAAATTGGTCCTTGGGATATTAATGATGGGTTACCAACTTTGGAAATGCATCGTGATTTGCCGATTGAAATTCAAGCTAAACATCTATTTGCGACAAATTTGATTGACTGTGTGATTATTGGAAATGCTTATGCATCAGAAACTGAATTACAAAAACTTGGTGCTTTGAATCGTTATCAAATAACTTTCGATGTCGAATTGACAGAGGATATCAATGATGTTGAACGGGAAATCCTTTTGAATAATCAACATGTCAGACGAGGTGATATCACTGATCTGGTGATTCGTTCAACCGAAGTTCGTAAGAAGTATAAGAATTATGATAATCCAGTTGTGGCTACACATAGTTTTGAACGTGGTGACGTTGTGATTGGTAATAATGATTTTGGTAAGTATAAGAATGAGTTGCAGGTTGTATTGCAAGCTCACAAGGACATTCGTAAAAACAAAGTTGCTGAAATTTCCAATGACGAATTATTCCTATTGGATTACGTCGGACCTTGGGATAAGTTCCAGTTTGAGGGGTAGAAAAGTTGACTAGTATATATATCAAAAATGGGAAAGACGTCGATAATAAACCGCTAGAAGTGTATATCGTAGACGACAAAATTAAAAAAGTTGGAACTCACTTAGATGTAGAGGCTGACTCAGTTGTTGATCTAAAAGGCAAGTCTTACATTAGTGCTGGCTGGATCGACGATCATACGCATTGTTATGAAAAATTATCGTTGTATTACGATGATCCTGACAAAGATGGTTACACCACTGGAGTAACAACTGTTATCGATGCAGGATCGACTGGTGCTGATAATATCGGTGATTTTTATCAAATAACGAGAACTAAGAAAACTAATGTTTATGCCATGATTAATATCTCAAAGACCGGTATCTTGGCTCAAGATGAATTAGGCGATATGAAGCGGATCCAATTTGAACCTTTCCAAAAAGCAGTTGATGACTATCCTGATTTTATCATTGGTATGAAAGCTAGGATTAGTAAGTCTGTCGTTGTTGGAAATGGTATTGAACCTCTAATTGAGGCTAAAAAATTCCAAAAACAATTGAATAGGGATTTGCCACTGATGGTTCACGTGGGAACTAATCCACCGGACTTATCTGAAGTCATGGAAATAATGGAAAACGGCGATATCATGACCCACTGTTTCAACGGTAAAGAGAATGGAATTGTGAATTCTGACGATACTATCAAGCCATTCGTTAAAGACGGTTTAGCTAAGGGAATTGTCTTTGATATTGGTCATGGGACTGACAGTTTTAACTTCCATACTGCCGGGGTTGCTACTGAAGACGGCATAACTCCTCAAAGCTTGAGTACAGATATTTATCACACTAATCGTGAAAGTGGTCCGGTTTATAACATGGCTACCTGTATTGAGAAGATGCTCTACGTTGGTTACGATTTAAAACAAATTTTGCCTATGATCACAACTACTCCAGCCAAGAATTACAAGTTAACCTCTAAAGGTGAATTAGCCGTCGGTAAAGATGCTGATGTCACGATCTTTAATGTGAAAAAAGGAAAGAAAGAATTAACTGATTCTAATGGAAATAAACGTACGACTGATACTTTAGTAGAGCCAATTTACAGTATTGTCGGCGGTCAATTATATTCAATAGGAGATTAGGATGGATATTTACGAGAAATATAATCTAAAACACGTAATCAATGCTGATGGAAAAATGACTATTCTAGGAGTTTCTAAAGTTTCCGATGATGTAGTAGAAGCTCAGAAACTAGGTGCTCAGAATTTCTTTGAAATGGCTGATTTGTCAATTCAAACAGGTAAATATTTGGCTAAATTGATTGGTAGTGAGGATGCCTTAGTGGTTAATTCCGCATCGGCGGGAATCGCAGAAACTATTGCTGGTATCATCGGTCAAGGTAGCGAATATCACTTATATCATCCCTATACTGATAAGATCACCAAACGTGAAGTGATTTTACCAATGGGACACGATGTCGATTATGGAACGCCAGTAGATGTAATGCTTGGTGTAGCTGGTGCCAAGATGGTTCAAGCCGGATATGCCAATATGTGTAAACCAGAACACATCGAGATGCAAATAAACGACCAAACCGTGGCTGTCTTATACATCAAGAGTCACCATACAGTGCAAAAGAGCATGTTGACGATTCCTGAAGCCATCGAAGTAGCGCATCGTCACAACTTACCTTTAGTTTTGGATGCGGCAGCTGAAGAAGATATGTTCAAATATATCAAAATGGGTGCGGATGTAGTGATTTACAGTGGTGCCAAAGCTATTGAAGGACCGGCTTCAGGAGCGATTTTTGGTAAGGAAAAGTATATCAAATGGGCTCGCATGCAAGGTGCTGGAATTGGACGCTGTATGAAAATTGGTAAGGAAAATATTATTGGTTTGACCGCCGCAATTACCAAATATCTTGAAGAAGGCACTGAAACAGGTAAGCAAATGGTTCAAAGGCTAGAACCATTTGTTAAAGATTTATCTGAACTGCCTGATGTTGAAGTGGAGATTGTTCAAGATGGTGCCGGTCGAGATATTTATCGTGCTGACATTAAACCAATCGGTGAGTTAACTGCAGAAGAGATCTGTGACCAATTACGTAATGGTGAAGTTGCCATTTATGCAAGGGAGTATCGTGTTAACGAAGGTATCATCGAATTTGATATTAGATCCGTTAATTCAAAAGAAATGAAACAAATTATTTCAAGACTAAAAGAAATCCTCGGAGGAAAATAAAATGACTTTATTACCAAACTATTTAGAAAACGGCATTTGTTTAAATGTTTTAGCCAATTCAGTTCAAAACGCAAAGGACTGTTACCAGGCAGCTGAAGGACATGTCGTTTTAGGTGTATTGACTAAAAATTATCCTAGCGATGAAGCGGCAATTGAAGATATGAAATTGTATAAAAATGAAATCAACAATGCTGTTTCAGTTGGTTTAGGAGCAGGCGATCCGAAGCAAAGTAGTATGGTTACACGTGTATCGAAAGTTATTCAGCCTCAACATGTTAACCAAGTTTTCACAGGTGTAGGCGCAACTAGAGAAGCACTTGGTCAACACGAGACAATTATTAATGGTCTAGTTTCACCAACTGGCAAAGTTGGATTAGTGAATATTGCGACTGGTCCTTTAAGTAGTCAAACACCAGCTACTGAAGTGCCGATTGAGACAGCTATTTCTTTGTTAAAAGACATGGGTGGATCATCAATTAAATTTTTCCCAATGAAAGGCTTAACTCACGAGGAAGAATTTAAAGCAGTTGCTAAAGCTTGTGCCGAAAATGACTTTGACCTTGAACCAACTGGTGGTATCGACTTGGATAACTTTGAGGAAATTGTCAAGATTGCTGTCGATGCTGGGGTGAAGAGAATTATTCCACACGTATACAGTTCAATTATCGATAAGGAAACAGGCGACACTAGACCAGAAGATGTAGCCAAGCTCTATGAAATAATCAAGAAATTCTAAGAGGGTAAAAAATGCACATATTAGCCTTTGGTGAAGTCATGTTGCGCTTTACTGTAGCCGATAAAATGATGTTAGAACAATGCGACAATTTACATATGACCACGGTTGGTACTGGCGTTAATTTACTAAGCAGTTTGTCACATTTTGGATATGATACTTCTATTTTGACCGTCCTCCCCGATAACCCAATAGGAAAAAAGGCTGCTGCGGATCTAAGAAAATTAGGTATTTCCGATAAAAAAATTATTTATCAGGGAAAGAGTATGGGTAGTTTCTTCGTTGAATTAGGACAGGGAGCACGACCTGAACGCGTAACTTATCAGGATCGCCTATCTAGTTCCTTCAGTCAGATGTCAGATAAAAATTATAATTTTGAAAAAGCCTTGGCCGGCGTTGATATAGTTCATATTTGTGGAATTTCACTAAGTTTAACGGAAAAGACACGTTCGGCAGCCTTGAAATTGGCCAAAATGGCTCATGAAATGAAGAAAATTGTCTGTTTCGATTTTAATTATCGGATGAGTTTGAATGAAGACAATACTCACGAAACGATGAAAACACGTTATCAAGAAATGTTGTCATACGTGGATACCATTTTTGGTAGTAAACGAGATTTAACTGATTTGTTGGACTATCAAGAGACTGATGAAAAGAAACTCTACCAACAATTTTGCCAAGATTACCAAATTAGTTTTTTTGCCGGTAGTAGACGAACTTTTATAGATGATAAGAAGTACTTTGAGGGCTTTCTATTTCACCACGATAAGATTTATGAATCATCCCCCAAGGAGTTGAATATCTTGGATAGAATTGGAAGTGGGGATGCTTTTGCCAGTGGAGTGATTACCGGTCTATTGGAAAAATGGGATTTTGTGGATACTCTAGAATTTGCGATAGCTAACTCAGTATTGGCGCAAGCTTCCATGAACGACTCACCAATTTTTGAGAAACAGGATATATTTAATTATCTTGATAATAAAGGAACCAATGATTTAATTCGTTAAAAAAGCCGATGAATTCTAAATTACTAGAATTCATCGGCTTCTTTTGATAAATTATTTAAAAATTGTTAGTAGCAATAACGTGATACTTGCAATTATGTCCGTACTATTGAATAAAATATGAGCTACTATTGGTACCCAAATATTATTACTTATTAAGTAACTAATTCCCAGTATGGCACCGGCTACTACGTATGGACCACTGGCTAAGAAGCTGCCATTGAAATTATAGTAATGAGAAAATCCGAAAAGAATACTTGATACGATTAACATCAGTATTAACAATAATTTATTAGATTTAAAAACATACATACCTTCATGTCTGTAAGTAACCTCTTCAACGAAAGCAACCATAATATTGTTGGCACCGGCTAAAACTGAAAAAAGTAATCCAATAATTGATTTTGTTGAAAAAGCGTAGCTAGTAATTGGCTTCGAGGGAATGAATTGATTGAAAATTGGATGTGTAACCATAATGGCTAAATATACTAATACTAGTGTCAATATAGACAGAAGAATGTTCTTTATCTTTTTACTTTTAAATAATTTCCAATCTCTAAGTAATAGATCCCCTTTTGTTTTAATAATTATGAAAAATAATAACAAAAACCAAATAATTGGAAAAACAATATATACATATGGATTCCCTTTGGATATTAATCTGGCAAAACTAAGTACAATTAGGGATATTAAAAAAATACAACAAGTTGAAAAAAATGACTTTACTTTGCTATTCATTGATTATGCCTCCTAATTTAATTTATTAAGATTATAGCAAAATGAAATAATTTTTTTGATCACTTTTTTATAAAAATTATTTTTGCTAAATTTTTTATTTACTGATTAATACAAGCTTATCTTCATACAGATATTACCCTTTTTAAACATGTCTTGTTATCAATATAGTGCTATCTAGTTTTAAAAACTAGATGATAAGATTTTTAGATGCTATAATGAAATACATAAAATTGTTTAAGAGGATTTATGATGAAAATTTCAAGAGGATATAGTATTAAGAATGAAGTTTTTAGTGCATTGACGCACGGTATAGGTATTGTATTAAGTTTATTAGGATTTATTTTTCTTATCAGAAAAGCAAACGCAGATGGATCATTAATTGAGTATATTTCTTTTATAATATATGGAATATCGTTGTGTACCTTGTACACCTTCTCAACTCTTTTCCACAGTTTATATTTTACGAAAGCTCGTGAAGTATTTAGGGTATTCGATCATAGCAGTATATACATTTTGATTGCGGGGAGCTATACACCTTTCAGCCTATTAGTTATTAAAGGTTGGTTAGGGATATCAATGATAATTGTTATTTGGATTTTGGCAATTATGGGTATTGTGATTAATTCAGTTTATCCCGGGAAATTAAAAAAAATAGAAACAATAATTTACATATTTATGGGATGGTTGTGCATTTTAGGTGGAAAACAAATATGGAACAACCTTGGTAGTCAAGGCTTTTTCCTATTACTCTTTGGTGGTATATCTTTCACATTAGGTGCAATTTTGTATAGTTTGAATGGTATAAAATATGCACATGTAATTTGGCATATATTTGTACTCATAGGAACGATATTGATGTTTTTTTCAATTTATTTATATGTTTAGATGAAGCAAATATAAAGGACATGATTACAGAATTTTACATGTAATCATGTCCTTTAATGTTTATAGATTATATTGGGGTTTATTTATTGTAATTTTTTTCACTAGTAGACAATTAAATAGTGAATGGAATCCTTTTATTCTGTTCTGAAATATCTAAGAATATTTTCATAGTTCTTGTCGACATTAACTTGAGTAACCCGTTTCTTGTTTAGAATCTTGTATAAATAGTTAAACAACTGCTTATAATCATCATTCTTATCATTAACTATCACAATTAAAATAAGATAAATATCCGTCTTATTTAATTTCAGTGGAGTTTTTAAATCAACGGCAAAGATTCTACTGAAATTAGTCTCATTAACTGCATGAGGTAAGGCAACGTGATTGATCATAAGTTGATTGCCTTCTTCCTCACGATTCAATAGCTTTACAGACATTTTTTGATCCAGTTGTTCTTCATCAATAAAGTATTTAAGCACATTTTTCAGTACTTTGAAGTAATTATTGGATCTATTTTCGTAATATAGATAATTCTTTCTAGGAAACATTTGGTTAAGGTTGTTATGAAAATAGTTGTCACTGACTAATTTCTTAAGTCGAGAAATAGTTGCGTCATCAATTAACCCATTGATAACAATATCTGGAGTATGCTTGAGACCATCGTTGAATCCATTGGTGACCAAAATATCATACGATTCATTTAATATTTGTTTGTTGAATTCTTCAGTATTAAAGACACTGGTCAGAGATATATTATTGACGGCATCGGCAATCAAGCTTTCGTTGATATATGCGATTGATCTTTGAGCGGTATACATTAAAATTTTTACAGGCTTAATAGATGTTTTGATCTCCATACAGTTGATGATATAAAGAGCTAAGAAATCACTGTTTATTAAAATTGATGGATTATTTTTTTCTATTTCGTTCTGTAAATTCTGGGCCATTTCGAAAGCAAAAGGCTCTTTTTGTTTCAAGTCACTCATTTGTTTTAATAAAAGATTAGAGATAAAGGTTGGAAATAGATTGTATCTTTTTAAATGTGTTGAAATATTTTGAGCCAGGCGCTTTTTAGAAAGTTTGATGGAAAAATTCTTTGAAACTAACTCAATTTGGTTTTCAATATTTGATTCTTTTATATTTTTGAGTAGATTTCGTTTGTGATCATAAAAGCTTTTAATGTTAGCCGACTGGATCAAGGATATTGCTTGCAACTGTGCGATGGATTGATTGTCGGTTAAATATTCTTTTAAATCATTTGGAAAATCATTTTTCAAAACATTGAGATTAACCTCTTTAGGAATTACCGCAATCAGATATGACAGTAAATCAACTTTAGTAGCAAAATGTAAATCGATAAAATAACCTAATCCAACTTTGGATTTTATTTCTAGAATGTTTTTATTGCGTTGGTTGATTCTATCAATACTATTCATAATATCGGTTTTTGATAAGAGTGATTTATCTATTAATTCATCGATGCTCAAGTAATCGTTTATTAGTAAATAATACAAAATGTTGCGATCTTGATTCTCAAATTGAGTAATTAATTCCTGAAATTGGGAGTAATTATGAATTTTTAAACTATATTTTCCTTCAGAATTGATAACAGCTGTGTCTTTGACAGACAGTTCCTGATTTAATGTATTTATATCTCTAATAATGGTTCTTCTAGAGCTATTAACTTCTTTTGATAGGTATTCTCCACTATGATCTTGATTCCAGAGCAGTAGCAATATTTGTACTTGTCTAGCATTAAGCATAATTTTTAGTTGAAACTATTCTTCAACCGTTTTAATCCCTCCTCTAATTTTGATTTAGGACATGCGATGTTCATTCTAAGGTAGTTGGAGTCACCATAAGTAGAACCGGGCATAATTCCAACTTTTCCGACGTTAATCATTTTATCTTGCATTTCTTTCATACTCATATCCACTTTGGAAATATCAATCCAAGCTAAGTAAGTTGCTTCAGGTTTAGTAAATTTAAAGTCGGGTAAATTCTCATCCAAAAAGTTTTTTACTAAATCCATATTTTTATCTGTATAATCAACTAATTGATTTACATAATTAAGTCCATCCTCACTGTATGAGGCCATTTGAGCATACATACCCAAAATACTTACTGACGATAGGGCGTTTTTAGATTTTAATTCAACAAGAAATTGTTCTCTTAATGTTTTATCGGGAATTAAAATATAAGAACCAATTAATCCAGGGGTATTAAAAGTTTTTGAACCTGAACAACATAAAACGATATTTTCTGTTGTGATGCTGGTAATTGGTGTGTATTGAGATTGAGAATAAACAATATCTTTGTGAATATCGTCAGATATTAAGAATACATTGTTTCTTTTACATATGTCATTAATTCTGTTCAATTCAGTTTGAGAGAAAACTTTACCAGTTGGATTATGTGGATTAGTTAGTAAGAAAATCTTAGTTTGTTCTTGTGATAAAACTGTTTCTAGACTATCCCAATCAATTTGGTAACCTTGTTGTGCACTACCCAATCTGACAGGAGCCAAATTACGTTGGTTTGATTCAATCACTTTATAAAAAGCATCGTACATTGGAGTAAATGTAGCAACTGATTCGTTAGGATTTGAAAGCATTTTGATAAAGGTTCCAATACTGAAAACTACACTAGGACTGTAAACAATCCATTCAGGGTCAATTTCTACATTATTTCTTGCTTTGAACCAATAGACGATACTGTTCTTATAATCGTCATGATTCCAACGTGAATACCCATAGATAGGGTGTTCAATACGTTTTTTTAGAGCCTCTTGTACTGAGTCTGGAACTGAGAAATCAGTATCTGAAATTGAGAATGGTAGAATATCATTTCTTCCGAAACGGTCAGCAATATAATCCCATTGGGTGCTATAAGTATTTCTTCTATCAATTACTTGATCAAAATCGTATTTTTTCATAATTTAACCCTTTCAAAAAACTGATTAATAATAAAAATCCCATCAATTCAAACTGCGAATTGATGGGATTCTGTTCATCACTAAAAATGATTTTATCCCTTTAAAATTGCTACTATGCAGCTTGTTTTTCTTTTTCTTCTTTACGTTTTAGCCAGATACCTTTGAAGATTATTATGAAGGAAACATTTAAAACTAAGCCAATAGCTACACATAAGTAGAACCAATACCATGGTGATTCAAGGCCTAGTAATGGATCAAAGATACCAATACCAGGAGCAGTACGTTCTACGTTTAAAAGAATTGTTATAGCACCAGTTATACCACCGGCTAATGTATTTGCTGTAATCATTGGAAGTGGGGCAGCTAGAGCATATGGAATTGCTGGTTCTGTAGCAACTGTACTACCAACAATGAAGGCACTCCAACTAGCAGCACGTTCCTGTTTAGTGAATAGATTGGGTTTGATCCAAGTAGCAATGGCAGCAGCCATAGGTGGTAGCAAGGTTACAACACCAACAATACCGTACCAGTTGAAAACATGTGAACTTAGAAGTGAAAAACTAAAGAACCAAGCAGTTTTGTTGATTGGACCACCCATATCGAAGGCCAACATGGCACCTACAATGAATCCACCGACAATCTTCATTGAAGTAGGAATATTTTGTAGGAACGATAGTAGAACTGACATTAACCAAGCCATTGCGGGGCCTAATAGATAGTAGGTTAACAGTCCAAATATTAATAGCGTAACGAATGGAATAATCATGAATGGTAAGATGGATTGGAAATTTTTACCCAATTTAATTTTCTTAAAGTATTTAACAAAATAACCAATAGATAGGCCGATAACAATAGCACCTAAAAATCCGGCACCTGATTTTGTACCAAGCAAATCAGAATCATTTGCTAAGAAGGTTACAAGGAAAGCTGGAGCAAATGCTGGTTTATCTGAAATAGCATAAGCAATGTAAGCACCCATGATTGGAATCATGAATTGGAAACCTAAATTACCAATACTAGTGATGACCCAAGCAATTGATGGAGATGTACCTTTTGCTAATGGTGTATTTGGCATTCCGAATTGAACCATCAAGCTACCAATAGCAATAAGAAGACCACCGCCGATAACAAATGGCAATGCTGCAGATACACCGGCCATAAGATAACTCATGATACCTTCGGTAACTACTTCTTGATCTGCCCCTAATTTAACTTTAGAAGATGTCATCACATGGGAATTACCTTCCAAATCATCAAATAGTGTATCGATATGTTTTAGAGCTTCGGAGACGGGAAGCTCGACAACTTTCTTTTGATCGAATCTAGCTTTATCTGAATCAGTAAGTCCTTTTCCAATTGCCAAAATTACATAATCAGCTTCAGCAATTTGTTTGGGTGTTAATTCATTTTCAACACCGCTTGCACCTTGGGTTTCAACGTGTACTTCATATCCAAGTGACTTAGCTTTTTCTTCAATTGCTTCTGCAACCATGTATGTGTGAGCAATACCGGCTGGACAATTAGTTACGGCAACAATTTTAGTCATAATTTAATCCCCCTTACAATTTTAATTTTCTAGGACATTGTTAATAGCTGTGAAAACTTCTTCTTTAGTACCATTCTTTAAAATTGATACGAAATCTTTGTGTACTAGTTGACGGCTTAGCTTTGCTAATAACTTTAGATGTGTATCACCTTGATCGTTAGGGACCAATAAACTAATAAAAGTATTAACTGGTTTACCGTCTAAAGAATTCCATTCAATATCTGAACTACTTCTACCAAATAGAATAGCGGTAGTCTTTACGTTATTTGTACGTGCATGGGGTATTGCAACACCGTTACCAAATCCCGTAGTCGATTCTTTTTCTCTTTCTAGGTAATCCTGAACTAAAGTGTCTTCAGCCGAAACGATATCTTGACTCTTTGCAAGAGTAGCAAGTGAAGAAAGTATTTCCTTTTGTGTATTACCATTTAAGTTCATATTTATGTGATCGATGTTAAACATAGTCATTATTTTTGACTCCTCTTATCCTTGATTTCAAATAGAGTATATTTGAAAACGATTACAATATTAATGATCAATTTGTCACATGAGAGTGACAAAAGCCCACATTCTTGGATTCAAGAATGTGGGCTTCTCTAAAAATATAGTTTGTTAATTAAAAGGATCTTGCATTTGAGTAACGTAAATAGTCATACGTTCTGAGTAACTGGATTTATTGAACAAACGGTGGATTTCACCATTCAAGAGACTCAGGTTATCCGTTATAACGCCGTCAGAACCTATGAAAATCATATGATCCATTGATTCTTCATCATTTGCCGTCCAAGCGTAAACTTTCTTATTTTGCAAGTGAGCGCCTTCAATAAATCTAGAATTCAAAGTTGTGTATTCCATCGTGAAGGCATTAGCTTTTGTGATGGGAATTCCAGCTAGATTGAATGACAAGATGTAACTGGCTTTAACTTTAGGCATGTATTCTTTACTTTGCTCGATATATTTATAACTAAGTGAGTGTACCATGTCTTTATCTTGATATAGGCGTGTACCGTATTTCTGAGAAAAATGTTTAACAAAATTATTACTGTTACCAGAAACTGATTTGAATTCAACTAGTAATTTTTGATTCAATTTTTCTGAAGCAGCAAGATAATCATCGAAGCTGGCAATATAAGCTGTTTTACCATTTTCATGGATCTTAGTTGATGTTAATTCGTTCAAAGTCATCTGACTAGGTTTCTTATTAATTCCGGCTAGATTGCTCAAGGTATTATCATGATAGACGACAAATTGATGATCTTTGGTCTCTTGAATATCCATCTCAATGTAATCAGGTTTCTCTTTCGAAGTAGCCTGCATGGCAGAAACAGTATTTTGAACACCATTACCGTCGTCAACACCACGATGTGAAATTGTAACTGGTGGTTCCAACAGCCAATCGTTAAAGTAGGTAACGTTGTAAGTTACAAAACTGATAACAACGACCACGGCCATGACACCCCAGAACCATTTATGACCACGATGTTCTCTTTTGGGATAGAAGTAATGAGTATGTGTGTGACTCAACATAATCAAAACGGCGACTCCAGAAGCGTAAATACTGATGAAAATATTAATAAATTGAATTAGTGTCATGTTGATGACAGCCATGGTAAAGTCGAATTTTCCAAGGAAGGCTGCCTGATCAATTAGCCATTGGAGCAAAATTACGATACCAATCAAAACAGTTGCCATAATTGATACTACAGCGATTAACACAAGAAAAATTCCTAAGTAGTGGAGAGTTTTACCACGAGTCATTTCCCAACTGCGATTTATAGCTAACTTGATTGGTTTATTTTCAAAAATCATAAGTGGTAAAACGAAGAGCCAACGAAGTCCAATGTAAAGGACAATCAGATAGATAGCTCCCAATAATATTGCTAAAGGAAGATGTTCCTGTAGTAGCCAATCCAAAATGAATTGTGGAATCTTGACTTTATTCAATAAGGTAGAAGAAATACCTAAGCTACCAAAAGGTGTGATGATTAAAAAGTAAAGTAGGAAGAAACCGAAAGCTTTAAAAGGTAAACCTAAAACATTTTTAGAAACACGTTTCAAATAATCCCACCAACTCAGACTGGCTTTAGATTTGATGGCTTGGAAACTGATTAAGAGTAAAGTGAATTGCGTGAAAACTAGCAATAGTATTAATAGAAGAATAACGATTAAACCAATGACTACCAGTGGTTTCTTGGTAATAAGGTAGGGCACATTAGTGTAAGAAAGGTATTTAACATTTCCTAAAAAAGTTATCCCGTTAGCTAAGTAGTTAAGAATTGGTACTAAAACATAGGTGATCATCAATTGAATTAAGATGATGATTTGACTGTACTTCCAGAAGTAGCGCCAAAAGTTACTATTTTGTTTCCGAAATTCGGAAAATATCCCCATATTATTTATCCCCCAAAGAATTGTTGTATACCTCGTTATTATATAATTATTAATATTAATTGAAAGAAGGAATTGTGATATGCAAATGGGATTATACGATCAACCGTTTGAGGCCATCAAATCAGGTGAAAAAACGATTGAGGTTAGATTAAATGATGAGAAACGTTCACAATTGCAAATTGATGACTTCATAGAATTCAAAAATCTGACTACGGGCGAAACCTTAAAGGTTAAAGTATTAGGGTTAGAAAAATTTACAACGTTTAAGGAACTTTTTGCCAAATATTCTGGTTCGATTATTGGTGCACCTGAGGATGAATCAATTGAAGAGTTGGATCGAGAGAATCAGGAGATATATTCACGTGAACGTGAGCAAAAGTATGGTGCTTTAGCTATTAAAATCGAAAAAATCACGAATTCATAAGAAAAATGAATTCGTGATTTTTATTTGTCCAACATAAAGGAAACTGGATTGGTCTGATTTTGATCATAAAAAATAAATTTATCAGGTCGATGATGAGAAACAGTGTATTCAAACATAGTTCCGTCATTGGTGAATGAATAGTTTGTCACAATCGGAACGGCGTTATAACCATTCAAATCCAAATATTTTTTATCCTGATCAGTCGCTATGCCAAAGGTTAAAATACGCTTGGTAGTAGCAATTGGTTCATTTAGAACTTCATTTAAATACTTATAAATTGAATTTTGGGCGATACTGATAGTCAAATCCTTAACAACTTTGCGCATGAAGTAGTTCTCTTCAATGATGTAATTGTCATCACCGATAGAACGGAGCCTTTTAATATAATAGACGGGTGTGCCGACAGGAAAGGTACTTTCTAGAGCTAATTTCTTATTGATTTCAATTTCATCGAATAGCAAAACACTGGTTTTAAATTTGATTTTATTACGGTCGGCCATTTGACTAAAAGAATGGTTGCCTTTTTTGATTAAAGTATTTTCTAAATTGGCGTTATAAATAACTATAACGCCTTTGCCGCGGATGCTTTGGACGTAACCTTCTGTACCTAGTTTCTTAATTGCTCGACGAAGGGTATTACGGGAACAGTCATATTCTAGAATCAAATTGGTTTCTGAAGGTATTTTTTCTTGATACTTGTATTCTTCGTTCTTAATTCTTTTTTTCAAATCTTCATAAATCACATCGTACTTATTGTTTGCGATAATATCACCCCTCCAGAAATCGTTTATATCTATAATTATTACTGTTTTGATTTAATTTTACAAATGCAATTCGTTGGCAAAATATAGAAAAGCACTGGCAGTCCATGAGAATGATTTATCTCGTAAACCGACACCGGTTTTAGCATCGAAATTTTCAGCGAAACCATATGTTTTCACAGTTTTACAGAAACCATGGGCAATTTGTTGAGCTAATTCTATTTCACCAGCATCTTTTAGTGCTTCATACATTATCACAGATGAAGGCCCCCAAATAGGGCCACGCCAATAGGCGTCGTCTTGATAAAGTGGACTATCAAGAGCTTCAGTTGCGATACCAAATTTGGTAATGAAATGTTTCTTGATATCTTTAGTGATAGCATCGATTTGTTGATGATTTAGTTCTTTACTTACAACTAATGAAACGAGAGGTAAGAGTCCGTGGGATTCTATTTTTTTGCCAGTGAACATTTCTCTAGCACAAGGTAGATTCCTTTCATCGAAGAAGTAACTTTTAAATTTAGCGGTTAGGATAGCTTTTTTCTTAGACCAATATTCCATCTGTTCAGGCAAATTAAGTTGTTTGGACAGTTTGAACAAATAATTCATAGCAAAAATCAGATAGGCCGAAAGATCAGGTGAATCGATGACGGTATTTTGGGCAAAAACAGTACTGTTGTCCTGGCCGCTATCATTACCGTGATCGTATTCGCAAATGCCGTCTTCATTGGAGTCTTTATAGTTCAAATAAAAGTTAACTTGTTTACTGATCCAGTAATGGATTTCAAATAACTGTGTGTCTGTAAACGCCATTTTTTGAGCCATTTTAGCAAAAATATAGGCATGGATCGGTGGTTTGGAGAAGTTCCATCTAATAGTTGAATCGCTAACTGATCCCGGTAACTGCCCCAATTTATCTTGATGTTGAAAAATGACTTTCATCTGATCCCAAGCTAGTTGATTGTCTGATCCTGCTAAGGCTAAAGCCATAAAACAATGATCCCAGCTCCAAACACCGGGAAATTTATTGTTAGAAGCATAGATAGAAGCAAATTTTAAATTACCTTCAGGAAAAACAGTGGCAGACCAGAGGGTATAAATTGCATCTAGTTGAACATTTTTGTAACTTGATTGAACAAGTGGAAATTGCTGAGCAAAACTGTGGAAGTTTTGTTTGGCAATTTTTTCAATTAAAGAGAAATCCAATTCTTCATTGTCAGGTTTTTGCATGTTGGTTGGTATGTCTTGAACGACAGCAATAGTAGACAAATTGTCTCCTTGGGGGAATACGTCAATAAACGAACTATTATTAGCTGTTTTATTGCTCCCAGTCGCATCCACAGTCAATGATTGGGATAGATGTGAAGAGCAATTAGTAGTGTAAACCAAATATTTAGTGAGATTCTTGTAGCTATTGACTATGTAGTAGGGAGACTCTTTTTTACCTAGTTGAAAATTGTATTCAAAATTGAACTTAGGGTGTGATGCAAAGCGGATTCCTAAGCCATCAGTGCTGTAAAAAACAATTTTTTGAGCAGTATTAAAACATATTCTGACTTTACCAAAATTGGAGACTAGCTCTAATAAAGTGTAGTTTTCTACTACCTTGAAGGGAACGGGACTACCATTGTGGGTAACTAAGATTTCAATACTATCCATATTTCCTTTAGATTTACCATGTAGAGATTGAAGCCATAATTTATCATCATGTTTGAAAATGGACATGTATGAACCGTAATAACTAAAGGGTACTGAATTAATATTCATCATATTTCTCACCAACTAAATTAATCATATTTTTATATTAGAACCTATAAGTAGGCACTTTCTAAAGCAAATATATTATATCTTGCTAAACTAGTTTAAACAAGTTATACTTGCTTTGTTTTTTGGAAATATATAAATAATTTTAGGGGAGATGATCTTATGGCTGATATGAAAGGTGATGTTACCAAAATCATCGAATTAATCGGTGGCAAAGATAATATCGAATCAGCAACTCACTGTATCACCAGATTAAGACTCATTCTTAAAGATCAATCAAAAGTTAAAGATAAAGAATTAGAAAAAATTGATATTGTTCAAGGGACCTTTTTGGCAGGTGGACAATTTCAAATCGTGATTGGACCAAGTGTTCCTAAAGTTTACGATGAATTCATTAAACAAACGGGGGCTCAAGAAGCATCTGTCGAGTCGGTTAAACAAGAAGGCCGTAATAAACAGGGTGCATTGCAACGTCTAGTAAGACTGTTAGGTGATATCTTCATTCCTATCATTCCGGCTATCGTTGCTGCAGGTTTATTGATGGGTATTAATAATGTTTTGAGTAATAAAGGAATCTTTTATCCAAATGCATCATTCATTCAAATGCATACAGAATGGAAGGGTGTTAATGATATTATTCAACTGATCGCACAAACTTCATTTTCATTTTTACCTGCATTGATTGGCTGGTCAGCTGTTAAAAAATTTGGTGGGAATCCACTATTGGGTATAGTTTTAGGACTAATTTTGGTTAATCCTGCCTTAACAAGTGCTTACGATTATGCCTCACATCCAGCCGCTACTCCAACCTGGAATCTGTTTGGCTGGCATGTTTCCCAAGTTGGTTATCAAGGACAAGTTATTCCGGTATTGGTGGCCGCGTGGGTATTGGTCAAACTGGAAAAATACTTTGAGAAACATCTTCCCGATACATTGCAATTAATTTTAGTAGCTCCATTAACACTTTTAATTACTGGATTCGCTTCATTCTTAGTTATTGGACCTATTACCATGACTGGTGCCAACTGGATTACTAAAGGCATTGTTTCAATCTTTAATGCAGTTCCTGTTCTTGGTGGTGCGTTGTATGGATTTATCTGTGCACCATTGGTTATTACTGGGATGCATCATCTATTTTTAGGTGTCAATTTGCAAATGGCTGGAACACTTGGCTATGTGACACTTTGGCCAGTTGGAGAACCAGTTACAATGGCTCAAGGTGCTGCTTGTTTAGCAATGGCATATATTTTTAGAAAAGATGCTAAGAAGAAAAATGTTGCTTGGTCTAGTGGTTTATCTTCATTCTTAGGAATCACAGAACCAGCTATTTATGGTGTTAATTTGAAAAATAGATATCCTTTCGTTGCCGTTATGCTAGCTGGTGCCTTTGGTGGTGCTTGGATGGGATTCTGGCAAGTACGTTCATCAAGTGTTGGTGTCGGTGGCGTCTTGAGTTTCTTAAGTGTCTTTCCTAAACAGTGGAGTTTTTACCTTGCTGGTGAGGTCATGACATTCATTCTAACTATCGTTTTAACATTTGCTCTTTCTAGAACTAAATTGAATGCGGATAGAAATATCGGAAACGATGAGGTGGCTCACGATTTAACAGCTTTCGCTACTGGAAAAACTGAAGCTATTGAAAATGTTCCCGACGAAATGTTTTCCAAGAAACAATTAGGTGATGGCATTGCCATTAATCCTACAAGTGATAAGTTAGTTGCTCCAGCTAATGGTCAAGTTACGGTCGTTATGCAAGGTAGTAATCATGCCGTCGGTTTAACTTTAAATGATGGAACAGAAGTTTTACTTCACATCGGAGTTGATACTGTTGATATGAAAGGTGATGGCTTCAAGCCACTTGTTGAAGTTAATGATCACGTTAAAGCTGGACAGACTTTGATCAAATTTGATAGTAAAAAGATTAGGGCAGCTGGACACAGTAATATTGTAATCATGGCAATTACTAAACAAGGTAACGATATTAAATCGATTACTTATATGAAACCAAATCAAGAAGTAGTAGCTGGTAAGAGTGTTGTGGGTGACATTGATTGTCTAGCTAATGTGGCGAAAACTGCTACTGCTTAAACTGCCATCTTCTCAATTCTTACTCCAGACTAGATTCTACGATTATTCAAATTTTAATAGTATCTGAATTTTGTCTTTAAATAAAAAAAGGTGTTCATATCAACCATAATTGGCCAATATGAACATCTTTTTTATTCTTTTCGATTATTTTGCATTATTAAGGAAATCAACGAAGAGTTTTTCATAAATATCAATAAAGTTGAGATACATTTGTTTATCAACATGTTCGTTAATTTGATGAGGTGTATCGTTACCTGGTCCAGCAATCAAAAATGGTAGATTACTAGGCTTCTTTTGAACTAAATTGGAAGCGTCAGTAACAGCTGAAATTGGTGTGACATGAACTTCTTCATCCGTATATTGTTCCATTAATTTCTTCATAGGAGCAACAAGTGCATTCTTAGGATCCATCAAAACAGGTGACTCATTCATGTAGGCATTAAAACTGATTTGAGCGCCTTGATCGTTATACTTTTTAATCAAATCATTTAAAACATCAATAACTTTTTGGTTATCATATTCGGGAATTGTTCGAGCGTTGATTTCAGCTTCGGCATGGTCGGGAATGGAATTAACTTGTGTACCACCGTTGATCAAAGTTGTATTAAAAATTAATGGACCAATTGAATCATGCTTAATATTTTCATCACGGAATGTATTATTGGCGTCAATCAAGAGATTCATCAATGGATCAATTGCATTGAAGCCTTTTTCGGGCATGGAGCTGTGACTAGCTTTACCCTTGGAAATAAATTTGATATCCATCGAACCCTTTTCGGCATAACCAATATTGTAACCAGAAGGTTCACCAATAACTAAACCGTCGACATCATCCATTGAACCATCTTTCAAGAAGTAACTCGACCCTTCTTCGCCAACTTCTTCACCCATAGTAGCCATCAAACGAATAGTACCTTGCTTAGGGAGACCTTGATGATGTAATTCAATCATGGTAATAACTAGAGCAGCTAAACCAGACTTCATATCGGTAGCACCACGACCGTAAAGTTGACCATCTTTTTCGGTTAATTGGTAAGGATCACTATCCCAATCGTCAAGATTACCAGCAGAAACAACATCCATATGTCCTGAAATGCCTAAAACAGGCTTACCGTGGCCGATTTCAGCGACTAAGTTAGCACGGTTACCACGAATGATTTTGATTTCTGATTCGATATCGTATTTAGCCAATAAGTCCTTAAGATAAGAAGCAACCTTTAATTCGTTATCGTTATCTGATTTAATTGCGACTAGATCTTTTAAAACATCTAAACTTTGTTCCTCAGTAAAGAATTTCATGCCATTTCCCTCCAAATTGTAATTTGCTCAATAATGTCGATATGTTTTTTAATATCTTAATCATTTATTATAGCTATAAACTTATGGTAACAGATACTTGTGTTAAAAGTTTGAAGGATGGCTTTGATATTGCGGTTTTAAAATTAAATAATTAATTTTAAATTAGATTATTTAATTTATAGTGTTGAGGAGACGAATTCTAAGTTTAAATTACGTAATATTAATGATATTGGGTCCAAAAGGATTCGAATAGGACGCTCTTTTCTCTAATTTTTTCAGAAGAGATATCTGGTAATATGCTAGTTGAAAGAGGTGTAGTCGATGATTCAGCCTAAAATTGTAGAAGATTATTTAGAAAAAGGATCTTTCTTCGATATTTATGAAGAGGAAGATTTTTACTTAACCAATCGATTGTTAAAAGGAGAATTTTTAGAGGATCAAGAGATCAGGCATCCGATGATTGAAAAAACAGTTTTTGATCATATGACTTTTAGTAATTGCCAGTTTGAAAAAATTGAATTGACTGATGTGATCTTTAGAGGATGTGACTTATCCAATTGCATACTGGATGAAGCCAGTTTGTATCGGGTTGAGTTTCATAATTGTAAATTAATTGGAACTAATTTCAATCTATCATATTTGAATAATGTTGAATTTAATAATTGTTTGATGGATATGTCGGTCCTCAATCGAATGAATTTAAAAAGTGTTGATTTTATTAATGCCAGTTTAAAAGATGTTAGTTTTAATGAGAATAAATTGAAGAAGGTTATCTTTGATAATTGTGAACTGAATAAAATGAATCTTTTAGGAACTGAATTGAAGGGAATCGATTTAAGCAGTTGTCGTTTTGAATCAATTGATATTGACGAGTTTTCGGCTAAAGGACTTAAAGTTAATAGTGATCAAGCTAGTTTCTTTGCTCGCTACTTTTTAGGATTAGTAATTAAATATTGAAGAATTTTTATTATCCACTATGAGATCAGTAAAAATAACCACTACAACGCTATATATCTAATATAGGAATATTTTTTTGAACAAATACAATCGTTTGAGATGACAATCATTTTGATTAGCGTAACGACGATTTGTGAATGGATTCAAATGATGATTTCTTGAAAATAAAAATAAGACTACCATATGTTGTACTGATATGCTATATATCACAACATCTAGTATTTGGTAGTCTTATTTTTTTTATTATAATTTTGTAGAATGATATCAGTATTTAATAACTGGGGGGAAGAATATGACTACCGAATTGCAAAAATTAGTTTCCATTCCTGTAGAAAAAAGAAGTGGTACAGTGACTAGTTTTTATCCCTATAAAATAGAATTTGTTTTGGATCAACTCCAATTGAATTCTCAACAAAAAGATATAGTGATTTCTGAATTAGTCTCTCATTTTATTGACTTGAAACATCTGACGACTACTCAAATCCATGGGCTTATTTTTGATGTTTTGAACGATAATGAGATGGAAGAACAAGCAGAGAACTATGAATGCTATTTTGAAGCAGACCAAGATAAGTTTTCACGTGCAACAAACGTTCAATTGAATATTGAACGTTTATTTAACCGTAATGAAGATGTTGTACATGAGAATGCTAATAAGGATAGTAATATTTTCAATACACAACGCGATTTGGAAGCAGGTGTTGCCAGTCGTGCTATGGGATTAAAAATGTTGCCAGAGTTGGTTGCTAAAGCACATTTACGCGGTGATATTCATTGGCATGATTTGGATTACTCACCAGTCACACCGGAGACCAACTGTTGTTTGATCGATTTTGATGAAATGTTGAGTAATGGCTTTAAAATCGGAAATGCCTGGGTATCTTCACCGCGCTCGATTCAAACTGCAACGGCACAGATGTCTCAAATTATTGCTAATGTAGCTTCACTACAATACGGTGGATGTTCAGCTAATCGAATTGATCAATTGTTGGCACCATATGCGGAAATAAATTATCAAAAACATCTTAAAGATGCCCGTAAATGGATTGCGGAAGATAAGCAAGTTGAATTTGCCCAAGAAAAGACTCGTAAGGATATTTATGATGCCATGCAAGCCTTGGAATACGAAATCAATACTCTTTACTCCTCCCAAGGCCAAACGCCTTTTACGACGATTAATTTTGGCTTGGGAACAAGTTGGATCGAACGTGCTATTCAAAAATCAATTTTGGAAATCAGAATTAAAGGATTAGGTAAGGAACATCGGACGGCTATTTTTCCTAAGTTAACCTTTACCATTAAGCGTGGTTTGAATTTAAATCCTGGTGATCCTAATTACGATATCAAAACTTTAGCGCTCGAATGTTCAACCAAACGGATGTACCCAGATTTGTTGATGTATGACAAGATCAAAGAAATTACGGGTAGTTTTAAAACACCAATGGGATGTCGTTCTTTTTTACAAGGTTGGAAAGATGAAAATGGTAAAGAAGTTAATTCAGGTAGAATGAATCTCGGTGTTGTAACGGTCAATTTACCTAGAATTGCTTTAGAATCCCAGGGCAATCCTGATCTATTTTGGGAAATATTTGAAGAAAAAATGCAGATCTGTCATACGGCTTTGGCATATCGTATTGAACGTACTAAGCAGGCAAAGCCAGAGAATGCACCGTTATTGTATATGTATGGTGCCTTTGGTAAACGTCTAAAGAAGACTGATAGTATTGATGAATTATTTAAGAACGAACGTGCAACGGTGTCTTTAGGTTATATCGGTTTGTATGAAGTATGTACCGCCTTTTTCGGTGATAAATGGGAAAATAACCAAGCAGCACATGATTTTGCAGAGAAAATTGTTAAGGCGCTACATGATAAATGCTTACAGTGGGCTAAAGAAAGTGGCTATCATTACAGTCTTTATTCGACACCAGCGGAATCACTGACTGATACATTTTGTCGCGATGATTTGGAAAAATTTGGTTCCATTCCTAATATAACTGAGAAAGAATATTACACTAATAGTTTCCATTATGATGTGCGCAAGCATCCTAATCCATTTGATAAATTAACTTTTGAAGAAGTCTTTCCTAAATATGCGTCGGGTGGATTTATTCATTACTGTGAGTATCCTAATTTACGTCAAAATCCTAAAGCACTCGAAGCGGTGTGGGATTGGGCTTATGATCATGTTGGTTATCTAGGAACCAATACTTCGATTGATCAGTGTTTCAAATGCGGTTTCAAAGGTGAATTTAATGCCACTGCCCGTGGGTTTGTTTGTCCAGAGTGCGGTAATCATGATCCACAATTCTGTGATGTTGTTAAGAGAACCTGTGGTTATTTAGGTAACCCACAACAACGCCCAATGATTCACGGTCGTCATGTTGAAATAGCTTCACGTAGAAAGAATATGACTTCGGAGATGATAAAACATGCAGCAGAATATGAGAGAGCCAAACAATCCGACTCCCAAAGAATGGTTAAGCAAGGACCACAGTCTTAAAAGAATTGCCGACTATAAACCGTTTAATTTTGTTGACGGTGAAGGTGTTAGATGCAGTTTATATGTTTCAGGATGCATGTTCAGATGTCCTGGTTGTTACAACGTGGCTGCACAAGATTTTCGATATGGAAAACCATACACAAAAGAATTAGAAGATAAGATCATTGAAGATCTTGGACAAAGCTATGTACAAGGACTGACCTTATTGGGTGGAGAACCATTTTTGAATACAGAGGTCTGTCTTTCATTGTGCAAGCGAATCCGAAAAGAGTATGGACATACCAAAGATATCTGGTCATGGACCGGTTACTCATGGGATGAAATGATGAAAGAGTCGGACGATAAATTGGAATTATTGTCTTTACTTGATATCTTAGTTGATGGTAGATTTTTGTTAAGGAAGAAAGATTTAACCTTACAATTTCGAGGATCATCTAATCAGAGAATTATAGATGTACCCAAATCATTAGCAAGTGGTGAAGTTGTTATTTGGGATAAACTCGTAAGATAAAGAGTGGAAAACTCGTTTCTACTATAGATTAGAGAACAATAGAATCTAATAAAGAGGCACAACAATCTAACACGGTCGTTGTGCTTTTATTAAATCTTCTAGTTGACAAATGTAAACTTAGAGAATAAGATAGTATTTGTAGTTTACAAGTGTAAACATTAATTGAGGGATTGAGGAGAGATATTTATGACAAAGGTAATCGTACTAATCGTTGGCTTAGCAATTATAGGATTTATTCTTTGGTGGTTCTTCGGCAATCATCAAGTAGTTCAAGCAACAGCTGATGTAAAAAATAACAATCAAAGTGTTGATGTTGAGGTTAATGGTGGATATTCACCCGAAGTTGTTACTTTGAAAAAAGGTGTTCCCGCTACAATCAATTTCACTAGAAAAGATGCTTCTAGCTGTTTGGACCGCGTTGTTTTCTCAGATTTTGGTATTAATCGAGAATTACCACAAAATGAACAACAAACAGTTGAAATTGATACTAGCAAGTCAGGCGAATTCAATTGGGCTTGTGGTATGGATATGTTTCACGGCAAAGTAATCATTAAATAAAGAGGAGAAATTATTATGGTTGAGAAAACACAAAAGGTTAACATCACAGTTGCAGGCGGGTACGATCCTGAAGTTGTTAAATTGGAAAAAGGTATTCCTGCGGAACTTACTTTTACCAGAACTAACGCACAGGGATGTTTGGATGTCGTTCATTCGAAAACAATGAATTTCGAAAAACAGCTACCATTAAATGTTGCTCAAACTGTTTCAGTTCCAACTGATAAAGCAGGTGAATTCGAATTCAGTTGCGGCATGGATATGTTCTCGGGAAGGGTAGTGATTAAATAATGACAATAACAAAACGTTTTTGGATTGCTCTAGTATTTTCACTACCAATGCTAGTAGGAATGATTTTGATGCCTTTTGGTATTATGATTCCCGGTGGTGAATGGACTCAATTTATTTTGACAACTATCGTTATGGCGGTGGCCGCACGTCCATTTTTACAAAGCGCCTGGGCTTCATTTAAAAAACATCATTCTAACATGGATACTTTAGTAGCTATTGGTACTGCCACGGCCTATATCTACAGTATTTATGCCATGATTACTCATCAAAGTGTTTTCTTTGAAAGTGCCGCTTTTGTGGTTACTTTCGTATTACTTGGTCAAGTATTTGAGGAAAGAATGCGTAATAACGCTTCAAATGCAATTGAAAAATTGGTTGATTTGCAGGCTAAAGAAGCCGAGGTTATGCGTGATGGCAAGTTAGTTAAAATACCGCTATCCGAAGTTGTCCAAGGTGATTTAATCAGAGTTAAACCCGGTCAAAAAATTGCAGTCGATGGTGTCATCACTGAAGGTAGCTCGACCGTGGATGAATCAATGGTTACTGGTGAAAGTATGCCTGTAACTAAAAAGATTGGTGATAAGGTTATTGGCTCAACTATGAATAGCAATGGAACTTTCATGTTTAAAGCTGAAAAAGTCGGTAGTGATACGATGTTGTCACAAATTGTTGAATTGGTTAAAAAGGCTCAAAATAGTCATGCACCTATTCAAAATCTAACCGATAAAGTTTCTGAAATTTTTGTACCAGTTGTCCTAATCCTTTCAATTTTAACGTTCTTAGTTTGGTACGTTTTCTTAGGCGCTACAATTGCTCAAGCTCTAATTTTTGCAGTTTCCGTAGTCGTTATTGCTTGTCCATGTGCTTTAGGTTTAGCAACACCAACTGCTTTAATGGTTGGAACTGGTCGTGGAGCTAAAATGGGTATTTTGATCAAGAACGGTGAAGTTCTTGAAGAAGTTAATGATGTTAAGACAGTTGTAATGGATAAGACTGGTACTATCACAAATGGTAAACCAGAAGTTACTAATATTATCGGTGATTCACAACAAGTTTTGAAGCTCGCCGCTGCTTTGGAAGAATCATCAGAACATCCTTTGGCTACAGCTATTTTGGACAAGGCTAAAGCGGATACTATTCAAGCAGATAAGGCCGATTCGTTCCAAGCTATTGAAGGTAAGGGTGTTGAAGCTGTCGTTAATGGTCAAAAAGCTTTCGTTGGAAATGATAAGTTATTGAATGATGTTAAGATTTCTACTGAGTTAGAAAATAAAATGGTGCAATTACAAAACGAAGCCAAAACGGTAGTCTTTGTTGGTTTGAATCAGGAGGTTATCGGAATGATTGCCATTCAGGATGCTCCTAAAGCCACATCTAAGGAAGCCATTGCCACTTTGAAGGCTCGTGGCTTAAGAACGGTTATGTTGACTGGTGATAATGAACGTGTTGCTAAAGCCATTGCTCAAGAAGTTGGAATTGACGAAGTTATTGCTGATGTTTTACCTGGTGATAAGGCTGATCACGTTGAAAAGCTTCAAAAGCAAGGGAAAGTGGCCTTTGTTGGTGATGGTATCAACGATGCACCAGCTTTGACAATGGCTGATGTTGGTATTGCTATGGGTTCTGGAACTGATATAGCAATTGAATCTGGTGGGATTGTTCTAATGAAGAACGATTTACGCGATGTCGCTAAAGCTCTTGAATTGAGTAAAAAGACCTTTAACCGTATCAAACTCAATTTGTTCTGGGCCTTTATCTATAATGTTTTGGGAATCCCCGTTGCAGCTGGGCTATTCTTTGCTGTCGGTCTGACATTGAGTCCTGAATTAGCTGGATTGGCTATGGCTTTCAGTTCCTTGTCAGTTGTAACTAGTTCCGTCTTGTTAAATAAGGCTAAAATTGATACTAAAGTTAAAACAGCATAATTAATAAATTCAAAAATGGTACTAATCAGAATGAAGATTCTGGTTAGTACCATTTTTTTTGGCTTAAATATTATTGACTGAAAGTTGTTTGCTTTGAGATTTAACAAAATTAACGAAACTAGCAATAGCTGGTTGGTTTTCAGTTCTTTTCAGAGTTGCCATGTAAAGAATTCGTTGCTCGTTGGGAAATGAGATTGGGATTATTTTAACTGGCATAGTCTGCATGATTGACATGTTAGGAACGATGGCAATACCAAATCCATTGGCAACTAGGCCAGCGATTGCTTGATCTTCTTCAACAGAGTAGGCAACAATCGGATGACCACCGACTTCATTGAACAACTTATTCATAATGGAATACAGACCACTGCTTTCTGAAAAAGTAACTTGAGGATAGTTTAAAGTTTCTGCCAGATTTACGCTAGAATGGTTGGCTAATGCGTGGTCAATTGGTGTGATGCAAACCATCGTCTGTTCAGCTACAGGAAAGAAATTTAAATCAGGATAGTTATCCAATCGAGAGCAAAAAGCTACGTCATATTTTTTAGAACGTAAGCCATTGAGAATATCCGGTGAGAGTCCGGTGTCGGTATTGAATTGAAAATCGATTGTCGGATTTTCAGTAGATTTTAGAAAACGTTGAGCCATGTCAGGTAACCACTTGATGCTTAAGGTACGCAAGGATGCTAAACGAATGATTGTTTTTTCCTCATTAAGACTTTTAGCTTCAGCGATATTTTTATCCAATGAGATCAGCGATGTAGAAACGCTATTAGCAAACAGTCTTCCTTCTGGTGTAAGGGTAACACGGCGGCCATCTCGTTTAAATAGGGCTAAATCGAGCTCTTTTTCTAAGGAATGCATCGCTTTAGTCAAACTTGGTTGTGTAATATGTAACATTTTTGCCGTTTGCGTATAATTTTCAGTTCTAGATAAAGCCACAAAATAACGTAGATGATCTAAGTTCATAACAAAATATCCCCTTAAAAAGTTAGTTTCGCTCATTGTTGAAACCGCTTTATATAGCCAATATAGCAGAATCAATAACTTTTGGCTATAGATGACTGTGATAAAGAGTAATTGGACGACAATTTGTAAAACGGTTACATTGAACTCGTAAACAAATATGTGAATTAAAGAACATGCATGCAAAATCCACAAACTTTTGGAGGAATTAATTATGACAAAGACACATCCCATTACAGTTAGTTCTTGGACGTTAGGTGATAAATGCAGTTTTGAAGACCGTTGTAAGGCCGCTAGTGAAGCTGGTTACGATGGAATTGGACTTCGTGCTGAAACCTATGTTGATGCCTTGAATGAAGGTTTAACAGATCAAGATATTCTCGATATTCTTGCTAAATACAATATTAGATGTACTGAAGTTGAGTATATCGTTCAGTGGTGTGAAGAACCAAGAACATATGAGCAAAAATATAAGGAACAGATGTGCTTCCACATGTGTGAATTGTTCGGTGTAAAACATATCAATACTGGATTGATGGAAGATTATCCGATCGACTACACAGCTAAGAAACTTCAAGAATTGGCTGCTAGAGCGGGCAAGTGGATCATTGCACTAGAACCAATGCCATACAGTGGTTTACCTAATTTAGATAAAACTTGGAAGATCATGCAAAAAGCTAATTGTGACAATGTTTATATGCTTTTGGATATGTGGCACTGGGTTAGAGCTGATCAACCATATGATATGTTGACGAAGGAACAAGCTAAACGTGTTATTTCTATTCAGTTGGATGACGCTTATACAAGATCATACGCTAAATCAATTTTACGTGATGAATCAATGCATGATCGTCTAGCCCCCGGTACTGGGGACTTGGATACAGCTGGATTCGTTAAGATGATCAAAGATGCGGGAGTTGATCCAAAAGTTATTGGTGTAGAAGTGATTTCTGATGCATACATGGCTAAAGGAATCGATTACGTAGCTGATTATACATATAAGAACACAGTTAAGGTTATGGAAGAAGCATGGCCTGAAATTTTGAAAGAAACAGTTACAGCTTAGTTAGCAATTGGGAGGTACAAAAAATATGAGTGATACATGGTTAGGATTAGAAGGAAAAGTCGTTGTAATTACAGGTGCTGTCGGTGGAATGGGAACAAAGTTCTCTAATGATTTCGCTGAACAAGGGGCCAATATTGTTTTGGTCGACTTACTAAAAGATAAAACAGAAGCCTTAGCTAAAGAAATATCTGATAAATATGGTGTTAAAACCTTGGCAATTCAATGTAATACCACTGATGAAACGGAAGTTGACGCAGCTGTTAAAGAAGTCGTTGATAAATTTGGAAAAGTTGATGTTTTGGTCAATACTGCCGCTATTTTGAGATTCTCTCCACTAGAAGATTTACGTCTGGATGAATGGAAGCAAGCTTTGAACGTTAATATCACAGGTTACTTCTTAATGTCACAAAGGTTTGGAAAAGTTATGATCAAGCAAGGCCACGGTACTCTGGTTCATATTTCAACCGCTGCTTCATTGTCACCAGAAACATACAGTGGTGCATACAGTACCACTAAAGCGGCTGTTAATATGATGTCCAAACAGATGGCCGCCGAATGGGGACAATTTGGATTACGCAGTAATTGCGTTCTCCCATGCTTGGTTAAGACACCATTGTCAGAAAACTTCTACAGTGATCCTAAAGTTGAAGATGGCAGAAAACGTTTAGTTGCTAGCAAACGAATCGGTAACTTGACCGATATTTCTAATACTGTTCTATTCATGGCCAGTGATCGCTCAGATTATACAAATGGTAGTGAAGTTATGGTCGATGGTGGAATTCATATGATGATCTCAGATATGATTCCAAAGCCAGGTGGCCGTCGTCAATACGCTATTGATCATCACCAACCAGCTAAAAAATAAAACCAATTAAGAGACTGAGACGAAAGTCCCGGTCCTTTTTTATAAGGAGTGCTTATCATGGAAAAACGTATTTCAGGGACAACAGGTTTATTCACATTATTAGGTTCACCAGTTGGACATTCAGGTTCTCCAGCTATGTATAATTTTAGTTTTCAAAAACAAGGTTTGGACTACGCTTACTTAGCTTTTGATGTCAAAAAGGAACAGATGCCACAAGCAATTGATGCGCTCAGGCTATTTAAAGTACGTGGTAGCAATGTCACTATGCCATGCAAAAGTATCGCTGCAACTTTAGTTGATGACCTTTCACCAGCAGCTAAAATTATTGGAGCCATCAATGTCATTGTGAATGATAATGGTAAGTTAACTGGTCACATTACCGACGGAATTGGTTTTGTCCGTAATCTGAAAGAAACCGGCGTTGATATCAAAGGTAAGAAATTAGTTGTCTTGGGTGCTGGTGGTGCTGCAACCGCTTTGCAGGTTCAATGTGCTTTGGACGGAGCTAAAGAAATTTCCATTTTCAACCAGGATGATGAATTTTATCAAAATGCTGAAAAAACTAAAGAAAAGATTGAACAAGCTAAACCAGAGGTAAAAGTTAATGTTTATCCGCTTGCCGATCAAGCTAAATTGAAAGCAGAGATTGCTCAAGCCGATATTTTAGTTAACGCGACTATTGTGGGAATGAAACCACTAGACGGACAATCCTTAGTTGATAAGAGTTATTTACGTCCTGACCTAGTTGTTGCTGATACAGTTTACAATCCACTTAAGACAAAATTGATTGAAGATGCTGAAGCTTTGGGATGTACGATTGCTCCTGGTAAAGGAATGTTGTTATGGCAAGGTGCCGCAGCTTATGGTCTATTCACGGGTAAGGAAATGCCAACTGCAGAATATCAGGCTTACGAGCAACAACAAGCTAAAGAAACAGTCAAGGAAGGCTAAATCATGGAAGCAAGAATTGATGGTCATACAACAATGTTAGCTTTATTCGGTTCACCAGTAGGACATTCAGGATCACCAGCAATGTACAATTATAGTTTTGAACAAGCCGGGATCAATTATGCTTACTTGGCCTTTGATATTAAGGAAAATGAAATGGACTCAGCTTTAGAAAAAATGCGTATTTTTAATATGCGTGGTGCTAATGTTACGATGCCGTGTAAAAAAATTGCCAGTGAATTAGTCGATAAACTGTCGCCAGCTGCTCAATTGATTGGAGCTGTTAATACGATTGTAAATGATGATGGTATTTTGACAGGCCATAATACTGATGGGGCTGGATATGTAGCTAATCTTCGCCAACACGGTGTTGAACCGGAAGGAAAAATTTTGACTCTCTTGGGTGCTGGCGGTGCCAGTACTGCAATCGCCGTTCAAATGGCATTGGATGGTGTTAAAGAAATTCATATTTTTAATCCAAAGGATGCCTTCTATCATAATGCTGAAGTTATTGCCGAAAAAATTATGAAGAGAATGCCTGGTTGTAAAGTTACAGTAGACGATATTAATGATCAGATGGCTTTAGATACGGCCATTAAAAATAGTGACATTTTAGCCAATGCTACTAAAGCTGGTATGGCACCAAATGTTGATCAGACTAATATCAAAGATACTTCCGTTTTCCGTCCGGGATTAGTTGTTACAGATACGGTTTATAGTCCCGCTGTAACTAAAATGTTGCAGGATGCAAAAGATCATGGCAGCCAAATTATTGGTGGAAAAGGGATGCTAGTCCAACAAGGTGCTGCGGCTTTTAAACTTTACACCGGCGAAGATATGCCAGTAGATGATGTTAAGAAATTGTTCTTCTAAATTAACGGAGGATAGCGAAATGGTGAATGGTCAGAAAAAGTATTACCCAACTGCTTTTGCTCTATATTTTGCTTATTTTATTTTAGGAATTGCATTATCGATTATGGGACAATATAAGGCTGAATTTGCGAAGGCATGGGGAGCTTCGACACTCTCTAACGGAGCAATTGACGTTTCAATGGTTGTTTCAGTAATTGCCGCTTATGGATTAGGCAGATTGTTAGCTTATCCATTTGCCGGTCCTATTTCAGATAAAGTTGGACGTAGGGTTAGCGGTCTAATTGGTATTTTCTTATACGTAGTATTCTTCTTTGGTGTGATTTCGGTACATCAGTTATGGATTGCCTATGCTATGGGAATTATCAATGGCGTCGCCAATTCTTTCTTGGATACTTGTATTTCCCCAAGCGTTATGGAAATTTTTCCTAAATCAGCTTCGATTGCTAATCTGTTTACGAAATTTTCAATTACAGTAGCTCAATTTCTCTTACCGTTTGTGATTGGGTTAGTAGCCAGTGTTCACTTATCTTATAAAATTATTTTCATTGGTTGTGGTATTTTGATGTTGGCAGATGCTTTCTTAGTAATGTTTTTACCATTTCCACAACAAGAAAAAGCTGCTAGAGGTAAAAATAAGACTGCAACGAAGCATCATTTTTCAGCCGCTGCGATTGCTTCAATTTTAATTGGTTTTACAAGTTCAACGACTTTTATGATTTGGTTAAATTGTAATCAAGAATTAGGTGCAAGTTATGGCGTTAAGAATCCCAGTCTTTTACAGTCCTTCTATGCTGTAGGTGCTACAGTAGCCGTTTTATTAACAGCACGCTTGATTCATTTAGGATTGAAAGAAACAACCGTGTTAGTTATTTATCCAAGTATTTCCGTTATTATGTTATTACTCTGTTACTTCATAACTAGTCCCGTCATTCTTTATATAGGAAGTTTCGTGATAGGATATGCCGCTGCCGGGGGCGTTTTACAATTGGCAACTTCAACAACTATTAGTTTTTTTCCTGAAAGCAAGGGTTTAGCTACCTCATTAGTTATGATAGCTTCCAGTACTGCCAATTATGCTGTTTTATCAATTGCTGCTTATTTGACAAAGATGACCGGTGCCGATGCTCCAAGAATGATAATTCTTTTAAATGTAGTTATCACGATTATTGGAATCGGCTTGGCTTTGATTATTAAGCGTCATGAAAGAGTAAAAACGGATGCACCAGCAGTTAATTTGGAAAATTAAATATGAAAAATAAAAATGTCCATATCGACCAATATCTTTGGTTGACATGAACATTTTTTGATTTAAGCGAATTAGTTACGATTTTTAAAAATAAAGAACTTGGAAAGAATGTAGTTACCAACGATAGCTAGTATTTGTCCAACTACCTTAGTACCAGCACCGTTAGCGCTCATTAATGAAATACCAACCCAAAGCGTAGCACTTTCAATTAAGAAAGTTAAAATACGTGTGCCATAAAAAGCCAACATTTCTTTGAAGGCTGTGCTGGATTTGTGACGGAAGACAATGATTCGATCAACCCAGAAACCAACTTGCACACCTAAGAACCAAGCAACAATGTTAGCAACTTGATAATTGGCCTTGAGCACTCGATAAAGGATAAAGAATGTACCAAAGTTAACTACAACAGAAAGTAATCCCCAGAGTAAGTAACGAACGGCCTGTTTACCATTGCTTTCAGCTTCGGCGTAATCTTCAGTTGAAAATACAGGACCGGCATCATTAATACCCTCAGAAACATCGTCGACAATTTTTGTTAGTGAATTTTCTTCTTCTAAATCAGTTTTTTTATTCATATGTGTATCAACTTCCCCTAGAAATTGTGAATATAATTCTATCTTAAACCTTTTTTAGTATATGAAGACAAATATTGTGGGTTTTAAAAGATTAAATATATATTTAATTATTTTATCAAAAGAAGTGGGATGAAAGAACTAAATATCATGGTGTTTTATAACTAAAACGGGAGGAAATTACAAACACTATATATAGTGTTTGATGAGTGATCCAACACCATATGTTCCATGTGAAACAATTTAATTAACCTTAAAGTTATTTGATAGAAACGAGCAATCCTAGAAATGGAAATGTTTACACAGCATGAAGTATAATTCGAGGAAAGATAATTCTAGAGGTAATAATTATGAAAATTGACGTAGATAAATTAAGGTTTGGTTTGGATACTTTTGGCGACGTGGCATACAACGATACTTTCCATACTAAAATGTCATATCGTGAATCACTTCAAAACATTATTAAAGAGGGGCAACTAGCTGATCAATTAGGATTGGATGTAATTGCTTTGGGTGAACACCATCGGGAAGAATATTCAATTTCTAGTCCGGAAGTAGTCCTTGGTGCTTTAGCTAGTACGACTAAAAATATACATCTAAGTACTGGTGTAACGGTATTGAGCTCCGATGATCCGGTACGTCTTTATGAACGCTTTGCGACTATTGATGGTATTTCTGACGGTCGAGCTGAAATTATCTTAGGTCGTGGTTCTTTCACAGAGTCATTTCCTTTATTTGGATATGATTTAAAAGACTATAATGATCTTTTTGTTGAAAAAGTCGGTCTGTTTAATGATCTAATCACCGGAGAGCATGTGGATTGGGAATCAAAACACGTTCAAAAATTAGTTAACGTGCGTCCGTATCCTCGAATTGAAGGACATAAATTACCAGTATCAATTGGTGTCGGTGGAACACCAGAATCTGTTTTGCGGACGGCTTATTATGGTTATTCATTAATGTTAGCTATCATTGCTGGAGAGGCCAGTCGTTTTGCACCATATATTGAACTTTATAAAAAGGCTGCTGAAGATTACGGAACAAAAGTTGGCGCTATCGGAGTACATTCACATGGAATCATTACTGAAGATGACGACGATGAAGCCTACAATATCGGTTGGGAATACATCAGAAATAGTATGGATCGTGTAGGATTAGATCGTGGATGGCCTAAAATGACTAAAGAACGTTATGATTTTGAAGTTATTAAGGGCGCTTACTATGTTGGTTCAGTAGAAACGGTTGCTAAAAGAATTGCTCAGACAATTTCAGAATTAGGATTAGATCGGTTCGACTTGGTTTACGGTACTGGTGGACAGCTGGAGAAGGATCGTATGCGGACGATTGAACTTTACGCAACTAAAGTAATTCCACGAGTTAAAGAGATTTTACAGGAAGCTAATGAAAATGAGTAAATTAATTATAGGTATTGTTGGAGCTGGTAAATTGGGAATGACTTTAGCTAAGTTGGCACTCGATGCTAGTTATCAAGTCAATATAGCTGGTTCTAAAGATCCAGCCAAGATAACCTTAGCTACCAGTGTTTTAGCTCCTGAAGCCCAACCGATGTATACCCGTGATGTTATTGAGAAATCTGATATTATTTTTCTAGCTCTGCCACTCAGTAAGTATCAAAATATTGATGCTAAATGGTTTGCTGGTAAAACGGTAGTTGATTCTATGAATTACTGGTGGGAAATCGATGGTAAAACAA
This sequence comes from Companilactobacillus kimchii DSM 13961 = JCM 10707, assembly GCF_001435445.1. Lineage (GTDB taxonomy): Bacteria > Bacillota > Bacilli > Lactobacillales > Lactobacillaceae > Companilactobacillus > Companilactobacillus kimchii. The sequence continues at coordinate 47,176 of NZ_AZDH01000001.1, read as the reverse complement.
GTAACTACTATTATGATGAACAACAGACCTCTTCGGAAAAGGTTCAAGCATATTTGACTCAAAGCGTTGTAGTAAAAGCCTTTAATCACATGGGATATCACGATTTAGCCAGCATGTCCCATCAGCAGCGTGTAATTGTTTATGCGGGAACTGATGAAATTGCTTTGGCAAAAGTTAAACAGTTGATTATTGATTTTGGATTTGTACCTTACTATATAGGTAATTTACATGCTACATCGCAGTTACAGCCAGGTGGCGTGCTGTTTGGCGCCAATGAAGATATGATCGGTATTAAAAAGTTGTTAAATAAATAAATCCCGTCTCTTAATTGAGATGGGATTTTTTGTACGTATCTAAACATATTGTTTTGTGAATTGGCGAATAACCGATATAGTAGTAAACCGATAGAGATTGCGTCAAAAGGCCATTCTGAACAAGGGTGTGCTATATTTAATTTGATTAATTGGAAACATTAAGGGGAAGATTTTATGAGTTTAATGGTTTCGACATTTATTTTGATATTGGCATCGGTTGTTAGTATCTTTTTGGCCCAAGTATTTTCAAAAATATCGGTCAATTACATTAGTATGATCATTGGTGCCCTGATTTTTTTTATTCCGATTATGGGCAAGAATGTAATGACTTTTAATTCCGATATTTTTATTGGCTTGATTGTTGCACCATTGTTATTTTTTGAGGGTCAGGCAACACGATTGAATGCAGTTGGGAAGGAATTGAAACATATTATTCAGACAACTGTTTTTTTGGTCGTTATTTGTATGATATTAGCCGGTTTTGGTGTTTGGGAGATTGCTGGAATCAGTTTGCCACTAGCTTTCATTTTGGCAGCTATCAGTACACCAACCGACGCTACGGCAATGGAGTCAGTCACTAATGGATTGAAGATGCCCAAAAATGAAGGCACCTTTTTAAAAATGGAATCGTTATTCAATGATGCTTCTGAAATTATCCTGCTTAATATGGCAATTCTTTGGTACATCAACGGATACATTAATTACGGAGAAACTTTAGGCGACTTCCTTATTTCGGCCGGAGGTGGTGTTCTGTTTGGCTTTGCGGCAGCGTGGATCATGGTTCTGTTCCGCCAGATACTTTTAAGAAGCTCGTATAATTCTCTGAATGCGCAGAGTTTAATCTATATTCTGACACCATTTGTTTTGTATTACGCAGCTGAAGAAATTCATGTTTCGGGAATTATTGCCGTAGTTTGTGCTGGTTTAGTTCACAATGCTGAAGCACAACGAAGTCGTTTGATTAACGCACCCCAAGTTCATTTAGGATTCGATTTAGTTTCAATGATTACAGAAATTTTTAATAGTACAGTTTTCGTAATTTTAGGATATATGTTTACCAAGATTATTTCTGATGAGAAATTTACAAATGCCTCGTTGACTTGGATCATGATTGGTATAACACTTTATTTGGTTAATGTTTTGGCTCGATATCTTTACGGTCGCTTACGATTAGATTTTAACAATAAATCGTCGTGGATCTTTGCCTTAGGTGGTGTTCACGGGGCTGTTACATTAGCGTTGGCCTACACATTAGCTGAATATCACGTAACCAATGCCGATTTCAATTTAGTTTTGATGTCAGAAAGTGTTCTCATTATCTTGAGTTTGATAGTGCCGACGATTGCTTTTCGTTTCTTATTGAAGAAAGACGTAACAGATGATGATGCAGAAAAAGAAATCGACAAAATTAGGGTAGAGATGGTTCATCGAGCAATTGATTCAGTTAATAAAATGTATTTACCCGATAATGTTAAGAAATCAGTTATTTTTGACTTGATGGCACAAAAACAGCGTACGAGAACCAGAGACTTTATCAAAGCCTGGGTTGAGGTCGTACGCCATCCAGAGTTTACGGGTGCAGAAAAAGAGTTGGAAATGCGTGCCTTTATGAATGCCTTCGTTCAGGAACGAGAGTATTTAGATATGATTTCGCAAAGTGAAGTAAAGTATCAGAACTATGTTTTCGAACTTTACAATGAAATTCTTTTAGCAGAGACTTTGGTAATCGGACCAACAGTTTCGGAAGATGAAGAAACAGATTAAGTTAGTTCCTTTTCGTCGGTAATAAATGTAAACTTATAGAGCAAGAATTGAAGACTGGGAGGGAATTATCATAGATAAAAAAGCCTTGAGACAACAACAAATTCAGAAATTAAAAGCCAATCAGGCTAAGACTAAAGTTGAAGCTGCTAAGTTATTGCAGAAGTTGGTGGCAACAACTGAATGGAAAAATGCTAAAAGTATTGCGACAACTGTTAGCAGTCCAATTGAGGTACCAACACCAATTATTGTGGAAGCAGCCCGTAAAGAAGGTAAAAAAGTTTATTTACCTAAGACAATGCCTCACCGTCAAATGGCCTTTTTACCATTTAACAGTCGTGAAGATTTGATTACTAGTAAGTTTGGAATCCCTGAACCAGCATATGATGAATCGTTAGTTAATCAGGAACCGGATTTAGTGATTGTTCCCGGATTAGCTTTTGCAGAAGATTCAAATTATCGCGTGGGCTTTGGTGGCGGTTATTATGATCGCTTCTTGGCTCAATATTCTGGTTCTACAGTAGCTTTAGTACCTTCAGCAATGCATTTTGCTACGGCCGATTGGGAAATTGAAGACCATGATGTTAAGATTCAAAAATTGATTTTGGCAGATTAGGCCATAATGGCGGATATGAGGTGTTCTTTGAGATAATCATATTCACCATAACCACTGTAAAGGAAAATATATTTTTGATGATTAAAAATAAATTCGATTTTATCCCAACCATAGTAGTCATCACTGTTAATGTCGGTGATTTGATCAAGAGGGATTTTGATTTTGTCGGCAGGTAAAATTCCCTTTAGAGGTTTGATTGATAACAAGTTGTCCTTGATCTCAAAATTAACATAGCTAAATTCTGATTTAGATTGATTATTAATAATTTCAATATAAGCGAACATATTATTCACTGACCTTTCTTAATTCACCACGACTATATCCCGTCGAACGGGTTTTATAGCAAGAAGTAAATTCAAAAAAATAATTGTTTGTCAGTAAACGCTGAATATGAATAAGTGAATGAATCCTTTGATTTGGATATTTAAATCCAAGTTAGGGGATTTTTTATTTATCATAAATTAGAAAAATGGAAGTATTAAAAAATGGTATTGAGTATCTCGATTGAGATTCAATGCCATTTTTGTATATGCGATTGATTAAAAGATAAAATGCTTTCTTGCTATTCTTCGTGAGCGGCGTGTAGTTTTTGGCCCCAGTCAAAAAGTTCCTCCATGGTATAAACGAGATCTTTTCCTAGATCAGTTAGGTGGTATGTAACTGAAGGTGGAACTGTGCCATCGCTGTGTCGAAGAATGAGACCATCATCTTCTAGTTCACGCAAGCTTTTCGTTAGCATTGTATTAGTGATGCCACCGACCATGCGCTTTAAATGATTATAATGTTGGCCGTCATCTAAGATTAATTTCCAGAGGATAGGAATCTTCCATTTCGATCCAATAATGCTCATTGAATATGTAATTGGACAATATTCTGGCATTTTTTCATTTAACTGTTCAGCCTTGTTCTCAAAGGTTTTTTGATCCATTTTTTATCTCCTTTGGCGTACATTATTTTAAGGAAGAAAAATGTGCGTACTTGTTTTTATATTTCCTGAACATTATTATAACCTAGCAATCAAGTTAAGGGTACTAATTCCTTAATTTAAATTTTGAAAGATTGAAATGAGCTTTGCAGGCCAATTTTTCCGGTTTGCTCCGCTCTCTACTTAAGGAGATTTCTGATGAATAAAAAATATGAACCATTATTTGAACCATACACTCTTAATAACGGAGTAGAAATCAAGAATCGTTTAACGGTTGCTCCATTGACTATTTATGATTCTGGTGAAAATGGAGAATTGACTGATAACGCAAGACGTTTTTGGAAAGACAGATTCCGAGGATTCGGATTATTTATTGTCCCATTCACTAACGTACAGAATAGTGGAGTAGGTTTTGAATCTCCTAATGCTATTACAGGTAAAGACCTTCCAACTTTAAAAGAATACGCTCGAATTTCTCATGAACAAGGTGCTAAAGCTGTTATTCAGCTATCACATTCAGGTATTAGAGCTGACCGAGAAATGACTAAAGGTGAAAATATTGTAGCCCCAACTAGCAACTATTATATGGGAGCTCACGAAATGACAGATAGTGAAGTTCGTCAAACCATCCAAGCTTTTGCTAATGCTACAGAGATGGCTATTGAAGCTGGACTAGATGGTGTGGAAATTCATGGTGCTAACGGCTGGTTGATACAACAGTTTGTTTCAGCAACTTATAACCATAGATCAGACCATTGGGGTGGCACAATGGAGAAACGCTTTAATTTTCCTTTGGAGATAATTGATGCCGTTGATGCTGTAAAACAAAAAATGAATAGACTTGATTTCATTGTTGGATACAGATTTTCACCAGAAGAACCAGGCGATGATGGTCTAACAATGAAAGAAACATTAGCTTTGATTGATCGTTTAATGGAAAAACCATTACAGTATCTGCATGTATCTCTTTGGGGATTTTATCATAAGGTTCGTCGTGGTCCTGGGGCCGATAAAGATCTTACTAGAATGCAAGTACTTCATGAACATATTAATGGTCGTTTACCTCTAATTGGGGTAGGTAAATTATACACAGCTGATGAAATGATTGAAGCTTATAAAACTGGTTGGGCTGAATTCATTGCTTTAGGAAAGACGGTTATGTTGAATCCTAATTTGATTGACTTAATTAAGTCAGGTCGAGAATTTGAAATTCAAACCAAATTTGATTGGGCCAGGGCAGATTTTTACCGTTATACACCGGCAATGTTGTACGGAACCCTTCAAGGAATGGACTTTTATCCGTTAGCCAAGCAAAAGTAAATTTTAAGGTAGAAATATATTATGAAAGAAATAATCGTATCAACAAGAACAGGGACTTCGTTAGGAGGAGTTCTTTTCTCTAAAAATAATTCAAAGTGGTTAGTTATTGCGATAACAGGGGTTCACGGGAATTTTTATTCTAATCCGTTTTATTACAATATCGGAGATACACTTGCAGATAATGGAATTGATTTTTTATATGCACCAACACGTGATGCTTATGGACAAATTGAAAGTAAAAATCAATTAACCCAAAGGAAGGAAATTCTTGGTTCTTGGAACGAAGATTTTAATCGAGGGGATGATGATATTGAAGCGTATATTAATTTTGCCCAACAGGAAGGCTACCAACATATTGTTCTGGCTGGTCATTCATTAGGTTCAAATAAAGTTATTCATTATCTTGCTAACAATGAGGATAAAAGAATAGATGATTTTATCTTACTGAGCCCAGCTAATCTGGGACATTTAACAAGCGTCGTATCTGATCCTCAAAAAGCGGTAATAAACCAGCAATTGAGGACTGGACTGGGGCAGACTATGTTGCCCTTTGATTTATTGGGATGGCTACCATGTACAGCTGATACAGCATATCAATGGTTATATTCCGATATTTTGGATAATGTGCATGACAAAAAGAATGCCGATTTTTCTCAAGTAGAACGTATAAGTAAGCATGGAGCATTATTCATCGGTACCTTGGATTGTTTTACGAAAGGTAATCCTGTTAAATTTTTGAAAAATATCAATAATCATATGGCATCTTCAGAATACAATCAGTTGATATTTATTGAGGGCACAGGTCACACCTATCAAGAAAAAGAACAAGAGTTAGCCGATAAAATACTTGAAGTTGTTACAAATTGGCAAGGACAGATAGAGAAGAATTGAGGAAGAAAAATGCCTTTTATTATTACAAAAACCAATACAAAAATAACTGATGCCCAAGAAAATAGTTTGAAAAAAGGTTTGGGAAAAGCAATTGAATATGTTCCTGGAAAAAGTGAACAAGCATTAATGTTAGATTTTGAAGAAAAAAGTCATCTTTACATTAGGGGTGAGAAATCAGTGCCAATGGCATATATAGATGTATCAATTTTTGGTAATCCTAGCCATGCTGGCTATGCTGAATTATCGCAAGCAATCACAATATTATTCAATAAAGTTTTGGGGATCGAACCGGAAAATATTTTTATTGATTATAAAGATATTCCAATATGGGGAGTAAATGGATGGGCTTTTGAACAGCCGAAAGAGGGGTAGACTATGAATGATAAATTATTTATTACAACTTTTACTGATCCTATGATGGGATTGTCATATGAGAGTATGCCAACTTTTAGAAAATTAGAGACACATTTTGGAGATAAAATAGTTTTTAACACCAAAATGGCCGGATTAGTGAAGAATGTATACGATCTCGTCGACTATAATGATTTAAAGCTGTATGGGAAAAAAGTAGCGTTGAACAAGTACAAAGCTAAATTGGCAGAGATTTATTTACAGGAGGAAAGGATTGCACATCTTCCTATAATTATGAATAACTTCAGACTTTTTGATGAGGAGCATACGTCTTCTTTACCATTGAATCGAGCCTATAAGGCTGTTGAACTACTAGATAAAACTAAGAGTGAGCAATTTCTTTATAACCTTCGTTACTCTACCGTGGTTGAAACTAATCCTACAACTCATACAGATGAGTTAGTGAAAGTGGCCGTTAAAACGGGTTTACCAAAAGACCAATTTTTGAAGGCATATGAGAGTAAAAAAAGCCAAGAAGCATTAGATAAAGATTTTGAAATATTTAAAATTTTAAATATCAATACCTTGCCAACTTATTTATTACAATATAAGGATCAAGCTGCATTGATAACTTCGTTGGCTAAATATGAAGATTTCATTCAAGTTATAAATAAATTAACGAAGAAAGAAATTAGAGGGAAAAGAACTAAGCCAACCGTGCAAAATATCTATGATTTTATCAAAAAACATCCGGTTATCTCGTCTAATGAAATGATAGAAGCATTCAGATTGAAAGATAATGATGAATTGTTGGGAATAATAGCTCCCTTAGTTAATAAATCGAAAATCAGTTTCAAAAAAGTAAAAAGTAGTTACTTTATTGAAAAAAATAACGAAAGTTAAAACTTATGCTTCATAATTGTTCTAAACAAAAAGGTATTCATATTAACCTGTTAGCGGTTCTTACCCAAATTTAGTAGAAATATGCCGTCGTCTGCAAAAAGTCTGTGGGCCACTGGTTCCTTGGTTCTAATATTAGCGAGTAAAACTGCCGTATTTTGGAATTTTTAACTCCTTATATCCAAATGAAATTTTTAAATTAAAAGAACAGCTTCCATTAAGTGTTCAAGGCATACGTTATGCGTTTGAATATCCCTCAATAGAAGCCGTTCTTATTTTTTTACTGATTATATTAGGTTAACTAGCATGTTTATACTTTAGGAGAATTTTGGATTGAATTTTTGAAAGAGATTCTCCTTTTTAGTTAAGGCGAGAAGAATTCTCTGTTGATCATACACGTCGACGCCTTGATAAGTGAATATTGTAACTAAATTTAGAAGGTTTTCTTCAAAAGATACATTGAGATCTATGGATAACTCTTGATTATTTTTCAGAGTACAGACTAATTGAAAAATATCTGGATTGATGTCGAAGGGACTGGTACGGGGTCTTGTTCGATAAATAATGTTAATGTGATCGATATCTTGGTATGGAATTGTTCGTTGAGTGATAGGAATTATGTGGAGCAGCTGGGCAAGCTTAGTAGTGCCAGAAGAGCTGAATATATTTATTTTGAGACCATTCCTATTGATTAACCAATAATCGTTAAAACAACTAGGTAATGTTACGAATAGGCCTATTAATAGTACTAATAAAAAGACCCAGAAAGGTTGATGGCCAAAGCCGGTGAATAGAAGACTAACAAAAATAATTAAGATAATAGAAAAGATCACTCGTTTTAATTTGATTGGTTGACCGAATTGAAAATCATCAGCTACTACTGGTGGGGTCAAACTAACCTTTTGTTTAGAAAATCGAATAATTTTTTGAGCCAAAGCTTTATTAGGGTAAAGCTGCTTGCTCTTAATTAATTCAACTTTAGCGATAGAAATATCCAGTCGATTGGATATTTCTTGATTGGAAAAACCGAATGTCTTTAAAATTTCACTAAAATCTATTAACATAATAAATTCCTCCAGACTAGTCGAAACGTTTGTATCTGTAAGCATAAATTAGGACAACAGAAAAAATAATTAACCAGACTATCAAAACGCCAACGTCAGATGAACTCCAGGTAAATCTATGCTTGAGTAAACTCTGATTAATAAATTTGGCGATTACTCCTGAGTATAAAAAATCGGATATAGCGGAAATAGTTTTGTTAAAGCCCTTAAACATAGGAATGAAAGTGAAAATAACGGTAGGTAATAGGCTTAAAACACCAGCACTGGTTTGATTGTGAGAAAAAATTCCAACTGTGAAACCTACTAAGATACTGATGATAGTACAGACAATAGTGATAACTAAATAATTAATGATAGATACTTGTCGCCAAGAAGTACCACTTAAAGGCACGAGAATAATACTTACTAAGGTAAGAATTAAAAGTGAAGGCAGCAAACTCCCGATAAAATATTCAGTAGCATTGACTGATGAAGTCATTAAAACTCTTAGGGTGTGATGTTCTTTTTCTTCAGCAATTGGATAAGACCCAAACATGATTCCACCCATTGTTGTATTTAGGATGATCCCCATATTTAAAGTTAGGGCTCTAAGAGAGAGAAGATTGGACGGGAAAAAGTTTTTAAAAGCGATAACGTATCCGATTGCCATCAACGGTGCCATGAGTAATGAAAAGTTTTTCAAAATTAGTTGTAATCTCAAGATAAAAATTGCATTTATTTTTCGTATTGATATATTCATTTTAGTTTTCTCCCCGTTACTTCTAAAAAAATGTCTTCTAAAGTTGGTTCGCAGGAATGAATAGTCTGTAGTTCGCCGTTTTCCATCCACCAATTGATCTTCTGCCGTGTTTCGTCGGAATCAGTTAATTTCAGTACAGTATTACCTTTTAAAAGAATTTTGTATTGAATTTTTTTGTTGTACTTCAAACTTAAAGCTTGTGGAGATCCTATTTCAGCAATCTTTCCATTGTTTAGAAGAGCCACTCGATCGCAAAGTTTGGCGGCCTCATTCATATTGTGTGTAGTCAGAAAAACGGTAGTACCAAAATTTTTTAATTCTAAGATCAATTGATGAATTTTTTGAGTTGTACCGGGATCAATACCGTTTGTCGGTTCGTCCAGAAAAAGTATTTGAGGACGATTGAGGATGGCTCGTGCCAAAATTAGTCTTTGTTTCATACCTTGTGAGAATTTTTTGACTAATTTCTTTCTATCATTATATAGATTGACTCGTTTTAACAAAGAATCAATACTCATTTTATCAACGTTAAAGATACGAGCAAAGGTCCTTAAATTATCATAAGCAGAGAGACTTTCATACAAACCACTGTCGTGCGTTACGACACCGATATGTTCATAAATATCCTCTTTAAAGTAGTAGCTATTGTTTCCTAAAACGGTGGCGGTGCCGGAATTTGCGACGAGTTGTCCTGTGAGAATTTTGATAGTTGTTGTTTTACCGGCCCCAGAAGGACCTAAGAAACCAAAAATCTCACCATTTTGGATTGAAAAATCAAGATTCTTTAAAGCTGTTTGGTCGCCGAAGTTTTTATAGAGATGTTTAACTTCTATTATTGGTGCGGTTGCCATGTTGTTTCCTCCCTTGTTTTTACAAACATAGAATACAAGGAAAGAACAAATAAGTTTTCAAAAATTAGCGAGTTGTGGAAGAGATGGGCTGAAATGTACCCACGTTATTGAAGTAGATCCTTGAGTTGATCCAATTTGGCTCGAGATAAAGGAAGGGTTTCTTTACTATTTTTTAAAATCAAGGTGTAGCTATTTTTGGAATAACTGATCAGTTCTGAAATGCGTTGCAAGTTTACGAGATAGGAACGGTGACATCTGAAAAAGCCGAAGTGAATAAGTTTCTTTTCGAGTTCTTCCATTGTTAAAGGGGAAGGAAAATATTCAGAATTGACGGAAAAATTGCTGACACCATTGATACTTTCGATGAAGTCGATTTCGTTAGGACTGAAAAAAATTGTTTTATCATCAAGGTGACTGGAGAGACGGAAGACATTTTGTGGTTTAGTGGAATCTTTATCTAGTTCTAAATCAATCTTCTCGAATTGGTGGTCGATACATTGATATATGGTAGAACTCAATTGTAGGAGTTCCTCCATATATGATGAAATAACGATAACAGTTGATTTCTGACGAACGACTTCTAAGGCTTTGAGATAAGATTTGACTCCTTCGTTTGATAAGTCTCTTAGGGGACTTTCAATAAAAACTAAGTCTGGTTGTGAAAGGGCAATCCGAAAAAGATGCAACCTTTCAATTTGATCAGTAGTGAGAGCGGTGGTTTTCATCGTCAAATTATCTCCTAAAGAAAACTGAGGTGCCAGCCTCTTTATGTCGACGTGTTGATTGGCTATATGATTAAAGAATTGAAGGTAACTTTTAACGGTCATTTTTTGATAAATACCATCGTTATAACGCTTAATTGAGATATTATGGGTGTGATTGATAATTGAGCCAGAGCTGGGCAGAGTATTTTGTTCCAATAAATCAAAGAAGGTAGCTGATTCAATGTGAGACATCTTTAAACCAATTTTTTCTTTTGGATTAATTTTTAAAGAAATATTATTGAAGATCCTTTGATTCTTGATCTGTTTAGCAACATTTTCGAATTCGATTAAATTCATTTCTCGCTCCACAATTGAGATTTTAATAGCAATTTAATTTTAGCAAAGACTGTCTCTTTTAGTTGGCTTTCTTACAAAGAGTCGTTAAATTATATTTAAAAATTCAATTTCTTGTACTCAAAGCATAATGTATATATGATTTGAATTTATAGAATAATAAACCATTATACAAAGGTGTTGATAATTATTAATTGGCAAGAAGAGTGGGCATATAACAAATATTGGGTAATGTCAAAATCCCAAAAGGCGTATGATCAAATTCGATTGATGGCTAAAAACAATGAATGGTCTAAAGCTAAGGAAACAGAGCTTGAAAGAATTATAAAATCTTTAGAAAATGTTGAACCTACAAAGAAAACATTAACCAATGTTTATCAACATATTTGGGGTTACTTTAAAAAAATATGTACTGATTCTGAAAGAAAAGAATATGTTAAATTGATTGCATCTTTAGAACCAGAAGACGACCAATTGGGGCTTTTCCTAAGAGATCTGACTTATAAGTATCAAATAAAGTATCTTATGCAATCAAGAATAATAAGGGAATTGGAAAAATAATAACATGAGATTATGGCATGAAGAGTTAATTTCAAAGTTACCTAGACAACAATTACTAGGCCAACATAGAGAAATTGCAGCCCTTAGGGGTAACGGCTGGGGTAAAAAGCATTCTACGGTGGACTATGTTTTTAAGTATTCTCCTTATAAGCTATATCAATTTCACCTATTGGTCATGAATGAGATGATTAGTCGTGGATATAGACCTAATGATAATTGGTTTGATCCGAATTATAGAGGAATACATTGTGAGCCATATAATAAATTGGAAGAAATACCTGATACATGTCCCATATATCCTGAACATAATGATGCATATTTAAAAAAGTGTGTTGATAATTTGAAGGAAAAAGGGATTTCTATTCAGTGAAATTATCTAAGATGATAGCTAATGTTGAATTTAGTTAAATAATCGTAAAACTTCAAAAGTTTAGACGATTATTTTTTTGATTAAATTTTAAGATTCTAATTACCAATTGAAGAGTGAAGCTATTTTATAAATTATTACTTCACATTATCATGAAGTTAGCTACTGTCATTAATTTGTTATCTTGCTACGTCTTTGAAGAAAGTGTTAATATAAATAACTGCTAGTTCCATTACTAACAGTTTTTGTTTGAAAAAAGAAGACACTAAAAAACCGATCATGATTTTCATCATAATCGGTTAAGCGATAATTGCTATGGGTGGTTGGGGGATCGAACCCCAGACCCACGGATTAAGAGTCCGTTGCTCTGCCAGCTGAGCTAACCACCCATGAATTTCAATTGATTGATAAGTTGTTTCCCTCTCAACCAACGAGATATATCTTACCATAGGCTCCAAATTTATGGCAAGTACTTTTTTAAAAAAAGTTCAAAAAATTTAAGGTAGCTTTATGGAGATTTTGTTTTAATGGTAAATAACTAGTATAATAACCGTGTCAAGGAGATATAAAATGGCTAAAAAAATTCTAGTAGTAGATGATGAAAAACCAATTTCCGATATTGTTAAATATAATTTGGAAAATGAAGGCTACGAAGTCATAACTGCTTTTGATGGACAAGAGGCTTTAGATAAGGTGGATGAAGATAATCCAGATTTGATTCTACTAGATCTAATGCTCCCAGTTATTGATGGTCTTGAAGTAGCTAGAACTATCAGAAAAACTAAAGATACTCCAATCATTATGTTAACAGCTAAGGATACTGAGATTGATAAAGTCATTGGCCTAGAACTCGGGGCTGATGATTACGTTACAAAACCATTCTCAAATAGAGAATTAGTTGCTCGTGTTAAAGCACGTCTTAGATCACAAAGTCATATGCAGAGTGATGATAAGAAGACTAGTGAAATTAAAATCGGTGATCTAACCATCCTTCCCGATGCATATACAGTAACTAAAAATGGAAAAGAAATTGAATTAACACACCGTGAATTTGAGCTATTACACTATTTAGCTCAACATATAGGACAAGTAATGAAGCGTGAACACTTACTTCAAACTGTTTGGGGATACGATTATTTTGGTGACGTTAGAACAGTTGATGTTACCGTAAGACGTCTACGTGAGAAAATTGAGAATAATCCTAGTCAACCAGAATGGTTAATGACCAGACGTGGAGTTGGATATTATTTGAGAGATCCTGATGGAGAATAGAGAGGGCGCAGTAAGGGCGCTCAGCCCACGAGGATTTGCCTAAGTATCGAAATTGCACGGCGTTTTATGCGTGCGATTCCGATACTGTAGCAAACCGCAATGGATTGCCCTCACGGAGCCCATTTGCAGTAGCATAAGCAAATAAATCGTAGAATGAAAAACAGCAGCTGCAAATAAACGAAACCAACAATACAACCATCAAAAGAAATCGAATAATTTCATCATTGAAAATAAAAATAAAATAAAAAACTGATTGGCATATAAAAATGTCAGTCAGTTTTTTTGTTATCTGGATAGCTGTATAATGTAGCTAAGTCTGTATTGTTTAGGTGGAAGTATTGTGAAAAATAGATTTGCTTTTTTACATTCAATTAATTTTAAAATCGGATTATCTTTTATCTTGATTCTTATAGTCACAATTGAAATCATTGGGGCCTATTTTGTACGTCAATTGGAAGATCAGAACGTGGCAAACTTTGAAACTTCTGTTTCTATTCCAGCGTATACATTGAATCAGATTTCAGAGAATTTGACTGATAATGATGATCATACGCGTGATAATATCAGCAATGCAATTCAAGATTATTCGCGAGTTAGTACTGATATTACTGACGTACAGGTTATTGATCGAAGCGGAATTATTGTAGGGGCCAAGGATTCCGAAAGTAATAGTATTATCGGTACACAAACTTTGAAGGATAATATCAAGCAGAGTATTCGGACGGATAAGAGGATTACACAAATTTATTACGAAAGAGATAACGGTAGTTCTTACGAGTCAATAGTGCCAGTGACATCTCCAGATAATAGTACAGTTGTGGGAGCAATTTATGTTCGTGCCAGCATGGAATCAGTTTATACCGGCATTAATAACATTATTTTGATTTTCTTAACAGCTTCTCTAGTGGCTGGGCTTTTAGGTGCTGTGATTGCTATTTTCATTTCTCGAGCAATTACTAGACCAATCGATGAAATGAAGCAGCAGGCCGTTCGTATGGCTGAAGGAGACTATTCTGGTCAGGTCCGTGTTTATTCACCTGATGAGTTAGGACAATTGGCTATGGCTGTTAATGATCTGTCGGTTAAAGTCGAAGAAGCGACTGAGAACTCGGAATCTGAACGACGAAGGTTGGATAGCGTTTTGACGCAAATGTCCGATGGTGTTATTGCGACAAATCGTCTCGGTAACATAACGGTCATTAATGAGATGGCACAAGAGTTCTTGGATAAAGATGAGGACGAAGCCATTGGTCAACCGTTAGTCGATATTTTGGGGATTAAAGATCGGACGAGTTTTGACGATTTGTTGGAGAATCCTGATCCGATGGTAATTGAAACCAATGACTCGAACGAGGATTATGATGATGCCAATGGCGATAATTCATTGATCTTGAATGCTGATTTTTCATTGATCCAAAGAAACAGTGGTTTCATTAGTGGTATGGTTTGTGTCCTACATGATGTTACTGAACAACAAAAGATCGATAGTGAACGTCGTCAATTTGTTTCCAATGTTTCTCATGAGTTGAGAACTCCATTAACAAGTATTAGTAGTTACATTGATGCTTTGAATAATGGTGCTTGGAAAGATCAAAAATTGGCACCACAGTTCTTGGGTGTTACTGCCGAAGAAACTGATCGTATGATCCGAATGATCAAAGATCTGTTGAGCTTGTCACGAATGGATCAAGGCCGTTCGAAATTGGATAAAGAACTAGTTAACTTTAACGAATTTTTCTCATATATTCTGGATCGCTTTGATATGATGTTGAAAAAAGAGAAGGCTGATGCTAAGGAAAATGGTTCTAAGATTGCCAAGAATTATCGAATCAAACGTATTTTTACTAGTAAAGATTTGTGGGTAGAAATTGATACCGATAAGATGACACAAGTAATTGATAATATTATGAATAATGCCATCAAGTATTCACCAGATGGTGGTGTTATTACATGCCGTTTGTTGGAAACTAATAAGCATATTATTATTAGTATTTCTGATGAAGGATTGGGTATTCCTAGAAAGGATATCAAGAAGGTCTTCGAGCGTTTCTATCGTGTTGATAAAGCACGTTCTAGAAAACAAGGTGGTACTGGACTCGGACTTTCTATCTCCAAAGAAATCGTTGAACAACACAAAGGTAGAATTTGGGTAAATAGTGCCGAAGGTAAGGGATCAACATTCTACATTTCCCTACCATTTGACCCTAACGAGACAGGAGGAGAATGGGATGAAGTTTAGTCGCTTGATCATTCAGATCTTATTAGTCATTGCCGTTATAACGAGTATCGTACTCTCATTCTTTATATGGACTAATACGGCTCGTTATCAACGAGGACGCAACATTGACGTTACGTCGACACAATCGAATAAAAATGAAGTACCAATTAATCAAGTCATTAGTGCCACATCGGTAATTTGGCATGATGATGAAGATCAAAAGTTAATTTATAACAGTAACGATAATATTGCTTTAAGTATTCAAAAGATTATGCAGGATTGGAAAATTGATAGTCCTAAATTGGTTTCTAAAAAGGATGGAGCTTACTATCAAAAGATTATCCAATCAAAAGATGTTATTCAGTTAGTTTATCCAACTTCAATTTCAACAAGCATTTTGGGTTATTTGCTAAATAACAATAGTTTACGCAATGACAAGTCATATTCTTTCAATCGAATTTTGATTAATTTGAAGGATAAGAAGGATAGTAATATCTACTTGGCCAATGACAATAATTACGCTGTTTATAAGGCACCAGTCAGAAATGCGACATCTGATCCAATTTCTAAATTAGTTAAGAAAGCCAATATCAATCTGAAGATTCGTTTAAACATTATGAAACATGGTGTTTTCACTTTCTATACAGAGCCTATCAAGTTGAAATCTTACTCATATGTAATCAGCAGTAAAGATGACGGCGAGTATACAACAGCATTATTCGATTCAAATACCAATGGATTGGTCACTTCTGAAGATAATGGCGTTTATACCTATAATTACGGTGAATCAAAACGTCTAGTTTCAGATCACAATTCAGGTGAATTGAGTTTTGAGGACTATACAGATACCTCAGTTCCTAAGACTCAACTGGCTTTCTTGCAACGTGGTTATCAAAAAGTGGTTAATCTTCAAAATTCTATTTCTAACTTACGTTTGTATAGTGCCAATTGGAAAGACAAGAATCTTGTTTTCAGAGAATATGTTGAAGGCTTTCCAATTTTCAAAAAGAGTGAATTTGGTTCAATTCGAATTAAATTTAGTCGTAAAGGGAGTACAGAACATTTTCTAAATAAAGTACTAGAAGTCCCAGTTCCTTCAGATCAGGCCTCAACTAAATTGAAATCAACAAGTGATATTTTCAAAGGCCTTGAGAAAGCAGGTTATTCACCTAATGATGTCCAAAATATTGAAGTCGGATATCAATGGGAAAGTGAAGCCGATAATGAAAAAGTTGTCGATTTGAAGCCAACTTATTATATTAAGATTGAAAATCACTGGAAACCATATAGCGATTGGGCAAATGAAGTTGCGGAGGATGAATAGATGGATTTTAGAAGAATTGAAGCAATTTTCTTAATCGTTTTTTTCTCATTAGATATCTTTTTATTCTTGTCATTTCGAAACAGTCAACAGTTGGTCAGCAGTTCCAGTACTAATACTTCAACCGTTACGGAAATGAGAAAGCGTAATATCAGTTTTGGAACTTTGGATACCAAGAATGGTAGTGCTTATTATTTAGGTTCACAGCCGGATAATTCTTTGGCTCAAAACGTTAATAAATTACGTAATCAAGAAGTTCAATATGATGAAACTAGTCGTAAACTTACAAGTAGTTTAAATAGTACTATTGCCGTTACAACGGAAGACAGACAAAAAATAATGGATAAATTCATTAAGAAAGATTCAAATGTGTTATTTGGTAGCGATTATAAATATGCACCACAATTGTCGACAACTTCGCAAATGGTTTATGTGGGAACTTCCAAGTTAGGTGAAATTTATGATAAGACTTGTCAGCTGACCTTTACAATTGAAAGTGGTCGAGTTGTTAGTTATACTCAAACTCATGTTAAGTCGATGATTATTTTGCATGAAAGTCAGACGATCAAGAGTGAAAAAGAAGTTATTACTAATCTGTATGCTAATTCCGAAATACCAAACAACTCCAAGATTTCTTACGCAAACTTAGCTTATACGAAGTTATTGGTAGCCAAAAATAGCACTATTTACATTCCGGTTTGGTTTGTAACGATTAGAAATAAAGATAGTAAAGTAAGTTCTATTAAGAAGGTTAATGCCTTTACGGGCAATATTATAAAGAATTCAACAAATGGAGATAACAGTTACAATGCCCAATGATGATAGTTTAAAAATTAGTGTGCTTGCTAGCAGCAGCTCAGGTAACGCTACATATATTGAGACTCCGAAACATCATGTTTTAGTTGATGCGGGTCTTTCAGGTAAAAAGATTAAAGAGGCAATGGAGAGTATCGGTAAAGATATCAATACCGTTGATTCATTGTTCGTAACCCATGAACATACTGATCATATTAAAGGTGTTGGTGTTTTAGCTAGAAGATATAATTTGAATGTTTATGCCAATCAAAAGACGTGGCAAGCAATGTTGCCTAAGATTGGTAAAGTACCTGAAGATGAAATCAATGTCTTTGAACACAACAAGATTATGTCTTTAGATGACTTAGATATTGAAAGTTTCGCCGTTTCACATGATGCAGCTGATCCACAATTTTATAAGTTTTATCATAATGGCAAGGAATTTGTTATTTTAACTGATACTGGTTATGTTTCTGAACGTGTTCAAAAGACAATTGAGAATGCTGATGGTTATTTGTTGGAATGCAACCATGATGTAGAAATGCTACGCGAAGGCTTTTATCCATGGCCATTGAAACAAAGAATCCTTAGCGAAAAGGGTCATCTTTCGAATGAAGATGGTGCTCATACATTGATGGACGTTATCGGTAATAATACTAAACAGATTTATTTGGGTCATTTGAGTCATGAAAATAACACTAAGCAAGTTGCACGTACGGAAGTTACTCAGGTTTTGGAAGATCATGATTTTGCAGTTGGACATGACTTTAAAATCAACGATACCGACCCGGCTGTGGCTGATCCTTTGATTGCCTTGTAGAATTTTATAAATAAATCATATGTAGTTCATAATTTTTTCATAATTGAAAGTTATATTATAGATAAAAAATATGGGGAGTGAATAATTACATGAATAACGATGAAAAAAAGGACAAATCTGAATCAAGAGTAGAAGAAAAGAAGCGTAGTTCTAATGGCAAGGAATCTAGCAACAATTCTTTACTTAAGACAGGAATTGTAGCTTTTATTTCTGCCGCTTTAGGTGTTGTTATTGCCTTCGCAGGGTTCACTTACTTCGGTGGTAGTAATAACTCCTCAAACTCCGCTACAGTTGGAAATACTGCTGGTACGACTCAAGTAAGTAATACCAAGGTGAACACTTCTAGTTCAATGTCGGGTGCTTATAAGAAAGTTAATGGGGCGGTTGTTTCCGTAATTAATCTTCAAAAACAAAAAGAACAATCTAGCAATGGTGATATTTCATCCATTTTTGGAGACTTGTTTGGTGATAGTGGAAGCAGTGATAGTAACTCTTCTGATAATTCACAATCAAGTGATAGTAATTCATCAGATTCCAACTCATCAGATTCTAGTTCAAGTTCTTCTAATAATAGTAAGTTACAAGAATACAGTGAGGGATCAGGTGTAATCTATGCTAAACAAAATGGTAAAGGTTATATCGTAACTAATAACCACGTTGTTTCTGGATCAGACTCTTTGGAAATCATTCTTGAAGATGGTACTAAGGTCGCCGCTAAATTGGTCGGTACTGATTCCACAACTGACTTAGCTGTATTGGAGATTCCTGGTAGTAAAGTACCTGCTACAGCTTCATTTGGTAACTCAGATAACGTAACACCTGGGGACCCAGTAATTGCTATTGGTTCACCATTAGGTAGTGAATACGCTACAACAGTTACTCAAGGTATCATTTCTGCTACAAATAGAACGGTGACAACTCAAGATCAAAATACCGGACAAGCTACGGGTGAAGCCACTGTTCTTCAAACCGATGCTGCGATTAACCCTGGTAATTCAGGTGGTCCATTAGTTAATGCCGCAGGACAAATTGTTGGTATCAACTCAATGAAATTAGCTTCAAGTACTGATGGTTCATCAGTTGAAGGTATGGGCTTCGCTATTCCAAGTAATGAAGTAGTTAAGATCATCAATCAATTGGTTGAAAACGGTAAAGTTGAAAGACCTTCATTGGGTATCAAAGTACTTGACCTAGATCAAATTACAGATGATTCACAATCAAGCTTGAAGTTACCAAGTAGTGTAACTAAGGGTGTGGTTGTCTATAGTACAACAAGTGGTTCTGTAGCTAAGGCCGCTGGTATGAAGAAATACGATGTGATCGTGAAGTTAGGCGATAAAGACGTGAAGTCTGTTGCAGACTTACATACAGCCTTGTACTCGCATTCAATTGGCGATACTGTAAACATTCAATATTACCGTAATGGTAAGTTGAATACAGCTAAAGTACACTTAACAAAGAAAACATCAGATTAATGAAAAAAGACGTGAAAACGGACAAATGCCAGTTTCACGTCTTTTTTTGAACATTTTTTTAGATATATTAATTTTTCTTCGGAAATAAGAAAGACTAATCAACAGGAGTTATCCACAAGTGTGAATAACATGTGCAAAAGTCGATAAAAATTTGATATAACGTTGTAGAAAAGTTATCCACAATTTTACCCACAGCTGTTAATAACTTTTAACTATACAAAATATCTATTGACTAAAAAGGCTTTATATCAGTAAGGAATGTTGTTACACAAGCTTAGACAAACTTTTATTTTTCGGTGCAAAAATAAATTGTCATGATAATTCGGATTTTAGAAATCATTTGGCAATTAACTGATAGTTTCGTATGATATTTAATTGAGGAGATTTATTAATTATGAATATAAAAATGGTTACCGTTGGTAAGTTAAAAGAAAAGTATTTCAAAGCAGGGATTGCTGAATATGCCAAGCGTTTGGGAGCTTTCTGCAAGTTTCAAATAGTAGAGTGTCCTGACGAAAAAGCGCCAGAAAATCTTAGTGAAGCTCAAGATGAAAAGGTTAAGCAAATTGAAGGCGAACGAATATTAAGTAAAATTAAGGATAAGGAATATGTGATCTTACTTGATTTGCGTGGTAAGGAATTAACTTCAGAGGAAATGGCTAAGAAAATTGACGACTTATCCACATATGGAACAAGTGATATTACTTTTGTAATCGGTGGATCGCTTGGAGTTAGTCCTGAAGTCACAAAACGTGCTGATTATAGTGTTTGTTTTGGTAAATTCACTTTGCCTCATCAATTGATGCGTTTAGTTTTGACTGAACAAATTTATCGTTCATTTATGATTATCAACCATCGTACATACCACAAATAAAATTACGTAAGGGTAGCTCAGAAATGAGCTGCTTTTTTATTAAGAATTTATTTTGTTTTTGGATAATACATTGTTAATAAAAAATTTCCTTCTAGAATTAAAGTTGAATAAATAAGTACTCAGATAATTTCCTTTGGGGATGTAGATAATGAAAAATAGTAAAAAGATTTTAGCAGCTTCTGCTGTAGCAATTATGTTAGCACCAGCTGCAATTTCCGCTCTTCCACAACAAACTGCCCAAGCTAGCGGTTTGGTTGGATTAGTAGGAACAATTAGACGTGATGGCGGACAAATCGTTGATGATAACGGTAATATTACTAAATCAACTTTGCCTAACTTCAGTTCATGGAAACTAGGTCAAACTAAACAATTACGTGGTAAAACTTATTATCAAGTTGGCAATAATGAATGGGTTGCTTTTGACTCAATGGATATCGCTGAAAATGGTGTTAAGTTAAACGAATATGCATCTAACTATAATGCTGATGTTCGTAACGTTGCCACTGTTGGTGCTAATACAACCATCGTTAATAGTAATGGTCAAAATACCGGCCGTACTTTACCAAAAGGTAGCCAATGGCAATTAGGTGCTATCTCTACTATCAATGGCGCTGTTTACTATGAAGTAGCCACTAACGAATGGATTGCTGCTAGTTCTATTACTAATATGACTTCTAGTGATACAAGTAATCAAGCCGCTGGTAAGCAAGCTCAAACAACCACAAATACAGCCGTTAAAAAGATTGGAACTTTGAATTCTACAGCTTCAATTTACGGTCCAGACGGAAAACCAATGGGTATGACTTTGCCACAAGGTAGTCAATGGCAATTAGGTACTTTGATAACAGTTGGTAGTAAGAGAATGTATCAAGTTGCAACTAATGAGTATATTGACGCTAATTTGGTAAATGTTAATGGACAAACTTCAACGACAACATCAACCACTGATACTGGTTCTAATGATTCAGTTGGAAAGATTGGAACAACCGTTGCTAGAACTGGCATTGTTACCGCAGATGGAATGGAAACAAATATGACCTTGGCTCAAGGTACACAATGGAAACTTGGTAAGACTATTAAAATCAATGGTACTTCCTTCTATGAAGTTGGAACAAACGAGTATGTTGTTGCCAATAACTTAACTATTAATGGTAGCAATACAACAACTTCAACTACTACGACACCCACAACATCAACATCCACTAATAGTGAAGTTAAAATAACTGCTAATCCTGATGTCGGTGAAATTGGTACAGCAACTGCTGAATTAGCTATTGTTAATGATGCTGGAAAGAGTACCGGATCATCCCTTCCAAATGGCAGTCAGTGGAAATTAGGACGTATCATGAACGCTAACGGTATGATCTACTATGAAGTTGGTAATAATGAATGGATTCCAGCTAGTGATTTAACAATTACTAGATCAAATGGTTCAACTACTTCAACAACAACTAACACGACTACTAACACTAATACCAATACCAATACAGCAACAGCTAATCCTGGTATTCCAACACCAGGTAACGGTTTAATTGGTACAACAACAGTTGCTCAAAAGACATATGATCCATCAACTAATGCTTACGGACAAACCTTACCAGTTAACACATCATGGAAGATTTCTAAGCTAGTTGTAAATAAATACGGTTCATACTGGGGCCAAATCTCTTCAAACGAATGGGTTTGGATCAGTACAGTTAGATTGAACAGTGGTCTTAACTTGAAGACATACGCTGTCAGTGAACCTGAATTTGCTGTAAGAATTAATAAATAAAAAAGTATTATTCATAATTAAAAGGTTCGATGTGGAATTTAAAAATCCCTCATCGATCTTTTTGTTTCTAAATAAACTACATACAAGAGAGATATTCCATTGATTGTGGAGTTATAAACTACTAAATATCTTTTCCAAATAACTAAGAAGGAGTAATATGCAATTTTCTAAAAAAATTAAAATATGTAGGCAAAAAAATAAATTGACGCAAGAGAAATTTGCGCAATCTCTTAATGTTTCAAGAAAAACCGTCTCAGGGTGGGAAAATGGAAGAAGCTTTCCTGATATAACGACACTATTAAAAATAAGTGATATGTATCATGTTTCTCTTGATGACTTAATGAAAGAGAGCAGTGGTGCAGAAGATTATTATCAGACACAAATAAAGAATGGTATTAGAGCTCAAAAAAAATCTACATTTTTATATTTATTGTTGTTGGTAAGCTTTATATTTCTTTTTATACAGTTCTTAACTAACTGGAAAATACCTTATCACTTGGTTATAATCATTCTTTTGATTTGCTTAATTTCTTACTTGGTTTCATATTCGAATGGATATGAATTTCATTCTTTGAAATATTTATTTAAATTTTTTTCTTATTTTATAGTATTCTTTGTTTTAAATAGTATCTTATTCGTAGCAACTGGGAACCTTGCAATCACCCAAAATATGTACTGGAATTTTGGGATTATAATTGGAGCAATTTTTCTTGATTTTCTACTTAGTATTACATTAACTACGCTTATTCTTTTTATTCCAGAAACAATTAAATCTAAACTCCGATAATTGTTGCAGTAAACTTTGAGAATTAAAAAAAGGTTCTAATCGTTATAGCGATTAGAACTCTTTTTATGGGCAATATGATGTCTTAAATTCAGAGCCTCAATAAGTCTTTTTATAGTAGCTTGTTCATAAGATAAACATAAACTAAATTTTAATTGTAGCTTGTATCAAATACTTATGTTTAGCGGAGGATAATAATGAAAAAAATTGATAGAGAAAATGAAATTAAAAGTGCAAAGTCACTTATTAGAGCATTAAATGATTTAATTATTAACAGAGAAGACTATCAACAGAAATCTGAATTAAGAGATATATCAGACGTTTTAGTCCAAGTAAATAAAACAATTGATACTAATAAGTATCCAGAAAGGTTATTAAGTAAATTGACGACTTTTATCTACAGTATGGGTCCTGCGGGGAAGATATATTTTCCAAAAGAAGAAGAGCAACTTATTGATAAAATAGCCGTAATTGCTCAAAAGTCTGGTAATACTGGTCTTTATTATTCAAGTTTTAATACAAAGTCTGACTTTTTTAATCAGTTATAATTTATAATATTCGGTTCAAGAAAAGCGTTCATACTACATATATGGTATGAACATTTTTTATTTTTCATAACTTTGAATTGAATCAAACAAGAACTTAACAAAGGCTTCACGATCAATGTCTTCGAGAACCTTAATACTGTTCTTTTGTGGAGCATCGGTTCTACGGTCAGGATATGTCATCCCTCGATATTGGTCGTTACTCAAGGAAACATCCATTGAATAGTTAGTGCTCTTAGTAAATAATTCAGGGGCAATTAAACTGATAACGGCACAGGCATCGTGGATTGGAATCTTAGTCATACCCTTTTCTAACTCGGCTTTAGTATAGAAATTTAGGATTGAACTGGCCATGACGCCGACACGACCTAAATCTTTAATTTTGCTGATTTCGTCCATTGTTAAATAGGCTTTATTTTCAGTCAGATTGAGTCCGGAAAGGGTGATTGGTAATCCAGAGTTGAAGACAATATCCATTGCTTCAGGGTCAACGTAAGCGTTGAATTCGGCTGCTAAGGTAATGTTACCTTGAAGAGTTGAGCCACCCATAATATAGATGTGCTCAATGTTTTCCTTAACTTCGGGGAAGGTCTTTAATAATAAGGCAACATTAGTTAGTGGTGCTGTGGCAACTATATTAACTTTTTCGTCACTTTTAGAAATACGATCGTACATGTATGTAACGGCGTTATGACTAACTAATGGGTAATCTTGACTGTTTTTGGGAAAATCATAACCGTCCATTCCAGTTTTACCGTGGATCTCACCAGCAGTTTCGACTTGCTTAACTAGTGGTGTTGCTTGTCCAGAAGCTAATTCGGCATTTGAACCTAAGAAAGTTAATAGCTTTTTAGCATTTTTAGTTACGTAATCTAATTTTACATTACCACCGACAGTGGTTACGCCGATTAAATCAGCTTTTTCGGGATGGGCCAAGAGTACAGTTAACGCAATGGCGTCATCAATTCCAGGATCACAGTCCATAATTACTTTTGTCATTCAATTAGACCTCACTTTTTAATTTTTGGGGAATCTTCTTCAACGCATGGATGAAGCTATGGCGTTCCAAGGTTCCAAGAGTAGATAAAATTTTTTGATTATTATCTTCGATAAATTTATCGATAGTAGGTAATAATTCTTTTGCTTTGTCAGAAAGGATAATTGTTTTCAGACGTGAATCATTTTTGACGGGAACGCGTGAGAGTAAATCATCTTTTTCCATTGTTTTAAGAATGTTAGTAGCTGTAGGTCGACGGATATTGAAATTTTCCTCAATGTCTTTTTGATAAGTGTCATTTTTACAATGAGCTACGAAATGAATAATTTGCACTTGCGTACCGGTCAAATCATACTTATGGGCAAAAGTATTGATGTCACGCGAGATTTCATTGGATGCAACCTTGATTAAATGAGCAACATCACTCGCCATAAAAAATCCTCCTTTGAGATTTAGAACACGAAGCAATTATAACATTTCGTAGTCAGCAGAATCTTTAAGGAGAAGCTATTTATTATCGATATTATTCCAATAATATTTCGACTTTTTGAAATTTATAATAATAATTATTTAGCGAGAATTATTTTTTGTAAAAATTTCAAAAGAACTCTATATTGGACTATGGAAACTAAAAACAGGGGGAAAAATAAATGGCTAAAGTTTTAATTTTAGGTGCTAACGGTAAAATTGCTCGTTTAGCAGAACATATTTTTGTTGATACGACGGATACAAGTTTGAAACTCTATCTTAGAGATGCAGAGCGTCTTAATGACTTTGTTGATTCACATGACAAGTTGACAGAAGCAATCGAGGGTGACACAACTGATGTTCAAAATTTGGTTGAGTCAATGAAAGATGTTGATCTTGTTTACGCTAACCTAGCAGGCAATAACATTACTGCTCAAGCTAAGGCTGTTGTTGAAGCAATGCACGCTGCTAATAAGACACGTTTGGTTTGGATTTCAACATTAGGTATTTATGATGAAGTACCTGGTAAATTTGGTGAATGGAATAAAAAGATTTTAGGGGACTACATTACAAATTACGCAGCTGCTGCCAAAGTAATTGAAGATTCTGATTTAGATTACACAATTATTCGTCCAGCTTGGTTAACTGATAAGCCAGAAGTTGACTATGAAGTTACGCAAAAGGGTGAGGATTTCAAGGGTACTGAAGTTTCAAGACGATCAATTGCGCAAATCGTTGTAGATATTTCTCAAGATCCTGACAAATTTAAGCGTGAATCAATTGGTGTCAATAAACCAAATACTGATGGTGATAAGCCTGCTTGGTATTAATTGAATAAAAGATGTCGAAATCAAGCTGTGATTTTGACATCTTTTTTTGTGTTGTCACAAATAAAAAAATAAGTTCCTACCGTTATGCAAATCTGTATTCACGCAACTAGTGAACCGTTGTAGAAAGCCAACCAAGGGCGTTATGTGAAACAGTCTTTTTTATAATAAAAATTGTTATGTCAATAATAATATTTTTAAATAGTGCAAAATATATTTTTTCGAAAAAAACAGATCTCTATTGATTGGACTATACCATCATGATAAGGTTCTTTATGCAACCGGTTGCAATAAATCTTGAGGGAGCAAATTATTATGGCTAACAGTAAACAAGGCGGGGGCTTCATGGCCTTTGTTGAGAAACATTTAATGCCAATCGCTGTTAAATTAGGGCAAATGAAACCTTTGATTGCAATTCGTGATGGTATTGCAATATCAATGCCACTTATTATCATTGGTTCTTTATTCATGGTTATCAATAACTTTCCAATACCTGTATGGACAGCTTGGTTAGCTAAGACAACTATTAAAGGGGTAACTGTCGCAGCAATCTTTGCCAAGATAGTTAATGGATCATTTGGTTTAATTGGACTAATTAGTGCTTTCGGTATCGCTGCAAGTTATGCAGAGCAATATAAGACTGATGGAAAATCAGCAGGGGTTATTGCTTTGGCAGCATACTTCGTTGTAACACCAAGTATCATGAGTGGTGACAAAGTTCCTGTTGAAGGAATGCCTTATAACTTCTTAGGAAGCCAAGGGTTGTTCGTTGCCATTCTACTAGGATTATTAGCTGGATGGATTTTCCAGTGGTTTATTAATAACGATATTCAAATTAAATTACCAGATACAGTACCACCTGCAGTCGCAAAAAGTTTCAGTGCTTTGATTCCCGGAGCTGTAGTTATTACTATTTTTGGTGCTCTTTACGCAATCTTTACATGGACAGGATTAGGCAATGTTCATTTGCTATTATTCCATATTCTATCCAAACCACTAGGTCTTTTGGGAGATACTCTTGGAGGAACTATTGTAGCAATTATGCTTAACAGTTTATTCTGGTTTATTGGTATTCATGGTGGAAATATTATTAATCCAATTATTTCACCTATTTGGTTAATGAATACTGATGCTAACCGTGTATTGTTCCAAGCTGGACATCTTGACTTAGCTCATCATGCTCATATCATTACTCAACCATTTATGGATAACTTTGTATACATGGGTGGTGGTGGTGCCACTATTGGACTTGTTATGGGTATTGGTATTTTGATCTTTATGAAGAGATCAAGTAAACAATTAGACGTTATGGGACCTTTGACGATCACACCAGGTATCTTTAACATCAACGAACCAACAATGTTTGGTTTGCCAGTTGTTTTGAATACAACTTTAATTATTCCATTTATCGTGGCACCTTGTGTAAATGCTATTACAACCTATTTTGCAATGGCAACAGGATTGGTTCCATTATGTAATGGTACAATGGCCTCATGGACAATGCCTCCAATTATTTCTGGATTCTTAGTAACGAATAGTTGGACTGGATCAGCCCTACAAGCTGTAAATATCGTGCTTGATATTCTAATGTACTTCCCATTCTTAATTGCTATGAACAAGCAACAAAAGCTTGAAGAAGCTGGTAAAGAAGTAGTTGCTTAAAAGAAAATAAAGGAGAAATTTTCAATATGGTGAAACGATTAATCAGTGCAGATACTAGCGATATGCTGGCAATGAACGGAGCTGAATTGAAGCAAAGTATCAAAGCCAGTGAAGGTCGAGTTGTTTTGAGTGAGAACGTTGTTGGTCATGAACCAATGGACGGCATCACAACTTCAGAAATTGCCGCTGCCTTTGGGGCCGATTTGATTTTGCTTAATGGATTGGATGTTTTGAATCCAATTATCTTGGGACTATACCCTGGTGAAGAAACTTTGGCTACTGCTAAAGCACATCATGATGGTGAAAGTATTCATCGTCTTCAAAAATTAGTAGGACGTCCAATTGGTGTCAACTTGGAACCAGTTGATCCTAACGCTAAAATGGCCGAAGATCGCTTAATTATTCCTGAAGGCCGTATGGCAAGCGAAAAAACTTTGCAAGAAGTAGAGAAGTTAGGTTTCAACTTTGTTGTCTTGACTGGTAATCCAGGTACAGGTGTTACTAATGCTCAAATTGCTGCCAACATTAAAGTTGCTAAAAAGAACTTCCATGGCTTAGTTATTGCTGGAAAGATGCATGGAGCCGGAGTTGATGAACCAGTTGTCAGTGAAGAATCCGTAAATGCCTTTCTTGAAGCTGGGGCTGATGTAATTTTGGTTCCTGCCGTAGGAACAGTGCCTGGTTTTGATGACGCTGAACTTAAAGAAGTCGTTAAATTGGCTCATGATAAAGGTGCACTAGTTATGAGTACAATTGGAACTAGCCAAGAAGGATCAGGCGCTAGCTATATCGAAAATGTGGCTATCAGAAACAAGATCGATGGTGTAGATATTCAACACGTCGGTGATGCTGCCTGGGGAATTCAGTCACCATTTGAAAATATCTTTGCAATGAGTAAAGCTATTCGTGGTGAACGCCATGCAATTGTTCGTATGGCACGTTCCATTAATAGATAGAAATTAATTCAATAGGGATGTTATTAGGCTGTGATACCTGGTAACATCCCTATTTTGAATAGCTTATGTAATCGATTGCAAAAGAGGCTTATAATAGTATGAAATAGCTTTTGGATTATATGGAGGGGATATGTATGTCATTAAAAGATGTTTCTTCAAAGTTTAATATTAGTAAAAATTTTGGATATGATTACTTAATAGAATTGAAAGATTCTAAGAAACTATCCAATTTATATAGTATATTAAAAAGTATTAGTACTTATGTAATTCCTTATGGGACAAGAGGTTACAGAGTCACATCCAAGAAATCTAAAGACTATATTATTGAATATATTTATGAAAATATTGATTTAGAAAAAAATGATTATACAGTATTGTCGACAATCGAATTTAATTCACTGAGAATTTGAATTTTATTAATCAGGGATGTTATTAGGTTTTAATACCTAGTAATATTCCTATTTTTTTCGTGTTTTTACCTATTTTAATGAAAAATATAAAAAGATTTCAGAAAACACTTACGAAAATAATTTTTTTCTGGTATATTAATCCACTGTTGCAACAATTTGGAGGAAAATTATGAGTCAATCTCAAAAAATTAATACAAGACCCGAACATCCAATCTTGTCACTATTGGGTGTCTTAATCGGTGGATTTGTAGGAATGTTTAGTGAAACTTCATTAAATATTGCCCTTCCATCAATCATGAAAGCTTTTAATATTGAAACAGGAACAGCACAGTGGCTAGTTACAGGTTATATGCTTGTAATTGCAATTGTTTTACCGCTTTCTAGTTTGTTAACAAAACATTTTTCAACTAGGGGATTAGTTAGATTTGGTTTGTTGGACTTCATCGTCGGTTCAGCAATTTCCGCATTAGCAATGAATTTCCCAATGCTTTTGGCAGGTAGAATGATTCAAGGTATCGCTACCGGACTTATTTTGCCACTTATGTTTTCAATTGCTATGAGAATCTTCCCACCTGATAAATTAGGTGCCGCTCTAGGTATGGCTGCCTTAGTTATCATGTTTGCTCCAGCTATTGGACCTACAATTTCAGGTATTATCTTGGGTGCATTATCATGGAGATATATTTTCTGGTCATTCATCGTTTTCCTATTGATCGGCTTGGTCATTATGGAAAAGAATTTGACTAACGTGTTTGAAGTAACTAAGCCCAAAATTGATTGGTTGGCTATTGCTCTTTCAACTATCAGTTTTGGTTTGATCGTTTTTGGTATCAGTTTCTTGAGCAAGAATATTGCTATGGCTTTGATTGCTTTAGTCGTAGGTATCATTTTCTTAGTTATTTATATTAGACAACAGTTGCATGCTAAAACTCCAACTTTGGATTTCTCAGTTTTGAAAACTCCAGAATTCTTAACCGGATCAGTTCTAGTTATGTTAAACTTTGGTATTACATTGTCAGCTATGTATTTACTACCAATGTACTTGCAAAATGGTTTAGGTATTGCCGTAGCCTTAACTGGTGTTGTAATGTTACCAGGTGGTGTTATTAACGCTGTTGTTTCATTTGGTGCAGGCCGTGCTTACGATAAGATTGGTGCTAAGATGATGTCTCGTTTAGGCTTCCTAATTTCTATCGTCGGTTCAGCAATGTTCCTATTTAGTAATTCAAATAGTTCCTTAGGTTATATCATTGTAGCTCATATTATTTTGATGATTGGTGTTCCATTGGCTATGTCACCATCACAAACATATGGACTCAACTCATTGGATGCATATCAATCCGCAGATGGTTCTGCTATCATCAATACTTTTCAACAAGTTATTGGTGCCGTAGCAACTGGTATTGCCACAATTCTTTTGAGTACAGGTCAAGCAAACTACTTTGCTAATGGTGGACATTCAGCAAAATTAGCTTTCACTAACGGTGCTCATTATGGATTCATGTTTACATTGATTTTAGCTGTCTTCGGATTCATCTTAGCTTTCCGTGTTCATAATAAGAGCAAGGAAACTGTTGATGTTAAAGAAACAGAAGAAGCAACTTCTAAAGACAAAGAAGCTGTTACAGAGTAATTAAAAAATAGAAAACAATTGATACTTGTTTAATCTCGGCTGACATATTTCGTTCAGTCGGGATTTTCTATTTCAACAGAGTTATTGTGAAATATTTCTGATGATTTTACTTGAAATTCAACACAAAAAATGGTTGAAATATATTTATAATTCCTTTACAATAATAGGGTTAATAAGATAAGTTAAATTGTAACGGGAAGGAGGGTTTTTAGATGTCACAAAATACACATAAAGGTATGACTGGCCACCGCCGTCCTGTAAACCAAAAAAATGGTGCAGAAAAACGTGCCCGTACACAAGCTGTTCTTGACTTCCTAAGAGGTCGCGACGCAAAAGAATCTAAATAATTAAATAAAAAGAGCTGACAGATTAAATCTGTTAGCTCTTTTTTTGTCCTATTAGATAATAGTGATCTCTTTACGACCATTGCGTTTTGAATGGTATAAGGCCTTGTCGACTCGAGAATAAAAATCATTGACGGAAACATCTTTTTTGCTAATCTCGGAAACACCAACTGAAATAGTGATATGGATCTTATTTTTATCGACATCCACTTCTGTGTGGTTAACAGCTTCAAAAATTTCTTTAACAATTGTTTGAGTCTCTTTGACATGATAATGAGGGAAAATAATGTTGAATTCTTCGCCACCGGTACGATATAGTTTAATACTCTTGTCATTCTTTGCCAGTACGGACTGTACAACCTCGACCACGGTCTGTAAAACCTTATTCCCAGCCAAGTGTCCATAAGTATCGTTAATGCTCTTAAAATGGTCGATATCGAACATCATCATAGTGAATTTTCCATCCGAAATGACATTATCCTTAAAGAGTGATCGAAAATCGATATCAAAAGCATCGTAATTATAAGCCTGGGTCAATTTATCATGTGTAGCATCCCGGAATAGAGCAGCTCTTGATTCTAAGTCAGTGTAAAGAATTGCAATATAACCGAAAGTAAATAATTCAATGATGAATAGATAGATAACTTGTCTGAAGAATATAGGATTGCTGATAGAAAACTTGATTTTAATAAGGAACCAATAGGCAGATCCTAGAATCAAACTGACAAGTAAATAGGGGAAAAAAGGAAATTTGTTTTTAGTATGGCTTTTGATGTAATTCAGTGAGTAATAAAAGGAAATTAAAACAATTCCTGAACACCAAGATTCCCAACTATTCAATGCTGAATTAAAGATCATGAAGGCCACGACGATTGGTCCGAATAAGTGATATTTAAAAGGAACACTTAGTATCACAGTGTAAAAAATGATTGAAACTAGTTGAAAATTAATATAAATCCAAGATTGATTTTTGTCACGAATTGAAAGCTGCATGATGAACAATAAAGATAAAATATAAATGATTCCTAAAATTGAACGTATAAGATATTTATCGATATTTCTATGGATAACTTTAAAAATTAATCTAACTCCCGCAAAGAGGATCTGAAAAACAATAAAGGCTCCCATAATGAAAAAGAGGCTAGTAATTAATGGTGCATTATCTAGAAAAATTTTAGTTAACAAAACTATGTTCCTCCTGGAACCTTTTGATTAGTACTTCCTGTAAGTAATTATAATCATTTCGTATGAATAAATTAATAGACAAAATTATTGATTTATTGGAAAAAATTACTAAAATTCCTTTAGTGTAGTTGTATTTAGATTTTTCAGTTCTTACTTATGAATTTTCATCTTCAAATCAAAAAGGTGATCATATTTACCAAATTAAACGGTTAATATGATCACCTTTATTTGTTAATCAATTTCGGGTCGATGTAATTTGTGGGTCATGATCAAAGCGACGATTAAGAATCCTAAACATGCTAGGAAACCAGCTTGAATACCAGTGGCTTGGTTAACAGTGCTACCAGTCATGACTTTGTCAGCTAAGGTAATAACAGCGATGATGATGGCTGTTCCAAAGGAAGCGGCTATCTGTCTCAAAGTGTTGAAAGTAGCCACACCATCAGAAATATATTTCTTAGGTAGGGAACTTAAAGCGTGGGTTTGAATAGGTATCAGAATCAATACTAACCCTAACTGACGAATAGTTTGTCCGACGGTTAACATTAAGACTGAAGCATTGACGTCGATCACAGCCTGCATGAAGGTACCGAAACAGTCGATCAACACGCCTGTGACCACAATCCGTTTGATGGGATATTTGTCAAAAAGTCGTCCACTGACAGGAGACATGAAACCCGTTAAGGTAGCTCCAGGTAACAAAGCTAGTCCTGAAATTAGAGGACTTTTGTGTAGGATGGTCTGAATCATTAGTGGTAAAAGAATAGTGTTGCCATACATAGTTAAAACAATCAACATATTGATAACAGTTGCAAAGGTAAATTGTGAATGCTTAAAAATTTCGAAATTAATGATCGGCTTGGATGATTTATTTTCCATAACTGAAAAGATAACAATCAAAATTAAACCTATTACGGTATAACCTAAGACGTTAAAGGTGAAGAGACTCGATTGTCCGATATTAGAGAAACCAGTTAATAAGAAGAGAAGTCCAAAACTGATGGTGATCAAACTGACAGTATCAAATTTAGGATTCTCGGTCGTTTCAATTTGTGGTAATAGGAAAATTGATAATAAAACCACAGCGATAATAAATGGTAGGATCAAAATGAAGAGGTATTGCCATGCAAAGTACTCTAAGATCACTCCAGACAAGGTTGGTCCAATGATAGGGGAGAAATTAAAGGCTAATCCAATGATTCCCATAACAGCTCCCTGTTTGCTCCTGTCGGTATATTGCATGGCAAGAACGTTGACCAAGGGCATCATCATACCGGTACCGATAGCCTGAATCATACGACCGACGATAACTAGCATAAATGAGTTAGCTACAGCACCTAGTAGAGTTCCGACTAAAAAAATAGAAGAAAAGGCAATAAATAAATGTCTAAAAAAAAATTTCTTTATAAAATAGGCACTTGTGGGGATCATGATAGCGTTGACTAAAGTGTAACCATTAGTTAGCCATTGAACGGTGGAAGAGTTAACATTGAAAACACGCATAAAGGTTGGTAGAGCAGTATTCATCAATGTTGAACACAAGACACCGAAGAAGGTCCCAAAGACCATGATGTACAGTGATTTTTTGATTTGTTTTGACATAATTCGAACCCCTAAAATGAAAAGTAGTAACTTATCCATTTTAGTTATCAAAATTGTTGTGGTCAAATTGAATTCTGGTTATTAACTTTATTCCTAAATTGGTTATATCGTAAAATCTAAATAATTAAATAAGAACAGCATCCATTAGGAGATATTCAAGTACATAAAACATGCCTTGAATACTTAATGGAAGCTGTTCTTTTATTTTTAATATTATAGATTCAATTTAGTATAGACATCACTAGGGATATCTTTTTTGAAAACTTCTTTATATGAATAGACGTAACTGCCTTTAGTATCAAGTTTTAGGTAATGATCCTGTTTCAATTTACCCATACCCATGAATTCGATAGGATGTTCTTTACCATTCTCGTCGTAACTCTTCAAGTTGTACGTGTAATTACCATAGCCATCTTTATCCTTGGCATCTTTATTATCAATTTTTACATATCTAGGCTCACGTTTGACCAAGATGTTGTAGTTATTAAATGCCTGTGAAACCTGACTGGTGTTGTCTTTAGTGTAGAAACAAGCACCTAAATATCCTAATCCTATAATAACAATGCCTAAAAGAAAAACCCTTAGAAAACTTCTCATTTGCGTTACCTCCTGAGAAATATACTAAGGGATTTAATTATTTTTTTACATTTGATCTACTTACATTATTCTTACAGATTTGTAAGCCGGTTTACCACCAATCAAAGTGAAGTGTGTAGTCTACAATCCTGTTGAATAAGTCTGCTAAAATTTTCATCATAATCAGTACCTCCAACATAGATAAACTTTAATTTCTACTTATATTATAGTTCTCGTTGAAAGCGCTATCAATAATTATTAACCCCAAATTTCATCTTGAATTGATTTAACTAATTTTAATTTAGCCCATTCTTGTTGTTCAGTTAGAACGTTGCCTTCCTCAGTAGAAGCAAAACCACATTGAGTTGATAACCAGAGACGATCCAGTGGCAAATATTGACTAGCTTCTTTAATACGATTAATGACTTCTTGACGGTCTTCAAGTTCACCTGATTTAGTTGTAATTAAACCCAAAACAACTTTTTTGTTACCTGATACTTTGGCAAGTGGTTCAAAGTTACCGGCACGTTTTGAATCGTATTCTAAGAAATAAGTATCAACGTTTTCTTTAGCAAATAGTGTGTCAGCGACAGGGCCATAACCACCGGAGAAGGCAAAGTCAGAATGGTAGTTACCACGACAAACATGAGTATTGATGGTTAGGTCTTCAGGAAGATTTTCAATAGCTTTGTTGTTCAATTCAAGTAGAATATCTTGAATACCTGAGTTGGCATAAGCTTTACCGTCAGGGGTTTTTAAAAAGCCTTCATCTAGGAATAATCCCCATGAACAGTCATCTAATTGAATGACACGAGCACCCTTATCGTAGAAAGCCAAAATAGCGTCGTGATAAGCTTTTTCGATGTCTAAATATAAATCATTGATATTTGGGTAAAATTCTTTAATCTTATCATCGTTAGTTCCACGAATCAATTCGATATAGAGCTGTGAAGGAGCAGGGATAGTTTGCTTAGGTTCGATGTCTAAATGATCAGTTAATGATTTGAGAAATTCAAAATCTTTGATGAAGGGATGAGTTTCAGGATTAAATTTGATGTGTCCCGATAAGATAGCAGTATCGTCACGAGTTTCCTCATGAGCAAAATGATAACCTTCGCCGTAATGAATATGATCAATACCCTCAAATCCCCAGAAGAAATCCAAATGCCAATATGAACGACGGAATTCGCCATCAGTAGCGTAATCTAAGCCTGCGGCAACTTCTTTGTTAACAAGATCTTTGATGGCTTCATTTTCAACGGTGGTTAGTTCCTTTTGAGTAATTTGATTATCGAAGTAGTCTTGGCGGGCCTGTTTAAGGACGTCTGGTCTGAGAAAACTTCCTACATGTTGGAATCCAATTTTACTTGTTGTTTTAACTGTCATATTTAAATCCTCCTGGGTCTATTTAATCTTTTGTGGTGGTTGAATGATGAGTTAGAGAAATTCGAATGTCCCATGGACATTCCCATAACACTCCCTAAAACGACAGAGTCGTTAAGGGATAAAAGGAAATACGAATGTTCTACGAACATTCCCATAACACTCTCTAAATGACAAAGTCATTAAGAGATAAAAGGAAATACGAATGTCCTATGGACATTCCCATAACACTCCCTAAAACGACACAGTCGTTAAGGGAGTGTAAAAAAAATCGTCCCTACAATACAGAATTTATCTGCACTGTAGGGACGATTACTCGTGGTACCACCCTAATTTATACTTTGCTTACACAAAATACCTCAACGACACTGTCATGTCTGGGATGATATCGCATCCTTGCGTATTCCTGGCTTTCACTAGGATAAGACTCCAAGCTCATCTTCAATTAATTGTTCATTCCGTCTTTTCACTGGCTGACGGTCACTGGGAAATTACTGGATTAATTTACTCTTCTCTTCAACGTCTAATTTGATTAAATAGATTTTAATTATTTGATTGGTGAATAAGTTACACCCCGAATTATCTTTTGTCAAACATCTTTTTAAATACTGTTGGTGACGTACCAAGTTACGGTTCCACTATACTTGCCGGCTTCGCTAATTCCAGTTTGTTTCAGTAAAGGTCCAGTATTATCTGTCCAATCTTTTGAAATTACTGTTGTTACTAGTTGATCACTAACAACGTCGTTTTCGGCAATAGGTACTTCTTCTGAGGTTAGATCATAAACAGTTCCATCTTTCTTTTTATAGACTAATATTCCATTAAAATTAACGTTGCCTTTTTTAATTTCTGAAGTTGAAACGGATAGTTTCCAAGGATTTCTTAAGCTTGTAACGCTGACTGAGAATCCATTTTTTCTTTTTAAGTATTCGTTGGTCGATAAATAGTTGACATCTTGGAAATCTAAGTCCTTGGATGCATTCACATTCAAAAATTTATTTTGTAAGACATTAACGGTATATGTAACAGTATTCGATTTAATATCATCCTTATCGGTAGCGGTGACGGTAATCTTTTGAGTAGTTTTTTCTTTAAAAATATTCCAGAAATCATTGCCAATAATACTTCTCAAAGGAATAGTTCCAATAGCTGATGTATCGGTTGAGTTGGCTTGAGTACTGGTAGTATAAGTTTTATTGCCAACACTTATATCATAACGAATAGGGTCCTCTGCTTTGAAATGATGGTTTTTGTCATAACTAAGATGTGTGGGTAAATTTAAATTTTCGTTAGCATCGTTATAGACTATATTTATTGGGGCAGGATTTTTAAAAGTTAATAACCAATTCTTCTGATAGGCCACCGTGAATTCTGGAGTACTAGTTGTGGAAATTTGATTCTCACCTGAAAATTTGGCTGGTTCTTCAGGTACGTCGATGTCGTGGTCAGTTGTGTTCTCAGCTGTACCATTGATTGAAATATTGGCACTGGTATAAGCAGTATTGCTAACTTTGCCTAGGTTCTCTGCTAGTTTGAATTTCAAAGTTTGGGAAGTTAAGTTTGTGCCACTGATGTATTCGGTTTTTGTGTTTCCATTTAAGCTATTTTTGTAATTAATTGCAGCAATATTTCCATTGCTATCGGAATCATAATTAATATTAGATGGTAAATCAATTTCGGCGGCAATATTATTCCAATCAACACGACTATTTTCGGTATCATAATTGATGTCATAGTTAATTGTTAATTTGTCACCGTGGGCAATGCTTTTGTCAGTAGAGTCATCTGTGATCACTTTGTCCAAAGTGTTGTCAGTGATATTTGTTTTTGCATCGGCGTGAACTAGTGCAGGAATTGATTCGAAAACTACTAATTTACTGTAAACACCCTTTGAACTCCCATTGGCGCCGGTAAATCCCCAATATAATTTATTGTCCTTGATACTACCAAAAACACTAGGATCAACGTCTACAGTTTGATCAACTCGAGGATATCCGCTAAGAGTACTACTATCATTGTTAATTGTCCCATCTAAATATTTGTCATTAAAAGCATATTTTATTTGTGCTGATTTATCGTCTTGAGCGTGTTTCCAAGTGAAGGTAACATGATGCCAATAAATAGGATTGTCATCGGTACCAGCATCAACCAATTGTGCCGACTTAGCTCCAGAGTGAATAATAGAAGCAGCCGTTGTGAACCCCTTCCAAGCAGAGTTGGATTGGTTGGAAGCCCCTATTGGTAAAAGAGCATAACTAGTTGCTAAGCCCGGATAAGTTACCGCAATATGTCCGTAACCACCGCTAGCTCCAAATGAAGAATTGGAGGGATAGGTAGAAGGAATAGGAATTCTATTAGCAGTATCCTTTGTATCGTATCCATTTAATGTGTAATAGTATGTACCTTTGTAAAGGTTCGACAAGTCACCCGATTTATAAAGAAGTTGAATAGGGGCCTCATCTCTTGTTGAAAGAACGTCATTTATTTGGCTATCGAATTCTAGAGCCATACTGTTTTTAACAGCAGTACTAGCAATATAATCACGGTTAGCCACGACAGGGGATCCTTCTGTAAAATAATAATACGAGGTAGTTGCTTTGTCGTATCCATAAACTCCAAGTCCTTGGTAACCGGCACCCATAGCGTTATAACCACGAGGATCGTTTTGTAAAACTAAAGCCATCCCTTGGCCATTTAAAAGCTCATTATTAGTGGCTGCACCAAAGTATAACCAAGCAGAGACGGTTTGATCTTTGCGGATATCTATATAGTTTCCAGCCGAAGTGTCAGACCAAGCTGCTCCATAGGCACCAGAACCATTTGCTAAATCAAGAACTTGTCCATTTTTAGTAGTTTGAGCGTTGTTATTTATAAACGGATCATCACTAACATTCTTTTGGGGTGGAGAAATTCTAAAAAATTTGTGAATATCAAGCCCCGGAGGAGCGCTATCAATTGCTTCCTGGTCTTCAGTAGTACTGTTGGCCAAAGTAATGGTTGTTGTCGTTGCCAAAGAAAGGATTATTAAACAAAATAAAAGAGCAATCCAAAAAAATATAAGCAGATGTTTTAAGACTTTGAATACATCCATATAATCCATTCCTTCCTCAAAAAATAATTACAGGCTGTAAAGGCTATCAGCCTTATTATAGCAACGGAAAGATTGATTAATAGGTGTCTCGATTTTGTGGCATCGTTACATAATGGCTAGAAATCAATAGGGACAATTATTTGAGGAAGAATAGGCCAATATAAATTTATTTAATTTTAGAAAGTAAAAATATTATCTATAAATATTGTTAAAACAGCTTATACCAACACTATTATTTTTGAAATTTTAATTATTATTAAAAAAATAAAATTCAAAGTTTTATCGTTACAAATATTTGTGACGCTACAAAAAAAGAGACACTGTTTCCGAAAGGAAAGTGTCTCTTAGTTAAGTTCTATTTAGTTGTATCAACAATATTATTTGGCTTAAGACCTTCAATTAAGGCTTTGTTTGAATCGAATGAAGTTGTAATCATATTATGAATTGCTGTCTCTGTATAGAAGGCACTATGTGGAGTAATGATAACATTCGTTCTCTTAGCTAAGTTCTTGATTTTTTCGTTTGGAATGTTGTCAACACTACTCCAAACTTTACCGAAGACGGAGTTCTCGTTATCAAGAACATCAAGTCCAGCTCCAGCAACTTTACCACTGTCTAATCCTTTAATAAGAGCATCAGTATCAATTAATTCACCACGAGCACAGTTGATAATATAAACATCATCTTTCATTTGTGAGATGGCCTTATCGTTGATCATGTATTTATTAGAATCGAATAATGGAACATGTAAAGTAATGATATCTGATTGCTTGTATAGTTCTTCCAAACTATCTACGTACAATCCCTGTTTTTCGATGTCGTCGTTGTGGTAAACATCGTAAGCTACAACTTTAGCACCGAAGCCTTGTAAAATCTTGATAACTACACGGCCAATATGTCCGGTACCAACAACACCAACTGTTTGTTCACGATATTCTTTACCAATAGTAGGAGCCCAAGTGAAATCACCATTATCGAATTTCTCATCGAATTCGGGTACACGACGTAGTAAACGTCCCATCAATAGAACGGTATGCTCAGCGATGGCATTTGGAGAATAAACGGGCACATTTGTTAGAGTAAATCCAAGATCATTGAGATCTTTGAAGTTGAAGTTATCAAAGCCGACATTACGAATAGAAATGTACTTAATACCTAATTTATTAAGTACTTCCAAAGCTTCTCTAGTGTAGGGAGAAGTCTGTAATGTTACGACACCGTCAGACCCCTCAGCCAATCTAGCTGAATCGGCTGTTAAAGTGTATTTAGTGAAGCCTACTTCAACATTAGGATTAGCCTCTTCCCATTTCTTTAAAGATGGTTCTTCGTCTTCACGAATTCCATATGCAAATATTTTCATAAACGAATATTCCTCCTTTTAACGCACACCCTTATTAAAACAAAATTGTGAAAAAAAAAGAAGCCGAATCAATTATTCAGCTTCAAAAATTCAATTATTCAGTATCATAGCGGTTCAATACATAAATGGCTACGATAACAATAACGGCACCAATTACTTCGGCAAGGTTAACCGCGTAATGAAGAAAAATGACGCTTAAAATTAAAGTAGTGAAAGGTTGCACAGCATCAGTGATACTAACAATAGCGGCTGTAGTATATTTAGTACTGATAACCATCAATAGGAAGGCCAGAACTGTACCAAGCAAGATAACTGTACCAACACCTAGAATACTTCCAGCAGTCATCTTAGGAGCATTGACCCAGAAAGGATTGAATAAGTTGGAAATTAATCCGGCGATTAACATACCCCAACCGGTAATTAAGATTCCATGATATTTAGCAATCAGCTTTTGTGGGATCGTAATATAAAGTGCAGCGGTGATACCACTACCAATACCCCAAAGAACTGAAATAAATGGAATTGAGAGATGTCCTAAGTCACCTCGAGTAATCATAAGGACAACCCCAATTAAAGCAATGATAAAGGAAATTACGTCCACACGTGAAGTTTTCTTTTTAGTAAAGATTACGGCACCAATCATGATAAACAAAGGTGAGAGGTACTGTAGAATTGTTGCTGTTGATGAATTACCAGTTTTAACAGCGTGAAAAAAGGTAAACATATTAGCTAATAAACCAAAAACGGAAAAACTAAGTAGTGTTAGAAAATCTTTTTTATTTTTAAAAACAGCAAAGAATTCCTTTTTAGGTAAAACGACTAAGCCAACTGCTAACAAAAGGATACCAGCTATAAGTGTTCTGGTACCAATAAACCACATTGTGGGAATATTCAAGTTCTTAGCTACGAACTGTAAAACGGTACCCGAAACTCCCCAAAGAGCAGAAGCACAAAATGCCAGCCAGAAACCACGATCAAGGGTCTTCTTGGCCAACTTTTTACTTTCATCCATTAAAAAACATCCTCCTAAAAAATCAATACTTTATTATACCCGTGGTTGTCGAGTTTTGACTATTCTTTTTTTTATATCATGATGTTTATCAAGAATAGGTATGTAACAGGGTTAGCTTTAAACGGGCATTCTTTTAAATCGGTACGTACCATATTTAAATAATTATAAAATCAATTTAGTTTGATTTCGATGATTTTGACCTGATAGGAACCATCAGGTGCACTTACCGTTACGACATCATTGACCTTATGATTTTCCAGAGCTTTACCAATCGGTGAAGCAAAGGAAATCTTGTTTTGATTTAGGTTGGCTTCCTGTTTACCAACTAATTGATAAGTAACTTGATCATGATCATCCAAGAATTCAACCGTTACGAATTTACCGATATCCAGCTTGTCATTGTCAGCAGGGACGACGACATCAGCGTATTGAAGCTGTTTGTATAGAAAGCGTAGACGACCTTCCAAGTGACCAAGATCTCTTTTAGCAGTTGAGTATTCGGTATTCTCAGAACGATCACCCAAAGCAGCAGCGGCAGCCAATATTTTAATCTTTCTGGGACGAATTTCTTTCAAATGTTTGATCTCTTGCTCAATAGCTTTATATCCGGCAGGAGTCATCCTGTTAAATGTTGGTTCCATTTTGAAAAACCTCGATATATTAATATTTCTAAGTAGAAAGATAGTTCAATTTAAATTTGAAAGCAAGGGGAGATCAACTATAAAACATAACAAAAAATCCCTCCAACCCATCGAGAGTCAG
Organism: Companilactobacillus kimchii DSM 13961 = JCM 10707; assembly: GCF_001435445.1. Taxonomy (GTDB): domain Bacteria; phylum Bacillota; class Bacilli; order Lactobacillales; family Lactobacillaceae; genus Companilactobacillus; species Companilactobacillus kimchii. The sequence continues at coordinate 5,312 of NZ_AZDH01000001.1, read as the reverse complement.
AGAGATTATCATTTGATTTTATAGGTTAGCATCCATATTGAATGTAAGTTTTGAAAGATTGATACCCTTTGTATAAAGTTCACCAAAGAAGTCATGTGTCTTGTCTCTCATTTCCTTAACAACCTTTTGGTTTCTGTCAGTTAAGAATTCAACTAATTCGTCTCCTGAATAATTAGCGGCAAGCTTATCAGTTTCAGCAACTGAGGCACGTAATTGTTGGCGAATATCTGTTAAGTAGTCAATATCATCTTGGATGAATTCACTGTAGTTTGATTCAACAAGAACAGATAGAGCGTTATACATCCAATATGCATCCTTGAAGTTAAACTTGAGTGAAGCGTCGTTATATGAATCGTCTGTTTCATTCATGTTTGTGTAGAATGGAATGTATGGTGTAAATGTTGGGAATCCGATACATAACCACATGATAGCAGCATATTCTTCAGGAACGTCATTTCTGATTTGAAGAACATGTGAGTTTTGTGTTCTGTTCAAACCGATTGGACGGTAACGATGTTTGTCATCTTCTGAAGCATATGGGCTATATGGATCATAAGGTGTTTCGTTATAGTGTGAACCTAGAACATATTCAATATCATCAACAGTGATCTTGTGATCTGTCTTCATGATGAATGGTAGTTCACCATCTTCTGGATCTTGTTGAATCTCAGGGTTGAAGTACTTTTGACCGAACCATACACGTGGTGTGTTGTAGTGACGGTCTTTAAGATTATCTGTACCAAAGATATGTCTGAAGTTGAAACCAGTTTTGTCTGTGTTTAAATGGTTCTTTTCAACAAATTCTTGGATTCCTTCTGACCACATGAATTCATCAGAGTTATTGAAATCAACTTGTTGGATAGAAACACGGTTAGCACAAACGGCATAACTGTCATCAGGGATTCTTTGAGCTACCCAGTGATGACCTGTAACAATTTCCATGTACCAAACGTCGTCTTTATCACTGAATAGAAGTGAGTTACCAGCAGGTGAACCAAACTTTTTGATAAGATCACCAGTGCGTTGAACGGCAGCTTTAGCTGAATCAACATAAGGAAGAACCATACGAACAATAACGTCTTCGTCCATACCATCTTTAACTAATGGGTCAAAGGCTAATGCACGTTCATTACCGTAAGTACTTTCAGTAGCTGACATAGCAACATTCTTACCATTAATACCACTTTCGTCATAATAACCGAATTTCTTGTAGTCAACGTTAGGAACTGCAGGCCATTTGTAGCCATTTTCGGGAACTTCGGATTCGAAGCCGTTTAACCATGATTTAACTTTGCGACCTTTTTCACCTTTAACAGCAGGGTTTAATACGAAACTGTGTGGGGCAACGGCAAAAAATGTATCGTCATTTCTGGCGATCATTGTTGAACCGTCGATACTGGCGTTTTTACCAACTAAGATAGTTGTACAAGCGTCATCTAAATGATTTTTATTCATCTCTTAGAATTCCTCCTATTTTATACTGCCTTCATTCTATCATAGATAATGTTTTAATTAATCCAAACTTCGCCTTTAATAACTTTCAGAAAAGATGTTATAATTTTCTAAATATAGGAGGGGCAATAATGGATCTTAATATGAATGATAAGAGCGATTCTTTTTTTAAGAATCTGCTATTAGGATTTCAACATTTACTAGCCATGTACTCAGGAGATATCTTGATACCGATCTTGATCGGTGCATCTTTGGGCTTCAGCGCTAAGGAAATGACATACTTAATCTCAGTAGATATTTTTATGTGTGGGGTAGCCACACTGTTACAAATTAAGCGAACACCTTTGACTGGGATTGGATTACCGGTTGTTTTAGGATCGGCGGTCGAATATGTAACACCGTTACAAAATATAGGACATCACTTTGGAATAGCCTATATGTATGGCGCTATTATCGTGGCTGGTATTTTTATCATGTTAATTTCGAAAGTATTTGCCAAATTAAAGAGATTTTTTCCACCAGTTGTTACTGGTTCTCTAATAACTTTGATTGGGTTTACTTTGATACCGGTAGCTTTCCAAAATATTGGTGGTGGGGACGCTACTGCTAAAGGGTTCGGTAACCCAACCAATTTAATTTTAGGATTTTCAACAGCATTAATTATCGTTGTCGTAAGTATTTGGGGCCGTGGATTTATTCAACAGATTGCGGTTCTGATTGGTATTGTGGCTGGATATTTAATGGGAATCGGTATGGGTCAGATTGGTTTTGCAAGTGTTGGCTCAGCGCACTGGTTCCAAATTCCACGTCCATTTTATTTTGCAACACCTAAGTTTGAATGGTCATCAATTCTTGTTATGCTCTTAGCAGCTTTAACATGTATGATCGAATCAACTGGTGTTTACTATGCTTTAGCTGAATTGACAAAACGTGATTTGGATGAGAATGATTTGCAACGTGGATATGCATCTGAAGGGTTAGCTGCTATTCTTGGTGGTATCTTTAACACTTTCCCATACTCGACTTTCTCGCAAAATGTTGCGGTTGTTCAATTATCAGGAATCAAGAAGAATAAGCCAGTTTACTTCTCAGCCTTTTTATTGATCATCTTAGGCCTGATCCCTAAGGTTGGTGCGGTAGCTGAATTGATTCCTAATGCCGTCTTAGGTGGCGCTATGTTGATTATGTTTGGTACCGTTGGTATTGAAGGTATCAAGATGCTATCTAAAGTTAAAATGAATAATAATAATATTATGATTATGGCTGTTTCAATCAGTTTGGGACTTGGAGTAACAGTTCAACCAACTCTACTTCATTTCTTACCATCAACACTACAAACTATTTTAAATAATGGTTTAGTTGTCGGGAGTTTTTCAGCAATTATTCTGAATTTACTTTTGAATTCTAATAAAAAAGAAGCTTAAATCTTTCCACAAACTTTGGTCATATTTTCATCACATTTAGTACGTATACTTATCGATAAATTAGATGAGCATACGTATTTTTTTACGCAAAGGAGTGATAAATATGACTGAATATAAATACATAAGTACCGTTTTAAATAAATTTGATCTGCCACTCGAAATTAAGTTGGCAGTACCTAAAGAAGAGATCTTTGATCAGAGTATTTTAGATCAAACTGTTATGCAGGTCGATACCCAAGTTAAGAAGTATGATGAATTGTTCTCAGTAGAAAATAAGGATTCTTTCTTAAGCAGATTTCAAGATGGCGACGAAACAGCTTTAATGATTTCTGAAACGTTTAGAGAAGTCTATGAACAAACAATTACAGCTGAGCAAATGACACAACATTACTTTAGTTCCTACTATAATGGTAAATATGATCCGGTTGGTTTGTTAAATGGTTGGATTATTGACCAACTGTTCAATCAATATTTAATTAGACTACTCAGTGTCGACAATATTGATGGAGTATCCTTGAGATGTGGTGAAGATGTTCGTTTGGCTAGTCGACCTGATATTGATTTCAATTGGCGCATTGCCATTAAAGATCCCAATAATCTAGATATTCTGTTGGCAACTTATTTCTTGAAGAATGGTGCAGTTTCAACTTCTAATGAAGTTCACAGTTTGAGAAAAGAATCTAGCAATATTGAGCAAGTAACGATTGTAACTAATAATACCTTGGATGCTAAGATTTGGTCTTCAGCCGGAATATCTGCCGGAACTAATAAGTTCCCACAATTCATCGAGAGGTACCATCTGACTGGAATGATTGTCGATAGGAATCTCGGTATGGAAAACTTTCGTGATGGGTTTACAGATAAAATAGCTTTAAAGTGAGATGTATAACGACGTTATACATCTTATTTTTTTGTCATTTTATTCTAATTTTAGTCATAAATAATTCAAATTCACCCGATATACTTTAAAGTGTATTAAGAATTAGAAACCGAGGTACATTAAATGAAAAATGAAAAGTATTATTTAAAAACTAAAACAATCAATCAAATGAATATGAATTTTTTAATTAAATTAGCAACACTAACAACGAACGTTACCGTTATGGAACTCCTAAAAGTAGCGACAGAAAGAATTGATGAACGTCTGCAAGAAATTGATCGTCAATTTTCTGCCTTTAGATATGACTCTTTAGTATCCAAGTTTCAACGTGGCGATCAAAAACCTCTAACAGCCTCAAATGATTTTAAACAGATTTATAATTCAGCCATATTGTCAGAACAGATGACTAATGGTATTTATAAACCATACTTTGCAGGTAAGTTTGATCCTTCAGTTATAGTTAGAAACTGGGCAATTGAACAGGTATTTGATGAAACACTCAAACCACTTTTGAAAAATCCCGAAGTAGTGGGAGTTTACTTGAGTGGTGATCGAAGTATTAAATTTGCTACCAAACAAAATTCTGATTTCCATTGGGAAATTAATATTTCTAACGTTGAAGAAGATTTGACGACCTATTATTTGAAGAATGGCGCTATTTCGACTTTTGAAAATGACGAATTTTTAGGTAACACTTATAAAATGAACCAGGCCGATAATCATCAGACAACTGTTATTAGGAGTAGTCTGATTGAGGCTAGTATTTGGGCCCTAGTAGGTTCTTCATCTAAGAAGGAAGAGTTCATGTCCTTCATTAAACATTACAATTTAACCGGTATTGTTGTTGATAAACAAGATAATATTTTGAACTTCAATTTAGGCTCAATTATTGATAATAAAGAAACAGTATTAAATAAATAAACCCCAAAAAAGCTTCAATAGTTTGAATGTGAAAACTCAAATTATTGAAGCTTTTTTTGTACTGAAAAACTTACTGATATGGTATTTGTTTAAAAATTATAAAATTTCACTATTGAAGGTAAGTTCAATTTTGCATACTCATTTCGAAAATGTAGGACAAAAGTCGAAATGAAAGCGCATTCCAATTTGCTATTTTCTGGGCTAATCTATAGACGTGGAGCGGAGGTGAAATGTTGGATGACAGGGAAACGGTCGTATTAAAGCAAATAATTCATTTTCAGGTTAGTAAAAGTTTTGAACTGGAACGTAAATTAAATTTAACACCGAGACAACTTTCATATTCATTGAAAAAAATAAATATTGAATTGAAAAGAAATAATTTGTCCTCGATTACTAGATCTAATTCAGGGCAATTCTTTATCCCTAATGAATCAAAAAACTTTTTAGAAAAACAGATACAGAATATTCCCGATACAAACAGATATTTTAACGAAGATCAAAGAATGTACCTAATTATCTTGTACCTTCTTACTAGCGGAGAAATAGTTTCATTAGTTCATATATATGAATTCTTAAATGTAAGGCAGATTGTAAAATTTAAGTTGAACATTTAAGTGGACAGAAAAACCCATCAA